>JAWKHI010000044.1:0-67370 GCA_041394885.1 Bryobacteraceae bacterium | reverse complement strand
GCGGTTGAACCCGACCGAGGCGCTTCGCTGGGAGTAACGCCCCCCGCCCTACAACGCCCGCATCCGGTTATTCCGCGGGTTGTGCTCCACCTCCGCCAATCCCAAAAGCTCCAGCACAGGAGGAACGTAGTTTCCGAAGCGCCCCCGCAGACCCTTCTTTAATCCGTACCACCCGCCCACCGGATTGTCCGCGGACCGGGCCCACGCCTCCACCGTTCCCGCTGCCGCCGGCTTTTGCTCGTCCGCGCTTCCCATCGGAATCCAATCGCCGCGCGTGGCGAGCATCGCGCGCAGATCTTCGATGCACCGGAGGTGATAGCGGAGTTCCGTCTTGCCCACCCGCACCACCAGGGCTGGCGGATCGGCCCCTTCTTCCCGCCAGGCTTCGTACTCCGATTGCCCGCTCGGCGTCTGCAACGTCCACGGACTTTCCTTCGTACCTCCGGCTTTGCTTTTCTTCGACATGAATGGTTCTCCTAGACGCCCCCCTCGGCGCGCTTCTGCAACGCAGCCGCGAATTCTTCGAATGTTGGCTGCAGGTCTGGGATCGATCTCTCGATCAACGGCGACAGCAGGCCCTGGAACACTTCGCGCATCCGGAATTGCACAACGCCGTCGCCCGACGGTGTCAAGGTGAATGTACGCTCGCCTCGGAACAGGCCGAGCGGCATGCCGCTGGACCACACCATCTTCCTCGCCGGCTCGAACTCCGTCACTTTCACCGGGAACCCGCGTCCCGGGCTGATCTTGGCACGCACCGTGACCTTTTCTCCGGGCGCGATGCGGCCATCCACGCGGTCCACCGTGGTGTTCCACTCCGGATAACCGTTGGCATCCGTGAGAATCCGCCACACAGACTCCGGCGTGGCGCGAATCGTGACGGCGGCCTCGAACGTCTTCATGAGCCAAAGCGTAACACACAAGTTACTCATTGACAACCGCGGCGAACTCGCCGAGCACCACGCTCCAGTTCCGGTCAAACGCAGGCGCGCGCAACATCCACAGATCCTCGCTCCCGGGTTTGCTCCGGTGGTGCACCGTGACCAGGGTGCTGGTGCCCGACGGACTGAACAGGATCTCCACTTCTGTGGGCTGATTCGGGTTGGTGCCCAGATAGAAGTCCATCACGATGCGCGCCGGCGGTTCCCAGAGCAACACTCGGCCGAGTTCCACCTCCCTGCCGTCGGTGGCGCGTTCCCAGAAACGGCCCGTGCTCTCCATCGTCAATACGCTTTCCGGGTCCTTGCTCAGCCGGTGTGTCTTCGGCCACCAGTCGGATATCGAGGCCGTGAAAAGCGCAAAAGCCCGCTCCGGATCGCAGTGGAGGATGACGGATTTTTCGATCATTGGCGCGAAAGCTCCTCCAGACGCGACAGGGCCGTGTCCCAGAACTGATCGAGGAACTCCCGGACCGGCTGGAATCCCTTGAGACGAATCGAGTATCGATGGTGCCGTCCGGCTGCGCGCGCCTCCACCAACCCGCTTTCGGTCAGCACCAGGAGATGACGCGAAATCGCCGGGCGGCTAACGGGAAATCGGGCTGCGAGATCGGTGACCGTCAAGGGCGAATCCCGCAAGTATTGGAGGATCCGGCGGCGGACCGGGTTGCCCAGAGCGTCGAGTGCATGCATTTTCTGTAACTCCAATGTTACCATCGAGGCCCGATCCCCAGCCGCCATGGCTCCCTCGGCGGAAACCCGACAACGATGTTGGGACTCACCTACCTCAGGTCGAGTTGCTGTCTCTTCCGCCAGAAAAGACCGAACGCGAAGCTGCGCGGTTGAACCCGACCCAGGCGCTTCGCTGGGAGTGACGCGCCCTCACCCCGGACGGCCCGGTGATAAGGCTGCCGGGATCGCGATCAACATCGAAGCGTCGGGCTCGACCGCTTGAACTCTGCTGTTGTACGTCTGGAGCAGGTTACGGAATTGGTCAGCCAATGCGGCGCTCGCAAAGTCCGATAGCCGGCGCGCCCGCTGGCCCAATCCCTTCCGATCGCTCCGCACTGCCAAAACTGTCTCGCGGCAAGGCCACTTTCGGATTCCCAGCCCGGTCTTCGAAGATTGCACTCAACAAGTCCGGAACGCGCCCACGGGTCTCTGCTCCAGCCGCATACTCGGCAAGGCTCACATTCTCCGCAATGCCGGTCAACGCATCATCAAGTCTGCACAGAACCATTTGCCGGGTTTCCAACACTGGTGTAGGCGTCCACCAGCGCATCGGATAGCCGGTTCCTCTGCTCCCTCGCTCATCCGTGTCCCGGACTCATCGCGAATCCCTAACCGGGGGATCGGGACTCATTCGCCGGCCACGCAGGATCGCGGCCCGAGTGCGTGCCGACAGCCGAAAACCCAGTCGCCGAAGATCGTCAATCACTGGTTCAATCCGCGCTGATTCGACCCTCGGCCCGAGCTCGCAATAGGATTCCCTGCGTCCCAGTAGACCTCAACTGGTATCTATCGGCATGCACCCGCGCAAGCCGCTCATCCAGGATCGTGATCGCGTCAGCCTCTGGATTGTCGGTCTACAATCACCCGGCGACCAACGTCGTGCCCGAGGCGGGTTGCTTGGGCGCGTTTGAGCTGACTTCCATAGCCCCGGCCCACGTTAACCCTCACAAGGCTAATCGGGCTGACGGTCGCCTCGCTACTGGAAAGCCCGGCCGATTGCAGATTCGACGTCCCACCTCGCCGAAGCGAGTCCGTTTTGCGCGAGATTCTTAGGGAGTTACGCGGCGTCGGGATCGCGGCCCGGAAGTGAAGGTAGCTCCCCCGCGGTTGGCTGCGCGAGTCGTTGTTCGCCAAGCTGGCCGGCACAGGGCGGGGTCTCCGCCAGCGTGATGCGAGAGTGGAGCCCCAGCTCCGTTGTGCCGGCGCTAAGTACGGCGCGCTGCCCGGTGGACGCTTCTACCAGTTCCGGTTGGCGCTCGCGCATCCGCAAGCCAAGGGATCGTTCAAGATCAGGCTGGATCGAGTCGCCGACGCGCTCCACACCGGCGTGGTCCTCCCGGTCTCCTCGGTCAAGCCCGAATGCAAGGGTCCGTCAACGTTGATCGTCGCGTCGGACTGGATGCCGCACGATCGCTCCATCAACGCCCTGGCCTCGAGCCAGGTCTGGTGGTGCGATATCCGGTGCGCATGAAGAAAGACCTGCTCCCGCACACCAAGACTTCCGCGCGCCGACCTGTGCCAGCTACTCGCGCTCGCGCAAACGCAACTGGAGCTCGACGGAACGTTCGTTCTCCATTCGAATGCCCGTCAGCGGCAGGAACAGGATAGGCCCATCACACGCCTCCGAAACCCGGCAAGTACCCGATCGAAAGAGACTTGCGCGAATCGATATTGCTCTTCGCGTTGACATCGGTGCAATGCTCGAAGGGCGTGGAATTGCAACGAACATTTCGAACGCAGCGCCGTCCATCGAGTTTTCCAGCGGAACTGCCACGCTCGTTTTGCGGAAACAAAGCCACCGCTGGCAAATTTTGCAAAAACGAACCCAACGCAGCCATTTGCGGGAACAAAGCCACCGTTCGCGTTTTCACAGGAACAAAGCCACCGATATCCGGTCACGGGCTCCTGGACAAGCCAGGGGAATGGGACGCCTCGCTTCCACCCGCCGGACTACCAGTGCGTCAGAGACCCGTCCGGACCCACGAACACGTTCGCCCGCCCCGGCTCGGTCACCTCGCCGTTCTGCTTCAGCAGCTTTACATACGCCGTCACGCCCAATCCCGGCCGGGCATTCCGCAGCGCCTTGCCCTCTTCGAAATCGAGACACTGGGCGGCAGATGCGCAATCCGGCATCCGCCGTACTTGTACTCCATCATCACCGGGCCCGGGTCCGGGATGGAGACCCGTGGCGGCAGGGAAAACGGACCCTTCCCGCCACGGGTCTGTCGGCGCTCCACCTAGCGGTCCAGCCGGCTGGCAGTCTGTTGGAGCATGCGTGCCCGCTTGGCGATCCCGTCCGCGTTGGCGCGGATCAGCGAGCGGTTCTTCATGAGGTCGCCATTCATCAGATCGTTCTTCCGGTCGTAGAAGATGGTCAGCAATTGCACCTTCGTCTTAACCAGTTCCCAGTCGGTTTGCTGCTGGGCGGACAGGCTGGCGAGGTTGCCGTCGAGGGTCTCCACGTCCTTGCGCAGCGTCGCGATGTGGACGCCCAACTGCTCCACGTCGGCCCTAATCTTGGCGCTGTCGAACATCTTCGGCTTGAGCGCGTAGCTGATCGCCTGGGCGTCTTTCTCGATGTTGGCCGCATCGCCAATGATTCCCCGGAATGCGTGAGAATCGGCGGCGGCGATTCCGGCCGTCAGGGCAGCGCATGCGGCGAAAGTTACAAGCTGTTTCATGGGTGTCTAACTCCTTGTGTCAGTTTCCTGGTGAAATTATTGAGAGATCGTCGCTCTCACCCAAATGGACGCACGAACCATATCATTGGGTTCTTAGATAAAAACGAGACTTCCTATCGCTTTTCACGATGTGACTTGCTCCCGCTCGGGCGAGCCGGATGCGAGCGGCAAGGGCCCAAAAAAAAGACCCGGAGCCGGGCCGGGTGGCCCGAAATCCGGGTCGCGTGGAGGGAGAGATCCCGTTGTAAAAAGGAGTGATTCGGTAAGAGAAGAAAATTGCGGAGCCGCTCAGGCGGCGGCAACGAGCAGGTCGACGCCCCGTTCGGCGGGCGGCAGTCCGGACTCCGGATCCGCCTCATGCTGGCACTCGCGGCACAACCTCGCCCATGGCGTCGCGGCGAGCCGTTTCGCCGGGATAAGTTCCCGGCATCGTTCGCACTGGCCATAGCGGCCTTCGTCGCACCGCGACAGGGCGGCGTAAATTTCCTTGAGTAACTTCCAGTGCCATTCCTTACTCAGGAGGGCGGCTTCCCGCTCGGCGGCCGACATCGGTGTCTGGCGATGTCCGGCCGGTGCGCCGGCGAGGATCGCCTGCCTGCGTTCCAGCTCGGCGAGCACCTGGGTGGCTCTGGCTTCCAGCAGCATCCGCGCCTGCACCGCCGAGAGCCGGCCTGGACGCTGGATTCCGGTGACTTCGATTCTCGTCTGTTTCATCGTTTTTCTCTCTGGGCCTTTCTGTTTCGTGTAGACGTCCAAATTGGCAACCCTAGGACTCCGCCTCCTCGCCAGCGTCCGGCACCGGCCCGGCGTGCCGGGGCAAAGCCCATCGGCGGCGTGCGAACTCCTGGGAGCGGATGCGCCGCTCGAAGGTCCGGCTGGCGCGTTCGGCCGCCGCCGATACCGCGGCCTGGATCCGCTCCTGCCGTTCGGCGATCACGATCGGCTCCCGCAGGTGCGATTCCAGGCGAACGACGCAGCGCTTGTCGCGGCCGCCGCGGGGTCCATTCACGTCCGCCAGCCGGACGGTCAGCTTCTGGATTCGTTCGGCGAATTTCTCCATCGCGAACCGGACTCTCCTGGCGACGAGCGCGCGGAGTCCGGGCGTCAACGGGATGCCTGCACTGCGAATCTCGATAATCATGTTTCTGATCCTTCCTTTCCGCGAACGATGTCTCTTTCCCAATCCTACGGGGGAAGCGGAAAATGAACAAATAGATAGATACAATGGAACCGTTCGTAAAAACCGATATATCCTGGTGGCATGGAATGGCTGAACTACCATCACCTTCTTTACTTTTGGACGGTGGCGCGGGAAGGCAGCGTCACGGCGGCGTGTGAGCGGCTGCGTCTTGCGCAGCCCACCGTGAGCGGACAGCTCCGGCTGCTCGAAGACTCGCTCGGCGAGAAGCTGTTCGTCAAAAGCGGACGCGGGTTGGCGCTTACCGAAATCGGCCAGGTCGTCTACCGCTACGCCGATGAAATCTTCAGTCTTGGACGCGAACTGCAGGACGTGCTCAAGGGCCGTCCGCCCGGGCGGGCCATTCGCTTCCGGGTCGGCGTATCCGACATGGTTCCCAAGCTGATCGCCCACCGGATACTCGTCCCGGTGTTCGGTATGGAGGAGCCGATCCATCTGGTGTGCGAGGAGGATTCGCCGGAGCGATTGTTGGCGGAACTGGCCGAGCATCGCCTCGACATGGTTCTCTCCGACGTGCCCGTCACCGGGATGGCCCGGCTGAAGGCCTTCAATCATCCCCTTGGTTCGTGCGGCTCCACTTGTTTTGCCGCGCCGTCACTGGCGGCGCGCTATCGCGGCGGATTCCCCGGCAGTCTGGACGGGGCGCCGTTCCTGATGCCGATAGAAGGGACAACATTGCGGCGCGCGATCGATCATTGGCTGGAAAGCCGCAACATCCGCCCGTCGGTGGTGGGCGAGTTCAAAGACAGCGCGTTGATGAAGACGTTCGGACAGGCCGGCGCCGGTGTCTTCCTGGCGCCGGCGCCGATTCGCAAGGAGGTATGCGAGCACTATGGGGTGCGGGAAATCGGCCGTGTGGACGAGGTGGTGGAGCGGTTCTACGCGATCTCGATCGAACGGCGGCTGAAGCATCCCGCGGTGGTGACGGTGACCGAGGCCGCGCGGGAGAATCTTTTCGCTCGCGCCGAGGGGTGATGGCGCCGATGAGGCGGCTCCAGCCCCCCCCGACCGATATGTTCTGGAAGTAAAGCTCGATGAATCTCTCCGAGGAGCTTCTTTGGGAGCTGTACCAGGAGCTGCGCCGCCCGGCCGCGTCCTTCCTCCGAAGCACTCGGCGTATCCGAAAAAACCGTGAAGCGGGAATGGGAGATGGCGCGCAGTTGGTTACGCGGGGAGTTGGACCGTGCCGAGGCGCAGACGGCGCTGTGGGCCGCCCGCCAGCGCCAGTCGCCCCGGGTCGGGGCGGGCGAATAGCATGGGTCCGGCCACCTGGCGGCGGTTGAAGACGTTTACTGTGCCGCCCGGGAGCTGCCGTTCGGCGGCGAGGCGGCGCCGTCGATCGTGGTGCGCAAAACCACGGAGTCGCCTGAATCGCCCCGCACCCTCGCCCCCGCTCTGCGCGCCAATTGAAACGACGCCATCGTGCGCTGTCTCCGGGTCAATCCCAAAGCACGGTTCCGCCACGCAGCCGATGTGCTAACGGCTCTGGAAACCGGCTCCCGGGCAACACTCCGCTGGCGCATGATGCGGCGCGAAGCGCGGCGCGCGGCTCGCTCGCCCCTGTTTGCCGCCGCGGTGACGCTGGTGCTGCTTGCCAGCGCCGCGCTCTGGTTCGCCGGTCGCTCGGCGCCTTCGCCGGCGGGCTCTGCCGCCTGGGACCGGTCCATCGCGAGCCCGCACGGCGTTGAGCCTCTGATCGCCGCGCGCCAGTTGGAGCAAGCCATGGCCGCTCACCGTCTGCCGGTGCGCGCCCATGTCGACCTGGCGCTCGCCTGGGCCGAACTGGACCTGCCCGAGCGCGCACGGCAGGAGCTTTCCCGGCTGCCCTACTGGCTGTCCCGGCGCGACCGCGTTTATGCGGAGGCGGCCCGCGCGCGTTTACGGGGCGATCGCGCAGCTGGGCTGCGATTGCTTGCCGGTCTCGCCGGATCCAGCCCCGCCGATCTGACGCTGGAAGCCGACCGCGCCTGGTTCGGCGCCGGCCCTGGCCAGGAGAAAGACCGATGGGCGGCTATCGCCGCGCGCCGTCCCGAGCACGCTGCGGCGCACCTGCAACTGGCCAAGGCCGCCGCTGCCGAAGACAAGTGGCGGAGTGCCGAGCGGCCGCGTGCTCCCTCCGGGGCCGGCGCCGGCCCGTGCGAGCGTGTGGTTGTGCTGACCGTCGGCGAGGCCGATAACTTCGCCGCCCCGCCGGACCCGGTGCCTACATCAGTCCCAAGATGGAATTGCAGCCGGGCAGCGGAACCCGGCGGCGCCGGCGATTTGACGACGCCGTGATGGATAAGCTGTTTCAGATTTCCATACCGTTGCCCCCGGTACGCGTGTGCGGGGGGTCAATTGAAGCGCGTGTTCGGCCCTCGTCGCAGACGCCCGGCGCGATCAACGACTTTCTGATCGTGGGCGCGGCGCCCCTCAACGGCGCCATGAGTCCGTCGGTGCAGATCCCTCTTTGGCGCGGCGACGACGACGCCGGCCCGCATGTGGTCTGCACCGAACTATAGGCCGATCTGTTCGCCAACGCGCTCCGGGCCTATGCCGGTGAAGCAGTGGCTTATCTCGATATCTCCGGTGGCGACGATACCGACTTCGACTATATTCGGCTTACTCTTATTTACTAACTGCGCGGTCCCGAATCGCCTTGGCCGAGCCGCGATGCGTACCTGCGCCCGCGAATCTTTCCGCGTAGTTCACCTTTGACGAGCCGTTTTTCCGCAAGGCCCCTGCCAGCCGGGTTCGCGGCGTCACCGGCGGCGCGCTTGCCTTCGACGGCCAATCGCAATTTGCCCAGATTCCGCTGACGGAAACCTGTCTCGACGTGGCCGAGGAGGATTTCACCATCGAATGCTGGCTCCGCACCCGCGACAAGCTGCACACACGCAACATCGTCGACAAGCGAGACGCCCGGCCGCGCGGATACCTGCTCTACATCCGCCGCGGCCGCATCGGCATTCAGGTGGCGGCCGACGCCAACCGGAGCGATGCGATCGCCGCAGGGCGTCCGGTGGCCGACGGCCGTTGGCACCACGTCGCCGCCGTATGCCGCTGCCTGCCGCCCGGTCCGCCGGTGATCTTCATCGACGGCGTGGCGCAGGCAGCGCCCGGCCGGAGGGTCCCCCTGGACGATCTGGACAACAAGACGCCGCTTTGGATTGCCCGCCATCACGCCAACGGATTCATCGCCCGCGAGGATATCTACTTCGCCGGCGCCGTCGATGAACTGGCCGTCTATCGGCGCGCGCTGCGTCCGGAGGACATCGGCGCCCTCTTTCGGGCATCCACGGCCGGCAAATGCCGCCCTGCATCGCGGTAGCGTGCACCGCGCACCGCGATTGGTCCCGCGGAAGTATTTTTTGACCCCGTTTTCAGCCTGATTTCTCCTTTGACTCCCGAACGCGTCAATAGGACCCGGCTTCGAGGCCTTGCGTATGGCCGGTCCGTGCGGCGCCGTAACACGACAACGAAAACGTGAGGAGTAAGCAAGAAACATGGCACGCTTTGCATTGGCCAAAGGATGGCTTTCTGGGGAGTGGTTCTGGTTTGACAACCGAGGTCGCGAGCGCCGGCGCGCTTCGTCTCGAGAGCTTCGTCGCCGGTGGAGCGAACTTCCTCCCCGGCGACCTGAACAACATGCTCGACGGTAACACCTCTACCTCCACCGCCATGGGCCAGACGAACGCGTCGGACCGGATGCGGGTCACCGTCGGGTTCGCCCCGTCGTCCTCGGTGCCTGAGCCTTCCACCTGCGTCCTCGGCGGGGCCGGCCTGGCCGCGATCGGATTGCTGCGCCGCCGCCGCGCCTCCTGAGTTCCACGCTCTTCACGGGAGGACGTGAACACCGGGTCCAGAGCCACCCTGGGCCCGGATCGATCCACAACCCTGCACCAACACCCCGCCATGGTCTGGAATCCCGATTGCTCCTACACAGTCAATGGCTGTCGACGGATTCCGCTTTCTCGACGCTGCATCCCGAAAGGTGATGCGAGCTTGGCAAGGTCGCGAGTCAGATCCATCCGCCAGCCCCATTCCATGGGCGCGGATCGAACCCGGAAAGACGCTGAGAGACCTTCGCGTCGCCCTGATCTCTTCGGCTGGAATTGCCCTCGCCGCTGACACTCCGTTTGACCAGGAAGGCGAGCGCCAAGACCCGTGGTGGGGTGATCCCACCCACCGCGTCTTACCCCGGGAAGCGAAAACCGCAGATTGCCGCATCTACCACATGCACGTCGATCCACGGCCCGCCACCCGCGACCTCGACTGCATGATGCCCCTCCGCCGCCTGGACGAACTGGTGGTTGCCGGCGTCGTGGGATCGTCCGCTCCCGATCACTATTCGATCATGGGCTACATCCTCGAGCCCACTGTGCTGATACGGCAAACCGCACCGAGGATCGCCGATGCGCTCGTCCGCGATCAAGTGGACCTGGCTCTGCTGGTCCCCGTTTGACCGTTCTGTTGCCGGTCCGTGGGACTGGTGGCCCGTGTGATCGAACAGGCGGGAATCTCGACGGCCGTCCACGCATGGATTCCCGAACTTTCGGTCTCGGTGGGCTCACCCCGCGTTGTCGGTATCGCCTATCCGGGCAGCACCCCGTTCGGCTTGCCCGGTGACGCCGATGGGCAGCGCGCCGTTCTCCGCGCCTCGCTCGAGGCCGCCGTGGCCATGAATCAACCCGGCGCCCGTGTGGATCTGGACTTCGTATGGCCGCCCGACGAACGCGTCCCCAAGCCGCCCCATCCGCCTCCCATCGCGCGCGCCATCATGAAACGGCCGTGGTTGTACGTGAACCTGCTCCGCGGCGAAATCCCGTGACCGACCGGCAAAACGAATCGCCTCCCCAAAAGTTATCTCTAACGCCGGCTCGATTTTTGATCTTCCCGAAAGAGTTCAATCTGGGTATGAGAAATTGGCCGCCAGCGAAGCGCACAGGTCTTCCGGCGAGGAACACAGTGTGCTCGTGTCTCGTCGTTCTGGGGACCTCGTCTGAACTCCCACCTTCCGGCTCTCCGCTGAGCCTCCCTCGCAAAAGTTTCTGGGAATCTGGGTCTATTTTTCCCCAGGCTGACATCTTTGTCCAAAGGAGCTGAAGCGCCTCAGCCTAGGCAGGAAGTGTATCTTGTGGGCCCATGTTCCGGTGATCCCGACATGCACACCCGGAAAGCTTTGCGCATCCTGGCCCAAGCTGGCTGCGTCATCTACGATCGCCTCGTCAGTCCCGAGATTCTCGCTTTAGCTAATCCCGGCGCCGCCCTGATCGACGCGGGGAAGGAGCATGTCCGCCTCAAGTCCGGCGACCCGATGGTGTTCGGCCGCGGCGGCATGGAGGTCGAATTTCTCACTCTCCATGGTTTTGACGTCGAGGTGGTGCCGGACACCGTCAAAGCGTGTCCACCCTGGACTGGTCCGATTACGCTGCCATCGACACGCTGATGGTCCTGATCGGCGTCGAGTTCCGCGATCTCATCGCCCGTAGCCTCTCGCCCACGGAAGGCCCGCGTCGCAACCGGTCGCCATCGTGGAGAACGCATCCACGCCGCGGTCGCGCGGGTCGTCGCCGTCCAAGCGCCGGCGGTGATGGTGATCGGGGAGGTGGTCTGTCACCGTACCCCCACCTTCGCTCCGGCCCTGTCCGAGGTAGCCACGTGACCGCCCTGCCGCTGTTCGACGGCGAGTTGCTGTATCGCGCCGCGCCGTGTGGTCGCATGCAACGAGCAGAGCGGCAACCCTGCCTCCATCAACTGGCGGCGCGTTGGCGAGATCGAGGGTGGCTACTTCCCTCACACCCAGCGCCACTACCTCTCGATGGGCTGCAATCACTGCGTCGAACCGTCCTGCATGGTCGGATGCCCCATCGACACCGAAATAGGCTGCGGCATCTGTTGCTCCGCAAAAACGGCAAGCTCGAGGCGCTGCGCAGGCGCGTGGTAGTAGCTTCGGTTGGGCCCGTCATGTCGGCCGCGCTCGAAGCGCACGGGATCCGGCCTGGTATCGTGCCGATCCAGCCCAAGATGGGAGCCTTGGTCAAGGCCGCCGCGGACGGGGCCCAGCAACTGGTCGCGGTGAGGTCTCAGGCCGGGCGGCGGCAATCGGACGTTTGACCAGGGTCTCCTGAACCCTCCCTTCCGCCTGAGTCATAATGAGTGTTTATCTCTCCGAGGAGCACAACCACAGAAATGGCCAAAATCAAGGTGAAGAACCCCGTCGTCGAAATGGACGGGGATGAGATGACACGGATCATCTGGCAATGGATTCGAGAGCGTCTCATTCTTCCCTACCTCGACATCGATCTCCGCTACTACGACCTCTCGGTCCAGAAACGCGACGAGACCGGTGATCAGATCACCATCGATTCCGCCAACGCCACCAAACAATTCGGCGTCGCCGTCAAGTGCGCAACCATCACCCCCGACGAAGCGCGCGTGAAGGAGTTCGGGCTCAAGCAGATGTGGCGCAGCCCCAACGGCACCATTCGCAACATTCTCGACGGCACCATCTTCCGCGAGCCGATCGTCTGCAAGAACGTTCCCCGCCTCGTGCAGCATTGGAACACGCCCGTCGTGGTGGCCCGCCACGGTTTCGGCGATCAGTACCGTGCCCAGGATCTGCAATTCCCCGGCGCCGGAACGCTCAAGATCTCCTTCACTCCGGAAGGCGGCGGCGAGGTGATCGAGCGCGAAATCATCAAAGCCAACGGCCCCGGTGTCGCGATGGGCATGTTCAACCTCGATAGCTCCATCTCGGGCTTCGCCCGCGCCTGCTTCAACTACGCACTGGGCCGTGACTATCCGGTCTATCTCTCGACCAAGAACACCATCCTCAAGGTCTACGACGGACGCTTCAAGAACCTCTTTCAGGAGATCTTCGACAGCGAGTTCAAATCGGCGTTCGAAGCCAAGGGGCTCACCTATGAGCACCGCCTGATCGACGACATGGTGGCCGCCAATCTCAAATGGAGCGGCGGCTATCTGTGGGCCTGCAAGAACTACGATGGCGACGTCCAGTCCGACACCGTCGCCCAAGGCTACGGGTCTCTGGGCCTGATGACCAGTGTTCTCATGTCACCCGACGGCAACACCATCGAAGCCGAAGCCGCCCATGGCACCGTCACCCGGCACTACCGCCTGCACCAGCAGGGCAAGCCCACCTCCACCAATCCCATCGCTTCCATCTATGCCTGGACGCGCGGTCTCCAGGCCCGCGGACGCATGGACTCCACACCCGACGTCACCGCCTTCGCCGAAACCCTCGAAAAGGTCTGCGTCGATGTCGTCGAATCCGGCCGCATGACCAAGGATCTCGCCATCCTCATCCGCCCGGATCATCCCTACCTGACGACCGAAGCCTTCATGGACGCCGTCGACGCCGAACTGCGCCAGCGCCTGCAATAGTTGCACGATCTCCGGCGGCGGAGCGCCACTACGTAAACGGCCAAACGCGCTCCGCCGTCTTCCCCAGGATCCACGCCTTCTCGCCCGCATTGAAAACGTCCAACACATCCCGATACAAACGCAGCGCCTGCACGTAGCTGGCGTGGCGAAGGCTCACCGGCCAATCCGTGCCCCACATCAGACGCTCGGCGCCGAACCCGTCGCGCAGCCGCTTGATCTGCGTCCAGGTGTCGCGCCAGGGGAACTCCTGCTTGGAAAGGCTCCATGCGTGGGACAGCTTCACGAACACCTTCGGGTACCGCGCCAGTGCGAGCAGCTTCTGGAGCTCTTCCGGTTTGTCGATCGGCGAATCGGCCATGTGATCGATGACCACCGTGAGATCGGGGTACCGTTCGATCAGCTTCGCCGCATCCGGCATCCGCGACACCGGCGCCAGCAGCGTCATCGGCACCTTCAACTGCTCGCAGCGCTTCCACAGCGGCGGCATTAGCGGACCGCGGATCCAATCGCCGGCCGCCGACGCGTTGGGCGACAGGCGCACTCCGCGGAACCGCTGCTCCTGCACCAGCTTCGCAAGATGGTCTGGCGCGGCGGGATCTTCCGGGTTTACCCGCGCCACGCCGTGGAACATCTTCGGATACCGCTTCAGCACATCCGCCAGGTATGCGTTGTCCCAGCGGTAGTGGATCACCTGAATGATCACCGTACGCGCCACGCCGTTGGCTTTCATCAGATCCAGCAGCATTTCCGCGGACCGGTCTTCTTCGGGAGGGCGTGTGGTCTCTTTCGCCCACGGGAACCGTGGGTCGCGCTTCCAGACGTGAACGTGCGAGTCGACGATTCGTTCGCCGGCCGCCCGCAGCAATGGCGCCGCGGCCGCCGCCGCGAAGCTGCGTCTGGTGAGCGGGAGTGTGAGGCGTCTCATGCCGAACCATGATAGTCCTACCCGCGGCCCGCGCGCCGGACATGCACTCTTCACCCATCGCTCACCGTATTGCAATCAGACGGATGTTACTCTTCGGGTGCCGGTTTATTTTACTTATTTCATTGACCTTTGTTTCTGGAGGGATCCTCTATGTGGAAACCTGTCGTTGCGCTCGTCGTGTGCGCATGCGGGATGGCGTTCGCGCAATCGTTCACCGGACGCGTGGCCGGTACCATTACCGACCCGAGCGGCGGAGCCGTCGCCGGCGTTGCGGTGAAGGCGCTCAACGTCGACACCAATCGGACTGTGACGGCCACCAGCAACGCCGACGGCAATTTCGCACTGACGGAGCTGCCGCGCGGCGAGTACACGATCGAGGCCGGAGCCCCCGGTTTCAAGCACTTCGTGCGCCGCGGTGTGATGCTCTCCATCGGGCAGCAGGCGCGGCTTGACGTGCGGCTGGAAGTGGGCAGCGTTTCCGAGTCGGTGGAAGTTACCGCCGACGCACCGTTGCTCGAGACGCTGGATTCGCAATTGGGTAAGGTCGTCGATAACAAACGGATCACCAACCTGCCGCTGAACACGCGCAACGTGTTCTCCCTGCTATATCTGACTCCGGGTGTCACCGGCGGCGTCAGCACCACCTACGGCACCGGCTACGGGATCAATGGGGCGCGCAACTCCATGCTAGACATCCTGGTGGACGGCGTGAGCACCGCGCACCCGACCGTCAATGGATTCTCAGGCAACTCCACCTTTCCTCCCGTCGAGGCGATCGCCGAATTCAAGGTGATGGGCGCCAACTACGCCGCCGAGTTCGGACGCAGCAACGGCGGCATCGTCAACGTCGTTTACAAATCCGGCACCAACGACCTGCATGGCAGCCTGTTCTGGTTTCTCCGCAACTCAAAGCTTGACGCCAACGACTTTTTCAACAACAGCCGCGGACGTGAGCTCGGCAGCTTCAAGCGCAACCAGTTCGGCGCGATGGTGAACGGACCCATCGTCCGCAACCGCACCTTCTTCCTCGCGAGCTTCGAAGGGTTGCGCGAGCGCAGCCTGGCCAACACCACCACATCGGTGCCCACGGCTCTCCAGCGCACTGGCAACTTCAGCCAGACGCGCGCCGCCAACGGCCAGCTCATCCAGATGTACGATCCTTCCACCACGCGCGCCGTCAATGGCGCCTTCGTCCGGGATCCGTTCCCCGGTAACATCATCCCCGCCACCAGCATTGACGCGGTGGCCCGCAACGTCGTTCGCTTCTATCCCCAGCCCAATACCGTTACCAACGCGATTACGGGCCTGAACAATTTTTTCAGCACAGGCTCCCGCGCCTTTGACCAGAATCAGGTGGACGTGCGGATTGACCAGAACATCAGCGACACGCGGCGCCTGTTCGGACGCTTCTCCTGGCGCGAGAACGAAAATGCTCCCCCCGCCTTCTTCCCCTCCGACCTCACCATCGGCGAGGGCCGCGTGATTCAAGGCGTGCGTCAGCCCTCGGCTTCCATCGACTATACGCACACTCTGAGCCCCACCACGATCTGGACCACGCGGTTCGGCGTCTCCCGCTCGATCTTCGATTACAACAACCAGGGGCTCGGCTTCCAACCCTCCAGCCTCGGACTTCCCGCCGCCATTGACTCGGTGGTGGACCGCCAGATGTTCCCCCGCTTCGGCGCGGCCGGCATGGTGAACCTCGGCGGCAATGACCACCGCTACAGCACCCTTAACACCTTCACCCTGCTCTCCAACGTCACGCGGATGCAAGGCAACCACACGCTGAAGCTTGGCTGGGAAGGGCGTTTGATCAAAGTCAACGTCTGGGAAGCGCGTTCGGCCGGCACCTTCAACTTCAGCTCCGGCTTCACGCAGGGGCCCAATCCCAATCGCGCCAGCGCCACGGCGGGCAGCGGGTTTGCCTCGCTGCTGCTCGGCACCGGAACCAGCGGAAACGTGCTCATCCGCAACTGGAAAAACGTGGCCTCCCAGAGCCTGTACAACGCCTTCTACCTGCAGGATGACTGGCGCATCACCTCCAAGCTCACCCTCAACATCGGGCTCCGCTATGAATTGGATCTCCCGCGCACGGAGCGCTACGACCGTATGAACTGGTTCGACGCGGCCGCGCCCTCGCCCCTGGCGGCTGAGGTGCCCGGCTTCTCCGATCTGCGCGGCGGCGTACGCTTCGTCGGGGTGGGCGGGAACCCGCGCACCCAATTCAACAGGGACCTCAACAACCTGTCCCCCCGCATCGGATTCGCCTATACACCGGACAGCAAGACTGTGGTCCGCGCCGCCTACGGCCACTTCTACGGCCCCTCCCGCCAATCGGCGCAGGGCACGGTTGGCCCGTTCGGGTTCCGCGTCGAGTATCCGTGGGTCACCACCGTCGACGGCATCACGCCCTTCAACCGGCTCAGCAATCCCTATCCCGAGGGGTTCCGCGCCGTGCCCGGAGCCGCCGACGGGCTGCTCACGCAAGCGGGTGCGAACCTCCAGGCCTTCTGGCCGGATTCGCCTTCGCCTCTCAATCGGATGTGGAACGTCACCATCCAGCGGGAACTGCTCGCCGGCGTGCTCCTCGAAACCGCCTACGTCGGGAACCGCGGCACCAACCTCAGCAGCAGCTCCGAAGGCGGTATGGACTTCAATCAGTTGGACCCGCGCCATCTGGCGCTTGGATCTGCCCTGAATCAGAGCGTGCAAAACCCCTTCTTCGGCATCGTCAACAACGGCTTTCACCGTTCGCCCACCATCGCCCGCGGACAGCTGCTGCGGCCCTACCCGCAGTTCACCAGCGTCGTTCCGCTCTATTTCCCCGGATCGGACTCGATCTATCACGCCTGGCAGAACACCTTCCGCCGCCGTCTGTCGCATGGGTTCCAGTTCGAGGGAAGCTACACGTGGGCCAAACTGATCGACACCGGCGACAGCCACCAGAACACCTACGACATTCAGGCCAGCCGCGCGCTCGCCGGCCAGGATATCGCCCATCGCTTCGTCCTCAGCGCCCTGTACGCCCTCCCGATCGGCCGCGGAAGCACCATCGACACCGGGAACTCGCGCCTGGCTGACCTGCTGTTCGGAGGCTGGCAGTTCAATGGCATCGTCACCTACCAGAGCGGCACTCCGCTGGCACTGTCTGCCAATAACACCTCAGGGCTGTTTGCCGCCCGCACCCAGCCCAACTCCAACGGCCGAAGCGGAGCCAAGACGGGCCGTGTCCAGGACCGTCTCACCGCATACTTTGACCGCGCCGCCTACAGCCAACCGGCGCCGTTCACCTTCGGCAACCTGGCGCGATACCTGCCGGACGTGCGCGGAGACATGGTCCGCAACTGGGATCTCTCGCTGTTCAAGGAGTTCCGTGTCACCGAACGCGTCCTGAGTCAGTTTCGGGCGGAGTTCTTCAACGCCGCCAACCGGGTCCAGTTCGGAAATCCGAACACGAGCGTCACCTCGGGCGCCTTCGGCGTCATCACCAGCCAGGGGAATGCACCGCGGCAGGTTCAGTTCGGGCTCAAGTTCCTTTGGTAGCCGAGCCTCAGCGAAGCCAACGGACGCCGAACACAACCGCCACCGGAATGGCCAAAAACAGCCACGATACGGGGTTGGCGAAGTTCAAGGTGTAACCCACGCCGAAGCGCTTTTCCACCATCAACGCCGGGTCCGCCCGGTTGTAATAGAACTGGCCCCAGTACCAGCAGCGGTCCGGTGTGGAGTCCCCGCCGCTTCCTGTCTCCCGGCTCAGCCGGATAATCGGGATCGTGTAGGCGAGGATCGCCACCAGCGGCGCCACCGTGATTAGCCAAACCGGGATCGTTATCGACTGCGCTTCGAAGACCGGGCGCACCGCGATTCCGGCGAAAAGCAGAGGCATCGTCCACACCAGCGCCATCAGCAGCCGCAGGTTGGCGCGGCGGAACCGTCGCGTCCAATCCGCGCTTTCACCGGACGGTCGGGGCGACCCTTTCAAGATCGCGATGGCCGACCCCAGCATCACGCCCCACAGCATGAACCCCACCACCAACGGGCCCGCCACTCCCCGCGGCGTGCGGTCCGCCCAACCGTTCGGCCGGCCGTCCAGCCCCCAATGCACCGGAATCCGGTCTGGCAGCAACTCCCAATGCGTGGCCACGTAGATCGCCGCGGCCGCCAGGATTGCCACTGGAATCATCGCGGCCGCGAGGCCGCCCGGCAGCCTTTCTCGATCCGGATCGAGAGAGGCAGTCCGCGGCTGTGGTTCGATCGCGTATGGCGTGAGTTGACGGTGTACAACGGCGAAGGCCGCGATCACGGTGATCGTCTGCACCAGAGTGCCTGCCGGCGCCAGCGGCCGCCAACCTGCTTCCGTCGCGGCGGCAGTCAGCATGATCGCCACGGCCGTGCCCAGCCAGAGCCAGATGCGAAAACGCCGCAACGCCCGGCGTCCCTCCGGGGTTCGCTCGAACCCTGCCGGCGTCGTTACTCCGAAGTACTGATTCTCGCGCCGCCATAATGGCAGCCAGTGAAACAACGCACCTAATGCGAGCAACATTCCCGTCAAAAACGTCGCCGGACCCTTCATAAAGAACCTCCTCTGTGCGAGGCCGCCGCGGCCAGTTCGTCCGCGATCTGCGCCGCCGTGAAGCCTTCCGCCCGCATCTCCGCCACCAGATGCCGCAGGCGCTCCCGGAACCGCCGCTCCGTTTGTTTCTCCAACTTGGGCGCGGAGGAACGCTCACGGACTCTCGCCGCTCGTCCGTGCGACACCTCCAACCAACCGCCTTCCGCCAGCGTCCGGTAGGCCTCGGCCACCGTGTTGAAGTGGACCCCCAGATCCGTCGCCAGCCGCCGCACCGAAGGCAACTCCGCGCCCGGCCCCAGCGCGCCTTCCACGATCAGCGTCCGGATCTGGTCCACCACCTGACGGTAGGCCGGCGCTTGCGCGCGTGGATCGATGCGTATGGTGGGTCCGGGCATTTAGACGCGCTTCAGTGTATAGTGTACATAGACACTGTACACCTGATTCCGGATGTGTTCAAGAGAAATCGTACAATGGCAGGCCAGGAGGCACCGACGATGAAATCAACCCGACGCCAGATCCTGCAAGCAGGGCTCGCTCCCGCGCTATGGCCCGCCCGGCGGCTCTACGGCGCCACGCGGATCGACGAGTACGACCCCGCCAACACCAAGATCTCCCATCGCATGCCGATTCGTTCCCTTACGGACTCCGACCTCCAGTTCCTCCGCCAGCTTGGCGTCAAATGGTGCCGTATCGAGTTCGGCGACGAAGCTCCCTTCGATTTCATGAAGGCCACGCAGGAACGTCTGGCCCGGTTCGACATGAAGATCTACTCCGGTGTCCACTACGCCTACCGCAGGACACGGCTGCAACTGGGCCAGCCCGGCCGTGACGAAGACATCGCGGTGTTCAACGCCTTTCTTCGCGATTGCGGCCGATTGCGCATCCCGGTGGCCAACATCGATTGGCATCCCGCCAACACCTACACCACCGCGCAGGTGAAGTCGCCGCGTGGATACCGGGCGCGCGAATTCAAGCTGTCGGACTTTCGCGAAAAGGTGGAAAAACAGGCCTTTGACCGCGAGTACTCCGCCGAAGACATCTGGTCCACCTACACCTACTTCATCAAGGCCGTGCTGCCGGAAGCGGAAAAGCACGACGTACGCCTCGCCCTACATCCCGACGATCCGCCGCTGGCGAAAATGAATGGCGTCGCCAAGCTTTTCGTCCACTACGACGGCTACAAGCGCGCCGAGCAGATCGCCGGCTCGAGCAAACATTGGGGACTCACCTTCTGTGTCGGCACCTGGAGCGAAGGCGGAGACCGCATGGGCAAAGACGTGTTCGGAATGATCGAAGACTTCGGTGGCCGCGGCAAGATCTTCGACGTCCATTTCCGCAATGTAAGCGGACCTCTGCCACACTTCGTCGAGACCTTCCCTGACGACGGATACATGGACATGTTTGCCGTCATGAAGGCCCTGCGCAAAGTGAAGTTCACTGGCACCGTGGTGCCCGATCACGTTCCGGAGTTCGAAGGGGATGATCGCATGCGCCGCGCCGGCGTTGCCTACTGCATCGCCAACATCCGGGCCATGCTGCGCCGGGCCAACGAAGAAGTGGGCTGAGCGCCAGGTCCCGTCAACTGGCAAAACCGGGCGTAGCCCGCCGCCGCCCCGTCCGCTGGTCCAATCGCATATCGGCTTCCAATTGCGCACCCGCGCCGTTTTCGCTCCACAGGTCCAGCCCGAGCAGCCGCCGCCCCAGTGGCGTCAGTGCTGCCGTCACGCCATGCTTCCGCTCCCAGCCGCGTGGATCGCCCGGGAACGGATTCCCCTCCGGGGCAATGCGGTGGAGCCACGATTGCACCCGCCACTGCCGTGCGGTCTCGTTGCTCTCCTGCGCCGGCGACATTGAAAGATACATCGCCAGGCGCGCGCTTTGCGACGTGTTCGGACTGGTGCCGTGCGCAAGCTGGCTGTTCCAGATCACCAGGTCGCCCGCGCGCATTTCCACGCGCCGCACCTCCAGACCCGTCAGATCCGGCCGGTGCGGATGGCGGTCCACCGGCTGCGTCTTCACCCATTCCGCGAAGCGCTTCGGCATACCGGGTACGCATTGAAATCCACCGTGGCCCGCCGGCGCGTCGGTCAGGCTCAATACTCCCTGCAAGTCGAACGGCAGCGGATCGAGCGTCGTGTCGATATCCCAGTGGATGAAGCCGCGGAACTCCTGGCCCGGGCGGTTGGGGACGTTGAGATTCACGCGGTCAATGGTTACCCAAAGATGTTCGGTGTCCCACAGATCCGCGAAAGCGCCGTGAATGCGCGGCAACTGCCGGATCGCCCACAGCGACGGATGATGATACATCTCCACCATCCCCGCGCCATTGAGCTCCGGCATTCCATTCAACCGGGCCGGCGGACGATACCAAGTGGCCGGGTCATTCGGATCCATTTCCATGAACTCCCACGTCGCGGCGATCGCCGCTTGCAGCATGTCCGGCGGTGCGGCATCGTGCAGGATCACATAGCCGCTCTCTTCGAAGAAATCGAGGTCCGCGGATGTAAAAACGCGTGGCACTGCCGGGAATCGTAGCACGGATCGCGACTTTTACCACGGGCTTAGAGCAATCGCATCCGGATGCGGTTCAGGGCCATCAACTCGCCACCGGATTCAGCATTGGCCCCCGGCGGGGGGGGGGGGGGCGGGGGGGGGGGCGGGGGGGGGGGGCGCGGGGGGGCGGGGGGGGGCGGGCGGGGGGGGGGGGGGGCGGGGGGGGGGGGCGGGGGGGGGGGGGGGGGGCGGGGCTTTGCTCCCCGAAGCTGCGGCCACGGAAGCTCGCAGCACCGCCGGACCCTTCGCCAGCGTCACCACCCCCGCGCGATGTTCGGCGAAGATGTTCCGCCCGGGCGTCGGCTCCACCTCGGCTTCGAGCGCCGCACCGCCGGCCTCGATGCGAACCCGGCCGCCCGCGCTCTCAGGGTCGCACCCATACACCAGCGCTACTTCGTACCGGCCCGCGGTCAGCACGTCGATCCGCCACTCGCAATGCTCTCCCGGCGCGCGCCACCCGTCAATGGTGTCCCATTCGTATCCCGCGAACGTGTAATTGGTGGTCCCGCCGGCAGCGTTACCCAGCGGCTGCTTCCCGCCCGGTTGATGCGTCCATGTGTTCCAGGTGATGTGCGTTCCGTCGAGTTGAGCCCAACTCGGTTCGATGTCGACGGGGTTCTCCGTGGGGTCGCCCACCGGGATTGGAGCCGGCCGGAAGTCCCGGCCGCTCGTCACTTCCGTGAGCCAGCGCTCAAACTCGGCACGAAGCTGGCGCGCGGTCCCAGGGTCCTCCCGAATCCGATTCTTCGTCTCGCCGGGATCGGTCTTTAAGTCGAACAGCTCCTTGCCTCTTACCAGTTTGTGCCGGCCGCGCGCGATGGACCAGTTACTCTCGAGGCTCGGATGATGCCGGTCCCAGATGTGATACAGATACTCATGGGGACTTTCCCCCTTGCCCGTCCGCATGAGCGGCGCGATGCTGCGTCCGTCGATGCGATTCCGCGCCGGAACCGGCGTTCCCGTCAGTTCGCACAGCGTCGGCAGTAGATCGATATGCGCCGCCGGCGCGTCCACCACCGCGCCTTGGGGAAAGTGCCCAGGCCACCTTGCGATTAGCGGAGCCCGCACTCCGCCCTCGTAGGCCGAAGCCTTTGCCCCGCGCAGGCCGGCCTTGAAATGCCGGCTCACGCCGCCATTGTCACTGAGGAACAGCACGATCGTGTTGGCGGCGTCCACTTCCGCCAGCAGCCTTCCGATCGCCTCATCGCAGTGGGTGACCATGCCGTAGATCTGGGCGTCGTTGAGCGCTACGCCTTTCCGCAGGTACCGCTCCACGTAACTGTTTTCCACGATGTTCGGAGTGTGCGGAACGTTGTAAGCGAGATACAGAAAGTACGGTTCGCTGCGCCGCGCCCTGACGAATTGGATCGCCGCGCCGGTGAGCACATCGGTGATGTGGCCGCGGGCCGCTACCGGCCGGCCGTTGTGATTGAGTTGATCGGGATGAAAATAGCGTTCGATATGGCCCTGCGGAAAGCCGAGAAACTCCTGGAACCCGCGCCGGTTGGGATGCGCGCGCCGGTAGTGTCCCAGGTGCCACTTCCCGAACAGTCCTGTCCGGTAGCCGGCGCCGGCCAGCGTCTCCCCGAGAGTTACTTCGTTCTCCCGGAGCGTATCGCCGCCGAAGCGGGTGTTGTAAATGCCGGTGCGGAGGTAGTGGCGGCCGGTCATCAACGATGCGCGGGTGGGAGCGCAGACCGGCGACACGTAGAAATGGGAGAAACGGACGCCTTCCGCCGCCAGCCGGTCCAGGTTCGGCGTCTCGATGTCCCGGTTCCCGTGGACGCCCAGGTCCCACCAGCCCTGATCATCGGTCAGGATCAGAACCACGTTGGGAGGGCGCGCCCCCGGGGCTTGCGGAGCCGCCAGCGCCGGCGGTATGGCGGTAGCGAGAAAATCTCTTCGTGTCATTCTGTGCTACTTGTCGACTCCGATCCCGAGAAGGCCGATGCCGGAATGGGCGCGTGAGCGCGCCACCATTCTTCAGCCAGGTCGTTATTCCACGGATCGTCGAAACGCATCCGGAGCAGGCCAGCCTTCAGTTCGCGTGCCGATTGCGGACGCCGTCCTGGTTCCTTGTCGAGACAACGCATCACCAGATCCTCTAGCATCGGCGGGATCTCGATCTCGGTCCGTTGCGACGGGCGGACCGGTGCGCGATGCACATGTTCGAGCGCCATGCTGAGCGCGTTAGGAGCCTCGAAGACGAGCATGCCGGTCAGCAGCCAGTAGGCCACGCATCCGGTGGCGTAGATGTCTGTACGCGCGTCCACGTCGTGATGGCCCAGCGCCATCTCCGGCGACATATACGCTGGCGTGCCCGTGGTGACGCCTTCCCGCGTAAGCCGCGACTCTTCGGTCGAGGCGCGCACCTTCACCAGCCCGAAGTCCAAAACTTTCACGCAATCGTAGTTGGCGCCCAGCCGGCACAGGAAGATATTCCGCGGCTTGACGTCCCGATGCGTCAGTCCGGCCGCGTGCGCTTCCGAAAGCGAGTCACACACCTGTGCGAGGATGTGGACCACGCGCCGCGCCGGCACCGGCCCGAACTTCTCCACCATGGTTTCGAGATCCATGCCGCGCAGCAGTTCCATGACGTAGTAGAACGAACCGTCGTCGGCGACGCCATAGTCATGCACGGCCACCGTGTGGGGAGAATGCAACGCCGCCGTGGCGCGCGCCTCCCGTTCGAACCGCAGCCGCACTTTCTCGGTGTCCTGGCCCGCGCCGAGTCTCTCCGGGCGAATCAGCTTCACCGCCGCTTCCCTCACCAGCAGTCTGTGCCGCGCTCGCCAAACCTCGCCCATGCCGCCTTCGCCGATCAGGTCCATCAACTCGTAGCTGCCCACTTCGTGATGACGGGCTCCGCCCAGGCCCAGCCGGTACACATAGCGCGACAGCGGGATCGCGGCCGCGACCATTAGAAAGCTGCTCGCGTAAAGGATCAACCATTGTTGCGGCATCGGCCGCGGCAGATCGTTGAAGGCTATATTGATCGCCAGGCCCACCGGCCCCATGCAAGCGGTGACGAAGGCCGCGAGCGACGCCTTGCCGAGCGAAGAAGGCACCACCAGGACGAATAGAACGATCCAGATCGCGATCGCCGAATGGCCGCGGACCAGGCCGGCATCCGGAATCGGGTGCGCCGTCTCGCCGAGCGAGATCAGCAGCGCCGCGGCCACTTGAAACTCCAGCCCCACATCCAGCATCGCCGCGGCCGATAGCCTGCGGCTCCATGCCAGCGCCGCCATCGCCGCCCCCAATAGCACGCTGAACGCCGTCAGCAACTGGTGGAACGGCAGCACCTGCGTGGGCGCCACCGTCCGGTAAAGCAGATGCATGAAGGCGAACGCCCCGGCGTATATGGCGGCCACCCATCCCAGCCGGCCCGCGGCTTGCTCGGCCACATCCACCGGTAGCTCTCCGGAGATCGTGGTGTTGATGCCCGCCGCGGCGGGCTGCAACCTCGGGCGGGAGGGCGTCATGACGTTTTGAACTGTTCGTCCACCTCTAACTGATATCCTGCCGCAATCCGGTTGCCTTCGTTGGCCAGCCCGATCACGGCCATCAACTCGCTGAACATCTCCGGCGTGAGCCCTTTCTTTTTCGCGCCCGCGGTGTGCGACGCGATGCAGTAGTCGCACTGATTGGTGACGCTTACCGCGATATAGATCATCTCCTTGACCAACGGGTCCAGATGTCCCGGACCCATGATTGTCTTGATGCGCTCCCAAAATTGGCGAAGCCGCGCCGGGTCGTGCGCCAGCGCTTTCCAGACGTTGTTCACCCGGTCCACTTTGCGAGTCTGCATGATGTCGTCAAATACAGCCCGCACTTCCGGGGATGCGTCTTCGTATTCGATCAGTCCGTATGTAGCCATAGCCTGAGGCCACTATAACGCGGCCATCGCCGCGCCAAAGAAAAACGGCGTCCCCGCGCCTAAAGCCGGGAACGCCGTAGAAAGGGCCGCGGCCGAAGCCGCGCAATCAGAACACCAGCCGGAGCGCCATCTGGATGCGCCTGGGCTGATTCGCCTGATTGGTGATCAGGCCGAAGTTCGAGTTGGTGGGCGACAGGTTCGGACCCGAAAAGATCGGTGTGTTGGTTGCATTGAAGAACTCGCAACGATAGGTCAGGTTGAGGCCTTCGCGGATGGGGAACGCCTTGATCACCGAGAAATCGATCTGGTTGACGCCGTCGGCGCGAGCGGTGTTGAAGCGGCTGGAGACGGTCCGGCGATTCCAATCGAGCTGCTGATTGTTGATGCGGTTGAAGCGCGTGGTGTCGAAAGTTTGGTCCGGGTTGTGGGCGTCGACGGCCAAGTCGCCGCCGAGGTAAATCACGTTGCCCCAAGTGAGCGGACCACCGGGCTGCAGCGTGAGAATCGCGTTGATGTTCCAGCCGCCGATGATCTGGTTCACAACGCCGTGCGCGTCGCCGGCGAACTTACGCCCCTTTCCGAACGGCAGGTCATAGGTGCCGCTCGCGACAAGGCGATGTGTGCGATCCTCGGCGGCCACCCGCTGCTCGAGTACCGGGTCGAGGTCATTGAGTCGCGAGCGGCGCTCGAGCAGCTTGCCCCACTGATAGTTGCCCATCAACTGCAATCCGGATGCGAACCGGCGTTCCAACCGGACCTGCATCGCGTGGTAGTGCGACGATCCGTCGTTCCGGCGCTGCGCATTGACGCCGGTGAATTGCGGGAACGCCCTAAGAAGCTGGTTGCGGGCCACCAGGCTTCCGTTGAGTCCGGTGCCGGGAATCAGTCCGGCCATCGGATTGGCGACGTTTCCGGTGAGCTGGTTGATCACCGGCTGATCGCGGACGCCCGTGGTGCTCAGGTATTGCAGGGGGATACCATTGGCCGCGTAATCCACGGGAAGGCGGACCGCCTTGTTCCCCATGTAGCCGACCTCGAGCACAGTGTTGGGCGCGAGTTCGCGTTGGATCGACATCTGCCACCGGCCCGAATACTGCGACTGCGCGTTGGCGTTCACGAAAGCAACCGAGCGTCCGAGAAACGTACCGAGCCCGGCGGCGCTGCCGGTGGGCTGCTCGATGCCGTTGGGGAAGGGATTGGCGAGCGTGGACGCGGGCGACAGGAAGCCGTTGAGCGTGGGCACGAACGCGGTGGTCTGGCTGAATCCCGGCGCGTTGTTGCCACCGATGCCGTAGGTGAAATAGTAGAGCCCGGCGCCGCCGCGCGCCACGGTCTTGTTGTTCAGTGTCCAGGCCACGCCCAGGCGCGGCGAAAACGTGAGTGCGGGCGTGGAGTAGATCAGCCGGGTGCCTTGGCCGGCGAACGTGAGTCCGCCGTTTACATTGAACTGCTGCAGCTCAGGGATCGGGCTGCGCGCATACGCGGTTTGCGCGGCCCCGTTGATCGGGCTGGGGGACGTGCCGTCGAAACCGTTGACGGAACGGTTGAAGCGCTCGCTGGTGCCGCTTTCATGCTCGGCGCGGAGGCCGGCGTTGATCGTCAGGTTCGGTCTCAGCCGGATGTCGTCCTGCACGAAGAAGGCATAGTAGTTGCTCAAATTGGTCCGCGCCGCGGCGATATCGTACTGCCCGGAGGTCGGCATGCCGAGCAGGAACGCGGCCAAGTCCTGACCGAGAGGCGCGGCCGGGGAATTGTCGAGCGGGCCCTGCGTCCAGTTGGTGCGGAAGTCGAACGTGCCGTTGGAGTAGCCGTATTGGAAATCGCTCTCGCGAAGCTGGCGGAAATCCCCGCCGAACTTCACGCTGTGCTTGCCCACGATCTTGGTGAGGGCTTCGAACAACTGGAACGAGTCGAACGGGAACTGTCGCGGACCGGTGTCGCCGACGCCGGTGAAACGGCCAAAAGTGATGCGTGGCAATACGCGCGTCGGGGCCGAGTTGGCAAGATAGGCCGGGAAGCCGAGCGAAGTCGAATCGAACCCCTCCGAGTAGTTCACGCGCGGCTCTTCAAAGCGGGTCCAGTTGAAGCGGGTGTTCATCAGGAACGTGGGCGTGATGGTATAGACGTCGTCGAGCATGGCGCCCCAATTGATACGGCGGAGCGCGTTGGTGGCGGTGGGATTGTCGGTGAGCGCCTTGTTGAAGCCGTTGCCGCCCTGGCCAATTCGTTTATTGTTCTTGAAGTTGACGAACACCTTGTGCCGGTCGCTGACGTTCACGTCCACGCGGGTCAGGTAGTTGTAGAAGTCGTTCCGCTCACCGTTGGTGAGCGAAGTGAAGTTGTCCTGCCCGTCGGCGCGGCCAGCCGCGGTAGGGTCCGGATACAGCTTGAGGTAGTTCAGCGCGATGGGCGACAGACGCGACGCCGGAATGATGTTGTTGGCGAATGGCTGACGGCGGACACGGGCGCCCTCGGCCACGCCGGTGGCGGGATCGTAAATCTGATAGGCGCCTCCTACGCCAAGCAGGCCGGAAAGATCGCCCCGCTTCTGCGCCGCGGTGGGCAGCGTGCTGATCGACGGGGCCGGCAGCGAGTCCTTGATTCCTTCGTATGCAAAAAAGAAAAAAAGCCGGTTGCGGCCGTCGACGATTTTCGGGATGCGGATGGGACCGGAGAAGCTGGCGCCCCACTGGTTGAAGCGGCTGGTCGGCTTTCTGCCTCCGGCCCGGTTGGTGAAGAACGGCGTCGCCGCGGTCTTGGAGACCTGGTTGAACTCGTACAGCGTCCCGTGATAGTTGTTGGTACCGCTCTTGAGGACCACGTTTACAGTTCCGCCACCGGTGTGCCCGTAGGCCGCATCGGCCTGGAACGACTCGGCTTTCACCTCCGCCACCGCATCCACGGGGGGATTGTAGGCGACGCGGGAGTCCCCGGTGGTGTCGGGCGCGCCGTCCACGAGCAGCTCATTCGAGCGCGAGGGCGATCCGCCCATCGAGAAGCCCGACGGCCCGGCGTTGTCGAACGGCCGGGTAAAACGCGGATCGTCGGTCGGCGTGACTCCGAAGGCCAACTGCGCGAGGGCGAGCGGGGTCCGTCCGCTCAGGGGCATATTCTCGATCTGGCGCGTGGAGATTACCTGTCCGGACGAAGCGGTGGCGGTAGTGAGTATCGGCGCCTCCGCCGAAATCGAAATCGTCTCCGTCATCTCGCCGATCGCCATTTCGATGTCCAATCCGACCTTCTCGTTGGCGCCCAGCGTGATCCCGGTGCGGTCGTATTTCTTGAACCCGCCGGCTTCGGCCGTCACACGGTAGCTGGCCGGGGGAAGAAAGGGTATTGTGTATAACCCGTCTTCGCCGGATGCGGTTTGAAACTTGGATCCGGTCTCGATCTGAGTCGCGATGACTTTGACGCCGGGTACAACCGCACCCTGGGGATCTGTGATTCGGCCACTCAGGGTGGCCCGGTATTCCTGCGCGACGGCGGAGGCGGCCATCAAAGCGGCCATAACCAGATAACGCATACGTGACGCTCCTTACACGAACAAAGCGCACAGGAACTCACGGAACGCGACAGTGCGTATACGCATGCCCCTGAAGCTGCCCCAATTAGAACAAACAGCCTCAAGGGAAACAACTAGAGATAACTTAATTCACATCAGTAGGTTACGGAAGATTCAGAACGCCAGCCGGAGCGCCATCTGGATCCTCCCCGGTTGACTGGCTTGATTGGTGATCAGGCCGACGTTCGAGTTGGTCGGCGACAGATTCGGGGCGGAGAAAGATCGGTGTGCCGCCGGGTGAAAGCGCGCGGTCGAAGGTTCGGCCGCCGAACGGCCGATTTAAGACAACAACAACTCCAAATCCTCCCGCGCCAGCCCCCTCACCAGGCTGTTGTCCGCGTTGATGATTGCATCCGCCAGCCCGCGCTTCGTCTTCTGGAGCTCGAGGACCTTCTCCTCCACCGTATCCCGCGCGATCAGGCGGTACGCGAACACCCTGCGCGTCTGTCCAATCCGGTGCGCGCGGTCGATCGCCTGGCTCTCCACCGCCGGATTCCACCACGGGTCCAGGAGAAACACATACTCCGCCGCCGTCAGATTCAGGCCCAGCCCGCCCGCTTTCAGGCTCACCAGAAAAAGGCCGCAATCCGCGTCGTTCTGAAACCGGTGGACGCACTCCTCCCGGTTCCGCGTCTGGCCGTCCAGATACTCGTATGTGACCTTATTTTTGTCCAGGCGGTTCCGCACGATCGCCAACAGGCTGGTGAATTGCGAAAACACCAGCGCCTTATGACCTTCCCCGAGCACCGATTCGAGGTGACCCATCAGCGCGTCGAGCTTGGCCGACGAATCTCCCTTCCGCTTGGCGTCGAGCAGCCCCGGATGGCACGCCGCCTGCCGAAGCCGCAGCAGCGCCTCGAGCACGTGCATTTTTGACTTTGCCAGCCCCTGGGTGTCCACGCGCGACAGCAGCGACACCCGGTAATACTCGCGCATCTCGTTGTACAGCCGCCGCTGTTCGGCATCCAATTCGCAAAACACGGTCTGCTCGGTCTTGTCCGGCAGTTCCTTGGCCACTTGGCCCTTGGTGCGCCGCAGGATGTACGGCCGCAGCGCGTGGCCCAGCATGGCCCGCATTTCCTCGGAGGGATTCCGCAGTTCCGGTCCGGCGTTGCGAAGCACCTTCGCTCCGCCCAGCATCCCAGGATTGAGGAACTCGAACAAACTCCACAGTTCGCCCAGGTGATTTTCCACCGGCGTCCCCGACATCGCCAACCGCCGCCGGCCGCGCAGCAGCCGCACCGCTTTCGCCGTGTCGGTGGCGCTGTTCTTGATGGCCTGCGCCTCGTCGAGCACCACATAGTCGAACTCGATGTTCTTCAACTGCACGATGTCCCGCCGGACGGTGCCGTAGGTCGTCAACACCAGGTCCACCTCGCCGAATCGTTCGGCGGACCGTGCGGCTCCGGTGTGATCGAGCACCCGCATCGATGGAGTAAAGCGAGCCGCTTCGGCCATCCAGTTGAAAATCAGCGACCGCGGCACCACCACCAGAAACGGCCCCTTTCGGTCGGCCGCCACCCGGCGCTGCTCGAGCAGCGCCAGCACCTGGACCGTCTTGCCCACCCCCATGTCGTCGGCCAGGCATCCGCCGAAACCGAAATCGTCCAGGAATCGCAGCCACCCGAGCCCCTCCCGTTGATACTCGCGCAGCGTCCCGCCGAACTCCGGCGGCTGATCCACCGCACGGATCCCCTGGAAGCGGTTCAGTTGCCCGCGGGCATGCGCAAAGCCTTCGTCGAAAGAAACTTCCGGTTGCGTGGCGAGTAGCGCGTCCAGAAATCCAGCCTGGCTGCTCTTGAACCGCAGCCGGTCTTTCGAAAGCTCGCCCATCCCGGCGATGGTCCGTAACCGGTTCAGCCAGTCGGTGGGCAGAAGTCCGAGCGTTCCATCGTCCAGCCGGACGAAACTGTCGTTTCGCTTCATCGCCTCGAGCAGCGCCGGAAGCCGCGCGCGGGAGCCGCCGTAATCCACCGATCCTTCGAGGTCGAACCAGTCAATCCCGGATGTGATGGCGAGGCTGCTTTCTCCCGGTGTGCGGAACTCGCTGCCGTTCAACTCCACAAGCCAGCCTTCCATCACCAGGGTGCTCACCAGTGCGGGAAGCACGTTTTGCTGGGCGTGCCAGTGCGAACCGCTGGCATCCGCCTCGTAACAAGGGCCGGCGAACTGCTGGAGCATCCGCGCCGCGCTTTGTTCCGCCGCGCAATCCCGCCTCAGCAGCCGTTGCGTCGCCGGGTCGTACAACGCGCTCCGCTCTTCGCCGTATGGGACCAGGACCTCGCCGTAGCGAAACGACAGGTGTAGCTGCAGCGTGTAGCCTTCCTCCCGCTGGATCCGCAGCGCGGGGACGGGCGTGGAGGTGACCTCTTCCACCGGCAGTTCCTCCGGCAGGCAAATGGCCGGCACATCGGCTTGAGCAAAAATGGTCCGGATGAACTCATCGCGATCCGATTCCGGCGCCCGGATAGGGCCGTGCCGGCGCAGCGTTTGCAGCCACTCCAACGGCGTGGAGGGGTCCAGCCGCGAAACCGTGTCCGGACCCAGAACGAAGCCTGACGAAAGGATCACCGAAGGCGCCGAAAGTTCCAGATGCGCGCCCTCGCGCTCGAAATGGCCATCCAGTGTCCAGTACCCTTCCTCGAGGCTCAGCCGCAGCTTCAGCCTCCACGGTTCTCCGCCGTCCCACCCCACCGGCTGGAAACTATCGGTATCGGTCCGCAAGTATAGGCGGCCCGATTGCGCAATGCGCGGCAGAGCGGACTGCGTGAGCGTCGGCGACAACTGCCACTGAGACGGGACGCCCGCATAGTAGCTCCCGTAAGCGCTGTAGCCGCTCGACGGAGTGGCCCCTTGCAGCAGAGAAACGATCTCCCGGTCCTCGGAGTCAGGAAGTTCCGCCGCGGTATGGATCCGCAGCGGCTTCGCCTTGGTGAAGCCGTCGCCGGCCTTCCGCCGGTCCCGCGTGTACAGCTCGAGGGTAAATCCTCCGCCGTTTGCCGGCAAGTGTGCCGGGACGCTATAGAGGAATTCGCGGCGTTCCGGCCACTGCGCCGGCCGGGAAACCCGCTGCGGTTCGCGCAAGACCCCCACCGTCGCGATCTGCTGCCGCCACGGCTCCACCTTCGGAGCGTCTGGAATCGCGTCCAGACTATCCCCGCCCTGGGCGATTCTCTCGAACAGTTCCATCGCCACCGGTTTCAGCGGCGCCACCAGATACGATGGCGGAACGATCTCCAGTTCATCGGCCTCCAGCACCGTTGCCCACAAGTGTTCGCAGAGGGTGCCCGGGCGGTACTGAGAGCAGTCGCAACTGCAGTAGAGCGCCCCATCACTCCAATGAAAACCAGCATCCTGCACACGCGTCGGGGAGATATATACGAACGACAGGACCGAAAATTCGTCTTCGAAAACGATCTCCACCCGCCCGCGGGCGTGATATTGGGCGCCCATCGCACAGGCCGAACGGGTGAAATAGCTCGCGAGATGACTGGAGAGACGCCGCATGGAGCGATCGGTGTTCGACAGAAGCCGGGAGGCGGGCGTTACATGCTTGCCGGTGCATTCAGTGTCGCCCACGCAGGTGGGCAATCGCAACCCGCCGCTTCCTTATCGGTTACGGCTCGAACCGGTATCCTACCCCCCGCACCGTCAGCAGATGCCTCGGCTGTCCCGGCTCGTCCTCAATATACTTCCGTAGACGCGCCACGAAGTTGTCGATCGCCCGGGTGTCGGTATCCTCATGGACACCCCACACCTCCTCGAGCAGCGTCTTGCGCGACACCACGGTTCCGCGCCGGTTTATCAGAAACCGCAGCAATTGCGCCTCCATGAGGGTGAGCCGCAGCGGCGTGTCTTTCGTCTCGTGCTCGGGCCAGGTCAACTCCAGTTTCTCGAAGTCCAGCCGCCGCCCGGCGAACTCGAACACATCGCCCACTGGCTGCTCCGGAGCCTGCGACCGCTGCCACTCGGTTCGCCGCAAAAGCGCGTGCAGACGCACCAGCAGGATCGACAACTCGAAGGGCTTCGAGAGATAATCGTCGGCTCCGGCGCCGAAACCCTCCATCACGTCCTGGCTCCGGCCGCGCGCCGTCAGCATGAGGATCGGCACGAACCAGCGCGCCGCCCGCAGCCGCCGCGCCACCTCGAACCCATCCATCCCCGGCAGCATCACATCCAGGAGGACGGCGTCGAACTTCTCCCCCCTGTCGCCGAACAACTCCACCGCCGCTTCGCCCGTCTCCACGCACACCACCCCATAGCCTTCGGCCTCCAGGTTATAGCGCAGCCCCTCGGCCAGGTGGCTCTCGTCTTCCACCACCAGAATCCGTGCGGCCACCGCCTAGGACTCCCTCCCCGGTCCGGCCGCCGGCAGCTCGAGTGTGAAGGTGCTTCCCAGCCCGCTCCCGCCGCTCTCGGCGTAGACGCGCCCCTTGTGATGCTTCGCTACCGAATTCACGATGAACAACCCAAGTCCGGTGCCTTTCACGCGCGACGCGGCCGCGTCGCGAATCCGATGGAATCTCTCGAAGATCGTTTTCAACTCGTGGCTCGGTATTCCGATTCCCTGATCCTTGACCCGCACCAATAGCTGTCCCTTCTCCCCGCGCGTCAGCTCCACCAGCACCGACACCGTCTGGCCGGAATACTTCACCGCGTTATCGAGCAGATTGAGGATCGCGGTCCGCAAATCGTCGGGGTCGCCCATCACCGTCGTTCCGCCGCCCGTGATCCGGTTCACGAAAGACAGGGCCTCCTCCGGCAGCCGGTGCCGCGATCGCGCCAGTGCCAGGCTCTGCTCGATCGTCTCCGGCAAATTCACCGGCACCGGTTCCGGATGGCGGCCCGATGTCACCTGCCCGGCCTTCAACACCTGTTCGATGGTGTCGAGCAGCCGGTCTGAATCCTCGAGCATGTGGTCGTAGAACTGCTGCCGTTTCTCTTCCTCTACCGGACGCGTCTTCAGCGTCTCCAGATACAGGCGGATCGAGGCCACCGGCGTCTTCAACTCATGCGTTACCGCGTTGATGAAGTTGTTGTGCTGCTCGTTGCGCCGGATTTCGCGCACCAGGAAGGCGGTATTCAACACGACCCCCGCGATGATCATCGCGAACAGAATCGCGCCCAGCACCAACTGCACGCCCGCGCGCCAGTTGATCACCACCCAGCTCACGTTCATTCCCAATGCGAAGGCAACCGTCGCGGCCCCCAGCGCGATGAAGACCGCTTTACGGTGCCGGCGCAGGCTCATGCTTACAGCATAGAGCCGCCCTACGCCGCGGCGCGCGCCGGCTCCGGATCCGCATCCCGGACGCTGGCCTCTTTCACCCCGGTCGCGATGCCCAGTTTCCCTAGCGCCTTGATCTGCAGCCAGGTGATGTCGAGCTCGTACCACGCCAGCCCGTGCCGCGCCGAATTGGGTTTGGCATGGTGATTGTTGTGCCACCCTTCGCCGAAGGTCAGCAGCGCCACCCACCAGTTGTTGCGCGAGTCGTCTTTGGTGAGGAACCGGCGCTTGCCCCACATGTGCGTCGCCGAATTCACCGCCCAGGTCGAGTGCAGGCTCACCACCACGCGCAGGCATCCGGCCCACAGAAACGCCGGCCATCCGCCCCAGGCAAACAGCAGTGCCGCGGAAATCAACAACGGGACATAATGATACGTGTTCAGCCAGACATAGAAGCCGTTCCGCGTCATGTCCGGCGCGTACCGGCGGAAGTAATCCGTTTCGTTGTGCTGACCCTTGCCCAGGATGATCCACCCGATGTGAGACCACCAGGCGCCATCGCGCGGCGAATGTGGATCCCCTTCCTGATCCGAACACTGGTGATGGATCCGGTGCGTCCCGACCCAGAAAATCGGCCCGCCTTCGAGCGTCATGGACCCCAACACCGCGAACAGGTACTCAATCCACCGGGGTACTTTATACGACCGGTGCGTCAGCAGCCGGTGGTAGCCCATCCCGATGCCCCAACTGATGCAAAGAAAGTAGAGGACCGCGGCCACCGCGATCGCCTTCCATTCGATGAAAAAGAACGCCGCCAGCGCGCCCACGTGCACGAAGGCGAGGGCGATGATGGTCGGCCAGTTAAATACGGTCTTATCAGTGGCCTCGGGAGGATTCGAGGCGATGACGACAGGTTTGCTCACGGCGATCAGGTACTCCTCTATTGTTGGAAAAATTGCTCGCTACCGATACCATCGGCTGCGCTATGTCCAAGGTACCCGAGATTCTGGAGACGCCGTGTAATAGTTGTGTAATTCCAGTAGCTTAGCTCTTCACTGGCCGGGCCAGCGGGGCCGCTCGCGCGCTTCCGTCCACGTCGAACTCGATCGGCATCGCCAGCCTGTCCCCTGTTGTGAACAGCACCGTGTGGCGGCCCGGCACCCAGCCGAGGGGCCGCAAATAAAGAGACTGTATAATCAGGCCGTGCGCACCCTCTTCGCCTTCCCCCTTGCCGCCAGTCTCCTCGCCCAGCCCTCACCCGAGCAACAGGCCGCCACCAAGGCGGAACATGAGCGTACGCTGCGTCTGCTCGGCATTGACGCGCTCCGCCGCGGCGCCGACGGCCGCAACCGGGATGCCCCTAACGCGGCAAACTACGACGAATCCAAAGCCAACCCCTACCCCGATCTTCCCGATCCCCTTCGACTCAACAACGGCAAGATGGTCACCACTCCGTCCCAATGGTGGAAGCAGCGGCGCCTCGAGATCGTCGAGTTGTTTGACCGCGAAGTCTACGGACGCACCCCCAAAGTGACGCCTAGGGTCGACTGGGAAGTAACTTCCACCACGAACGAGACGCGAGGCGGAGTCCCCATTGTTGTCCGCCAATTGACTGGACACGTCGATAACTCGGCCTATCCCGCCATCACCGTCGATATCAAGATGGCGCTCACCGTGCCGGCCAACGCCAAGAGTCCTGCCCCGGTGCTGCTCGAATTCGGCTTCATCGGCGGGTTCCCGCGCCGCCCCGGAACGGCGCCCAAGGGTCCGCCGCCGGGGCCGCCCGCCTGGCAGCAGGACGCGCTCGACCGCGGGTGGGCCTTCGCCATCCTCGTCCCCAACACCGTCCAAGCCGACAACGGCGCTGGCCTCACCGAAGGCATCATCGGGCTGGTCAACAAAGGACAACCCCGCAAGGTCGACGACTGGGGCGCCCTCAAGGCTTGGGCATGGGGCGCTAGCCGCGCTATTGACTATTTCGAAAGCGGCAAACTCGTCGATGCCAGGCGAGTCTCCATCGACGGCCATTCGCGCTACGGCAAGGCGGCGCTCGTCGCCATGGCCTACGATCCCCGCATCGCCATCGGGTTCATCAGTTCCTCCGGCGCCGGCGGAGCTAAGATACACCGCCGTAACTGGGGTGAGCTCGTCGAGAACGTGGCCGCACCGAATGAGTATCACTGGATGGCAGGCAATTACATGAAGTATGCGGGTCCGCTCCACTGGAATGACCTGCCCGTTGACGCGCATGAGCTAGTCGCGCTGTGCGCCCCTCGGCCTGTGTTCATCAGCGCCGGTGCAACGGAAGGCGACGGCTGGGTGGACGCCAAGGGAATGTTTCTCGCTGGCGTGGGAGCCGGGCCGGTCTACCGCCTGCTTGGGAAAAAGCCTCTCCCCACCGCGGAGTTCCCCGTCATGGAAACGACACTCGCCGAAAGCGACGTCGCCTTCCGCCAGCATAGCGGCGGCCACAGTCCCGGTCCCAATTGGCCGGTTTATCTCGATTTCGCCGCGCGCTACTTGGGCGCTTCGCGCTAAGGCTGGTGCGGCCATGAATCCCAAGCACTACGCGATGTTTCTCGGCCCGAAGGGCGAGAACGCCAGCACGCTCGAGCGCCTGATCGTCGAAGCGCTCCGCGACACCGTATTCTGGCGCCGCAACTTCCATCCCGCCGACGAACGCCTCATCCCGGAGCGCATCAAGCGGGATAGTGAGTTTCAAGACGCTGTCGACTTGCTCGAACAGGAGCTGTTCGGATTGTTGGCTCGCCTCAAGCAGGACATTCCATTCTTCAGCCCCCGCTACATCGGCCACATGCTCGGTGACCAGTATCTGCCCGCCATCGCAGGGTACTTCGCCACCATGCTCCATAACCCGAACAACGTCAGCCTCGAGGGCTCACCCGCCACGACGGAAATGGAAGTGGAAGCGGCCGGACAACTCGCCCGCCTCATGGGCTATGGCCCGCGCGCCTGGGGTCACATCACCGCCGGCGGCACGATCGCCAATATCGAGGCGCTCTGGGTGGCGAGAAACCTCAAATATCAGGGGCTCGCCGCCCGCGCCGCCGCCCAGGATCTCGGCTTGGGATCGATCATCCCTGGCACGGATTGGGAACTGCTCAACCTCGGTATGGAAGAGTCGCTCAGCCTGCGGCAACGCCTGGTCGACGCCGCCGGAGGCGACGCCCGCGCCGTCGACGCCGCCTTGGCCCGCCACAGCATCTCCGGCGCGGGCATTCATCGATTCTTCCGCGCCCATCCCGATGTCAGGCCGGGCGTTGTCATCGTTCCTGTCACCGCGCACTACTCGTTGGCCAAGGCCGTCGAAGTGCTCGGGCTCGGAGCCGGCCAGATTCGCGCCGCGCCCGTCGATGAGCGATTCCGCATCGATCTCGACGCCTTGCGCGCCATCCTCGACGACTGCCTGCAATCCCGGACCCCGGTCATCGAACTGGTCTCCGTGCTCGGATCCACCGAAGAAGGCTCGGTCGACGCGCTCGACGAGATCGTCGCCATGCGCCGCGATTTCCGCGCCCGCGGCCTCGAGTTCTTCCATCACTGCGACGCTGCCTGGGGCGGCTACATCCGCTGCCTTCTGTTCAGCGAAAATGGCGAACTGATCCGGACACGCCCGGGCGAACAGGATCGACGTCCCGCCGCTTTGCTCCCGGAACCTGTCTTTCGGGCCTTTCAGGCCACCGGCCAGACAGACTCCGCCACCATCGATCCGCACAAGCTGGGCTTCATTCCTTACCCATGCGGCGTGGCCCTGTTTCGTGATGAGCGCCTCCGCGAGCTGATCTCGTTTGAAGCGTCCTATGTGTTTCACGAACACGAAGAGCGAGCCCGGCCCTTCATCGGCCGCTATATTCTGGAAGGCTCGAAGCCCGGCGCGGCCGCGGCGGCCTGCTGGCTCGCTCATCGCGTGGTTCCGCTCGATGAAACCAACCACGGCGCCATGGTCGGCATGACCATTCAAGGCGCGCAGGAGCTCTATCGCGAGGCCCTCGGCATCGCTCCCGCCTTGCTCGAAAGCGGCATTGTCCTTACTCCGCTCACGGACCCTCCCGACACCAACCTGTTCTGCTTCGCCGCCAACCTCGCTGGAAACACCTCCCTCGAGCGCATGAATCGTTTCAACGGCGAGCTCTATGGGCTGCTGCGGTTCCGGGAGCACGACGTCGTCCAGCGCCATGAGTTCATCCTTTCGTCGGCCGAGCTCGGGTTCGCGCACTATGGGCTCGAGCGTCCGCGGGGAGGAAACAGCATGGATGGGTTCCTCGGCCGCCTTGGAATCCCGCCTGGCGAGTTCGCCCGTGTCGGCAAGATCCGGATCCTTCGCTGTTCCATCTCAAACCCCTGGATCGTCGCCGCGCGCGGCGGCAATCCCGATTATGTCGTCGAATTCGGAGCCGTCCTGCGGCGGAAGCTGCTCGACGTGGCAGGCAGCTTCCCCGCGGCGTAGGCGGCTCCCTATCAGAACCGGTACTTGATCGCGTACTGGAAGATGCGCGGACCGCCCCCGCGTCCCACCCCGCCCACCTGGCTCAGCAGCCCGCCCGTCAGCGAATCGAACTGCGTCATCGGCGCGGTGATGATAAAGTTCGGCCGGTTGAGTGCGTTGAAAGACTCGATGCGGAACTGCAGATTCTTCCCCTCTCCCATCGAAAAATTCTTCGACAGCGCGAAGTCGATGGAGAAAAGCCCAGGACCGTCCAGGATGTTACGGCCGGAGTTCCCAAAGGTGAAGGCCGGGAACCCGTATTTGCTCTCCGCGCAACCGGCGGGCGGCGTGGTCCCTTCCGCGATCACGCAGGGGACGCCTTCGAAGGCGCCGGTGTCATACCAGGTGAAGTCCGTACCCTTGCGGCCAGCGCGCCAATCATTCGGCACCGCGCCGTTGGAAATGCGATTCGGCCGCGGGGATCCGCCGAGGTTGAGGTTCGGCGTCACGGTCTCCACCGTGAACGGGGATCCCGAATACGCCGTGGTCGTTCCGGAAAGCTGCCACCCGCCGAGCACAGCGTCGGTGACGCCGCGCCAGTTCGATCCCCAATGCCGGCGTCGGCCGAAGGGCATGTTCACGCTGCCCACGAGCGTGAACACGTGCCGGCGGTCCCAATCGGAACGCCCCCGGTCGAGCCGCAGGTTGCGCGAATCGATGGCCCCGGCGAAGCCCCCGTTCGATTGGCCGTTCACCTGCGACGCATTGTCAATCGACTTCGACAACGAGTAGTTCACCCGCCAGAACATGCCCCCCCGGCTCCGGCGCCGCCAACTCACGTTGAACGCGTTGTAAATCGAATTGGACCCGGTGTCGTAAATATTGATCACGTTCCATTGCGGAAGCGGACGCGCGAAGCCCTCGCCGGCGATGTAGCTGTCGAGCGTACGGAACGGCTGATTGTAGTCGTAGAGCCGCTGCAGGTAGGTGCCCTTGGAACCGCGGTAGTCCACCTCGATCGAGGTGGAGCCGAACAGTTCGCGCTCAATGGTGAGGTTCCACGATTGCAGGTAAGCCTGCTTGGGATCCATTGTGAACCCGTTCGCCGTTGTGGTCCCGGTAAGGGTTTCCCGCGCCGTCGGGAAAGGACTCTGGAGTGAAACCAGGTTCGGCGTGGCGTTGACGCCCACGAAGTTCTGATTGATGGCGAACGGGAACTGGTTCGAGAGGCTATTGCGCAGGTTGTTCAGGATGTCGCCCGCCAGAAAGATGCCGTAGCCGCCGCGGAACACCGTCTTCTCGGTGGCCCTGTAGGCGAATCCGACCCGCGGCGAGAAGTTCAGCCAATCGGTGGAAATCACCGGACGGCCGCGCCCCACGCTGCTGGCGGTCACCACCACGTCGCGCAGGCCCGTGCGGTCCAGCAGGGCCTCGTAGTTGGCCGGCGCGTTGGCGTCACTGGCGATCACCAGCTTCTGGATCGCTGGATCATAGCTGCCCAGACGGTCGTACTTGTCGTAAGGGGCTCGGTTCACTTCCCAGCGCAACCCCAGGTTCAGCGTCAGATTGCGGGTGGCTTTCCAGTCGTCGTTGATGAAGGCGCCCATCGCGTTCTGACGCCAGTAGTTCCGGTTGAAGCCCACCTGGCGGGTGACGTTGTTGAGCCAGCCGAGCATCATGTCGGCGATCGAGTGCCCGGTGCGGTTGCCGACGAAACGATACGTCGCCCGCTGGTTGTTGAAGTAGGGTTGGTTCATCTGGACCAGGCTGTTCGAGTAACCGAAGCGCACGTTGTGGGAGCGTTTGATCCATGTGAATTTGGCGCTGTACTGATAGTCGGTAACGAAATACTCCACCGGCATATTGGCGCCGGAGCCGAGTTGCGGGTAGTTGTTGCCGGCGAACACCTGCGGCCAGTCGAGCAGGTTGGGGTTGTTGGCGGCCTCGCCATCCGGAATCAGATTCGGCAGCCCGAGATCTGAGGCGATGTTGTTGCCCGCATTGCGGCCATGCTGCCACGTGACGCTACGGCTCAAACCCAGCCGGAACTCGCCGAGAAACGTCGGCGAAAACATGTGCGTGTAGTCCACGCCCGCCAGTGACCGGTTGTCCTTGGTGAAGATCCCATAGGTCCCCAGATCGCTGCCCGTAAACGGGTTCTGGGTGTTGGCGTACCGCGTCTGCCAGCGCAAGGCCAGGTTATTCTGCCCCAGTTTGTGGTCGATCTTGAACAGCGGGCTGTCCCACCGGTCCACATCCGCCGTGACGGCGATGAAGTTGAAGCCGGTCACACCCGCGTCTCGATTGGGGTCCGGAAAGAAGCTCAGCAGGCGCAGCCCGATCGGGTCCATGCGCGACCGCGGGATGACGTTGTTCGGGAAGCACGCCGCGCGCACCCGGTTATTGCAGGCGCCGCTTGCCTGGCGGTCAAATAGGTTCAATCGGCCGCCGTTGAGGTTCACCGACTGGGAAAAGTCGCCGGTCCGCTCCACCAGCGTCGGAACGCGCGAGAGCCGCGTCGATTGCTGCGTCGCGCGAAGCCCCTCGTAGCTCACCAGGAAGAAGGTCTTATTCTTGATGATCGGTCCGGTGGCTGTGGCGGCGAACTGGTGTTGCCGCAGTACCGTCTTCGATTGATCGAAGAAACCCCGCGCGTCCAGAATATTGTTGCGAAGGAAATAGTTGAGATTGCCATGGAACTTGTTGCCGCCTGACCGCAGGACCATGTTCAGCACACCGCCCGCCATGCGGCCGTACTCGGCCGAGTAGCCGGAGACCTCCATCTTGAATTCCTGCAGCGCGTCGATATTGGGCCGTGTTTGGGCGGCGGCGCCGCGCGCGTTCCGGTTATCGAAGCCATCCACATAGAAGTTGGTATTGGACGCGCGCGCACCGTTGACGTTAAGACCGGAACCCTGTCCGCCTTCGGCCCTCGGCACCACCCCCGGCGTGAAGAAAGCGAGATCGGTGAAGTCGCGGCCCGCGAGGGGCAGTTCCTGAATCTCCTCCTGCACGATGACGTCGCCCTTGATCGTCCCGCTTTCGGTATTGATGGTCACGATCGACGCATCCACCTGGACCGATTCGGTGACCGCGCCCACTTCCATGCGTACGTCGACGCGAAGCACTTGACCGATTTGGAGAACCATTCCCTGCTGGACGTATTTGCGGAAGCCCTCGCTCTCCGCGGTGAGTTCGTAGGGACCTGGCCGGAGGTTGGTGATCGAGTAGTTTCCAGACGGATCGCTCTGCAGATTACGTGGGATGTTGGTGTCGATGTTACGAATGGTGATCGTCACACCGGGGATGGCGGCGCCCGAACTGTCCATGACGAGCCCGGTTACAGAGGCCAGATTCGACTGAGCGAAACAAGCCAGGGCGGTGACCGATCCGGCCAAGAGTAAGCGAGACGTGCGAGTCAATCGCATTAAGACCTCTCAATTAACGAAAGTTTACGAAGTATAAGCGATTGCTCTCTGGGCGTCAAGGGGTCGCATTGTGCCACCTAGAATGTCAACGGGGACCGGCCCGTTGTGTCAAATGAAGAGAAACTGAAGCGTGTAAGGTGGTATGAACTCGCAGTACAGGCCCAGTGTGGGCCTTGGGGTTCCGGCTCCGGAGGCCCTGCCCCGGAGAGCAAGATGCCTATTTATCGACCCACGGGACACGCGCCACCCGCCTGATCCAAACCGGGTCCATCGCTTTCATGCCGGCATCGCTTTTCATGCCGGCAGGCAGCGCCTCCGGCGCAGCCCAAACCTACCCCATCAGAGCCGACCGGATCTCGGCGATCGTCGCTTCCTCGCCTTCGCTCACCCGAGTCCCGCCAAATCCAAGAAAGCTGCCCTCCTTGGCCGCATTCGCCACTTTGTCGGAAATCGTCAGCACCCACTCCGAGTACGCGCCCAGATCCCCAGGCGACTTCGCCCGCAGAATCGCCGCCGCCTGCCTTACTTTTGCTACAGCGCGGTCCCGCACGAACGTTCTCGGATCCTGAGACCCATAGTCGCCCATCTCGGAACGGATGCGCTCACCCGCCGCCTGCATCGTCTCCTTGGTCGACAGCGATTTGATCAACTCGCTCGCGTTCTCCGAGCCCTGATAAACACTCTGCGCGGCGATCGCCGCTTCCTTGAGCGATCCGAAGATCCCGCTTGACCCGGCTATCATCACTGCGATGCCCGCCATATGCGGAGCATCGGCGAGAGCGGCAAGTTCTTGTTCGTTGAAGTCAGCTTGAGTAGCCATATGCGTGCCATTGTCGCAAACCACGCCTCACCGAAGCAGATCTTCGAGTTTCAACTTCGTGTCGGTCTTGGCGTCCCGATACTTCACGATCACCGGCGTGTAAAGCGACAACCCCCACTCCTTGCCGTGTCCATGCGAAATCGCGCGCGACCCCGCCACAACCACGGCTTCCTCTGGGATCATGAGCGGCTGCTCGTCGGTGGCGCTGTGCACCGCGCCCCGCACGATATCGTAAACCGGAGTGGACCGGTTCAGGATCACTCCCGTTCCCAGCACCGCGCGACGCTTCACCACCGTGCCCTCATACACTCCGGTATTGCCGCCCAAAAGCACATCGTCCTCGATGATCACCGGCATCGCTCCCACCGGTTCGAGCACGCCCCCGATTTGCGCCGCCGCCGACACATGGCACCGTTCGCCCACCTGCGCGCAACTGCCGATCAGCGCATGCGAATCCACCATCGTCCCGTCGCCCACCCACGCCCCGGCGTTGATGTACATCGGCGGCATGCACGTAACGCCCTTGCCCAGATAGCAGCCATCGCGGATGCTCGATCCGCCCGGCACGATGCGGACCCCATCGCCCGCCGTCATCTTGCGCACCGGATAGGTGGCTTTGTCGAAGAAAGGCTGCCGCCGCGCGTCTACCGACATATCGACGATCGACCCCATCCGGAACCCGAGCAGGATGCCCTTTTTCACCCAGGCGTTCACGCGCCAACCCGTCGGCGTCGATGCGTCCGGTTCCGCGGATCGAATCGCGCCCGCGTTCAGCGCGTCTTTGAATTCCTGGAACAGCCGGAAGTGACTTTCCGTGTACGCCTCGGGTTTGTTGTCGAAAAGCGCTTCGATCTCAATCTGCAGCCGCCGCATTCGTGCTCCGTTTCCCGGGCGTCAACCCCGCTTCGTCAAGGACCCCACGGATCCGCGCCGCGCTCGCCTCCGTGGGCGCGACCATCGGCAGGCGCCACACCGGCTCGAGCAGCCCCATCATCGCCATCGCTGCCTTCACCGGCATCGGGTTGCTCTCGATGAAGTTCACTTCCATCAGCGGAAGATATTGGCGCTGGATCGCCCGCGCGCCGGCGAAATCGCCATCCAGGCACATCTGCGCAATCCGGCTCATCGGTCCTGGAATCTCGTTGGACGCCACCGAGATGATTCCTTTGCCGCCCAGAGCCATCAACGGGATCGTGATCGAGTCATCGCCGGAAAGGACGGCGAACGAGTCTGGCACTTCATGCACCACCCGCGCCATCTGCCCGATGTTGCCCGAGGCTTCCTTCACGCCAACGATCGTTTCGATCGCCGCCAGCCGCTTCAACGTCGAAGGCTCCACGTTCACGCCCGTGCGCCCTTGCACGCTATAGACGATGATCGGCAGTTTGGTCGCCGCCGCGATCGCCTTGTAGTGCTGATACAAGCCTTCCTGCGTGGGCTTGTTGTAGTAAGGCGTCACCGAAAGCAGGCCGTCGGCGCCCATCGCCTCCAGTTCGCGCGCCAACTCGATCACCTCGTGCGTGTTGTACCCGCCCGCGCCGGCCAACACCGGGACCTTGCCCTTGGCCGCTTCCAGCGTGATCTCCACCACGCGCAAATGCTCGCTCCGGCTGAGCGTCGGACTCTCGCCCGTGGTTCCGCACGGGACCAGAAAGTGAATGCCTGCGTCGATCTGCCGGTCCACCAACCTTCGCAGCGCGCCTTCGTCCAGCGAGCCGTCGCTCTGGAACGGGGTCACCAACGCGGTGCCGCATCCTAGGAACATGTTCCACCTCCAAACAAAACTTCGCGGAATGGAAAGACGCCGCGCTTGCCCGGCGCCCACTGCGCCGCGCGTAGAGCGCCCCGGGCGAATCCCTCGCGGCTCCGCGCCGTGTGGCGCAGCGTGATCGTGTCGGCCGCGGAATCGAACCCGATTTCGTGGGTGCCCGGATGCGAGCCGGCGCGCGACGAACTCTCGTCGATCCTCCGGTTGTATCCGGCTTCCTTCATCGCGGCGGTGAGTGTAAGCAGTGTGCCGCTCGGAGCATCCTTTTTCGCGCTGTGATGGATCTCCCACGCCCAGGCCTCGTAATCGGCCTGCCCGGCGAACAGACTCGCCGCCTCGCGCGCCAACCGGTCGAAGATGTTCACGCCGATCGAAAAATTCGATGCGTAGACCAGCGATGTGTTGCCAGCCGCGTATGCCTCGCGCACGCGATCCAGCTCGTCATACCAGCCCGTGGTTCCGCACACGGTGGGCATGCCCGCCGCCGCCAGCATTTCGAGATTCGGCACCGCTGCCTCCGGCGACGAAAACTCGATGGCTACGTCGGCCGCCGCCGCGTCCAGGTCCGCTCGCGTGTATCCCAGGTCCAGCCGCGCCGTTACCGAAAGCCGTAGTCCGGCGCAAGCTGGTCCAGCATCCTGCCCATTTTGCCGTAGCCAACCAGTGCCAATCTCATTGGATGCATGCTCCCGCCGGCGCCGGATCGAACACGGCTGGATCGAGCGAAGAGAAGAATTCATTGTGCAGCGATTCGGCCGCGTGACGCAAATCCGCGCCCGCCACCACCAGACTCAGATTCAAGTCCGACGCGCCCTGGCTGATCAGCCGGATGTTGATCCCGTTCAGCGCCCCGAACACACGCGCCGCGATTCCCCGCGTCGCCGCGATGTTCCCGCCCACCAGCGACAGGATCGCCTGATCCGGCTGCACCGTCACGTCGGCGAACTGGCGCAGTTCCGCCGTCACCTCCTCGAGCCGCGCCACCGAGTCGATGGTGAGGGAAACGCTCACCTCCGAGGTCGCGATCAAATCCACCGGCGTCTCAAACCGGTCGAACACCTCGAAGATTCGCCGCAGGAATCCATGCGCCATCAACATGCGCGTGGACCGGATATGCACCAGCGTGATGCCTGATTTGCAGGCGATCGACTTGAACACGTTCGATGCGGGCACCGCCTCCGCCACGATGCGTGTACCCTCTACATCCGGACGCCGTGAGTTCAAGATGAGCACGGGGATCTTCTTCTGGATCGCCGGCAGCAACGTGGAAGGATGCAGCACCTTGGCCCCAAAGTAGGCAAGCTCGGCGGCTTCGGCGAACGAGATCAGACGCACCCGGTGCCCGCCCGGCACCAGGCGTGGGTCGCAGGTCAGCATGCCGTCGACGTCGGTCCAGATCTGAATCTCCTCCGCGTCGATCGCCGCGCCTACGATGGCCGCCGAAAAGTCGGACCCTCCGCGTCCGAGCGTGCTGGTCACGCCCTTGCGCGTCGCTCCGATGAATCCGCCAATCACCACCACCTGATGCCCGGCCACCGGCGCCAGCCGCGACGTCAGGCGTTCGTTTGTCTCCGCGTACAATGGCGCCGCTTGCGAGTGCCTGTCGTCGGTGACGATCAGTTGCCGCGCGTCCATTTGGACCGCATCGATTCCCTGGCGGCGGAACAGGTCCGCCACGATCAGACTCGAGAGCCGCTCACCGAAGGCGGAAATCGCGTCGATCGAACGCGGCGTCAACTCACCGAGAGCCGCCAGCCCGTTCACCAGCGCGCGCAGATCTTCGAAGTGGCTCTCCACCTGCCCGCCCAGGCTGCCGCCTTCGGCGAGCGTGTACTGCTCGAGCTGGTCCAGTTCCGACAGCGCCCCGGCCTTGTCGCCGGCCACCGCCGCGCTTGCCGAGGCCAGGAGCCGATTGGTGGTTTTGCCCATCGCCGACACCACCACCACCGGACGCTGCGCCAGCCGGCTGGCGACAATCGACGCCACCCGGCCGATGGCTTCCGCCGATTCGAGCGACGATCCCCCGAACTTCATTACGATCATGTCAGTCCAACAACCCTTCCGAGCGCATCAACTCCGCGTTCAAAACTGCCGCGCCGGCCGCCCCCCGGACGGTGTTATGCCCCAGTGCCGCGAACTTGTAGTCGAACACCGGGCATGGGCGCAGGCGGCCGACAAACACCGCCATGCCACGCTCACGCTCCACGTCGCGGCGCGGCTGCGGACGGTCTGGCTCCGTGAGGCAGATCACCGGCCGCTCGGGAGCGCTCGGCAACCTCCGCTCCTGCGGCGTTCCGCGGTAGCTCGCCAGCGCGTCGAGCAGTTCGGCCTGCGTCGGACGCACGCCGAACTCCACGGAGACGGTTTCGGTGTGCCCGTCGAGCACGGGCACGCGATTGCAGTGCGCGCTCACCCGGATCGGGTGCGGCCGGAAGTGTCCGCCTTCGTACTCGCCCAGGATTTTCTGCGTCTCACTCTCCATCTTTTCTTCTTCGCCTCCGATGTGAGGAACCACGTTGGCGTTGATATCCACCGACGCCACACCCGGGTAGCCGGCGCCCGAGATGGCCTGCATCGTCGTCACCACCGCCCGCTTCAGGCCGAACGGCTTCAGCGCGCCCAACGCCATGGTGAGAACCACGGTGGAGCAGTTCGGATTGGTCGCGATCATTCCTTTCCACCCGCGCAGCGATTGCTGCTGGTGGATCGCCTGTAGATGATCCGGATTCACCTCCGGAACCAGCAGCGGTACATCCGGGTCCATGCGGTGATTGCGCGAGTTCGACACCACCACGTGCCCGGCGGCGGCGAACGCCTGCTCGATCTCGGTGGCGACGCCGGAATCCATCGCCGAAAACAAGAGTTTCGGCGCTTTGCCCGGCTTGCACTCCTCCACGCGCAGGCCCGCCGCTTCCTCCGGGGGTGCACCCTCCAGGCGCCATGCCGCGGCCTCACTGTACGGCCTGCCCGCGGAACGTCCGCTCGCGCCCACCCACCGCAGCGCAAACCAGGGATGGCCGGAAAGGAACCGCACAAAGTGCTGGCCCACCATTCCCGTCGCGCCCAGGACCCCCACTTCGATCCTGCCCGCCTCTCCCGATATCATGCCAGTAGGCTCCGGACCATCCGCTGATACAGCTCCACCGCCTCCACCAGCTCTTTTTTCGGGACTCGCTCCTCCGAGGTGTGCGCCACGTGAATGGTCCCAGGCCCGAGCAGCAGCGGTTCGCCCCACTGGCCCTGAAACGCCGGGATATCGGTGGTGTAGGCAACCACGGTGGTCTCGATGCCGGGCACGGCCTTCAAATGCAAGGCCGGGATGCACAGCACCTCCCTCGCTTCGGCCTTCGCCGCGCAGGCGGCGGCCACCGCGGCGCGCGTCGACGCGGGATCGCCCACCAGCCGGATCATGATCTCCGCCTTCGCCTCATCGGGAATCACGTTCGGGGCGCGGCCCCCGGCGATGGTGCCGATATTCATCGTGCTCGGGCCCAGCACCGGATCCACGGGTAACTCCAAGGCGCGCAGCGCGGCCAATGCATCGAGTAACTTCTCGATCGCGGATTCGCCTAACTCCGGGTATGCGGAATGGGCCATCCGCCCGGACGCCTTCACCTCATACCGCAGCGCGCCCTTGCTGCCGAGCGCCAGCCGGTTACTGGTCGGCTCACCGTTGATGAGAAATCGCGATCCCCGCGGATGCTTCGCCGCCTCGTAGGCCCCCGCCGAATTGCGTTCTTCGCCCACCACGAACAGGACGGCGAAATCGCGCATGCCCTGCTCCAGGAGCCCCTCCACCGCGCACAGCATCGCGGCGATGATGCCCTTCACGTCGCAGGCGCCGCGTCCCCAGATGAATTCATCGTCCTCGCGGGAGGAGATGAACGGCGGTACCGTGTCCTGGTGGGTGGACAGAGTCACTTTCGGTTCACCCCACCACGCCAGCACGTTGAATCGCCGGTCTTCCACCGGCATCCGTTCCACGTGGCCGCCAGTTCGCGCCGTCAGTTCTTCCAGATACTGGTGTAGATAGACGCCGACGTCATACTCGTTGGGAGTTACAGATTCGATATCGATGAGTGTGCGTGCGAGTTCGAAGACTTTCATAAGTTTCAGTCCGGAATCTCGACACGGGGAAGCAACAGGGAGAGTAAGCGGGTAGCCTGCCCTCGATAGCGCTCCACCCCGCGCGCGGGATGACAGTGAGTGGGTCTTAACCCAACTCCCCAACCTCGGGGGCCTTTGCGCCGCCGCCTTCGGTTTCGGCGATCATCCCCTTTCACCGCGCCTCCGGGGCTATCCGGAACATCGCACACGGCTACTGATGGTGACCGCTCCTCTACCGGGATCTTTTCCAGAGTAGCCGACACTCGCCGGTTTCGTCAATACGATGCAACTCGTCCGATTCGTCCGGACCTGTGTTCAACTCCGCAAAACGCGCGCCATCTCCCGCGCCGCCGATTGCAGCATCGACGTATCGGCGCCGCAGGTGATCAGCCGGAACCCGAGGTCGTGATAGCGACCCAGGTCAGCCGGCGACGGGAGCAGGATCCCCAATGGCCGCCCGTGGCGCTTGGCCGCCGCGATGGTCTTCTCCACCGCTTCCACAAACACCGGATGGTCGTACTGCCGGAAGACCCCGAGACTGGTCGACAGGTCGAAGGGGCCAACGAAAAGGACGCCCGCTCCCTCCACCGCCGCGATCTGCTCCACGTTTCGCACCGCCTCGGCGGTCTCAATCTGCAGTATGGTTAGTAACTCGGCTTCGCTCGAATCGCGGTAGCCGTCGAAATCCTTGCCGTAGCCGCTGGCGCGCACCAGGGTCGCCACGCCGCGGACTCCGCGCGGCGGGTAGCGCATGGCCGCCACGCAGTCGCGCGCCTGCTGGGCCGTGTCGACGCGCGGAAACATGATGCCGTGCGCGCCCAAGTCGAGGATCCGGTGTACGCGCTGCCGGTCATGGCTTTCCACGCGCACCAGGCCGGCCGTGCCGGTGGCCGACAGTGCATGCATTTGCCCCAAGATGTCGCGTTCCGATCCCATGCCATGCTCGAGATCGATGATCACGAAGTCATAGCCGGACTGTCCCACCAGTTCGGCGTTCACCGGGTAGCCGGTGCTCAAAAATGCCCCGATCGTGCGCTCGCCGCGCGACAGTGCTTCCCACTTGGCTCTCATTCCGTACCCACTTTCCTGGCTCACTCGAATTCGGCGTGTGCCACCCTGTATCGCTCCATGCTGGCTCGATCGAGCGCGTACCCGAGTCCGGGCGCGTCCGGCATCGCGATCTCGCCTCCGCGCACTTCGATCCAGGGCTCGACGATGTCGGCGCGGAACCAGCGCGCGCTCGCCTCCACGTCGGTGGGATAGTCGCACCCGGCCAGCGTCTGGAGCGCGGCGCCCTGCGCCTGCCCGATTCCCAATTCGGGCATCGTGCCCACCCAGATCGAAAATCCGTGGGCGCGCGCCCGCCGGTACAAATCGAGCGCATTGGAAAATCCGCCCACGCGCTGAATTTTGATGTTGGCGATGCGGCAAGCGCCCGTGGCCGCGGCTCGATCGGCGTCGGCCGGTGACTCCAGGCTCTCGTCGAGGCACACTGGCGTTCGCAACCCCGCCTGCAACTCGCCCGATTCGGCGAGCATCGCGCCGCCCAGCGGCTGCTCGAACATCATCAGCCCATACAGATCCAACTCCTGAAACACGCCGCGATGGGCGAGCGTGTAGTCGGCATTGGCGTCGGTCATGAGAGGGAAATCGCCCAGAGCGGATCGAACGTTGCGCACCAGGTCGACGTCACGCCCACGCTGGATCTTCACTTTCACGCGCTTGTAGGCGTCTCGCGCCAGATGCTTCTCAATCGCGGCCAGCAATTGCGTATCGGTATCGTACAATCCCACCGCCAAGCCGGAATCGGCGGAGTCTCCTTCGCCGCCGAGCAGACGGTGCAGGGGCACTCCGCGCCGCTGCGCTTCCAGGTCCCAGAAGGCGGTCTCGATTCCCACCTTGGCGAAGTTGCTGCCCGGCAGATGGTTCACCCACGCACAGGCCTCATCGAGGGATGTGAACTCACGGCCCGCAGTCTGTGGCGCCAACTCGCGCGACAGCTGCAGCCAGCAATCCTCGGGGGTATCGGAGGAGTAGAAATTGCCCGCCATCGGTGACGATTCGCCGGCGCCCACCAGCCCTTCCGACATCAATTCAACGACGATGCCATCTTTCTCGGAGACCTCGCCGTTGCTGATTCGGAACGGCTCCACCAGCGGAATCCGTACATGGGTGAGCCTGACACGTTCGATTTTCATCCGCGATCCGGCTACCGGTGAGACGGCTCCCGGGATGCTGGCTTCCACTCCCGGGCGAGTTCCTGCGCCTGCGCCATCTGTTCTCTGGTCATCATCTGGTTCAGCCGCTGCCGGCCCTCCGCTCCTGTCTGATCTCCGTGAGCGGCCGCGAGGTTCAGCCACATGTGGGCCTGGACGTAATCCTGCGCCACGCCACGGCCGTCAAGGTAGAACAAGCCGAGCAACGCCATCGCCGGCGGATGCGACGCCTCGGCGGCCTTGCGCACCCATCGCGACGCTTCCGGCAGGTCCGCCGCGGTCGCCTTCTCTCCGGCCAGCGCCGCGCCATAAGCGAACTCCGCTTCCGGATTCCCACTTTCGGCGGCCTGCTTGTACCAGTGCAGCGCGCCGGCTTCGTCCTTCACACCCCCCACTCCGCTGGCCAGCCGCGACGCCAATGACAACTGGGCCTCGGTGTGCCCCTGTTCCGCGGCGGACTGCAGCCACTGATTCACCTCTGCGTCGTTGCGCGGCGCGCCGCTTTTTCCCATCGCCAGCCACAGCGCGTACTGATACTGTGCGCCGGGGTGTCCCTGCTTGGCGGCGCTTTCGAGCATCTTCGCCGCTTCGGCTCCGCCGCCCTCGCGGTCCTGCAGGATCTGGGCGAGGCGGAACTGTGCGCCCGCGTGCTGCTGCGCGGCGGCTTTGCGCAGCCACTCGATGGCCTGCTGTTGATTTCTCGGTACGCCATCGCCGTTCAAATAGAGACCGGCGAGATCGTATTGCGCGTCTCCGTTTCCCTGATCGGCCATCACCTGATACGCCTTGAGCAATTCGGCGCCGCTCATCGCGACCCCGGACGCCTGGAGCATCCGCAATTGAAAGAATGCGCCGGCGTGACCGTTTTCGGCCGCCGTGCGGAACCACTGGGCGGCTTTGGCCGGGTCCCGCTCCACGCCCTGCCCATTGGCATACTTTGACGCGAGGCCGAACTGCGCTTCCACGTGGCCCTTCGCGGCCGCCTTTTCCATCCACTCCAGGGCTTTCGCGGGATTGGCCGCCACGCCCCGGCCGGTCGAGAGCATCTCCGAAGTCCGGAACATCGCCTCCGCGCTGCCGTCGCTCGCCGCCACGCTCAACCAATTGAAGGCTTCGGTTTCATCCTTCTCCACACCTTTGCCCTGTTCGTAGGCCCGGCCCAGACGCAACTCCGCGTCCACGATGCCCGCGTCGCCCGCTTTGTGCAGCCATGCCAGCGCGGCGGTCAGGTCCTGGTCCGCGCCGCGTCCTTCCTCGAGCATGACCGCGGCGCGGTACTGGGATTCGGGGTGACCCTGTTCTGCCGCCTTCTTATACAGGGCGAGCGCCCGCGCTTCGTCCTTCTCCACGCCCGCTCCTTTCTCCAACAATCCCGCCAATTCGAACTGCGCCAACTTATGACCCTTGCCGGCTGCCTGCTCGAGCAGTGGCGCCCCATCGGCTTCGCTCTTTGGGACGCCGCGGCCGGCCGCGAGCGCCGAACCAGCGCGGTATTGAGCCTCGGTGTCGCCCTGTTGCGCTGCTTTCAAGTACCACCGGAAAGCTTCGGCGGGATTGGCCGCCAAGCCCCGGCCTTCCTCGTTCAACCGGGCCATGATCAACTGTGATTCCAGGTGGCCGGCCTCGGCCTCGCGTGTGAACTCGCGGATCGCGGTGGGATAGTCGCCATTGGCGAGCGCGCGCTGCGCCATCCCGAAGTCGGCCCGGGCCGCTTGATGGGAGAGCGTAAGCGTGACGGCGAGGAGAAACGATCGTCCGATACGCATGGGCTTACTAATAAAGAATTATAAGCGTACTGGGCCGATGGAACCTAGCACTCGCGAACTCGGTGTCGTTCCCAGCTCTCACCGCCCCTTCCAGCAAGGCTCGCGCTTGGCCAGGAACGCCCCGATACCCTCTTGCGCATCGTCGGCCAGCGCGTTCATCGACATCACCTCCTTGGCGTAGGCGTACGCTTTCGGCTGGTCCAGATCGATCTGAGCATAGAACGCCTGCTTGCCCAGCGCGACGGTAAAGCTGCTGGCGGCGGCTACTTCCGCGGCAAGTTCGAGCGATGACTTGCGAAGATCCCCGGGGGACACCGCACGATTGGCCAAGCCCCATTCCACCGCGGTGGCGGCATCCACTCGGCGGCCGGTGAGTAACATCTCCATGGCGCGCTTACGGCCGATGGCGCGCGTCAGCGCCACCATGGGCGTTGTGCAGAACAGCCCAATGCGTACGCCGGGCGTGGCGAACGCGGCCTGATGGCTCACCACGGCCATGTCGCAAGTCGCCGCCAACTGGCATCCGGCCGCGGTGGCCAGCCCCTGCACCTCGGCGATCACCGGCTGCGGGATCGCCTGGATCGTCTCCATCAGCCGCGTGCAGACGTCGAAAAGTTCACGATACTCGTTCACGCTCCGCCCGGTCATCTCGGTCAAGTCATGGCCGGAGCTGAACACAGGCCCGGCGGCGGCCAGGATGACGGCGCGCGCCTCACCTCCAGCCCCGATCCGGCGCAAGGCATCGGTGATTTCGCCCATCATCGCGAGCGAAAGCGCATTTCGCCTTTCAGGCCGGTTCAATGTGACGATCGCCGTTCGCTCCCGATGCTCGACGGTGACGTTGCTCATCCTTTCACCGTCGTTTCATGGCCCGCCCAGGCGGCCGCGCGGAGCTCGTTCTTTCGGATCTTGCCGGTTGCCGTCTTCGGCAGCAATCCGAACTCGATGTGCTTGGGGCACTTGAAATGCGCCAGGCGGGACCGGCAGAACTCGATCAACTCGGCGGCGGTGGCCTCAGCGCCTTCCTTGAGCGTCACGTGCGCCTTGGGCACCTCTCCCCAACGCTCGTCCGGGAAGGCCACCACCGCGGCTTCGAGCACGGCCGGATGGTCCCAAAGCGTCCGCTCCACCTCCACCGAAGAGATGTTCTCGCCGCCCGAGATAATGATGTCCTTACTGCGGTCGCGGATCTCCACGTATCCGTCGGCGTGCCACACGGCGATGTCGCCGGAGTGGAACCAGCCGCCCCGGAATGCTTCTTCGGTGGCTTTCGGATTCTTGAAGTAGCCGGCCATCACGTTGTTGCCGCGCATGATGATCTCGCCCATCGTCTGGCCGTCGCGCGGCACGTCGTTCATCGAGTCATCCACCACGCGGAGTTCGGTTCCGTTGACGGCGTAGGGGACGCCCTGGCGGGCCTTCTTCCGCGCATGGTCGGGAATGGAGAGTTCGTTCCATTCGCTCCGCCACGCGCAGATGGTGTGCGGACCGTAGGTTTCGGTAAGCCCGTAGACGTGCTCCACCTCGGCGCCCATTTCGAGCGCGCCGCGGATAACCGCCGGCGAAGGAGGCGCTCCAGCGGTGGTGATGCGTACCTTGCGCGGGAACGTGATCCCGCGCGTGGAGCAGTAATTGGCGAGCGTGTTCACCACCACGGGCGCGCCGCCCATGTGCGTGACGCCTTCCTTCTCGATGCATTCGACGATCCGTTCCGGATCCACTCGCGGCAGGCAGATGTGGCGCGCGCCGGCCGCGGTGACAGCCCAGGTAAAGCACCAACCGTTGCAGTGGAACATCGGAACCGTCCACAGGTAAGACGAATCCTCGCGGATATTCATCTCCATCACCTCCCCGAGAGCGTTGAGATACGCGCCGCGGTGGGTATGCATCACGCCCTTCGGAAAGCCCGTGGTGCCGGAAGTGTAGTTGATCGAAATGACGTCGTTCTCTTCCGGTTCCGGGATGTCGGCAAGGGGCAGCGCGCCACGCGCCAGCAGTGACTCGTAGTCGTCGGTCATCAGCTGCAGATGTCCGAGGCGATGGAGTTCGGGCTCGATCATCGGAAGGAACTCCGGCTGCGTAATCAGCACCTTGGCTTCGCAATGATCGAGCATCCATGCCAACTCCGCGCCATTCAGGCGATAGTTCAGCATGACAAGCACGGCGCCGATGAGCGGCACGCCGTAGTGCGGCTCGAGCGCCGCCGGCGAATTTTGCGCGAGGACCGCGACGCGATCTCCCTTTTCCACGCCAGCCGAACGCAAAGCCGCGCCCAGACGGTGGACGCGTTCGTTGAACTCGGTATAACTATAACGTCGCTCCCCGTCGACGACGGCGATCTTGTTCGGATAGACCATCGCGGATCGAGCCAGAAACGATAGCGGGGTGAGGGGCGATATCATCAACGGAGATTGTATCGCTCATGAGACGTCCCTACCCCCATCTGACACGCCGCGGCTTCCTCGCCTCCGCGGCGGCGCTCGCCGCCACCGCCGGGCGCTCCCCTGCCCAGCAACAGGAGCCCCGCTACAACAACTACTTCGGCGACCTCCATAATCACAACAACATCGGCTACGCGCAGGGCTCCCTGCGGCGCACCTTCGAAATCGCGCGCAACCATCTCGACTTCTTCGCCTTCACTCCGCACGCCCAGTGGCACGACATCGGCCACTATCAGAACAATGTGGAGCACAAATGGATCAACGGCTTCGCGGTAACCAAGGAGCGTTGGCCCGAAGCCCTCGAGATGGCGCGCGAGTTCGACCTTCCCGGCAAGTTCATTTGTATCCCGGGCTACGAGTGGCACTCCTCCAGCCTCGGCGATTACCACGTGATCTTTCCCTCCCTCGACGCGGAATTGTACGTTCCCTACGATCTGAAGCAACTGCAGGCGTTCGCGAAAAAGCATGGTTGCGTGATGATTCCGCATCATCCCGCGCTGCACCAGGGCAACCGCGGAGCCAACATCGCGCACCGTGACCCGGCGGTTTCCCCGGTGCTCGAAATCTACTCCGAATGGGGAAACGCCGAGCATGACCGCGGCGCCTTCCCCTATTCGCGCCACACCGAACCGGGACGCTGGACGCGCAACACGCTGCAGTCATTCCTCGCCCAGGGTCATCGGCTGGGTGTGATCGCCAGCACCGACGATCACCTGGGCTACCCCGGCGCCTATCGCGAAGGGCTTGCCGTGGTCAAGGCCACCGCCCTCACGCGGGACGCCATTTTCGAGGCGATCCGGGACCGGCGCACCTATGCCGTAACCGGTGACCGCATCGCGCTGGACTTTTCGTTGAACGGCAAGATCATGGGCTCCGAGTTGCCGTACGCCCGCCAACGCGAGATCAAGATTGACGTCGACGCCTGGGATCAGGTGGACTTCGTGGAGATCCTGAAGAACAATCGCGTCATCCACCGCGACTTCCCGCAAGACCGCGCCAATTCGGCGTCCAGTTGGGAAAAGCCCGTCGTGCTGCGATTCGAGTACGGTTGGGGACCCTGGCCGGCGCTCGGCATCACACGCGTCTGCGACTGGCTGTTCACCGTGAAGGTGGACAACGGCCGCATCGAGGCGGTGCAGACCTGCTTCCAGTCCGGGCCGCTCGAGGAAGACCGCCGGGACCGGATCGTCGAGCGAACCAATACTTCGGCGACGGTGCAATCGTTCACCGCTCTCCGTCAGATGATTGACGACCGTTCCACCAAAGGCCTGGTGCTGAAGATCAAGGGCGGCGCGGACACACGCGTCACCGTCGCGCTGAAGCAGCCGGTGGAGAAGTCCGTGAGCTACACGTTGGGCGAGTTGGCGGAAAGCAGTGAGACGGTGTACACGGGCGATTTCCCGAAGGAGTCCGCCCTGCTGCACAGAGTCGTGTTCGACGAAAATTACCGGACCTCGTTCACCGTGAACGACGAAGACCAAGGCAAAGGCGTGAATTGGTATTATGCGCGCGTGACCCAGGCCAACGGCCAGATGGCATGGTCAAGCCCGGTGTGGGTGGAGGCGGCGGGATAGTTCGCCTTGCGCTTGGATCCTGTACAATGCGGGTTGTCCGGCAGCGGGCAACTGGAGAAACAGCAATGGCATACGCAATCGTGCATCACTTTCCCGGCGGCACCAAGGCACAATATGAAGCCGCTCTGGCAGCCGTCCATCCCGCCCGGGACACACTTCCCGAAGGCCAGATTTTTCACGCGGCCGGTGAGTCGGAAGGCGGCTTCACCATTGTCGCGATCCACAGCTCGAGGGAGAGTTGGGAACAGTTCCGCGACAATGTTCTGATGCCCGCGATGCAACGGGGAGTGGAAGGCGGTTTCACCGGTCCTCCCGAGGAGAGAAGTTTCGAAGTCTTCAACCTGCAACCGTAGCCCGGTCCGGTTTACGAAACAGGGTTGCCGTTGTTCTCCGCCGTGATCACGCGCCGCATCCCTGCCTCGATCACCCGCTGAGCCCGAAGACCGTCGTTATGCGTCACCGGGAATGCGCCGCCAGACCGGCAGCCCTCGATGAACGCAGCGGCTTCGGCTTTGTAGGCCGGTCCAAAGCGGTCCATGAATTCCGGTGCGTTCGGATCCGGCTGGCCCATCGAGAACACACGGAAGTCGATCGGCTCTTTCCGCCCGCGGCGGCCATACACCTCCACCGTGATGTCGCACGGTTTTTGATCGAAGCGCCCGATGTGGATGTGGCCCTGCTCGCCGTGGATCACCGTTTCCACCCGATAGCCGGGGACGTGGTTGCGGCTAACCTGAATCTGCGCCATGGCGTCACGAAACCACATCACCAGCATCGCGTCATCGAAATCTTCCTCGCACGTGGACACGGTGTGCCCATACAACCTCGACCCGACCGCCACCGCCGAATGCGGCATCTCGCCGGTGAGCCAAAGCACCTCGTCCACGTTATGCACAGACATGTCGGGCAGAATGCCGCCGCTTTGGTATCCGTCCGGCGGCGCACCCGAGTCCTCCAGCGCCGAAAAGATCTTGAACACACGTCCAATGGCGCCGGAAGCCATCGCCTCCCGCGCATAGCGCAGCGGCTCATCGAAGCGGCGTTGAAAGCCGAGCATCAGGGCTTGGGGATGGTCGCGGTCGAGTTCGGCGGCGAAAGCTTCGTCGCCCGCGAGCGTCCCGGTGAGCGGCTTCTCGAGCAGCACGCGATAGCCGGCGTCGATTAACGTGGACGCGTGTTCGCGGTGGTTCTCGGTGGGGGTGGCGATCAGCGCCGCCTTGCAAACCCGGGCACTGGCAAGCGCGGCCACCGAGGAAAACACCGGCGCGTCGTAGCCGGATTCGTCGAGGAATCGCCGTGCGCGAGACTCGTCGGTCTCCACGAGCGCGGCGATCTCACACACGCCCTCCGTTCTCTGCAGTTGGAGGAGGTTCCGGGCGTGAACGGCTCCCATTCGGCCGAGCCCGGCGATTGCGATTCTTAGTGGGTGACCCATGGAGTGGTAGTTGCTGTTATAGCAGAAGGTGCGGGGGGTACACTAGTTGGCGGGCACAAGCATGCCCTATCGGCTTCGGAGGCGGATTGAGATGCAGCGTTACATGATTTTGATCGTTCTGGCCGGGGCCTGCGCCTACGCGGCTCCTTGCGACTTGTCGGCATACAAGGCCCAGCCGGGGCTCCGGGCCGAATCCGCCGGCGACGCGCTCCGGGTTGTCTGGACCGGCGCGCGGAATCAGGAATTACGTGCGACGTTCGGGATCGCCGGCGGTGCTCCCATCGTTGGCGAACTCGCCGCTCGGCCGCAGGGCGGCGCGTGGCGAATTCTGGGAACCGGCCTTACTCCGGAGTTCGCCGTCACCACCGGACGGCGCCGCATCTCGCAACAGCAATTGAGCCCGTTGAAGGCCGTGAATCAGATGGCGCCTGATTTTCTCGAACGGGAGAAATGGAAGGTATTCTGGGATGCCCCGTTGGCGGTGCCCGGTCTGGCCGGCACCAATCCGGACCTGCCGCGGCAGGCATCGGAGATACAACGAGCCGAGGCGACGTACGCGCCGGGGGAGTGCGTGGTACGCACCGATGGTGCGCGCCTGGAAGTCTCCTACGATGGCCTGTCGCTCGGTATCTTCGCGGGGCGGCTGCAATTTACCATCTACAAAGGGACGAACCTGCTGCGGCAGGAGGCGATTGCCAAGACGGACGAGCCTTCGGTCGCCTATCACTACCGGGCCGGCTTGCGCGGCTTTGCGGTTAGTCACTCGCCGCGGGTGCTGTGGCGAGACGTGGCGCGGGGAGATCAGAAGTACGAGTTCGGCGGATCCAACAACGACGAACCGGTGGGCCTTCGCGCGCGTAACCGGCTGCTCGTTGTCGATGGGCCCGGCTCGCTCGCCGTGTTCCCGCCGCCGCACAAGTTTTTCTTCGGTCGCGAAATCGAGTTGAACCTCGGCTATGTCTACTACCGAAAAGATAGCGACGATTCGTACGCGGTGGGCGTCCGCCAGGCCGACATGGAGGAGATGTATCGGCCGTTCGGCAAGACCGAAGCGTTGATGCAAAAGCGGGCCACGCAGTCGCGCCGGTTTGCCGAGGGCAACTTCGCGCTCTACAACGCTCCGCCGGGCACGTGGCAGCGCATGGCGGTTTACTACTATCTGAGTCCTGAGGATGCCGGCGCCGCGCGGCGTGACGTGCTGGCGTTCACCCATGAGGACCGGTACAAGCCGCTCGCCGGGCACCAGGTGGCCGTGAGTCACTTTCACACGCATTTTCATGAGCAGTTACTCGACGCCGGTACGATCGACCTGCAGCCGGGTTGGGTGCCGACGTTCCGCGCCCTCGGCATCAACATCGCGATGATGTCGGATTTTCATGGCGACGGTCATCCGAACGACCCCGGTCCTGTGCGCTTCCGGGAGCAGAAGGTATACTTCGACGGCTGCCGCCGGCATTCCGATCGCGATTTCCTGATCATGCCCGGCGAGGAGCCGGACGCCAATTTCAGCGGCCACTACACCATGGTGTTCCCACGGCCGGTGTTCTGGTCTCACGTGCGGCAGCCGGGACAGCCCCTCACGGAAAGCCTCGCCGGATTCGGGAAGGTGTATCACGCCGGCAGCGCCGAAGACGAACTGCGGATGCTCGAAGCGGAAGGGGGACTGGTTTGGCAAGCCCACCCGCGCACAAAAGGCTCCAGTTACCATCCCGACGCGATTCGCGAGACGCCCTATTTCCGCAGTGACCGATACCTCGGCGCGTCGTTCCAATCTCTACCGGTGGACCTTTCCGAAAGCCGCCTATGCGAAGTGCGCTGCCTCGGCACGCTCGACGACATGAATAACTGGGGCCGGCCGAAATACATGATCGCGGAAGGCGATACTTATGCCAAGTATCCGGACGACGAAACTTATCCCCACCTAATGGTGAACTATGTGCAGTTGGATCGATTGCCGCGTTTCGACGAGGATTGGAGCCCGATTCTGAAGGCGATGCGCGATGGGCGCTTCTTTGTCTCGAGTGGCGAAGTGCTGATCAAATCATCGTCGGTGGAGGGTTCCGGAGATAACCGCGCGGTTGTGGCCGATGTGGAGTGGACGTTCCCGCTGGACTTCGTCGAGATTGTCTGGGGCGACGGCGACAAGACCGATCGGACGGTGGTCCGCACCAGCGAAAAGGGGGCGTTCGGCAATGCGCGTTTTCGCGTTCCCTTCAAGGCGGGCGGACAGAAGTGGGTCCGGTTCGCGGCTTGGGATTCGGCGGGAAACGGGGCGGTGGGGCAACCGGTTTCGCTCAGATAGAAGAATCGGTCCGCGGCGGAACCGGAATATTGGTTCCATAAGTACTGTAACGGTTTCGGTCGACGGTGTCACTACCCGGTAGGAAAGGAAGTGCCATGGTGAACGAAACCAAGAAGAAGACTGCTCCGGAACCGCCGCCGGATCAGCGGCCCTTGACAAAAATCCAGGCGGAGCGGCTCTCCGCCCTCAGCGGCGTCAGCGCGCGGGAACTCGCAGGAGCCACAGTGGCCCAAATCAGCGAGAAGTATCGCTGGAAGATCGATTTCGAAATACTCGGGTTTCGGCGCGTGTGCGGCAAGGTGGTGAAACGGGACCCTGTCACAGGCGTCGAGTATCCGGTGCCCTTTGCCACCGTCCATGTCGAGGATACCGACTGTAACTTACTCGGATTCTTCCCGCCCGGTAACCCCTGGTTGTGGTTTTTCCCCTTTCTTTGCCGCCGGGAAGTGATCGCGACGGTCAAGACGGATCAGTGCGGCCGGTTTTGCGTGTGGATTCCGCGATGGGATATCGACTGGATTCTGCGATTCCGGCGGGAGCGCATCTGTTTCCCGGATATCTTCATCAAGCCCAACCTGCGGGACCTGCTGGAAGTAGCGATTCCGCCATTCCGGGTGCCGCCCGGGCCGGATCCGGATCCCCCGCCCTTCCTGTTGCGCGACGGCGGGATGACGCTGCGGCACCTGGAAGCGGCGATTGGCCGCGAACAGGCCGAACGCCTGGCGGGGCTCGAAATTGCCCAAACGCTCGGCGGAAACGCGAAACCGGGGCAGGATCTTCTTGCCGGACCCGCATTCGCGTCTCCGGTTCCTCCTCCGCTGCCGCCCGAGCTTCGGCCCGGTTTGGTGGATAAGGACGAAAAAGGAACGAAAGCGGAATTGCAACTTCCGGGCACCATCAAGATTGACCCGGCTGTGCTGCGCCAAGTGGATTTCCGGCGCTGGGTAGGCCCCTTCCGCAGGTGCGTGGACATTCTCGTGCCGGAATGGCACGCGATCGTGGATGTGCCGGATATTACTTTCCGTGTTACTCAGGATGTGGACGGCGACGGCAACGAAGAAACGATCTATTCGGAAGGTTACTTCGACGTCCGCTGGAACGCCGGCCCAATTCCCGATGTTACGCTCGAGGCCTCACCCATCGCGATCGCAGGACTGTTGTGCGACGCGCCTGACGTACCTTGCGGCAATACGCCGGCAATTTTGTTCGCGGGCCGGCACCCGCTGGTGAATCCGGCTCTGCCGGCCGATCCGTATCACGACAACGGCACCGGCTATGCACGTCGCGTGAACCGGCCCCATCCCACCGGTGCGCTGGTGGATCCCCCGCCGAATCCGCTGGCGGAAACGCCGTATGCCAGCACCCTGTCCCTGTTTGGATGCAACCGCATCGGGAACGCGAAGTTTTATCGCGTCCGCTACAGCCACAATGGCTCCCCGGTGGCGCCGTTTACAGGACTCACGTGGCCGCTCTATCGGCTGGGCGCGGGCGGCGCGCTCGAGACCCTCTGGCCCGCAGCCGATGGCGCCGGCTGGTATCCCGTGCTTCCCCAAGCCGAAAACTGGTTCCCGGACCTGTTACTGCTGGACTGGAACACTGCCGCGTTCGCCGATGGCGTCTACACGCTCGATCTGCAATTGGGCAACGCCGCCAAGAACGTAGTGGCGACATCGGCGCAAGTGCGCTTCGTCGTCGACAACTCCCGGCCTTCGTTCCAGTTCACCAAGCTCCGCTGGCGAAAGTCCGGAGGCGCCTGGCATGACCTGCCGCTCGCCTGCGCGGTGATCCCTCGGGGCGTTGTGCCGTCCGATATCGACATCGAGGTGAGCTTCACTTCCTCGGCGGCGCATATGCGTTCGGTACGGTTCACCGCCGGCGGATGCGGGGCCGGGGGCAATCCCACGCTGAGTTCCGCGCTCTCGACGGTGGAACATTGGCACGTGAATGCGGCCGACAACACCTTCAACAGCACGGCGATCTACTCGGTAGCCGCTGTGCAACCGGCGGGCGCATACAGTCTGGGAGCCACCGTGGCAGGCCGCGCGTTCAACCCGAGCGGCGGCGACGGCGGTCAGCTCGTCGACTGGAATTACAACCCTGTGATCCGCTACATAACGCCGTCGATGGGCGTGGCGATTGTGAACGCGGACTGACGCCGGAGTCTCGGGCCGGCTTGGAGTCGAGGCGCCGCTTACCCTGTCTACCAACGGGGGTGGCGCCTCGTTTTTTTGTGTGCCGGTTTTTGTACTCAGTCCGCAAAGCCGGTGCGTCAGAGAAACCGAGGTGAAACACCATGAATTCTGCCAGGTTACGAACGATTCTACCCGCCATGGTGCTGGCTCCCGTGTTCCTCACGGCGGCGCCCGGACTCTTGGCGCGTGACGGTGATCGCTACGATGGGGATCGCCGTTTCAACTCGCGTTACGCAAGCCGATCCTACGGCACTCGCGCGAATCCGGTCCGTGTGGCGCTGACCGACTTGCAGGCGATCGGATCCCGCGCGCGTGTGGACAATCACGAGGCCAAACATTTCCGCCGCGCGATCGAGGAACTGGCGCAATTCGACGAGCGCGCCCGCCGCGGGCGCTTCGATCGCGGCAGCCTCAACGATGCCATCGGAAACATGGAGCATCTCGCCCAAGCCGATCAACTGCACCCGCGGGACCGTGCGCGTTTGCGGCAGGATCTCTATGCGCTGCGCGGGTTGCGGGCGCAAGGATCCTGGCGATAGGCACTCGCATGGAAAAAATTTAGCCAGCCCCCTCCAACCGAGGCCGCGCGTATCCTCATGAGCTGGAAGAATCTCATTCCACCTGTCTTATGGAGACCGCCCCGGCGGGAAGCCTAGTACTCTAGACCGCTTGGTTCCAAAAGCTCCCCGAAAAGGACTGTTTCGGCCCTGGGGCGTTGTGTTACTCTTGACAGGCCGTATGACGTCATGCTGCGGCAAAAGCAACACAAATCTCTGTCAGGAGAGGAAGCAAGCCTTATGGGTATGATCCAGGAATTCAAGGAATTTGCCGTCAAGGGCAACATGCTCGACATGGCGGTGGGCATCATCATGGGCGCCGCATTTGGCGGCGTTGTCACCAGTTTGGTGGGTGACGTAGTGATGCCCGTGGCCGGATTTTTCACGGGCGGTGCTGATTTCAAAGATCTCTTTATCCCCCTCAGCGGCACCTTCGCGACGCTCGAAGAAGCCAGGAAGGCCAACGCCCCGGTGATCGCGTATGGCGCCTGGATCAATACCTTGATCAACTTTCTGATTGTCTCGTTTGTGATGTACATGATCGTCAAAGCGATGAACCAGATGAAGAAGGCCGAGGAAGCAGCACCGCCACCGGCGCCGCCGAAAGAAGAAGTGCTCCTTGGCGAAATCCGGGACCTGCTGGCCAAGAGCCGGGGTGCCGGCGCATAAGCGCTTTCCCACCGGAATCTGGATGACGGCTCCCGCCCGTGGGGAGCCGCTTCCTTCTGGCTCAGCCGTTCCAGACGCGGACGTACGCGCGGCCCGGCATTTGACGAACCAGGCCCTGTAACTGCATCTCGAACAGCGTCGCGAGCAGCTCTGAGGGCGTCGAGTCCGGAAGACGGTCCAGCAGTTGATCCACGGAAACGGCCTCTTCCACCGGGACGGCGGCCAGCACGCGGCGCGTGAGGGGACTGAGCGGGGGTTCGGCGCTTGACGCGTCGGCCAAGGCCGGCGAGTACTGGCTCAAGTCGCGGCGGAGATCCGCGCTCAGTTCGGTGAGCACGTCTTCGGCGGTCTGGACGAGTTTTGCGCCTTGCTTGATGAGCAGGTTCGGCGCCCAACTCATCTTGGACGTGATGTTGCCGGGCACGGCGAACACGTCGCGGTTCTGCTCCATGGCCAGTTGCGCCGTGATGGCGGATCCGCTGTACTGCGCGCCTTCGACCACGAGTACACCCACGCTGATCCCGGAAATGATGCGGTTGCGGACCGGGAAGTTCTGCGGGTGCCCGGGATTGCCCATCGGGAATTCGGAAACCAACAGCCCGTGGGTGGAGATACGCTCGGCCAGCCGCTTGTTTTCGGCGGGATAGATGTGGTCCACGCCGGAGCCGAAGACGGCGACCGTGGCGCCATTGGCGTCGAGTGCGGCCCGATGGGCGGCTGTGTCGATGCCGCGGGCCATGCCGCTGGCGATTACCATTCCCGCGCCGGCCAGTTCCGAGGAAAGACGTTCCGCGGCGGCCACACCATAAGGCGTCGGCCTCCGTGTACCTACAACGCCGATGGCGGTGCGGTTGAGCAGTTCAACGCGGCCGCGGGTGAACAGCAGCAGCGGCGGATCGTAGATCTCGAGCAGCCGCGCCGGATAGCGGGGGTCGTTGACGGGAATCATCTCCGCGTCGTGCTGGCGCATCAGGCGGTACTGATCGGCCGCGTCGTCGAACGTGCAGCCGGAAGCAATCGTATGGGCGACGCTGCCGGAAAGTCCGGCATCGATCAAATCCGCCGCCGAGGCTCGAAAAACCTCCACCGGAGAACGAAATGCCTTGACCAGCGGCACCGCCTTTCTGGCGCCAAGCCCGGGAATCAGGCGTAGGGCGAGCCAGCAGAGGTCGGTCTCGGTGCCGTGTGGATGTTGGGCCGCGGGGAGCACTGGAACACTAGTGCTCTCCGGCCAGCCGGAATCTCAGCTTAACCGGTCCGATCAGTTGGGGCACCTGCGGCTTCAATAACGGAAGAGAGTTGGTTGGCCAGCAGTTCAGACAACAACTGCTCGATTGCGGCGAGGTCGATCCGATTGTCCGTCCATGCTGCATCCGCCGCGTCCAGCGCTCCGTAGTACGGCTGGCGATTGGCAATGATCTGCTCTGGGATGGTGTTTGTTCCGGGGAGCCTATAGCCGAGCCTTGCGCACAAGACGAGATACGAAGCGGCTCGACTCGTGCGCCCGTTTCCGCCAGCAAACGGATGGATCCAATTCACCTTCCACATGAGGTAAGACGCGAGGTGCAACGCGGAGGTGGTCTCCCACTTCGCATTCACATAGTCGCACATATCCTCAACGTGCTCAGCGATCTCTGAGGCCGGCGGTGGTTGGTGGGTGGTGCCGCTTATATTGACTGGGCCCGTACGGAAGTTGCCCGCACAGGTGTAGATATATCTTTGATCGCCAGGCGTTGTAGCTTTTGGATGACACTGGGGCGCAGTCTGAATCCGTTCCTGGAATCGTCAACGAGACGCAGTACCTCGTCGAACTGAAGTAGGCCATTCCTCGCTTCGAGCTCTGCCTTCTCGTCCGGATCGCTGAATAGCTCGTGAGATGACGGACGGCTATCTCGCTGGACGTCTGTTCTTCGTGTCATGGGCCAAGGCATCAGCCGCACGATCAATGGTCTCCCGAGTGATACGCTCATTCTCGAAATGAGTGTTCCCGTAGGCAAAGCTCCGGCGCTGAGCCTCCGCCTCGCCGGGCGTGGTCTGACGCTCGCGAGATGCGGCCAGAAGAACTTCTAATTGATTCCGCATAGCAACCTTGTGATCCCAGATCCGGCCAAATCAGTCAATCCTGTTTTCGCCTAATGTTCTCCCTGCCCTCGGAAGTCTCACAACTCCGGCCAGCCGGAATCTCAGCTCAACCGGCCCCCATCCTACCGTCCCGGATTCTCGTACCAAACCACGCCAGCCTCGCCATCCGCTCCGGCGTTCTTCTCGTGGTGACCACGTCCAGATCCTGGTCGCCGTCGAGATCTAGCAGTTCGATGAAGTCGTACTTGATTCCTTCCGGCCCGGAGATGTCGTGCAGCGAGCGCCCGGCGAACAGGTCCATCCAGATGACGCCCGACGCCCCTTTGGGCGTCTGCTCGGCGGAGTAGATCACGTCCACCCGGCCGTCCCCGTCCACGTCGGTGACGCGAACGCTCTTGGCGGTTCCCGTCGCATCGCCCGGAAGCGTGATCGATTCGGCCCTCCAGTTGCGCCCACTGCGATCGAGGCGATGATGAATCTGGATCTCGCGCGGCTTCACCGCAGCCGCGATATCGGGAAGCCCGTCGCCATCGGCATCGGCCACGTCGATGAACATCACCTCGCGGCCCGTGCTCCCAACGGCGTGCTCGGCCCAGGGCTCCGACGCCGCATGGGCGGAGCCGGGATTTTCCAGCCAAAAAATGCCCGTGCGCGCGCCCTTTCGATCCGAAAAGAGAATATCCAGGTCGCCGTCGGCGTCCATGTCGACGGTGTATATGGACATGATCCAGCCCACCGGACGAAGCGGATGCCACTTCCAGCCATCGCCGTCGCGCGGGTTGGCCGGAGCCTCCATCCACCCGATCTCGGCGCCAGGACCCTTCCCCCCCGCCACCAGGTCCGGACCATGCCGCCCGTCCACCTGCATCGGCTGCGCGAACATCCACATCATGCGATCCTGCGCCGCCGCGATCGGGGTGGTGGACCACGCACTCGCATCCCAATACCGGTCATGATCCTTCGGCGCCCAGTGTATGTTGAGCGACCGCTGCTTGCCCTCGCACGCGCTGACGATATCGAAGGCAAGGTCCCGGTCGAGGTCCGCGAAAACGGCGTCTTCGGGCGAGGCCACGCGTCCCACCGTCACCTGCGGCCATGGCGTGCGCGAGTCGACACGGGAAGGATTGAAGTACGCGCGAATGACGCCGCCCTCTTCCCACCCCGTCGCGATGTCCGGCCGCCCATCGGTGTTGACATCCACGATCTTGACGCCGTCGGCCCCGGAGGAAGTGTCGTCAATGGTGTAGCGGACCCAAGGCTTTCCGTTAAGAACGGCAAGCGCCAGTAGGAGGATCGCGGCGGGCATGGTCACTATTGTGTCACTGAGCCGCGCTTTTTGGCGTGATAAACTTGACGGCTTCCGGACTCTGACGAAACTATGCCGGGCCATGGCAGCCAGGGTGGAGCGCCGTTCGGCATCCTCCACCTGAGCGATCTTCATTTCAGGCCTGAGGATTCCGTGGACGCCGTCCTTGGTCCTCTGCGGGAGGACTTGCGCCAGCGGGCCGAAGCCGAGATCGCTCTCGTGGTCGTCTCAGGCGATTTCACCGATCGCGGCGAGCCGGCCGGGTTCGACGTAGCGGGGCAGTTCCTGCGCCGGTTGCAGGCGGAAATCGCCATTCCCTGGGACCGGTTCATTGTCTGTCCGGGCAATCACGATGTCCAGGAAGTGGACGGGCTGTTCGACCTCCGCGCCAAGGCCGGTCGCGGGGAAGAAATCGTCGAGCGCTTCGCCGACGACGTTTGCCGCGTCCGTGTGCTCAGTAAGTATCCCGGGCGTTTCACCCGCTACCGGTCCCTGTGTGCTGACTTACTCGCCCTGCATCTGGACGATCACCTGAGCACGGCGCATCTCTTTGCGGACCTGGGCGTGCAAGTCCTCGCGCTCAACACGGCGCATCGGATCGATAA
>JAWKHI010000043.1:0-68861 GCA_041394885.1 Bryobacteraceae bacterium | reverse complement strand
CCCGATGATTGCGGGGCCGAGAATGGCTACTTCGCGGGGGGACATGGGGATTTCACCGTAACGCTCGACCGCGAGCGCCGCTACTTCTATTTCCATTTCGACAACTACAGCGGACCGGACGGGGCGCAAGGGGTGGGATTGGCGCGATTGCCGTTTGCCTGGCGCGATCAGCCGGTGGGCAAGGTCGAAAAGTTTTTCGAGGGGTCCTGGAATGAGCCGGGTCTCGGCGGGAGGGTCTCGCCGGCGATCCCGGTGCGTACTCCGTGGGGGCAGGCCGGCGCCGACGCGTTCTGGGGGCCCACGATTCACTGGAACACGCATCTCAATCTGTTCGTGATGCTGCTCAACCGCTCCTGCTGTGAACCAGGATGGCCGGTGAGCGGAATTCACATCGCCTTCAACGCCGATCTGGCCAACCCGTATGGGTGGACGGCGCCCAGGGAGATTCTCGCCGCGGAGGAAGCAGGGTGGTATCCGCAGGCTGTGGGTGTGGATCAGGGTGAGTCCGACCGGGTTGGCGGACAAGTCGTGCGCCTCTATATGGGGAGCGACTCCAACCACATCATCGTGTTCAATCGTTAGCGCGACGGCTCGCCGGCACAGGGCGGGGCGCCCTTACGGCAGCAAAGCAATCGCCGCCCCAGCTCCGTTGTGCCGGCGATGACTCTGCCGGCACAGGGCGGGGCGCCCTTAAGGCAGCAAAGTAATTGCCGCCCCAGCTCCGTTGTGCCGGCGATGACTCAGAAGCGCCGCACCGCCCGCACCGGATGCCCATCCGGATCGCGCACCAGGATCGCTGGCCCCAGCCCGGCTTCCGGCAACTCCACCGCGCCTCCGGAAACGAAGCCAGACCGGGCACGCCGTAGCGCGTCCGCGAGCCCCGCCACATCCGGCGTCGAGAAGCTCGAATGGGTATGGATGAGGTCATTCACATGCGCATCGGACGGAAACGGCCTCCCCGTTGCCGGAGCGAGATACTCCAGAAACTCGACCCCCGGCCCCGACGCCCCGCGCAGGCCGGTGATCCGGAGCCGCGCGCCGAATACGTTGTTGAGACGCTCCTGCTCGATCCCATAGTTCTCGCTCTCCCCGGCCACCTCCATCCCCAGCGTGTCGCGATAGAAGCGCAGACTGGCTTCCGTATCGGCTACCACGATCGCCGTATGGTCGATCCCCAGAAACATCTCGCCCGCGGCCGTCTGCCACCGTGGGTCGCCTTTGCCGGCTGGGAACCGGATCGCCTCCAACGGATGCCCGTCCGGATCGCGAAAATAGAACGCTTCGATGCCGCCCGCATTCCTGTTCCATTCGGGAAGCCGCTGCGGGCCGCTCGATGCGTGCCGCACCTTCCACCGGCGCAATCGCCCATACGCCGCATCCATGTCCCTCACCACGATGGCAATGTGCTGGAACCACCGGTCATTGCTGCGTGCGTCCTCCGGCGCGGACCGGCCCTGGGGCGCCAGGAACTCCGTCAGTTCCAGATGCTCCGCTCCAAGCCGCAATCGTGCCACCCGGACCCGCGCTCCAAACACCCCGTAAAGATGCTCCACCGCGTCGCCCGCCGCCTCATATTCGGAAACCTTCTCGAAGTCCAGGACCTTTGTGTAGAACTCCACCGAACGGTCCAGATCGGAAACCGTGCGCCCGATCGACTCCAGTCTGAGGCCATTCGTCTTTTGCTCGCCCGCGAAAACCCCGATCGGCGCCAGCGCTAGCCAAAGCAGTATTCGGCGTCTCATCGTAGTCACCTACTGCATCCGCCCGATGAGGTGATCGCCCACCCGCAGCGCATTCGCCATGATGGTCAGCGCTGGGTTCACCGCCGCGCTCGACGGGAAGAAGCTCCCATCTACCACGTATAGGTTGTCCAACTCATGCGCCTTGCAGTTGACATCGAGTGCCGACGTGCGCGGATCGTCGCCGAACCGGATCGTGCCATTCTGGTGCGCAACGCCCGCAAGGGGAATTCTCTGCCCGGCGAAAAGGTTCCGCGCGAACAAGCCCTGATGGCACTCATGGCCGTGGTCGGGGCATTTCGTTTGCTCCTGCATCAGGTGCTTCAGCTTTGCGATCAGCCGTTTGTGCCCCTCCTCGTTGTTCGGCTGGTAGTTGAGTACGATGTTGCCGTCGCGGTCGAGCGTTACGCGATTGTCCGGGTCCGGCAAATCCTCCGACGTCAACCAGAAGTCCAGCGAATGATTCGCCATCAGGTCCAGCGTGAAGCCCGGCGCGATGGCCGGTGCGCCCGCTTTGAGTGTCTCCCCGTCCAGCTTTCCCACAAAGGAGATGTGCCCCATCGGATAGTCGAATTCGCCGTCGCCGAAATAGAAGTCGTTCACAGAAAGTGTCTTCTGAAACACCGTCGGGTTCGGACACTTCGATATCGCCATCAGCACGGAGTTGGTATGGCCCATGTAGTGCCGCCCCACTACGCCGGACCCGTTCGCCAGCCCGCCCCGATGAGCCCCGTTTGCCGATCGCAGAAGCAGCGCCGCCGAGTTGATCGCGCCACACGCCGCCACCACGATGTCCGCCTGAAACTCCTCCCGCTCTCCGCTTCGCGCCGTCACCACCTTCGTGATCGCGGAGCCGGTCGCGTTCGTCTCCAGCCTCTCCACCCTCGTGCCGGTCATGAGAGTGACGTTGGCGTACTCGAGCGCCGCGTCTACTCCCAACACCTGCGCATCCGCCTTGGCCGAGACCAGACAAGGAAAACCGTCGCACGTCGCGCATCGGATGCACCGGCTCGCGTGCCGGTCCCGTTCGTTCAACATCACGCCGAGCGGGGTGTGGAACGGACGCAGCCCCAGCCGTGTGAAGTCTTCGCTCAACTGCTGCATCCGCGGCTCGTGGCTCACCGCCTCGTGCGGGTAGGGGCATTGCGCCGCTGGCTCGGTCGGATCCTCACCACGCCGCCCGTGTACGTGGTACATCTTCTCGGCTTGCGTATAGTAAGGTTCCAGATCGCCATACCGCAACGGCCACGCTGGAGACACTCCTCCGTGATGCCGCACCTGCTCGAAGTCGCGCTCCCGCAGGCGGAACAACGCCGCGCCGTAGAACTTCGTGTTGCCGCCCACGCAATAGTTCGTATGCGGGTGCAAATCCTTCCCCTCACGGTCGCGCCAGACCTCCTTGGTCTGATACAGCCCCTCCACGTTCACCGCGCGCGGATTCCAGTTGTCTTTTTCGCGCGGCACGTAGTCACCCCGCTCGATGAGCAGGATTCGTTTGCCCGACGGCGCCAGTTTGGCAGCCAACGTGCCCCCGCCGGCTCCGGTGCCGATGATGATCACATCATAGTGGTCCATATGTGTTTCCTTGTTTTCGAAATAATCGCAAGCGCCCCGCCAGTTACATATCTCTATAGTTACAATGCCCGTAGTTACAACGCCCCATAGTTGCAACGAAAGATACACCGCCGTCGGTTGTGATGATGCAGCTTCGCGCAGTAGACGCCCGCCAGCCCCCGGCGCGCCCGGTAGGCGCGGGCCGCCAGCAGCATGCCCAGTGGCGGCGCCGTGAAATAGATCCAAAGGGAGGGGAACTGCCCGGCCACATACGCCGATCCGTACGTCCGCGCCGGATTGATGCTCATTCCCGAAAGCGGCGCCTCCGCCGTGATGTAGACCGCCAGCAGCGCGCCCGCGATGTAAGGCGTCCAGCGGGCTGCCCGCGAGTTCGACGTCGCGAGCACAGCCAGCAGCAGCCCGAACGAAAGCGCCAACTCGGCCACCCACGCCACCGCTGTTCCGGCTGCCCCTGGCGCAGTTACCGCATAGTTCACCGAAGGATGACCCACCGCGCCGCCCATCAGCCGCGCCGCTGCCGCCACGCCCGCGATGCCGCCGGCAAACTGGAACAACGCGTAGAAAAGTGCATCCGCGGTGTCGATCTTGCCGAGCGTCCAGAAAGCGAGCGTCACCCCAGGATTCATATGCGCGCCGGACCGTTGTCCCCACGGGCTGCTGATGAGCGCCACCGCCGTCAATCCCATCGCGGCTCCGGCCGCCGCCCGCCGCGCCAACTCATCCGGGAACGCTGCACGCACCGGTGACGAAGGATGCTCCAGCGCCACCGTCGTCAGGCACGCCGCCACCATGAACAGCCCCAGACCTGCCGCTTCCATCAGGTACTCCGGCCAGTGCCGCCGAAGCGCAAAGGCTGCTCCCGCCAGCGTCGATGCCTTCCCGGTTGTCATCGACCCTGACATCCGCGCCGGGTTCCGATTTATTCCGGGAATAGTTTCGCCGCCGTGACGGATCTACCGGCGTGCGGACTGACCCTTTGCTTCAACTCAACCGCTACTGGCTCTCGCAAGCGCTCGACCTTCTCCTGCGGATCGATGACCGCCAGTACCGCGATGCGCCCGGGCCCCGCTGCCCGCATCGCATCGGGCCCCAGATGCGCCACATCATCGAGTTCTACGAATGCTTCCTTGATGGCCTCGCCCGTGGATCGATCGACTATGACGCGCGCGCCCGCAATCGCGATGTCGAAATACGGCGATTGGCCGGAGTCGCCGCCATCGAGAACTTACTCGCGCGCTTGGACGCGTCGGCGCTCTATCCGTCCGATTCGCCGCTGCAAGTTCGCCTGGAAGATACCGAAGGTCTCGGCCTCCCCGAATGCAACGCTTACGTGGCCTCCTCCGCCCGCCGCGAGTGGATGGCGCTGAGCAGCCACACCGTGCATCACTTTGCGCTCGTCGCCGTCGCGCTCGATGCCTGGGGCATCCCCGCAGACCCGGGCTTTGGCGTCGCGCCTTCCACTCTCGCCTGGCGCGCGCGGCAGCCGGCCGCGAGTGAGGCGGCGTGATGTGTACCGTAACTTGGCTGCACGAACCCGGCGGCTATCACCTGCTCTGTAACCGCGACGAAAAGCTGGCGCGAGATCCGGCCCATCCTCCCGCTGAGTTCGTGCGCCACGGTGTTCGCGTGGTCGCCCCCGTCGATCCCGCCTCCGGCGGGTCCTGGATCGCCGTCAACGAATTTGGCGTCGCCACGGTGTTGGTCAACGGCGATGGCTCACCCCCGCCCGGCCAATGCAGCCGCGGGCTGCTGACTCTCGAGTTGGCCACCGCCGGGTCTGTTTTGGACGCCGCCCGCCGCGCCTCTCACATCTATTGGAACGGCTACGCTCCCTGCACCGTCGCGATGCTCGAAGCCGGCCGTCCCGCCTTCGTGATCGTTTGGGATGGTGTCCAGCCGCGGTTGCTCACCGACGGCGATTCCTGCCTCCCGTTGACGTCCAGTTCCTTCGCTCCGGATCGCGCCCGTGAATGCAGAACTCGCGAATTCGCCCGCCGCGCCGGCGGCCCCGATGGTCTATTTCGATTTCATCAGTCCCATGCGCGCGCCCGGGGTGGAGAGCGCCGGGCTCTCTCCCCATGCATGCATCGCGACGCGTCTGCCACCGTAAGTTTCAGTTGGATCCACGTCGACGCGAACGATATCCGCTTCTTTTATGCGCCAGGCTCCGCGTGCGCCTGGGAACCCGGTGTAACTTACTCGTTGCTGCGGGCTGCCTGACATGTGGCTTCTCTTCTCTTTGGCCGCGGCCACGCTGGTTAGTGAAGATTTGGCTTGTGTCGCCGCGGGAATCGCGGTCGCCAACCACGATCTCGATCTCGCGCCGGCCGTCTTTGCGTGCATGGCCGGAATCACCGCCGGTGACGCGGGATTGTTCCTGCTCGGAAGGTTCGCCGCCCGGCCTGTCCTCGATCGCGTTGCCGGACCCGGACGCGTTGCCGCTGCGTCTGACTTCCTCCGCCGCCGTGGACTGGCTGCCGTACTGCTAAGCCGCTTTCTCCCAGGTATGCGCCTCCCGGTCTACGTGGCAGCCGGCGCCTTGCGCGTTCCGTTCTCCCGGTTCCTCGCCTACTTCTTCCTCGCTGCAGCTCTGTGGACCCCACTGCTGGTGGGCCTTTCCGCATCGGTAGGCCGCCGCGCCCCCGGTCTGCTCGCCGCGGCCGCCTTGTCGCTATTCGTACTTCGGTGGCTGCTCGCCAAGCCGGCCCGCTGGAGAAGCGCAAAGGCCGCTCCGGCGCGGCTCCAAACATCGCGGAACTCGGCGTGTATCCAAAGCCGGAGCGAGTCCGTTTTGCGCGTATTCCTCAAAAGCGCAACGGCGCTTCGATCTCAAAAGCGCAAAGGCCGCTCGCGGCATCGCGGAACTCGGCGTGTATCCAAAGCCGGGCAGTCCGTTTTGCGTATCTGCGCAAGGCCGTCCGGCGCGGCTCCAAACATCGCGGAACTCGGCGTGTATCCAAAGCCGGAGCGAGTCCGTTTTGCGCGTGATCCTCAAAAGCGCAAAGGCCGCTCCGGCGCGGCTCCAAGCGTCGCGGAACTCGGCGTGTATCCAAAGCCGGAGCGAGTCCGTTTTGCGTTTCCTCAAAAGCGCAAAGGCCGCTTCGGCGCGGCTCCAAACGTGGCGGAACTCGGCGTGTATCCAAAGCCGGAGCGAGTCCGTTTTGCGCGTGATCCTCAAAAGCGCAAAGGCCGCTCCGGCGCGGCTCCAAGCGTCGCGGAACTCGGCGTGTATCCAAAGCCGGAGCGAGTCCGTTTTGCGTGTGATCCTCAAAAGCGCAAAGGCCGCTCCGGCGCGGCTCCAAGCGTCGCGGAACTCGGGGTGTGTCCAAAGCCGGAGCGTGTCCGTTTTGCGCGTATTCCTCAAAAGCCGTTGGGGCAAGCTCCAGCGGCTATGGCGATGGGAGTTCTGGCCCGTCTGGCTCGCCTATCTTCCGTTAGTTCCGTATCTGGTGTGGCTCGCCATCCGGCAACGCTCGGCCACCGTGTTCATGCTTGCCAATCCCGGCATACCCGGCGGCGGTCTCACCGGAGAATCGAAATCCGCCATTCTGCGCCACCTCGATCACGGCGACGGTGTGGTCCCCGCCTTCGCCGTCGTGCCCGCCGGGGATGCCTGTCCCCCAGCGTCCGTCCAATTTCCGGTCGTACTCAAACCCGATCGCGGCGAGCGGGGCCGCGGCGTCCGGATCCTGCGCAACACGCACGAACTGCAAGCCGCGCTCGAGCAAACCCGTGACGTGGACCGCATACTCCAGCAGTACGCCGGCGGTCTCGAGTTTGGGCTGTTCTATATCCGCCATCCCCACCAGCCGCGCGGGTGCGTGGTCTCCATAGTCGAGAAGACGTTCCCCTCCGTCACCGGCGATGGCTTGGCCTCCATCGGTGAGTTGGTTCTGCGTGACTCGCGTGCCGTCTGTCTCTACGACACCTATCGCCGCGAGTGTGCCCGGGATTTCGATACCGTTCCCGCCGAGGGCGAAAGTGTCCCGCTGGTTGAGATCGGGTCGCACTGCCGGGGCGCCGTCTTCGTCGACCGGCGCAGTCTCGTCACGCCACAACTCGAAGCGGCCGTCGATCGAATCGCGCGCCGCCATCCTGGCTTCCACCTCGGGCGATTCGATGTCCGAGCCGAATCCGAGCTGCACTTACAGCAGGGCCGCTTTCGCGTACTGGAATTGAACGGCGTCGCCGCCGAGCCGGGCCACATCTATGACCCCTCAGTCTCGCTGCCCGATGCCTACCGCGCCCTCGCACGCCAATGGGCCGCGGCGTTCGCCATCGGCGCGTGGTACCGGGCGTGGCCTCAGGTCCCGGCTTCCGGTTCCACGTCACGCCGCACCCGAACCTCCAGCCCGGGTGCGGAAAGCACTTCGAAGCCGGCGGTGGCGATCTGAACGCGTCCCTTTGACTCGTCCACCGCGGTGAGGATCCGCCGGAAGAGCTGATCTTTGGTGATCCGCCGGCGCCGGTAGTCCACTACATACCGAAGCGTGTACTCGATCCAGTTCTCGTCGCATCGGATTGTGATCATCGGCTCGATGCGCGCTTGCTCAATTTTGTATTTGCGCGTCACCGTCTCCCATGCCTCCCGCGAGCGCCGCGCGTAATCGCCCACCGTCTCTTCCACCACGCCCTGCAGCATCTGGGACGCGTACTCCCAGTCGGACCCGTATCGGACCGGAAACACGATCTCATCCCAAAGGAACGGAAAATCCGCGGAATAGTTGAACACCGGCTCCTTGAATACGAAGCTGTTGGTCACACGGACGATGCGCCCGTTGTACAGATCGCCCTTCACCCAATCACCCAATTCCATCACCGTGGTGCGCAGCAGGCTCACGTCGATCACATCGCCGCGGATGCCGCCAACCTGCACCCGATCCCCCGCGCGATAGTAGTTTCCGAATGAAATCGCCACCCAGCCCGCCACGCTCGCAATCACCTCCTGCAGCGCGAACGCGATCCCGGCGCCGGCCACGCCAAAAGCAACCGTGAAACCCGTCAACCGGTCACTGAACGTGCTGGCGATCAGCGCCGCGGCGGCCAGCCAGCCCAGAAACGTGATCGCTTTTCGTGCCGTATAGCGCGCGTCGGAATCCGCTACGTAGCTCGTGACGGACTTCAACAGCAGGCGCGCCACCAGAAAGATCACCGCCAGTCCGGCCAGCGTCGATATCGCCTTGCCCGTTAACGGATTCTGCAGCCACTCGGCCCACGCGTCAGGCATCACCCCCGATCATCGCATGCCACCGCGAGATAAACTACCGGTTTGAATACTCGACATCTCTCCCGTTTCGCCCTGTGTCTATTGGCGGCCTCTTCTCTCATGCCCGCCCAGCCGGTGGAAAACGAAGCCAGACCCAGTAGCCGCACGCCCGCGGCGCCCATGTCCCGAAAAGCCATCGAGGCCGGCCTCGAAGCCCATTCCCGCGCCCTCTTCGTCAAGAGCGGCTGGATCCGCGATCCGTTCCTGGTGCTGGACCCCAAGGGCGAGTTTTACTATCTCACCGGAACCACGCCCATGCCGGGCGACTCGCGCGAGTTCTCCGATCCCTACAACACCGGACTCGCCGCCTCCAGCATCGTCGGATGGAAAGCCCAGGTCTGGCGCACGCGGGACCTCATCGATTGGGAGCATCTCGGCGCTCCCTTCACCCTCGAAGACGGCGTCTGGTTTCGTGATCAGCCGGCGAAATTCCGCCAGACCGATGGCGCACAGTGGCGGCTCTGGGCCCCGGAACTCCACTGGATGGGTACCCGTTGGGCCCTCGTCCACACCAGCCCCTCACCAGTGAACGGCGCAAACTTCTCTCTCTCCAAAGGCGCGGACGTCGCCGGACCCTGGGATAACCCGATCGGCCCCGCAATCGGACGCCGCCATGACCCCTCTCTGTTTCGCGACACCGATGGAACATGGTGGATGATCTGGGGCGCCACGCAAATCGCCCCGCTCGAGGCGGACCTCAGCGGCTTCGCGGCCCCGCCGGTCACCATCGGCCCCTCCGGGGAAACCGCCAAGATGGGCCATGAGGGATGTTTGATCCGCAAGATCGGCGGCAAATACGTGCTCTTCGGAACCGGCTGGTCCACCGCCAAGATGCGAAAAGGCAGCTACAACCTTTATTACGCCACCGCGGACAAGATCACCGGACCCTACAGCGAACGCAAGTTCGCCGGACGTTTTCTCGGCCATGGTACGCCGTTCCAGGACAAGAAAGGACGGTGGTGGTGCACCGCGTTCTTCAACGGAAATGTGCCGCCTGTCGCCGCCGGTGGCATTGAGAGCCGCGACCTCGGCGAGACCGCCCAAACCATCAATGAACAGGGGCTCACCATCGTCCCGCTGGATGTGCGCGTGCTCCCCAACGGCGACGTGCATGTCCGCGCGATTGACCCCGCCTACGCCACGCCCGGGCCTGACGAACTGCAGCGGTTCGCCCCGGAGTGACCGGTTCGCGATCATTAAGAATCGGATGCATTAACGAGAATATTTCTTAAGAAACAACCCTTGAATCTCTCCAGGCCTGAAGTTACAGTACCTATAGACTAAGTCGTTGTGTACCTCTGCGCCGGGCGAAAGTTAAACAACGCCAATGGGAAGCGCGAGGACGCCTGTTGGAGGAGAGAAAATGAACTGTCGATTTCTGTCGGCGATCGCTGTTGTCAGCTTCGCCGTGCTATCTGTTGTCCCGGCTTCGGCCGCCGTGCTGATACTCACTGACCCCGTCGTAACTCCGAACGGGCCGTCCGACTTTACCTGGACTTGGGACGTCTATCTCGGTCCGAACTCCCGCGTGAACACGCCCGGCGGGCCTTGTAACTCGGCGGTGCCGGGAGGGACATGCGATGGCCTTCTCACCATCTATGACTTCACCGGCTATATACCGGGCTCCGTAGCCACCACCATGCCGAATTGGTCCACCGGGCCCATACAATTGCTCGGGATCACTCCGGTTGGGCTCACCCCAGACGACGACCCAGCCGAGCTGAATTTGAGTTGGCGCTACACCGGGTCAACCACCGTAGCGGCTCCTTTGACCTCGGCTTTGCTTCTGGGCACCGTCAGTGCCAGGTCGACGTCCGGCCTTTGGAAACTCGATGACTATGCAGGCCGCACTGCCTTCGGAACCCAGAATCAGCGTTCCGCGAACCTGGACATCACCAAGAGCCCGGCATCGGTGCCCGAACCCGGTACTTTTGGTCTCGTCGGAGCTGCCGCACTCGGTCTGCTCGGCCTCCGGCGGCGCTTCGTCCGGGATTCGAGCCGATAACCCAAGCCCTGCACGCGTCCGGTAGCCCAGCCTGCGATAGAATCGGGGACCGGACGCATGTTTTCCCCTGAACACCGCGACCGGCTCCGTTCCACCTTGCTTGACTACGCGGCCGGTAGCCAGCACATCGTCGCTGCCGCGATTACCGGCTCGGCCGCCGTTGCGGATGAAGATCGTTGGTCCGACATCGATCTCGCTTTTGCCGTTGCTGCCGCGGTGCCCCTCGAACACGCGCTCGCCGAATGTACTGACCTGATGTACGTTCGCCACCGGGCGCTGCACCATCTTGACGTCAAAGCCGGTCCCTGGATTTACCGCGTCTTCCTGTTGCCGGATACGCTCCAGGTGGATATCGCCCTCGTCCCCGCCGCCGAGTTCCGAGCCTTGTCTCCAGCGTTCCGTCTCGTATTTGGGGAATCACAGGAGGCGCGGTTCCCCTCGCCGGTGGCCGCGGACCTCATCGGGTTCGGATGGCTCCATGCACTCCATGCCCGCGCCTCGATCGCCAGAGGCAAGCTGTGGCAGGCCGAGTACATGATCACCGGCCTGCGCAATCAGGCCCTCGCGCTCGCGTGCATTCGGCACGGCCTGCCTCCGGCCCACGCGCGCGGCGTCGATCGGCTGCCCGCCGTCACTGCAACGAAATTCCTGGACACACTGATTCGAAGCCTGGATCCAGAGGAACTCTCCCGCGCGTTTCGCCTCGTAACGCTTGCCTTCCTCGACGAAATGCAGTTCGCCGATCCCGCTCTCGCCGGGCGCCTGCGAGGTGCGCTGATCGACATGACCGATCCGGGCTGAGCTGCTAACTTCCTTCGTCGATCTCGATCATCCGGTCCACCGCCACCTTGTCCCTCAGCGAAGCCGCGCCGCCTGGCCACCGGACCTCCACCGTCACCGGTCCCGCTTCCGTTCCCAGCCCGAAATGAACCCGCGGATCGCTCGACGAAAGGAACCCGCTGCTCGTCGTCACGTGATTGTGCAGCACACGGCCGGACTGTGTGGTGACCTTGATCGCGGCGCCCACCGCGTCCCGTGCGGACTTATGCCCGATGGCGCGCACCGACAACCAATGGCCGCCCCCAGAATTGATCAGGATGCGCGGCTTGCGCCCGAGCGACGTAACCACGATGTCCATGGCCCCATCGTTGTTCAGATCCGCGAACGCCGCGCCGCGCTGGTATCCGGTGCGCAGGAAGTCCGTGCCCATCTTGGCCGAAACGTCCACGAAGCCGGCGCCGCCGTTGTTCTCGAAAAGAGTATCGTGCTGCTCGGCGCCTTCGCGCAGGGAGTCCACGTCGCCGTTGGCGGAAAACAGATCTTTCCATCCGTCGTTGTTGTAGTCGATGAACCCCCCGCTCCACCCCGAGTAAGGTTGGCTCGCGCGTACGATCCCGGTGGCGGGGGAAGCGTAGCGGAATGACCGGCCGCTCAGGTTGCGAAACAAACCCCAGATCTGGCCCATCAGGTCGTTGTAAAAAACATCCGGCCATCCGTCGTTGTCGTAGTCCTTTACGTCCGCGCCCATCGCCGATACGGTGGCGCCATCGTCATTGTAACTGACGCCGCGCAACATTCCCTGTTCCTGAAAGGTGCCATCTTTTCGATTGACGTAGAGAAAGTTTCGCTCGGTGTCATTGGCGATGAAGATATCGGGCCACGTGTCACCGTTCATGTCGGAAATCGCGATGCCCATCCCCTTGCCCAGTGGCTTGGAGATGCCGGCGCGTTCGCTCACGTCTTCGAACTTACCGTCGCCGAGGTTACGATAGAGCCGGTGTGGGACAGCCGGGTAAGTCTTCGGATGGCAGTAGAAGTCGACTCCATCCTCACGGACACAGCGCCGGTCGCTGCCCGGCTCCCACAAAGTGTAGTTCGACAAAACCAGATCCAGACGGCCATCGTTATCATAGTCGAGCCAGGCACCCTGCACGCTCAGCGTGCGGGCCGGCTTCGCATCCAAGCCGGACTGGCGGCTCACATCCCGAAACGTACCGTCTCCGTTGTTGCGGTAGAGCGTGTTCGGCCCGGCGTTGGCCACGAAGAGGTCCGTGCGCCCGTCGTTGTCAAAGTCGGCCGCCGCCGCGCCGAGACTATAGCCGAGACCCGCCCCCGTCAGGCCCGCCCGCTGCGTTACGTCTTCGAAGCGGTTGCCGCCCTTGTTTCGAAGCAGCGCGTGATGGAACCGTTCTGTCTTCTTCAACTCTGGGAAGGCCGCTCCATTGGTAAGGAAGATGTCCATCAGGCCGTCATTGTCATAGTCGAGAATCGCCACTCCGCCGCACAATGGCTGCGGAAAGTACTTCCGGCCCGTGAAGCCGTTGTTGGTCACGTAGGCAAACTCCGAGAGGGGCGCAACGTCGACGAATCGATCCGCCTGCGCCACGCATGGCAGGGGCCACGTCACCATCGCGACTACCAAGAGCGCAGCTACCGCGAGCATTGGCCCAGAAACCATCGATCCAGCGCGGCCAGGCAGGTGCAACGCGCGTCGCGCTCGGCGGAGGAACTCAGTCGCGCCAGTGCGCATCGGCTGGCTCCGTCATCGGATCCCAGTGCGATCGCCGTGCGTATCTTCTCGAGTGCAGGTTTGCGCTGCTGTGCGCTCTCGAGCAGCAGACCCTGCGCCACGTATGGCTGATCCCACTCCGGCCACCGCGCTTGTATCTTCGTCAGCAGTAACTTCGCTTCGTCGGTGCGATTCAGCAGAGCGATCAGAACGGCTCTGGTCAATTCGATCTCGGGCTGATTGGTTTCCTTATCCGGCAACAACGCAAGCGCTTCTTTCCGGCTACCATACCGTGCCAGCATCTTCGCGGCATCGCGAACGATCTCGGGACGCGCGCCGGTGCGATCCAGCCCTTCCGACAAAAGTTGGCGAGCCTCGCTTGAGCGCCCCGCTGCGTCCAGCAGATGCGCCTTCAGCAATACAAAGTCGCCGGAGTGAGCGCCCTTCAATGGCTCCTTGACCGCGGCCAGAGCGGCGTCCGCCCCCGACGTGTGAAAGGTGGCGAGTGCAAGATCGAGCTGCGCGCCCGGGCTCTCCGGCGCCGCTCGCTCGAGAAACTCACGCGCCAGCTCATACTGGCCGGCTTCGAGCAGCGCCCTTCCGGCGGCAGCCCAAATCGTGGCGTCCCCGTTGAGCGTGAGCAGGCGGCGGTGCTCGGCGAGTGCCTCCTTCACCTGCCCGTCCGCCAGTAACAGCGAGGCGTAGTTCATCTCGAGCGTCGGATCGTCTGGACGGCTGCGCGCAAGCGCGCGAAAACGTTCGATCTCCCGGGCCCGGCGCTCCGGTTCCGGGAGTGTGGCCAGCTCGATCATCCCTGGCTCGCGGCGTGGATCGCGCTTCCGGTTCGGACGGGCCTTCTGATAGCGGTCGAGAAACTGCTGGGCCTCCTCTTCCCGGCCAAGCGCCATCAGGGCGCGACCCAGGTGCAGCAGGGCCTCGGCGTCGGTGGGCGAGATCTCGACGGCCCGCCGCAGCGCGGCCTCCGCTTCCTTGGGTTGATCGAGCGTGAGGTACACCACGCCCAGTTGATCCAGCGTCCGCACGCTATCGGGAGTGATCGCCAAAGCTGCCTTCAGATGAGGCGCCGCCTCCGCGCTTCTGCCCAGCCGGTGCAGCAGCCACGCGCGCGCGACGTGCGCGGGCGCAAACCCGGCGTCGAGCCGCACGGCGGTGGCGAGTTGTTCCAGCGACTCTTCGGGCTGGTCGCGCCAGGTAAACTGAGCCAGGTTGAAGTAGCCGGCAGCATCGTCCGGATGCCCTTCGACGTAAGCTCGCATTTCGGCGACGCCTTCTTTCAAACGCGCCCCAGTGAGTGCGAGCACGTGCGCGCGATCCCTGCGGGCCGCATCGTCGCCAGGCTGCATTCGCACATAGTCGTCGTAGGCGAGTGCGGAATCGCCATAGTAGCCGGCGTCCTCCGCGGCCCGCGCCAGGGCCAGCAAAATGGTGGGCCGGTCTGGCGCTTGCTGCCGCGCCTGCGCCAGTAAGTAAACAGCGCGGCTGTAGTCCTTCGATGTGGCGTGAACCAGGCCAAGTTCGGTGAGCGCATCGGCGTCGCTGGGACGTGCCTTGAGCGCCGCTTCGAGCGCGGTGCGGGCGCGCTCGTGGTGCCCGGCGCGCGCCGCTGCGCGGCCCAGGTTCAGCAGCACGTTGAAATCGTCCGGACGCTGAACCAGTACTGCGTGAAATGACTCTTCGGCCCGGGAATAGTCGCCGATGCGCGCGTAGACGGAGCCGAGCGCGAATAGGATCGCCGGATCACTCTTGTCGCTGAGACTGCCGAGGGTCCGCGCGGCGGCATCGTGTTTGCCGGCCTGATGCTGAGCCTCGCCTCGCAGCAGCTCGATCGCCGGGTCCGATGCCGCCGGTACGCGTGCCAGGTAACCGAGCGCGGCGGCTCCCCGCCGCTGGCCAACGGCGATTCGAGCCAACTGTAAGTTCGCATTCACATGGCGCGGGTTGAGCTTCGCTAGCTCTTCGAAATAGGTCCGTGCCTTCCCCGGATCCCCGCAAATCAGATAGTGGTTTCCGGCGTTGTTCAGTACTGCCGCTGATTGATTCTTTCCGGCCAGGGCGCGTTGGTAGTGAACTTCAGCCCCCGCGCAATCCCCTTCGCGATCGAGACGCGCCGCTTCGCGCAGGTCCACGGGCTGCGCGAAAGCGGCAATGCAGACGAGTGGCAAAACGCGGCGCGCGAACTCTGGTGTGCCCACCCTCGCCGCGCGCCGCTGCAATGGCCAGCTAGAATTCAAGCCGGAGGCCGAGCTGTGCCCGGCGGCCGAACGTGCCCGATAACTGATTGTTGCTGACGCCGAATTGGCTGCTCAGCACGTTGGTGTTCGGGTCGGCCCAAGTCATGTTATTCGCCGCGTTGAACACATCCATACGCATCTCGAAGCGGTATCGCTCGGTGACCGGTAGACGCTTCACGATGGACATATCCACGTTGAACAGGCCCGGATTGGTCACGCCCGAATACTGCCACGGATTGGTGCGTGGCGTGAACGCCGGCAATTGCTTGAACGCCGATGTGTTGAACTGCCGGCCCGGCGTCGGGTTGTCGATGCGCGGATCGCCCACCACCTCCATGCCGCCGAATCGCGTGAAGAATCCCGATCGCCATGTCATGATACCGCTCAGGTCCCAGCCGCCGGCGATCAGATCCAGCGCCCGCGGCATCTGCGACGCCAGCGCTCGCCCACGGCCGAATGGAAGCTCCCAGGTTCCGGCCAGGGAAACCCTATGCCTCGGCCGGTTGTTGTCCTGCCACGTGAAATTCCCCAGGTAGTTGTCGATGTCGTTGAAGAACAATTCGTCTCTCTGCCGTGAGTAGTTGTATCCCAACAACACCGAGTAACCTTTGGCGAAGCGCCGGTTCAGCTTCAACTGGAACGACTGATAGCGCGAAGCGCCGCCGTTGATCCCATCCACCACCGTCAGGTTGCCGTACTGCGGATAGGGCCGCATCAGCGATGTCAACTGCACGTTGCGTTGGTAGCGCAGCGCGCCTGGAAACTTGTCAAGCGTGGAGAAGTTATAGAAAGGATTCGGAACCGAGCGGTTGGTGGCGCCTTTGAACTCGTAAGCGACTCGTGGATCCACTTGATTCACGTTATAGTTGCCCACCAGCTGCGTCCCCAGGTTCAGGTAGTAGGTAACGTCCAACACGATGTTCTCCGGGAGCTGGCGTTGGAACGAGAGATTGAAACGGTCGCTATAACTCCGGGGCCGCTTCTGGGCCACGTATTGGAACGAATCCCCCAGCGCCGTGTAGCGCCCCAGGCTCTTCTCGTAGGCCGGTACCACCGGTTGAGACGGCGGGAATGGATCTTGGAGCCGTGCCGAAGGAATCCCTTGTACGGAAGGATAGGCGCCCGTCACATTCTTGTACCCGACGTAGATCGTGTCGAAGATGTTGAACGTCCTGCCGGTCCATGGCGTCAGGTACCGGCCGTAACCCGCGCGAAACGACATCATGTCGCTGAGGCGGTACGCCATGCCCACGCGCGGAGACAGCCCGCCTCGCCCAGCGTCCCATTGCCCTCGATTGGAGGAATCGGCGAACTGGAACGCGCCGTTGAACGTCGTCGGCCCCTTATAGAATTGACCCAGTTCCGTCGGCATCACCGGGGCGCCGGCGCCCTGCATCTCCGGAATCGGAGAACTCAGGTCCAGGGGCCGCGTCAGCCGGTTCTCAGGGTCCGTGTAGGCGGTCTCATACTCGTAGCGCAAACCCAGGTTGATCGTGAGATCGCGATTCACTTTCCAGTCGTCATTCACGAACATCCCGTAGAAACGGTTCTGGCCCGTCGGCAGGATCGTCGCCGTCATTGACGTGGATCCGCTATCCCAACTGTCAGCCCCGTTGCCAGCCGGCTGAATCGCTCCCAACAGGAACGTTGCGTAGCCGTCGCCCGACTGCCGCAGATCCGGATTGATGTAAGTGGCCGCCGTCGCATCCGCCTGGAATCCGAAGCCCGGGTTGTTGCTAACGATCAGGCTCGTCGTGCGAGACCCTCGCGTATCGGCGCCCATCTTCAGATAGTGCCGCCCCTGCTGCCGCGCCACCTTTACGCTCAGACTATCGGCATCCGGACGCTGGTTCCAGGTCCCGCCACGGGGACCTAGCGACGTCCAGTACTCGCCTCTGCCGGTCCCCATCACAGACATCCGGGGCAGCAACTCCGGCACCGCTCCGTTGCTGAATACGGTTTTGTGGAAGTCCGAATTGGGCCAATACTTCGCCCAGCATCCGTCGCACGTCGAAGCGTACCGTGACGCGTCCACGAAGCTGTGATAAGTGCCATTCACGTTCACAACCGTCGTCGCATTCATTGTCCACACCGCGTCTCCGGAAATCGACGTCGCGTCCCGTTGGCTGCCGCGGTCATTCACGAAGAACTCCGACGCGGTCGGATTCGATGTCGTCACCGGCGTCCACAGCTTGCTGTACCGGCCATAGAAACGCAGACGCTCGCTGAACGAATAATCGGTGCGGTTGGAGATGTTGTGATAGTCATACCGCACCGGCAGCGGCACATAGTAGTTGTTGATGTTATACGGACCCTGCCCGGCACGGTTGGAACTCCAAAGCCCCGCCATGTACTGCGTCGCAATCGGGTCCTGCTGCGACCGTGGAATGATATTCCCAGGGAAGGGCATGCGCGTCGCGGTCCGGCCGTCCGCCGAAGTCTGAGTCGTGAACGGATCATAGATCGCGCGTAGACCCCCGCTGGCGTTCAGTGATTGCGAGAAGTTTCCAGCCCTTTCCAAATCGTTCGGCACGGTGTTGATGAAGTCGTTCGGATCTGTCTTACGCCATTGTTCATAAGAAAAGAAATTGAACAGCTTGTTCTTGACGATCGGATTGCCCAACGTCCCACCCCACATATGCGTCCGGCCCAGGTTGATCGTTCGGAATACGCGATTCTCGAGTGCGTTCGCCCACGGATATTGGCCCTGATAAAAGGCGTTTCCGTGCCATTCGTTGGTGCCGGCCTTCATGGTCAGCGTGATCGCCGATCCCGCCGAATGGCCGTACTCGGCGTCGATCGCGTTCTGCTGCACGGCTACTTCCTGCACCGCGTCCGGCGACGGCATGTAGCTCGTCTTATATCCGATTCCGATCGGGCTTCCGTCCACCTGAAGGTCGTTCGAGTAGTTGCGCCCGCCGCCCACCTCTTGCCGGTTGCCGGACCATGTGAAGTAAGGCTCCACTTCGCGTGCCGTATCGCTCTGCACCACCGCCGGGTCCAGCCGGGCCAAAAGGAGCGGATTTCTCGATATCTGCGGGAGATTGTTCACGAGCGCGCTGTCGACCGTCGTCTCGAGCTTGCTCGTATTGAACTGCACCGTGCTTGCCTGATCGGTCACCGTTACCGTCTCCTGCACGTCACCCGGACGGAGCGAGGCGTCCACCGTTACGTCCGAACGCGATTGCAGCACCACGCGCTCCTGGACAAAACGCGAAAAGCCTTCGAACTGCACCGTTACCGTGTAGGTGCCTGGCAGGACCAGATCGAACAGATAGCGGCCCGATTCGCTGGTCTCGCGTGTAGCCGTTACGCCCGTCTGGACGTTGAGCAGAGACACCGTCGCTCCAGCGATGGCGGCCTGCGAACTGTCGGTCACCAAGCCCTGCACGCGGCCTCGGTACTCTTGCGCCTGGAGAGAAGGCAGTGTGGCCGAGACAAGCAGCCCGAAAGTGACTCCCACGCGGATTCGAAGTTTTGACATCGATCGGATTCCTTTCTAGCGAGGAACCTTATCATACTCATTAATGGGAGTCAATCGTTGCGATTGTCTGATTCCGCGCCATTTTTCAGGCGGAAACCGCACCCCGAGCTCCTCCAAAAAGTACCCGCCACGCCGTGCCGCCGCCTACCGGCTGAAATAGCTCCGCACCGGCGCCGGAGGCTCCCCACCGCGGATCGCCAGCCAAAGGATCTCGTTCAGTTCATCGTCGTCGATCATGTCCGCCTCCTCGAAATCCATCGCCAATGAGCGGGCAGCCGTCGCCGAGTTCGTCGGATTGCGCGTATCCAGCGGGATGCGCGCCTGCTCCGCGGTATAGGGCTCGAGCTTCGGCTGCTCCGCGAACGCGTTCCACATCGGAGTGGCCGCGGCGTCGAAGTGCGTCATCGGGCGCAGGCCCAGAATCAGTTCCATCGTCCGCAGCATCGAAGTCGTGTTGTACATCGTTGAGTCGACGATGCCCCGCCGCGTGTAAGGCGACAGCACGAAGGCCGGTGACCGGTGGCTGTCAACGTGATCGGCCCCGTTCTGCGCGTCGTCCTCCAAGACGAAAATCGCCATCTTCGCCCAAAACGGACTCCGCGAACACGCCTCCACGATCATCCCCAGCGCCAGATCGTTATCGGCTACCTGCGATAGCGGAGCGATCTTACCGGGCGAAGTGCCGTAGGTATGATCGTTGCCGATGCGCAGGATCGTGAATCGCGGCATCTCGCCAGCCGCCTTCATCCGGTCCAGGTCCGCGATGAATGCCTTCGCGCGTTCCACGTCGGGATGCTCCAAATCGTAGCCCCGATATTTGCGGTCGGTATGCTGGCTCAGTACCGGATCGCGGACCGAACGCACATGATCGCCGCCCGCCGCCACTTCCCCGCGCGGATGCAGGTCCGCATAGTAGCCGTAGTTCCGCAGAGTCAGCCCGGCGGCCGCCACCTGCGTCCAGATGAAGCCGGAGGGCGGTAGCGCGGCCGGCTCGCCGCCTTCGTAGTCATAGTGTTTCCGGCGTCCGCCGTAACTATTTGGCCACATCTTCTGCACATAATCCGGTGCGATGGCCGCGGTGGACCAATTGTGCCCATCCGCGCTCACGTCCGAGTTGACATAGAAGTTATCCAGCAGCACGAACTCGCGCGCCAGCTTGTGATGGTTGGGAGTTACTTTTTCCGGAAACAGGCACAAAGACGGATCGCTGTTGCCTTTTCCCAAATCGCCCAGCACCTGATCGTAAGTACGATTCTCCTTGATGATATAGACCACGTGCTGAATGGGCGACGGATCGCCGGGCTTGGCCGGTATCGGATTGCCTGCTGGAACCGCCAGGTCGTACAGCAAACGGTCGCGATAAGGCGTGTTCTCGAACACGGTGCGCGTATGCCGTTCGATGTCCTCCTCGGACAGCGGATCGAGGATCGACGCGCTGCCCGTTTGCAGACGGCCCACGTAGCCGGGGTTGGGCGAGCCTTTGTGGATCGGGTCCACCTGTTTGGTCGGGTCGCGGAAATTCGGATTCGGGAAGCTGCGTGGCCCGCGTCCGTTGAACACCACCGTACGGTTGTCGGAGAGTACTTGAACGCCCGTGGGATACCATGCCGTGGGGATGAAGCCGAGGACGCGCGTATGCGTCTCCGCGATATCGGCTATCGCCAGCGCGTTGGCGTCCGAACACACCACAAAAAGGCGCTTCCGTTCACCGTCGGTGGCGAGCGCCGACGGCGTCATCCCAAGCGGCTGCGCGGGGGTCATCGCCACGTTGATCGCCTCGATCATTCGCATCTCGCGGTTGTTCGTGATGCCCACCGAGTAAACCCGGTTCGTATTGGAAGCCGCGACGAAAATCCGCGCGATGTACGGCGATTCGGCCACCGCCTCCCCGGGTTCATCCGCCTTCGCCGCCGGTAGCGGACCCGCCCAGATCATGTCGCTCGTATGTGCCCCCAGCCGGACCGAATTCAGCAGACCGCCGTTGGAGGCGTCGTGCTGATAAAGCGTCCCATCGGCCCAACTGGTGACGAAGTACGATTTGCCATCCGGGTGAAATAATATCCGGTACGGACGCCGCCCCGTCTTGTATTTCTCGATCACCCGGCCCGATTGGGGGTTGATCACCAGCACCCGGTCATGGAAAAGATCCGCCACATACAGCAGCCTGTCATCCGGCGAAAAGGCCAGCCCGCCGATAAAGTCGCGATGCGTCCGGTCGGCGGCCGGCACAACTTCGAACGTGCGGGCCGGACTGAGTTTCCCATCGCTGAAATTGAATTCGTAGACCGATGCCCGGGCCCCTCCGCCCACATAGACCGTTTTTCCGTCGCGCGTCATCACCAGCCCCAGCCACGCGTCGGAGACCGGCACGCGCTGGATCTCCTTTTCGGTCTTCACCTCGATCACGCTGATTGACGGCGGATTGTATCCCTGGTTCAAGACCAGCATGTGTTTGCCGCCAGGTGCGAGCACAGACGACATCGGAAATGTATCCAGGGCGAGCTGGCGTCCGGCGGGCCGTATGGTCCACCCGGAGTTGAGCAGCACCGAGCCATCGGCTTGAGGACCCACCACCGTCCGCTCACCGGGCTGCGAAATCGCCCGCCGCGCCGTCACCGCCGCGATCAGCGCGAGCGCTACGACGCCGGAACCGAGAATGACTTTGTTGATTCGGAAAGGCATGGATGTATCGTCCTAACTTCTAATCCGTGTATCTCTGCGCGATTGGGAATCGCCGCCCCACGCCGAACGCCTTCGTGGTTACCTTGATTCCCGGTGCAGCCTGTTGGCGCTTGTATTCGTTCCGGTCCACTTTGTTGGCGATGTCGCGGACCAGTTCCAGAGGCAGACGCAGTTCGCCCGCGATCTCGGCGGGCGAACGATACTCCTCCACATAGCCTTTCAAGATCGCGTCGAGCACCTCATACGGCGGCAGGGAATCGGTGTCCTTCTGGTCCGGACGCAACTCCGCCGAAGGCGGCTTCGTAAAGACGTTCTCCGGGATGGCGTTGTTGTGGCGCGAGTTCGCCACCCGTGAAAGCTCGTAGACCAGCGTCTTCGGCACGTCGCTGATCACGGCCAGGCCTCCGCACATATCGCCATAGAGTGTGCAGTAGCCCACCGCGAGTTCGCTCTTGTTCCCCGTGGTAAGCACCAGCGCGCCCCACTTATTCGAGAACGCCATCAGCGTCGCGCCGCGGATGCGCGCTTGCAGGTTCTCCTCGGTGACGTCGCGTCTGGTGGCCCCGAACAAGGGGTCGAGCATCGCCAGGTACTGATCGTACACCGGCGTGATGGACGCGATTTCGAACCGGATCCCCAGCCGGTGCGCCATCTCCCGGGCATCGGCGACGCTGTGGTCGGAGGAGAACGGACCGGGCATGGCGATGCCGGTGACGTTTTCCGGACCCACCGCATCCACGGCGATCGCTGCCGTGATCGAAGAGTCGATCCCCCCGGAAAGCCCGATCAGCACTTGCCGGAATCCGCACTTGCGCAAATAGTCCCGCGTGCCCATCACCAGCGCCTCGTACACCGCGTCGATCTCGTGCTCGAGGTTGGCATGATGGTCCCCGGTCGACGAATGCAGGTCGGCGAACACGAGTTCTTCGGCGAACGAGGCCGCCGAGGCGATGCATTCTCCCTGCCCGTCCAGCACGAAACTCGATCCGTCGAACACCAGTTGGTCATTGCCGCCCACCTGGTTCACGTACACCACCGGGATGTTATGGCGGCACGCGGTGGAAGCGAAAATGCGCCGCCGCGTTTCGCGCTTGTGCATGTGGTAAGGCGAAGCATTGATCGAGATCAGCAGCTTCGCCCCGGCGTCCACCTGCTCGTCCACAGGGTCACGCGGGTAGAGCTGTGAGGTCCAGTAGTGCTTGTCGTTCCACGCGTCCTCGCATACGGTCACCGCCGTCGGCTGGCCGGCGATCGGGAACGGCGCCTGTAATTGGCCCGGTTGGAAGTAGCGCGATTCATCGAACACGTCGTAGGTGGGCAGCAGCATTTTCACCTGCCGGAACGCCTCACGCCCCCCCTCCAGTCCTACGGCCAGATTGACGGCTCGCCGGCCCGATTGCGCCCCAGAGGCCGCGATGGCCCCGGTGATGATCGTCAGCGGCAGTTCCGCCGTCTCCCGGGCCAGCGTCGCGAGCTCGGCTTCCGCGTTTCGCACGAACGACGGTTTCTCCATCAGATCCCGCGGCGGGTAGCCGGTGATGGCCATTTCCGGAAATACCACCACCTCGGCGCTCTGGGCGGCGGCGCGCCGCGAGTACTCGACGATCCGGGCCGCGTTGCCGCGGAGGTCGCCGACAGTAGTGTTGATTTGGGCGAGGGCGATGCGCATCGATGGGAATCCTTATTGTCCAACAGGCAGGGCGCCGCGTGACGGACGCCCCTCGGCCCCGTAGCGATTCTCCACGCCTCACCGGCCCCGCTGTCTGAGGCGTTAGCCCTAGAGTACTAGCCGCATCCTGGGCCATCCATGACCCTTTGAGTGGTATTGAGGCTTTGCGGTCGGTCTGTTAACGTTCAATTAAGGTCGTTGTTCGGAGGCACAAGTATCGGTTTGTGGAGGAGATTCTAAATGCGTCGCGCGTTCGCTCCGGCGATCCTGGTCCTGTGTTTGTGTAGCTCTGCGGGCGCTGGCGACTTCGCGTTTAGCGGCTTTGACCTCGATAACGACGGCTGGATGGTGGGAGAGTTTCTTCCGCCCGCGCCGATCCCAGTCGCCCCCGTCCATCAAAGTCCCGGCGGCTACGTCGAGACCGCCGACATCGACATCGGCAATTGGACCGGCTACATCGCTCCCGCCAAGTTCCTCGGAAACTGGGTCCAAGCCCACGTGCACGATATCACTTTCGACACTCGCATCCAGGAATCCGATGGCGTCCCTTACGTCTATCTCGTCGTCGAAGGTGGCGGCCTCCGGATATCCCCGTTCGGCGCGCCCCCCGTCGATAACGTCTGGACCAGCTACGTCTTCCATACCCTGTCGGCCGCTGGTTGGGTCTACACCAATGACGGCATCACGCCCGGCGGCCCGGTGAGCCCCGCCGACTTCATTGCCGTGATGAGCAACGTCACTGCCTTTCGGATCAGCTCCGATTGGCATACCGGACCCGATCTCGTGGACCTGGACAACGTCCGGCTCGTCGCCTCACCCGAACCGGGGACTCTTGGATTGATCGCCACCGGCCTCGCCGCTCTCCCGGTCCTTCTCCGCCGCCGTCGCCGCGCCTAGAGGCAACAAGCACCTACGAATCCCGCGCCTCGTCCCGGGAGCACCGGCCCGTCCGATTTTCGCCCCGCCCCCCGGAGCTATAATCGAAGAGAAGAAATCGGCCCCCTCCGCCGTCTTCCCCCTATAGCCTATGGAAAACGTTGGCGCCCTCTCCCTGATCCTCGCCTTCTGCCTCGCCTGCTATGCCGTCCTCAGCGCCCTCATCGGACGCTGGCAGAAACGCGATTTCCTCGCCGCCTCCTCCGAACGCGCCGTCTACGGTGTCTGGCTGCTCCTCACCTTCGCCGCCGGATACCTCGTCTACGCGCTCCAAACCGACGACTTCCGCCTCGCCTACGTCGCCGGACATTCCTCCACCACCATGCCGCGCATCTATAAACTCACCGCGTGGTGGGGCGGACAGGAAGGCTCGCTCCTGCTGTGGTCCTGGATTCTTTCCTGCTACGCCGCCATCGTCGTCTTCCAGAACCGGCACAAGAATCGCAACCAGATGCCCTACGTCATCGCCGTGATGATGGTGGTCCAGGCCTTCTTCGTCTGCCTGATCGCGTTCCCCCTCACGCCGTTTGAAGTGCTCGCCGTCGGCAAGGAGATCACCGCTGTCCCGGAAGGCCGCGGACTCAACCCGCTGCTCCAGTATCCCGCGATGGCCATCCACCCCCCCACGCTCTATCTCGGCTATGTCGGTTTCGTCGTCCCGTTCGCCTTCGCCATGGCCGCGCTCATCACCCGCGCTCCTGGCGATGCCTGGATTCACACCACCCGCCGCTGGACGCTCATCACGTGGCTGTTTCAGGGCACCGGCGTCATGCTCGGCGCTTCGTGGGCCTACGCAGTCCTCGGCTGGGGCGGCTACTGGGGTTGGGATCCGGTGGAAAAACGCTTCCTCCTCCCCTGGATCACCGGCACCGCGTTCCTCCACTCGGTGATGATGCAGGAAAAGAAGGGCATGATGAAGGTCTGGAACATGGTCCTCATTTCCGCCACGTTCTTCCTCTGCATTCTCGGCACGGCTCTCACCCGCAGCGGCATCGTCCAATCCGTCCACGCGTTCGCGCAATCGCCGATTTCGCGCTACTTCACTACCTTCCTCGCCATCGGCATCGCGCTCGTCGTCTACCTCATCGTGGACCGCCTCGAATTTCTCAAAAGCGAATCGCATCTGGAGAGCGTAGTCTCGCGCGAATCGAGTTTCTTGTTCAATAACCTCATCCTGCTCGCCTCCTGCTTCTCCATCCTTTGGGGCACCCTGTTTCCGGTGATTTCCGAAGCCGTGACCGGCGAAAAGATCAGCGTCGACGCCCCTCTTCAATCGCGTCAACATCCTCATCGGTCTGTTCCTGCTTCTTCTCACCGGCGTCGGCCCGCTCATCGCCTGGCGTCGAGTTCCTTGAAAGCCTGAAGCGCGCCTTCCTTGGCCCACTGTGCGATGGTGGCCACGATGGCCATTCTCGCCGCCTTCGGTGTTTATCACGTCTACGCGCTGATGTCGTTTGGTCTCTGCGTATTCGTGCTCGCCACCGTCGCCATGGGTTCTGGAAGGGCGCCCGCTCGATTGCCGGACGCACTGGGCAGAACCTGCTCGCGGCAATGGTCGAGCTCACCCACCGCAATACCCGGAGATACGGCGGCTACATCGTTCACGTCGCCATCGTCATTATGTTCATCGGCTTCACCGGCAAGGCGTTCGATCTCGACGCCACCGTCGAGGTGGCCCCCAACGACACTTTCAAACTCGGCCACTACGAAATGAAGGTGCGCGACGTGGAGAACGGCGAAAATGAGCACTACCGCTGGTGGCACGCCTCATTGATGTTTTCAAGGGCGGAAGCCAGGTGGCCACCTCACGCCCGAACAACGCACCTACCGCACCGGTGACCCCTCCTCGGTGGTCTCCATCCACCGCCGCCTCAGTGAAGACCTCTATCTCAACTTCGCCGGCATGAACAACGACGGCAAAAAGGCCGTGATACAAGCCTACGTATTTCCCTTGGTGAGTTGGATCTGGGTGGGCGCCGTCATGCAGTTCTTCGGCACTCTCATCTGCCTCATTCCCAGCAAGGTCAAGTATCAATTCGCCAAGACCAGCGTCGTCGGCATGGTGGAAAAGACCGCCAAGGAGAAGCCTGTTGCCAAGCGCCAATAAGATTCGCACTCTCGCTCTTTTCGGTCTGTTGGCGGCCTTGTCCCTCGCCCAGGTCTCGAGCGACGGCATGACGCCCGACATCCGCCGCGTTGGCTCTCGCCTCGCCTGCCTGTGCGGCGCCTGCAAGAACTCGGTCGGCGACTGCCCCATGCTCGGCTGTCACTACTCCAAGCCCGCCCGCGACAAGATCCGCGACATGCAGGCCAAAGGCATGAGTGACGACGCCATCGTCGCGGACTTTGTCAAGCAGGAAGGCCTTCGCGCCCTCGTCGTTCCACCCTCGGAAGGCTTCTTCAACCTCGCATGGTGGATGCCGCCCGTGATGGTCGGTTTCGGACTCGTATTCGTGCTCGCCTACATCCGCGGATGAAGCGTCCCGAAGCCGCTTTGCCCGAACGCGAAGTCTCCGCCGAGACCGTCGAACGGTTTCGAGACTCGATCGAAAAGGATCTCGCCAAACTCGAATAGGCGTCTCGCTGCTCATGGAACTGGCCGTCGCTCTTACTCTGCTCGTTTTCGTCGTCGGGTTCGTTTTCCTCATTCGCCCCGCCGATCTCCGTCCGCCGGAGCCCGTCTCCCCCACCGCCTATCTGGACGAGCGCAAGGCACGCATTTACGAAAGCCTCCGTGATCTCCAGTTCGAGTTCCGCCTCGGCAAGCTTTCCGACGAGGATTACCAACGCACCAAGCTCGACCTTCAGAAGGAACTCGCGGGGGTGCTGGCTGGTATCGAAGAACTCGCGCCAGCCCCGGCTGCAAAGCCGAGACCCACTCCGAAGCCACAGGACAAAAGCCGGCCCGGTTTCTTCGAATGCCCGCACTGCGGCGCCAAGTTCGAGACGGCGATGAAGTTTTGCGGCGAGTGCGGAAAGGCCATGAACGCATGACGCCCTTGTTCGCACTCCTCCTCATGGTGAACGGCATCGTCACCAATCAGTCCACCGGTAAACCCCAGCAGAACGTCACCGTCACTCTCTATAAGGTCGGCCAGGACGGTCCCGAGGCCCTCGAATCGGTCAAGTCCGCCGCCGACGGCAAGTTCGCCATCGACAAGACCGTCACCGGTCCCCATCTCGTGCAGGCTGCTTTCGACGGCGTCACCTACAATCACATGCTGTTTCCCGGACGTCCCTCGGAAGGCATCCAGCTCGACGTCTATAACGCCACCACCAAGCAGGGCGCGGCCAAAGTCAACACGCACATGATTCTGCTCGAGTCCGACGGAGCGAACCTCGCCGTCAGCGAAAGCGTCGTGTGGGAAAACAACGGCAAGGCGTCTTTTTATGACCCCAAGTCCGGCGCCGCGAAGTTCTATGTGCCCGCCGGCGCCGGTAAGGTCCGCGTCATGTGCACCCATCCCGCGCAGACCGGCATCCCGATCGAGCGCGCCGCGGACAAGACCGGAGCCGCCAACGTCTATACGGTGGACTTCCCCATCAAGCCTGGCGAGACCCGCTTCGATCTCACCTACTCCCTGCCCGGCACCGAATTCGATTCGCGCATCGTCCACGGCGGCGGACCAGTCCGCATCGTCGTCCCCAATGGCATCACCGTCGAAGGAAAGGGCGTCACCTTCGTCGACAAACACCCCGAAACGCAGGCTTCCATCTACGACGTCGCTGGCCCCACGCTGTCCGCCAAAGTCATCGGAACCGGCTCGCTCCGTCCGCCGGAGCCCGAGGAGGAAGCCGACGAAGGCGCCGGTCTCCAACAGATTCGCCCGCGTCTCTATGAGCGCTTCTACCCTGTGCTTGCCCTTTCGTTCATCATCCTGGCGCTCGGTTTCCTACTGCTATATCGAAAGCCGCACGGCGATCCGCCACCCAGCGCATGACCGCCGTCCGCGCCTCGGCCGTCTCCAAGTTCTTCGGCGACTATCCCGCGCTCCGCGCCGTTACCCTCGACGTTGCCCCCGGAACCTGCCTGTCGCTGCTCGGACGCAACGGCGCCGGCAAAACCACGCTCCTGCGCATTCTTGCCGGCTTGTCCACGCCCTCCGAGGGTAGCGTCGAACTCCTCGGCAAGCCCGCCCGCAACGCCGAATCGCGCGCCCGCATCGGCCTCATCGGGCACGGCATCGGCGTCTATGAGGAACTGTCCGCCATCGAGAACCTCACCCTGTTCGCCCGAGTCTACGGGCTCCCCGATCCCCGTTCCGCCGCCCTCGAATGGCTCGAGCGGACCCAACTCGATCGCGTCAAGGACAGCTACGTCCGCGAGTTCTCTCGCGGCATGCGCCAACGGCTCGCCGTGGCCCGCGCCTTCCTGCATGACCCTGCTCTGCTCCTGCTCGACGAGCCCTTCACCTCCCTCGACGATCGCGCCATCGCCCTGCTCCAATCCCTGCTCGCCGCCTCGCTCGCCCGCGGCGCCACCGTCATCATGTCCACCCATCAGCTCCGCGAGGCCATGGAGCTTTCTACTCACGTCGCTTTGCTCGTTCGCGGCAAGCTCGCCCACGCCGGCGAAAGACCCGCTGAGATGCTCACCGATCCCGGCTGGCTCTATCGAACATACGGAGAAAGCTGATGCACGGCTTCCTCCGCCAAACCGCCGCCATCGCTGCCAAGGACCTTCGCAGCGAAATTCGTACCAAGGAATCCATCAACGCTGCCGTCTCGTTTGCCCTGGTGATCCTCGTCCTGTTCAGCTTCGTCCTCGACCTCGCCGACCCCGAGATGCTGCGCGCCATGTCCGGCGGCCTGCTCTGGCTCGTGTTCGCCTTCGCCGGCGCTCTCATCCTCAACCGCAGCTTCTCCCGCGAATTGCCCAACGATTGCCTCGACGCTCTGGTCGCCTCCCCCGTCTCCGGCGCCGCCCTCTTCCTCGGTAAGGCTATCGCCAACTTCACCTTGCTCCTGATCGTCGAAGCCGTCTGCCTCCCCGCCTTCGGCATCCTCTACAACCAGCGCTGGACCGGCCACCTCGCCTGGCTCGCCGCCGTGATGTTGCTCGCCACCTGGGGCATCACCGTCATCGGCACCGTCTTCAGCGCCCTCACCGTGAACCTCCGCCTCCGCGAGTTGATGCTTCCCACTTTGATTTACCCCATGATGATCCCCGCCCTCATGGCCGCTATGAAGCTCACCACCCTTCTCATTTCCGGGGAAGCCATCGGCGGCGAAGACTGGATCTGGTTCCGCCTCCTCATTGGCTTTGATATCATCTTTACCTCCCTGGCGCTCGCGCTGGTGGAAGTCGTGCTGGTGAGTTGACAGCCATGCCGCACAAGCCCGACATTGACCCCGTCATCGAAGCTTACAAGAAGGATATCGATCGTACCCTCATTCGCGAGAACCTGAAACTTACCGTTACCCAACGCTTCGAAAACGCCATGGCCCTCCAGCGCTGCGCCAAAGAACTTCGCCGCGCCGGAAAGGAAGCGCGGCGGCGAGTGCCTCCCAAAACCCCGTGACCGACTTTCGCTTACTCCTGGACGCGCTCACCGGCGCCGGCGTCGATTTCGTGCTGGTTGACAGGGCCGCCGCCATAGCCCATGGCTCCACCCGCCTCACGCTGGACCTCGACATCGTGTATAGCCGTACGCCGGAGAAGATCGCCAAAGTGGCCCAAGCCTTGGCTCCCTACTCCCCCTATCTGCGCGGCGTCCCGCCCGGACTGCCGTTCCGTCTCGATCCCGAAACCATCCAGCGCGGCCTCACCTTCACCTTGACCACCTCCCTGGGCCAAATCGACCTCCTGGGTGAGATCGCCGGTGGCGGCTTCCACGCCCTTCTCCCGCAAGCCATGACGCGAATCGCCGTCAAACGTGCCGCCGGCAGGCCCAAGGACCTCGAGGCCATCGCCGGACTCGAAGCCATTCGCGACGAAATTAATCAACTCCAATCCGAAGAGCCACAATAGAAAGGAAGCCATGCGAGAAAAGTTACTCATCGCGCTCGGAGCCATCGGAGCCCTCTGGCTCGTCCGCAACCTCTACTTCATCTGCCTCGTCCTCCCTGACGAAGCCGCCCAGGGCGCCATCTATCGCAACCTCTTCTTCCACGTACCCGCCTGGGCCACCTGCTTCACCGCTTTCTTCGTCGCCGGTGTCGCCAGCATCGTCTACCTCATCAAACGCGATCCATGGTACGACACTATGGCCGTCTCCTCCGTCGAAGTCGGCGTCGCCTTCACTCTCGTCGGCCTCGCCACCGGATCCATCTGGGCCCGCATCATCTGGGGCATCTGGTGGACCTGGGACGCCCGCCTCACCTGGGCCCTCATCACCTGCCTCGTCTACATCGGCTATCTCATGCTCCGCGGCGCCATGGATGACCCCACCACACGCGCCAAGAACGCCGCCGTACTCTGCACCTTCGCCTTCGTCGCTGTCATGATCACCTACAAATCCATCGAGTGGTGGCGCACCCAGCACCCTGGCCCCGTCCTCAGCTTCCGCACCGGTGGCGGATCGATTGACCCCATGATGGAATCTGCCGTCTACAACAACATCGGCGCCATGATGCTCCTTGCCATCGTCATGGTTGCTGTCCGCATGCGCCAGGAAGAAATGCAGCGCCGTGTGGACTCCCTCCGCCGCCACGTTCACGCCGTCGCCTGAAAAACGGAACCTCAGAAAAGACCAAAGCACCTCAGAAAAGACCAAATGGACCAACGCAATTTCACATTTCTGTTCTATGGATTCGCTGCCGCCTGGGCCATCATCGCCATCTACGTCGTCACCCTCGTCCGCCGCGAACACAATATCCGCAAACAGCTCGACAACCTGCAACGTATGCTCGACGATCGCGAGGCCAAGTAGCCGCTGTCCTACCGCCCCACCTCCACATGCTCGGAACTAACCACCAGGTTCCGGTCATCGTACAGATTCAAATAAAGCACACGGGCGCCCGACGGAATCGCCGCCGACGCGGACTTGCCCTCGATCGCCGCAGGCGTCGTCTCCCAAGCCCGATCCTTCCAAGCACCCCCGTCCCTCGTGTAATTCAACTCCGCCCGTACGATCGGCCGTTCGGACCGGAATCGCACCCACGCCCTTCCTCCCTTTTCTCCCTGCCCCGTGATGCGCGCCAACGGCGTCCCCTTGCGCACCATCGCGTCGGCGAAACGGTGGATCTCCTCCGGCGACGCTCCGTCGGGATGGTTGTGCTTCATCCGCACCCGTACCGTTAGCGTCCGTTGGCCCCGCGTCGCGCGGTAGGACTTCTGCCACGAAACCAACGGGTACGCGAAGTCGTTCGTCCCGTTCACCCATAGCGTCGGCGTCTTTGACCGCCCCAGGTACCGCGACGGATCCCACAATCGCAGCCACCGCCCGGCCAATTCCGGTCCCAGCTTCTCGAATTGCGGGATCCACGCCGAATCCTCGCCCAGGAACCCGCATCCGTACACCGGCGCCGCGAAACGGAATCGCGAATCGAGCGAAGAAACGATCGACGTCAGATACCCGCCCCACGAGATTCCCGTCACTCCCACCCGCCTGCCGTCCACCTCCGGCATGGACCGCAACAGCGAGTGCGCCAGGATCGCCGCCGACACCGCATGGTAGCTCCACTGGTCCTCAGGCGGATCCTCCACCCTGTCGAAGCCGCCCCATCCCGCTGGCCCCGAATATTCATGACGCTTCCGCTCCGGGTTCCACGCCTTGCCTTCCACTGCTCTTTCAGGAACCGCCCCGCACGTATCCATCGCAATCGCCGCATACCCGCGCCCATTCCACATCCGGACCCATTCCGCGAACGCCGTCCCGCCGCCCCCGTGGATCAGCACCATCGCAGGCAGATTCCGCCCCTCCGGCGCCCCGTAGTAAGCGAACACACGCGTCGGCTTCCCCTTGTACATAGGCCCTTCGAACCACACGGACTTCACTCCGGGCTCGTTCTGATGCGGCGCATCGAACACCCGCGGTGCGCGCTCGAGCGCTACGACGTCCCACGGGATCCCCTCCGCCCCGGCGGCAATACCGCCGAAGGGAATGGAGGCAAAGGCTGTAATCAGAAGCGCGGCGGACGTTCGAATTCTTCGCATCATGGCTATCGAAATTGTACCCGCGCTTCCCCGCCGCCGCACGTCCGCCGCCGCGTGGGCACTGGTATCCTGCTAAGAGCACCTGACGCCACACGCGAAGTCAACCATGAGCACTCAATACCGCATCCTAGGAACCCGCCCCATCCGTCACGATGGAGCCGACAAAGTCACCGGACGCGCCCTCTATGGCGCGGACTTCAAGATGGCCGGCATGCTCCACGGCGCTGTCGTCCGTAGTCCCCACGCCCACGCCCGCATCCTCCGCATCGACACCTCTCCAAAGCCGAAGTTCCCCGGCGTCGCCGTCGCCACGGCCGTCGACTCCCTGACGTTCCTGACCGCACGTCGACCTCGGCGAAGGCGACACCCACTCTCCTTCCCCTCCGCGGCAATGTCCTCGCTTCCGGCAAGGTTCTCTACGAAGGACACGCCGTCGCCGCCGTCGCCGCCGTCGACGCCCATACCGCCGAGGAAGCCGCCAAGCTCATCGAAGTCGAATACGAGCTCCTCCCCTGCGTTCTCACTGCACCCGAAGCCATGAAAGAAGGCGCTCCCTTGCTGCACGGCGAACTCCGCATGAAAGAGTTCGGCGAGCCCACCGCCACCCCTTCCAACATCGCCGAGCACTTCCGCCACGCCATGGGCGATGCCGCCGCGGCCTTTCCCTCCTGTGACGTCGTCGTCGAGCACGAGTTCACCACCGCCACTGTCCATCAAGGCTACATTGAGCCCCACAACGCCACCGTCCTCTGGAACAATGACGGCCGCGTCCTGGTCTGGACCTCCACCCAAGGCTCGTTCGTAGTCCGCGACACCACCGCCTGCATTCTCGACCTTCCCGTCTCCCAGGTCCGCGTCACTCCAATGGAAATCGGCGGCGGATTCGGCGGCAAGATCCCCGTCTATCTCGAGCCCACCGCCGCCATTCTCTCAAAAAAATCCGGACGCCCCGTCCAGATCCTCATGTCCCGCCGTGACGTCTTTGAAGCCACCGGCCCAACGCCCGGCTCCGCCATCAAGGTCAAGATCGGAGTGTCCAAGGACGGTCGCATTCGTGCCGCTCCAAGCCACCTCTTGCCTATGAAGCCGGTGCCTATCCTGGTGCTACGGTTGGCCCCGGTTCGATGACCGTCTTCGCCGCCTACGATATCCCCAACGTCACCATCGACGCGTACGACGTCGTCGTCAACAAGCCCAGCACCGCGGCCTATCGCGCCCCCGGCGCTACCAACGCCGCCTTCGCCACCGAATCGGTGATCGACGAAATCGCCGAAAAGCTCGGCCTCGATCCCATTGACTTCCGCCTCAGGAACGCCGCCAAGGAAGGCACCCGCCGCGCCGATGGCGTCAAATACAAGCGCATCGGCTGCGTGGAAGTCCTCGAGGCGATGAAGAATCATCCCCACTACACCGCGCCCCTCGGCGGCCCCAATCGCGGACGCGGCGTCGCCATCGGCTTCTGGTTCAATGCCGGGCTTCCCTCGAGTTGCACCCTCAGCGTCAACGCCGATGGCACCGTCAACCTCGTCGAAGGCTCCACTCGACATCGGCGGTACCCGTACATCCATTTCCATGCAGGCCGCCGCCGAAATCTTGGGCATCGCCGCCGAGCAGGTCCATCCGGAGCGTCGTCGATACCGACTCGGTCGGCTTCACCGGCGTCACCGGCGGCAGTTGCACCACCTCGCCACCGGAATGGCCGCCGTCGAAGCCGCCAACGACGTCATGCGCCAACTAAAAGAACGCGCCGCGTCGCTTTGGGGAAACCACCGCCGACAAGGTCGAATCGAGTCGGTGTCTCTGCCCAACGGCCACCAGATGACCTTCGCCGAGCCAAGCTTGCGCCAAGATCGGCGGAACCGGCGGACCCATCGTCGGCCGCGGCGCTGTCGACGGCCGCGGCGTCGGCGTGGATCCCCGCCGGCTGCATCGCCGACGTTGAAGTGGATCCCGAAACCGGCAAAACCACCATCGTCCGCTTCACCTCTGTCCAGGACGCCGGCAAAGCCATTCATCCCGCCTACGTCGAAGGCCAGGATGCAGGCGGCAGCGTCCAGGGTATCGGTTGGGCGCTCAACGAAGAGTACTTCATGACCGCCAAGGGCCACATGTGGCCAACTCGGCTTCCTCGACTACCGAATGCCCACCGCGCTCGACCTTCCCATGATCGACACCGAGATCGTCGAAGTCCCCAATCCCGGGCATCCCTTCGGCGTCCGCGGCGTCGGCGAAGCCAACATCGTTCCGCCCCCGGAGCCCTCGCCAACGCCATCTACCGCGCCGCCGGAGTTCGCCTCCGCAGCCTCCCCATGAACCCCGTCAAGATCATGCAAGCCCTCTGGACCAAGTAGTGTAAACTGCACCTTGCGGCGGGCTTCTCGCCCGCCACTCCATTCCGGCAAAGGAGATCCATGAAACCGGTCCTCACCCTCATCCTGGCAGCCACGCTCACCCAGGCTCAGCAGTACGACCTCCTCCTCAAAAACGGCCGCCTCATCGACCCCAAGAACGGAATCAACGCCGTCACCGATGTCGCCATCGCCAACGGCAAAATCGCACAGATCGCCACCGCAATCCCAGCCATTGAAGCAAAGCGCACCGTCGACCTCCGCGGGCTCTACGTCACTCCTGGTCTGATCGATATCCACGTTCATGTCTTCCCTCGCCCCGGCCTCCCCGGCGTCGAGCGTGACTCCAGCGTCAACGCCGACGCGTTCTCTTTCCGCAGCGGCGTGACCACCGTCGTCGACGCCGGCACAACCGGGCTCGAAACCTTTCCCGCCTTCAAAGCCCAGGTCATCGATCGCGCCCAGACCCGCGTCCTCGCGATGCTGAACATCGTCGCCGCCGGCATGGGCACCGGCAAGGAAGACGACCCCGCCCAACTCGACGTCGATGGCGCCGTCCGCATGGCCAACGAAAACAAAGGCGTGATCGTCGGCTTCAAATCCGCCCACTACGCCGGACCCGGCTGGGAATCCATCGACGCCGCCACGGCCGCCGGCAAAAAGACGGATCTTCCCGTGATGGTCGACTTTGGCTATCTGAACAACGTCCGTAGCCTCCCCACCCTGCTCGAAGACAAGCTCCGCGCCGGCGACATCTACACCCATTGCTTCTCCGGCCATCGCCAGGAGCTCCTCGACAACGGCAAGATCAATCCGGCCATGACCAACGGCCGAAAACGTGGCATCTTCTTCGACATCGGCCACGGCGCCGGCAGTTTCTACTGGTACGTTGCCATGCCCGCCTACGCCCAGGGGTTCCGCCCCGATTCCATCTCCACCGATCTCCACACCGGCAGCATGAACGCCGGCATGAAAGACATGGCCAACGTCATGTCCAAGATGCTCAACCTCGGCTCCCCCATCGCCGAAGTGGTCGCCATGTCCACCTGGAATCCCGCCCGTGAAATCAAACGCCCGGATCTTGGCCATCTCTCCATCGGAGCCGAAGCCGACCTCGCCGTTCTCGCCGTCGAAAACGGCCGCTTCGGCTACATGGACTCCGCCGGAGCCGCCAACGTCGGCGACAAGCGGATCACCGCCGAAATGACCATCCGCGCCGGCAAAGTCGTTTGGGATCTCAATGCCCGCGCCGCCACGCACTGGCAGCGCTTCCTACGAGCGCAAGAAGTGGACCCGGTGAGAGCGGCCGCCGGTGCTGCTGTGATCGGCACGCTGCCACGTGTCAACTAGCCGATCCTGGCTCCGTTGTGCCGGCGAGTCCTCATAAGACATGGACCGGGCGAAGCGTATTGACTTAGTTCATGACTTAGTCTACTATTGAGGCATGGAAGCCAGTGTCCACGAAGCCAAGACTCACCTGTCACGCTCTCCTGGAAACCGTCCTCTCGGCGAAGAAGTCATAATCACCCGCTCCGGGCGCCCCGTTGCTCGGCTCGTACCCTTTGAGCCCCGCAAAGCAAGGCGCAAGGTGGGTTCGGCTGCAGGCCTATTCACCGTCCCCAGCGACTTTGACGACCCTCTGCCCTTCGGAGATCGAAGAGGCTTTCTGGAAGTGAAGCTCCTGCTTGATACCCACGCCTTTCTGTGGGCAATCGCCGGCGATTCCAAACTTTCACCAGAGGCCGCAAATCTCTTCGAACAGGCTGAACTCCTCCTCAGTGCCGCAAGCATCTGGGAGATCGTCACCAAGTTCCAAATAGGTCGCCTCGAACTCCCGGCGTCCCCAAGCGATTTTCTACTGCAGCATCTCGAGCGCAATGCGATCGCTCTCCTCCCGATCCTTCCCCGCCACGTCTTCCGCCTCGGAAACTCTCCCGTTGCACCACAAGACCCCCTTGATCGAATTTTAGCCGCCCAAGGGCTGGAAGAGAGCCTGCCAATCCTCACGGCAGACTCGAAATTCATCCCATACGGCGTCGAAACCCGCTGGTAGATCCTGCCCGTTCACAACCGGCCCCACGTCCCCAGGCCCCCGCCAATCGGCCCTTCTGCACCGCCCCCACCCGGAAAACCCTTGATGCCGCATGCGAAAATCAAACTGCCGGCTATACGGCCAAGGCGCGCTGTTTGGTAATAAAATCCACCCCACGCGAAAAAACGGAACAAACCCACCATTTTTCGGACAAAATTTCAAACCAAACGACTAACGTCCGCTGCCCGTTGGCTTTGTTCCGTCATCCAAACCCGGATCTACCGCCCTCGCCGGAAGTACAGCACCTTGTCCGGACGTACTCCCGTGAATAACTCGCCAGCCAGCGTCACATCGATCGAATGATGCCCCGGGCTCTCCACGGCGCCCAATAACGCTCCCGTCCGCGGATCCAGCTTCATCAGCCACCCCGGTGCCCCATTCGGCAGATTCCGCGGCTGCGTCCCAATCCAAATCGCCCCATCCGCGCTCTCAGACGGCCGCCACGTGATGCAGAACGTCTTTCCATACCCGTTCCACTCGCCCAGGTACTTCCCACGCAAATCGAATTTCTGAATCCGTCCGTTCTCCCGATCTGCCACATACAGCGTCCCCTTCGCGTCGATCGTCAACCCATGCGGCAAATAAAATTCACCCGGCCCCACTCCGTGCTTGCCCCACTCCCGCACCCGCTTCCCATCCGCCGAATACTCCAGGATCCGCGCATTCGCATACCCATCGGCGATGAAGATCCGCCCATCCGGCGCGAACGCAATATCGGCGGTCCCTTTGAACGCGCTGCGATGATCCGCCGGCTGCCCGCCCACCCGGATCTCCCGCAGTTTCTTCCCCTCCGGTGTGAACTGATACACCACCGAACTCGCCGCGTCTACCGTCCACACGTTCCCTTTTGCGTCCAGCCGGATGCTGTGCGGAATCTCGAACATTCCCTTGCCCCAGGACCGCAGCACCTTCCCGGTCTTGCTGTCCACCGCGATCACCGGGTCCGCCTTCTCGCCGCGCTGCAGCAGGTAGATCGTGCTGCCCTTGCCCACAGCCACCGACGACGAGAAGTCCAGCGCCCACCCGCTTGCCGGTGCTGCCACGTGCAGCTCCGTCAGCGTCAATGGCAGCTTCGGCGCCGCTGCCGCACGCGCGCGCAACTGCGCCGCTTCTTCTTCTGTAGCCGGCGGCGGTTGCGCCGCCGCGGCCGAAATCAGCAAGCCAAGGGAAAGCCAACGCGTCATGATCACGCCACTATATCGTTTCTCATCGCAGCACGAACTTCTGCGCCCGCCAATTCAGAATCTCCGCCGTGTACACTGCCCCATCCGGACCCACCGCCATCTGATGGCAATAATGAAACTGGCCTGGCTGCTTGCCGTGTGACCCGAACGCGCCGATCACCCGTCCCGAGCGCGTCAGCTTCACCACTCGATTGTTGTACCCGTCGGTCATCATCAGGTTCCCATCGGTGGTGAACGCCAGTCCCCACGGCGACCCTATGTCGCGCCACTCCTCGAGAAACTTGCCGTCGTAGTCGAACACCTGCACCCGGTAGTTCTCCCGGTCCGCCACATACACGCGCCCCTTGTCATCGGCCAGTATCGAGTGCGGCGTATGGAACTCTCCCCGCGCCGATCCACGCTTGCCCCACTCCTTCACGAATCGCCCGTCTTTGTCGAACCGCACCACGCGCGAGTTGCCGTATCCATCGGCCACAAAGATCTCGCCGCCTGTGCCGATCGCCACATCGGTCGGCCGGTGGAACCGCACGATGCCTTCGTCGCGAAGCCCGCGCAGCGCCCCGCCCGCGGACCCGTCCGGCATCGCGCTCTTGGCGTCCGACGTGGTTCGATAACGTCCCAGCACCATCCGGACACGCCCGTGTTTGTCCATCTTCAGGACCGTGTGGGACCCGTCGTCCACCGTCCAGATGTTGCCCTCCGCGTCAATTCGGATCGAGTGCGGCCGGTCGAAAAGGCCATCGCCGAATCCGCGCAAAAACCAGCCATCGGAGTCGAACTCGAGAATCGGATTCTTGCCTCGATGGAACACGTAAACATGGTTCTGCGCCGTCACCGCCACCCCTGCGGTCTCCATCGTGTAGGCGTGCGCCGGAAGCCGCGGCCAGTCCGCCACCGCATGATAGGTGAGCGGTCCGAACACGGGCTGTGCCATGCCAATGGCAGCCGGGAAATAACAGGCGAGTACGAGGCCGGTCTTGCTCATCCCGCCAGCTTACTCCACTCGCGCCCCTGCGGGAATCGTTCCCCTACCTCGCCTGCCTGTGCGCCGCCATCTCCCCATCGCCCAACACCCGCCGGTAGATCGCCACTTCGTCCACACGGCCCTCGAAGCCCTCGCCCAGCCGCCGTCCCGCCTTCGCCGCCTCGCTCACCACCCGTCCATTCACCAGCAGCCGCGCCCGCCCGCCATCCACCGCCAGCAACGTGTGATGCCATTGCTTGGTCCCCTCGTCGATCTCCACCCCGAACCAAGGCGTCTTCTCCACGCCCGGCCAGATCCAGGCCTCGATGGAATAGCGGCTCCCCAACTCCGGCAACGGCCGGTGTCCGCCCGCGAAATATACCGAGTGTGCCACCCTCCCTTCGATGCCCGGCAGATAGTACGCCACGCGGCCGGCATACGGGCCGCGCTCCATCTCGTCCATCCGCCAATACGCCCACGGCGTGGAAGCCCGCACGGCCTTCGAGTAACTCGTCTCCGGCTCCCGCTCCCGGCGTCGCCTCGCCCCGGCAACCCGCTCCAGCAGGCCCGTCAGCGTCTCCACGATGCGCGGTTCCGCCTCCACCGCGAGCCCGGCCGTCCGTGCCGGCCAGGTCGTGTATCCGCCGAACAGATGCTGCTCCGGAGGCGGAATGTAACCCTCGGCTCCATTGGCCAGTTCGATGTTGATCGTCGCCGCCAGCGGACTACGCGCTTTCAGCTTCAATCCCGTGATCGCGTACACTTCATTCGGAATGCGCCTGACCGGTCGCCCGTGTTTCCGATCCGGATCATACCCACAGCTTCAGCTCGCGCTCCCGGCTCGGCGTCGATGTACCGCGCCTCGCCGCACCTCCGGCTGCGACGCCGCAACGGCGCCCTTCATCGCCATATCCCGGCCGCCCATCCCAGCCGCGCCCGCGTCCGGTACACGCCTCGGCAGCCGCAACCGTGCTTCCGCCATCACTTGTTCAGTACGTCGCCCGGTACGCGATCCCCGCCAGGCGGCTTCGGCGCTGCGCCAATACCGCCGAATAAGTCTCCGGGTGTCCGGCCGGCTTCGGGCCGCCATCGAAGTCCATCCACATCCCCAGTCGCCGCTGGTGCCTGCGCAAACCAGCACCACGCTGCCGCCCGTCCGCTCACCCACACGTTCGCGCCACCATCGCCTGGTAATCGCCCGATACCGGCGATGTCCCAAAGTAGTGCTGCGAATAGTTGGCCAGTATCGCCAGCGGCTCCCTGTTCGTTCTGAAACGCCAGCAGCGAGAACTGCGGATCCACCGGGCCGGATTCCATGATGGCTTCCGGATTCTGCCGGATACGTATTCCGCCCGGACCGTCAACGCGCCGAACGGGTCCGTCTTCATCTTGTCCGGACGCAGGATCCAGCGCCGGCTTGATGCATTCTCGTTCCCCAATCATCGGTACGCGGACCACCCCACCGCGCCGGCTCCAACTTCGCCGCCGCCTGCTCCTGCATCCGCGATCAACGCTGGTAGTGCATCCGCGTACGCTTGCTCGGCCCGCGACCCCAGGCACGCCATCGACGCGCCGGCGCCAGATACGCGTGTGCATCGCCGAGATCATCATCCGGTCTTCGCCAGTTGCGTCCTTCGCTCCGGCCAGCCGCTTCGCCCGGTCAGTAGTTCCGCGCGGCATCATGCACCCGAATCCACGGTCACCATCGCCAGGCGCGTCGATCCGTCGTCAGCTGCCAGAGCCGTGCAAACAGCGGATGCCGCAACTCGCCCGCCGTCTTCTCGAGAAAACCACAGTTCACAATCGCCGGGAAGGTCCGCGGCGAAACATCCACCATCGCCGCGCCCACGCACCTTGACCGTCAGGGGCGAGGCCATCGCAAGTAGCAAAGGAACCACATGACTCCGGTTCCGGTATGCCGGGCTATGCGCCAGGAAGCATCATCCATGGAACATAATCGTACAAACCGGGACTGCGTCGGTAGCTTGTTGCCAATCCAGCCATGCCATGCCAGAACTCGCCATTGACTTTCTGGGCGTCGAAGAGGCCCGCGTGCTCGCCACCCCGCACCTGGTCTGGCAGTTGGAGATGACCTGCCGCAACGCCATTAAGCCGCTGCTCGGCGACGACCATGATTCGGTCGGCACCGACGTCTCCATCAAACACCTCGCCGCTACGCTTCATGGGCATGTCGGTCCAGTTTCCACGCCGAAGTCGTCCATGTCGACGGCAATCGCGTCCGGTTCAGAGTGCAGGCCTGGGACGAGACCGAAGAAGTCTCCGAGGGTACGCACGAGCGCTACATTGTGCACATCCCGCGCTTCGCCGCGCGCGTCCAGGCCAAGGCGAAATCGAGCGCCGCGGGCTGATTCGCTATCGCGCCGCGCACCCTCGCGTCGCCAGCGGCCACGGCTTTCGGCAGCACCGGCTCCGGCGTGTAATTCTGCCGGTCGCCCCATTCCTCGATTGTCTCGATGCGGTCCGCCATGCGTAGATGCGTCGAGAATATGCTCGCCGGCATGTCGCCGCTGATGTTGTCCAGCATGCGGTAGACGCGCGCCATCGCGCAGGGATCCATGCGCGCCTGCTCGAACACTCGCCGCGCTTCGGCGTCGGCGCCCTCTTCCTGCTGCCGGCTGGGCGCAGTTCCGCAGGCGCGCCGGCAGGCTGCGATGGCCCCCGCTGGTGTCGCCCGCCAGGAACGACACGAGTGTCCAGAACGTCAAAACCATCATCGCCTTGGTGCCGTGCCGCCCGGTGACGTGCGCGCAACTTCGGCGCCGCGCACCGCCGCCAGTTCGTCCGCGCTGTTGGTCTTATCAGGCAATCCGCGGTAGACGACGATGTGCCGCCCGGCGCGGCCATCGCGTTCTAGAAACCGCTGTCTACTACGTACACCCGAAATCGATACGGACCTATCCGGGTAACGCTGCGCAGTTGCCGCGACAATCCGCTCCACCGGCGCCCGTGTCTCGGCGCTGCGCGTCCCTTGGAGGCATCGTGATCTGCGACACCACGGTCTGACCCAGCTTCTCCTCCAGGACGGCGGGATGCACGCCGCTGACGAGAACTCTCCGGCTGCGGGCAGCACCCACCAGTACAACGCGAACAGCCGCCACGGTGGCCAACAGCAGCACCAGTAGAAACGTCCCCCAGAGACCCCTGCGCCGCACTCACCGCCAAGCCCGTTGCTGGGTCCACGCTCTTCAGCGCCACCCAGGCGCCGGGGTCCGTGAACATCAGCTGCCTCGCGCCGGGGGCACTTCTCCAGCCGGAACGGTCCGCCCTCCACTGCACCTTCACTCCGCCGCAGTTCTCGATACGGCCAGTGCAGCGGAGCCCATCCGGACCGGTGGATGGTCAGCGATCCGGTGGCGAAGGTGCTGCTCGCCGGTTCCCGGTCCGCCGTGCTGCGGCCGTCGTAGTAGTACGCGCTCTGCATTGCCCGCTACAGCCCCAGGCTGATGTCGAGTCCGCCGGAATCGAGCAGGTCTCCGAGCGCCTCGCCCGTCGCGGAGGCGTCGGCCAGACTCTGATGTACTTGTTCGAGCGGAAGCGGCCCGGTGAGCGTCAGCTTTCCGAACAGGTACCGCAGCGCCATGCCTGCCTTGGGAAATCCGGTACCAAGCGTGAGCTTCGCCAGCGTGAGTCCCCCGAGAAAATGCCGAGCGAATTCGGTAAGCAAGGTTCAATTGGAACCGCGACCCGAGCAGCGTGGTGTGATCGAAGAAGTAGTTCGCCTGCTTCACCTGATACCAGTACATGCTGAGAAATAGCGTCGGAAGCGCCAGCAAAAGGGCGATCACGTAGGTCTTGAACAGGTCGCGGCCCTCGCCGTCGAATCCGAAATCCGCGTCTCCGAACCGCGAGTTCGAAACAGGAACTTGGCGGATCCGCGTGGCGAACCAGGCGTGTAGAGCGTAAGCGTGATCCACCGACAGAAGTGCACCGCCCACGAATATCCAGAAGAATTGCCCAGTGCGGCCGCGGAAACTGAATCGTATTTCGCGCCACGATGTTCGGCTCGGCCGATGGCGCCGCGCTCCGGTAGTGGCCAATGGCGCAAGCACGACACCGCCCAAAATGAAGCACGCGATGCCATGTTTGCGCCGGTCTCACTCGCCCCCACAGCCAGATCCAGAAAGCCACTTGGCCGAACAAGATGCCGAAGATCACAATGGCCGTGCCAAACCCGCGCAGCAACTCGCCGCCAATTGCAATGATAATGAGCTTGATCCTTAAGCTCCACCGATCCCGCCAGATACCGCCTCACCTTGGTTCTTCCCCAGAACCAATAGACGCCGAGGTCACAATCGAGAGCAGGAACGTGACCAGGTAGATTTTGAGGAGCGGACCGCCCGCTCCGAGGAATGCGAATCGCCTCGGTGCCGGGTGATCGGGGGTGCACCGCACACAAGGTTCTCTACTGGACTGTAGCGTTTGTCCACACTTGGTGCAGAATGGCATGGGCCGATTGTAATACGCACGCCGCCGTCAGTTTTGCAGCCACTTCCACGCTGACCGGTATGGTCGATATTTAACCGCATGCCATCATCCCACTCCCGAAGCGTACTTCCCGCTGCTGGTGCAAGCTGCTGGAAGAAGCGTAATCGCTGTCGTTCTGGTTGGCCTCTCGTACCGCACTCCGGCAACCGGGTCAAGGACAAAATCAAGGACACGCCCTATGAAAGCGGCATGACGCCGGTGGGCAACGCCAGGGAGCGCATCAGTGTCCGGTTCTACCTTGTGGCGATGCTGTTCAATTTTGTTCCGACATTGAAGCCAATGTTCTCTACCCGTGGCTAGTCGTCTACCGCGAACTGAATCGGTGGCTTTTGTCGAAATGTTCGTTTTCGTTATTTTGATCCTGTCGGGCTTCTTCTACATCTGGAAGAAGGGGTTCTCGACTGGTCCAAGACGACCGTCCGGCCTCAGGCCAAATAAGGCAGAGAAAATTCGATGCTTCCGGAACAAGACATCAAAGAGACGCGTGTGGTTCAAGCCCTGGAACAAACCGAGCCGGGCGCGGTGCTCGGCGGCAAACTGGCTCTCGGCGAGCTAACCCTCGAGGTCCCGCCGGATCGCATTCTCGGCGTCTGCCGCGCGCTGAAAGCGGACCAGTACGTACGCCTGGCTTCGGTGACCTGTGTCGATTGGTATCCCATGGAGCCGCGCTTCGAAATCGTCTACCATCTCCATTCCATCGCCCGGAACGAACGGCTCCGCCTCTCGGTTCGTGTCGATTCGGCCCATCCCGAGATCGATTCGGTGCATCCGGTGTGGCGCGCGGCGGATTGGTACGAACGCGAGGTATTCGACATGTTCGGCGTCCGGTTCCGAAATCATCCCAACCTGACCCGCATCCTGATGCCGGAGGACTGGGAAGGCAACCCGTTGCGCAAGGACTACCCGGTGCACGGCCACAAGTACAGCTATCAAAACGAGTAAGCCAATGAGCGACATCGCCACCACCGCCGCTGAAACCCCGGCCGCCGCCACGGGCAAACGCACCATGACCCTGAACATGGGGCCACAGCATCCATCCACCCACGGCGTGCTGCGAGTGGTGCTCGAACTCGACGGCGAGATCATCGAGAAGGCAACCGCCGACATCGGCTACCTGCATACCGGCATCGAGAAACAATGCGAGGTGCGCACGTGGCAGCAAGTGGTTCCGCTTACCGACCGGGTTGATTATCTCGCCAATCTCTCCAACAATCTTTGTTACTGCCTGGCGGTGGAAAAGCTTCTGCAGATGGAGATTCCGGCCAAGGCGCAATGGATGCGGGTGATGCTCACCGAGGTGACGCGCATCAATAGCCATTTGGTCTGGCTGGGAACGCACGCGCTCGATATCGGCGCGATGTCGATGTTCATGTACTGCTTCCGCGAGCGCGAAGAGATCCTGCGGTTGTTCGAGTTGTTCTCCGGCCAGCGCATGATGACCAGTTACTTCCGGATCGGCGGTCTGGCGCTCGATGCTCCGCGCGGTTGGCGCCAGGCGATGGAGCGCTTCAGCAAGTTGATGCCGGAGCGGATCGACGAGTACGAGAACCTGCTGACCAACAATCCGATCTGGACCATTCGCACCAAGGGGGTAGGCTATCTGCATCTCGATGACCTGCTCGATGTGGGCGTCACCGGTCCGATGATCCGCGCCGCCGGCGTTGCCTGGGATATCCGCAAAGACGAGCCATACTCGAGTTACGAAAAGTTCGACTTCCAGGTTCCCACCAGAACCGAGAGTGACGTCTACGCGCGGTACCAGGTGCGGATCCAGGAGATGCGGGAAAGCTGCAAAATCATCCGGCAGGCGCTCGATGGGATGCCCGAGGGGCCTGTTCAAGCCGACGCTCCGCACGTGGTGCTGCCAGAGCGCGAAAAGATGAAGACGCAGATGGAAGCCCTCATTTACCACTTCAAGATCGTCACGGAAGGATTCGCGGTGCCGGCCGGACAGGCCTACCAGGCGATCGAATCGCCGCGTGGCGAACTCGGCTATTACGTGGTCAGCGACGGCACCAACAAACCGTATCGCGTACACATGCGGACGCCCAGCTTCGGCAACCTGATGTCGATCGCGCCGATGCTTGAAAACAGACTCATCGCCGATTCGATCGCCTCGCTCGGCAGCATGGATTTTGTCCTCGGAGACACGGACCGATGACCTTCTCACCGCAACTGGAGGCGCGACTCTCCAAACTCGTTCAAAACTATCCGCCGGGCAGGCTCAAAGGGGCGCTGATCCCGATGCTGATGTACTGCCAGGACGAAGTTGGCGCGGTTACCCGCGAACTGACTGAGGAAGTGGCGAGCCGCTGTGGAGTGTCGACGCTCGAAGTGGACGAAGTGGTGGGCTTCTACACCATGCTGCGGTCCCAGCCGATGGGCAAGACGCATCTCCAAATCTGCACCAACATCAGTTGCATGTTGTGGGGCGGGGAAGAGTTATGGAACCATGCGTGCCATAAGTTGGGTATTGGCCACAACCAGGTTTCCGAAGACGGATCCATTTCACTCGAAGAGGTGGAGTGTATCGGCGCCTGTTCCTGGGCTCCCGCCATTCAGACCAACTACGACTTCCACCATCACGTTACCGTGGAGCGGTTGGATCAGATTATCGACGGCCTGAGAAAGAAACAATAAGTTACATGGAACCGCTGCTCCATCCTGAACCGCATCCGGCCGAAACGGTCCTCTTAAGCAAGCGCTTCCGGCTGCCGAATTCTCGCTCGATCGACACGTTCCTCGCCAACGGCGGATTTCAATCGTTCCGCAAGGCGCTCGCGATGACGCCGGACCAGATCGTGGACGAATTGAAGGCGTCGAACCTGCGCGGCCGAGGCGGCGCAGGGTTCCCGGTAGGCATGAAGTGGGGTTTCGTTCCAAGGACGGGAGCCAAGCCGCGCTATATCGTTGTGAACGCCGACGAGTCCGAGCCGGGCACCTGCAAGGACCGTGTGATCATGCAGTACGATCCGCACCGGCTGATCGAGGGCTGCCTGATCGCGGCGCGCGTGATCGATTCGCGGCGCGGATGGATTTACATCCGCGGGGAATACCGTTACTTGATCGACCTCATGGACCAGGCGCTGGAAGAGGCCTACGCAAAGGGTTGGCTCGGCAAGAACATCCAAGGCACCGGTTTTGACTTCGATCTCTCGACTCACTCCGGCGCTGGAGCTTATGAGTGCGGTGAGGAATCGGCGCTGCTCGAGTCTCTGGAGGGCAAACGCGGCAACCCGCGCATCAAGCCGCCGTTTCCGGCGACTTCTGGCGCGTTTCAGTGCCCGACGATCCTAAATAACGTGGAGAGTTACGCGGCCGTTCCAGATATCATCGAGATGGGCGGAGCCGCTTACGCCGCGCTGGGCGTCGCGAAAGCGGGCGGCACGAAACTTACTTGTCTTACTGGCCATGTGAACCGGCCCGGCGTCTACGAACTGACGCTCGGCTTCCCGGTTCGCAAAATGCTCGAGGAAGTGGGCGGCGGCATTCGCAACGGCCGTAAGATGAAGGCATTCATTCCGGGTGGCTCGTCGTGTCCGGTGCTAACGGGCGAGGAAGCCTGGGAAGCCACCATGGACTACGACGCCATGGCAAAGTTGAAGACGATGCTCGGCTCCGGCGGCGTGGTGATCATCGATGACACCACCGATATGGTGAAGTTAGCGCTCCGCATCATGCGTTTCTATAAGCACGAGAGCTGCGGCTGGTGCATCCCGTGCCGCGAGGGTACGCTCTGGCTGACAAAACTGCTGACCCGGCTGGACGAAGGGGCCGCCAACGCGCACGATATCGACATGGTGGGCGAACTGGCCGAGAACATGTTGGGGCGCACTTTTTGCGCGTTAGGTGACGCGGCGGCGCTGCCGACGATTTCGATCGTCAAGAAGTTTCGCCACGAGTTCGAAGCCAAGATCGCTTCCTCGAGCGTCTCGATGACGGGCGCCGGCCTGGTTCGGATTCACTCGTAATGGACGCCAGGGGGACAAGCGAAAGGCAACATCATGGCTGATCCGGTAACACTGACAATCGACGGGCAGTCGCTCCAGGCGATGCCTGGGACGCTCGTCATCGATGCCGCCAAGCGAGCCGGTATCAATATTCCGTCGTTTTGCTATTACGAAGGCTTGTCACTGCAAGCGGCCTGCCGCATGTGCCTGGTGGAAGTGGAAAAGATGCCGAAGCTGCAGGCAAGCTGCACGCTGACGGTGGCCGAGGGCATGGTGGTGCGCACGGAGTCACCGCAAGTGGCGGCGGCGCGCAAGCAGATGCTCGAGTTCCTGCTCACCAATCATCCACTCGATTGTCCGGTGTGCGACAAGGGCGGCGAGTGCGAATTGCAGGACATGGTGTTTCGCTACGGCGCCGGCGAGAGCCGTTACACGGAGATCAAGCATCACGTGGACGAGAAGCAATGGTCGCCCGTGGTGTTCTACGATGCTCCGCGCTGTATCCTATGTTACCGGTGTGTGCGCGTATGCGACGAGGGCCTTGGGGTGAAGGCGCTCGGGGTTACTCATCGCGGCGCATATTCGGAAATCACGCCTAACTTCGGCGATCATCTCAACTGTGACGAGTGTGGCGCCTGTATCGACATCTGCCCGGTAGGCGCGCTGACGAGCGGTATCTACCGGTATCAGACGCGGCCATGGGAAATGGACCACGTCGGAACCGTTTGTGGACACTGCGCCGATGGCTGTAAGACTACGCTCAGCGTGCGCGACAACGAAATCGTCCGCGGCAACAACCGCGACCAGTCCGGCATCAACGGAGATTTTCTGTGCGTCAAGGGCCGCTACGCGTTTGACTTCATCAGTCATCCGGAAAGGCTCCAGTCGCCGCTGATTCGCAAGAATGGCGCGCTGGTGGAGGCGTCGTGGTCCGAGGCGATCAAGCGGGTTGGGCAGAGGCTGAACGAAATCCGGACCGCGGGTGGAAAGATCGGAGTTGTCGGATCCAATCAGACCACCAACGAAGAGAACTACTATCTTCAGAAATTCGCCCGGGAGGGACTGGGCACGCCGCACATCGATCACCAGCGCACGGGCGACGTGGCGTCGCTGCTCGATGCGTTGAGCGGGTCGGCGGCCGGGCTGGCCACGGCCGAGGACGTGTACGAATCGGACGCGGTGTTGATCATCGGCGCCGATCTTTCGCAGCAGCATCCATTCCTTGCATGGCAGGTGCGAGCCAATTGGCGTCATCACCAGGCGGCTGTGTACACGGTCACCCCGGGCCCGGTTCGTGAGGACAAGGTGGCGATTTCCAAGCTCCGCTACTCGGACGGTGACCCTTGGCCCCGCCTCCACGAACTTGCCGCCGATTTGAAGACGCGCAAGCGTCTGGTGGTGATCTTCGGCGACGTTATCAAGGGTGCGGCCGTTGGGCAATTAGTGGAATTCGGTGCTTCGCTCGGGATTCCGGTTCAATATATCTGCCTGGTGGATTACGCCAACTCCCGCGGCGCCATCGATATGGGGCTTCACCCTGAACTTAGTCCCGGGTACGAACCGGCTCCGGAAAAGGGCATGTCGATGGACCAGATGCTGGCGGCGCCGGATCTGGCGGCCCTGTGGGTAGTGGGCGCGGATCCTCTTGGCGGCGCGGCTCTGCCTCCTGGCACGTTTCTCCTGGTGCAGGATCTGTTTCTAACCGACACCGCGCGGCGCGCGGAAGTGGTGTTACCGTCGGCATCCCTCTATGAGAAGCCCGGTACGGTGACCAACGGAACCGGCCAGGTGCAGCGGTTGAAGAAGGCGCTCGGTGTGATGGGTGCAAAGACGGATCTCGAGATCTTCGCGTTGATCGGACGCGCCACCGGGATCAACGTGGGACCCGCGCAACACGAGCGGATCTTCGAAGAGATCCGGGCCAGGGTGCGTGGTTATAATGTTCCTTTGCCAGTGATCGCAACGGGAGGGGCTGCCGCCACCGCGGCCGTGAATGGGCGAGTGAATGTCGAGGCGCGCCCGGATTTGATTCGTTCGTTTGGAGACACGCTTTTCACCTCGGGGTCGCTCGGCCGCTACTCGAAGACGTTGGCTTCGGTTCTCGAATCGCCTGGGCAACTGTACCAAAGCAAATGAATTTCTACCTGCTGAGTCTCATCAAGACGGGGTTGGTCGCCTTCGTCTTTCTTACCGCGCTGGCCTACATCCAGTTGGTGGAGCGCAAGGTGATTGCGCACGTGCAGGCGCGCATCGGGCCTAATCGTGTTGGGCCGTTCGGTTTCTGGCAGCCCTTGGTGGACACAATCAAATTGTTGACCAAGGAGGACATGCTGCCGTCGCATGTCAACAAGTTCTTTTATCTACTGGCTCCGGTGCTATCGGTGGCGACGGCTCTCGTGGGGATCGCGGTAATCCCATTCGGGCCTGAGATCGACGTGTTCGGCGTCCGGACGCGCATGGAACTGACGGATCTCAACATCAGCGTGCTGGTGCTGTTGGCGGCTTCGGGGCTTGGCGTCTACGGCATCGCGCTGGCGGGATGGTCGTCGAATAACAAGTACGCGCTCCTCGGTGGCTTGCGCGCTTCGGCACAAATGATCAGCTACGAGCTTCCATTGGCACTCGCCATCGCGGCCCCGCTGCTGATCTACAACACACTCAGCTTGCGAACGGCCGTGGAAGCGCAGCAGGGCTACTATTTCGGCTTCATCGCGAAGTGGGGTATCTTCCAGATGGGAGGCCTGCCGCTCCTCGCGTTCATCATCTTCATGATCTGCGCATTCGCGGAAACGAATCGCATCCCGTTCGACTTGGCGGAAGCGGAAAACGAACTGGTGGCGGGGTTCCATACCGAATACTCGTCAATGAAGTTCGCGGCTTTCTTCATGGCGGAATACGCCAACATGGTGAACATCTGCGCACTGGCCACGCATCTGTTTCTGGGCGGTTGGCTGCCGCCGTTTCCGGCGAAGTTCGGCGCGGATTTTATTCCATTCCTCACATTCGCGTTTCTGGGCGGCATGGCGATTTTCCACGGCGTAGGTCCTGGCCGGGCGCGAGACCGGTTGTGGCTGAAACTGGGTGGGGCCGTGCTGGTGCTGGTGGGCCTTGTGCATCTGGTTCCGCCGTTGCAGCCCATTCTGGTTCCGTTGTTCTGGTTCCTATCCAAGACGGGATTCCTCCTGTTCTTTTATATCTGGGTTCGCGCGACGCTGCCCCGTTTCCGGTATGACCAACTGATGCATTTCGCCTGGGGCTGGATGTTTCCGGTCTCGATCGTCAACTTATTCGCCATCGGCCTGCTGGTGGCCCTTTTCACGTAAGAAACACATGGACGCGCTACTGTTCGGACTCTTTGCGACAATCGCGGTGGTTTGCGGCTTCGTCATGGTGACGCAGAAGCATCCTATTACGAGTGCTCTTTCGCTAGTGGGGGTGATGGGCTCGCTCGCCATTCTCTACCTGCTGCTGGGGGCTCCGTTCATCGCCGCCGCGCAGTTGATCGTGTACGCCGGGGCGATCATGGTGTTGTTCCTGTTTGTAATTATGTTGCTGAACGCGGGCGCCGAGCCGAAGCCGGCGCGCAGCAGCCTTCTGGCGAAGGTAATCGGCATCCCGCTGATAATCGCGCTATTAGGAATGCTGTCGTTCCTGATTCACCTAACCGTTCCACCTGCCGACACGATGGTGAAGTTCGGCGGCAATACGCCGGGCTCCCCGGAAGCGGTGGGACGAGCGCTATTCACCACATATCTTTTGCCGTTCGAGGTCACTTCGGTTCTTGTTCTCATTGCCATCCTCGGCGCCGTTGTGCTGGCGCGAAAGGAGATGGACTAGCTTCTCATGCCCCCCATCGTCAACCAGGGTGTTCCGCTCACCGCCTACCTGACTCTCAGCGCGGTTTTGTTCACGCTCGGCGTCGCCGGCTTCCTGTTTCGAAAGAGCCTTATCACGGTGTTCATGTCGATCGAATTGATGCTAAACGCCGTGAACCTCACCTTTGTCGCTTTCTCTTATAAGTTGGATAAGGTGGATGGCCACCTGTTCACTTTCTTCGTGATGGTAGTGGCCGCCGCCGAAGCCGCGGTGGGCCTGGCGATCATCCTCACCGTGTTCAAGAACCGCTCGACCCTGCTGGTCGACGACGTCGATTCGATGAAACTCTAGACCATGCAGCAACTCTGGTTGATTCCAACATTTCCGCTGCTCGGCTTTCTGGTCAACGGCCTGTTCGGCCGGCGGCTGTCGAAATCGGCCACGAGCCTGATTGCCTGCGGCAGCGTGATTCTATCTTTCCTTTGGGTCCTCAAATCGCTGAGCGCGCTGATGCCGCTGGAACAGGTCCACATCGAGACCTGCTTCACGTGGATCCAAAGCGGCTTCGTCAACATTCCGTTCGAGTTCTCGGTGGACCGGCTCACCGCGGTGATGCTGCTGGTCGTGACCGGCATAGGATCGCTCATCCATATTTACGCCACCGGATACATGGCCGAAGAGGACGGGTACTGGCGTTTCTTCGCCTACCTGAACCTCTTCATGTTCTTCATGCTGATTCTGGTGCTGGCGAATAACTTCCTGCTTTTGTTCGTTGGATGGGAAGGCGTGGGACTTTGCAGCTACTTGCTGATCGGCTTCTACTACCTGAAGCTCAGCGCCACCACGGCCGGCAACAAGGCGTTCATCGTGAATCGCATCGGGGACTTCGGCTTCTCCCTGGCCATGTTCTTTATCGTGGTGCAATTCAAGACTCTGACGTTCCAGGAAGTGTTCAAGCAGGCCGCGGCGCTGCCGGTGGAGGCGACGGCGGGTTCGCTTACCGTCATCTGCCTCTTGCTCCTGGTGGGCGCGGCGGGCAAGTCAGCGCAGGTTCCGTTGTATGTCTGGCTGCCGGACGCGATGGAAGGTCCGACACCTGTTTCGGCGCTCATCCACGCGGCGACGATGGTCACCGCCGGCGTCTATATGGTGACGCGCTCATTCGTGCTGTTTGACCATGCACCGATGGCGCGGGACGTGGTCGCGGTTGTGGGCCTGATCACCGCGGTTGTTGCCGCCACGATCGGACTTACTCAGTTCGACATCAAGAAGGTCTTCGCTTACTCGACGGTTTCCCAACTCGGGTATATGTTTATGGCGCTTGGGTCCGGCGCTTACGCTGCGGGTATGTGGCACGTGGTGACTCACGCCTTCTTCAAAGCTCTCTTGTTCCTTGGCGCGGGTAGCGTGATTCACGCGATGCACCATGAGCAGGATATGCGGCACATGGGTGGATTGAGAAAACACATCCCCATCACCTTCTATACGCTTTGCGCGGCGTGGATTGCGATTTCCGGCGTGCCGTTCACTTCCGGGTGGTACAGCAAGGAAGCGATTCTCGGCGCGGTGCATCACCACGCGCCGTGGATGTACTGGGCCGGCGTGATTACCGCCGCCATGACCGCTTTCTATGTTTCGCGATCGATGTTCATGACCTTCTTCGGCGAGTTTCGCGGGCACGGCGAACCGCACGAGTCGCCTGTAAGTATGTGGGCGCCGTTGGCGGTGCTGGCCGTGCTGTCGGTGATCGGCGGAGCGGCGTTCAACATCCCGCATTTCCTGGAGCCGGTGCTTGGCGCGGCCGAGCATGGCGGGCACGACATGATGCTCGAAGTGATCGGGTCCGCGGCGGGACTCCTGGGGATTGCACTGGCGTATGTGATGTACGTGGCGAGCCCGGGTATGGCGGATTCGATTGCGGACTCGCTGGGCGGCGTCTACCGTCTGGTTTACAACAAGTACTTCGTGGACGAGGTTTACGACGCGATGGTGGTGAGCCCGACCATCGCCGGTTCGCGCTCGTTGTTGTGGCGCGGTTTGGATGCGGGATTCATCGATGGCGCGGTGAACGGCGTGGGGTGGTTGGCGCGCACGATCGGCGGCGGATTGAGACATCTGCAGTCGGGTAACATACGGTCGTCCGCGGCTTGGGTCGTATTTGGGGCGGTGCTGGCGGTGCTGCTGATCGGCATTGCCGGCGCGACCATGACTGGGGGGATGGGCCGATGAACTGCACGCTGCTGGATGTGGTCCTGTTCGCTCCCTTTGTGGGTTTCCTGGCGATCCTCCTGGCGCCCCGGGCTTCGGCGAAAACGGCCGCGCTCGGGATTTCCGCCGCCATCTTCCTGCTGTCGCTCGGTCTGGTGAGCCCTTTCTTCGGGCAGGGCCACGGCGGCACCTACTTTGAAACCAACATTCCGTGGATTGACACACCGTCGATCCGGTATCATATCGCGCTCGACGGATTGAGCCTGTGGCTGGTGATCCTGTCGACGCTGCTCACGCCGTTGTGCGTGCTGATTTCTTGGCGTTACATACAGAACCGCGTCAAGGAGTATTACGCGTTCCTGCTGCTGCTCGAATTCGGGGTCATCGGCGTATTCGTGTCGATGGATCTGTTCCTGTTCTATGTGTTCTGGGAAGTTACCCTCGTCCCGATGTACTTCCTGATCGGAATCTGGGGTCACGATAGGCGTATCTATGCCACGGTGAAGTTCTTCCTGTACACGATGGCCGGCTCGGTGTTGATGCTGGTGGCGATCATCTACCTCTACACGAAGACGGGGACGTTCGACTACACGGTGATCCAGGGCCTGTTGGCGCAGGGCCGGGTGACCCTGAGCAACGCCGAGCAGATCCCGATGTTCCTGGCGTTCTTCCTCGCGTTTGCAATCAAGGTTCCGCTTTGGCCGCTGCACACGTGGCTGCCGGACGCGCACGTGGAAGCGCCGACGGCGGGTTCGGTGATGCTGGCGTCGGTGATGCTGAAGATGGGAACCTACGGCATCGTCCGTTTCTGCCTGACGTTGTTCGGCAACGCGGCCCATCAGTGCGCGGATTGGATCGTGGCGCTGGCGATTGTCGGAATCATCGTGGGCGCGCTGGTGGCGATGGTGCAACCGAATATGAAGAAACTGGTGGCGTACTCCTCGGTGAGCCATCTTGGCTTTGTGGTATTGGGTACGTTTTCGTTCACGCAGCAGGGCCTGGACGGCGCGGTCTACCAGATGCTCAATCACGGCGTCTCCACCGGCGCTCTGTTCATGCTGGTGGGCTACCTGTACGAGCGCAGTCATTCGCTCGAGATCTCGTCCTACGGCGGCGTGGCCCGGGTGGCGCCATGGTTCACCACCATCTTCATGGTCACCACGCTCGCTTCGATCGGGTTGCCCTTGCTAAATAACTTCGTCGGCGAGTTCCTGGTGCTACAGGGCGCGGCGCTGGTGAGCAAGACATGGGTGGCGTTCGCGGCACTTGGAGTGATCCTGTCGGCCTGTTACATGCTATGGATGTTCCAGCGAGCCTTCCTGGGCGAGGCGTCCGAGGAAGTCCGGCATCACATCACGGAAATCAACTCCCGAGAGTTACTCGCCATCGCGCCGCTGGTTATCCTCATGGTCTGGATGGGCACCCTCACGCAGACCTTCCTTCCTTCCATTTCGGCCGCCAACGCGCACATACTCGAGCAATCCAAGGCGGGCGTCGAATACCAGGTGAAGACCACCGCTCCGGAGCTTGCGCATGCCCGCTGATTTCAGCTTTCCCTCGTCGGTCGAATACATCCGGATCTTGCCGGAGATGATCCTGGTGGTGTTCGGGACCATCATCATGCTGCTGGAAGCCTTGTCCGGCGAGGCGCCGCGCAAGAACACCGCGCCCATCGCCTTGCTCGGGATCGCGCTTGCATTCGGCAGCGCCGTTTATGCCGGTACGATGCCAGGGCCGGCGTTTCAGAATTTTCTCATCGTGGATGGCTTCGGTACGTTCTTCCGGATGCTGGTTTTGCTCGTAGGTTTTCTTGCGGTGTTGTGCTCGGGATCATATCTCGAAAGAGAAGGCGCGGACTCCGGAGAATACTTTGCCCTGGTGCTTTATTCGCTCACCGGGCAGTGCCTGCTTGCCACGGCCAACGAACTGATTATGGTGTTCATCGGTCTGGAGATTTCCTCGATCGCCACCTATATCCTGGCCGGCTACCTGCGCGACGATAAGCGTAACAACGAAGCGGCGATCAAATACTTTCTGCTCGGCTCATTCGCCACGGCGTTCCTCCTATATGGTGTGGCGTGGATTTACGGTCTGACGGGATCGACGAACCTGAACGTGATCCGGACCGCGGTTGTGGATCCCACCACGGCTCACGCCCATGCGATGGTGGGCGCCGCGGCGGCGTTGATGTTCGCCGGATTCGCCTTCAAGGTTTCCGCGGCTCCGTTCCAGGCCTGGACGCCAGACGTCTATCAAGGCGCACCGGCCCCTGTGACCGCATTCATGTCCGCCGCGCCTAAGGCAGCCGCCTTCGCGGTGTTCATCCGTGTCTACTTCACCGGATTCGGCGGACTCGCCGAGCGCTGGGAGCCCATTGTATGGATGTCTGCGCTGGCTACGATGATCATCGGGAACTTCGCCGCGCTGATGCAGGCCAACATCAAGCGGATGCTCGCGTACTCGTCGATTGCGCACGCCGGCTACGTGATGGTGGCGGTAACGGCGCATTCCAAGATCGGGACCGAAGCCGCGATGTTCTATCTGGCGGCGTATGCGTTCATGAACGTCGGGGCGTTCGCCATCATCAGCCATTTTGGGCGGCAGGGCGAGCGATACGTGCAGGTGGATGATTTCGCCGGACTCAGCGAAAAGCAACCGGCCACCGCGGCGATGTTCGCGATCTTCCTACTGTCTCTGATCGGAGTGCCGCTGACTGCGGGGTTCTTCGGTAAGTTCTATATCTTCCGCGCGGCGCTCGACGCGAACCTGATTTGGCTTACAATCCTTGGATTGCTCAACAGCGCGGTGGCCGCGTATTACTATCTGCGGATCCTCGTTGTGATGTACTTCCACGAGCCGAGCGAAGCGACGAAGTCATTGACGGCCCTGCCCGCCGGGACCCGGCTCACGCTGTGGAGCGCGACGGCGGCGACGGTCGTGCTTGGCGTGTTCCCCTCCCTGCTGCTCGACATCGCGCGGCGCGCGGCTCAACTGCGATAGCGGGCCGCGCGGGCGCAGCGACTGTGCGGGCATTGGCAGTTGTAGTAAACTCCTGAACAATGAACCGCCGACACTTCACCACCACACTTGCGGCCGCGTCCGCCTTGCGCGCCGCCGATCCGCTCCCGGTGCGAGCGTTGGGAAAGACAGGCGCGACGGTGACGCTGCTCGGTCTGGGCTCGGCGCCCATCGGCGCCGCCGGTCTGACGCAAGCCGACGCCTATCGGACCGTGGGCGCGGTCATCGACGCGGGCATCAACTATATCGACACCGCGCCGATTTACGGGAGCGCGGAAGAACGCCTGGGGCGGGCATTGAAGGGCCATCGCGACAAGGTCTTCCTGGTTTCGAAAGTGGAAACAACGTCGAAGCAGGACGCGGCGTGGCAAATCGAGAACAGCCTGCGCAAACTGCAGACCGATCACCTGGACGCGGTTCACATCCACAATGTGGGGCGCACGGACCGGTTCCCGAGTCTCGAAGTGCTGCTCGGCGAAGAGGGCGCTCTGGCCGCGCTTCGCGATGCGAAGAAGAAGGGGCAAATCCGGCATATCGGCATGACGTGCCACCTGCGTCCGGCGCGGGCGCTGCCGGTGATAGAAACGGGCGAGATCGAGTTGGTGATGTGCGCGGCTAACTTCGTGGACCGCCATACCTACAACTTCGAGGGCACGGTGTTCGAAGCCGCGCGAAAACGGGGTCTGGGTGTGGTGGCGATGAAGGTGCTGGGCGGAGCCGAAGGCGAAGGCGCGAAGCTATCGGCGCCGGAGCACTATACCAACGCCGTCCGGTACGCGCTCGGCATCCCGGGACTGTCGGTGGCGATCATGGGCATGAAGAGCCCGGCCGAGGTGGAACTGGCGGTGCGCACGGTGAAGTCCTACCAGCCCTTGGCTCCGGCCGAGGTGTCGCGCCTGGAATCGCAAGGCAAGGAGATGGCCCGCGCATGGGGACCCTTGCGCGGACCGGTTGCCTAAATGCTGGCCGCCACCGTCTTACTACTTGCGCAGTCTCTGCCGGGTACGCAGCCACTGATCACGGAAGGGGATCTGGCGGCGCGGATGCTTGCGGGCATTGACTCGTGGCTCGACTACGAACTTTTCAATTCCACCAAGACGCGTCCGAATCCGCCGCGTCCGGAGGGGCTGCGGAAGATGCTCGGCGTGGTGGACGACCGAGTGGCGTTCGACACGCTTTCGCTGGATGCGACGGTGGCGCAGCCGGCTGAGGTCTATGCCAATGCGGCGTACAGGGTGCAGCGGGTGCGGTGGCCGGTGCTCGATGGGCTGGATGCGCAAGGGCTCCTTTTTCAGCCGGCGGGCCCGCCCAAGGCGCGGATTGTCGCTCTGCCGGACGCCGACCAGACGCCGGAGAGCATTGCCTGGCCGCATCGTTTGGCCGCGAGCGGCTGCCAGGTGATCGTGGTGGCGCTGGTGGATCGCGGGCCGACGGGTGTGGTGAATCCAGCGATTCCGCGGTCACTGAACCAAACGCGGCGCGAGTTCCTCTACCGGCAGGCCTTCGAGATGGGGCGTCACATCATCGGCTACGAGGTGCAGAAGGCGCTGGCGGCGGTGGACTGGTTCGCGCGGCAACAGCCGGCGGTTCCCATCGCGGTGGCCGGCTACGCCGAGGGCGGGCTGATTGCGTTGCACGCGGCGGCACTGGACGCGCGCATCAGGACAGCGTTGATCAGCGGCTACTACGGTCCGCGTGAGGGGCTTTGGCGGGAGCCGGTTTACCGGAACGTGTGGGGACTTCTGGAGGCCTACGGGGACGCCGACATCGCGGCGATGATGAAGCCGAGACGTTTGCTGATTGAACCGGCACGGACGCCGGAGACGCCGGGGCGCGCACCGGATGCGGCACCGGGGGTGATCCTCACGCCGAGTCCCGGCGAGGTGCATGCGGAGGTGGAACGGGCGCGGCTGCTCGGGTCCAACATCGCGCTGGTGAGTGACCGGATGGGCCGCGATTCGCCGATGACGGATACGGCGCTGGCGGCGCTGCTGGCGGAATGGAAAGCGCCACTGCAGGCCGAGGGAACCGTGCCGCGGTTGGCGGCTTACACGCGGACCGCTTTCGAAGATCTGCACGCCTACATTCAGCGGCGGGTCCGTGACTCCGAGGCGGTGCGGACGCGTTTTTGGGCCAATGCGGACCGGACGTCGCCCGCGAAATGGAAGCAATCGATCGAGCCATATCGCCGGCATTTCTGGCAGGAGGTGATCGGCAAACTGCCGCGGGCGAGCGAACCGCTGATTGCGCAAACACGAGCCATTTACGACAAGCCGCGCTGGAAGGGGCACGAAGTGGTGCTGCCGATTTTCCCGGACGTGTTCGGCTACGGGATCCTGCTGGTGCCCAAGGATCTGAAGCCGGGTGAAAAGCGTCCGGTGGTGGTGGCGCAGCATGGCCGCGCGGGGCGTCCGCAGGATCTGATCGAGCCACCGAATGCGAGGACGGAGCAGGTTTACAAGCACTTCGCGGCGCAACTGGCGGACCTGGGTTACATCGTGTACGCGCCGCAGAATCCGTATATCTTCGAAGAGCAGTACCGGATGCTGCAGCGCAAGGCGAATCCGCTGCAGCTATCGCTGTTCTCGTTCATCGCCGCGCAGCATGAGCGTCACCTGGAATGGCTGGCGTCGCTGCCGTTCGTGGATGCGGACCGCATCGCCTACTATGGGCTTTCCTATGGGGGGAAGACGGCGTCGCGCATTCCGCCGTTGCTTGACCGGTACGCGCTGTGCATCACGTCAGGGGATTTCGGCGAGTATATCGGCAAGATGGCGTCGAGCGAGCGGCCCGAGAGTTTTCTGTTCACCATCGAGCACGAGATGTATGAGTTCGATCTGGGCAACACGTTCAACTACGGAGACCTGGCGATGATGATGGCGCCGCGCCCGTTCATGGTGGAGCGCGGGCACAACGATCCGGTTGGGTTCGATCGCTGGGTGGCGCAGGAGTATGCGCGGGTGCGCCGGTTCTATACGGAGTTGGGTATTGGGGACCGCACCGAGATCGAGTTCTTCGATGGAGTCCACGAGATCAACGCGAAGGGGACGTTCGCGTTTCTCCGCAAGCACCTCGGGTGGCCGAAATAAGTTACTTGTCTAACTTCGAGAGAATATCCTCGAGCGCCTTGCCCAGTTCCTGGGGCGTGGTGATACGGAATTCATAGCCGCCGTAGGTCTTCACGGCCGCCCCCACGGCGTCGCGCCATGGCATGGACCGGACACGGGGCACGTAGTTGAGGTAAAAGACCGGTGCGCGGGAGCCTTCGAGCGCAGCCATCGCTTCCTTGGGAACACTACGGTCCAGAAAGAATTTGGGCCCGACGATGATGACGCAATCGGGCTTGGTGGCTTCGCTGGGGGGCGGGCTCAGGTGGCGGGTGAGCAGGCCGGTGAGAAAGCGCGTGGCGCTGTTGCGGTCCGCCAGTTTCTTGAAGTCCACCACGCCGAGCCGCATGGTAGCCATCGCCTGGCCCAGGGCGCGAAAATCGATGCGCGGCGCGTTGGCGGCTTCATAGAGTACACGCTCCTCCTGCATGTTGAACGCAACGGTGCTGAAGGTTCCGAAGCGCGGTTCGCGAGCGATGGCACGCACGATGGCTGCGACGGCGGAACTATCGCGCCGATCGAGTGTAGCGCGGCCTTGCCGTGTATTGGAGAAGTTGGCGAGTATCTTTACGTGGAACTGGCGGGCGCCGGGGGCGACGGCGGGCCTCGACGCGGTTCCCCAGGGGGGAGCGACCGTGTTGGGCTCGATCGCCAGCCGCACGTTGTCGTCGGCCTTCACGGTTACATCCCAGTGCGAGGTGCAGTAGCCTCCGGCGGGATCGCGGAGCAACCAATCGACGCGGTACTTGCCAGGGCCCAAGACGAAGCCGCCCGACAGGGCCACGGTTTTCCCCTTGGCTTGGGCGCGAGGCGGGGCGCGCAGGGAATCCGTGAGGTGGGTGGCATCGCCGCCGGCCTCGGGGCGGGCGCGCACCACCAGGCGGTATCGGCCGCCGCGTTCGGGCAATTCTTTCGGCTTCAGTTCGGCGACCCAGAAGGAGTGGTAGCGAAGGTCGAATCCGAGCGAGGGGCTCCAACGGCGGATCTTGCAGTCGAAGTCCTTACGAGAAGCCTTGCTGTCGAGCAACTCCAGTTCGCCGTTCGTCACCATGACTTGGCCTGGCGGCTGCGCCGATGCCACCGGCGCAGCGATTGCGGCCCAGAGCGCCAGATTTGAAATAATACGTCCCAATGGCAACTGTCCCGACTATAGCGCGACCGTCCCTGTCGAGGCGAAGCTTTCTCGCGGCCCCCGCGCTGGCGCAGCAGCGGCGCAAGAAGCCGAACTTACTCATGATCCTGGCCGACGATATGGGTTTCTCCGACGCGGGCTGTTTTGGCGGCGAGATCGAGACGCCGAATCTGGACCGGCTGGCGCGCGGCGGCTTGCGGTTCACGCAGGCCTATTCGACGGCCCGGTGCATGCCTTCGCGCGGCGCGCTGCTTTCCGGATTTTACTCGCAGCAATCGGGGCTCGAGCAGAGCCGGAATGCGCGGCCGGCGTCGTGGGTGCGATTTCTGCCGCAGCAGCTTGCCGGGCAGGGCTACCGATGCTATCACTCGGGCAAATGGCACATCGCGGCGACGATGCCGGTGGGCGACGCCGGCTTCCACCACTCTTATTTTCTGGGCGACCAAGACCGTTTCTTCTCGCCGACGCGCCACCATCTGAACGACGAGCCGCTACCGGCGGTGAAGCCCGACAGCGGATACTATGCCACGACGGAGATTGGGACGCGAGCGGCGGGGTGGCTGGATCTGCATCGGAACGAGAACCCGGAAGACCCCTTCTTCCTGTACCTGGCCTTCACATCGCCGCACTTTCCGTTGCACGCGTTGAGCGCCGACATCGCGCGGTTCAAAGACCGCTATGGCGAGGGGTGGGATCGTTTGCGGGAGAGGCGGTGGAAACGCGCGCAGTCGATGGGGCTGGTGAACTGCAAGCCGGCGCCGCTCGAACCGGAGACGTGGCCGCCGTGGAATCTGGCATCGGAGGAACTTACGCGGCGGATCGGGCCGGGAGAGGTGACGCGCGCCGTGCCCTGGAAATCGCTGACGGCGGTGCAGCGTGAGTTTCAGGCGACAAAGATGGCGATCCACGCGGCGATGGTGTACCGGATGGACCAGGAGATCGGCCGTGTGCTGGGGCGTCTGGAATCGATGGGCGCGCTGGAGGATACGCTCATCCTGTTTTTCTCCGACAACGGCGCGAGCGCGGAGCAATTGATCCGCGCCGACGGGCACGAGGCGGGGGCGGAACCGGGTTCGTGGCGATCCCACTTGTGTTTGGGGCCGGGCTGGTCCAGTGCGGCGAACTCGCCGTTCCGGCTTCACAAATCGTGGATCCACGAAGGCGGCATTTCGTCGCCGATGATCGCGCATTGGCCGGCAGCCATTCGCGATCGAGGCAAGCTGCGCCACACGCCGTGTCACCTGATCGACGTACTGCCGACGATGGTGGATGTGGCCGGCGGCAAGCCGACGGCAGGCGGCGGCGCACCGCCATACCCGGGACGTTCGCTCGCCGGGGCGTTCTCGCGGGATGCGAGTATCGACCGCGACTACCTGTTCTTTCACCATCTGAACAATCGCGGCCTGCGTGAGGGAGATTGGAAGGCGGTGTCGGCGGGCGACGGGGGCTGGGAGTTGTACGATCTGGCGCGGGACCGCGGCGAGACGACGAATCTCGCGTCGCGCCATCCGGACCGCTCACGGGCGATGGCGGCGCGGTGGGAAAAGCTCGAGGCCGAGTTCACGGGGTGGCGGAAGTGAGTAACGTCGACTCTCTCGAGAGGGCCGCAAGCGGCGTGGTGGAACAATGCCTCCGCGACGGTCTCGAGAGCCTCAGCGGGCGTGACCGGGTGCTGTTTCTACTTTGGTGTCATGCGCCGCAGATCGACAACGGCGGTCACGGTGCTTTCTTCTACAACTCTCCGGCCGACTATTACGAGGAGACCGTCGAAGCCCTGGAGTCCCTGGACCTGAAGCCATACGCCGATCTGTTGCGGCGCGCGGCGGAGATCCTGTTTTCCGGCGATGTACCTCGTGAAATGGAAGAACGGAACGAGCAGATAGGAGCACTTCCCGATTCCGTAGACGACGAACTCGCTGCAATCGACGATCAGTACGAGTCGCTCGGGGGCGGCGACCGTGTTCTCGAGTCACTGGGGCGGTGGTACTTCCGAAACCGCCATTGAGCGCGAGGGTGTTACGTGGCTTGTCCTCCCAGCTTGTTGAGGGCCCCCGTCATCGCTGAGACCAGGTCAATCGGCAGCGGGAAGACGACGGTGGTGTTCTTCTCGGCGCCGATTTCGACGAGAGTCTGGAGGTAGCGTAGCTGCAGGGCGGCAGGCTGCTTCTGAATCAACTCGGCGGCCATGGCGAGCTTTTCGGCGGCGAGATACTCGCCTTCGGCGTGGATGATCTTGGCGCGGCGCTCGCGTTCGGCTTCGGCCTGCCGGGAGATGGCGCGGATCATCTGTTCGGGGAGATCAACGGCCTTCACTTCCACTTTGGCGACCTTGATGCCCCAGGGATCGGTTTCGAGATCGAGCACCGACTGGAGCTTCATGTTGATCTTCTCGCGTTGGCTAAGCAGGTCGTCGAGCTCGACTTCGCCGAGTACGCTGCGGAGGGTGGTCTGGGCGAGTTGCGAAGTGGCGTACATGAAGTTGGTCACTTCGAGCACGGCCTTACGCGGGTCCAGCACGCGAAAGAAGAGGACCGCGTTCACCTTGACGGTGACGTTGTCGCGCGTTACCACGTCTTGCGAGGGGACGTCGACGGTCTCGATCCGCAGCGAGAGGCGGACCATGCGGTCAATGGGCGCGAAGACAAAGATCAGGCCGGGTCCTTTTGTGCCTGGCAGGATCCGGCCGAGGCGGAAGACCACGGCTCGTTCGTATTCGCGAAGTATCTTGATGCTGGAGAACAGGTAGACGGCTACGACGAGAACGGCCAGCGGCAGAACGGACATGGTCACCTCCAGGTTGGGTTCAATCGACAGGGTCAACGAGAAGGCGCAGGCCCTCCCGTGCACGCACCCTCACGCGGGCGCCTTGTTCCACGATGGTTGAACACGTGGCATCCCAGTATTCACCATGCACGAAAATCTTGCCGGACGGATTGAGCGCGGTCCGGGCCGCGCCGATTTCGCCGGCCAGCCCGCTGTCACCGGTTTCCACCTTGTTCCGGCGCGCGCGCAGGACCAGCGTGGCGAGAAAGACGCTGATGGCGGCGAACGGGAGCCCGGCGGCGAGTGCGGTGCTCAAGCGGATGCGGAGATCGGGCGGTCCATCGATCAACATCACCGCGCCGAGCACCATCGAGACGGCGGCTCCCACGCCGAGGATGCCATGCGAGGCGATCTTGGCCTCGAGGATGGCGAGAGCGATCGAGAGCAAGATGAGCGCGAGGCCCAGCCAGTTGATGGGCAGCACCGATAGCGCCGACAATCCGAGCAGGGACAGGATGCCGCCGAGCACGCCGGGGACGATCAGGCCGGGCGAGGTGAATTCGACGTAGAGACCGAGCGCGCCGGCGAGCAGAAGGACAAAGGCGAGGTTCGGATCGCTGATCGCCTTCAGTACGCTTTCCCGCATCGTGGGGCCATAGACGGTGACCACGGGCGCGGTGAGATGGAGGGTGTGCGCGGACCCATCGGGCCGGCGGATGGTGCGGCCGTCGAGTTGGCCGAGCAGGTCCGCTTCGCTGGTTGCGATGAGGTCGACGAGATTGGCGTCGAGGGCTTCCTTGTCGGTGAACGACTTGGCCTCGCTCACGGCCTTTTCGGCGAGTGCGGCATTGCGACCCCGCTGATCGGCGAGGGTCCGGATCCAGGCGCCGGCGTCGCTTTCGACCTTCTTGCGCATGACGGGGTCCAGTTCGCGGCCGAGCACCACCGGCGATGCGGCGCCGGTGCGGGTGCCGGGAGCCATCGCGGCCACCTCGCCAGCCAGTAGCAGGAAGAAGCCGGCCGAGGCGGCGCGCGCACCGCCAGGCGCCACGTAAGTGACCACGGGCACCGGCGACGCCATCATCTGTTCCACGAGCTCGCGGCTAGCGTCCATGAGGCCGCCGGGCGTATCAAGGCGAACGATCACCAGATCGGCCGATTGCGCCGACGCCTGGGCCAGCGCATGGCTGAGAATTTCGACCGTCACCGGGTGGACCACGCTATCGATATCGACGCGGAGCACCCGAGCGGCGTTTGCACCGGGAGCGGCGAGGGCCAGCAACACCGGCAACGAGAACATCCATCGCATCGGTGAGTCCTCTCTACTCCTATTGTGGACCCGGCGGGGGTAAGCGGCGAAGAAAAATACTATGCCAGTTCCAGCGAGACGCGGGTGACCGACGCCGGCGGGAACCGATGGGTCCATTCGGATCCGGATGCTTTGACGGCGACAGACTTGGGTTCGACGGCGTTGGGTTGGGCGAAGCTGTTGTGGGCGTGGGCGTCGGCGGCGGCCAGGACGGTCCCCTCGGCGGACCGCACAGTGGCGCCACGCAGGACGATCGACGTCTCGCGAGTTTGATCGAGGCTTGGATTGGTGACAGTGAGTGTGAGCCGTTTGCCGGCCAGCGACGCCGATGCGCTCAATCCGGGAATCGACGCGGGTTTGCCGTTGCGCGTGTAGGAGGCCCTGGGAGCGGAATCGACGACGCGGAGCGATTGCGCGCCCTGGTGCGGCGCGTACATGCCAAATACGTGATAGGTCGGCGTGACGCAAAACTTGTCTTCGTGGGCGAGAAACAAGGACTGGAGGCAGTTGACCAGTTGGGCGATGTTGGCCATACCGACTTTCTCGGCGTGGCGATGAAAGGTGTCGAGGGTGAGGCCGGCGAGGACGGCGTCGCGCATGGTGTTCTGCTGGCCGATGAGGGCCTCGGGGAACGGCTCGGTGCCTGGCGCATACCAGGATCCCCATTCGTCCACCACCAGTTTGATGCGATGTTCGCGATCCACTTCGCCCATCACGTCCCAGTGGTTGCGGATGAGCGGATCGATGCGGAGGCACTCGGCGAGGATCTCGTAGTATTGCTCGTTGTCGAACCGGAGCGCGTCGCGCTTACCCTCGAACCAGTCCCGGGTGCGTCCGGCGCTGGCGTTCCAGGAATAGTGATGGAGCCCCCAGCCCCACATGCGGTTGAGACCGCCGCGTTTTGCGGCTGCCTCGAAGAAGCGGCGTGTCCAGGCGATTTCGCCGCCGTTGGGCCCGGACCCGACCATCCTCGGTCCACGGCCGCTCGAACCTGCGCTGTAGGCTGGCACCCAGGCGGTGTAGCGGCGGAATTCCACGGCGTACTCGTCGGGTTCGAAATTGCCGCCGCAGCCCCAGGACTCATTGCCGACGCCCCAGTATTGGACGTTGAGCGGGGCGCGGCTGCCGTCGGCGGCGCGGCGGTCGGCGAGCGTGGTGGACGATTCCGGGGAATTGCAGTACTCTACCCAGCGCCAGAAGTCCTGGGCGGGGAGGCTGCGTAGATTGGCGGCGATGTAGGGTTCGGCGCCGGTGGCCTGGCAGAGGCGCGCGAACTCGACGGTGCCGAAGTGATTGCTGTCGTAGATCTGCACGCCTTTGCGATTGGCTTGGGCGGGCCACTCGCGGGAGTCCACCCAGAAGTTGGTGCGGCGGGGGCGTTGGGCGCGCGGGCCCACGCCGTCGTGCCAATCGTACTGGTCAGCGAAGCAGCCGCCGGGCCAGCGGATGACACCTGGCTTTACGGCGGCCAGTGCGTCGACGAGTTGTTTGCGGAGTCCGCCCGTATTGGGGATGGAGGACCCTTCGCCCACCCAGATGCCGTCATAGACGACGCCACCGAGGTGTTCGACGAAGTGGCCATAGATTTCAGGGGCGATACGGCCGATAGGTTCGTCGAGGAGCAATTCGATGCGGGAGCCGGGTGATTGAGAGCGAAGGGCGGGAGCGGCCGCGAGCCCGGCGGCGGCGGAGAGAAGGGCGCGGCGGCTCAGGCGTTTGCGAGCGCCGCGGGCGAACGTGGAGCCGGAATGGGATCGTTTCATGATGACAGCCAGCAGTATAACTCCGGGATCGGGGGCGCGGGGGAATAGACGCCCAGCGATTGACGCAGGGCTTTCCAGGTGGAACTACCTATCGGGTGTGGAGCAGGGACGGCCGATGGATTAGACGATGAGCGCTCCGATCGCTGGATTTGTCGACCACTACAACGTGCTCGGCGTGGACCCCAAGTCTGACACGGCCACCATTCACGCCGCCTACACGGCGCTGGCCACGAGGGCCAAACAGGATGGCGACACTGAAAAATACGCAGCGGTGACGGCGTCTTTCGAGGTGCTGGGGGATCCGGAAGGACGCAAGGCTTTCGACGCGGTCCGGCTGGGGCCGGGTGGGGAAGAGATCTCGCTCCGCCTGGACCTGGAAGACTTCTTCGAGTGTGTCAACAAGGATGCGAACCGGCGACTCTGCCTATTGTGCGTCCTGTACAACCGCCGGCGTCAGTCGCCGCGCGTGCCGGGGTTTCCATTGCGTGTGCTTGACAAGGTGATCCGGACCACGCCGGAGGAGACCGCGGTGGACATCTGGTTCCTGAAGGAGAAGGGGTACATTTCCGCCGACGACAAAAGCGCGTTGACGATTACCGTGGCGGGAATCGAGTTTCTGGAACAGGAGAAGCCGTCGCAAGAGCGGGTCGCGCCGTTCCTGATCCAGGCGGAGGAAGCTCCGGTGCACAGGCCTGCCGTGGCTGTAAAGGCGCCCGAAGAGAAGGCGCCGGCATCGCCGTTACCGCCGCTGCCGAGGATTACGGTGCCCCCGCGGAGCGGCGAACCGCTGAAGATCAACATCCCGAAGTCGCTGTCGCGTCCCAAGGCGCCGCCGGCTCATTAACGCCATAATATTCACGCTGAAAAGCCACCGGGCCATGCGTCGCCGGAAACCCGGTGAGTCGCATGGCCCGATGACCTTCGGAGAATCTTTTGGACCGACTAGGTGCCCCAGATGGCGCTGCCGGCTTTGACTTTCGTGCGAACCTTCATGGCCTTGTCTCCCTTTCTTGTTCGATTGGGCTGCTGCCCTTTACGTCCTACACTAGTGCAAGGTGGGGGCCAAACGGCGAGTGGTACGCCAGTCCTATGGTAGAATTATCCCAGTATATTGATTCTAGATGAGATATTGTTTTTGATGGCCCTTTCGGGAGTAGTAACTGAACAGGGAAAAACCCTAGCGGGAAAGTTGGTGACCAAACTTTTTTGCTAGGTAAAACGACCTAGTTTACGAACGGGTCTATTCGGTATACTTTTGCCGTGAACTCGTCACCCCAATCCGATCTCCCACGACTGGAGGCGGTAGCCGGTCCCCGCCAGGGTGAGGTCTTTCCTCTGGAAGTGGCGGAAATTTCGATCGGGCGCGAACCCTCCAACGACATCGCGATTCTCGATTCCTCGATCTCGCGACGGCACTGTCTGGTGATCCGCACCGCGGATGGGATCGTGGTGCGGGATCTGGACAGCCGCAACTCCACGTTCGTTAACGACGAAGCGGTGGGGGAGCGCGTGCTCGCTCCCGGCGACCGGGTCCGGCTGGGGAAGACGACGTTCGTGCTGCTGGCGGCGGGCGCCAGGAAGAGCGGACGACGCGCGGTCGCAGCGACGGCGGAGCCGGGCACGGCGGCAAACAGTGTGACGGTGGTGCTGCGGCCGGAGGAGGGAAAGTACAGGGTGGGCGGACCGCTCGGATCCGGCGGGTCCGGCTCTGGCGACGCGAGCATGGTACGCGGTCTCGATCTGCTGCTGCGTTTCAGCAACGCCGCCGCTGGGGCCACCGAGGGGGAACGACTGCGCCAGCTGATCGTGGATATGGCGCTCGAGGCGGTGCCGGCCGACCGGGCTTCGGTGTTCGTGGCGGGAGAAGGGACGCTCGAGGGCGAAGACATTGGCGGGGCGGGCATTACGACGGCTGTACGGTCCGGCAAGCCGGATTCGAGGTCCGTGGCGGTGAGCCGAACCATCGCGGGCCGGGTATTGGGCGGGGGCGAAGCGATTCTGACCAACGACGTTTCGGCCGATGAGGCGCTACAGGGCGCGGAAAGCCTGATCGTGCGGCGGGTGCGTTCGGTGTTGGCGGTGCCGCTGGAAGCGCAGGGAAGCCGGATCGGCTTGCTGTATCTGGAGACCACGCGAGCCGATTCTCAATTCGACAACGATCATCTGGAACTGATGGCGGCGTTCGGGCATATCGCGGCGCTTGCGCTCGCGAGCGTACGGCGGCTGGAGTGGCTGGCGGCGGAGAACCGGCGGCTGGAAAACGAGTTGGGGATTGAGACGGGGTTGATCGGGGAAAGCGCGCCGATGAAGGTGGTGAATCAATTCATCGCGCGAGTGGCGCCGCGCGAGGCCAACGTGCTGGTGCATGGGGAAAGCGGCACGGGTAAAGAACTGGTGGCGCGGGCCGTGCATCGCAACAGCCCGCGGGCAACGGGACCGTTCGTGGCCATCAACTGCGCGGCCATCACGGAGACACTGCTCGAGAG
>JAWKHI010000042.1:0-69709 GCA_041394885.1 Bryobacteraceae bacterium | reverse complement strand
GGACGCGGTGGAGGATCCGGAACTGCTCGAGCTGGTGGAGCTGGAAGTGCGCGAGCTGCTGTCGAGCTATCAATTCCCGGGCGACGACCTGCCGGTGGTGCGTGTGAGCGCGCTCGGCGCGTTGAACGGGGAAGAGAAGTGGCAGCAGTCGATCGACGAACTGATGGCGAAGGTGGACGAGTACATCCCGCTGCCCAAGCGCGACGTGGAAAAGCCGTTCCTGATGCCGATCGAAGACATCTTCTCGATCCAGGGCCGCGGGACGGTGGTGACGGGCCGCATCGAGAGCGGCATCGTGAAGGTGGGCGAGGAAGTGGAGATCGTCGGATTCACGCCCACGCGCAAGACGGTGGTGACGGGCGTGGAGATGTTCAAGAAGCTGCTGGACCAGGGCGAAGCCGGCGACAACGTCGGATTGCTGCTGCGCGGCATCGACAAGGAAGCGGTGGAGCGGGGACAGGTGTTGGCCAAGCCCGGGTCCATCACGCCGCACACCAAGTTCAAAGGCGAGATCTACGTGTTGTCGAAGGAAGAGGGCGGACGACACACGCCGTTCTTCAACGGGTACCGGCCGCAGTTCTACTTCCGGACGACGGACGTGACGGGAGTGGCGACGCTGCCGGCGGGCACCGAGATGGTGATGCCGGGCGATAACGTCAGCATGGAAATCGAGCTGATCACCCCGGTGGCGATGCAGAAGGGCTTGCGGTTCGCCATTCGCGAAGGCGGACGAACCGTCGGCGCCGGCACCGTCAGCGAAATCGTGAGCTAAGCAGGACGCGAGGAAGGAGCCGAATTTATGCCCCGGGATATCATCACGCTGCAATGCACCGAATGCAAGCGGCGGAACTATAGCACCACCAAGAACAAAAAAACGATGACCGAACGGCTGGAACTGAAGAAGTATTGCCGGTTCTGCCGCAAGCATCACTCGCATCGCGAGGTAAAATAAAACCGTAGCGGCGCATTCCCGCCGGTAGGCCGGCCGCGGATGCGGTTCGCTTTTGAAGGGGCGTAGGTTTAACGGTTAGACCAGCGGTCTCCAAAACCGCGAGTGGGGGTTCGAATCCCTCCGCCCCTGCCATTTCTCAACAGATCCGGAAATCCGGGAATAGCAACGAAGGAAAGCATGGCGACCGTGGCGAACGTGCAGCAGTCTGAGAACAAACCGGTGGCAAGCGGCGTCACCGAGTGGGTGACCCGTGCGCGGGACTATATTCAGGATCTTCGCGGTGAGATGGCTCGCGTGACGTGGCCCAGTTGGAGCCAGGTGCGCAGCACCACCGGGGTCGTGCTGGTCGCGATTTTTCTCTTCGCGGCGTATTTCGCCGTCGTGGATGTGGTGATGAGCAGGTTCGTGCAGCGGATTTTCGCGACATTCGTCTAGCGCGAGTATTGGTGGTAGGAAAGAACAACCGATGCAGGACGAAGACAACGTCATACAAGACCTGGAGCAGGACGCGGAAAACGCGCCGGAATCTGGCGGCGACGTGAGCCCCGTCGGCATCCACTTTGAATCGCAGGCCGAAACGGCCGGCGAGCAGAGCGAAGCGGATGAACCGGTTGATGTGCCTGAAGAGGGCTCTGAAGATAGCGACGATGCCGCCCCCGAAGCGGCAGACGATTCAGCTGCTGCCGCGCAAACTACGGCCGCCGGAGCGGGAGCTGTAATCCCCAACCGGCCCAACATGAATTGGTACATCATCCACACCTATTCCGGGTTCGAGCAGAAGGTCCGCGAATCGCTCATCAGCCGGTCCCAGGCTTTCGGTTTTTCCGAACGGATCGGCGAAGTTCTCATTCCCACCGAAGAAGTAGTGGAGATGCGGAACGGCAAGAAGGTCAACAGCAAGCGGATGCTGTATCCGGGTTATGTCCTGGTCCAGATGGAGATGGACGAGGACCTCTGGCATCACGTGAAAGAGACGCCCCGTGTGACCGGATTCGTCGGCGGAGGCAACACGCCCGTTCCGTTGACCGCCGATGAAGTCAATTCGATCTTGTACCGCCAGGCCAGCGCTTCCGAGCGGCCGAGGCCGAAGCTCAGTTTCGAGAAGGGCGAGCAGGTCCGCATCAACGACGGCCCGTTCAGCAACTTCACCGGCAAGGTGGACGAGGTCAATCCGGAGCGCGACACGTTGCGCGTGCTGGTCACCATTTTCGGGCGCGCCACGCCGGTGGAACTCGATTTCCTGCAGGTAGAGAAGGTAAGCTGAGCGGCCCGCTCCTCAGCCCCCGGGACACAATTTTTGAGAGGTTTTTTGAGTTATGGCTAAGAAAGTCAGTGGAATGGTGAAGCTGCAGATTCCGGCGGGCAAGGCCACGCCGGCGCCTCCGGTGGGTACCGCCCTCGGTCCGCAGGGCGTCAACATCATGGAGTTCTGCAAGGCTTTCAACGCGAAGACTTCGGCGAAGGATCAGGAAGGTCTCATCATTCCCGTGGTGATCACCGTCTATTCCGACCGCACCTTTACGTTCATCACCAAAACGCCCCCGGTGGCGATTCTGGTGAAGCGCGCGGTCAGTCTCGCCAGAGTCCGCGGAACCCAATCGCAACAAGGTCGGCAAGATAACCATGGAGCAGATCGAAGGATCGCCAAGCTGAAAATGCCGGACTTGAACTCGTTCACGCTCGAATCGGCCGTGGAGCAGGTGAAGGGCGCCTGCCGGTCCATGGGCGTCGACGTCGTCTAGCCGAACTCCCGCCTCGTGAAGAGTCTTCGCGATCCTGGCGTCGCCCAAGAGCTGGCCGAACGGATGGCTCGGCTGCGGCCCGGTTCGCGCTCCCTTTGGGGACGCATGAATGCCCACCAGATGCTCTGCCATCTGAACGACTCCTTCTTGCTGGCAATGGGCGAAAAGGCGGCTTCCGCCGACACCAATTTCCTCAAGCGAACCCTGGTGAAACGCATCGCCTTGTGGCTGCCAATGCCGTGGCCGCACGGTGTGCCGACGCGTCCGGAGATGGACCAGTTGCAGGGCGGCACCCCACCGGTCGCTTTCGAGCACGACGCAGCTGGCCTGCGCCGGTCGATCGAGCGGTTCGCGGCGATGAGCGGCGGATTCGCGGAACACCCGATTTTCGGCGCCATGACCGTCCACGAGTGGCAGCGTTGGGGATGGCTGCACTGCGATCACCACTTCCGTCAATTCGGCATCTAGATTGTAGATATCCTTTGCCCCTGCTGCCTCCTTCCGGACTACGCCGCCCGCCAGATCTCCGGACCGAACGCCTGCGCCCCCGTCCCCGGCATCCATAGCGTCCCATGTCCGTTCTCGCAAATTAGTTCCGACCCCACGCCTTCCAGCAGCGAATTGGCATGCGTTCCGATGCGTACCGGCTGCGTCATCCGCGCCAAACACTGCCGGCACCGCAACCCATGGTCGCGCCACGATGCGTAGACGATCATCATGGCCGCGACAAACGCCACCCAAACCAGGAAAAAGATACTGTAGAAGCTCCCGTAGCGGGCCAATTGTGCCACCACGACGCCGGCCAGGCCCGCCAGCGCCAGCGCGGTCCGGACGAAGAAAAACGCCTCGTACCGGGCATTTCCCCGCCCGGTGAAGAAGCGCAGGAGCGACCGGGCGGCTACGAGCGCGAGCAGGACATACAGCAGCCAAACTACCGGGTCCACCAGCACCGCCAGGCCGTGCCGCAGTGGGCGCAGATTCTGTTGCAGGAAAGGCCGGTACTTCTTCGCAATCTCCTGGAACTCACGGTCTGCCGCGGCGGCGTCGAGCCCAGGTGCGGTGCGCGCCACCACTACCATTGCGAACCGGCGGCGCTGCAGCGCGTTTTCTCCCATCGTGATCCACACGTCGGGCCGGTGCGCGGAGATGCGGATATTCGGCGGAAGAATTCCGGTGATGAGATAGGACTGGTCCCACAACGTGATTCGCCGGCCCAGCAGCTCAGGGTGCCGGCTGCCGAACTCCTGCCCGAGCACGGCGCCCGGCGCGAACGAGTATCCGAGCATCGGAAGTAGGCCCTCGGTGGCGACCCCGACGCTGGTCCAACGCGTGGTGGCTCCGGCGTCGAACGATACCTTCGTCCATCGCGGCGCGAAGCCCTCGGTGCGGTCCAGGAACCCTTCGCTGTTTCGCTTCAGCAGGAAGAACTGATAGGGGGAGAGGCCGGAGTTCGGTGCGATCGCCGCCCGTTCCGGCAGCAGCGTCACCAGCCGGTCGGGCTCGTCGACGGGAAGGGGACGATGCGCGAGGCGGACTGGCTGGAACGCTGTGCTCGCGAAAAATCCGGACAAAAACAACGCGCCGGCGGCGATCATCGCGAATTGGGCGCTACGGAGGTAGCGGCGGATGGTGCCCGTGATTCCCCTGTCTCCCCACCGCTGCTGGGACGCCGCGGCCAAAGCCTGCCATGCGTGCCGCTTCAACCGCGTCCGCGCGGTTTTCCGGTCAGCGCGACGCTCGGCGGCGAAGCGGGCATGATGCAACAATGCCTGCTGCCACTCGAGACGGAAAGCAGGCCTCGAAACGGGCGGCAACAGGAGGGAAGCCAGCGTGACGAGCCAGCGGCACTCCCAGGGAATCGCAGTGTTCACTTAGCCCTCCACTAGTCCCTGGTTGGAGTGTGACGCAGTTGGGCCCGCGAGTCAACGGGGGCCGTCTCGCAAGGGAGTCGCCGCGCGAACGTCAGCGCTGGGCCGATGCCTGACGGGCGTTCTTCTGGCGGCGCTGCAACAAAACCGATCCCACTCCTACTACCGCCACCGCTCCAATCACCTGCGCGGCCCAGTGTACCCAGAGCGGCAGATGCAGCGTCCGCTCGATGAAGGGATCGGTGGTGATCATCTCGCCGCCGACGCGCCCCAGAATCGCGGACCCGATGTAGATGATGATCGGGTACCTGTCCATCAGCGTCGAAAGCAGGCGGCTTGTCAGGACAACGAACGGGATCGAAAGCCCCAACCCGAAGATCAGCAGCCGCAGGTCGCCCTTGGACGCGCCCGCCACGGCAAGAATGTTGTCGGTCGACATCGTGAGGTCCGCCACCAGGATCAACCACATCGCCTGCCACAGGCTTTTCGCTTCCGCGCCTTCTTCCTCGGGACCGGCGTCGCTCAGCAGCTTCACGGCAATCCATAGGATGGCGATCCCACCCACCAGCTTGATGAATTCGATCTTGAGCAACTGGGCAGCGAAGAAGGTCAGCCCAATGCGCAGCACCACCGCCAGCCCGGACCCGAGCAGAATGCCTAGGCGCCGTTCGCGCTCGGCCAAGGATCGCACCGCCATCGCGATCACCACCGCGTTATCGCCAGCCAGTAGGATGTCGATCAGGACGATAGAGAGTGCGGGAAGGAGTAAATCCATGAAGGAGCGCCGGAGTTGATCTAACTATGGTGAAATGACTCTGCCCCCGGCGTCAACTGCGGCTGGCGCGCGATGTTAGCATCGTAGAGCCGTGCCACTTCCCTACATCGAGCCCGGGCCCTTTTCGATCGGTCCGCTCCGCCTGACACCGTTCATGAGTCTCATGGGCACGGGGCTGCTGACGGGCCACTTGATGTTGCGGCGCCGGGCGCGGCTAACCGGCCTCGATCCGGACCGTGCCGCGGCGATGAATCTGGCGATGATCGCCGCGGGATTCCTCGTTTCGCCGATGTTTAAGTTCCTCTATAATCCCCAGGTGCTCCGCCACCTCGATCCTCGGACCATTTTCACCGGCGGGTATCTTGCTCTCTCTTCGTTCGGCGGCATTCTGGGCGCCATTGCCGGCGCCGCGGCTTTCCTGCGCTGGCAGCGGCTGAGCCTTCGTGACGCGCTCGCCTACCTCAACGCCGCCGCCTACGCGTTTCCCTTCGGGTGGATCTTCGGCCGCAGCGGCTGTGCCGTTGTTCACGACCATCCCGGCATTCGCTCTACCAGTCCACTCGCGGTCGCCTACCCCGACGGGCCGCGTCTCGACCTCGGACTCCTCGAGGTGTTTTTTATGGCCCTGTTGATCGTCGTGCTTCTGGTTGCCGGCTCGCGCCTGTCCCGCGATTGGCCGCTGTTCGGCGTTCTGCTCCTGGTCTACGGTTCGTTCCGCATTGCGCTGGACCGCCTCCACGTGGACCCGCCGCTGTACTTCGCGGTGAGCGTCGACCAATGGGCCGGCATGTTTCTCGTAGTCGCGTCATTCGCCGCCCTTTACTGGTCGCGGCGCGCGTGATAGAGTCTGGAAAAAGACATCCACAGAGGAGACTTTGCAGATGATCCGATTCCTTTGCTGCCGCGCTTCACTCCTGGTATGCCTCATCGCCGGCGCGATGATTGTCGGCAGCGGTGGGGGCTCGATTCAAAAGTGCTGTGAAGACTGCTGCCTCTTGTTGCTGAGTATTATCTTCAACGACCGCACCGACTTGTTGTTCGAACCGAACGTCGGGCAGGCGGATCCTTCCCAGCAGTTCCTCACCAGAGCCAGCGGATCGGTGGTCTTTCTGCGGGACGCAACCGCCTCACTCGATCTCCGCCAACCCGGCGGCACCTCCGCCGGCGTGATCCGGATGTCGCTGGGCGGCGCAAAAACGAAACCCGCACCCGTGGCCGAGGACGCCGCGCCGGGGCGAGTGAATTACTTCTACGGCTCCGATCCGGATCGATGGCTTTCCGATATCCCCACCTTTCGACGCATCCGCTATCGGGACGTCTATCCCGGAATCGACATCGTCTACTACGGCAACTCCGGGCGCCTCGAGCACGACTTTATCGTGAAGCCCGGCGCCGATCCCTACCGCATCCGGATGCAGTTTTCCGGGGACGAGCGCCGGCGCATCGACACCGACGGATCGATCGTGCTCGAGACCGGCGGCCGCGAAGTTCGCTGGCAAAAGCCCGTCGTCTATCAGCGCAACGGGCGCGAACTGGTGCGCGTTGAGGCCGCCTACCGCCCTGCTGAGAATGGATCGCTCCGCTTTGAAGTGGGCGTCTACGATCCGAAACGGGAACTCGTCATCGACCCCGTCATCACATTCTCGAGCTTTCTCGGGCGCAACAATCCCGATATCGGAACGCGCCTTGCCGTTGACTCTTCCGGCAACACCTACATGACCGGCGCCACCTTCGATACGCAATATCCCGTGACTCCCGGGGCTTACCGCTCGCCATTCACCATCGCCGAGCGTGGCAACGTCATCATCACCAAGATCAACGCGGCCGGTAACGCCATGGTCTACTCCACCCACATCGGCGGCGTGGAAACCGATGGCGCGCTCGGCATCGCCGTCGACGCCGCCGGAAGTGTTTATGTCGCCGGCGGAACCGATAGTCCGGACTTCCCTGTCACCGATGGGGCGTTCCAGAAGACGAACCGGTCCGACAGCACGCCCGGGATGTCGGACTGTTTCGTCGCCAAACTCAATGCTTCTGGCAGCGCGCTCGTCTATTCCACCCTGCTCGGCGGCCGCCTCCAGGACGCTTGCAGCGCCGTCGCCGTGGATGGCGAGGGCAACGCCTACGTCACCGGCATAACCAGTTCCTCGAATTTTCCTGTCTCCGATAGCGCGCTTCAGCGCACATACCGGGGAGGCTCGGGCAGAGTCATCTTCGTGAAGGAGGGCGATGCCTTTGTCTCGAAGATCAGTCCCGACGGGTCCAAGCTCGTCTACTCCACCTTCCTTGGATCGAGCGGCGACGAAGCCGGCTACGCCATCGCCGTCAACCCCGCCGGAGAAGCTTTCGTCGCGGGCAGCACCAATAGCACGTTCGGGTTTCCCACCACCACCGGCGCAATGCAGACCGCGCCCGGCGGCTCCGGCGGACAAGGCACCGTCCAACTCGGCGACGCGTTCATAGTGAAGCTGGCCGCCGATGGCGGGAGCCTTCGTTATGGAACGCTGCTCGGCGGGAACCGCGATGACGTCGCCTTCGCCATCCAGGTGGATGCGGCCGGAAACGCGTATGTGGCCGGCAGCACTCTTTCCCCCAACTTCCCCGTGTCGAGCAACGCCTACCAGCGGACCTACAAGGGAGCCGCCGTGTTTGACGCCCTGTTCGTCGGCGGCGACGGCTTCGTCACCAAGATCGATCCCACCGGCGCCCGCGCCGTCTTTTCCACCTACCTCGGCGGCGCCAACGACGACCGCATCCTCGCCCTGGCGCTCGATCCCACCGGCGCCATCCTCGTCGCCGGCAATACCATGTCCACCGATTTTCCGATCTCCACCGACGCTACCCAGCGCACCTTCGGCGGCCAACGCGACACCAACATCCACTACGTCACAGGCGACGCGTTCCTTTCCAAACTCACCGCCAACGGCGATGCTCTGCCTTTCTCCACCTACATCGGCGGATCCGGCAATGATTGGGCGATGGGTCTTGGCGTGGATTCGCGCGGAGCCATTTCCATCACCGGCGGAACCTCCTCCCTCGATTTTCCCGCCACGCCCGGTGCGCTCCAGGCCAACTATGGCGGCGGGCCGGAACAGTTCCTGCCCACTGGCGACGCATTCCTGGTCCGGATGGGCGAGAACGCAGCGTCCTCACCGGTCTCGATCAGCGGAATCGTGAGCGCGGCCAGTTACGCCGGCGCCGGCGTGGTGCCGGGCGAGATCGTCGTTCTCACCGGGGTCAACATCGGGCCCACACAATTGCGGACGCTCACCCTGGACGCCAATGGCAGGGTCGCGAATTCGCTCGCCTCCACACGCGTGCTGTTTGACGGCGTGCCCGCGCCGGTGGTGTACGCGTCGGCGGCGCAAACCAGTGTGATCGTCCCCTACGCGGTAGCTGGCCGCGGGTCCACCGTGGTGACAGCCGAGTTCGCCAACAACCGGTCCGTCTCGTTGACGGTCCCCGTGCTTCCTGTGAAGCCGGCGCTATTCTCGGCCAACTCGTCCGGCCGCGGACCCGGCGCCATCCTCAATCAGGATTTCTCGTTCAACAGCGCCGCCAACCCCGCCGCGAAGGGTTCCGTGGTGCAACTGTTCGGGACCGGAGAAGGGCAGACCGATCCGCCCGGCGTCGACGGCCGGCTGGCGACCCAGGTCGTCCCGCGCATCACCGGCGATGTGGCCGTCACCATCGGCGGCGAGACGGCGGACGTCCTGTACGCAGGCGCCGCGCCCGGTCAGGTGGCGGGGCTGTTCCAACTCAATGCCAAGGTTCCCGAAAGCCTCGGGGCAGGGAATCATCCGGTGGTGGTTCGGATCCGAGGTGTGGCGAGCCAGACCGGTCTCACCGTCGCGGTTCGGTAACCGGTCATCACATTCGGCGCGGGCCGTTCCGAATACGAATCGCTCAGTTTGGGCAAAGAAAGGGCCGGGAGCGGTAACTCCCGGCCCTGGCCCTATCGAGCTACTACCTCCGTCAGATCGGGGGCACCGGCGTTGGCGTCGGTCCCGACGGTACGTAGACCACGCGGATCGTTGCCTTCGAGGTTAGCCCGGCCGGATCCTGCACCGTCACCTCGAAGTCGAAGTTGCTCTCGCGAAGGTCCACGAGGCGCACCGTCGGCGTCGCCGAGGCCGGATTGGTGATCGAGCCGTTCCCATTCACGCTTCTCCAACTGAAGGTGAGGTTGTCGCCGTCGGGATCGAAAGATCGCGACGCATCGAGCATCAGTTCGGTGGTACCCGTCCGGATGATACTGGACGGAATCACCGCTTGCGGAGGCCGATTGATCGTCGGGTCCGCCGGCGGATTCACCGTGACTGTCACCGTTGCGGTGGCGGTGCTACCCGCGTAGCCCACCGCGGTGAGAGTGTACACCTGCGTCCGGATCGGACCCGCGTTGCTCAGCGAACCGTTCGCGCTGCGCTGGCCGATGCCCGGATCGATGATCACGTACCGCGTGCTGTCGGTGGACCAGTCGAACGTGATGCGTTCGCCCGGATTCCGCAGCGAGTCCTGCTTCACCGTGAAGCTGAGGATCTGCGCCGGACCGAACACTTCCACCGTCGCCCGTTGCGTCGATTCGCCGAAGCGATTCTTCGCGGTCAGGATGTAGGTAGTCGTCGCGCCCGGTGTGACCACACGGCTCCCGGAAAGGTTCACCGTGCCCACGACCGGACTGATCGACACCTCGTCGGCGTTCTCCACCGTCCATCGCAGCGTGCTGTTGCCGCCCACGATGATCTGCGTCGGCTGTGCGATGAACTCCACGATCCGCGGAGGCACCCGTTCGCCGCTGCCCACAACGCGAACGGTCACAATCGCGGTTGCTCGCGATTCTCCCGCCTTGTTGCGCGCCACGATCGTGTACGCCGTCGATTCAGTGGGCGAGATTTCGATCTGGCCATTGGGCGCCAGATTCGTTCCCACCGACGGTTGGATGTCGACGCTGTCGGCATCCTGCGTCTGCCACGAAAGCGTTGTCTTGCCGCCTTCGTCCACCGTGGCCGGCGTGGCCACGAACCGGATGATCCGCGGCAGCGGCACGTCCACAACCACCGACACCGTGGCCGTATCCTCGCTCACGCCATTCTTGGCCGTGAGCGTGTACACCTTGGTTTCGGTGGGCCGCACCGGCACCGTACCGGAGGTCTTGGAGAGTTCCGCGGTGACATCGGTAATGCTCACCGATTCCGCGTTCTCAACCAGATAGTTGAGCACCGCTTCCTGGCCGGGACGGATCAGGGCCGGATTCGCGTTGAACCGGATGATGCGGACCCGCGGGGCCTCCCGCGTCGTGATGCTCACGCGTCCGATGCCTTGCGCGCCCGTGTCGTCGGTCACCGTCAGCCGGAAAGCGTACATGTTGCCTTCCGCCGCCGTGAAGCTCGGGGTCGCTGTGTCGGCGCCGCTCAACGTCACCGTCGGTCCGGCGATCTGCGACCACCGGAATTTGATCGGATCGCCGTCCGGATCGAAGGAAGCCGATCCGTCCAGCCGGATCGTGCCGGCGGCGACGCCGATCTGATCCGGACCCGCGTCGACCACTGGCGGATCGTTACCCGTCACGATGCGCCGCGTCAGCACTTCATAGCGCAGGCGCGGGATGTCCACCGGCACCGGCGTGCCGGCGTCGAGGAATTCGCGCGGCTGCATGTAGTTGCCGAACAGGATGCCGAAAGTAGCGCGGCCGTTGGTGTCGCGCTCGAGCAGCGTCTCGTTGAAGCCGCCCTCCGCCGTGATGGCGAACATACGGTTGATCGGGAACACGAACCGCAGTGTGCCACCCGGCTTGTCGTTGCCTGCACGGCTGTGCAGGTATCCGAGGTTGCCTTCAAGGTAGGCTTTCGGTCCGAGTTGCAGCGTCGTCTGTCCGCCGATCTGATCCACGACGCGGAGGTAGGTCTCGTCGAGGATGTTACGCCGGATGGATCCGTTCACGATCGGGTTAGAGCGGTTCACCACGGCGTTGTCGAGAACACCCTTGGTTCCAAAGATGCCTACCTTGCCGTGCTTGAACAGATAGTCGCCGGTGAACGCCACTTGGCCCAACGTTCCGCTGGTCTGCATGTCGCGCAGGCCTACCGTCTTGAAGCTGCCGAATCCACCCATTTGGAACCGGTTCCAACGGTTGACCAGACCGAAGTCGAACTGGCCTTCCTTGCGGTCTCGGAAGTAGAGATATTCGCCCTGCGCCTGGAAGGCGAGGTTCTCGTGGAACGGAGCGAAGAAGCGGCCCTTCCCGGTGAAGGTGATGTTCCCCGTGCCGTCCGGCCCGGCGTTCAATCCGAGGATCGAAAGCTTGGGTCCGCCCGGTCCGCCCACGCCGCGCGGTCCGCGCATCTCGTCCACTGCGCGCTTGGCCGCTTTGTCGGCCAGGTCCTCGGCTTGCTGCGCGGTGAGCTGGTTGCCCGGCGCACCGGCCGCGGCTGCGGCGCCTGCTGCACCCGCCGCACCCGCGGCGCCCGCGGCTCCCGCCGGTCCGGCTGTTTGCGCGCGACGCTTCAACTCATCCACGTCGCCTTGCAGCTTCTCGTTCTGTGCCTTGAGGTCCCGCAACGCCGCCAGGATGTCGTCCAGCTTGTCCAGCCGGCGCAGGATTTGCGAACAGCATTCTTCCTGCTTCTTGGCGATCGCCTCGAGCGCCTTCACCGTATCGGACGCTCCACCGGCTCCAACCACTTTGCCGGTCCCGTCGGTCACCACCATCTCCACGCGGCGATTCATCCAGCGTCCTTCCCGCGTTTGCGCGGGTACGCGTGGTGAGCGCTCCCCCTGGGTCTGCACTGTGATCTGGCCGGCGCGTGCGCCGTATTTTTCGAGGAACGCCTTCACGGCGTTGGCGCGCGCGGTTCCAAGCCGGTCATTGTAAGGGTGAGAGCCGATGTAGTCGGCGTGACCCACTAGTTTGACCTTGTAGTCCGCATTCTTGTTCAGTAGTTCCGCAAGCCGCAATAGGCTCGGGAACCCATCCGTCAGAACGGAGCTATTGAATTCGTAGTTGATTTCTTCCCAGTCGTCCTTGGACGCTGTGGTGTTCAGACCCTGCGCCGACGCGACGAGGGAGACGAGGAGCAAAGAGGCGAATAGCTTCGCTAAACCGCGAGCCATTGGGGGGGCCCTCCTAGGTGTGGTTGCTGAGTCATCGGAAACAAATCTTAGACAATTTGTACTCGACTGCCTTTCCAGAATACTACAACGGGAGCGGCACGGGAAGGGCTAATTTGCTGTTAAAAAGCCACTTAGCCCCGTCTGGACGAGTCCATGAAGGAGACACCGGCGGCGGGCGAAGCGTTACACGGCCCTGGAAGAAACCCTCTGCATGTTCCTGCTATGCTTTAAGAATAATGATGTAAGCTATTGATAAAAGTAACTTTATTGATTCAGGTGCTTGGCGAGCGCTCGCAGCAGATCCAATTCATCCAGCGGCTTCAACAGATAGTCCACCGCCCCCGCCATCTTCGCCTTGAGGCGGTTCTGGATTCCGCTATTCCCGGTCAGCAGCATCACTGGGATGTCCCTCATGTACGGATTCTTCTTCATCACTTTGCACAGTTGGAACCCATCCATCCGCGGCATCTCGATGTCGAGAAGCACCAGCGCCGGAATCGATTCGTTGAGCCGCGCCAGCGCCTGGATCCCGTCCACCGCCGTCACGGCCCGATACCCATTCCGTTCCAGGATCAGCGCCACCACGCGGCGAACCAGTGGACTGTCGTCCACCGCCAGGATCAGCTTCCGCTTCTCCAGCGCCTCCACCGATTCCCGCACCGCCTGGTCGTCTCGGTATGCCGACGCCTTCCTCAGCCAGGGCAGGGCATCCACGGATCGCTTCAAATTCAGGTGCGCCAAGGCCAGGTTCAAGCACACGTCGAAGCCCGGCTCATTAGCCGCTTTCCGTTCCAGGGTGTGTGCCACCTCGGCCACCAGAGCGTCATCGACGCCCTCGTTTCGCAGGATCGCATCCAGCTCCCAAATCGATGTGATCGAGTGACACCGTGGGCATCGTTTCGGACGCGTGGAAGCCGAAGCCAAACACAGCGGACACAACCAGGCGGCGGAGGCATTTCCTACCGGCAAGCCGGTAGTGAGGGGTGACTCGGCCGGCTGTGGCGCCCCGAGCCGCATGGACTCCCGCATCTCGTGCATGGCCAGGATCTTGCCCGCCTGCTCGTTCCCCGGGTCCAGTTGCAGCAGCCTTTGCAGAAACCAGAACGCGCCATCTACTGACTCGGCCAGAGCGGCCGACCACAACAGTCCCTGAAGATGATCCGGGTCGCTCTCGAGTAACTGGTGGAGAAGCCCGCGGGCGCGTTCTTTGTCGCCTTCGCGCGCCGCCGAAATCGCCTCCCGAAGCCGCTCGTCCAACGAGGCGCCGCCCGCTGCCTGGGTCCTGTCAGGCAATCGCGACTCCCGGGGTTTGCACCGTCGATTTCACTGGACGCTCCGCGGTTGCGGTTGCCGCCCATCGCCCGCGTCCATTTCAACTGTCCCGGCGTGGAAGGGGCCGAATCGTGCCAGCCCCAACTCCGGCAGCCACACCGGGAGCGTACGCCGCGCCAGGGCGTCCGTCTCTGCCGCCTGGCGGGACTCCAACGGCAGCGGCACAGCCGGCTCCACCGGACCCACGTTCGCGCTCACGCAGAACGCCGCCTGCTTGGCCCGTGTGCTGAGGTCGCGCGCGGCCGTCTGCTGCGCTTCGTTCAGTTCCCGCGCCGCCAGCCACAATTCCTCTTCCGTCACCGGTCTCGCCCCGCCGAAACTGTGCAGTTCCTCCAGAATGGCCGCCACGGCCTGCCCCTCTTTTTCCGGTGTCGCCGATCCTTCAATCATCCAGATCCCCGTGTCGGCGTAGGGCTGGTAGCTCGAACGGATTCGCCGCACCAGGTTCTGTTCGATCTTCAACCGCCGGTAGAGCCGCGAGTGCGTGCCCCCGCCGGTGACCCGGTCGAGCAGCCGGAAACTCGCCGACAACGCATGGCCGTACTCGACGGCCGGCAACCCGATCGCGAAATGCGACTCAGGTGTGTTGGCTCGTTTGTGCAGAGCGTCGGAGTGCCACACCGGCTTCGGCAGCGCCCACGGAATCGGCTCGGAGGGGCCCAGTTGCCGGAACGCATCCGCCGCCGCGTTCGCGATCCGGTCATGCTCCACCGCGCCCGCGGCCGCCACGACGATCGATCCGGCCCGGTAATGCTGCTCGATGAAGCGGAGCAGCCGCCGCCGGTCCAGTGCTCGCAGTGAAGCTCCGGACCCGATCAGAGGGCGCCCCAACACATGGTCTCTCCACACCGCGGATCGCAGCAGCGCGCGTGTGTGCCGGGCTGGTGCGGCGGCCGCCATGGCGATCTCGCTTTCGAGCGCCGCGCGTTCCATCTGAATGGCTTCGTCGTAGCAAGTGGCGTTGGTGATCAGATCCGCGAGAAGGTGCAGGGCGTCTTCCACGGGGCCGGGGCCTGCCTTCCCACCGGCGATCGCCGCCTGAAAGCACGAATGGTCGGCGTCGACGGCTACTCCCGCCCGGAAACGTTCGAGCTCTCGCGCCGTCTCCAGCGCTCCCCTCGTGACCGTACCTTGTAAGCTGACCTGCGCGGCGAGGTTCGCCAAGCCATGCTCTTCCTGGCGCTCATGCCGCGCGCCGCATTCGATCAATATCGTAATCGCCGCGGCATTGCCGCCGGCGGCCGTCGTATCCGTGATCACCCGTATCCCATTGGGCAGAACCGTACGCCGCACAGCGGCCTGCGTACAGTGATCGACCGACACGGGTATCCGGATTCCCGATGGTCTGGCCATAGAATTTTGGTTCAGGTATAGAATCGGGAGTCTGGAGTGGAGAGAGCCTAGGGGAATCTACCTAGATGTGGCCGGGAAAGGGCCTTAGTGCGTCGTGAGTTTGCTGAGCCACGTTTCCGCTTCCTTCTGTTCGACGGGCATTCCGATCTCAGCGAAGATCCGGACCGCTTCTGCGAGTCGATCGCGAGCCTCCGACGGCTTTCCCATGGCGGCGAGCAGTGCTCCTTGGTTGGCCAAGGACCGGGCGACGTCCGCGGTGTCACCTAGTTTTCTGGCGGCCGCTTGCTGTTTTTGGAAAAGAGCCATCGCCTCGGGAAACTGGCCGAGGCTCTGCAGGACTGCTGCCTGATTGCCGTAGCATGCCGCCAAACCGGCAATGTCTCCGAGTTCTTCGCAGATCGATTCCTCCTGCTTGTGAAGCTCCAAGGCTTCGTCGAGCTTCCCTTGGTCGCGCAGGATCAGCGCCTGGTTACTGTATGACCGCATCAGCCCCGCGCGATCGCCGGAATCGAGGTAGCCGGACTCCTGCCGCTGGAAGATCTCCATCGCTTCACTGAGGCGGCCCATGGCTCTGAATATTAGGCCACGATTGCCCATTGCACTCAGAAGCGCTGCCCGGTCGCCTAACTCATGCGCTAGGGCTTCCTGCTTACCGAGCAGCGCCATCGCTTCTTCCAGCCGGCCTTGCCGGATCAGAATCGCGGATTGGTTGGCATTGGTGCGGATAAGGCCGGACCGGTCCCCTAGCTTCGAGGCAAGGGCCTCTTCCTTCTTGTGGAGCGCCATTGCTTCGTCCAGTCGGCCCTGATCCTGCAGCACCAGCGCCTGATTTCCGTAGGCGACTTGCAACCCTTCTGCGTCGCCAATCTCGTCAGCGATTCGTTGGGCCTTCCCGAGCAAGGCCATCGCTTCCTCGAACTGCCCCCATGATCGTAGGATCAGCGCTTGGTTACCGTAAGAAACTTGCTCCCCTTGCCGATCCCCGGACTCGATCGCCAGCCGCTCCTGTTCCTTTAGCAGCGACATTGCCTCGGCCATCTCTCCGAGGCCGAACTTGACCGACGCCAACTCGTTGATCGCGATGGCAAGCGTTCGGCCGCCATCCTCTCCACGGATCGCCCGGGCGACCGCGACCGCCTCCTCGAGAACTGCGTTCGCCTTGTTCCAGTCCGCTCGGACTCGATACCCGGCCCCTGCTCGTGTGAGCAACTCCACGAGGATCCGCTCGCGGCCGGGCTTACCTCTCAGCAGAGCCGCCTCACTGAGCGTGAAGCCGGGATCACGGGCCGGATGCAACACCGCCGTTGCCACTCGATTCGCTTCCGGCTCCAGTTTGATCGGAGGGCCGACACGCTCAATGCGCACTACAAGCGTACGCACTGACCATAGGTCCGGTGCATGTAAGCGCAGCGTTTCCACCAGCCATGGCGCGCCCACCAGAATCACCGGGACAGGGATCGTCGATAGCATCGTGTCACGAACACCATTCAATTTGGCACAGGAATCCGCCCACGCGGACCTCCATCGATCCACTTCGGGATCCCAGGATCCGATCACCGCCTCGATCCAGATGGCTCCGGTCCTGTCACCGATCGGCGTTCGCAGGATGCCCGAGGCTGCTGCTACAAGCTGCTTTGGAGTTGCTGCGCCGGCCACGAACAATGACTGTTGCAGTTTGCTCGACAAGTGGCCCTCCAACTCCACGCGGCATCGCTCCGCGATATGAGCATCCGGCGCCAGCACGATAATCAGGGCGCCAGTCGAGTCGGATCTTCGCTGGCCAGTCAGCTCGAAATGCCGCAAAAGCCTTCGCCAATCCGGATTGGCGAGCAGCACGCGGTGCTCAGTCCAAGCGGGATGCTCCAACTGGCCGCGGACACTCATGGTCTTGGGTACAGCGAGACGATCCGGTTGACCTCATCCCGGATCAGAGGGTGAATGTCGTACCAGTCGCCATCGTTCCTGAAGAACAAGATGAAGTGATTGTCGAGCAGTCGCATCAGCCGGCTTAGATCTCCTTTGCTGGCGGTCGGCAGGTCCGCCGCCTTGTGCGTCGCCACCTGATGCAGCCAATGTGCGTCTTCGATGTTTGTCTTGAAGTCATTGGCTACGGCCGCGATCGCCCTCGCGATCTTCGCTTCGTCCAAAGCGGGGTCCTGGGGATCGGCCATCAGTACTGCTTCTTGAAACAAGCGGAGCAAATCTCGTGGGGCGCCGCCTGAGACCTCAATCAGCTTGTCGGCGAGTGGATAAACATCTCCCTCCGGATTGCCAAACAGAAGTCGGCGTCCGTCTGGCTCCATTCGCCGCTCTACTATTTCGCGCAGTTTCCGCCAGCCTTGCTCGGATGCGAGGTCGCTATCCCGGCTCGCGCGGAGCTTTATCGCCGGGATCATAACCACCTGCGCACCGGAGATCACATACGGCAGCCATGCCGGAACTGAATACACGCAGTGGATCGACGGAAGCTGAAGCGCGTCGCGATGCGAACGGAACAGGCGCTCGAGCCGGTCCATGATTTCCTGTTCGTTCGACGGTGATCCGCGAAGTTTTTCCAGGCTGTCGAACAGAAAGACGATACGGGTTCCACCGCCACGCTCATCGAGGGCCCTCTTGGCTGCTTCGTCCACAAAGCCGTGTACTTGGTTGATCAGTTCGCGGACTCGTCCCGCAAGGTGCTGCTGTATCTGCTGGCGGAGCGTTGGATTGGCGCGAAGCTCGGCCTTGAGTGCGACCGGTCCCGCCTGTAAGGACGCTTCGTTGAACTCGACCTTCGTGTCGCGGAGGAAATTCGAGAACCTTGCCCAGTAGCCTTCCTTGAGGGCGATGTGACTATCTTCCAGTCCGTCGCTGAGTGCGCCTGCCAACGTGTAAAGGAGGTCCGTGATGTCAATCGGCTCGCCCAGGTTGAGATACCCTTCCGCGTCCGCGTGGATCACCAAGTATCCATCGGACTCGAGTTCCTTCTTCAGGCGCCGAAGTTGTGTGCTCTTCCCGGAACCTGCGAAGCCCGAGAAGAACTGTAGACTCTGGACCTCACTGTTAACGATGATCCTGCGCAGCCGCGACACCGGATCGTACGGAAGGTCTTCCCAGATGCGAACGTAGTAAGCACTCTCCGGTTCAACCGGTACAAACCGAAGTGCGCGGTAGATCTCGGCAAGACGCTGCTCGGAGGGGGACATAGCCAATAGTCTTCATTGTAGGCTGCCCACAAACTGATGCAGTGTCTAGAACGTCCGGCTCGGCCGATAACCAGGCCGCGCTCGCACCCGCAACTTCTTCCCCGCGTCCGACGCAATCTCCACCGAGATCTTGCGGAATCCTTCGTTCGGGTTCTGTTGCGGATAGTAGGTCACCGTGTAGGAGTTCCCCAGCGACTCGCGGATGGACTCGAACGCCTCCACCTGCTTCTGCCACGTCTTGGCGAAGTACACCTGGCCGCCCGTGCGCTGCGAAATTCGCTTGAACACATTCGTCGAAATCGGGTCACGGCTCACGTCGCTGGTTGAAATCACGTAGATCGGAATCCCCTCGTCCTCGGCCACCGCCCGGACATCGTCCGGCGCCACCATCGACGCGTTGTCGGGACCGTTCGAGAACACGATAACCACTTTCCGTCCCGGCACCTTGGCCGCGTCGCGGAGAGCGAGCAACAGCGCGTTGTAGAGTGCGGCGTCATCGCCCGCAACCGCGCGGCGCAATCCGAAGATAGCGTTGTTCCGGTCGCTGGTCAGCTCAGCCGCTCGCGACATATTGCGTGAGAACGTATACACCGCCACGGAGTCGGCGCGATCGAGCCCGCGGATGAAGTCCGCAATCGCATCGGAGGCGTACACGAAGCCGCGGTACATGTAGTTGGAGGTATCGAACAGCACGAACACGTTGGTGCCGACGAACGAGTCTGTCTTTGGCGCCGGTTTGTCGCCAGGTTCGCCCGCCCCGCCGGCCGCCGCCGTGGCCCCGAGTGCGAGCGGACGCGTGCTGCCGTCGTCCATCACCAGCACCGGGGGCTTGTTCCCCTCGCTGAATGTATTCACCTTCTGGGTGATGCCGTCTTCGAGGATCCGGAAATCGCTCGGCTTCAGGCCATTTACGTAACGGCCCTTGTTGTCGGTGACCGTAAAGCTGAGCACGACCATGTCCACCTTCACGCGGAACGTCGGCCTGTCCTCGCCTTCGGCTCCGGTCGCCGGAGGCGCGGGCTCTTGCGCGTACGCGATCCAGGAAAATGCCGCCACTGCGGCTGTGCCCGCCACCAGCGTGCTGAGCATGAGCGTTCTCAAAAACGGATTGAAGTTCTCTGCGCGCATATCGACTATTCTCCGGCGGCCCTTTCCGAGGGGGAAGGCCCTCGAGCATTCATCCGAGCATCATGACCCACGTTGCGCATCGAACGCAACAGGGCCGGCCAATCTTCCAGGTGGGTAGCAAAGATCCGCTCCACGGTTTGCCGCGTCCATTCCGGAATCACGACGTTCAGCCGGTCCGGCGACATATGCAACTCGTCTGCCAGCGCCACGTAGTAGAGGATGTGCGATTCCCAACTCTCGGCCATCAGCCGCGACGAATAGCCCATCAGCGTCGGGAAGGTTCGCAGGTTGAGCAACTCCGGCCGGAACGAATTGGTCAGGGTCGGTTTTGGCGTCCCGAACGCCCGTGAGATCGCGCCTGGCGTGAGCGATGCCGCCGAGCGCGCCGACAGGGTCTTGATCTCTCTGCGCAACGGATTGTCGGACTCCGCGCCCTGCCACGAACCTAACAAGTACAATTCAGACGCAGTGATGTTCTCGAGCGCTGCCCGCAGGTCGCCCTGCTCCACCAGTTCCGCCACGCGGCTGGCTCTGGCCGGTGCGGCGAGCTTCGACAATTCGGCTAGCATCGACTCCCGCAGCGTGGGGTTCAGGTGCGATTCCGCCACCAGGGATTCCGCGTGCCTCAGGTGCAATCCCACCCAGTGCATCTGCATCGGGGACACGTTCCACCAGCGCGGGATCTTGGCGCTCAGGATCATCTGCGGGACCAGATCTCCCCAGATCAACGCCTGCTCCCGGCTCGGAATCAGGAAGTTTTGCTCGGCTTCCGCCAGCGCATAGGGCAACCCGGCGAGGGAGCCAACCAACCGCCCGCCCGCGCTCGATGGCCAGCCCGACCCGAGAACCTCGGTCGTACGCCATGTTTGATTGGTCCCCTGGACCCCCAGAAAATCATGGCTCCGCACGAATAGCGGATTGGTCTGCAGCAGTTGCGCGCCCGGAGGGGCGTAGTACAGATAGTTGAACCCCACCAGGGTGTCTCGGAGGATCGGCGTCAGTTCCGCCCGTGCGTCGTCCAGCTTCTTCGCGTCGCCGGCCGCCTTTTCGAGCATCGCGCGGATGCGTACCTTCCGCTCGGACTCGATATGCTTCTCGGTCCAATAGCCGAACGAGAGGGCATTCTTTTCGATCCCGGTGAGCGATGCCCGCGGAAGCTGCAATTCCTGCATCCGCGCGGTCAGCCGGTTGGAGACCGTCGGGTCGAATTTGGCGCCTTTGCCGAGCGCGTCGATCTGATCCGCAAGATCCAGCAGTGTCTTGAGTGAGATCAACTTCTGTGCCTCGAAGATCCGCATCATGTCCTGGAGGATCTGCTCGTGCGCCTCGATGTCCTTCGGCGCCGCTGTACCCGCCAGTAGCGTCAAGATACGGTCGTGCGCCGACACTCCGGCTGGAGAATCGGTGGCTTGCAGCAGCCGGCGCGTTCCCGTCACCGCGGCCACGAACACCTGTTCGGAGTCCTTTACGCCATCGAAGGCCTTCAGCAGATCGCTGAGAACTGTCTCAGCCTCGCTGAGCGGGATGTTGCCGTTCCGGGAGAAGATCTGCCACAGCCCGATGAGCGCCTGCAGTGAGCCGGCCGCGTCGGCCCGCACCTGCTGGTTCCTGATTCCGTTCACCGTCTCGATTCGTTCGAGGTAGGTAAGGATAGTCGCGTCGGGCAATGTGGGAATTTCCGAGAACACGGGATATTGCGCGCCCACCAGACGCCAATTGCGCGCCAACCGGTCCACCGTGGCGGGCTCCAGCGGCTTGGTGCGCCGCTGATTGAGATCCGTCATCGCCATGAAGACCTTCAGTGGCTCGTTCTCAACCGCCTTCCGGCACAGCGCGAACAGCGCTTCCAGAAGGTCGTCCGGTTCTTTCCAGCTCGCCGCTAATTTGGTCAGCTTCCCGTCGTACTTGCCGTGCGGATGTTTCACGAACAATTCGCGCCAAACATCCATCCCGCCCGGGATGTGCGGCTTGCCGTCGGCTTCCAGACGTAGCCGTGTGGTCAGCAGCATCAGATCCGTGTTGGAACGGAAAACGGGCCGCGCCGGGCCAGGGCTCGATACCCGGCCCTTCAGCGCTCCGTAGAACCGGCGCATCCGGTCCGGCTGGGTCAGGTATGCCAGCACCGGCCCGTCGATTCGCGAGAGGGAATCGAAGTAGCTGTTCAACCATCCATCGTCTTTGGCCAACAGTTTCTCGATGAACTGAGCGCCCTGCGTCACAGGAACGCCTACCAGTTCACCCCACACCGCCTCGGCCGCCGCGCCGCCCGGCGTCGCTGCCTTCCCATTCCGGATCTTGAACATGCCTCCGAAGAAATCCAATACGTGCGCGAAGGCCCGCAGTCTCTGCAACGGTATCTCTTTGCGCAGTGCTTCCGCGGTTCCGGCATCCAGCTTCGACAATCCCAGGTACAACCGGCACAAAGCCGGGTCCGCCAGGAATGCGTCGATGAATTCCGGCTTCTCTTTCTTCTCCGCCGACATCCAGTACTCGGGTCCGTATAGCACCGGAACCGCGGCTGGCTTGTAATCATAGGTGAACGCTCGATTGGTCCGCAGCGCCAACTCCATCTCCGCCAGCGGGAAACCCGAATCGATGGTCAGAAAGGCCCGTCCGGCATTCACCGTTTCGAGCACCACGTCTCCGCCGCATTGCCCTCGCATCCGGTAGCCCAGGATCTTCAGCAATTCGCCGGTTTGCGGGGAATCGCAGGTTTCGATCGAGATCTTCTTTTCCGGTCCTGCGAAGCGGTCCAACTCGCGCGCCTGCGACATATACCGGAACACCAGCTTCAAGTACTCGGTCTGCTCCAGCGCCTCCTGGCTGTTGGACGCCTGATACCCATTGGTCACTACGTTGCGCGCCAGCGCGGGAAGGACCTCCATAGGCTTGAGATCGGGCGCGAGCGCCGCCATGCGGTTGAACCCCGAGATCGGTCCCGGAATGTAGGCCACCGGATGTTCCACCGGCGCCGGCGGTTTGGGTAGCGCGTCGGGCAGGGCGGTCCCACCGGCTTGCCGGTAGGCGGCCAGATGCTTCGATGCGGCCTCCTTGTCATTCTCGAGCAGATCCAGAATTACTAGCCGATACAGAACAGCCTTCTTGCGGTCTGTCGCCAGATTCCCTTCCGCTAGCTTTTCGTATGCGGTGCGGGTGCCGGGATCTCGGTACCGGTCCAGGAATTCGGCGTAGGCCACCAGATCGGTTTCGATCGCCGGACTCCGCCGTGTGGCTTCTTCCAGGATTCGCCTGGCGCCCGCGAAATCGCCCTGCATCTCCAGCTGCCGTGCGCGGCTCACCGAGTCCTGCGCTTGCCCCGCCGTCACTATCAGCAGAGCCGCGCCCATCGCCCGAAGTGTTAATAGCGATTTCATGCCACCTCCTGTTGTTTTCCGCACTGGTCTGCCTTTCCCTTGCGGCGTAAATGGCCATTGGCGTCCCACCCGCGAGCACAGGCGAGCCGCATATCGGTTTCGCTGGATTCTTACTCTACCATCATTCCTCCAATCCATGGAGCCATGAGCGTGTAAATTCGTTGCGGCCCGATATCTGGAAAAGGTCGGGTAAGCTGGTACTAATGCGCTTGATTCTCTGGGCACTGCCGCTGGCCGTCGGGACCGCGGCAGCCGCCAGGCCTGCTCCTGATCTCTGGGGAGGCCGGTTGACCGAGTTTCGTCTGGCGAACGGACTTCCCATCGCCGTCCTCGAACGGCACACCTCCCCGATCGTTGCCTTTCATGTCCACATCGCCGCCGGCGTCGCCGATGAGCCTGAGGGAAAAGCCGGGATCTCCCGCCTGATCGAGCGCAGCTTTTGGAATGGAACGGAGACGCTTGGCTCCCGCGGCGCCGCCGAAGAGAAAGCGCTCCTGGATCGGGCCGAGAAACTAATGCGGTCCCAAAGCCCCGCCGCCGGCTCGGACCCCACTCAGGAAAGGCTGCGGGTGCAAAGGAATCGCGACGAAGCCAAGCTCGAACTGGCCAAAGCCGCGGGACTCGGCATTCCAGGGTTTGTCGCGCAGGCGCTGGGCGCCCAGGGCGCCTCGGACCTCCGCTACTTTCTCGGCTCCGCCAGCGCATCCTTCTATCTCACCATTCCATCCGAGAGCGCCGAGGTTCTGTTCCGTCTCTGGGGTGAGTGGTTGCATCGGCCCTCCTGGCGCAATTTCTACATCGAGCGAAGCAGCCTACGCTCTGAGGCGTCGCGTCAGGAACTCGTTGTCCCCCTTCCCGCTCTCCGGCAGCTTTTTGCGGCATTGTTCCCAGACCATCGCTTTCGGAATCTTGGCTCTCCGATGGATCAGTTCGAAAATGTCCTGGCCTCCGACGCCGCCGACTTCTTCCGTGCCTACTACCGGCCCGGCAACCTGGCGATCGCCATCGTCGGCGACGTCACTGCGGAGCAGGCCAAGTCTTGGGCCAACAAACACCTGGCGTCCATTCCCGCGCGAGAAGCGCCGGTCTCGCCCGCGCCCCCGGCATCCCCGCCTCAATCCAAATCCTTGCAGCGGATTTCTGTAGCCGCCAATCTCCCCCCGCAGGTCTGGATGGCCTGGAAGCGAACGAGGCCGGATCTGCCCGGCGAGGCCACTCGCATGGTCATGCGGGCCATGGTGGGCGGCCCCTCTGGATGGTTGTCCCGTCAGGCTGCCGCGGAAAGCGGTCTGCGGACTGTCAGGCTCGAGTCCTCGCCGTCCGACACAGACGGCGACGATATTCTTCTCCTCATGGCGCTTTCCGATCCTTCCATTCCTCTCGACGAGGTGGAAACGCGAACCGTCAAGCTGGCGGCGCGGCTGTCGGAATGGACCGTTTCCGCCGACGATATCAGCGCCGCGCGCAAGAACCTTCGCGCCGGTCTCCTCCTCCGCCTCGAAGATCCCTACTCCTGCGCTGACCTGATTGCAAGGTCTCTGCGCGACCACGGATCGGCCGGTGCGTTGTCAGCCCTGCTCTCCGATATCGAGACGGTCACCGCCGAGTCCGTGAAGGCGGCCGTCGCCCAGACCCTGTTGCGGCAGCCGGATGCGATCGTGCGGACAGGGCCCCGTCAGGCGCGGGTGGCGCCGCCTGCCGGTGAGGGGTCCAAGTGATCCTCGCGCCAACCCCCGTTGCTGGCCGCCAGCGCGAGTGCCAGATCGGCTTGACGAAGGCGGTCCCGATCCTGCTCGCCGTGGCACTCGTTTTTCCAGCTCCGGCGCAGCGCCGCGCCTCCCAGCCGGCAGACCGGACTTTTGGCGTCTCCGTCGGCCCCCCCAGGTCGATCCAGTTTCCGGACCGCCACGCCGTCAAGCTCTCCAACGGTCTGCGCGCCTACTGGCTGGAGAACAATGAACTGCCCGTCGTCACCGGATCCATCGGTTTCGGCGTCGGTTCCCTTCTCGATCCCGCGGAGAAGCGCGGTTTGGCTGCCGTCGCTCTCCGCACTCTGGCCGCCGCTGGAACCAGGAGCCTGCCCGGCCGGAAATTTCGCGATCGGCTGGACGCGCTCGGCGCATCCGTGGTCGCCTCCACCGAACCCACCCGGTCGTTTCTCACTTTCCGGTGTCTGCGCGAAGATTTCGACGAGTTGTTCCCCATGCTGGCCGGCTTGCTGGCCGAGCCGGTGTTCGATGACGATTCCCTCGACTTCACCCTCGGTGCACTCCGCTCCGGGGTCGCCGGGCGGAACAACGACCTTTCCGCCGCGGTGGCGCGCGAAGCGGGACGTATCGTCCGCGGGCTGGACCATCCCCTCGCCGCTCGTGTCGACTACGAAACGCTCGACAACATCGGACGGCAGGACATCGAGCGCTTCTATGCCGCCCACATCCACCCGGGATCGGCGATTCTCGTCGTCGAAGGCGCTTCCCTCGACGGCGTCGCCGGTCCGTCCATCGAGAAGTATTTCGGCGCTTGGGCGCCGTCGGAGTCCGCGCCGCCGCCAGCTCCGAAAATCGATGTGCCGGAGCCGCCCCAGCGGGTGCTCTATCACCACGACAACCGCTCGTTGCGCAAGGGCCTGTTCGCCGTTGCCGGACTCGGCGGCCGCGCCGGTGATCCGGATCTCGCCGCGATGTTGCTGGCGGTCGAACGCATCGGCGGCGCTCGCGGCAGCCTGTTGGCGGATCTCGCCGTCAAGCACCGTCTGTGGAACATGGCGTGGGAAGCGCAATGGGGCGCCGAGTATGACTTCCCCGGGCTGTTCACGATCAACGTCAACGTCGAGCCCGCCTTCACCACCGAAGCCATCCGCGCGGTGCTCGACGCCGTGGAGGAGTCGCGCGCCGAGGCGCTTTCGGCGTCCGCCATCGACGCCACGAAACGGCGCCTTCTCCACAAGCTCGCCACCGGTTTCGCGGCCCGGGGCGCGCTACTCACTCAGATGCTCACCAGCGAGCTTCATGGCGCCCCGCCCGAGAGCATCGCCGCCATTTTGAACTCGATCCGCGACGTTACGCCCGCTCAGGTGAAGGACGCCGCCCTACGCCGCCTCGATACCTCGAAACTCGCCGTGGTCGCCCTGGGCCCGGAGACCTTGTATGAGAGACCCCTCGCCGGGTTGGAACGCTTGGAAGTTCCCCTTGACCTCTCCATCCCTCAGCCCAAGCCATTTGCTCCACCCACCGATCCCAGCGCCGTCGCTCGCGGCAAAGCGATGCTCTCGCGCATGGCGGAATCGATCGGAGGGGCTGCCCGACTCCGCCAGGTGAACCGGCTCGAGCTTCGCCTCGAGGGCCGCATTCGCACCGGCGCCAAGGACCCCTGGAGCGACAGATCCGGCTGGGAGCGCTGGATCGCCCCCAGCGTTTTCCGGCAGGAGATCACAGGCGCCAATGTCAAGATGATCACCTTCTACGATGCCTCCATCGGCTGGCAATGGACGGCGGGAGGCCTTTACGCCATGTCCGCTCCCGTGCTCAAACGCGTCCGCGGCGAAATCTTCCGCTACCTGTTTCGCATTGCCCTCGCCGGCGAGGATCCCAAGAGCACCGTCAGCCATCTTGGCGCCAACATCGTTCAGGTCACCGACGAGGAAGAAAACGGGGCGCGCATCTATCTGGACGACGTCACCGGCCGGCCGAGCCGGATCACCTACCGCAATCTCAACCTTGCCGGTGCTTCCATCGCCGTCGAGGAGTCCCTCTCGGACTGGGCCGAGCATGACGGTATTTTTTGGCCCAGCACGGTGGTGATCAGAGAAAATGGCCTGCGCACCCAAGAAATCAACCTCCGATCGATCGATTTCAATCCCACCCTGAAACTCGAGGATCTAGCCAGAAAGCCATGACCAGACGCTCCATCCTGTTTGCACTCTCCGCCCCACGCGTGGTCCCGGGCCAGACCCGCCAGGAAACCCGCCAGGAAACCCGCCAGGAAAAAGGACGCGCCGTACGGGACGCCATGCTCGAAGCCCTCGGCGGTGACCGCTTTCTCGCCATGAAAGACCGTGTCGAAACCGGCCGCGTCTATTCCTTCTATCGCGATCAACTCCGCGGCTTGTCCCGAGCCTCGATCTACACACGCTACGTCACCGCGCCTGACCCGCCCGCGCCCGGTGAACTGTACGTTCGAGAGCGCCAGTCATTTTTCCGCAAGAAAGATGAGGATTGGGCCGTCCTGTTCGACGAGCACAAAGGCTGGCAAATTACTTTCCGCGGCGCCAGGCCGGTGCCGCAGGCTACCCTGGACCGGTATCGGGAAACCACACGCCGCAACTTGTTCTACACCCTCCGCCAACGCCGCGGCGAGCCCGGGCTCTCGGTGGAGTACATCGGCACCGACATCTTCGACAATCAGCCCATGGACGTGATCGAATTCATCGACGCCGCCAACGTCCCCGTGCGCGTCTTCGTCCATCAGTCCACCCGGTTGCCGGTCCGGCAGATGTTCGTCCGCCGCGATCCGAAAACACGAGACCGCGACGACGAGGAGACTGTTTTCGGAAAGTTCCGCGACGCTGGCGGCGGCGTGCAGTGGCCCTTCGCCGTCACACGGCGGCGTAACGGCGAAAAGATCTTCGAGGTGTTCTCCGAGTCCGTCACCGTCAATACCGGCCTCACCGACGAGTTGTTCACCCTACCGGCGAATCTGCAGATTCTCGAAGAAGCTCGCTAGACCCCCTTGTCTGGTTGGCTGCCGGCCGCTGCAGCCGGTCCCGCCGGTTCCGCGCCATCCGCGCCGCCAACTCCAACGCGCACTTCATGGATGTCGCCTCGGCGATGTTTTTTCCCGCGATGTCGAACGCCGTGCCATGGTCCACCGACGTCCGCACGATCGGCAGCCCGATCGATACATTGATCCCGCGGTCGAAATCGAGCAGCTTCATCGGGATGTGCCCCTGGTCGTGATACATCGCGACAACCAGGTCGTGATGGCCGTTCACCGCCCGCAGAAACACCGTGTCTCCGGCGTGCGGGCCGCTGGCATCGATCCCCTTTGCCCGCGCCTGTGCGATCGCCGGCGCGATGATGGAGTCGTCTTCCCCTCCGAAAAGCCCGTGCTCGCCCGCGTGCGGATTCAATCCACAAACCGCGATTCTCGGCTTTTCGTACCCGATCCACGGCATTACCTCAGCGCCCAGTTCTATCGTCCGCACGATCCGCGCCGCATCCAACTCGCACGCCTGCCGCAGTGAAATGTGCGTGGAGACATGCACCACGCGCAAGCGGTCCGAAACCAGCAGCATCCGCGATTCCGCGTTGCCGCACAACTCGGCGATGTACTCGGTATGGCCGGAAAACTGGATTCCGTTCAGCGCCACCGCTTCCTTGTTCAGCGGAGCCGTGCACATCGCGTCGGCTTCGCCCGCCAGGCACATCTCCGTCGCCGCCTTCACGTACGCGAGTCCCGCCCTGCCGCACGCGGCCGACAATGCGCCGAACTCGAACGTCCCCGTAATCTCGTTCTGTTCGGCCAGCGCAGCGCGTAGCCGCTCGCCCGTCACCTGCTCGGCGCGGCGCGCCACCGTGCTATCGCCCACCACCACCCACTCGGCCAACGCGGCGATCACGGGATCGGCCAGCGCCTTCACTACTACTTCTGGACCCACGCCTGCCGGGTCGCCGAGCGTTACCGCGATTTTGGGGAGCCAACTCATCTTCATCAATTGTGTGCGGAGAGCAGGTGCGCCGCGCAAGTGAGTGCGTCCGGCGCGCCGAATCCGCCTGACTTCGTGATCACCGTCAGCCCGCTGGCCAACCCACCCTCCAGACGGCCGATCGGAATTCCCGGCTCCACTTCCCCGTCGAGCAGGATCGCCTCGGTCCCGAGAAGCCGCAGGATTGCGAGCGCCGTGTCGCCGCCGGAGACGATCAACCCTCCGCACAGCCGCGCTGCGAGATCCGCCCGGATCATCGCAAGCTGCGCCGGCGAGGGCGACGGCATGTCCACCTCGTAAAGCAGGTAGCTTGATCGCCCCTGCGCCCTCAGGTGGGCCACCTGTTCTCGTGTTACCTCATGCCTGGACCCGATCACCAGCACTGCCGGCCCGGGCCGCGGATTCACCGCGATCTCCGGACGCCGTCCCGCAATCGCGCGCGCCAGTCCCGCGGACCCGATCAGCATCGGCATCGGGCTCATCGCCAACGCCTCCTCCGCGATCGCTTCCAGGTCCTCGCTGCTCGATGCATCGCGGATCTCCACCCACTCCGGCATCGCATCCCGCAACGCGATACCCGGCGGGTGAGCGACGCCCTCCACCACCACCCGATTCTGCTCCGGAAATGCCGTGCAGGCGATGGCCCTCCGCTCGCCCAGCGCCGCCACTTCCGCCCGGATATTCCCGCGCAGCACCGAGTCGACTTTCTTGTACAGAAGATCGTGAGCAGGCAGACTTGCGGCAATGGTCCTGGTCTTTGCCGCCGCTGCCTCTGCGGTGTCGCCGCGCGAGTGCGTCGAGTAGACCAGCGTCGCCTCGGGCCGCGATCCCAGCGCCGCCGCGTCCAGCACCACCACCGCCCCCGGAGCGAACGCCGCGCCCGTGTCGCACGCGCCGGTCAAATCGTCCGCGATGATCACGATTCGCAAGGTACCATCAGATCATGAATCCGGTTCAACAGATCCTGGGGCTCAACGCCCCGCCCATTGCCATCGCCTTCCTCCAGCAGCCGCCTCCCGGCGTCCGGAAATGGGAATCGGCGCCCGTGCCCGCGGGGTGCAATTTCTGGCGCATCGCCATGGATGGCAAGACCTTTTATACCGTCCCCTCCGATCACTACAACTGCGCGGTTGGCTCACACACCCACGCCATTCCGCTGCCTCCCGATCGCGCCAAGGAACTCGAAGACACCGTCGGCTTCATGGTGGCCAATCGGTACATCGAAATGAAGGAAGTGCCCGGCATTCCCGTGCTGAAAGAGTCTCCCGCCGTGGTCGCCTACGGGCCCGCGGGCGAAGTTCCTTTCGCCGCCGACGTGGTCGTGATCGCCGCCGCGCCTGCGCAGGCGATGCTGCTCTACGAGGCAGCCGTCCGCGCCGGCGCGGGCAACGCCCTCACAAACGTCCTCGGCCGGCCCGGTTGCGCCGCGCTGCCTCTCACCAAGCAAAGCGATGTCGCCGCCCTCTCTTTTGGGTGCAAGGGTAACCGCACCTTCGTCGGCCTCGCCGACAGCGAAATGTACTTTATGGTGCCCGGCGGCAAGTGGGAAGCCGTTTCGGCCCAATTGGCGTCGGTGGCCGGCGCCAATGCCGCCATGGCCGGCTACTACAACGGCAGGCGCGAGCAGTTTCCGATTCTCTAGTTCTTTTTCAATTCTTCGTAAAGCCCAGGGAAAGACCGGTCCCACAGGCGTCCTGCTGCCCAGCCGGGAAGTTTGTCGAAGTTCACGGCCGCCTTGGCCTCGTCCGCCGTCTTTCCCTCGCGCTGCATCTGGCTGAGCTGCATTTTCAGGGTCTCGAAGGACTGCTTCCATTGCAGCAGCTCCGCGCGCTTCATCACCGGACCGTGGCCCGGAATCACCGTGTCGAAGTCCAGCGCCAACGCGCGGTCGATCGTCCGCGTCCATTCCAATCCGCTCCCGCCAGAACTGTAGTCGATGAACGGCGCGCCCGCCACGAACAGGTCCCCGGTGTGGATGGTGCGCGCCCCGGGAAAATACATCACCGCATCCGTCTTGGTGTGGCCCCGGCCGTAGTGATTCGCCGAGACCGTCTTTCCGCCCAGCTTCACGTTCATCCGGTCGTGGAACGAAAGCCGCGGTACGCCCGGCATCTTCTTTTCCTCCATCAACACCTGCGCGTTTTCATGCGCGATCACTTCCACTCCGGCCGCCAGAAACTTCGCGTTCCCGCCGCTGTGATCGCCATGCAGGTGCGTGTTCAGCACGTAACGGATCGGCTTTGCCGTGATCGACTTCACCTTCTCCACGATCTGCGGGTAGTCCTTCTCGAACTTGTCATCCACCAGGATTACGCCCTCGTCGGTCGTATACACGCCGACGTTGCCACCAGACCCTACGATCACGTGCAGGTCGTCGGCCACCTTCGTCACCGTCAGTTCCTGAGCCGGCGGCTGCTGGGTCATCGCCAGCCAGAGCCCCGCCGAAGCCAGTGCGGCGCCGAACGTTCGAATCGCGGTGGACTTGTGCATGAGGACCATTGTAAAAGGAGAAGAACCTCCTATGTTACTCAAAGACAAAATTTCCATCGTCACCGGCGCGGCCGTGGGCATCGGTGCGGGCGTGGCCGAGTTGTTTGCGCAGCACGGCGCGAAAGTGTTCCTTGTCGACATCGACGGGCCCGGCTGCGAAGCCGCCGCCGAACGGATCCGCTCTTCGGGCGGCAGCGCCGTGGCACTCCAGGCCGACGTCTCCAATCGGGAGCAGGTGAAAGCATCCGTCGATCACGTCCTCGCCTCGGCCGGCCGCATCGACGTTCTCGTCAACAACGCCGGCATCTATCCCCGTCAGGACTTCCTCAGCCTTACCGAAGCCGAATGGGACCAAATGCAGAACATCAACCTCAAGAGCATTTTCCATTGGTGCCAACTCGTCCTCCCCGCCATGATCGCGCGCCGCTCGGGCAAGATCGTCAACATGTCTTCGGTCACCGTATTCAAGGGCACCGAACGCCTCAGTCACTACGTCTCCACCAAAGCCGGCATGATCGGTCTCAGCCGCTCCATCGCCCGTGAGGTGGGCGCCCACAACGTTCACATCAATTGCATCACGCCCGGCGCCATCAAGACGGAAGGCGAAGCCGTCGTTCACACGGATCCTCGAGTCCTCGCCGACCTCCAGGCCGCTCAGTGCCTCGACCGGCGTCTGCTGCCCCCCGACGTTGCCGGGCCATGCCTCTTCCTCGCCTCAGCGCTCAGCGACGGCATGACCGGCCAGACCCTCAACGTCGATGGTGGCCTCGTCATGCATTAGCTGTCCTGTTGCCCTGTGTTCGGCATTTCACGGGACTATACTGTGAGCAGGTGCCGCAAAACATGCTGGTGTTCGTGTTCCTGCTCACAGCCTCCGCCATACCTGCCTTCGGAGCCGAGGACACCCCGGAGTTGGCGCCCGCCACGCGCACCGTCAAAGGCGAACTCGTCCAGTGGAAAATACAGGGGCTCGCCGGTGTGCTGGCACTGCGCACCGAGGAGCCCGGCCTCCTGCGCTGCCGCGTTCTGGCGGGTAGCCGGTTGATGCGCGCCGGTATCCGCATTCACCCCCACGGCGTCCGCCTGGGCGATACGGTCGAAGTGCTCGGATACTTCAGCGGCGCAAGCTGCACGGTCGTGGAACTCCACATCCGGCCTTTTCAAGGCGAACGGAAGATGGTGAACGGTAAATTCCGGTCCCCTCTGTATCCGCGGTCTTATCTGGACGCGCTGTGGGCTCGAGGATTGCTCACCTTCTCCGGTACGGTGGGCCGCATGAACGACGGCCGCATGGTGATCCGCACCCGCCGCCGCGGCGAACGGTCCTTCGCTTTGCGGGACGACACTGTGTTCCAGAATGAGGGCAGGCAGGTGGAGCGTGACACGCTCGAATCCTTCACCCGCGTGTTCGTCCGCGCCAGCCGCACCGCCGATGGCGATCTGGAAGCCTATCAAGTGATGTGGGGCCAGATCCTCCGTCCCGAGCACTGACCGCCGGTTCCCGCTACCGGTGTCCCGCCATCCAACGCGCCGTTTCTTCCCAATCCCCGATTCCGGTCACAGCACCCAGGCTCGAGACGCTCATCGCACCCACGGCGTTCCCCACCCGTGCCGCATCCGCGTACGAATAGCCGCGATGCACCGCCGCGAAGAAGCCCGCCGCGAAGCAATCGCCCGCGCCCGTTGTATCCACCAGTTCCACTGCGAACGGCGCTACGGGAGTCGCGCTATCCCCGACGAACACCACGCATCCCCGCGCGCCCAGCTTCACGATCACGTCCGTGGCGCCGCGCGCCCGTAACGCGGCCGCGATCCTCTCCGGATCCCCCTCGCCGGTGAGCATTCGCGCCTCGTCTTCATTCACGAACAACAGATCCGTGTGGGGCAGCGCCGGCGCGAGCGTCTCCATCCACCGGCCATCGGTGCACCATCCCGTGTCGAGCGACGTCGTCAGCCCGGCGTCGCGCGCGCGCCGCATCTGTTCCTCGGAATTGCGCCGAAGATTCGGCAGCGAGAACAGATTCGATTGATGATAGTGCGATAAGCCTGCGGTCATCGCGGCGTCGAATGGCGACGGATCCACGAAGGCTTCCAGGCTCGAGCCCAGCCGCTGGAGAAACAACCGGTCCGCTCGCGAGTTCACCACGCAGATCGTCGTCGTGGTTGGCTGTTCCGATCGCCCCACGCCGCTGGTTTCAACCCCGGCCCCGCGCAACTTCGCGATCAACTTCTCTCCCCGTTCGTCTGGCCCCACCATCCCCAGCAGTTTCACCGGCACGCCCAGCCGCGCCAATGCGTACGACGTATTGCTGCCGTTGCCGCCCATGTCCTCCACGAAGCTCTCCACCCACGTGCTGGTTCCCCACTGGAACTCATCCACCGGCCGCACCAGGATGTCCCACGAAATGTTTCCGGCGCACAGTATGCCGGTGATCGAGCCGATTGCCATAAGATTCAAGATTGTCCGCGAATTGAGATCAGCCGCCCGCCAATTCCGGCCGGCTCCAGACGAACGCGTCGAATTCATGGATGGTTCGGAAGCCCGCGTTGCTGTACAGACGGATCGCATCCGCGTTCGACGTGGTGACCGTCAGGCTCACCCGCCGTGCGCCTTGCGCCCGTATCGCCGCCGTGGATCGCCGCAGCAACTCGTATCCCAGTCCGCGCCCTACCCACTCCGGATCCACACAAATTTGCGTAATGTGCCCCACGTCGTACGCGATCATGCTCGCCAGGCTCAACCCGATCACCTGGCCGTCCACCGCGTCCAGCGCCGAGAATGATCCTGCCTGCAAAAAGCTTCCGCATCCCGGGTATTGCACTACGTTGTTCAGAAAACGTCGCGCACCGGAAATGGACCGGTATTGGTCATTGATGTGCGAGTCCACATGACCGCGATAGGCCCGCGTGATCAGGTGCGCCGCCTGCTCCTGATCCCTTTCATGCCACGGGATCAGTTCCGTGCCCCGCGGCAATGACCGCGCCGGCAGCCCCGCGGCCGGACTTCCGCCTCCCGCGAGGTCCGCCGCCATGAAGTTGCGATGATAGGCTTCCATCCGCGCCGCGTCTGGCATCCGCGTCCGGGCTGCTGCAGTCATCAGCATCAATTGAGACTCCACGCGGTGAATCCCGGGCGTCGACCACAATGACCGCAGCGACGCTTCAAGCAGTGATCGCTCGAGCGCCGGCGATGAGTATTCGCGCGCGATGTACAAATCGCCCAGCAGTCCCTTACGCTCCTCGCACACGTAGTAGCAGTAGCCCACCGGAGTGTTTCCGGCCACCAGCGCGTAGCCGCCAAGCGATTGCATCCGCACGAAGCGTCGCACCAGGTCCGCCGACGGCCGGAAATCCCAATCCAGACGCTGCTCCCAGACCTCGCCCTCCTCGCTGAGCAGGTAGTCGAACTGCTCAGGGCGCAGATAGCGGAGGTCCACCAGCGACAGCGCGGGGTGGTCCGGAAAAGCCGCCATATAGAGGATAAGTATAGCGTTCAGCGGCCCAACGCGGCTTCGTCCTTCTCATTGCGAACCAGTACATGCGTCAGCACCACCGCCGCCAGCGGAACCAGCGACGCCGCAACCAGGATGGGCGCGAAAGAATAACGATCTGAAATCGCACCGATCAGGAATGTCGAAACAATCGTACCGATCCCCGCTCCCGTGCCCGTCATCCCACTGACCGACGCTACCGACTCCGATCCGTATAAGTCCGCCGGTAGCGCCAGCATCATCGTCGAAAGCGCGGCGTAGGAAAACGTCGCCAGCGCAAAGCAACTGATGATGGCCGCGAAGCTGGACGTGAGCAGCGTGGGTATCAGCAGCGTCATGCCCAATCCCCCGAGCGTTACCACCAGCTTCCGCGCACGCGTCACATTCCATCCGCGCCGGATCAGCCAGCTCGATGCGCCGCCCCCGGCGAAGTTGCCCAGGTCCGCCGCCAGAAACGGCACCCAGAATCCAGCCACCGTCTCTTCCAAACGGAAGCCTTTCGCCACCAGATAAATCGCAAACCAGTCGGAGACGAAAAACCACACCGGATCGGTGAGGGATCGTCCCAGAATCAGTCCCCATGTCTTCGGCAGCTTCAACAGCGAGGCCATCGGCGCGGTTGCCGCTTCAGGTGCGTCTGGTTCCCTGCTCAACGTATGCCGTGGAGCGAATCGCCACCACACCGCCATCCACACGAAGCCCAGCGTGCCGATGATCACGAACGCCGGACGCCACGATCCGAACGCGCTGTACAGCCACAAAACCAACACTGGCGCTACCGCCCCGCCGATCGCCGATCCCGAATCATAAAACGCAACCGCCAATCCCCGCTCCCGCGCCGGAAACCACTCCGACACCGCCTTGGCCGCTCCAGGCCAGTTCGCCGATTCGCCCAGCCCCAACAGAAACCGGAATCCCGCGAAGCTGCGCAACCCGGTGGCGAGCGACGTCGCCATCGCCGCCACGGAGTAGAACCCAACCATCGTCAATAGACCTTTGCGTGTCCCCAGCCGGTCCAGCATCCGCCCGGACGCCGTTTGCCCGAATGCATACGCAATCCGGAACGCGATCACGATCCATGCGAAATCCGTGTTTGACCATTCGTATTCCGTCTTCAGGAAAGGCGCCAGCACCGACAGTGTTTGCCGGTCCAGATAGTTGATCGTGGTGGAAGCGAACAGGAGCGCGGCCAGCGCCCAGCGGTTCGGCATTCGCCTAGTATACGCGTGGGCTGATACTATCATGGCGATGGATCGAAGACACTTCCTTGGAACCGCCGCTGCTACCACCCTGTCCAGTGCATCGGCGCAGCAACCGCGCCCGAACATTTTGTGGGTTACCTGCGAGGACATCGGACCCGAAATCAGTCCGTACGGCGATACCTACGCCACCACGCCGAATCTGGAAAAGCTCGCCGCCCGCGGCTGGCGGTACGACAATGCCTGGTCCAACGCACCCGTCTGCGCGCCGGCGCGCACCACGCTGATCTCAGGGATGTATCCGCCCTCCCTGGGCGGCGAGCACATGCGGAGCGAGGTTTCGCTGCCGCCCATCGCCAGGATGTATCCGCAGTATCTCCGCGATGCCGGCTACTACTGCACCAACAATTCCAAGACGGACTACAATCTCGTAGAGCCCGGCCAGGTCTGGGATGAATCGAGCAACAAGGCGCATTGGCGCAAGCGCGCCGCTGGGCAGCCCTTCTTCTCGATCTTCAATTTCACCACCACCCACGAGAGCCAGATACGCCGTCGCCCGCACACCCTCGTGCATGATCCCGCCAAAGCCCGCGTGCCCGCCTACCATCCCGACACCCCGGAAGTCCGGCATGATTGGGCGCAGTACTACGACAACATCACCACCATGGATACCCAGACCGGTAAGGTGCTCGCCGAACTGGAAGCCGACGGCCTCGCCCAGGACACCATCGTGTTCTTCTACGGCGATCACGGCTCCGGCATGCCGCGTAGCAAGCGCTGGCCCTACAACTCCGGCCTTCGCGTGCCCCTTCTCGTTTCGGTTCCGGACAAATACAAAGCGCTCGCCCCCGCCGGATATCGCGCCGGCGGACATACGGACCGTTTGGTCTCGTTCGTCGATCTCGCGCCGACGTTGCTTTCGCTCATCGGCAGCAAACCGCCTGCTCACATGCAGGGGCACGCATTCATGGGCCCGCATGCCGAGCCGGAGCAGCCCTACATCTACGGATTCCGCGGCCGCATGGACGAACGTGTCGACATGGTTCGCTCGGTCCGCGACAAACGCTACATCTACATCCGCAACTACATGCCCCATCGCATCTACGGCCAGCACATCGGTTACATGTTCGAGACGCCCACCACCAGGGTCTGGAATGAGATGTACAAGGATGGCAAGCTCAATGAGTCCCAACGGATCTTCTGGGAGAAAAAGCCGTCGGAAGAACTTTACGATCTCGAAAACGATCGCGATGAAGTGCACAACCTCGCTGCCAAGCCGGAATACAAAGACCGCGTCGCGCGCATGAGAAAAGCCCAGGAGGATCATGCCGTCCGCATTAAGGATGTCGGCTTCCTGCCCGAAGGCGAGATTCACGAACGCGCTGTCGGATCCACGCCCTACCAGGTTGGCCATGATCCCGCCAAGTATCCGCAGGCTCGCATCATGGCGATGGCTGCGCTCGCCTCCGACGGTACGGCGAAGTCGCTCGATCGCATCAAGAAGGGCTTCGCCGATTCCGATAGTGCCGTTCGCTACTGGGCCGCGCAGGGTGTGCTCGCCCGCGAAGCGGAAGGCCTGAAGCACTGCCGCAAAGAGGTGGAAGCCGCGCTCGCGGATTCCTCGCCCTACGTCCGTGCCATTTCTGCCGAAGCCCTCGGCCGCTTCGGAAGCCAGGACGATCGCGCCAGGGCGATCCCCGTCCTGATGGAAGTCGCCAACGCGGAAAAGAATGGGGCCTATGCGCCCGTGCTGGCCCTCAACGCCCTCAACTACCTGCAGGACGGTGGACCCATTCCCGTGGATCAAATCGCCAAACTTCCGGTGCTCGACAGGAAAGCTCCCAAGCGCGCACTCGAGTATCCAACACGCTTGGTGAAGACCATCGTCGAGCGCGGCAACTAGACCACGGCCAACACGCCGTGATCGAATCAGCAGGAGGCGCAAATGATTCTGCTCCTGGCGGCAATCACCGCGGCCGGAGATCTCTCCGGTATGGTGGACGCCTATCTCACCGCCATCGCGCAATCGCATTGGAAGGAACGGAAAGCCGAAATCGCGGCTCTCACTACCCCGGAACAGATTCGCGCCCGCCAGCAGCGCGTCCGCCAGGCCATGCTGCGTTCGCTGGGCGGGTGGCCCGAAAAGACGCCCCTTGAGCCTCAAATCACCGGCACGCTCTACCGCGACGGCTATCGCATCGAAAAGGTGATCTTCCAGAGCCTTCCCGGATTCAAGGTCACCGCTAATTTTTACCTGCCCTCCACCGGCAACGGACCTTTCCCCGCCGTGCTCGGCGTCGCCGGACACAGCAATGAAGGCAAGGCGGCCGAAATCTATCAGCGCGGCTGGATCGGCATGGTCCGCCGCGGCATCGCTGTGCTCGCCTACGATCCACCCGGTCAGGGTGAACGGAGCGAATACTGGGACGCCGCCCAATCGCGCTCCCGTGTTGGCATCGGTACTCGCGAGCACACCATGGCCGGCTTGCAGTGCCTGCTAACCGGAACTAGCGTCGCCCGCTACGAAATCTGGGATGGCATCCGCGCTTTCGATTATTTGCTCACCCGAAAGGAAGTGGATGGCGCCCGCATCGCCGTTGCCGGCAATTCCGGAGGCGGTACGCAATCGGCCTACTTGAGCGCGCTCGAACCGCGCCTCGCAGCCGCCGCGCCCTCCTGCTACATCACGTCCTGGGAAACCCTTTGGTTCGATCCCGGGCCCCAGGACGCCGAACAGAACTTCTTCGGCTTCATCCGTGACGGTCTCGACTTTTCTGACTTCCTCACCGCCTACGCCCCGCGGCCCGTCAAGATGATGACCGCCATTCGCGACTTCTTTCCCATCGCCGGAGCCCGCGCCACCTTCGCCGAAGCTGCCGGCATTTTCGAGAAACTCGGATCGCGCGAAAAGGTCGGATTTTTCGAATACGACGATACCCACGGCTGGTCCAAACCCCGCCGCGAGGAAACCTATCGTTGGTTCGAGAAGTGGCTCCTCGGCCGCGAAGGGGATGGGCTGGAAGCCGAGTCCACCGCTGAAAAACCGGACGCCCTAAATGTCACCGCCACCGGACAACTTGCCACTTCGGGCGGCAGCGAAACGGTAGCCTCGCTCAATCGCAAGCACGCCGAACGGATCTACCCCCGCCGCACAGCCGCCCTCGCCTCCAGTGGTGGCCCCGCCGGGATCGCCCCCCTGGTCCGCCGTCGTCTCGCTGTCACCATGCCCGCGGCTGAAATCCACGCCAGGAAGATCGGTTCCTCAGCCGGCGGCGAGCAACTACTGATCGAAACCGAACCGGGCATCACCGTCGAAGCCGTACTCTACACTCGCCCCGGCGCAACAGACACGATCGTCGTGCTGGACCCGGCCACCAAAGCCGACCCCGCCACCGTCGACTCACGCGCCAACGTCTGTTTCCTCATGGTGCGCGGATGGGGCGCCAGCGCGCCGCCCCCCACCAAGCGTAGCGGCTACGGTGCTTCCTACCAGACCTTCATGCGCGCCTACCTGCTCGGCCGCACCATGGCCGGCATGCAGACCACGGACGTTCTTGGCGCCATCGCCTACCTGCGCAGCCGCGGGATGGCCCGCATCCGCATTCACGGTCACGCTTCCGGCGAGGCTCTCGCGCTCTACGCCGGCGTGCTCGATCCGCAAATCGCATCCGTCCGCCGTGCCGGGAGCATGCCTTCTTTCCTCGAAATCACCCGCATGCCCCAACACGAGGGGCTCCTCGAAATGATCGTCCCCGGAGTGCTCGCCGACTTCGACCTGCCTGACCTCGAGAAGGCGCTCGGTGCGCGCTATGAGAAGTAGTCCGCTCCTCGCACTTCTCCTTGCAACCGCCGCCTTCGCGCAACCGCTGCCCGGCACCAAGCCTCTCACTCGCACCGGTGACCTCGCCATGGACATGGTCGCCTCGATCGACCATTACCTCACGGCCCGCCTGGCCTCCTCCGCCGAACGCCGCCCTCCTGTCGACGCCGCTTCACGCCAGCGGCTGAAGCATCTCATCGGCGTCGTCGACCCGCGCCCGTCATTCGACGCGCCAACGCTCATCGCGACCCTGGACCAGCCTGCGCGAGTGGGGGCAGGGAAGGGGTTCGAGATACTCGCCGTGCGCTGGCCCGCGCTCAACGGCATGGAAGGGGAAGGTCTCCTGCTGCGCCCCACCAACGGCCAGCCCAAAGGCCACCTCGTCGCCCTCCCGGACGCCGATTGGACTCCCGAGATGCTCGCCGGTCTCGCCCCGGGTGTTTCGCCGCAGTCTCAATTCGCCCGTATCCTCGCCGAAAACGGATGCACCGTGCTCGTCCCCTTCCTGCTCGATCGCAAGGATACGCTGTCCGCCAATCCCGCCATCGGGAAGGCCACCAACCAGCCTCACCGTGAATTTGTTCACCGTATGGCCTACGAAATGGGACGCCACATCATCGGCTACGAAGTGCAGAAAGTACTCGCCGCCGTGGACTGGTTCGCCAAACTCGATCCCGCCAAGCCCATCGGCGTCTATGGCTACGGCGAAGGCGGATTGATCGCCCTCATGAGCGCCGCCGTCGACGAACGCATCCGGGCTGCCGTCGTCAGCGGCTACTTCAACCGCCGCGAAGAGGTCGTGTGGTCCGAACCCATCTACCGCAACGTCTGGTCGCAGCTGGAAACCTGGGGAGACGCCGAACTCGCCGCCCTCGCCAAAACCGATGGCCGCTTCCTGCTCATTGAAGCCGGGCCGCATCCAACCGTCGACGGGCCGCCTCCCGCACGCAACAATCGCCGCGGCGCCGCCCCCGGCCGGATCGTCACTCCCGCCATCGCCACCGTGCGCGCTGAGGCCAAAAAGGCCGGCGTGCCGGTCGTCGAAGGCGGGCCCGGATCCGTCGAGGCCCTGCGCGGTCTGCTCGAATCTCTACACGTTCAGGCCAGCGATCTTGCCACCGCAAGCCCGGTCAACGGCAACGCCAACGCGCCCGGCCGCCTCGAGCGCCAGTTTCGCCAGATGGTCGACTACTCCCAAACCCTCATGCGCGATTCCCAATTCCGCCGTGCCGAATTCATCGCCGCCAAGCCAGCGGAACAACTGAGGCGAACTTTCTGGGAAGAGTCGCAAGGCCGAATGCCGCCCGCCACGGAACCCCTGTCCGGCGTCGAGTCCCGTCTCTGGCACGAAACCAAGAACTTTCGTGCCTACCAGGTCGTGATTCCGGTTTGGGGCCAAGTCTATGCCTCTGGAGTTCTACTGGTTCCCACGAATCTGCAGCCCGCCGAGCGCCGCCCCGTCGTCGTCGCGCAGCATGGGCTCGAAGGCCGCCCCGAGCAACTCGTAAAACCGGAAGACGACCGCACCCGCCAGGTCTACAAACAATTCGCCGCCGAACTCGCCGATCGCGGATTCATCGTCTTCGCTCCCCAGAATCCCTACATCGGTTTGGACGCTTTCCGTGTCCTGATGCGAAAAGGCAACCCGGTGAAACGATCGCTGTTCTCGTTCATCATCGGCCAGCATGACCGCATTCTCGATTGGCTCGAAACCCTCCCCTTCGTCGACCCAAAACGCATCGGCTTCTACGGACTCTCCTATGGCGGCAAGACCGCCATGCGCGTCCCCGCCGTCCTTCCCCGCTACGCGTTGTCCATCTGCTCCGGTGACTTCAACGAATGGGTGTGGAAGGTCGCCAGCTTCGACGCGCCATTCAGCTACATGTACACCGCCGAGTACGACATGCTCGAGTTCAACCTCGGCCCAACCTTCAATTACTACGAGCAGGCCCGACTCATCGCGCCTCGCCCCTTCATGGTGGAGCGCGGTCACAAAGACGGCGTCGGTATCGACGAGTGGGTGGCGCACGAATACGCCAAAGTGCGCCGGTACTACGTCTCGGAAAGGCTGGGCCGATCGCACTGCCATCGAGTGCTTTGACGGTCCCACCAGATTCATGGCGTCGGAACCTACGAGTTCCTGCACCGGCATCTGAACTTTCCCGCACCACGGGAACGGCGATAGCCTTCGCGATCGCTTACCAGCCGGCACAGGGCGGGGCGCCCCGAGCGGGTAGGGATTCGCCCCGCCCAGTTCCGTTTTCTCGGCAGTGCCGGCGAGTCCTCAATAGCGCAAAGGCCGCTCCGGCGCAGCTCCAACCGGGCAAAGAAACCCCTCCATCCGAAGCCGGAGCGTGTCCGTTTTGCGCGGTTCCTCAACCAGCGCGCGGAAGCATGGCCGCTCCGGCGCCTGGCTCAACCGGGCAAGAAACCCCCTCCATCCGAAGCCGGAGCGTGTCCGTTTTGCGCGGTTCCTCAATAGCGCAAAGGCCGCTCCGGCGCGGCTCCAACCGGAGCGAAAGCCTCCATCCGAAGCGGAGCGTGTCCGTTTTGCGCGGTTCCTCAATAGCGCAAAGGCCGCTCCGGCGCGGCTCCAACCGGGCAAGAAACCCCCTCCATCCGAAGCCGGAGCGTGTCCGTTTTGCGCGGTTCCTCAATAGCGCAAAGGCCGCTCCGGCGCAGCTCAACCGGGCAGAAACCCCTGGATTCGGCACCTCCATCCGAAGCCGGAGCGTGTCCGTTTTGCGCGAGTCCTCAAAAGCGCAGCTTCACATCGGTCGTCCACCGCTCGGTGGATCGCAACATCTCGTCCCAGGTAACTTCCGCGCCACGGTAGGCCGCCGTCCGGCCCAAAATGCCCGTGAGATTGCTCTCCACCGCGGTCTCGAAGTTGTAGATCGGCTTGTTTTCCCGCACCGCCGCCACGAACCTCCTCACGTTCTCGATGGCGCCGCCCTTGAACGTGTCATCTTTCTCCGCACCCATCCAGGGGTTCTTCCCTGTGATCCGGATGAGACCGTTGTAGTGAGTATCCGCACACCCGTGGATACCGTACGCGCGAACGCAAAGGTCCGCGACGGAGCCGTTCAATTGGTGCGAGCTGAAACTCGCGTGGACGCCGTCGCGATACCAGTAGGTGACCACGAAGTGGTCCCAGGCGTCGCCATAGTCGTTTTGCGTCCCGGACCAGTCCGTGCGCCCGCCCGTGCCGTGCGCCTTCACCGGGTGCCCGCCGAGTAGCCAGTTGGCGACGTCGATCACGTGGATGTTTTGCTCCACGATGATGTCGCCGCTCAGCGCGCGGTCGCCGAACCAGTTCAGCATCTTGCGCTGGCCTGGATCCATGCCCGGCTGGCCCTTGTCTTTCCACGGCCGCCCGGCGTAGTAGTAAACTTGCGCGAACGCCGGCTTGCCTATGTCGCCGCGATGGACCCGTCGAGCCGCCTCCTGGTAGGCCTCCCGAGAGCGCGTCTGGAAGTCCACCCAATAGGTCAGCTTCTTGCGCACCGCTTCACGGCCAGTGGCCAGCACCGTATTGCATCCGGGTACATCCACCGCCACCGGCTTCGCCATGAAGACGTGCTTGCCGGATCCGACCGCGGCTTCGGCGATCTCAGGATGAAACAGCGTCGGCGTCTCGATCGCCACCGCGTCCAGCTTCGATGCCGCCAGTTGCCGGTAGGCGTCGGGCCCATGGTAGGTGCGCCCGGCGTCCACCTGCAGCTTCTCTGCGGTGGCGGTGAGGTTGGCGCGCTGTACGTCGGCCAGGGCTACCACCCGCGCACCCGCGTGCTCTGGAAAAAACGGGGCGATCCAGTTACCGCGTCCGCCGCAGCCCACCAAGCCCACTTCCACCGTCGAGTTCGCCTCCGAGCCGAATACAGTCTCCGGCTTGGCGATCAGAACTCCGGCGCCGGCCGCCGTCAGGAAGGTTCTCCTCGGAGTCATCGGTCGTCCTCAGTCCGTGGATGTGAGCGCCAGGGTAACCGTTCCCGTGGCAGCCCACTCGCACCCGCGCGAAAACGTCGTGGTGAAAGCGGGCGTCCGTACTGCGCCGGCGTCATGGCCGAGTGCGGTCACGAAAATGCGGCCCTTGCCGCGCTCGCTCACCCATAGCATCGGCTGATCCATCCCGTCCCCGGGCGTGGGCTGCCGAGCCTTGCCCCTATACAGGCCGTGATCGTCCCAGGCGGTGGCTAGCACTTGATAGCGGGAACGATCCGTCTCCCATTTCAGATTGGCGTAGAGTTCGTCGTGCGTTTGCGTGAACTTGTTCGGCAGCCCGCGCACGATGGCGTGATCGGACTCGCGAACCGTGATCTCGAAATCGTGCGGCGGAGAGTGATGGCCGTTGTTCGGCCGCCAGTTGCCGCCCGACATCTCTTCCCATTCATTCCATCCGTTGAACGCGGCCAGGCTGAAATGGTAGATGACCAGCCCTTTGCCGCCCTCGACGAATTGCGTCAACGCCCGTTCCGTCGCCTCGCCCCAACGCAGTTCCGGCTTGCGTGAGTCGTAGTAATTCACCACCACCAGGTCATAGGGCGCCAGTGTCTCGGCCCCGGCGCCCCGGACCTCCTCCGTCACCCGGACTTCGAACCGGCCCGTGCTCTCGAGCGCCTGACGCAGCAGCGGCGTCACGCCCCGCCAATCGTGCCCGTTCTGTCCCGTGACGATCAGCGTTTGGATCTTCTTCGCCGGCGCCTGTTCGGCCACCGCGATTCCGGCCATCAGAAAAACAACGAGTGCTCGCATGCTTCTCCTTAATCAAAACCGCCGGCGGCTTCAGCGCTCGTTCACCAGCTTCCCGTTTTCGTCCAGGTGCGGGTACGGACCGCCGGTCCGGAACCGGTCCAGGACGTAATCGTCGAATTGCGGGGTCGGCTCGAAGTATCCGCCCTTGCGGATGTGTTCCTTGACCGCCGCCTCGTTGAGTTCCACGCCCAGCCCGGGGGTGTCCGGCACCGTGATGAAGCCGCGGTCGACAATCGGTTTCGACGGGCCGTCTACCAGGCTGTTCCACCACGGAATGTCCACTGCGTGGTTCTCCATCGCCAGCATGTCTTTGATGGTGGCCGCCATGTGCACGCTCGCCATGCAGCCCACCGGAGAGCCGGCGAAGTGGATCGCCGTCTGTATGCCGTTCATCGATGCATAATCGGCGATGCGCTTGGTTTCCCGAATCGCGCCGGATGTGAGCGGATCGGGGTGAATGATGTCGACGGCGCGATGGTCGATCAGCGCCCGGAAGCCCTCCTGCAAACCGAACAGGCTTTCGCCCGTCGCAATCGGTGTCGTGGTGGATTGGCTCAGCTCACGGTAGCCGTGCCAGTCGAGCGGCGCGTCGCCCCCCGGCCCGAGGTGGCCCACCTGGATCATGTCTTCCGCCCACGCGAGGTCGTATTTCTCGAAGGCGCGCGCGTAGCGGATGCTGTCGTTCACCGTCAGCGGACCGAAATGATCCGCCCCCAGCGGCGCCTCCCACCCGATGGCTTCGCGTACGGCTTCGATGTACTCGCACAGATAGCCGAGTCCCTTCTCAGTGGCAACTCGGTTGTCGTTCACCGCGCCCGGCCTCGATGCCACCATCCGCGTGCCCAGGTCCATCTTGAAGAACGTGAATCCCTGCGCCTTCCTTTGCTTGAACCGCTCGGCGTACACCTTCGGATCGCGGCTTTCGGTAGTGTCGCAATAGACGCGAATTTTGTCCCGGTATTTGGAGCCCGCCAGCCGCCACGCCGGTACGCCATAAACCTTTCCGGCGATGTCGTGCAACGCCATGTCCACCGCGCTGTAGCCGCCGCCCAGGCGCTGATGACTCGCGAACGGCCGGATGCTGTCCAGAATCGGATCGATATCCAGCGGGTTCCGTCCCTTCAGATGCGGCTTTAGCACCAGCGCGGTGCCTTCCCGCCCGGCGTCGCGCACCTCCCCGAGCCCGTAGACGCCCTGGTTGGTGTCGATACGAATGATCGGGTAGTCGTAGTTGGACGCCACCAACACCGATCGCATGTCGGTGATACGCAACTGGCTTGGCGCGGACTCGCGCCGGAGCCCCGGAGCGGCGGTTTGCTTCGCGTTTTGCGCCGAAGCATCCGCTTTCGTGAATTGCAGGATTCCGGCGGCCGCGGCGGCGCGCCGCAGGATCGTCCGGCGGTCTAAAGAAGACATTCGGATCTCCTTGTATGATTTGGCCCCAGTATATAGCAGTAGCCTCCGCGGGGGAAGGAAAATTGCAAGCTTTTTTCGATGACACGCCGGGCTCCGCTTGCCGCGTGGATCGTGGCGGCTCGGCGAACGAGCCGAAAGGAGACAGGAAGAATGACGAGGACTTTGCCCCTACTGCTGATTCTGGCCATGGTTGGATGGGCGCCGCCGCTTTTCGCTCAGGAAGGAGGCTTCACTGGACTGACCTCCAGCCTCGAGAACCTCTATCGCGTGGCCAAGGCAAGGACCCGCTCCATCAGTCCCGAAAACTTCACCGGCGAGAAGGGTAAAGGTGCGATGGCGGCGGAGGGTTCCGCCTCCGCCGCCGCATCGGAACTCGGGCAGGGCTGGAAAGTGAATCCGTTCGTGGTGATCGAGCCAGGCAAGACCTTCACCCTTGCCGACATCCGGACGCAAGGCGCGATCCAACACATCTGGATGACGCCCACGGGCAATTGGCGCTTCTCGATTCTGCGGATGTACTGGGATGGCGAGGTCGCGCCGTCGGTGGAGGTGCCGGTGGGTGACTTCTTTGGGATGGGCTGGGGTAAGTATGCGCCCATTACGTCCCAGGCCGTGTGCGTAAACCCGGGAAGCGCCTTCAATTCCTACTGGCCGATGCCGTTCCGCAAGCGAGCCCGTTTGACTCTCGAGAACCTCGACGAAAATCCGATGAGGATCTACTACCAAATCGACTACACCGAAGCGCCCGTGCCGCAAGACGCCGCCTACTTTCATGCCCAGTTCCGGCGGACCAATCCGCTTCCGTTCAAGCACGTCTACACCATCGCCGACGGCGTGAAGGGCAAAGGGCACTACGTGGGCACCTACATGGCCTGGGGCGTCCACAGCAACGGATGGTGGGGCGAAGGCGAGATCAAGTTCTTCCTCGACGGCGACAAGCAGTTTCCCACCATTGCCGGCACCGGAACCGAAGACTATTTTTGCGGATCCTATAACTTCGAGAACAAGGAGAAGAAGGAATATGAGACGTTCACCACCCCATACTCCGGCTTGATTCAGGTGATCCGGCCCGACGGCCTCTACCAGTCCCAGCAGAGGTTCGGGCTCTATCGGTGGCATATCGCCGACCCGGTTCGCTTCGGCAGCGACCTGAAAGTTACGATCCAGGCTCTGGGTTGGCAAGCCGGGCGGCGCAAGTATCTACCCTTGATGGACGACATTGCCTCGGTGGCGATCTGGTATCAAGTCGAACCACACGCCGCTTTTCCAGAGTTACCCTCGCGGCACGAGTTGGCCGTCAACTGACGGCGAATCTATCCGTTCGCTGGCGCAGCCAGTCCGACACACGGTGCGCGTATTGCCATAGCTCGCCCCCCGTATCCGCCACCATCGAATGGTCGCCGCCATCGCCGGATGCGGACCCACTCCCGGCGAGTTCGCGCTGCCGCTGATGGATTTCAAAAGTGGCATCGGATTCGCTGTCGCCTTGTGTGGCACGCTCCGCCATGCGGCGGCGCACGGTGGCTGCGTCCAGCCTGCACTCGACGAATCGCCAGAGCGCCCCCTCGTCCGCCGCGGCCGCCATGGCCAGACGCCGAAACTCAGGTTGCAGGAAGGTGGCGTCCAGCACCACCCCGCGCCCTTGTTGCAACAACCTGCGCGCGCGGCTGATCATTTCCCTGTACGTCCTGGCCGTGCATTCGTCGCCATAAACTCCCGTGCCGAATGCCGCCGGTGCTTTTTCCTCGCCGAACAGTTCGTGCCGTACGCTGTCGCTCGACACCGCCTCCAGCCCCAACTCGCCTGCCACGGCACGCGCGAGACTCGTTTTCCCGGTGCCGGAAAGCCCGCCTACGGCCATCAATACACGGCTCTGTAACGGCGACGCATATCGCCGCGCGAGATCGAAGTGGCGTGCGGCGCGCCGCGAGGCAGCCTCGCGCCGGGCTGCGGGGAAAGCCTCATCCGCGGATACGAAACACGACACCTTCCCCCGCACGAACGCACGATAGCACCGGTAGAACGGCAGCAACTTCCACAATTCCCCGTCCCCGGAGAGAGCCTCGTATTCTCTGGTGAAGAAGTACCCGAGGTCAGGACGGCCGCGCGAATCCAGATCGGCCGCCAGAAAGGCCGTCTCGCTCGACACGTCCCCACAACGGAACCGGTCGTTGAACTCCACGCAGTCAAAAATGTAGATGTCCTCGCCGATGCAGATGCTCTCACAGCGAACATCGCCATGTCCGTCCACCACGCAGCCCTTGCTCACACGTTCGAGAAGCAAGTCCCGGTTCGCCGCCATCCAGCCTTCCACCCAGGATCGAATCGCGTCACGAACGCCGCGATCGATCGTCCTTCCCACAAAGCGTTCCGTCTGTTCGAAGTTCTCTCGCCAGTTCCAGGCAATCGCGTCAGGCAGGCCCCATCGCAGCACGTCCGCTTCGCGCCGCGCGGTCTTGTGAAACTCGGCCAGACGGCCGGCGATGGCGCGGATGCACCGGTGCGTCACGGACCCCTCCGCCACCAGCCGTTCCAACATTCCTTCTTCGGGCAGTCGCTTCATCCAGACGCCATAGTCGAGTATGTTGGCGTTTGCCCCAGGTTCCTCGATGAGCCGGATCCCGCTGCCGTCGTCTACGATCGCCCTCACGCCCAGGTAGACCGATGGGCACAAACGCCGGTTCAGCCGGACCTCGTCGCTGCAGGCGCGGCGCCTTTTCTCCATGGTCGTGTAATCCAGAAATCCCAGGTCCACCGGCTTCTTCAGCTTCAACACGTGGTCACGGCCTATCAGCACAACCGAGATGTGCGTCTGTTTCACCTCTGGAGTTCCCTCGAGCACCGCCCACTGCGAGAGGCGGCGGATGCGCTCAACGAAGCTGCAGGACCCGGCCCGAACTGGCATCACCACTCTCAGAGGCACGCGCCTTGCCATTGGGATCACCCATAGGCCATACCGGCTCTTGGAGGGTGGCGTGCATAACTGTGGTGTGAAAAGGAGAAATTGCCAAATGTCCTTCACACTATCGGTTAACAGCTTGGAAGAAGGCGGCAAGATCCCCAGCCGCTACACCTGCGAAGGCGACAACGTCTCGCCGCCTGTCTCGTGGAAAGATTGCCCGGCCGGTACGCAGGCGTTCGCATTGATCGTGGAAGACCCGGATGCGCCCACAGGCCCTTGGGCCCATTGGATACTGTGGAACATTCCTCGTTCTGTGAGCGAATTGCCCCAGGACTTCCACCCTACTCCGCCGATCGAAGTCGGCCGCAACGGCTTCGGACGGCAGGCCTATGGCGGTCCTTGTCCTCCGCAAGGGTCGCCCGCGCATCGGTACTTCTTCCGGCTCTACGCGCTCGACGCCGATCGTCTCGCCATGCCCTCGGGAGCCACTCGAGAGCAGATTCTGCCGGCCATCGAGTCTCACGCCATCGGCTCGGCGCACTTCATGGGTCTGTGCGGCAGGCCGGAAACAACACACGCATAGCGATTGCTTCCGATCGGAGTTCCGCGATGAGCGACCCCTGTTTCACTCTTGATTTCGAGGCCATCTCCATGGCGGACGTGGCGCGCGTCGGCGGAAAGAACGCGTCGTTGGGGGAGATGTTCCGCGCTCTCAAACCGCGTGGGGTTGGTGTGCTGGACGGCTTCGCTACCACCTCGACGGCTTGGCGGCGATTCCTCGAGGAGCACGGCCTGGAGCGCCGCCTGCAATCGATCCTGTCCGGCTTCGATCCGGAAAACGTAGGCCAGCTTGCCGCGCGCGGGCATGCGGCGCGGGCGGCCGTGCTTGAAACACCTTTGCCGCCCGAACTCGCCGGCGCCATCGTCGAAGCACAGCGGCGCTTGGCTTCCCGCTTCGGCCGCGACGCCGAACTTGCCGTGCGATCCTCCGCCACCGCCGAGGACCTACCGGAGGCTTCATTTGCCGGCGCCGCCGAAACGTTTCTGAACGTGCGAGGTTCGGGCGAACTCATCCGTGCCGTGCACCAGTGTTTCGCTTCCCTCTATACCGATCGCGCCATCAGCTACCGGGCGCGGCTCGGGTTTCCCCAGTTGAAAGTAGCGCTCTCGGTCGGCGTCATGCCGATGGTCCGGTCCGATCTTGCCAGTTCCGGAGTGATCTTCACGCTCGACACCGAGTCCGGATTCCGCGACGTCGTGACTATTACCGGCGCTTACGGCCTGGGCGAGTTCGTGGTGCAGGGCGTGGTGACGCCGGACGAATGGCTCATGTTCAAGCCAACCGAGGCGATTGTCGGCCGCCGCCTGGGTTCGAAACAGGTGCGGCTCGTTTACGCCCAGGGCACCAGGTCCACACGCGGCGAAGCCACCCCGGAGGACTTGCGCCGCGGGTTTTGCCTCTCAGACCCTGAGGTGCGAACGCTTGGGGACTGGGCTTGCATCGTCGAGGAACACTACTCCGCCCTCGCCGGAAAGCATCAGCCGATGGACCTCGAGTGGGCCAAAGACGGCATCAGTGGTGAGCTGTTCATCCTGCAGGCGCGGCCGGAGACCGTCCATTCCCGCAAACAGCCGCAGGCAGTGGCCCGTAGCTACCGGCTCACCGGCGCCCATGGCGCTGCCATCGTTACCGGGCAGGCGGTGGGTGAGCGGATCGGCTCCGGTCCGGTCCGCGTCGTCCGCGACCTCGGCGGGCTTGGCAGCGTGCAGCCCAACGATGTCCTTGTGGCTGTCAACACGGACCCCGATTGGGAACCCGCCATGCGGAAGGTCGCGGCCATCGTCACCGATCAAGGCGGACGCACGGCGCACGCGGCCATCGTCTCCCGCGAGTTTGGCATTCCCTGCGTGGTTGGAACCGGTGATGGGACGCGTCTGCTCAGCGGCGTCGGTGACGTTACCGTATGCTGCGCCGAGGGCTCGGAGGGGCGCGTATACGAGGGCCGCGTCGCGTTTTCCGTGGACGAGTTGGATGCCCGGTCAGTCCCGGAAACTCAAACCCGGATTCAGCTCACCGTCGGCGACCCCAGCCGTGCGTTCCGCTTCGCCGCCATCCCAAATCAGGGAGTGGGCTTGGCACGCATCGAGTTCATCATCAACAACCACGTCGGCATTCACCCGATGGCGCTGGTTCGTTATCCCGCCTTGGCGGACCCCAAAGACGTGCGCACGATCGCGGAAAGAATCGGCGACGAAGACCCGCGCGAGTTCTTCGTCCGCCGCCTCAGCGAAGGTGTGGCCCGGATCGGCGCCGCCTTCTACCCAAAGCCCGTCCTGGTTCGCACCAGTGACTTCAAGACGAACGAGTACGCCCAACTGACCGGCGGCCGGGAATTCGAGCCAGTCGAAGAGAACCCCATGATTGGCTTCCGCGGCGCCTCGCGGTACTACCATCCCGCCTATGCGGATGGCTTTGCGTTGGAATGCGCCGCGCTCCGCCGCGTGCGCGGCGAGATGGGCCTTACCAACGTGCAAGTGATGATTCCCTTCTGCCGGACCCTCGAGGAAGGGCGCAAAGTGCTCCACTCGATGGCGGCTCACGGATTGACCCGTGGCGACAACGGCCTCGAGATCTGGATGATGTGCGAAATACCGTCGAACGTGGTCCTCGCCGGCGAGTTCCTCCGTCTGTTTGATGGCTACTCGATCGGCTCGAACGACCTTACACAACTCACCCTCGGATTGGATCGCGATTCTGCGATCGTGGCTCCGCTGTTTGATGAAAACAATCCCGCCGTGCGCGCATTCATCGATCAGGCGATCCAGTCCGCTCATCGCGCTGGCAAGCCGATCGGCATCTGTGGCCAGGCCCCATCGGATTTCCCCGAATTCGCCGAATGGCTCGTGGAGCGCGGTATCGACTCGATTTCTCTCAATCCGGATACGGCTGTTCAGACCGCGCTCCGGATCGCCGCTCTCGCGCGGAGGTGACCCATGGCGGCTATAGTCGCGCCTGCCAGCCGCCCCACTCCGGCGGCATTCGAGATCGTACCGGTTGGCCTGCCTCCTGACTGGCTCGCTTCGGCGGATCCCTACTCGGCGTCGCTGGCGTTCACCAAAGGCAGCCTTCAAGTGAAAGGGGACCTGGTGGAGGCCGTGCGCTGGTTCCTCAGCCGTTTTGCCCACGACCGCGCCTGGCGTGCGCGAAGCATGAGGGCGCTTGGACGTGCGGCCCCGTGGCGCTTGGGTCAGTTCTGGCGAAGCCGGGCCCGGGCCGCTCGCGATATCCGGTTCCACTATGACCGTTCGAACGATTTCTATCGCTGCTTTCTCGATGCGCACATGGTCTATTCCTGCGCCTACTTCCGGCAACCCGGCCTCTCTCTCGCAGATGCGCAGCTCGCCAAACTCGACCACATTTGCCACAAGCTGCTCCTCACCCCCGGGGACCGCTTCCTCGATATCGGCTGCGGGTGGGGTGCCTTGCTCATCCACGCTGCCAGCCATTATGGCGTTCGCGCCGCCGGGTGTACCCTAAGCGCCAGCCAAGCCGCCTACGCACGGCAAAGCGTCGCCGGCGCCGGGCTCGGAACGAAAGTAACCGTCGCCGATTGCGACTACCGCGATGTCCGCGGCCCCTTCGACAAAATCGCGTCGGTGGGAATGTTCGAGCACCTCGGCCGGCCGCGGCTCGAGCAATACTTCCGCTCGGTGTTCACGATGCTCGCGCCCAACGGTATGTTCCTCAACCACGGAATTACGATGCCGGCGTCAGCCCATCACGACGCGCAGGGGTTGTTCATCGCCCAGCGCGTGTTTCCCGGCGGCTGTATCGTGAAACTGGCTGACGTGATTGAAGCTGCCGAGCGCGCCGGTTTCGAAACGCTGGACGTGGAAAACCTGCGGCGTCATTACGCGTTGACCTGCCGTTGCTGGGTGGATCGGCTGGCCCGTAATCGCGAGACCTGCATCGAGGCCGCCGACGCCGAGACGTGGCGGACCTGGCAGCTCTACCTGGCGGGCTCGGCGGTCGCTTTTGACGATGGCGGTCTAGGGCTCCATCAGGTGCTATTCGCCCGGAAGGGGGCCTCGGTCGCGCCGATGACCAGAGCCTACATGTACGGTTGCTGACGATCTGGAAACAGCTCTGAGAGACTGGCTAGCCGGCACAGGGCGGGGCGCCCTAAAAGCAGGAAAGGAATCGCCGCCCCAGCTCCGTTGTGCCGGCGAGTCCTCAAAAGCCGGCACAGGGCGGGGCACCCTAGAAGTAGGAAAGGAATCGCCGCCCCAGCTCCGTTGTGCCGGCGAGTTCTCAAAAGCCGTCCCGTCGCGGCGTCACCACCCCAAGGTTGTTGTCCACGTGACAGACGCCGCGCACTGACCACGCGATTCGCTCCGCCTCGTCCCTTTCCCATCGCGCCGGCAGCGTTCCTCGCAGTACAACATGGTCGGCTCGCGTCTCCACCTTCACCGCTTTCGGGTTCGAAAGAGCGGACCGCGCCAGCGCCGCCTCCACCTGATCCTTCACCGATCCGTTCGGCTCACGCCGCCGGATCGAGATGTGGCAGATCACGTCTTTCACTCCGATCAAGTGGCTAACCAATCTGTCGGCGGCTTCCGCCTGGTAGCGCCAGTCCACCTCGCCTTCCAAAACCACGTGCCCCTCATGAACGGTGACCTTGATCTGGTCGTCGGGTACTTGAGCACTGGAGCGCAGCACAGCCGCTGCGTCGATCGCGATATCTTCGTCGGTGCGGTGCTGGGCGCCGCTCAGGCGGACTTCGAGCGTGTTGGCGACGCCTCCAACCGCTGCAACTCGCAGCGCCGCCCGTTGCGCGCTTTGAAACTCCGCAAAGCTCGCAACGTGGCCCGACAGGGTCACCACGCCGCTGTGTACGGCGACGCCGATGCCCGCGGCATCCAGGCTCGGCTCCAGGTCGAGTTCGTCCTCTACTTGGCGGCGAATCATTGCGTCAGTCATCTCGACCGTGAAACTGCAATTCCGCTGCCAATGTGCGAAGCCCCAGAGCCGGCGGTCAGTGGCTCTTCGCGATGATCCGGAACATCTTCAGATTGATCCACGCGAAGCGGACCAACTGCCATGGCAGGAACGTGCGCATGAACAATGTACCGCGCGTCGGTTTGGGTGCGTCGATTCGAAGGTAGGGGGGCATGGCCGATTACTCCGGGATGAGGGCCCAGCCGGGACGCAGCCGGGCCTTGTAGAGAAACATATGGTGGAGCAGGATCTTGATCCAATGCCCCGCCAGGCCGATCTCGCCGAAGGTGAATCGCTGGTCACGGCCGTACTCCGGGTAGCGTTCGAAATCCGGCACGATCGGGTAGACAGTGATCGAGGCCGCCGTTCCGGTGAACGGATTGGCCCCCGCCGAGGCTACGCACGCCGCGCCCATCTCCGCCATCGATGCCGGCTGAGTGGGTCCTTCGGCGCCGCCGATCATGTCCACGATGCTGCGCGCAACCGCACGCCCGATCATCGCCGATGGCATTCCCGTCCGCGGCGGCGCCGGTGAGATCGGGGTTCCCTCGGCGGTCGCGTGTGGTTCTGAGATCGCATGCGGCGGCGCGAACGCGATTCCCGCCGCGAACAGGTTCCGATACGCCGGGGATTGGTACACCCGCGGCCAATCCTTCGCTCTCCACTCCTTGTAGGGCTTCTTCTCGTAGTCGGCGTCCACGCGCATGAAGCCGTTCGGCGCGAACACGCGAGGCGTGATGTCGGCGCCCTGCGCGTCGAACGCCCGCAGTCCCACGCCGGTGAATGGAGGCAGCAGCATCGCCATATCGAAGGCTACTTCGCTCGTGCTTCCGTTCAGTTGCTCAATTTCAATCACGTCCGGACTTACACGCCGCACGTGGGCGCGGGTGATGGCCTCGATGCCGCGCTCGGCGAACAGCGACTCGGCGAACACGCGGCCCGGTGTGAGATATCCCCCGCGCCGTAGAGTCATTCCTCCCACGCCGAAGTCCCCAAGGTCGAACTCATTGGTGAGAAATACGATTTCCGCTTTGTCGCGAACACCGTGCCGCCGCAGTTCGAACTCGAGATTCACCACATACTCGAACGCCGCGCCTTCGCAGGTGCAACTCCCATGGCCCACGCCAACCACCAGCCGCCGCCGCTCGCCTTTCTTCATCCTCGCCACATTTTCGAGAAACACGCGCGCCGTCTCGGCGGCGTGATCGGCCGTGCATACCGACAGCGAGTTGCCTCCCGGACCCAGTCCCTCGGTGGCGGCGAAATTCAGCTTCGGCCCGGTCGCATTCACCAGAAAGTCGTAATGGACGCGCTCACGCGGGCCAGTCTCCCCGCTGGAAGTCCACTCGATTTCCACCGCCGGGCGGCCGTCGCTTCCCGTCCCTTCCGGATGCAATGCCACGGCGCGCGCCTGCTTGAAGTCGATGCCCACCTTGCGGTACACAGGCCCCAGTTCGAATTCCACGCTGCTTTTCGGTAACAAACCCACGCCAACCCATATGTTGGACGGTATCCAGTTGTAAGTGGGAGACGGTGAGACGACAGTTACCTCATCGCCGCGCCCCAGCCACTTGCGGGCGAACGCGGCAGCGGTGTGGCCGGAAATACCGGCTCCGAGGATCACTACTCTTGCCATAAGCACCTCTCTATCCCAACGGATGCGATCCCGGCCCCGGGCGTGACTATTCCACTCACTCGCACTTACAAAGGGCAATCGCAATGCCAAAAGCGGCGCCCAGCGCGGCAATGGCAGCGTCATTGCTCCGTGAATTGATTGCCGCCGCAGGTGCCCTCGATGGAACTCGCAACCACGCAACCGGTCACCCTGGCATTTCTGGCCGCCATGTTCACGTGGTCCGTCACTGCTTTGGGCGCGGCGCTCGTCTTTCTCACACGCAGCGTCAAGCCTCGGCTGCTCGACACCCTGAATGGCTTCGCTGCGGGCGTGATGATCGCGGCGAGTTTCTGGTCCTTGCTGGCCCCCGCTATCGCCATGTCGGAGGCAGCCGCGCTCCCTGCCTGGTTTCCCGCCTCGGCCGGTTTCCTGGCGGGCGGAATCACGCTGTGGGGCGCGGACAAGATCCTTCCTCACTTGCACCCCGGGCTTTCCAGCCACGAGGCGGAAGGGCCCGCTACCGATTGGCAGCGGAGCGTCCTGCTTGTATTGGCCATTACCTTGCACAACATACCGGAGGGTCTGGCCGTGGGCGTCGCCTTTGGCGCCGCGGCTACCGGGTACGCGGGCGCCACCGTGCCCGCCGCGATGGCGCTCACCCTTGGCATCGGCCTGCAAAACTTCCCCGAAGGCGTCGCGGTTGCCATGCCCCTGCGGCGCGAGGGTCTTCCCGCTTGGAAGTGTTTCTGGTATGGGCAATTGTCCGCAATCGTGGAGCCGATGGCCAGCGTCGTTGGCGCCCTCGCCGTCCTCACCATGCACGCCATCCTTCCCTACGCTCTGAGCTTCGCTGCCGGTGCGATGATTTTCGTCGTCGTCGAGGAGTTGATTCCCTCCTCCCAACGCAGCGGAAACACCGATCTCGCCACCCTGGGTACACTTGCCGGTTTCACCGTGATGATGATCCTCGATGTCGGGTTCGGCTAGTTCGGTTCGCGCCAGAAGCGGTCAGTCCAGCAGGTGAATCAGCATCATCAGTAGTAGCCCCTCGCCGAACGACGCAAAATGTCCTGCATGGGTTCCCCGATGCTTATTAACCTCTGGCACGAGATCGGACGCGCCGATATAGAGGAAGTTGCCAGCCGTGAAGAGAACCAGAAACGTGACGTCCAGTGTTTGCGCCACCATCCACGTAACGACGCCTCTCAACGGAAACGTCAAAGCGGACAGTTCTTGCGGGACCTCTTGCGCCGCCGCGGCGATCCACGTCGATACACCCAGCCGGATGTCAATCAACGCTGCGCCGGCCACCGCCATGCCGCCGAGAAAATTGTGCAGCCCATCGCCGGCCAGGATCAGATACCCGAGCGGCTTCCGGCAAGACGACTCCGCCTTACGGCAGTGATGCCAAACTGCTCCAGCGCGCCGCCACCGGTCACGGCCTGGCTGCGATCCAGGGTTCGTCGCCCCCCTCCACCTCCACCGCGTGCGCCCGTTTGAGCGCGCCGATGACGCCTCCGGCCTGCTCACTCTCGCACCGGACCGTCACCAACACTCCTCCGGTCCTTGCGTACTCCCGGTACCGAGACGTCGGCCTGTCTCCCAGCCAAAGACCGGCGAAGGCCCCCGCGAATGCAAACACCACCGCCGCCAGAATGCCGACTATCAAATTGGTGACCGCCACTCCCAGTAGAAGTCCGAAGCTGACCCCGATCATCAGGCCCATCGGCTCGGTCACCACCGCCCGCAACATTTGAATCTTGTTCTCAGTCTGAGTGACGGGTAACACCCCGGGATTGCAGTCGGCGACGGGTGCGACGTCCACCGCCAGACCCTCGCTCCGCAAGGCGCGCGCGGCGCTCTCGGCCGAGTCCCGGTCCGCAAAAACACCGAACACCGGTTGTACTTCGCTTGCCATGTCTCGAACCTCCGCCAAAGCGAGTGCATGTTCGATTCCAAAGATATCGGCCGTCACTTTGTCGCCGCGGGCGAATCCGAAATAGTGTGTGAGGTGTAACGTCGTGAGTAACAAACGGATGGGCTGGCTCTTCGTTTTCCTGCTGCCGGTATCCCTTCTGCGCTCCGCCACCGATCCCGTGGATCCCGCGGTGCGCATCCGTCGCCTCGAACACAAGTTGATGGCGCCCTGCTGCTACCAGACCACACTCGACGAGCATCACAGCGATGCCGCGAACGAAATGAAGGCCGAGATAGCGGCTTGGGTGGCGGAAGGCAAGTCTGACCGGGAAATCATCGAGACCTATAAGGTGAGGTACGGTTCCCGCATACTCGCCGAGCCCGAAGGCGCAACCGGCGCCTGGCTCCGGGTGATCCCGGTCATTGCCCTCCTCGCAGGATTGTGCGCCGTCGTTCTCTTGATTCGGCGATGGCGACAGCCACCGCCAGCCTGACGGCGCCGCCTGCACCGTGAGCTCGATTGTGGCAGCCCTCGTGCCACATGGAAGGCAGGTGTATCACATGAGACTGAGTGGTGTTTTCATCCTTCTCCTCTCCGGATGCGTTCGCTACTACGCCAGCCCTCCCCCGGCGCTGGCGGAGACACCCGCCGAAGACCCACCCGGCCGCGTGGCGCGGCTCAGCTACTTGGAAGGCCCCGTCTCTTTCAAAGCCGCCGGCACGGACGAATGGGTGGCGGCTTCCCTCAATCGCCCGCTCACCATCGGAGACTCGTTGTGGACAGACAGCGACGCCCGCGCCGAACTCACCATCGGCACCGCCGCCCTACGACTGGACTCGCGCACCGGTGTCCGTATTCTGAATCTTGACGATGACGCCGTGCAGTTGAGCGTGCCGGAGGGAGCGGTTCGCTTCCACGTACGTTCCGTAGAAGCTAATGAGACGATCGAGGTGGATACGCACTCGGCCGCCATATCGCTGCTCCGGAGCGGCGACTACCGCGTCGAAGCGCGCCCGGACTCCGACGCCATCCGCGTCGTGGTTCGCAGCGGCGTTGCCGATACCGCCACCGGCGGCGAGCCCTTCGTCATCCGCGAAAATCAGGAAGCGATTCTAGCCGGCGCCAACGCCAAGCCGGATATCCGGCCCGCGCCGCCGCTCGATGCCTTCGATGTTTTCTGTGACCGCCGCGAGAGTGGACTTGGCCAAACCGAAACCCTCCGGCACGTGTCGCGCGAAGTAGTCGGGTGGGAAGACCTGGATCGCTACGGGTCCTGGGAGGTGGATGCCGCCTACGGTCCCCTTTGGATCCCGCGTTCTGTTGCCGCCGGATGGGCGCCTTATCGCATGGGCCACTGGGTATGGGTGCATCCGTGGGGATGGACGTGGGTGGATGAAACGCCTTGGGGCTTTGCGCCGTTTCACTATGGCCGGTGGGTGTTTCTGCGCGCACGGTGGTGCTGGGTCCCCGGTCCGCCAAGGGTCCGCGTCGTCTATGCCCCGGCTTTGGTGGTCTTCGTCGGCGGCGGTTCGCCGGGGCTTCGCTACCACGTTCGCATCGGGGTTCAGATCGGGATCGGATGGTTTCCTCTTGGGCCGCACGAGATCTACATTCCCCCATATCGCGCCAGCCGGACCTACATCACCAGGATCAACGTAAGCCACACCCTGATTCGCAATCGAGACTCGATACCTCGTACCGACGTTACGCGGCAGGTCTACGCGAACCGCCGTGTGGCCGGTGCGATCACCGCCGTTCCCGAAGATGCATTCACGCGGGGCGGCCGCATCGCCGGTGCTGCCGCCCCTCTGCCGCCACGGGAAGCCGCGGCCGTCAGGGTCACCGGCTCAGAGGCGCCTGTGGCCCCCGGACCAAGAAGCGTGTCTGGCGATCCGGGTGAGACTCGGGTCGCCCGGCCACCGGATCGCTTCGACAGCAGACCCGCGGTCGTGAGGCGCACGCCCGCCCAGGCGCCCCCATCGTTTGAGCGGCGGCGTCCGGAACTGGAGCGCGATCCGGGACGTCCCCTGGACCGCGAGACTACCGAGCGGTTGCGGCGTGAGCAGCCCGCACCGAACGAGCCTGCCTATCGGCAAGTGCCTGAGTCAACCGGCCGATCGGCCGCCGGACAGCCAAGCCGGACTGCGCCGCCCGCGGTGGAGCAGCGGCAAGATCGCAGGACGGTGGACCGCGACCGGCGAGATTCCGAGCAGCGGCGCGAAACCATCGAAAAGGAGCGGAAACAACAACCGGCGCCCCGGGTCCGGCAGAAGCGAAGCGCCGAGCCGGAAAGCCGCGATCGGAGCAAGGAATCCGGCGCCTCCCAACGCCGCGAACAGTGACCCTACTTTGTCGGGACCACCGCCGCCGCGGTCTTGGCCTGCTTGCGTGGATGTACCAGTCTGACCGTCGTGGCTCGCGGACCCTTTGCGCCCTTCTCCTCGCAGAATCGTACCCGGGAGCCGGTGCGGAGCGTGTCGAACCGGTTGTCCACGACGGACCCGCGATCGAAGTACACCTGACGTCCATCTCTCGTCTCGAGGAATCCGTGATCTTCGCCGGCGCGCAAAGCGCTCACCCGGCCCAGCGTCAGCGGAGCCGCCCTACGCTTCACGTCGCCGCGCTGCTTCCGGCCGTAGTCCTGGAGCCTGCGCCGCATCTCGCCAAACGCCTCGAGGATGGCGCGCCGCGGCATTCTCCGATGCCGGCCCGTCTCGTCTCTCTTGGTGATTTCCTCGGTGGCCATATCGCGCATTCCACTCCGCAGGCCCGGTTTCGTCTCTACCGCGAGTTCGCCTCGTGGCAGTTCGACGCCGATCCGCACGTGATAAATGTCGCCGTGCGTGTGGCGGCCGAGCATCTCCACGCTCACCCGGCAACTGGTGATCGCCCGATAGTAACGCTCGAGTTTCGCCGCTTGCGCCCGAATCATCTTCTCCAACCCCAGATCGCTCTCCATGTTTCGGAAGGTTACTTGCACGGGGACAATCATCGAAACGCCCTCCCTTCAGTCTCGCGGCCGGATGATCAGCACCGGACAAGGTGCCTGGCTGGCGATCCGCAAAGTGACGCTGCCCAGCATCTGGTGCTTGAGATCGCTCGCCCCGGTGGCGCCCATCACCACCAGATCGTAGCCGCCCAGTTCCGCTTCGCTGAGAACTTCGTTGGCGGGCAGGCCCTCGGCGATCTTTCTTTCGATGCCAGGATGGGGGGAACCGATTGCGTCGCGCGCCCTCTCGACCACGCGCTCGGCCTCCACCCGCAACCTTCTTTGCCAACGGGCCTCCGGATCGATCGCCTCATGCGCTGAGTCCTCGTAGCCGAACCACTCCTGCTCCAATCCCAGATGCAGCCACGGCGTCTCCATGACATGCATCAGCGTGATCTCGGCGTTGTCGATGTCGATCAGCGACGCGAGCACAGCCATCGCGCGCAGGGAAGGTGTCGATCCGTCCACCGCGGCCAGGATGTGCGGGTCGCTGGCGGCAGGCGAACCTCTCCCGACGAACACCGAGCAGGAAGCGTGGTGCGCCACATGGCTCGCTACAGGGCCGATTCCCACATCCCCCGCGTCCCTGCGGCCCCGCGAACCCAGCACCACCATGTCATAGTCCCGCGCCAAATCAACCAGGGCTCCCGCCGGAGAACCTGCCCGCGCCATCGGCCGGACTCTCACCCCAGCGCCCGCAAGAGCCCCCACAACGTCGCCGAGGATACGATTGGTCTCCCCCTCCATCTGCCGCAGATACCGCTCTCGCAGACGGCGGTCGTCCCATCCGGTCATCGCGGGCAGGAACTCCGGAACCACGCAAACCGCATCGGCTTCGAGCCCGGCGCGCGGCAGGAATTGGCACGCCAGCGAAGCCGCCGCTACAGCTTCACGCGAACCATCGGTGGCGAATAGTACTTTCACATCTCCATTGACCGCAATCTCCGGGCCAATCTCCCTCCATGGCCCGCCGTCTTTCTGACCACGCCCGGGCGCCGGCCTCCAGGCACTGCGATTGCACGGAAATGCACGCCAAATGGCGCAATTCGTACCATTCCGTCCACTCCACTTCGCGATTCTTGCTGCCATCCCGGCTCTGGCGGGCCAATGGCGCGTCAAGCCCGGCGAGGCCGCCTCAGCACACCGACGGTCGCTCGCGGTCTGGGTGTCGCCCTCGCGGTGAACGAGATCGACTGGTACGCGTATCGGGTAGCCGGGGAAGGGCTGCGTTTCCCAACCGTGCTGCCGCTCAACCTTTGTGACCTCGTGCTCTGGCTCACCGTCGCTGCCGCCCCCTTCGGATCGGCCGCTCTCTTTGAACTCGCCTACTTTGCTGGGATCGCCGGCAGTTCCATGGCCCTGCTGACTCCGGATCTCTCGGAGCCGCGCGACTGGTATGGAACGCTCCATTACTTCTCCTCGCACGGCGGTATCGTTGTTACTTTGCTGGTGCTCCTCTGGACAGGGTTGCACCGGCCGCGTCCCAACACCCAATGGAGGTCGCTCGCGATACTGGCGGGCTTCGCTGCCGCCGTGGGCGCCTTCAATGTAACCTTCGACACAAACTACATGTACCTATGCCGGAAGCCGCGGAATCCTTCGTTGCTGGATTACATGGGGCCATGGCCTTGGTACATCGCCGCTGGATCCGCCGCTGCCGGTTTGCTGTTCTGGCTGCTCGCGCTTCCATTTCGCCGGCAGGCGCCCGGCGAGTGGTGACTGAGTTGCTCCCGCACTGGTGCAACCATGCCTTGGCAATCCATCGCCAATTCGCGAGGTGCCATCCCGCCCAATCTGGCGGACTACGCCGAGACCTGCCGCTCGTTTTCCTGGAGTAGCATTCGGCCGCTGCTCGACGGCCTCCCAGGCGGCGGGCTCAATATCGCCCACGAAGCTGTCACCCGGCACGCACACGGGCCGCTGCGGGATCGCGTCGCCTTTCGTTGGCTCGCCGGCGACGGTTCAGTCAGCGAATGCACCTATGCCGAACTCGAACGGCGCACCAACCGGTTCGCCAACGTTCTCCGCTCGCTCGGCGTCGGCAAGGGCGACACCGTGTTCTCCCTCGCCGGACGGATCCCCGACTTATACATCGCCTCGCTCGGTACGCTGAAAAATGGCAGCGTGTTTTGTCCGCTTTTTTCCGCTTTTGGGCCGGAGCCAATCCATCAGCGGCTCTCCCGGGGCCAGGCCAAAGTCCTTCTTACTACTGGGCGGCTGTTCCGCAAGAGCGTGGCTGGCCTGCAAACCACGCTTCCGCGACTTGCCCACGTCCTGATTGCCGATACCCCCGGCGATCTCGACGCCAACGTCCACTCGCTTCCACGGCTCATGGCTTCGGCTTCCGATGAGTTTTCGATTCCTCGCACAGATCCCGAAGACATGGCGCTGCTGCACTTCACCAGTGGAACAACCGGTATGCCGAAGGGGGCGGTGCATGTCCACGAAGCGGCGCTCATGCATTACATGACCGGAAAGTACGCCTTGGACCTTCACCCCGAGGACGTCTTCTGGTGCACGGCGGACCCGGGTTGGGTTACCGGAACCTCCTACGGCATCATCGCGCCGCTGCTCCACGGCGTTTCGAGCATCGTCGATGAAGCAGACTTCGACGCCGAACGCTGGTACGGCATCCTCGAACAGCAACGGGTCACCGTCTGGTACACCGCCCCCACCGCGATCCGTATGCTGATGCGCCGCGGCGGTTCTCCACGCCGCGAGTTTGACCTGTCCCGGCTCCGCTTCATCGCCAGCGTTGGCGAACCGCTCAATCCCGCCGCCGTTATCTGGGGCCTCGAAGCACTCGGGCTGCCCATTCATGACAACTGGTGGCAGACCGAGACCGGCGGCATCATGATCGCCAACTTTCCTTCCATGGAAATCCGACCTGGCTCGATGGGCCGCCCGCTGCCGGGCGTCGAAGCGGCCATCGTGCGCCGTGATGGCGAGTCGGTCGAAGTGATCCGGCGGCCCGATGTCGAAGGCGAACTTGCGATCCGGCCCGGTTGGCCCTCCATGTTCCGCGCCTATCTCCACGAACAGGAGCGCTATCGCAAATGCTTCGTGGGCGGATGGTACATCACCGGAGACCTCGCACGGCGCGACGCCGATGGCTATTTCACCTTCGTCGGCCGCGCCGACGACATTATCAAAACCGCCGGCCACATGGTGGGCCCGTTCGAAGTCGAGAGCGCGCTCATGGAACATCCCGCCGTCGCCGAAGCCGGCGTGATCGGCAAGCCGGACCCGATGATCGGCGAAATAGTCAAAGCCTTCGTCGCCTTGAAGCCGGGCTTCACCCCCTGTGAGGAACTCCGGCTCGAACTGATCGGTTTCGGACGCAAGCGCCTGGGCGTCGCCGTCGCACCCAAAGAAATCGAGTTTCAGCCGGACCTGCCCCGGACCCGCAGCGGCAAAATCATGCGCCGGCTCCTGAAGGCCCGTGAGTTGGGGCTTCCCGAAGGCGATGTTTCCACCTTGGAGGTGAGCTCATGACACAGGACCGGCAGCAACGGGAGCACATGCTCGGCGAAATGTTGCGCATCCGGCGATTCGAAGAGAAATGCGCCGAGCTCTACTCCGCCCAGAAGATTCGCGGATTCCTTCACCTCTACGTCGGCGAGGAAGCTGTGGCCGTTGGCCTGATGCAGGCGCTCACCCCTGACGATGCCGTCGTGTCCACCTATCGCGAGCATGGCCACGCGCTCGCTCGCGGCCTCACGGCTCGATCTATCATGGCCGAAATGTTCGGCAAGGTGGAGGGCTGCAGCCGCGGCCGCGGCGGATCCATGCACCTGTTTGACGCACGCTCCCGATTCTACGGAGGCAGCGCCATCGTCGCTGGTGGCATCCCCCTTGCTGCCGGGCTCGCCCTTGCCGATCGCATGCAACATCGCCAGTGCGTCACTGGTTGCTTCTTCGGCGACGGCGCGGTGGCCGAGGGTGAGTTCCACGAGTCCCTCAATCTTGCTTCGCTCTGGAAGCTCCCCGTCCTGTTCGTGTGCGAGAACAACCTCTATGCCATGGGCACCCGTCTCAACTACGCTCAGGCGGTGACCGATCTCGCTGCCAAAGCCGCCGCTTACGCCATCCCATCCGCGGCGGTTGATGGCATGGATGTTCTCGCCGTGGAAGACGCCGCTCGATCCGCCGTCCGGCATGTGCGCGAAGGCAACGGGCCGTTCTTCCTCGAATGCCGTACCTATCGCTTTCGCGCGCACTCGATGTACGATCCCGAACTGTATCGCGACAAGGCAGAAGTGGAGGAGTGGAAAAAGCGCGACCCGATTCCCGCGCTCGCGGCGCAACTCCCCGGCTTCGATCTCCAATCCCTCGAGAAGGCCGTCGACAAGGAGGTGGAGGACGCCGTTGCGTTCGCCGAATCTGGCGGCCTGGAGCCTCTGGCCGATCTCACCCGGTTCGTCTACTCGGAGCGTGAACGATCATGACCTACCGTGACGCCATCCGTGAAGCCATCCGCCGCGCGCTGCGCGAAGACTCTCGCGTATTTCTTATGGGTGAAGACGTCGGGCGCTATGGCGGCTGCTTCGCCGTCAGCAAGGGGCTGCTCGCCGAATTCGGACCCGAACGTATTCGCGACACCCCGCTGTCGGAATCCGGCTTCACCGGCATCGGCATCGGCGCCGCGCTTGGAGGCATGCGGCCCATCGTCGAGATCATGACCGTCAACTTCAGCCTCCTCGCCCTCGATCAGATCGTCAACAACGCGGCCACTCTGCTCCACATGTCGGGCGGGCAATTCAACGTGCCCATCGTGATTCGCATGGCCACCGGCGGCGGACGCCAACTCGCCGCCCAGCACTCGCACAGTCTCGAAGGCTGGTACGCCCATATTCCGGGCATCCACGTCATCGCTCCCGCAACCCTCGAGGATGGCTACGGGATGCTCCTCCGCGCGCTCGAATATCCGGACCCCGTCCTCATTTTCGAAAACGCGACACTCTACAACATGGAGGGGGAACTGCCCGCCGGCCCCGGCCCGGTCGACATCCTCACGGCCCGCATACGCCGTTCCGGAACCCACCTCAGCATCCTTACTTACGGCGCCAGCCTGTGGAAGTCCCTCGATGCCGCCGGGCAACTGGAACAGCAGGGCATCGACGCGGAAGTTGTGGACCTCCGGTCGTTGCGTCCACTCGACGACGCCTCCATCATGGACTCGGTCCGCCGCACCCATCGGGCGCTCATCGTCGACGAAGGATGGAAGAGCGGCGGGGTGTCGGCGGAAATCTCCGCGCGCATCATCGAGCAGGCATTCTACGATCTGGACCGTCCTGTCGCCCGCCTGTGCAGCGCCGAGGTTCCGATGCCTTACGCCAGGCATCTCGAAGACGCCGCGCTACCGCAAACATCCGCGATTGCCGCCGCGGCGAAAGACTTGGTGTCCCGTGGGTGAATACCGCATGCCGAGCCTTGGCGCCGACATGCAGCGCGGCGTGCTCGGGCACTGGCTGGTCAAGCCGGGTGACCGTGTCTCCCGCGGCGACATCATTGCCGTCATCGGCACCGACAAGGCCGACATCGAAGCCGAGGTCTTTGAAGACGGCGTTGTCGAACGGCTCCTGGCAAAGCCCGGCGACGAGCTGCCGGTGGGTGCGGTGCTGGCCACCATCCGTGGGGATGCCGGCCCTCCCGCGCCAAACGAGCCCAGCGCCCCGGCGCCTCCCCCGGCCCCGGCGTCTGTGCGAGCTTCGCCGCTGGCGCGTAGGCTTGCCGCCGAGTGGCATGTTGATCTTGCTTCGATTGCGGGAACCGGCCCCGGAGGGGTTATCGAACGCCACGATGTCGAGGCGGCGGCCAAACACGTGCCGCCGCCCGAACCCGCCCGCCCCGGCGCCTCCGAGCCTTCGGTGGCTCTATCCGGCATGCGTCGCGCCATTGCCGTTGCCATGGCCCGTTCCAACTGGGAGATTCCCCACTACTATCTCGAAACCAGCATCGACATGCGGACGGCCCTCGCCTGGCTCGAACAAGCCAATGCGGTTCGTCCACTCAAGGATCGCCTTCTCCCCGCTGCGATTCTTCTCAAAGCCGTCGTACGCGCGTTGGCGATCGTCCCCGAGTTGAACGGTCATTGGGTGGATGGACAGCCGCGTTCCTCCGCCGCCATCCACCTGGGCGTTGCCGTCGCATTGCGGCAAGGAGGCTTGATCATCCCCTGCATTCGCGACGCCGGGCCACGCTCTGTTGACGACATGATGCAGGGCCTTCGGGGCTGCGTGGAGCGCGCCCGCTCGGGCCGTCTGCGGACCTCGGACCTCTCCGATGCCACCATCACCGTCACCAACCTTGGGGACCTCGGCGTCGAGGTCGTCCACGGCGTGATCTATCCGCCGCAGGTGGCGCTCGTTGGTTTCGGCCGGATCCGCGAACGTCCCTGGGCCGAAGACGGTATGCTCGGCGTGCGCCCCGTCCTCGAGGCGACCCTCGCAGGGGATCACCGCGCCTCCGATGGGCGCGACGGAGCACGCTTCCTCGACGCGCTTGACAAACTGTTGCAGAAACCGGACACCCTATGACCAAGTCTGAGATCGAAGCCGCCGTTTTCGCCGCCCTGCGCCAGATTGCTCCCGAGGTCGATCCCACCGCCATTGACCGCGAACTCCCCCTCCGTGACGCCGCCGAAATAGACTCGTTCGACTTCTTGAATCTTCTCATCGGGATTCAAGAGCGGCTCGGTGTCGAAATCCCGGAGGCGGACTATCGCCGGATATCGACTCTCGATTCGCTCATCGCCTACAATTCCGTCTTCGCGGCGAACACTGCGCCATTTCCCCCACTCGCCTACCCGCCCGCGGAGTCGTGAGCCACAACAAGCCCAACGGAAACCGAAAATCAGGGCCACAGCGAAGAACTCTTTGGCCCCCCAAGTGCATAACCAGGGGCCTGACAAGGAGATACGCGGGCATGTGGAAAGACCGCCTTCGCGATTCCGGACACCTCGTACGGCTTCTTCTTCTAGTCGCCGTCGCGGTCAGCCTATTTCTTGTTGTTCGTGCCGCCGTCATTCCCGATTCCTTCGGTCAGTATGGGCACTACCGGCCGGGGGCACTCGCCGACAATCAAAAGCATCCTTTGATCCATGCCGGTCAGGCGGAATGCACCTTGTGCCACGAGGACGAGGTGAAAGCCAGGAATGCCGGCAAACATTCCGGCGTGGCCTGCGAAGCCTGCCACGGCCCGCTGGCCGCTCACGCCGCCGATCCTGACGCCCACAAGCCCGTGCTGCCGGCCGTCACCCCGCTCTGCACCAATTGCCACGAAAAGGATGCGGCGAAGCCGAAATGGTTCCCCCAGGTGGCGTCCAAACAGCACTCCGAAGGCATGGACTGCAACTCCTGCCATCAACCCCATCAACCGAAACTATAGCCAGAGGTGACCCGATGCCGGACAGCCGTAGAGAGTTTCTCACCGACGCTACCAAGTTCCTTCTCACCACCGGTGCCGCGGCAGCGGCTCTCGACGTGATGAATGGGGTCGCCTCGGCCGATACCGCCCGCTACGACGCGTTCGAACACTGGTGGGGCATGACCATCGACGTCGACAAGTGCGTCGGCTGCGGCAATTGCGTCCGCGCCTGTGCCAAGGAGAACGACGTCCCTGAAGGTCACTTCCGGACCTGGGTGGAACGCTACGAAGTGAAGGCCGACCGGCTGCATCCCGAAGTGGAGTCCCCCAAGGGCGGCATCGACGGATTCCCGCCCAGCACTGCCGTCGATATCCGTACTTTCTATGTGCCGAAGCTTTGTAACCATTGCTCGGACTCGCCTTGCGTTCAGGTCTGTCCCGTTGGCGCCACCTTCGATGGTCCCGACGGCGTGGTGCTCGTCGACCAAAGTTACTGCATCGGCTGCCGGTACTGTGTACAGGCATGCCCCTACGGCTGCCGCTATATTGATCCCAGAAAACACACCGTCGATAAGTGTAACCTCTGCTACCATCGCATCAGCAAAGGACTGACTACGGCCTGCTGCGAAGCCTGTCCCACCGGTGCGCGCAAACTGGCTGACCTCAAGAACCCCGATGACCCCGTCCATGCGTTCCTCCGTGAGAACGCCGTGCAGGTGCTGAAGCCGCACATGGCTACCGGCGCCAAGGTCTACTACAGGGATCTGGACGGAAGCGTTCGATAGGAGGAATTATGCACCCAGGCGTGGAAGGCTTCATGTATCCGAACGAAGTGGAATTGCAGTGGAGCATCCTCATCGTCCTGTACCCATTCATCACCGGTTTGGTCGCCGGCGCGTTCATCCTGGCGTCCCTCGAAAGAGTCTTCCAGGTGGAGGCCGTCAAGCCGACCTACCGCCTGGCGCTGCTCACCGCGTTGGCGTTCCTTCTCGTCGCGCCTCTCCCGCTGCAACTGCACCTCGGTCATCCCGAACGCAGTTTTGAGATGTACCTCACGCCGCATCGCTCTTCCGCCATGGCGATGTTCGGCTTTGTCTATCTCTGGTACCTGTTGGTGGTCCTGCTGCTGGAGATCTGGCTCGATTACCGTGCCGACATCGTGCGGATGGCCCAAACCGCCCCAGCGCCCAAACGGTGGATCTACCGGCTGCTGACGCTCGGTTCCTACAACGTAAGCCCCGCCAGCTTGCGCCTGGACGACAAGGTCGGTTGGATCGTGACCGTGATCGGCATCCCCTCGGCGTTTCTTCTGCACGGGTATGTGGGTTTCATCTTCGGATCCGTGAAAGCCAACCCGTGGTGGTCCACTCCCCTGATGCCGATCGTCTTTCTGTTCTCGGCCATGGTTTCCGGCATCGCGGCCGTGCTTCTTCTCTATGTCGTCATCCGATGGATGCAGGGGCTCGAGGTGGACATGCGCTGCCTCGATGCCGTGGCCAAGTACCTGTTCTACGCCTTCGTCATCGACTTTTCGCTCGAAATGCTCGACTTGATTCATCGCGTCTACGAAGCCGACGAGTCTTTCCGCACGCTGGACTTCATGGTCCACACCCGCTTGTTCCGCTCGCAGGTCCTGTTGCAGATCTATCTCGGTACGCTGGCGCCTCTGGCCATGCTGGCCGTCACGCAGCTATTCAAACTGGATGCCGCAAAGCGCCGGATCCTCTATCTTGTGGCGAGTTGTCTCACCATGGTCGGTATCTTTGCCATGCGCTGGAATGTCGTCATTGGTGGACAGCTATTTTCGAAAAGCTTCCTCGGTTACACAACGTACAAGGTCGAGTTCGCGACACGCGAAGGACTCCTGCCTGCCATTGCTCTCATGCTGCTTCCCTTCGCGATCCTTTGGGTGCTGGTGAAACTCTTGCCGCCCTGGGGCGGGGGAGAGCCCGCCCGGACGTGACCGGGGGACTCTCCGCGCAATCGGCGCAAGGAGGTCCTAATGAGCGAGCCTATCCCGGCGGAGGAGTTGCACGCTCTCCGTCAGTCCATTCGTTTACTTGAACAGCGAGTGTCGCGCCTGGAACGGCAGGCCGCGGAAACCGGGCCCGCGGGCTCGCAGGCCGTCGACGAGTCTCCCTCTGGCGCATTCGACGTCTCCGCGCAAGGCGCCGCCGCCATGACGAGTCCCGACGCCTTCGCCGCTGCGGTCCCCGTCCTCGGC
>JAWKHI010000041.1:0-70017 GCA_041394885.1 Bryobacteraceae bacterium | reverse complement strand
CTGCCAGGCGTGCCCGATGTCGTGGAGGCAGTATCGATACCCGCGATCCCGGTACTTCCATGCCTCGCGCCAAGCGATGCTGGTTAGCACGAACACGATCGGCGCATCGTTCGCGCCCAAAGCCGGACCGAAGGAGGCCGTTCGAAAAGCGGTGGCGCGCCGTTCAGCCATGTGCGCAGAGGGACAGTAGTGATAGAGGCCATCCGGCCACTGGTCAAGCCCTTGCGTGGCGAAGTGGAATTCGGTGGGGTGCAGATTGCCCGAGGATGGGTTGACGCGCAGCGCGTAGCGGTAGCCAGTGGAGGGAACACGCTTGGTGGCACTAATAGCGGCGGAGTGGAAAAGGAGTGACGAGAGGAACGTGGCGCCATCGGGGGAGGGCGCGGATCCGGACGCGCCGAGGAGCACATCCATGAGCGGGGTCCGCGGGCTTGGCGGATCGGCGGGCAGATCAACCACGGACGCGCCTTCGTAGTGGCGGAAGGGATCGGGCATGTTGGCCCAATCGAGGTGGTGCGGAGACCGGCGGAGGGAGTCCGGGGTGTGCTTGGTGGATTCGTGGTATTCGCGCCAGGACATGGTAGAGGGGCCAAACTGCTAGCTCGCTGGGGTCTGGCCGGGGCGCCAGGTTCCGGGTCCCGATCCGTCGGGACTGCAAATCACGACGACGTAACCGTCAGGGTCCCGCATCCAGCATTCCCAGTGATTCGGACCACCGCCGGCGCCGGGTGGATTGACATGTTTCGGCAGTACGATCTCGACGCCCATGTGGCGGGAACGTTCGAGGGCGGCGTCGAAGTCGTCGACTTCGAACCAGAGCAGGACGCCATTGCCGTAGGGTTTGTCCTCACGGTTGCCGATGGGGCCGTGGTGGTGTTCCACATCGAAGCTGTGGAGTTGGAGGATCAGGTTGCCGTTGGCGACGAGGCGTTCGTATTGGTTTCCGCCGTGGGCACTTTGGCAACCAAGGAGCTGGCAGTACCAACGGCTGCTCGCTTCCACGTCTGTAACGGCGATGAGGGGTTGTGGACGCATGATTAGTTGCCGATGGAGCTCGGATGACGGTCGGCGACGATTTCGAGCGACTGGTCCAATCGCGGGTGCGCCAAGTTCTGTACGAACTGCGCCCAGTGAATCCTGCCATAGGCGAGCCGGGCGTCCTTGCCGGCCAGGTCAACTTCACCCGCCCACATGCGCCGAACGAAGTGAATGGCTTCAGGCGCGGCGTCCGTCGGCTTCACCGGCACATCCGGGGAACCGAGCATGAGAAATACCGCTGCGTAGAACAGGTGGGCGGCCTGCCTCATCAGAAAGAACCGGGCCCGTTGATACTCGCAGGGCGGCTGGCCGAAATACTCCCGCAGATAGGTTGTTTCCTCAGCGTCGTTGGTGACTACGAGGTTGGCAACGGCGGCCAGATCGGCATATCGGTCGTTGAGAAAGGCTGCTTCCCAGTCCACCAGCCAGACGCGCTGTCCGTCGAAGAGGATGTTGTCCGGCTTGAACAAGTCATTGTGACTGGACACCATGTCCGCATTGATCGCTTCGCGGTCCGGACGAGGGTAGACGGCGGCGATCCGCGCATGGCAGGCGGAAAGCTCTTCGCTTGCGGATTTGGAAAAGACGTTCGCGGTTTGGATTCTTTGGAAGAAAGCCCCGGAGCCAGCCGCGTCGTTCAGCAAGAATGTGCATGTGGTATTGAACCCCGTCAACACCCGCGGAAACGGTGGCAGCGAATGCAGGGTGCGCAACACGGCGGGCAAACGCACCAGGGCCTCAGAGGCCGAAAATGACGTCTCTTCGACAAAATCGGTGATGGAGATCTGATCCGCGGTGCTGGTGTACCAGACGCGCGGCGCCAATCCTGCGTCCGCAGCCGATCGCATGCAGGCGAATTGACGCTCCGGGCCGATCGCCGCATTCGGCCGCATGATGATCCGCAGCAGACGGGGAGTTCCTTGCACGACGATGCGAAACACGAGGGCCGAGGTGTGGCCTCTTGTCAGCCTGCGGATGTCTTCCCACTCCGTCACACCGAAAGCCTCTTGCAGGCCACGCGTAACGGCGGCGGTCTTTTCTTGCGGAATCATCGATCCTCCATGGCCTGACCGCTATTTCCTGGATGCCCCTTCAGTAGAGCATAGGAAAGCGCCGGCATAACCGCGGCCTCCGAAACCGGCCCTCCGGAGCAACCGGACCCGTGATACGCTTCCCGTTGGAGCGACCACCGCAAATGAAACCCATCCATCTGCCGCTTGCAATGATTCTGTTTGCCGCCGCGGCCTTGGCCGCCGCGCCGCCGGAAGAACTCAAAGACGCATCGGGCAAGACGATCATCCAGTATGTCGTGGAGGCGCCGGATAACGCCGCACCGGCGGGGACCACAGACCCGGCACGCCAACTGGCGCTGATACTCTGCTTTCCCGAACATGACCGGCCGGTGGGCGACGAGATCTACCCGGTGCGGGAAGCGCTGAAGCGGCTGGGGCTTCGGGACGGCTTCGTGCTGTTGGCGGGCGGTCCGCAGGAGCGCAAGTTCGGCCCGGCGGACCATGAACCGATCGGGAAGCTGATCGAGTGGGCGAAGAAAACATATCCGATCAATCCGCGCCGCGTGTACGTGTACGGCAAAGGGGAAGGCGGCAAGATCTCGGGTGAGTTGTCGACGCTGCATCCGGACGTGATCGCGGCGAGCGTCTCCTACAGCTGGACATGGTGGAAGATGGCCGATGAGACAACGAAGGCGATCGACCAGGAGAAAGAGGCTCCCGGGATCTATATGGTCCTGGGGCTTCGGGATTTGTCGCATCACTTGACCAACGTACGGGATGGTTACTCCCGGGTGCACGCGAAAGGCTACCGGGCAATTTATCGCGAGATCGCCGACCTGGGAGCGCGTACCTACCATCCGGCCAGCAACGACGACGCGATTGCCTGGGTAAGCCGTAACCGGAACAAGAACGTGCCATTGTCGGCGGGCGAACGAAAACTTCTCGCCGCCGCCCCGAAGGCCGGGCCAAGGGGATACTTCGAAGATCTGGCGTTGGTGGGGGGCGCGCCCGCCGGCGAAGTACTGCAAAAGTTACTGGCTTCGCCAGACGCAGCCACGCGAACCGCCGCGGCGGCGACGTTCTCCCAAGGCATTTTCGGAGAGGCAGCCGCAGGGGCACTGGGCACACGGTTGAACGACCCGGATCGCCGCGTACGGCGGGCCGCGGCCCGAGCGCTGGCCATGCAGGCGAACTGGCGTTCTCGATCGGCGCAGGACGCACTGACGGGATTCCTCGCCGACCCGGCCAAGGCGACCGAGCCGGCCGATCGCGTGAGCGTGGCGGATGCGGTTGTGGAAGCAGCTCGTTTCCAGATCAAGGGCGTGCAGCAGGACGCGGGATTGTTCCAGACGTTGGTGGCGCTGCTGGAGGATCCGGATGAAGAGTTGAGGACGATCGCCGGCAACGCGCTGATGCCGATCCGCGATCCTGAGTTCCGGGGCGATCTCGGGAGACCGGAGCGCAAGGCCCCGGAGGGCGGCTGGGCGGCGTGGCTGGCGGAGGTCGCCACACGGGCGCAGGGCTATCAGAAGAACTATGCCGAGTGCGAACGGAAGCCCTCCGGCAAGGCCCCGCAATTGTTGTGCGAAGGCGCAACGCTCGCGGCCTCCGATCCAGCAAGGGCGTTCGCGCTTACCAAACAGGCGGCCGAACTGGGTTATCATCCGGCGGAGGCGATGCTCGGAATCATGTATGTGGTGGGCAAAGGCGTGCCGCAGAATAATCCGGAGGGCGCGAAATGGCTCGCGTTGGCGGCGGATGCGGGCGACAGGCTCGCCGCCACCAACGCGTGGATGCTTTACAACGGCAGTCCGGGTTTGCGAAAGGACGCGGCGCTGGCGGAACGGTATCTACAGATATCGCGGGGGGCCGCGGCCAACGCACCGGCTTTGTCGGGACGGCGATAGTTACAGGACGGGAAGCGCTCTTCCCTTTCGACCGGCTCGCGGCGCAGGCATTGGGGTGGTGGCGATGAGGCGCTCGGCCAAGTCGATACACCGGTCGACGAGTTCCTGCGAGGCGGTGCGCAGGGCGTCGCTTGCGCGGACGTATTCGACGTTTCGCTCCATATCCTCGGCGCTCCATCCGCGCGAGTGGGCGATGTAGGGAAACTGCGGAAACTGACAGCCGAGTTCGCCGAAGAAGCCGAGCATCTGCCCGGCTACGGCCTGGACATTATCCTGGCCGCCGGTGATGATGGGCCCCACCACCTTATTCTGCAGCAGGACCTTGCCGGCGATGGTCACCTGATTCTGGATGCAGTTCATGCGCTCCACCATCTTGAAGTACAGGCTACTCGGCGAGCCCCATCGAATGGGAGTGCCGATGATGAAGACGTCGCCCCAATGAACGAGGGCTTCATAGACACGGTCAAGCTGATCGCCGGGGTCCATCTGGGTGATGGAGCAAGGCCAGGTGCAGGCGCGCGCAGCCTTGGAATAGAAGCCCTCGCAGTGGCGGAAATTGAGGTCGCGTAGACGGATCAACCGGCTCTCGAAGCCGCGGGCGGTGGCGTGCGCGAGCGCGGATTCGACCAATGACTCGGAGGTGGAGAAGCGAGGGTAGTCGGCCTGCATGGATGTGGTGGAGATGCCTACCACGCGAGCGCGGCCGGGCTGGCGCTGCGCGGGCCTGCTGAGAGGGTGTGGCGCATGGGGTTTCTTCGTGCGCCTGGTCTCGGGCTTGGCGCCCACTTCCACGCGGCCATCCCGAACGCGAACGGTGTAGGCGGGGACGGCGTCTTCCTCAAATCCGCGCTCGCCTTGGCCTTCCAGGCGGTGGAACTTCCATTGGTGCCAAGGGCAGACGAGGTAATCGCCTTCGAGGGTCCCTTTTCCCAAGGGGCCTCCGGCGTGATTGCAGACGCCGCTGACGGCGCCGAACACTCCGTCGCGAAAAGTGAGGGCGACGCGGGCTCCACCGACTTGGACTTGCTGCACGGGGGTGCGCGCGAGTTCCTCCTCCGGGCCCACGTCAATCCATTCCTGCGTTAGGTCCTGTTTCAGGGGGTCGTTCCGTTCCATGGGTAAATTATGGCGTGGTTTCGGGCGGGGAGGGCGAACCGGGCTCCCGGAGGAACATGCTATCGATCAGCAATACATTGTGCTATTTTAATTATGAATGACCCTCTCGCTTCAGGGTTTTCACCAGTCCGCAGACTACCAGGAGTGAACTATGTCGTCCAAACACTTCCTTGCGATGGCGGCCATCCTCGCCGCCACCAACGCATTCGGACAGCAATTCCGCGGAACGATCACCGGCACCGTCTCTGACGCGCAGCAGGCGGTTGTACCCAACGTCGGCCTGATCGTGACGCATATCGACACGGGGTCGAAATACGAATCGATTTCCGGCGCCACCGGCCAGTACACGATTCCCTTTCTGCAACCGGGCGCGTACCGCCTGGAGGCGCAAGCAGACGGATTCAAGCGCTACATCCGTGAGCCCCTGCAGGTAAGCGCCAATCAGCAGGTCTCGCTCGACATCGTGCTCGAGATCGGGCAGGTGGTGGACACAGTGACCATCAGCGCGGAAGCGCCGGTGCTCGTTACCTCGACGGCGTCGTCCGGGCAGGTGATCACACAGAAACAGATCGCGAACATGCCGATGAACGGCCGGACGCCGCTGGTGCTGGCGCAGCTCGCCTTCGGTGTGGTGCCGGACTCAGACCCGCGCTTCACGCGTCCGTTCGACAACTCGGGCCCGTCGGGCTTCTCTATGGGGGGCGCGCCGTCGCGGTCCAACGAGTTACTGATGGACGGATCGCCGGACACCACTCGCAACCGGCGCGTGGCCTACAACCCGCCCGTGGACAGCGTGGATGAGGTGAAAGTGGAAACCTTCCAGGCCGACGCCGCCTACGGGAACACGGGCGGCGGCACGGTGAACGTGGTGATGAAGGGCGGCACCAATGCGCTGCATGGCAACGCATACAACTTCAACCAGGTGTCCAAGCTCACCGCGACGGACTTCTTCGTCAACCGCGCCGGCGGAAAAAAGAACAATCTCGTTTTCAACCAATGGGGTATCAATGCAGGCGGACCGGTCCTGATCCCCAAACTGCTGGACGGCCGGAACCGGGTGTTCTGGTATTTCGCCTACGAGGGAATCAAAGACCGCATCCCGGAACCGCTCACCACCACCGTCCCGACCGACGCGCAACGCAACGGGGATTTTTCAGCGCTACTCAACGCAGGCGCCAACTACGCCATCTATGATCCAACCACGGGACGGCGCGAGGGCAGCCGCATACGGCGTGACGCCTTCCCGGGCAACGTGATTCCGGCGAGCCGGCTGAGTTCGATCGCCCGCAACTACCTGCAGTTCTATCCGCAGGCGAATCAGCCCGGCCGCATCGACGGGCAGGACAACTACCTGGTCAACACCAATCGCGGCGACAACTTCAACAACGAACTGGGACGGTTGGACTTCAACATCTCCGAGCGGCACAAGATGTTCTGGAATTTCCGGCACAACGAGCGGCTCGAATTTCGGGGCAACAGCTTTCAGAACATCGCTACCGGGAACAACCTGGTGCGGATCAACTGGGGATCGACGCTCGACGACGTGTATACGTTCTCACCGACGGTGGTGCTGAACACGCGCCTGAACTGGACGCGATTCACCGAAGGCGGATTCCGGCCCTCACTCGGATTCGATCAGACGAGCCTCGGATTTCCTGGTTCACTGGCGTCGGTATCGACGCAGGCGGTGCTGCCACTGGTGGACTTGAACCGCTACAACGATCTGGGCACGTCGGGCACCGGCAACACGCCGTTCGACAACTTCCAGATCTTCTCGAGCCTGACCAAGATCGCCGGCGCGCATTCGCTCAAGGTGGGCGCGGACCTGCGCCTTCTGCGGGAGAGCTCGCCCAACTTCGGCAACTCATCGGGCGCCTACACATTCCGCGAGAACTGGACACGGGGTCCGCTGGACAATTCGCCGGTGGCGCCGTTGGGCCAGGATCTGGCGGCATTCATGCTGGGTATGCCCACTGGCGGGTCCTATGACGTGGGCGCGTTCCGCACCAATCAGGCCGGGTACGTCTCCTTCTACGTGCAGGACGACTGGAAGTTCTCCCGCGCGCTAACGCTGAACCTCGGCCTGCGGTACGAAAAGGAACTGCCCACCACGGAGCGATTCGACCGGCAGGTGGTCGGGTTCGATCCGGGGGCGCAATTGGCTTTGAGCGCGGCGGCCCGTACGGCGTATGCGCGCAACCCGGTGGCCGGGCTGCCGGCCTCGCAGTTCAATCCCACGGGAGGCATTGTGTACGCGGGTTCGGGCAACCGTGGCGTGACCAATACCTCGCACCTGATCAGTCCACGATTTGGGCTGGCCTACGGACTGAACAGCAAGACGGTCATCCGCGGCGGCGGCGGACTGTTCTACTTCACCGAAGGCCTGATCGCCTCCCAGCAACCGGGCTACTTCCAACGGACGCCATTAGTCGCTTCGCTCGACGGGTTTCTCACACCGGCAGCGACGCTCAGCAATCCGTTCCCGAACGGCGTGCTGCAGCCGGATGGCAACAGCAACGGGGTGAACACGTTCCTCGGGCAAGGAGTCCGGTTCTACAACCCGGATCTGAGCAACCCGTATTCGATCCGGTGGAGCTTCTCGGTCCAGCGGGAGGTCTCGCGCAACACGGTTCTCGAATTGGGCTATATGGGCAATCGAGCAGTGCGGCTGACGGGCGGGCGAAATCTGAACTGGACGCCGCGCGAGTTGCTGAGCACATCCGCCACGCGCGACCAGGCCACGATTGACCGGTTGACGGCACAGGTGACCAATCCGTTCCAGGGGCTAATCCCCGGCACGAGCCTGAACGGTAGCCGGGTGGCCGCGGCACAACTGTTCCGCGCCTTTCCGCAATTCCCGGGCGACGGCGGCGTGGCGATCGATTCGAACAACTTCGGCAGCTCCTACTTCCACCTGTTCCAGACCCGGTTTGAGCGGCGTTTGGCGGCGGGCGTGCAGTTCGTGTTCAACTACCAGTTCTCGAAGCTGATCGAACGGCGCAACTTCCTCAACGACTCCGATTTCGCACCCGAAAAGCGGATCGCCAACGAAGACCGTCCTCACCGGTTGATTTTCAGCGGACTGTACGAACTTCCGTTCGGGAAAGGCAAGCCGCTGGCGGCCGATGTGGGTCCCGGCCTCAGCCGGCTGGTTTCGGGCTGGACGCTCAACGCGATTTACGCCGTTACGTCGGGCGATCCGGTGGAGTGGGGCAACATGATCTATTTGGGCGGGCCGCTCAACTGGGATGCCCGCAATGTGGACAACGTCTTCGACACCACGCGTTTCGTGACCGATGCCCGGCAGCAACTGGACCAGAACATCCGCACGTTCAACACGCGCTTCGCCGGTTATCGCCAGGCGAAGACCAACAACCTGGACCTGTCGGTGATCAAGGACACCCAGCTCACCGAGAAGCTGAAGCTTCAGTACCGCTGTGAGTTCTTCAACTCGATGAATCATCCGGCGTTCAGGGCGCCCAATTTGGCGGCGACCAATCGCAACTTCGGCCGCATCACCGCGCAGGCGAATCTGCCGCGGGTGATCCAGATGGCGCTGAAGCTGGTCTGGTAGGCGGCGCTCCCCCCGGCCCGTTCCAGGACGACCCTTGAACGGGCCAGTGGGATTGGCGAGGGGAATGGCCTCATCGAGCCTCCACGGTCTGTTCCAGCGGCGCGGAAAGTGCGGACGGCTCGCCGTGGCGGCGCAGCACGAGGAACTGCCGGACCGCTCCACCGGGCTGGCTCCAACGGCGCTCGATGCGGAGCCAACCGGCGCCGTCCAGCGTCCAGCGATCCTCGATCGTGCGCGATCGGCCGCTGACCTCGGAAGTAGTTTCGACGACCAGGACCGATTCCGCCAGGGACTTTCGCGCCGCGAGAGTGGCGCGCTCGGCGCCGGGCAGCCAGAACGCACGGACACGGCGCGAGCGGCCGCGAATCTCGACTTCGATAGGCTGACCACCGATGGTTAGGTTGCGATCGGCGTCGGTGAGGCCACTGGCGTCATACTGGCGGGTCCGGATACGGATGTACGGCTCCTGGTGGACAATGGTGTCGATGCGGAGCCGTGGCGGCGGGAGGAACCCGAACCGGCTGGCGCCGTGATCGAGTTTCCAGGTTCCCGAGAAATCAGGCGGCATCGCTGGTGAGATGCTGCCGTCCGGCCGGTGGACCGAAGAATTCGCGGCTTTCGCGTCGTAACGCTTTTAGCCGTCGATTTTGTAGATGGCCAGCCCGCTCAGCAGTTTGGGATAGAAGTCCGTGGACTTCTGTGGCATCACGCCGCCGCCGAAGGAAGTGTCGGCCACCTCCTGCACGCGTGTGGGCTGCAGTAGAAAAGCTGCTTGGGCGCCTTTGCGGGTCACCTCGTCGATGGCCGCGTCGACGCCGCGGACGTAGGTAAGGTATTTTTGCTCGCGGACGGCTTCCTCGCCAATGCCGAGTGCGTCTTCGAGCACGCGCTTGTGGAGGAAGATCACGTCGAGTTCGTCGCGGCCGGCTTCGAGTACGTGAATCTTTTCCTGTCCCGCCAGCGCGACGCCCAACACGAGTCGCGACGGATCGTAGGCGGCTGAGCGCTGTTTGAACTCGGCGGGAGTGGCGAGCGAGATGGTACCGAGCGCCTGGAGTTTGCCGAGCAGAGCGGCGGGATTGAATTCGGCCAGATTGCGGACGATACGGTGGGTGGCAAGAATCCGGAGTCCATCGGAATGCATGTTGACGAAGGTCATCATGACGTGCTTTGCCCCGGGAAGTGCCGATTCTTTGCTGTAGTTCAGCGCGGTTTCATAGCGGTGATGCCCATCGGCGATCACGAGCTTCTTGTCGGCCATGAGGGACTGGATGCGCGCCACCGTTTCCGGGTCCGAAATTTTCCAGAGGCGGTGGACGCCGTTGTATTCGTCGGTGACCTCGCCGAGGGGCGGCGCGAGAGCCGCGGCGTCGAGGATGGCGTCGACGGCGCGCTCGGGGTCCGGATACAGCATGAAGATCTGGCCGAAGTGGGCTTGGGTGTGGCGCAGGACTTCCAGGCGGTCTTTCTTGGGTCCGCTGAGGGTCTGCTCATGGCGGTGCACGACGCCAGCGGCGTAATCCTCGAGTTGGCAGAGCCCGATGAAGCCCTTGCGGGTGAGGCGGTCGCGGGAATCGGGGTCAGTGAACTCCTGAAAATAGGCGTACAGGGACGGCTCCGATTCGCGGGCGAGGACACCGGAAGCGATCCAGTCGTTCAGGTACGCCGCGGCCCGGCTGTAGACGTTGGCCTGGTCATTGTCGCCGGGCTCCGGTTTGCCTAGAATGATGCGGACAAGATTATAGGGGCTCGCCGCCAGGTAGCGCTCCTGCATGGGCGGGTAGATCTTGTCGTAGGGTTGGGTGACAAGGCTGGCGAGCGGCGCGCCGGCCTTTTCGGTGTAGCGATAGGGCTGAAACGGGGAGATAGTGGCCATGGGAAATGGAAACTTTTAGGATAACAGGTCAGCCCGGGGACCTCCTGAAAGCAGCAAGAAATGCCGATAGTGGAGCGATGAGACGGGACCCAACGGAGCGTCGCGGCGCGATTCTGATCGTGGTATGTCTGGGCCTGTTTCTGTTGGCGGCGGGCGCGGGCTTGGCGCTCGACGTGAGCCGAATGCTATTGGTCCAAAAGGAGTTACGGTCGCGAGTGGACGCTGCTGCGCTCGCCGCGGCGCTCGAGCTGGACGGGGCGTCCGATAGCGTGGCGCGGGCGCGGGCGGAGGCGGCGGCCGTGGTCGACGCCGAGCGGATCGAGTTCGCGGCTCTGGACCAGGCAGCGGAAGAACCGGCGTGGTCAGACACCCCGGCCGATGCGGCGCGGGTCGGCATGGTGCGGGTGACCAGCGTGGTTGGCGTGCCGTTGACGCTAGTGCGCACGGTGGTGCGGGAAAAGACGGCAAGTGTGCGCGTACGGTCCACGGCGCGGGCGTCGGTGGAATCACGGCCGGTGGAGCTGGTGCGATGACCGTGCGGCCGGGTTTCCGGCCAGCGGGCCTTCGCCGGGGCAGCGCGATGTTGGAGGTAGCGCTGGTGCTGGCGGTGCTGTCGCCCCTTGTAGCCGGAGGGCTGCGCTTTGCGTATTCGTTTTATCTGATCCACTCCCTGCAGGACGCGGTGGCGTCGGCGGCTGAGTATGGGTCCGGCCTGGAGTACGCCGGTGCGGCGGAGTTCGAGACGGCGATCCGCGCCAAGGTGGCCGGAGCGGAGGTTCCGCGACTCGATCCGGCGCAGGTGCGGGTAGAGGTCCAGCCAGACGCGGGCGGACGGCCAGCTTGGATCACGGTTTCGATTCGCGGATACTCGCTGCCGACGCCTTTTTCCTCGACCGTGCTGGAGGGAAAGCCGCGGGCTCGATTTCCCTACCGGTTGCGAGCGCCGTAGCGGACCGGGGCGCGCCCGGCGCTATTGGGAATAGCGCAGGATCTCGCTGGCGATCCGGACGAAGGCCTGATTCAATTGGCTGGCCGTGGGCGCGTAGACATAGAGACCTTCCGGCGAGTTCACATCGTAGATGGGCGAATCGGCATCGTTGGAGACGCGCAGCAGCAGGTCGCCCTCGGCCTCGCCGGCGCCGCCGAGCCCGATGGCGTAGATGGCGGTTACGATGCCCGCGTTCAATTCGCGATTGCGAATCCGCCGCGCGGCGTTGTCGACGGCATTGATGGCGGCGTTGAGGCCGGAGTTGTTGCTGGTGTAGCGGACCTTGCCGGCGTAGGCGCCGGAACTCCAGGTGGTGACACTCTTCCAGCCGAACATCGAGTTGCCGTAAAGATCGTTGTCGGGATAGAAGGGCACGTCGCGGGAAACGTTGCTTCCATTGGACCGCCACCAGCAGTCATAGCTCGAGGATTTTGAGGAGCCCGAATAGCCATTGGGAATGGAGACATAGCCGGGGTCGCCGGTGGGCATGGCGCCGGCCTGGTGTCCATGGATGCCGTCGTCTCCGTTGTCGTAGGCGATGTAGCCGCGGTAGGTGAGGGCTGAGGGATCGTAGCCGGACTGGTAATAGTATTTGCCGTGCTCCCAGTCATAGCAGCGGGTCATGTCGCTATTGCCGGGCGTTCCGTTCACATCGAGCGGCCAGTCCGCCGTGACCGAGTTTGGCTTTCCGTCGGTGAAGAACAGGATGACATTGAGAGCGCCAGGCTCATTGATGGTCACGATCTCCTCGTAGGCCTTCCAGATCGCCTGCGCGGACCCTGTCCAGCCGGCGCATCCGCCCGGGTAGAGCAGATCGATCTGGCTGGCGAGGGTGGGCGAGTTCTTGAAATTCATGGTGGGCGCGTAGTCGACGCGGTAGGATCCGCCGTAGGTCACCAGCCCGAGCCGGTCCCGCCCGTTGGCGAACGAGTTGACAAAGGACATAGCCGCGGTTTCGAGGTCGTCGCACGCGCCGGCGGTTTCGAGCGATCCGGAACGGTCCATGACCAGCATCACGTTCACGTCGCGGCGGGCGGCCTGGCCGGAGGCGTTCACCGCGGACGTGCTCAGCCCGAGGGTCCGCATGAAGAACAGGGGCACCGTCACCGAGCCGGACACAGTAACCTTGCGAGTGCGAAAACCGCTTTCAGCGACGGCCACCTGCCGGGACTTTCCGGTAGTTTCCCAGTGGCCCGTGGGAAAGTTGGCGTCAAAGAACGCCTCGGTGCGTGCGCGCGCGCTTGCCTCCTGCTCGCTCAATGTCAAGCCAACCGAGAGATTCCGCGCGGCGGCGAGCGCGGCGGCGTCGCAGGCCGACTGCAACTGCGCTTTCACCGCGTAGAGGATTCCGGCGTCGATAGCGAGACCGACCAGCGGCAGTATCCAGACCAGCATCAGGGCCGTGAGAATCAGAGCGAATCCGCGGCGGCGAGGTTTGCGAACGAGGCGTTGTGGTGCCACGCCTCCCATATCGGCGCCGCCCCGGCGCCGTGAGAACGAAAAAGAGCCCCGCCCGCCAGCCGGCGAACCGGCGGCGCGAGCGGGGCAGACTTCCCGACCGAAGGGAACTGTTTGGCGCCGATCTCCGATCTACAACGAGTAGCGGAGGATTTCCGAAGCGATGCGCACGAACGCTTCGTTGAGCGCGGCCGGGTTGGGGGCATAGACGTAAAGCCCTTCCGGCGAATTAGGGTCGAAGATGGCGCTATCGCGATCGTTGGCGATGCGTTCGAGCATGTCGGACTCGGCTTCGCCCACACCACCAAGGCCGATGGCGTAGATCATGGTGGTCAGATTCGGATTGCCCACTTTGTTGCGGATGCGCTGCGCCGCGTTGTCGACGGCGTTCTTGGCGGCATTGATTCCCGTGGTGCCGCTGCCGTACCGGACCTTTCCGGCGTAGGGGCCCGAAGTCCAGGTGGTGACGGACTTGAAGCCGAACATCGAGTTGCCGTAGAGATCGGTGTCGGGGTAGTAGGGAATATCGCGTTCGACCACGGTTCCGCCGCTTCCGCGCCACCAGCAGTCGTAACTGCTCGACTTCGCCGAGCCGGAATAGCCCACGGGGATGGTAACGTCGCCAGGGTCGTTAGCAGGCATTGGGCCGGCCTCGTGACCACGTACGCCATCGGTGTTTCCACTGTTGATGTCCTGGGCGATGTAGCCCCGATAGCGCAAGTTGGAAGGATCATAGCCGGACTGATAGTAGTATTTGCCGTGTTCCCAATCGTAGCAGCGGGTCATGTCGGTGTTGCCCGGGGTGCCGTTGACATCGAGCACCCAGTCATTGGTGATGGTGTTCGGCTGCCCGTCGGTGAAGAACAGGATCACATTCAAGCGGCCCGGCTCGTTGAGGTTCACCAGTTCCTGATAGCCCTGCCAGAGGCCCTGGGCCGAACCGGTCCAGCCGGCGCAGCCGCCCGGATAGAGCTTGCCGATCTCGGAGTTGAGTGTGGGCGAGGTCTTGAAGAATTTGGTCGGGGCATAGTCCAGGCGGTAGGAGCCACCGAAGGTGATCAGGCCGAGGCGGTCGCGTTGGTTGGCGAACAAATTGGTGAATGCTTGAGCGGCTACTTCGAGATCGTCACAGGCGCCTGCGCTTTGGAGCGAGCCGGACCGGTCAATCACCATCATCAGGTTGATGTCGCGGCGCGAGGCCTGGCCGATGACGTTGACGCGCAGGGTCTTGCCGGCCGAGCCCCATCCAAGGTAGCGCATGAAGTAGACGGGAGGGGTGACGCCGGCGGAGACGGTGACGCGGCGGGTCACGTTGTTGACCTCCTCGACGATAGCGCCGACGGTGGGCGCACTGGTCTCCATGGACCCAGTGGGGAAGTTGGCCGCGAAGACGGCTTGGGCCCGGGCGATGGCGCTGGCTTCCTGATCCTGAATGGTGAGTCCGGTGGCGAGGGCGCGGGCCGAAGCCATGGCGGCGGCGTCGGAGGCGGCCGAGATGCGCGCGCGGACCGAATAGAGGATTCCGGCGTCGATGGCCAGGCCCACCATGGGAACGATGAAGGTGAGCATCAGCGCCGTCAGAATGATGGCGAAGCCTTTGCGGCGGCGGGTGGAGCGGGTTGAGTTTCGCATGGCAGCTTTCTCCTTGTCCGCGCGGCGGCGCGCGCGGCACAGTCAATACGTATTAGTAGATGGACCTCGCGTAGACGCCGGGAGCGGTCGCGGTGTAGCTGTTGTCGAGATTCCATTCCGGGGAAGCGAAATAGGCTTCCGCGACATAGGAGGTTTCTCCGTCGAGCATGCCCGGCAGCAGAGTGGTGAAGCCGGTGGCGACCGCGGAGGCGTTGGTGGTGTAGTCCTGGGGCCGGATATCGCCCACTTTCAGGCCCTGCGCGTCAACGGCGTAGGTGAGCACGATACTCGACGCCGGGGTGCCGAATTCGCTGGACTTCAGCGTGGAATTGCCGATCACGTAGCGCTGGGTGAACACGGCCTGCCCCAGGTTGGCGCAAGCGGTGCTGCCGGTGCCGGCCTGACACTCGGCGGGGCCGACCTTCATGATCCGCGAAAGAATCACGGTGCCGTTGCCCCCGTTGACGGTCATACCGAGACCGCTCGAGAGCTTCACCAGCAGGTCCTTGCTGCCGCTGAGCGAGAAATCCATTTGACGCACATAGAGGTGCCCGGCATCGCGGGCCACCTGCGACACCTGAACGCTGCGTCCGAGGTTCAGACCCAGGTTGACGGTACCCAAAAACAAAGGCACCAGGAATATTGCGACCAGGCCGAATTCGAGAAGCGTATTCCCGCGGCGTTTTCTTTGGTTTCTGCGCATCATGATTCCTCCCTGCGGCATTGACCTTTTACCCGAATCTACCGGCACGGCGCCGCTCCGCCGCCCGGCAAGCCTTCCATACGGTCCGAGGCCCGGACGTTAATGCTCAACGGCGAGGCCGACCAAAACAACGGGGCGAGCCAACTGTATTGATATCCCTCGACAGCCACTTCCACGATGTTGCCCGGCGAGTTTCCCTGCGGCGCCAGCACTTCGTTGAACGTCAACGGGTCGTAGTACCGGATCTGGATCTTGTTGGCGTGCTGGGCGGGCGTCAGAAAGCCGATGGCCTGCGTCTTGACCGTCTCCTTGATCGAATCGTCCTGGCACAACCCGGGTTGGATCTGATAGGTCACCGCGTAGCGCACCCCTTCGCGCACCGAGTGCTGCAGCGTACTGCGAATGAAGATCGCGAAACCGAAGTCGACGATGCCGAACAAAAGGCCGAACAACGGCACGATCATCAATGACATCTCGATGAGCGCGTTGCCGCGCCGGCGGCGTGTTTTCGTTTTCATGGCTTGGCTCATATTCAGCATGTACCAATCCGGGATATGGACCTATCCCGTAAGTGCTGCGGGTTGATTTTTGTTTCGCCCTAGCCCTCGTAGGGGCTCTCCCTAGTACCGTTAGTTGGTCATCGGCGGCCACAGCAGACGCGTGAGGTTGGCGGCGATAGACGCGGAAACGCGGCCAGTGCGCCCGGCCGCGTTTCGAGAAGGCTTAGGGATCATTCCTTGGCGCGGAAGTAGGCCGTGGCGTAGGCGGAATTGAGGCCCATGGCGCGCTTCCAGCATTCGACGGCTTCGGTGTGGCGGCCAAGCCGGTCCAACGCGTGGCCCAGATTGAGCAAGGCCTCGGGAAACTTCGGCCGCTCCTTGATCGCCTCGCAGTAGAACCGGATCGCTTCCTCGGTTCGCCCCTGCTGATCGAGGGCGAGCGCCAGATTGTAGGTGAGCTCGGGCAGCGAGCCGCGCGCTTCGAGCAGCTGCTTGCGTACGGCGAGGGCGGTGTCCCAATCCGCGCTTTCCACCGCCACCGCGGCCAAACCGCACAAGGCTTCCTCGGACCTTGGGTCCGACTCGAGCACGCGGTTGAGCATCGCCTTGGCCTCAGCGTGACGGCCGCAGGCGGCCAGGGCCAGGCCGCGGTTCAATTGCGCTTCCTTCCACCCCGGTTTGCGCCGGATGCAGGCGTCGAAGGCTTCCACGGCGCCTTCCGGCTCTTCCAGGTAAAGGCGGGTCAGGCCCAGCCGGAACAAGACCTCTTCGTCGTCGGGCAGGATCTTCTCCAGGCGGGCGTAATAGGACTCGGCTTCGGCGTACTCTCCGTCGGCCTCGACCAGGAGCGCAAGATTCCACAGAGCCTGGGGATGGCCGGGATCGGCCTGGAGGGCTTCCCGGTAGGCCTCGCCGGCGCCTTCGGAGTCATTGAGCGTCTGGCGCACCAATCCCAGATTCACGAGCGGGCGGGCGTCGGAGGGGCGGAGGCGGGACGAGCGATGGTAGGCGAAGACGGCCTCCTCGAGTTCACCCACCTGCTGCCGGGCGTAGCCGAGGTTGAACCAGGCCTCGAAATGTTCCTGCTGCACTTGCACGATCCGCGAACAGTGGCGGATGACGGCACGGAAGTCCTCAAAGGCGAGCGCGGTGGCCGCCAGCCCCTCTTCGAGCGCGACCGATGCCGTCTCCCCCGCGCCGGACGACGCAGGCGAGGCGCTGGACTCCTTGGTCTCGCGCGGTTTGGAACCCGAGTTTTCCGGGTCGAAATTCGGGGCTAGGTCAGCGAATCCCACAGTCCTCCTCCGGATGCAAACGAACAGCCGATAGCTTGAAGATCGGGTTCCGCCAGGGAATCTTTAGGCCGTATGGGCCATCGGACGATTTGCTCCAGCGCAGGGACGCCGGCGCTGGCAGACGGCGCGGCGTGAGAAGGCTTCCTCGGAGCAACACGGACCGAGTCCAAAGCAGGGCTGATCTCTTCGCTCAAAGCGCCGGACGGGGGCGCCCCGGGCGAATCCACCTCGAGGCCCACCATGTTGCCGCGGCGTAATACGGGGGGCGGGGCCGAGGCGGCGGAAGCCTTCCAGACTCCCGGCTTGCCCGAGATGGCGGGACCGAGCGAGTCCCAATCGCGGCGTGGCCCCATTCCTCCGATTCGCGGCTCTACGCCTTGGTGGCATCCAGCCCCACGGAGATCGGGCGCGGGGAGGTTGACACGAGCCGGACGCGGCGCCGGCGGCTCAGCCCCGTGGATATGGCTCTCTCCAGCCGGCCGGCGCACCGGTTCCAGTTGACGGATGGTAATGAGGTTGATGACCTGGTATCCGCGGATCGGCTCCCCAGTAGGAAGGGCGCCCAATTCGGGACTGCCGCTCAGGCGCAGCAGCACGGCCGGCGGTTGATCCGGTCCGGCTGGCGAGGCGTCCGGGCGCTCAATGACGGGAGCATCGGGCCGGCGGGCGGAGAACGACTCGATCGGAACGCACCGGTCATGTACGCTGGCGGAAAGCAGGGCGCGCACGGCGGGCAGATCGAAAGGCGGGAACGAAGGCGGCGCCAGCCGGGGCGAGGCTTCGCGGTCGAGCGGCCCGCCGCCCAACGAACAATAGCCGGCGGACGGTATTTGCGACCCGTCCATGCGGAGATCGCCGCTTCCCTCCCCCGCGGCGGCGGGACGAACGGCCTCTTCCGCCGGCACACCCGAATCGGGCTTGGATCCCAAGGCGGAACCCGAGAGTCCGCTGGCGTTCATCCGCGGCATGGTGGGCGTTATTTCGCCTCGCACCTCGATCGGCTCGGTGGCGCCTCCGGTAGCCGGGCGCAGCTTTCCAGCGGCGCCGATACGGGTGCGGAAGGCGCGCACGCCGCCCATCCGCGGACCAGCGGTCCGGGCCGTGTGGGGAATCGGGACAGAAGTATTAGGGGAGGCAACCGGATGTTCCGGCTCCGCGCTCGGCCGCGACAACCCGATCTGCACCTTCAGGGTCTGCGGTCCCTTGATGGGGACCAGGCCGGCCATCGGCGGTTCCGAGAGACGGACGTGTTCTTCTTCCTCGATCCGATCCCATTGCGCGCGTTCGAGCCCCATGGCGGGCATACGGCAGGCGAGCGTGGCGGACTCCTCGGCCGGGGGGAGGACGAAGATGGTGAGAAGGTCGCCTGGCGCCGGACGGACCAGCCCATGCAGATTCGGGCTACCGCCGGCCGGTGCCCATTGCCGTTCCGGCGTCGGCAGGCGCAGCACGGGGAACGCCGTTGCGCCGGAGGCCAACGCCTCCTGCCCCATTTCGTCCTGACAGGGGATCTGGGACGCGACAGGCGGCGGCTGAACCACCAGCGGCTGACAAAGACCCGCCGGCTCTTCGTCGTCTTCGGCGAAACCGGATCCGGGGGCAACCTCCAGGGATTCCACTGCCGGTTCCGGTTCCACAGGCGCCAGCGGCGGTAATTCCGGGGGAGGCGGGGGCGCTTTTTGGGCCGGGGGGTCGAGGGCCAGTTGGAGCCGCGCCAGCGCCAGCTCTTCCTGCTCGCGCTGGAACGACTGCCTGTGCTCGGGCGAACAGAACTCCTGCCGCGACATCCGCTGGAGGAAACTCAGCTTGCCGCCACAGTAGCGGCATTGTGTATCGTCTCGCTTATCGTATAGTTCGGCCACTCGCCTGTCCGTTCGAAACCCGCGGCAAATCTAGTCTGAAGTTCAATTCTAGGGGTTGGAGAGGCAAAGAACTATCGGGGAAACACTTCAGCCAACCGGGGTAGTACTCAGCGGAGGAACACGCGGCGAACCCCTGAACTCTGATAGAAACACCTACCCCCGGTAGGGGAAATGCTCGTCAGAAAGTGGAGGGAACAACTTAGCAGTCAGTGAGCGGCTGCCTTCAGGCCGCCGAGCTCCGGCTTCGGGGGCTCCCCGGCCCGGACGAGGAGCCAGACACCGGCCGCGGCGAGTCCGAGCGCGATCCACTGGGCGGTGGTGAGCGGACCTTCGAAGGGATTCGGCTGCTGATGCGCCCGGACGAAGTCCACCGTGAAACGCTCGATGGCGGCGAGGAGGAGATAGAGGCCGAGGATCGCCCCGGGTTTGTGGGGACGGGCAAAGGCAATGTAGGTGATGGCGAAGGCGGCCCCGAGCATCGCCGCCTCATAGAGCTGGGTGGGATGCAGGGCCACGTCGAGCGGAACGCCCGTGAGGGCGTGCGCATCCGGATTGGTGAAGGTGACGGCCCAGGACCGGTCACAGGCCTGGCCCCAGCAGCATCCGGCGGCAAAGCAGCCGAGCCGGCCGATGGCTTGGCCCAAGGCGAGGCCCGGCGCGAAACAATCGAGGGTGAGGGCGGTGGGAAGCCCATGCCGTCGCACGTGCCAGGCTCCATAGAGCAGCGCGGCTACCAATCCGCCGTAGAAGACGCCGCCGGCTTGGAGGGTGGCGAGGGAAAAGATTTCGGCGGGGTTAGCGCGATAGTGTCCAAACTCGACGACGAACATGAACAGCTTTGCCCCGGCCAGCCCGGCGAGAGCGGCGTAGACGCCGAGATTGGTGACTGCCTCCGGATCGAGCCCGGAGCGGCGCGCGAGGCGTCCGGCGATCCAAAGACCGGCCAGGAAGCCGAGCGCCACCAGCACGCCATAGGTAGGCAGGAAGAAGCTATCGGAGAAAGAGATTATTTTGGGGAGCATGAGGCAGCGGCTTTGGGCTCCGGCTTGCGGAACAACTCGAGTGCAATGAGCAGGGCGCCGGCGGTAATGGCCGAATCGGCGATATTGAAGGTGGCCCAGTGGTGGTCGCGCCAGAAGAAGTCGAGAAAATCGGTGACCGACCCGCGCACGATTCGATCATAGAGGTTTCCGGAGGCTCCGCCAAGCACCAGCGTAAGCGCGGTCTTTTGGACTGAGTCCACGGCCCGCCACAACATCCATACAACCAGACACAGGACGGCGCCGGCAAACCCGATCAGGATCACGGTGCGAACCGCCTGGCTCGAATCGGCGAGGAGGGAAAACGCCATGCCGGTGTTTTCCGAATGAATGATGTTGAACAGGCCCGGAATGACGGGAATTACGTCCCAGAGGGTGACCGTCTGCTGGATCCAGATCTTGGTGACGCGGTCCAGCGCGAAGATGGCGGCGGCTGCGGCGAAGGGAAGCAACCGGGATGCCGTCATCATGGATGCACTTTCCTTATGCATCCCTGGTTGCGAGCGCCTCGGCACAGGGCGGGCAGACGGTGGGCCAACGCGAGTCCGCGCCGGTTTCCAGGTTGAATTTCCAGCACCGTTCGCATTTGACGCCTTCGGCGCGATGCACGTCGACGGCGAGCCCGGCGCCGGGGAGCCCTTCGAGCGATACCTGCGAGGTGATGAACAGGGCCGGCAGGTGAGCGCGGTACTGATCGAGCACAGGGAGGAGTTCGGGACCGGCTTTCAGGTGCACCTTGGCTTCGAGCGATGAGCCGATGAATTTTTCCTGGCGAGCCAGTTCGAGGCTTTTGTTGACCGATTCCCGGACCGCAACGAGTTTGTCCCAGGAAGAGGTCCGGGCGTGATCGGCCGCGTTGAGCCCGGCGGTGACATCGCCGGGTTCGGGAAACAGCGCGAGGTGCACGGAATCGGGGTCGCCTTCGGCCTTGGGAAAATGGGTCCAGACCTCTTCGGTCGTGAACGTAAGGATCGGAGCGAGAAGCCGCGCCAGAGCGCGCGTAACGCGCCACAGAGCTGTCTGCGCGCTGCGGCGTGCACGGGATGACGGCGCGGCGGTATAGAGGCGATCCTTCAGAACGTCGAAGTAAAGCGCGCTCAAATCGACGATGGCGAAGTTGTAGAGAGCCTGATAGGCGCGGTGAAACGCGAACTCGTCGTAGGCGGCACGAACCTGCTTGACGAGTTGATCGGCCCGGAACAGGATCCACTGATCGAACTCGAGCATGTCAGAGGGAGCGAGCGCATCGCGAGACGGTTCGAAGTCATAGAGGTTGCCGAGGGCGTAGCGGAAAGTATTGCGGAGCTTCCGGTAGGCCTCCGACAATCGGGCGAGGATGGTATCGGAGATGCGGACATCTTCGTGAAAGGCCACCGAAGCGGTCCACAACCGCAGCAGTTCGGCGCCGGATTGTTTGATGATCTTGTCGGGCTCGATGACGTTGCCGATGCTTTTCGACATGGCCCGGCCTTCGCCATCGAGCGTCCAGCCGTTGGTGGCGCACTCGCGGTAGGGCGCGCCGCCCTTGAGGCCCACACCAACCAGAAGCGAGGAGTGGAACCATCCGCGGTATTGATCGCCGCCCTCGAGATAGAGTTCGGCGGGCCAGTCGAGTTCCCATTGCGCGTTGAGCACGGCGAGGTGGGACGATCCGGAGTCAAACCAAACGTCCAGGATGTCCTTTTCCTTCGTGAACGCGCCGTGGCCGCACTTGGGGCATCGCGTGCCGGTGGGAACGAGTTCCGACGCGGGCTCGTCGTACCAGATGTCGGCAGTTTGGGTGGCGAACCGATCGACCACGGGATCGAGCACGGCGCGATCGGTGATCGGCTCATGGCAGGACTCGCAGTAGAAGACCACGATGGGCACGCCCCAAATGCGCTGGCGTGAGATGCACCAATCCGGACGGCTGGCAATCATGTTGTAGATGCGGTCTTCGCCCCATTCTGGCATCCACTTGATGTTGCGGATGGCTTCGAGCGCGCGTTCCCGGAGGCCGTTGCGCTCCATGCCGATGAACCACTGCTCAGTGCCGCGGAAGATGGTGGCCTTGTGGCAGCGCCAGCAGTGGGGATAGGAGTGCTCGATTTTCCGTTGGGCGAGCAGTGCGCCGGAAGCGGTGAGCAGTTCAATGACGACCGGATTGGCTTCCCAAACCGTCTTGCCGATGAGGGCTTCCGGGAGCACACCCGGCTCATCCTGGGTGTGAAAAAGACGTCCAGCGCCATCGACGGGGCAATAGACCGGCAGGCCGTACTGAATGCCCACGACATAGTCTTCATGGCCATGGCCGGGCGCGGTGTGCACGGCGCCGGTGCCCTGTTCGAGGGTGACGTGTTCGGCAAGGATGCCTGGGGAATCGCGTGCTACGAAGGGATGCCGGAAAATGGCGCCTTCCAGCTTGGCGCCAGGGAAGCGGGCGAGGGTGCGGGTCTGGGCCCATCCGCACACAGCCGCGGTGGCGTCGACGAGATCGGTGGCTACAAAGTAGACGGCATCGCCGGTGTCGACGGCGGAGTAATCGATGCCGGGATGGTAGGCGATGGCGAGGTTGGCCGGAATGGTCCAGGGCGTAGTGGTCCAGATAAGGCCATAGCACGGTTTGCCTTGCAGGGACTGATTGTCGAGGGCCGTGTGGATCGCGGCGGAATCGGACGTGAGCGCGAATCGGACCCAGATAGAGGGGCTCGCGTGATCTTCGTACTCGACCTCGGCTTCGGCGAGCGCGGTGCGGCAACTGAGACACCAGTTGACGGGCTTGAGTCCTTTGTAGACGTAACCCTGATCCAGGAAGTCGACGAAGGCGCGCGCGATGACAGACTGGTAGCGCGCCTCCATGGTGAGGTAGGGGTGGTCCCAATCGCCGAAAACGCCGAGGCGGATGAAGTCGGCTTTCTGAAGGTCGACGAATTTCTGCGCGTAGGCGCGGCAGGCGCGGCGGATCTCGCCGGGCGTCATGGAGGCTTTCTTTGAGCCGAGCTGCGAATCGACTTTGATCTCGATGGGGAGGCCGTGGCAATCCCAGCCGGGAACGTAAGGCGAGTCAAACCCGGACATCGTTTTGGATTTGACGATGAAATCCTTCAGTGTTTTGTTGAAGGCGTGGCCGAGGTGGATGTTGCCGTTGGCGTACGGCGGGCCATCATGGAGGACGTATCGCGGGCGGCCCGCCGATGCGCGCCGGATCTGGCCATAGAGATCGGTGTCGCGCCAGCGCTCAAGGAGCTTGGGCTCGGTCTGCGCAAGGTTCGCCTTCATGGGGAAGGCGGTTTGCGGGAGATTGACGGTTTTTTTGAGATCGGCTTCCATTGGGAAAACCCCGGATCGCGGGGCCGATCCGGGGAATATCTTATGGTAGCAGGGGGCGGCGCGGCATTCTCCTTTTTCGGGCGTTGGTTCCCCGTGAAGGCTCCGGGTGCTGGTTGCAGGTTGACAAGCGGAGGCGGCAACTGTAACGCTGCCTCTTGAGACTCCAGACGTCCGGCATGGTTGCGATGGGATTGGCGCTTGCCGCGCATCCGGAATTGCTCGCCCAACCGGGGCCGCCGGAGCTTTCTCTCCAGCCGCCGCGAGTGATCGAGTCTCCGGGGGCCGAGTATGCCGAAAGCGCCCGCGGCGCGCAGGGGGTTCCCGCCATTGAACGAACGGCGAAAGGGCGGCTATGGGCCGCCTGGTATACAGGACCGTCCAAGCGGGCGGTTGAAAGCCCGTTCAGCTACGTTGTCCTCGCCACCAGCGGCGATGACGGCGCTACATGGTCCGGCCTGAAGCTGGCGATCCAGCCGCCCCGGTTCGTACGCGCGATGGACCCGTGTCTTTGGATCGATCCGCGGGGGCGGCTCTGGTTGTTCTGGGCGCAGAGCGCGGGATTGCGGGACGGCCGCTGGGGAGTTTGGTCCATGATGACCGGCGATGCCGATTCCGGGCAGCCGCGGTGGACCCAGCCGCGACGGATCGCCAACGGCATCATGCTGAACAAGCCGACGGTGCTGCGCAATGGCGACTGGCTGCTTCCAGTGGGATTGTGGCGGGACAACACGCCGAGCCTTGCTCTCGATGGCTATGATTTGTCTCCCTACACCAAGGAGATGCTCATACAGGATCTGGGCGAGGAACGAGGGTCCAACGTGTACCGGTCACGCGACCAGGGGGAGACCTTCGAGTTTCTCGGCCAGGCGCGCGTTCCTCCAACGCGTTCCGATGAGCACATGCTGGTGGAGCGGCGGGATGGCACTCTGTGGATGCTGGTGCGGACGACGTGGGGGATCGGCCAGAGTGTTTCGAGGGATGGCGGCAGGACTTGGAGCCCGGGCAAGGAGTATATGCGGGGCGAGAACGTCGCCAACAAGCGGTTCTTTATTCGGCGGCTGCGTTCCGGGGCGCTGCTGATGGTGCGAAACAACGGTCCGGGCCCGGCGCGCTCTCATCTGACGGCATTCGTTTCCGATGACGATGGGGTTTCGTGGAAGGGCGGGCTGCTGATCGAAGAGAGGGTAGGGGCATCGTACCCGGATGGCGTGGAGTCCTCCGACGGCAGGATCTATGTCGTGCATGATTTCGACCGGGCGGGGGAAGGCGTCATTCGTCTTGCGATTTTTCGGGAGGAGGACGTACGGGCCAGGCGGGGTCTCGAGCGGCAATCGGAAATCAGCCGGCTTCGGCTTCCCGATCTGGCCAAGCAGCCGCCGCGGATCATCACCGCGCCCGGCTCTGAGTATGCGGCCAGCGCCCGGGGATCGCAGGGAGTGCCCGGAATTGAGAGAACCGCCAAGGGCCGGCTGTGGGCCATCTGGGTTACGGGGCCTTCCACACGCCGGGTGGAGAGCCCATTCAGCTACGCGGTGATGGCGACCAGCGGCGACGACGGACGGACGTGGTCCGGCCCGAAGGTGGTCATACAGCCGCGGCGCTTCGTACGGGCAATGTCTCCTTGCATCTGGATCGATCCTGGGGGGCGGTTGTGGGCGTTCTGGTCACAGAGCGCGGGACTGCGGGATGGACGGTGGGGTGTCTGGGCGATGGTGACGGAAGATCCCGATTCCGAAGAACCCCGATGGTCGGCCCCGCGGAGGATCGCGGATGGCGTCATGCTGAACAAGCCGGCCGTCCTGCGCAATGGCGACTGGCTGCTGCCGATTGGCATGTGGCGCGACAACAAGCCTGATCTGGCGCTGGATGGCTACGATATTTCGCCGTACACCAAGGAAATGCTCGTACACGATATGGGAGAGGCGCGTGGTTCGAATGTCTACCGGTCGCGGGATCAGGGGAAGACGTTCGCGTTTTTGGGACAGGTGCGAATTTCTCCCACGCGTTCCGACGAACACATGCTGGTGGAACTGCGCGATGGGCGGTTGTGGATGCTGGTGAGAACCGAGTGGGGGATCGGGCAGAGTTTTTCGAGCGATGGCGGTAAAACCTGGAGCCCAGGGACGGACTACCTGCGGGCGGAGAATGTGGCGAACAAGCGGTTTTTTGTGCGGCGGCTGCGATCCGGCGCGCTGCTGATGGTTCGGCACAACGGGCCGTCGGCGCGCCGGTCCCACCTGACGGCGTTCGTTTCCGCCGACGATGGAGCGTCGTGGCAGGGGGGACTTTTGCTGGATGGGCGGGATGGAGTGTCGTACCCGGATGGTGCTCAGGGCGCGGATGGGACGATCTATGTCATCTATGACTTCGACCGTGCGGGGGCCGGGATCATTCAAATGGCGGTGTTCCGGGAAGAGGAAGCCCGTTCGGGACGGGCTTCCGGAGCCCGGTTAGCGGCGGAGGTCAGCAGGCTTCGGCGTTAGCCCGCCCTGCGTATCGCCCTAGAAAAGAAGCCGGAGCCCGAATTGAAGCTGCCGGTTGGAATTGGCCGTGCCGCCGATGACGCCGAAGTTCGCCGTTTGGAGCGTGGCCCCCGGGATGCCGAATTGCGGCGTATTGAAGAGATTGAAGGCCTCGGCACGGAACTCGAGACGTGAGATGTCGTTGATCGGAAGATTGAAAATGCGCTGCAGCGAGAAGTCCACGGACTTGGTTCCCGGACCGGTGAGGTAGTTCCGGCCGGCGTTTCCGAACGTGTATTGAGTGGGGAAGGCGAACGCAGCGGTATCGAACCAACGATCGATCGTTGGCGAAGCGAGACGGCCGTCGGCGATGCGATTCGGCCAGTTGATGTTTCCCGTGCCGGCGTTGTCGAACGGGAGGTTGAGACCGAATGGCAAGCCGCTCGAGAGCGAAAGGATGCCGGAGAGCGTCCAACCTCCGACGATGGGATTGGCGCGCAGGAAGGGAACGTCCCACCCGCTCGAGAAGACGAAGCGGTGGGGGACATTGTGATCGGACGGGCCGCGATTGGCTTTGCGGTTGCGGACGTCCTGCACGGAACCGGAGCCGGAAGAATTCACGCAACCATCGCAAAGGTCGACGTTGGACTGGGTGTCGAGCGAACGGCCGTAAGTGTAGGAGGCAAGGAACGAGAGTCCTTGGGAGAACCGGCGTTCGAGGCGCGTGGAGAGTCCGTTGTAATTGCTGGTGACCCAGGGCTCGCCGCGGATGATCGATCCACGCGTGAAGCCGGCGAGTGGCCGCCGGTTGTTGACGCTGCCCGCGCCAGGAGTGGGCTGGTTGCCTTCGTAGACGCCCCAGAGCTTGATGCCGCGGTTGCCGACGTAATTGAGTTCCCACAGCAGCCCGGGCTTGAGTTCCTTTTGCATGGAGAGGGTCCACTGGAGGACATACGGAATGGTGAATCGGTTGGTCCACGAGCGGAGTTGTACCGTGCTGTTGGGATCCCAGGTGTAGGCGGATGGATCCGGCGCGGCCGGGCGCGGCGGCAGCGGAGAGCTTAACGGAATTGTGGAACTGATGTTCAACTGATCCGAATTCACGTTGAAGCCGCCGAAGCCGACAAAGGGCGGATTGTTCGTCATGCGCTGGGAGACGCCGAAGCCTTCGTCCTGTCCGTAGAAGACGCCGAATCCGCCGCGCAGCACGAGTCCGGGGGCAGGAGTGCGCCAGGCGAAGCCGAAACGAGGGGCGATGTTGTTGCGGTCTGTGTACTGGAGCGGGCGCGGAAGGCGGCTATCGCCGGCGAGGATGTACTGGCCGAACAAGGGGTCGCCGTAGTCGGTAACGAGGGTGGACAAGCGGTTGTTGACCTCGTAGAAAGGCTTGGTGAGTTCGTAGCGGAAACCCAAGTTGAGAGTGAGTGTGGGAGTGATCGACCAGTCATCCTGAAAGTACCAATAGTAATTGGGGGCGCGTTCTTCACTGACGGCACGGGTCCCGATGGTGATGGTGTTGGGGAGGCCGAGGAGAAGGTCCGCGACGGCGGACCCAGAGCCGGGGCGGCGCTGCGGGTCTTGGGAGAAGACACCCGTAAAACCCCACGCGCCGCGGCCTTGCAGGGTGGCGGAGGTGCGGACGCGGATCAGTTGGAAGTCGAAACCGGCCTTGACGGTGTGTTTGCCGCGGACAGAACTGATGTTGTCGGAGACGTTCCAGACACCGGAGGACTTATCGAGGGGAATGTTGCCGAACCCGGCGGGTTGACCGCCGATACCGGTGAAGCCGGTGACGTTGAAGTTCGGGATGGAACTGGTGACATCGGGGTCGAGCGAGCCGGCGATGATTTCGTTCTTGGGAACCGTGCCGTCCTGCACGACGCTAACGCGATTCCAGGCGAAGCGGAGTTCGTTGACGGTGGTGTTGGTTACCACGCGCGTGTAGCCGACACCGAGGCTGCGCGCGGGTTGCGTGCGCAGGGTCCCCGTGGTGGCGGGTTCCGGCAGCGGGCTCTTGCGGTCAAAGGTTCCGTCGTCGAACGAGAAGCGGGCGAACAGTGAGTCGCGATCGGTGACACGGACGTCGCCGCGGAATGTGGCGTTGTGATAGCGCGTCCCATGGACAGGGTTGTTCACGTAGTTGCGCCCAGCCTGGGCAAATTGGGGGTCGGGATAGAAGTCGACGACCGATTTGCCGATGCGATCGAAACGGGAAGCGGGGATGGTGTTGTTGGGGAAGCGGTCACGAATGAATCCGCTTCCGGCGGGATTGGCGCGCGTGGTGGCGGGATCGAAGACGTTGAGCGATCCGAACCGGCCCGCCTTATGGTCCGCGAGCGGGACAGTGGAAACGACGTTGTCGCCTTCGGAAATATGGGTTCGCTGGTAGGAGCCCATGAACCAGGCACGATTGCGTTTGATGGGTCCGCCGAGCGATCCGCCATATTGATGCTGGATGTAGAGCGGCTTGTCGCGATCGGCGGGGGTGAAGAAGTCGCGGGCATCAAAAGAGGAGTTGCGCAGGAACTCGAAGGCGGATCCGTGAAACTGGTTACTGCCGGACTTGGTGACGACGTTGACGACAGCGCCGGCCGAAGCGCCGTACTCGGCGGAGAAGTTCGAAGTCTGAACTTTGAACTCGGCGATCGCTTCCAGGGATGGGCGCATTGCATCCCGGGCGCGGTTATCGAGGCCGCGCAGGTAGTTCTGGTTGCGCGCGCCATCGAGCAGAAAGGCGTTCTGGAGTCCGCGATTGCCGTAGGCGGAAAACGTACGGTCCCGCGAGCGGGAGTTCGGTACCGCGCCGGCGGTGAGGTTCCCGAGTTGGAGGTAGTTGCGGCCGTTGAGGGGAAGCTGCTGCATGGTGCGATCATCGACGACCTGGCCCACCGAGTGCGTTTTCTCTTCGAGCAGTTCGGCCTGCGCGGTGACGCTGATCGATTCGGTGACGCCGCCCGGTTCGAGGGTGAGACGGAGAGACAACGCGTCGTCGACGCGCAGCGTGATGCCCTTGCGCTCGAGACGCTTGAAGCCTTCGCTGGTCACCGAAACCGTGTAGGCGCCGGGACGAAGCAGAGGAGCCGTCGCGGATCCGGACTCATCGGTGGAAAGTGTGCGTACGAGTTCGCCCGTGTCGGACCCGGTCAGGGTGATCGCGGCATTGGGAATCACGGCTCCGGATGGATCGAGCACGGTGACGGCGATCTGGCCGGTGGACGTCTGTGCGGAAAGCGCCGCGGCAAACAGTATGGCAGCGGACAGTATACGGATTGTAGAAGACCCCATAGTGTCCGCCATCATATCGCAGCCAGCCACAAACAGGAAACGGTAGTGCGCTAGAAGAAGCCCAAACGGTAGCTGACCCGGCGATGAAATGCCGCTAGGCGAGCAGGGCGCGGATCAGTTCACCGCCGGTCTGGCTCAACTGCTTTTCGCGGCCCGCATGGAGGAAGCGAAGCTTGTTGTCGTCGAGACCGAGGAGATGGAGCAGTGTGACGTGGAAATCCTTGAGCGGGTGCACTTCCTCGACGGCCTGTAGGCCGGTCTCGTCGGTGGCGCCAACGATCTGGCCGGCTTTGACTCCGCCGCCTGCCATCCAACAGGCCATCGCGGTGGCGTTGTGGTCTCGGCCCCAGGCTTGTCCGCCCCGGCGGATGCCGTTATCCGGACTTCGACCAAACTCGCCGGCGCAGACGATGAGCGTTTCCTCGAGCAGGCCACGCTGGCCAAGGTCCTTGACGAGTGCGGCAATGCCGCGGTCCGCTGCGCGAATGCGGACTCCGTGCGCCTTATCGATGTGATCGTGCGAATCCCAGCCCATCGCGATCACCTGGACGAAGCGCACGCCAGCCTCGATCAGGCGCCGCGCCAGCAGGCAACGGCGGCCATACGCGGCGGCGTCTTTGTCTGGGCCGCTGATGCCGTACATCTCACGGATGGCGAGGGGCTCTTTGTCGATGTCGAGCACGTTGGGCATTTCGGCCTGCATGCGGAAGGCGAGTTCGTAGCTCTGGATGCGGGCGGCGAGTTCGGCGTGCTGCGGATGCGCGGCGGCATGGCTTCGATTGAGCGTATTGAGGAACTCGAGGTTGGCTCGCTGGCGTTCCGGAGCCACGCCCTCGGGAGGCGCCATGTCGAGAACGGGCGAACCTTGCGCGCGGAGGGGCGTACCTTGATAGTGCGCCGGCAGGTAGCCGCTGGACCAGTTGGCCGCGCCGCCTTGTGGATAGGCAACGTCGGGCAAAACCACAAAAGCAGGCAGGTTCTGGTTTTCCGTCCCAAGGCCGTATCCGACCCAGGCGCCGATAGCCGGATCGCCGCCGAACTGATTGCCGGTGTTGAGGTGATAGAGAGCCGTGGGGTGATTGACGCTTTCCGCGTGCAGCCCACGATAAAAGCAAACGTCGTCGACCACGCCCGCGAAGCGCTCAAAGAGACTGTTGATCTCGATGCCCATCTTACCGGCGCGGCGGAACTCGAACGGGCTCTTGACGTAATAGCGGTCGCCGGTGTTCATGGCAGCCTGAAACTTGGTGCGCTCCTTGGCGAACTTGGTCATATGGAGGGAATTCAGTTTCGGCTTGGGATCGTAGGTGTCGATGTGGCTGGGTCCGCCTTCCATCAACAGAAAGATGCAGTTTTTGGCCTTCGCTTGGAGATGGGGCTTTTTGGGAGCAAGCGGCCGTTCGGCGCGGGCGCGATCGGCGGCGAGCATCGCGGTGAGGGCGATGGAGCCCAGGCCCATGCCCGAGTGAAACAGCAGTTCGCGGCGGGTGGGGGCGGCGAACTGAATCGCACTCTTTCTAGTAAACATAGGCGAACTCGTTGGAATTGAGAAGCGCGAGGGCCACGTCGGCCAGCGCGCGCGTTTCCGGCGTCACTTCGCTCGGATGGAGATTGTGTTCGAAATCGTCAGGATCCCCCTGCTGGGTGAAGCTGTGGAGCTCACCGGTCAGTTCGCTGGTGATTTTGTGAACCAGGGGCGCGGCCGGTTTGCGCGGCCCGGGAGGATTCGCGCGATGGTGGGCGAGCATTTTTTTCCAATGCTCGCCGGCGAGAGAGGCCTCTTCGGGCGTGGGCGGCCGGCCGAGCGCGCGGACGAAGACGGCTTCCAGGGTCGAAGCCTTCGCGGCCAGGGCCAGCGCCATGTCGTGCGCCAGTTGGCTGTTGAACAACGCGAACGCTTGCGTGGGAACGATGGTGGCTTCGCGGCGCTCGCAGGAAAAATCAGGGCTGGGTCCGTTGAAGACTTCGATCAACGGATCCGCCATGGTGCGCTGTTGAAAGGTGTAGATGGTGCGCCGATTACGGTCTCGCTTCTGGGGCGAGGCGAGGTAGGCGGGCGCGAGCGAACCCATGCGGTGCTGCGGCTGCCGCGCCACATCCTCGTTGATCTGGGGGTACACGCCCGGTCCGCCGGCGTCGGGCGAGAGTTCCCCGGCAGCGGCCAGCAGAGAGTCTCGCAGTACTTCAGCCTCCACGCGGTGAGGCGTGAAGTGCGACAGCAGCAGATTGGCGGGATCCTCCCTGGCGGCGGACTCCGTGGGGACGCTCGAGCGCCGATAAGCGTCGGAAAGCAGGATCATCCGATGCAGTTTCTTGACGCTCCATCCGCTCGCGATGAAGCGCGCGGCCAACCAGTCCAGCAGTTCGGGATGCGACGGTCTGGCGCCCATTTTTCCGAAGTTATTCGCGTCGGCGGCGATACCACGTCCGAAGTGATACTGCCAGACACGATTGACCATCACGCGGGCGGTGAGGGGATGGCGCGGATCGGCGATCCAGTCCGCAAGCACCGCGCGGCGCCCTTCCACACTGGCCGGCACCTCCGGAGACGGAAGGCCGGCGTAGCGCTCGACAAGGGAAAGAACGCCGGGCGACACCTCTTCCCCTGGAGATTGGACGTTGCCTCCGGGGAGCACGTGGACTTCCGGCGGCGTGTATTCGGCGTGCTTGGGGTACTTCAAATTCGGACCGCCGTCGGTGGCGCCGTCGCGGGGGCCGCTCGAAACGGCGAACGCCTTGGGCTCGTACCGGTCAAGCGATTCCTGGTAGAGCTGCATGTGCTTCTGGTAGAGCTTCAGCTCTTCGAACTGATCCGGTCCGATACCTTCTCTGTCGCGAATGGCCTTGGCGCGAACTCCGGCAGGCAGGTCCGCCGGCTTGGTGACGCCGTGCTTGCGCATGGCATTGGCGACGGAGAGGTCATTGAAGGCATCGATGTGCGCCTGGACCTTGCCGGCGATGGCCTTCATGCCAGCGCGGCCGGCGGCAAGACCGCTGGTGTTTTCCGTTGGCAGGAAGGGCAACCGGGGACGCGCAAATTCGGTGGTGGCGAAGATGGCCTGCATCCGGTAATAGTCCTTGGTGGGCAGCGGATCGAACTTGTGATCGTGACAGCGCGCGCATCCGAGAGTGAGGCCCAGGAACGTGGCCGCCACGCCGTGAGTGACGTCGTCGAGGAACATCTGCCGCGTGACCGCCTCAACAGACATGCCGGTGTGCTCCCACGGGCCGGCGCGAAGAAAACCGGTTGCGATGAGCGCTTCCGGATCGCCGGGGAACAGTTCGTCGCCCGCGATCTGTTCACGCAGGAACCGGTCGTAGGGCTTGTCATTGTTGAATGCGCGGATGACGTAGTCGCGATAGCGCCACGCGTTGGGGCGCTCGAAGTCATTGGAGTATCCGTTGGTGTCGGCGTAGCGAACCACGTCGAGCCAATGCCGCCCCCAACGCTCGCCGTAGCGAGGAGAAGCGAGCAGGCGATCGACAGCGGTTTCCCAAGCGCCCGGGGACTCGTCGTCGGCGAAAGCTTTGGTCTCAGCGTACGTGGGCGGGAGTCCAGTGAGATCGAGCGTGGCACGGCGCAGCAGAGTACGTCGATCGGCAGGTGGGGCTGCGGCGATTTTCTTTTCGGCGAGCTTGCGCTCGAGGAAAGCATCGATGGAATTGGGGTCACCGGGCTGGGCGGCACGCAAGGGACGGAAGGCCCACAGATCTTCTTCCTTGAAAGCCGACCAGCGATCCGTGACGGCCGGCTCTGCCCACGGGGCGCCGGCGTCGATCCAGACCTTCACGGCATCCACAAACTCAGGGCTTGCCTTGCCGATCGGTGGCATCTTGAGCGGCCCCGAACCGGCGATGGCCTGGTACAGAATGCTGCCGGCGGCATTGCCGGGTGCGATCGAGGGACCTCGCGCGCCTCCCTTGAGCAGTGCCGCGCGGGTCCGCATATCGAGTTTGGAGAGGACTTGTCCTTCGCCGTGACAACCCAGGCAATCTTTCTTCAACACCGGCTGAATGCGATCCCGGAACAGCGCGGCGGGATCTTGGGCGAGCAGAATCGGGACGCAAAACAGGGCTGGGAGCAATCGCGACATGAGACTGCCCTTATTATATTTGGAGCCGTTCGAGCTTTTGTTTGGCCACGCGCAGGTGGCCCGGCATTTCCTCAGCCGGAGCACCGATTTCGAGCAGCAACAGCCCGCTGTAGTTTTGGCGCCGGAGCAGTGCGTAGAGGCGCGGATAGTCGACAAAGCCGTGGATGAGGGGCTTATGCTCTTTCCATGTGACGGGATCGATGTCGTGCACGTGGTAGTGCCAGACCTTGGCGCCGAGCCGTTCCGCGATGTCGATCGTGGTGTCGTTGTAGGCCCGGATGCCTTCCGGCGTGGCGCGGTCTTCGGGCTTCACGCGCGCGACGAGTTCGGCGTACTGAGACTGGTGGCCGACATCGATGGTGCAGCCGAGGTTGGGATGACCGGCTTCCTGGATCATGCGCACGAAATCCTTCACCGAGCGGGGGTACATGGTCTCCAGGGTGAGACGCATTCCGAGTTTGCTTGCGTGGTCCGCCCAGGTGCGGAAGCGGTCCAGGTATTCGTTCCAGCGGCGGTCGAGATCGGCGGGCGGGAGCGCCTGCGGATGGAGAACGCAGAGCTTTGCGCCGAGCGCGGCGGACCCCTCCATCGCGATCTCAACCGTGCGAATGCTGTGGGCGCGGTGGGCAGGGTCCGCCGACATGTAGTCGAGGCCGGTGTAGGGCAGGTGGCTGGTGATGTGTGGGAAAGAACGGAGCGCGGCGGAGAGACGGCGCCGCGTGGATGCGTCCAGGGTGTTCCACTCGAAACCGGGGAATTTGCCGGGAGTGGAATCGGGACGGCCCATGGGATGGATTTCGATCATGCCGAAGCCGGTTTTTTCGAGCAGAGAAATCGACTGAAAGAGCTCGTAGCCTGTGACGGCGGTATTGGCGCCAACTGGCCACTGGGATTTCGGCGCAGCCGCCAGGGCAGCGGGGATGAAAGATAGCAGTTCTCGCCGGTTCATGTTGTCTCTCCGGAAACCCGTTCGGCCAGCCCCATGTGCACCGATACGCGATCGGCGGTGAGGTTGCGGGCCGCATTGGCGAATTTGGCCTTCACGTCGCCACTGAGCAGCAGATGGAGGCCCGGGGCGGGGGCATGTTCGGCGGACGGCTCCGCGCCCGTTCCATGGCGGCGACGAACCAGTCCCGTGAAACCGCCGTTTTGTCGCGCCACTCCAGAATACGGAAGCCGGATTGCTGCAATAGCTCACGCAGCGCTTCCGGGGCAATCAAATGGCTGAGCCCGGCATGGTCCGCCCAGTGAACGGGAAAGAACGTCTCGCCGCCGGGCCCTGCAAGAATGTCGTGAAATGCGAAGAGCCCGCCGGGTTTCAACACGCGGGCGATTTCACGATACAGGCCGGCCTTGTCTTCGATGTTCATTTGGACGTGCTGGGTCCAGGCGAGATCGGCGCTCGCGTCGTCGAGCGGCATGGCGAGCGCGCTCGCACAACGAAATTCCACCCGGCCGTCGAGACCGACGCGGCGGGTGAGATCGGCCGCCACCTCGCAAAACTCCGGCGTGAGGTCGACGCCGGTGACGCGGCAGCCGAACCGTTGCGCGAGATAGCGAGAGGAGCCTCCGAGCCCGCAGCCAACGTCGACCACGTGCCAGTGGCTTTGGAGCCCTGAGAGGTCCGCCAGTTCCGCCGTCGCCTCACGGCCGCGGATGTGGAACTCGTCCATCGGCGCCAGATCGTCCAGGGTCAGGTTTGCAATGTCTGTTCCGCTGTCGCGCAGTGCGCCCAACAGAGTATCGAGCAAGACGGGACGCCCATAATGGCGTGCTACTTCTTCCATCAACTATTTCCTCAACTCAGGCCAAGAACGCGCTTGGCGTTTCCGTTGTACACCTTTTCGAGAATGCGGTCCGGCAGACCGATCCCATAAATGCGCCACCGGCCCTGCGGGGGAACCGGGGCCGGGGCGTAGTCAAAATACTCGTCTTCGGTTTCGAGAAAGCGGTAGTAGATCTGATACAGTTCGTCGCCAAAGACCTGCTGCGGATACTGGTGGCCGTTGGGGACAGCGTCGGTGCCGAACAGGATGCGATCTTGAAACTCGTCGAAGAACCGGCGGGCGGTGCGGGGCTGCCTGCCGAGTTCGCCGATGCGGGCGCCGAACTCGACGACCATGTTGGGATACTTGCGGAGGTTTCCGGCGACGTAGGCGAGATTCTCTGAGTTGCCCACGTGCAGCACGACGAAAGTGGTTTTGGGATGCCGTGCCACGACGCGAAAACGGGCTTCCTGCAACTCGCGATCCGACGGGAAATCCTTGCCGTGAAAAGACCAATCCGGATGCGCATTCAATTCCTCGAAGCGTTCATTGAAACGGTCAATCGGGGTGAAGAAGGCTTCGGGGTCCGAGGTGTGGATGGCAACCGGCATTTTGAGCGCCGCGCAGGCTTCCCACATCGGGTCAAAGCGCTTGTCATCCACTTTGAGCAGCGCACCGGTTTTGAAGTTCTCGCGGACTACGAGGCCGAGCGACTTGAGGACCTTCAGTCCGCGAGCGCCGTCCTTGTGCGCCTGGGCGATCTGGTCAGCCTGGAATTTCGGGTACCCGGGGTCGGCGACCTTTTCAAACCATGGCTGGGTGAAAACGGTGAAGCGATCCGGATGCGCGGCCAGTGCTCGCACGGAGTTGCGCAGCGCGTCGCCATAGCCGCCGGTGAGGTGCACCATGCGGGCGATGTTGCGGCGATCCATCACCTTGAGTAGGTCCGCGGGCGGGAGAATCAGCTTACCGTCTCCCCATCCGAGATGGGTGTGGATGTCGATCACCGGGAACTTGGCGCGCGGAACGGCGGACTCCTTCACGTGCAGCATCGATTTGGGCTGGTAGCGGGGAAGGTCGAGCGCTTGCTGCGCGGCGGCGGCCGCCGGGATCAGTGCGAGAAAACTACGGCGTTGCATGACTCGGTTGCCATCATAGCAATCGTCTTCATGTAGGATAAGAATGAAGTTTCGTTCCAAGGGGTCTCGTTATGATAAGAACCGTCCTACTATTGGCCGCGGCAGCGGTGATCGCTCAGGCGCAGAGCGCGCTCGGCACCATTACTGGAACCGTTGTGGACCAGCAGGGTGCATCGATTCCAAACGTCGATGTGGTGGCCACCAACACGGGCACCAACCTGACGTTCCGCGGAACAACCAATGAGTCCGGCGTGTATGTGATTCCGAGCGTCGCGGTAGGCCCGTACGAAGTGTCGGCGTCGGCGGCGGGGTTCAAACAAGTGCGGCGCACCGGGCTCCGGATCGACGTAGCGCAGCGGCTTCGGGTGGACTTCGAGTTGGAAGTGGGCGCCGTGTCGGAGCGGGTGGAAGTGACCGCGGAATTGCCGAACGTCCAAACCGAGGATTCCTCGCTCGGCACCATCGTCGAACGGAAGCGGATCGAGCAACTGCCGCTCAACGGACGGCACGTGTTCAACCTGATCAAGCTGGTGGGCGGCGTCACGCCGCGTTCCAAGGCGACAGACGGGTTCGGCGAGATCAGCAACCAGGGCTTCTCGCAGATGCGCATCAACGGCGGCCCTTCCTACGGCAACCAGTTCATGCTCGACGGCGTCTCCAACGCGGCCGCGGTTCACAACGAGATCTCCGTGGTTCCGCTGGTGGACGCGGTGGAAGAGTTTCGCGTGGAAACCAATGGCCTGAAAGCGGAATACGGCCAGACGGCGGGCGGCGTGGTGAACGCGGTGACCAAGTCCGGCACGAATGAGTTTCACGGGTCGCTCTACGAGTTTGTCCGCAACGACGCGATGGACGCGCGGAACGCGTTTTCCACGCAGCCGGATAGCCGCACCGGACGGATCAAGCAGGTATTGCGGTACAACCAGTTCGGCGGAACGATTGGCGGCCCGGTGCGGATCCCGAAGGTTTATGACGGCCGCAACCGCACCTTCTTTTTCGCCGGCTACGAGCAGTGGCGGTGGCGTTCGACGGGCGCACCGCGCATCGGTACCGTGGCGACGCCGCAAGAGCGAGTGGGCGACTTCACGAATTCGCGAGACGCGCGCGGCAACCTTTGGCCGTTGTTCGATCCGGCGACCACCGCGGCCAACCCGAACGGGTCCGGATTCATCCGGCAGCCGCTTCCGGGCAGCATGGTGCCGCGCAGCCGGATGGATCCTCTGGCGTTGAAAGCGCTCGAGTACATGCCGCTGCCGAACGCGACCCCGACCAACGCATTCACCAACGCGAACAACTTCGTCTCGCTCGTTGGATCGATTTCCGATCAGGGAGTGACGAACATCCGGGTGGATCATCGCTTCACCGATATGGACACGGTTTTCGTCCGCTATTCGGGAACGCGCAACACGCGCGAGGACCGCGGATGGGGACTGGGCGCGGCGGACCCGGCGGCGCGCAATGACCAGCGCGACAACCACAACGCAACGCTGAACTACACGCGGACGCTGGCGCCGAATCTCCTGAACGAATTCCGCGGCGGAATCACGCGGCAATGGCTGCCGTTCCTGCATCCTTCGTTTGACCAGGGGTGGCCGGCCAAGCTCGGCTATCCGTCGATCATTCCGCAGGACGCGTTTCCCCCGGTGCGGGTGGCGGGGTTGTTGTCGATCGGCAATCCGAGCTTTTCGGGCGGGCTGCGCGCGCAACAGGTGTTCCAGCTTTCCGACACGCTCAACTGGATTCACGGCAAGCACAACTTCAAAACGGGCGTCGACCTGCGGTGGTGGCGATTGAGCTTCATCAACCGGTTGAACCCGTCCGGCGTGTACGATTTCAGCGCGGCGCTGACGGGCAATCCGCAAGCGCCGGCGGGAACCGGGTTCGGCATGGCGACCTATCTGCTCGGCGAGGTCTCGGGTGGCAGCCTGGGCGTACGGCCGTTCTTCCAATTCCGCGCTCAGCCTTTCGCCGGGTATTTCCAGGACGACTGGAAAGTAACGCGCACGCTCACGCTGAATCTGGGGCTACGGTACGACGCGAGCTTCGGGCCTACCGAGCTACACAACCGCCACACCAATTTCGATCCATTCGTGCTCAATCCGGAAACGAACATGGCCGGCGTGCTGAAGTACGCGGGCACCTCGGAACCGAAGCATTTCGTGGATTTGGATAAGAACAACTTCGGTCCGCGGGTGGGGTTTGCCTGGGATCCGCGGGGGAACGGCAAGACGGCGGTCCGCGCGGCTTACGGCTTGATCTACACACAACTCGAGAGCGGCAACATCGTGCCGGACAACACGAATGCGTTCGGATTTTCGGTGGACACGCCATTCGTGGCGCCGGGCGGCGGTCCATTCCGTGCCTTTAAATTCAGCGAGGGGCCACCATCGTTGCTGCAGCCGACCGGCGCGGCGGGCGGACCGACGGCATTTCGCGGCTTCGACGTGCGGTATCAGGATCGCAACGCGCCGGCCCCGTACATGCAGCAATGGAATTTCACGCTGCAGCAGGCGCTTCCTGGCGGATGGGTGGTTTCGGCAGTGTACGCGGGATCGAAGGGGACGAAGCTGTTCGGCGGCAATTATGACCTCAACGATCTCGATCCGGCGTACTTCTCGCTTGGGTTGTCCCTGCAGGATCAGGTTCCGAATCCGTTCTTCGGGCAGATCAGGTCCGGCGCGCTCTCGGGCGCGCGGGTGGCGCGATCCCAGTTGCTCAAGCCTTTTCCGGACTACCTGACGGTTTCCACGTGGGCGGCGACGAATCTATCCACGTCGTACCACTCGTTCCAGTTATTCATGGAAAAGCGCTTCGCGCAAGGATTGTCACTGCTGGCCACCTACACCAATTCGAAGCTGATCAGCGAGTGCAGCGCCATCGGCGGGGGCAACTCGGGCGGCTCGTGCGAGAACGAGTATCGTCTCGGCCGCTTCAACCGGCGTATCGACCGTGCGATCGATCAGGATGACGTGTCGCAGCGGCTGGTGGTCTCCGGAGTGTATGAGCTGCCGGTGGGCCGGGGCAAAGCGGTGCTGGGCGACGCACACAAAGTGGTGAACGGATTTCTGGGCGGCTGGCAGGTGAACGGCATCGGGACCTTCCAAACCGGTCAACCGCTGGCCATTCGCGGATCGAACAACTTCACTGGCATTCCGTATCCCGATGTGGTGCGCGATCCGACGCTGCCCGCTTCGGACCGGACGCCGGTGCGTTGGTTCGACACCGATGCGTTTCGAAACCCGGCCGATTTCACGATAGGCAATGCTCCACGGACCTTGCCCACCACGCGCGGCCCGGGACTGGTGGATGTGAGCTTCTCGTTGTTCAAGACGTTTTCGTTCCTGGAGCGATATCGGCTCGAATGCCGGTGGGAGATGTTCAACGCGTTGAACACGGTGAACTACAACAACCCGAACGTCAGCGGGCTTCTCGCCGAACCGCGCGGGCCAGAACATAAACGCGAACTTCGGGAGAATCACATCGGCGCTCGATGCCAGGCGCGCACTGGGGCTGCGTCTGGCCTTTGAGGCCCAGGGGTTCGCGTTAGCGGTCCAGGCGGAACGTCTTGGCCATTTGTAGCCGCCGTTCGGCCATGCCGTACCAGCCTTGGGGGGCGTGGTCCGCGGTGTGTAGATAGCATCGCACCAGAGCCCGGTCTCCCTCGATGGTCCAGACACGGCTCATGGGGATCGATGTACTGCGCACGTGATACCGCGTCAGCGGGCTGACGTTGACGAACCAGACGCCCCACTTGCGCTCAATGTGGGACTTGCCTCCGTAGGTGTCGTCCGGGTTGGTGTGGGTGTGACCGCCAAGCCAGATGTCGATGGCGCCTGGATGATCGGCCAGGTAGCGTTCGAACGCCTGCCCGCCGGGCCGGCTGTCAACCCAATACAGATACGATGCGCCAATCGGCGTGCCTTGCTCTTTGTAGCCGTGGTAATGGGAGACCCAGCGGCCATTGGCGTCGCGACGCATGCCTTCCCAATCGCCGGTGGCGACTGTGGTGTTCTTGAGCAGGTAGTGATGGGCGGAGACGATGATCTTATCCTGATTGGCCTCCACCATCTTTTTCCACCACGCGAAAGTCTCGCCGGACACGACACCGCCGGGATTGCCTCCGAGAGGCCCGCGGCCGATTTTCTGCGTGGGCTCATTGATGTCGCTCATCATCAGAAACAAGAGATTGCCCACTTGAAACGAATAACGCTCCCAAGTCCCTTCGATGGCATGGGGGCGGTTGGCGGGGTCGACGCGAGAGAAGCGGGAATGCTCGCCGGTTGGATCCACCCACTTGCGCCACCAGTGATTCGGCGGCTCGCCGAGCCCGGAACGGTCATGGTTACCGCACAGGCTATAGACCTGCTCGCGGGCGTGGTTGCGCATCGCCGCGAACTGGCGGACGATCTGTTCACCTTCGCTATCTTCGGGCGTGGACTGGCCGCCGGACATGTCGCCGAGATCGAGCGCGAGATCCCACTCGAAGTCCCGCTCGGACTGACGGAGCGCGGTGGCTAGGCTCTCGCGGCCGAACCGCATGTCGGTGCCGACGTGCGCGTCGGAGAAGGTCCACAGGCGCAACCTCTGGGTGGCCGGCTGGGCGGCGGCCAGGGGCGCGGCTCCGAGGAAGCAGCGGCGGGTGAGCATGGCCTCAAACCAGGTTGCCGCCGGGGTCGATACGCTCAGCCTGAAGGTAGGGCCGCAACGCGGCCGGGATGGAGACGCCTCCATCGGCCTGTTGATTGTTCTCGAGGACTGCCAGCCAGGTGCGTCCCACCGCGAGTCCGCTGCCGTTGAGTGTGTGGGCGAATTCGGACTTACCCTTGGCCGCCTTGCAGCGGATACCCGCCCGGCGAGCTTGGAAGGCCTCGAAATTGGAACAGGAAGATATTTCCTTGTATTCGTTGAGACCAGGGAGCCAGACTTCAAGGTCGTAGGTCTTGGCGCTCGAAAAGCCCATATCGCCGGTGCACAAAACGATGCGGCGGAAGGGGAGTTCCAGCCGCTTCAGGATGTCCTCGGCGTCGGCGGTGAGTTGTTCGAGTTGCTCATAGCTCTGTTCGGGCCGGGCGAATTTCACCAGTTCCACTTTCTGAAACTGGTGCTGGCGGATGATGCCGCGTACGTCGCGGCCATAGGATCCGGCTTCGCTGCGGAAGCACGGCGTGTAGGCACAGAGGCTGATGGGCAGGGCATCGGCATCGAGAGTTTCGTCGCGATAAAGATTCGTCACCGGCACCTCGGCGGTGGGCGCGAGCCAATAGTCGGTGCCTTCGAGCTTGAACAGATCGTCGGCGAATTTCGGCAACTGTCCAGTGCCGAACAGGCTCGCTGAATTCACGACGAACGGCGGCAACACCTCTTTGTAGCCGTGCTCGCGGGTGTGGACGTCGAGCATGAAATTGATGAGAGCCCGTTCCAGTTTGGCGCCGGCTCCCATGTAGACGGCAAAGCGCGCGCCGGTGATCTTGGCCGCCCGTTCGGTGTCGAGAATGCCGATCTGCGGCCCCAGTTCCCAGTGGGGTTTCGGCTCGAAGGAGAACTCGGTAGGCTTACCCCAGGCGTGGATGACGACGTTGTCCTTCTCGCCCCCGCCGGCCGGGACGCTCTCGTGAGCCAGGTTCGGGATTCGCGCGAGTTGATCGCGATATTCCTGATCGAGCGCCTCGGTGGACCGGTCGAGTTCCGTGATCCGGTCGCCGATTTCGCGGACCTTCGCTTGGGCCTCCCCGGTGTCGACGCCCTGCTTCTTGAGCTTGCCTATCTCGGCGCTGGCGGTGTTCTTCTGCGCCTTGAGTTGCTCGACTTCGGTGAGCGCCGCGCGGCGGCGGGAATCGAGATCGGCAAAGGCGGCGATATCGAGCGTGAAGCCGCGTAGCGCCAAGCGTGCGGCGGCGTCTTCGAGGTTGCTTCTAAAAAAACCAAGGTCGTGCATTTTGTTTTAGTATCCCGCAGGTTTGTTCCGCCGTTTCTGGATGGCAGCGGAAATCGAGCGGACGCTTTGCTCGACGACAGCGTCGCCGGAGACGATCAGGTCCGCCCACTGGCGCGAGGGCAGAACGAACTGCCGGGCCATTGGATCGACGGTGGCGCGAAACTGCCGTTCCACCGATTCGGGAGTGCGCCCACGTTCGCGGCAGTCGCGGTCCAGGCGGCGCCGGAAGCACTCGCCGCCGGGGGTTTCGACGTAGATCTTGAGGTGCAGTTGGCGGCGGACCGATTCCTCATGCAGGGCGAGGATGCCCTCCACCAGAAGATGCTCGCGCGGTTGAATCGGTTCCCCGGCTGGACCACGGGTGTGAAGGTCAAACCGGTAGCCCGGCGCTTGAACGGGGTGGCCGTTGGCGAGCATCTCGAGATGGCGGGCGGCCAGCGGCCAATCGATGGCGTCGGGATGATCGAAGTTCACCGCGTCGCGCTCGGCGGGTGAGAGGTGATCGAGAGGAAGGTAGTAGTTGTCCAGAGAGAGAAAGGAAAAAGCGCTTGGCTGGGTGAGAGCCAAGCGCTTTGCGAGGTAGGTTTTGCCGGAACCCGACGGTCCGGCGATGCCGATCAGGAAAGGCCGCACAACCGGAAGGCGCGTCTTACCGGATCAGGCTCGGGGGGCCTTGGGGACCACTTTCCAGTTCTTGTCGTCGAAATAAAGCACACGGCCTTCGCGGACGCTCTGGACGGCCATGGAAATGAGGACCTGGGCGCGGGCGCCGGTCTCGACGTCGAGGGTGGGCTTCTGCCGTGTGCGCATGCAGCTCAAGAAGTTCAACACGTGCGTCTGCATGGTGTTGTTTTCCTGAACCGGGATCTTGATTTCGTCCTGGCCCTTGTACTTGTCCTCGAGTTCCGGCACGACGTATTTCTTTGAGCGGCGGTCGCGTTCGGCTTTGAGGGTGATGTAAGGAGCGAAGCCTTCGAAACGGCCATGCTCCACCATGATGAGCGAGGCGCCGTGCCCCCGAATCAGACCGGGGATGTGCTGTGAGTTCGCCATGGACGAACTGAGAACGATCGAGTGTCCGGAGTCATACTCGCCGATCAGGTGGAAGGTGTCGGGCACTTCGCGATCATTGGTGAACACGTACTTGCCGCCGCCGGAAGTCACTTTGGCCGGGAACTGCGGATTGCCCCAGCAGATGTTCATCGGCGCGACGACGTGGTAGAACAGATCGGTGGCAATGCCGCCGGAGTAATCCCAATACTTGCGGAAGCGGAAGAAGCGGTCCGGATCCCAGGAGCGCTTTTGGGCATTGCCGAGCCACATCTTCCAATCGATGAAGTCCTCGCCCTTCTTGTCGGGCCCGGCGCCTGCGTCGATGGGCCAGTTCCATTCCCCTTCCACCGAATTGCGATGGTAAGAGCCCTGGCTCAGAATCATCTTGCCGAGCATGCCGTCGGCGATGGCCTTACGTGCCTGGGCCCACTGATCGCCGGAGGTGGTCTGCGAGCCGACCTGGAGGACTCGCTTGGTCTCCTTCACGGTTTCGACGAGTTGGCGGGCTTCGTCGACGGTGTGGCACATCGGCTTTTCCAGATAGACATCTTTGCCGGACTGCATGGCGGCAATCGCGATGGGTGCGTGCCAGTGATCGGGCGTGGCGACGATGACGGCGTCGATGTCGGACCGGCCGAGGACTTCGCGATAGTCGAGGTAGGCGTCGACTTTCTTGCCATCCTGGGAATGAAATTCCTTGTTCCGGTTGACGCGCTTCTGATAGACGTCACAAACGGCGATGACCTGAGCGTTGCCTTCGCCCGAACCGGCTTTGGCGAACTCGCGTGAGACGTAAGTGCCGCGGCCGCCTGTACCGATGACGCCGACGTTGATGCGGTCATTGGCGCCAATGACGCGTCCCATGGTCTTGTTGGCCGGCGCCGCGAATGCGCTGGTTGCCAGGACAGCGCCCGCGCCGCTAGCCCGCATGAAAAAGTCTCTTCGCTTGAGTTCCGATGACATGTCGAAATGCTCCTACCTGGGGGAATTTTTGTCTACCTTAGTGTACTACGGAACCGTGATTGTCAAGTTCTTGAGTTGGCGGGAAGCCTGCCACCAAACAAGCAGTGAAATCACCCCCGTCACCACGATCACAACGTTGCCGGCAAGCACGATATTGGGATCGACGCCGGCGAGCCATCGCATCGCATGGCCGATCGTCTTGCCGGCGGTGAGAAGCCCGGCGCCGGCGGCGACCAGGAGGAGCAACCGGTCCACCGGGTGGGTCCGGAGGATGAGGCTCCAGAGGACGAGATTGAGGAGCGCGGCCACGAAGGTGAGGTTACGGATCAAAGGCGTCATGACGCCGGAGAGAGATACGACTTCGGAGCCACTTAGATACGCAAGCGTAGCCATGACCACTGTGGAGGCCAAAGCGGCCAACGACAGATAGACCCACCGGCCGGGATAGGGAAGTAGACGCGCCAACAGGCCCACGATGAGGGCGAAGGTGGCCAACTGCAGGGTCGCCTCGCAAGTCCAATAAAAAATGACGTACTGATGCCGTTTGGGAAAGAGCCATCCGGGTTCGACGAGGGCGATGAAGGATGGAAAGTCGCTGGCCAGGACAATGGCGCAGTAGAGCACGACGGCGGGGCTAAAGCGAAAGAAACCGTTGCGGAGCGCGTTCCAGATCACCATCGCGCTGAGAATGATGCTAGCGAGGCCGGTTGCTTGCCAGAACAGAGCCATGGTCAGTGGTCCCCGGGCAGAGTGCTAAACGGCCTCGCCAGCCGACGATCGTCTTGGAAGGAACGTGGAGATTACCGGACTTTGGCTTCCCACGGATCCGGGGGCGGGAATCCTACGATCGAGGCTTCCCAGGGGTCGGGAGGGGGGAATCCGACAATGGAGGCCTCCCAGGGATCGGGCGGAGGGAACCCGACGATATCGGAAGAGGCGCTGGCGGCGAACAGACCAGACGCGCAGAACAGGATGAGCAAAAGGCTTTTCATTGAAATCACCGTAGAAATCTCAGGAGATCGCCGTATGACACCCTCGGGCGAACACCTGATGGCAACCTAACTTCTCCCATCCTAGTCTAGGTGTAAGACCCTAGTCTCATAGGATTTGCCTGAAAGAGAGAGCCCCTCAGCGGAGGGCATTGCTGCCGCGCTGGAGGGGTGCGGAACAATCGACAGTACTACGATAAGCAGGTATGGCAATGATCAAGGCAAAGGCCGCCGGGCTTCTGCCGGCACTGTTGACAATGGCTCTGACGATGGCGCTTTCGGCGAGACCGGAGGAGAAAGCCGGGGGAACCTACACGGCGACGTCGGGCGACGGAGAGGGGCCGCTGCGAATCGTCACCACGGATGGACGGGAGATCCGGCTGACCAAGGAGCCCGGGCAGGTGAGTTTTGCGCAGGTACGGATTTCCCCGGACGCCCGCGCAGTGGGATGGGTCGCGATGTTTCCCAATTGCTGCACTTCGTACCCGATTCCATTGAAATTCGTGGTCTACTCGCGCGGGCAAGCGAAGATCTACCCGGGGAACGGATTGCCGGTTTGGAATTGGCGATTCGTTCGCGACGGCGAGCAAGTGGCTTTCCACCAGGAGACGGTGCATGGGGGAATCGGCGTCCACTACGAGCTGCGCGAGGTGTCGAGCGGACGTTTGGTGGAGCAATACGATCCGGGGCAGAACAACAGCGGAGCACCGCCCGAATGGGTGAAGAATCTGACCCCGAAGGCCCTGCCCGGCGACGGCGGGACGCCGCCTTGAGTTGCTGACAGAAGGCGCGATATCCTTACGGCTATGCGGAAGCGAATCACGATGGCCTGTCTGTTTGCGGCCGGTCTGTTTGCGATGCCGGCGTGGGGGGCAAACTGGCCCACATGGCGAGGCCCCGCGGGCGACGGAGTGTCGACCGAGAAGAACCTTCCGGTAAAGTGGAGCGCCACGGAGAATGTGACATGGAAGCTCGCCATGCCGGACGTGTCGGGCTCGACGCCGGCTGTGTGGGGCGAACTTTTGTTTCTCAGCGTGGCCGAAGAGGGCGCGATCGGGCTTTGGGCGGTGGATCGAAACACGGGCACGGTGAAGTGGAAGCGGCCCGTGGCGCCCACCGACATGCGCGTGCGGAAAGGCAACGGCTCGTCGCCCTCGCCGCTCACCGACGGTAAGACCGTGTGGATCATGTCCGGCAACGGCCACGTCAAGGCGTTTGACTTCGCGGGCAAACAGTTGTGGCATCGCGACATGTGGAAGGACTACGGCCAGTTCGGGCTGAACCACGGCTACGGTTCCTCGCCGCTCCTGTTGCCCGATGGCCTGGTGGTGCAGGTGCTCCACGGCATGAAGACCGACGATCCATCGTACCTGGTGAAGTTCGATCGCAACACCGGCAAGACGTTATGGAAGGTGGAGCGTCCCACCGATGCCGTGGTGGAATCCCCCGATTCCTACACCACGCCGGTGGTGATGCAGGTGGGCGGCAAGACGAATATCGTGATCACCGGCGGCGACTACATCACGGGGCACGATCCGGCGACGGGAAAAGAATTGTGGCGGCGCGGGGGCATGAATCCGCGCGCGAATCCGATGAACCGCGTGGTGGCCTCACCGGTGGTGAACGGCGATCTGTTGTACGTGCCGACGCGCGTCAATCCGCTGCAGGCATTCCGGGCGAGCGGGGCGAGCATCGATCTGGCATGGTCCACACCGAACGGCCCGGACGTCCCGACGCCGGTGACCGATGGGAAGTACCTGTACATGATCAATGACCGCGGGATCGCGTGGTGCTTCGACGCCAAGACCGGCAAAGAGGTCTATGCGGGACAGCGGATCAAGCCGGCGATCTACAGCTCGTCGCCGGTGCTGGCCGACGGCAAGATCTACATGAGCAACGAAGAGGGGCTGACGACGGTGCTCGAAGCAGGTCCGGAATTCAAGGTTTTAGCGGAGAACAGCCTCGACGACTATCAGCTCAGTTCACCGGCGATTTCAGACGGGCAGATCTTCATCCGCACCAAACAGCATCTGTACTGCATCGGCAAGCGGGCGAAATAGATCAGCGGTTGTATTTGGGCGTTACGCCGCGCAGACCGGCCCAGACCTCGTCGCATTTCTGACAAACATCGTCGGGGAGCGGGCCCTCTTCGCACGCGGCCAGGTTCTGCTCCAATTGATCGAGGCGGCTGGCTCCGAGGATGATGGAAGCGGTATTGGTGTGGTGCAGCAGCCAATTGAAGGCCAGGCTGATGGGGCTGCGGCCGGCGTCGCGGGCGATGGCGAGGATCCGATCGACGGCGTCGAAAAACGCGGGGTGCCAGTAGCGGTCCAGATACATCTGATTGTTGTCAAAGCGGGTGCCGGCGATCGGCGCGTCGCGGCGTTGTTTGCCGGTAAGAAGCCCGCCGGCGAGCGGATTGTAGATGATAAGTGCGACGTCGTAGGCTTTGGCGAAGGGGACGAATTCCTGTTCGAGTCCGCGAGCGATGAGGTTGTGCATCATCTGGGCGACGTGCATGGGCGCGTAGCCTTTTTCCGCGGCGATGCACCGGGCTTGTGCCACTTGCCAGGCGGCGTAATTGGAGATGGCAGGGAAGCGGACTTTGCCGCTACGTACGATTTCGTCCATGGCTTCCAGGGACTCTTCGATGGGCGTATTGTAGTCCGGCAGGTGGAGATAGTAGAGGTCGAGGTAATCGGTGCGGAGACGCCGGAGACTATCGTCGATGGCGCGGAGCATGGCGGGTTTGGAAAGGCCGCTTTCGTCGGCACCGGTCCCCATCGGATTGCGGACCTTGCTGGCGAGGACGATGTCTTTCCGGCGCGCGCCGAGCAGGCGGCCGAGCATCTCTTCCGAGGCGCCCTTGTTGTAGACGTTGGCGGTGTCGATGAAGTTGATGCCGGCGTCGAAGACGCGGTCCAGAATGCGGGCGGCTTCGGGCTCATCGGTTTGGCCGCCGAAGGTCATGTTGCCGTAACAGAGCTTGGAGACTTGGAGGTCAGTACCAGGTAGAGGGACGAGTTGCATGCCTGGTTATGGTATCGCAGAGGCGCGGTAGCATGAGGAGATCGAATGTTCCCTGATCGAAGATCGCATACAACCAGTACGGTCATCCTGGCCCTTTGCGTGGTGGGTCCACTCACCGCGCAGCGCATCCGCGTACGCGAAACGGCCGGCGTCGCGCGGGAACGCGAACCCGTGCCGGTGACAATCGGCGGCAAGCAGCGGGTGGCGTATGTGACCATCGGCGCGAAACAGACCAAGACGTTTCGCGTGAACCGTCTGCGGCATCGCGACGCGCTGGACGTCCGGCCCACCGATCGCGTGGGGTTCACGGTCGAAAACGGAGTGTACACTGCGGACCTGTCGCAGCGCTACGTGAACGGGGTGGCGGAAGATTCCGGCACGCTGCGGGCGCTGACCTACAAACGCGCCGGGGTGACGCTGAAGCGGACGCAGAACCGGATGCACTGGGCGCCGAGCTTTCAGCGGGTGGGCGCGCGCGGTTACACCTCGATGGCAATTTGGGATCCCGTGCAGGAACATGCGCGCGAGGAGATCGACGGCATGGTCCGCTCGCGCCGGGCCGGCTGGCACGCTCTTTATCCGGAATTGAAGCTGGAGGCGGAATACCAATTCTTTCCGCACATGCCGTATTTCATTTTTTCGGCAACCGTGAGCGTGGTGAAGGACATCGAGATGTACTGGCTGCGTGGACAGGAGATGACGATGGACTCGTTCTTCACCCACGCGGCGTGGCCGGGCCCCGCCGGCAAGCCGGTCGTGGCGACCTTCGACGAGCGCAAGGCGCTGCTCGAGAAACAGCCGCTTGCGGTCGATCTGCCGTGGGTCGCCTTCGTCAATCAGGATCATGGGTACGGGTTCGGCGCGGTGGTGCTCGACTACGCAGCCACCACGACGGCGAACGCGAAAGTGATGATCAACGATGGCGCCAATAACGGCAAGTATTGGGACCGGTATCTGGTGGGCCAGATCGCGACGTCGTTGAAACCGGGCGATCGCTACTTCGAACGGACCGCGTATGTCCTGTTCCGGTCACTCGATGAGTTTCTGCAGTGGGAAAAGAAGCTGCGCAATCCGCTGCGCGTGGAAGTGTTGCAGTAGCCATGCTGCGAGCGGTGCTCTACGGCGCGGGCGATTTGCGATTGGAGGAGTCCACGCTGGACGTGTCGGCGCTCGGCCCCCGTGAGATCCACGTGGAAACAGAGGTAACGGCGCTTTCCACCGGCACCGACCTCGGCAACTACCTGGGTGACAGCGGATACGTTCCGGACGCTCCGCCGTATCCGCGGTGGGTTGGATATTCCAACTGCGGCGTCGTGCGCGCGGTGGGCGCGGAGGTGACAAGCGTCCGGCCCGGTGAGCGGGTGTTCGCTCCCAAGCCGCACCAATCTGCGTATTTGGCGCGGGAAGACGAACTGGTTGTGCCCGCGCCGATGAACGTTTCGCCAGAGGAAGTGAGTCTGATCTATCTGGCGAATCTGGGCATGGCTGGGTTGCAGCAGGTGAATTTCACGCCGGGCGAAGATGTAGCGGTAGTGGGTATGGGAGTGATCGGGCTGGCGACGGTGGCGTTGGCGCAAACGATGGGCGCCCGCGCCGTGATCGCGGTGGCGAACTCTCCTTTGCGCCAAGCAGTGGCACAGCGGATGGGAGCCACCGCCGCCGAAGGCGCCGCCGACGTGGTGGTGCTGACGGCGAACACCTGGAGCGGATACCGGAGCGCGATGGAGATGGCGCGATTCCGGGGCCGCGTCTCCGTACTGGGATTTCCGGGGCGCGGACAACCCGCGCCGGAGTTCAACCCGATGCGAGCGGAATGGATGTATCTGAAGCAGCTTACCGTCACCGGCACGGGCCGCGCACTCGATGTGCGGCGCAACCTAAACACGCTGCTCGCATGGATGTCGCAGGGCCGGCTGGACTTGAAACCGGCGATCTCCCACCGGTTTCCGGCGCGGCGGATGGTAGAGGCATATGACATGGCCAAGGCAAGATCGAAGGAATTGACCGCGGCGGTGTTTGACTGGAGGGGCGTGTGAACTATCCGAAATCAGCAGCCATTCTGGAGGAGAACCGCCGCTACATACCCGGCGGCGTGGTGAGCGTGAATCGGGCCACCAAACCAGAGATCGTGTTCACGCGCGGAGCCGGTGCGCGCATCCAGGACGCCGATGGCAACGAATACCTGGACTATCATGGCGCCTTCGCTCCCCATTTTCTGGGTCACAACGACGCCTTCGTCACCGAAGCGGTGATCGCGGTCCTGAGAAGCGAGGCGAGCCTTTATGGATCCGGAACCACCGCTCTCGAAGGACGGCTGGCCGGGTTGATGTGCACCCACGTGCCCTTTCTCGATTCGGTCCAGTTGGTGAACACGGGAAGCGAAGCCACCTATCAGGCTCTACGGGCCGCGCGTGCCATCACCGGACGCGACCACGTCATCGTGATGCAGGGCGGCTACAACGGCTGGCACAACGACGTGGCGTGCAATCTGATGACGCCGCTCGAAACGCTGGGTCCGCGTGTGTCGCCGGGCGAATATGCGTTCGCGCCAATCTCGGCGGGCATTCCGGCGGCGCACCAGGAACTCGTCCACGCGGTGAACTTTAACGATCTGGCCAGCGTCGCCTGGGTGTGCGAGCGGTACCCGGTGGCGGCGCTGATCACGGAGCCGATTCTGCAAAACATCGGCGTGGTGAAGCCGGCGCCCGGTTATCTGGAAGGCTTGCGGACCTTGGCCGATGAATGCGGATTCCTGCTCGTGTTCGACGAAGTAAAGACCGGATTCCGCCATGCGGTGGGCGGCTACGCGTCTCTGGCCGGAGTGCGGCCGGATCTGGCGGTTTACGGAAAAGCGTTGGCGAGCGGCTACCCCATCGCCGCCATCGGCGGGCGGAAGGAATGGATGGACTACTTCGTGCATCCGGACCCGGCAAAGCGTGTGCTGCTGGCGGGCACCTACAACGCGCACCCGGTTCCCACCGCGGCCGCGATTGCCACCATCGAACGTCTGCTTGCCGGCGATGGCGCGGTGTATCGTCACGTGGAGGCATTGGGCTCTCAGATGCAGGCGGGCCTCGAGGAGATCCTTGATGGCCGAGGCGTGGTGGCGCGGCAGGGGTCCGCATTTGCGATTTACTTCATGGATCATCTGCCGGTGGATTGGCATGACCTGGCGTCTCACCATGATTTTGCCCGCGACGAAGCGTTCCGGCGGCGATTGATCGAGCGCGGCATCTACTTCTTTCCGCTCGCGACCAAGCAATGCTCGCTCACGGCGGCGCATACCGCCGGCGACGTGGAACGGACGCTCGCCGCAATCGAGGAGTGCCTGTGAAAGACGCGCCCGTCTACGACATCGCGAAAAGCTACGACTGGAACTACGATCACGCGCCGCCGGATCCGGCACACGTACACGTACCGGCGGTTCCCGGCAACTGGACTTTCTGCGGCATCCCGGTGAATTCGCCGCTCGGAATGCCGGCGGGTCCGCTTCTGAATTCGCGATGGATCGGCTACTACGCATCGCTCGGCTTCGATGTGCTGACGTACAAGACCGTGCGTTCCCGCTACCGCAAATGCTACGACGTGCCGAACCTGCTGCCGGTGTCGGCTGCGCGGCTGGATGAGGAGGGGATCGAGGTGGAGGCGGCCCGGGACGGCGATCCGGTGCGTACCTGGGCGATCTCGTTCGGTATGCCGTCCAAGGATCCGTCGGAGTGGCGCGCCGATGTGGAGAGAGCGCGCAACCTGCTGGGCGCGGGACAGGTGCTGGTAGTCTCCGTGGTGGCGTCGCCGGAGGAGGGCTGGACGCTCGCACAGTTGGCCGCCGATTTTGCGCGGTGCGCCGCGTGGGCCGCCGAATCGGGGGCGCAGGCGGTGGAGGCGAATCTGTCGTGCCCGAACGTCTGCACCCAGGAGGCGGACCTGTACCTGTCGCCGGATGCCGCGGAGCCCATCGCGGCCGCTGTGCGCGCCCGCGTGCCGCATTTGCCGGTGCTGTTGAAAGTGGGATTGTTTCCGGATCGGGAGCGTGCCGCGTCACTGGTGGAGGCCGTGCGCTCTCATGTGGATGCGATCAGCGCCACCAATTCCATCACGGGTGTGGTGAAGGGCGCGTTCGGCGGATTGCGCCGCGGGATCGGCGGACGGGCGATCACGGCACGCTGCCTGGCGGAGACCAAGATGCTGGCCGACGTGACCGCCGGGGCGGGATTGAGACTGGTGAGCGTGGGTGGCGTGATGAACACGCAGGATGTGCAGGAGCGGCTGGCGGCTGGCGCCCATCACGTGCAACTGGCCACCGCGCCGATGCTGGACCCTGGAATCGGACTGCAAATCCGGCGGGAACTGGCTGGCTGAGGCAAGGCGCCTTCTACCAGATGACGGGTGCGGAATCGGCTATTCGGCAATGGCGACCACGTGTCCGGGCGTTCGGATGTACAGCATCGCGCCGGAGATGGCCGGGGTGGAAAGCACCATCTCCCCCAACTCGTTGGTAGCCGCAAGTTCAAATTCCCGGCCGGCCTTGATGACGAAGGTCTGCCCGTCCTCGTTGGTGACGAAGACCTTGCCATCGGCGGCAACCGGCGACGAGGTGAACGATCCGCCGCTGCCAAGACGGGTTTCGTAGAGCTTTTGACCGGTGCGCGCGTCATAGGCCTTGAAGATACCCTGGCTTGTGGATGCATATACGATGCCCCGGTAGGCCACCGGCGTCTGCAGATAGGATCCGTTGCGTTCGTCGCTCCAAACAACGCCAGGACTTGACCTGGATCCAGCGGCCGGAGTGATGTCTCCGGACGCCTCAGGCTGGATGGCATAAATGGGCGCCTTACCCCCATGGGCGTTGGCAACGTAGATGAGCCCCTGCGCGAGGAAGGGCGTGGGCACGGGGATGTCGCCTTCCGAACGCAGCCGCCAGAGTTCGCGCCCCGTAGCGAAGTCGTAGCCGGCGATGAAAGGATAGCCATTGGCCACCACTTGCGTCCGTCCCCGGGTGCGGATGACGGCGGGAGTGGCCCAACTGCACACCGACACATCTCCACGCGCCACGCGCCAGCGCTCGGCGCCGTCGGCGGCTGCGAACGCGGCCAGGAAGCCCTTGTTCTTAGTGTCGGCCTGCACGATCACGACGTCGTCGAACAGCACCGGCGAACTGGCGAATCCCCACGACAGCGTGCGATCGTCGGAGGGCGCCATGTCGAGCGTGCCGAGGTCTTTCCGCCACTCGAGTTCGCCGTCGAGGGTGTAGCTGTAGAGGCCTTCGGAACCGAACAGCACCACGAGGCGCTTGCCATCGGAGGCAACGCTCGTGTTGGCATGCGTCGCCTTGGTATGGCGGCGCGTGCGCGGTTTCCCTTGCCGCGCCGTGCGGCTCCACAGAATTTGGCCGTTGCGCTTGTTAAGGCAATAGAGCGCCCATTGCTGTTCGCCATCGTCGGCGGCGGAGTCGCCGCTGCCGTACAGCCCCACCTTGAGCGGCGCTTTGCCCTCGCTCGCCACGGCAGTTGTGACGAAGAGTCGATCCCCGACAATTGCCGGACTGGAATGGCTGAGCCCCGGAATAGCTGTTTTCCAGCGCAGATTGCGCAGCGCGCCGGCCTGCGTGTCCCCGTTCCAGCTCGCAGGCGCCTTGCCCTCGCCGACGCCGGTAGCTCCGGGGCCCCGGTAGGCAGGCCAATCACCGGCGGCCGCGATGAGGGGGAAAAGAACGATGAGAACAAGCCGCATTGCTTAGACCAGGATCTCGCGGACCACGCGTCCGTGTACGTCGGTGAGACGGAAGTCGCGGCCGGCGTAGCGATAGGTGAGGCGTTCGTGATCCACGCCGAGTTGGTTGAGGATGGTGGCATGGAGGTCGTGAATCGAGACGCGATTCTCCACGGCCTGGAATCCGAACTCGTCGGTGGCGCCGAAGGCAAGCCCGCCTTTGACTCCGCCCCCGGCCATCCACATCGTGAATCCGTAGGGATTGTGATCCCGCCCATCGCCGTTCTCCGATACCGGGGTCCGCCCGAATTCCCCGCCCCAGACAATGAGTGTTTCGTCGAACAGACCGCGGCGTTTGAGATCGCGGATGAGCGTGGCCGCGGCCTGATCCATATCCGGGCAGCGTTCCCTGAGTTTGGAACTGATTTTTTCGTGATCGTCCCAGACCTGGCCGGCTCCGTAGTAGAGATGTACGTAGCGAACGCCGCGCTCCACCAGCCGCCGCGCCATCAGGCAGCCATTGGCGAACGGAGTGGACCCGTATTCCTCGCGGATCTTGTCGGGCTCGGCGCGCAGGTCGAAAACCTCGGTGGCGGTCATCTGCATCCGGTAGGCGGTCTCCATCGCCTGAATACGGCCATCGAGAAATCCGTCCTGCCCGAACGACTGTTCGTGATCGCGATTCAACCGGGCCACCAGATCGAGCTGACGGCGCTGTGCGGTAGCGTCCAGATGCTGGTTGCGCAGGTAGCGGATCATCTTGTCCGGTTCCGCCTGCGAGTGGTTGAAGTGTGTGCCTTGATGCTCCGCGGGCAGGAATCCGGATCGCCACAAAGATCCACCGGTCTGGCTGGGGCTGAGCACGACAAAGCCGGGGAGGTTCGCGTTTTCGGTGCCGAGCCCGTAGGAAACCCACGCCCCGAGCGTGGGCCGGGTGGCGGCGATATTGCCCGAATGAATGAGATTGCGGGCGGGCGTGTGCGTGGGGTTGAAGGTGTAGACCGAGCGCAGGACGCAGATCTCGTCGATGGTGGCCGCGAGATTGGGCAGCAGTTCACTGACGGCAATGCCGCTGGCGCCGTGCTGGCGGAAGGCGAACGGGGAGGGCAGCAGCCCGCCGGTGACGCGTTCGGTGCGCAGGTCCACCGAGGACGGGCGCTGACCGGCGTATTTGGCGAGCGCCGGCTTGGGATCGAACAGGTCCATTTGCGACGGTCCGCCGGTCATGAACAGGAAGATGACGTGTTTGGCTTTGGGCGCAAAGTGCGGCCCGGTGGCTGCGGACAGTCCGGGCGCGAGCATTCCGGCAAGCCCAACGGCGCCGAAGCCTCCGCAAAGCGATTCGATGAATTGCCGGCGGGATTGGGGTTGCGTGTTCATGGCCAGAAGATCATTTCGTTGGTGGCGAGCAGCGCCTGCGCCAATTGCGGCCACGACGCTTGCCGGACAAAGGTGAGAGCCAGATCGATCTCGTCCGCTTTCGGGTCGCGGGCCAGGGCATAGCGGTACAGCGCCTTCACCTGCGACGCCTCGCCGGCCGCATCGCGCGCGGCCCGGGCGGCAAGCGCTTCCGATTGTTTTTCCAGAAAGTCGCTATTCATCACGAACAATTGCTGCAGCGGCGTGGTGGTGAGTTCACGCGCCGGACTGTGCTGAGAGGCGTCGGGAAAGTCGTAGAGCTTGAAGAGGGTGTGCGGACGCCCGCGGCTGATGCGGGCATATATGGTCCGGCGCAGATTGGGGGTCTTGTCTTCCGGGTCGTCGTCGAGATCGGCGGAAATCCCGTAGAGCTTCCGGTCCAGTGAGCCGGAGGCGTCGAGGATGCAATCGCGCCAGGATTCGATGTCGAGGCGGCGCGGATTCATGCGCCAAAGCCAGCGGTTGATGGGATCGGCGCCTTCGGCGTCGGCGCGCGGACGGCTAGATTGGCGGTAGGCGGCCGACAGCATGATCTCGCGATGGAGCCACTTGATAGACCAGCCGTTGGCGATGAAGCGGGCGGCGAGATCGTCGAGCAGTTCCGGGTGCGTCGGCTTTTCGCCTTGCGTGCCGAAGTCGGAAAGCGTCCCGGCAAGCGGCTTGCCGAAGTGCCACGCCCACACCCGGTTCACGAACACGCGCGCGGCCAGCGGCGCGGCATCGCTGAAAATGCGCTGCGCAAGTTCCAGCCGGCCGGCGCCGTCGTGGAACCCGGCGTCGCCCTTGGAAAGTACGGTCAGAAATCGACGGGGCGCCGCTTCGCCGTGATTGGCGACGTTGCCGCGCAGGAATATCGGCAGATCGCGCGGCGTGCCGGGGCGCACATCCATCAGGGTGAGGTCCGGATCGGAGCCGTCCACCCAGAGGCCGGCGTCGTAGACGGCATTGGCAAAGGGCAGTTCCAGGGGCTGGAAGCCGCGCCGGGTGCGTTTCCGCTCCACGCCGAACCGGGCTACATACTCGGCGAGCGCCGGGTAGCGATCGCCGGCGAGCAACTGCATCTCCTCTTTCAGGCTGGCGATTTCGGCGCGGAAGCGAACCACCTTCTGCGCCGCCTCTTCGGGCTTGGTCCCCGGCTCGCCGGTCAGCAGTTTGGCCAGATAGTCGATGTGGATGAGGCGTTGCTGGATCCACAGGAAACGGCGTTCGACCTCCGGGTCCACATCGTCCAACGGCCGTTCCACCGCCTGCGTGGATGCGAAGACGCTGGCAAGCGAGTAGTAATCCTTGGCCAGGATGGGATCGAACTTGTGATCGTGGCAGCGCGCGCAGGCGACGGTGAGCCCGAGCAGGCCGCGCGAAACGGCATCGACGCGTTCATCCCAATCGTCGGAGGCGAGCGTCTCGATCACGTCGCGGGAAAGGCGCGCGTCCTTGTGGTATGTGGGCGCCGCGCCCAGGTAGCCAAGCGCGCGGAGGTCGTCGCGGGTGGCGCCGGGCGCATGGTCCGCGGCCAGTTGCAGCGTAACGAAGCGATCGTAAGGGACGTCGCGATTGAAAGCTTCGATTACCCAGTCGCGATAGCGCCAGGCGTAGGGATAAGGTCCGTTGGTCGCCTCCGAGGTGGGATTGTCTTCGGCGTAACGGGCGACGTCGAGCCAGTAGCGTCCCCAACGTTCGCCATAGTGCGGCGAGGCGAGCAGACGCTCCACGGCGGCGCGGTAGGCGCGCCCGGATGGGTCGGCGGCAAATGCCTGGACTTCCTGGTAGGAAAGCCGCAGCCCGGTCAGATCGAGCGAAGCGCGCTGGATGAGCGTCGCCGGGTCGGCCGGCGGAGACGGTGCAATGCGGTTGCGCTCGAGTTCGGCCAGAACAAAGCGATCGATCTTCGTTTGGGGCCATGCCGTGTTGGCCACCGGCGGCGCGGCCAGGGCGCGCACGGGCTGAAAAGCCCACCAACGGCGGCCTTTCTCGATGTCGACCCCGGCGGGCGCCGCGGCGGCCGGTGCGGCTTCATCGGGCCGCGGGTCGGGAGCACTGGCGGCGATCCATTGCGCAAAGGCCTCGACGATGGCGTCGGGCAACTTGCCCGCGGGCGGCATGCGCAAATTGGGATCGGTGTAGCGGACGGCGGCGAGCAGCCGGCTTTGCTCCGGGTTGGCGGCGTCGATGACGCTGCCCGACGCACCGCCCTTGCGGAGGCCCGCCTTGGTGTCGAGCACGAGGCCGCCCATGGGCGCCTTCTGTTTCGACGAGTGACAGGCGTAGCAATTGGCGGCCAGGGCCGGCCGTATCTTCCGTTCGAACAACTCGACGGCGGAATCCTGGGCGGGCGCGGTAGCCGCGCACAAAAGGGCGAAGGCTGCGAACGGGCCGGCGAAGTGGCAACGCATGCGGGAAACACTATCATCCTATCAGTGGATCCGGCCGTGCACAGGCAACATGCGCGCGCCGGAGCGGGCGTCGACCGGGGAGTGAGTATGCGATAGAATCGGCTCAAACCAAGCAATGAAGCCGCTCCCGACCCTGATTGCCGCGTTGTGCGCCGGGATTTGTTCCGCCGCCGCGCCCGACTTCGAGCGCGACCTCTACCCGGTACTCGAGACGGCCCTGTGCCGAACCTGCCACAACGACAACGGCGTCGGCTCCACCACCCGTCTGCAATTTCCGCGCGAAGGCGCTACCTCCGCCGAGATCGCCGGCTTCGGGTTGCGGTTGCGCGCTCTGGTCGACGCCGCCAACCCCGGGCAATCGCTGCTTTGGATGAAGCCCACCGCGCGCGTGGCCCACGGCGGAGGGGAACGCATCGCACGCGGATCGGCCGCCGAACGGACACTGCGCGCGTGGGTGGAACACTTGGCAACTCTGCCCGACTCCGCCATCACCGCCGCCGCCACGCAACTGGGTCCTTCGCGGCCCGCCCTGCGCCGCCTCACCCACTCCCAGTACAACCACACCGTGCGGGACCTGCTGGGCGACGAGACGCGGCCCGCCGACGCGTTTCCCAAAGAGGACTTCGTGCACGGCTTCACCAACCAGGCCGACGGGCAATCGGTGTCACCGCTGCTGGCCGAGGCTTACGGAAAGGCCGCCGAGCGAATCGCGCGCAACGCGGCGCGCCGGGGCAGGCTCGATTGGGGCGAGGATGGCATCGCGGCGTTCGCGCTGCGCGCGTTTCGACGCCCCCTGGAGACCGGCGAACTCAGCCGCTACCGGGCGCTGTTTCGTCAGGGCGGCGCCGAACTGGTGGCCGAGGCGATGCTGCAATCGCCGAATTTTCTGTTTCACCTCGAACCGGGCGCCTATGCGCTCGCAAGCCGGCTCTCTTATTTTCTTTGGGACACGATGCCCGATGCGGAGCTGCTACGGGCCGCCGCGGCCGGACAGTTGGCGCGCCAGGCCGACATCGAGAGCCAGGCGCGGCGTCTGCTGGCGGACCCGCGCGCCAAACCGGCCCTCAATGAGTTCTTCGCGCAGTGGATGCGTTTTGACCGGCTGCGGGGCGCCATTCGCGATCGCCGCCGGTATCCGGAGTTCACCACGGAACTGGTGAACGCGATGATCGAAGAGTCGACGCGTTTTTTTTCGGCGCTGGTGTGGGAAGACCGTGACTTCACCGAGTTCTTCTCCGGCGCGTGGACGTTTCTGGGTCCGGACCTGGCGCGGATCTATGAACTGCCGCCGCCGGCCGAACCCTGGGCGCGCGTGGATCTGGCCGCCGATTCACGCCGCGCGGGCATCCTCGGTCAGCCCTTGTTTCTTGCCATCACGAGCAAGCCCGTGGACACCTCGCCCACCGAACGGGGCATCTTCATCCGAGAACATTTTCTCTGCCAGCAGGTGCCGCCTCCGCCGCCGGGCTTGAATGCGGCGCTACCGGTGGTGACCGACGAAAAGCCGGCCTCCACGCGAGAGAGGCTCTCCCAGCACCTCACCAACCCGGTGTGCGCGGGCTGCCATTCGCTGGTGGACCCGATCGGCTTCGGGCTCGAGCACTTCGACGCGATCGGCAAGTATCGGGAAGCGGAAAAGGTGGTGATCTATCCCACCTTCGACGAAATGAAGACACGGAGGAAAACCAAGCCCACAGAGTACGAATTGCCAATCGAGGCGAAAGGCTTTCTCCGCGGCGTGGCCGGGAGCGAGTTTGCATCGCCGCGGGAACTGGGCGCGATCCTGGCGCGGGAGCCTGCCTGCCAGCGGTGCGTGGTGAAGCAATTGTTCCGCTACGCCACCGGCCGCGCCGAGACGGCCGAAGATGCCCCGGTGATTGACGCGGCGCTGGCGCGCTTCCGTGACTCGCGCTTCCGGTTCCGGGAACTTATAATGGCGATAGCCACTTCGGAGACATTCCGGTGAAGACACGCAATACCGATCGAGGGACGGCAATTTCGCGGCGGACGCTGCTGCGGGGCGCGGGAGCCACCATTGCGCTGCCGCCGCTGGAGGCGATGTTCAACCCGTCGGGCACCGCCTATGCGGCCGAGGCGATTCCCAAGCGGCTGGTGTTCTGGTTCAACGGCAACGGCATCCCGGAAAAGTATTGGGTGCCGCGCGAGACCGGAGAGGGATTCGCGTTCACGCCCTGTCTGAATCCACTGGCGCCGTTCCGCAATGACATCCACCTGGTGACCGGGCTGGATTCGCCGGCCGCGCGGGTGCCGCAGCCGGGCAACAGCCACTATCCGTCGATGAGCGCGGTGGTGAGCGCGACGCCCTACACCGGACGCGGGGCGGGCGGTCCGTCTTTCGATCAGGTGGTGGCGCGCAATCTCGGCGGAGACACGCGATTCCGGTCACTGCAGATCGGCGTCTCGCAAGAGTCGTTCGGGGAGGCCATCCAGAGGAACATGAGTTGGGCGGACCGGGACCGTCCGCTGCCGCCGGAAATGCTCCCGCACCAGTTGTTCGATCGCTTGTTCGGCGTTCGTGAACCGGCCTGGATCGAGCGCAAGAAGAGCATTCTCGACACGATCGGGGAGGAGGCCCGCGCGGCGCGGGGGCGGCTCGGGCGGGCTGACCAGCATCGTCTCGAGGAGTACCTCGGGTCGATCCGGGATCTGGAAAAATCGATCGCCAGCCTCCCGCCGGAGTACCGCACCGTGGTGGAGCAACCGCCCGAGGGCGGAGACATGCGGGACTGGCCGCGGATCGCCAAACTGCAAAGTGACCTGCTCGTCCACGCGCTCGCCTCCGGGCAGACCCGCGTGGCCTCCTATATGCTCACCAAGTGCCAAGGTCTCGCCCGTTTCCCGTGGCTGGGCCACACCGCCCAGCGGCATCACGAATACACGCACGGACAGGTGGAAACTCCGCGCGGAATGCGAATTCTGCGGGACATCTGCCGGTGGCATGTGGAAGAGTTCGCCTATCTGGTTGGCAAACTCCGGGCCACTGCGGAAGGCGCCGGGAATCTGCTCGACAATACAGCGCTCGTATTCGTGCACGAGCACGCGGAAGCCAATACCCATAAAAACAACAACCTCGCCGTTCTTCTGGCCGGGCACGCCGGTGGCATGAAGACGGGCGTCCATACCCGCACCACCGGATCGCTCGGCGATCTGTATCTGACTGTGGCCGACGAAGTGCTCGGCGCATCCATCGGATCCTTCCCGACGGCGAATCGAAAACTCAGCGATATCGTCTGACTCGGCGCAGCTTCAAAACAGCACCGCTTCCCCTGCCTGAAGGTCATCCTCGCAGGGGTCCCGCGCTGGAACCGTGACGCCTTCGGCGCGTTTGGCCATCGCCAGCACGGACCGGTGAAGCAGGCGTTCGGAGGACATGGAGTACACGCTGGCTGCCTCTTCGATCCGGGCGATTTGGCGGCCCGACAGAGGACTTCCGTTGGCGATGGATTCGAGCATGGCGCCAACCTGGTCCAGGATGTGCGCGGTTCCGGCCAGCCTCTCCCCGTAGCGCCGAATCAGCCTCAGGGGAGTTCCCACCGTCCAAACCGAGTGCGACGAGGGCGAGCGGCGGCGCAGCAGGTCGTCGATGTCGGCGGCAAGATGCTCCACCGGCAGCAAATCGCTGTTGAGCTCTTCGTGAGCGGCCCGCAACAGCGCCGCGCACAGAGCGACGAGAGTGGCCGCCATCGGCGCATCGACTGGCTCGGCAACGGTCTCGAGCGCAAGTTCGAAAATGGACAGGGCGTGTTGGATGCGCTGCGCGCACACGTCCTCGGCCTGTACGGCTCCAACCAGGTGGTGCAACAATCCGGCGCGCGCATGCGGCCGCAGGTAGACCCCGATCGAGGCGTCCTGGAGGACATCGAGCAGTGAGCTCAGTTCGAGCATCGGCTCCTCCAGGTCGGCGGGAATCGCGATGAGATCGGCTTTCTTCAGCCGTAGTAATTCGACCCATTCCCCCAGACGCGCTAGTTCGAGCGAGGCGGGCTTCATTCACATTTCTCATCGGTTCGGGGGGTGGCCGCGGCCGGAGAAAATTAACGTCGATTTGAAGAAAAACAGTTCGCGGCCCCGTCCGATGAGAATCGTGATGACAGCGTTATTCTCCTCTCCAGATCCTCCCAGGTGCACGGCGGCGCTCTCCGGGGACTTGACGATCGCCTCGGCGGCGGGGCTACGGGACGTCTTACTGGCCGCATGCGCCGGCGGCGACGTGACGGCTGACCTGGGAGAGGTCACCCGGATCGACGCCGCCGGAGTGCAATTGCTTGCGGCGGCCGCGGCCGGGGTGGCCTCGCGCGGCGGCGTGTTCCGGACCGGTCCGGTGAGCGAGGCCGCGCGAATCACCATCGAGCGGGCCGGCTTCGGTCACTGGATCGATCACGCGGTTCCTTTTGCGCCAGACGCCAGGTCCCATGAGGGAGGCCCCAGGCTCCAGAATGGAAGCCCCAGGCCCCATGAGGGAGGCCCCAGGCAATGACCCCAGCTACCACGGCACATAACCGTCGCGCGCTGGTGGTGGACGATTCGATCGCCATGCGCCGCATGTTGACATTCGCTCTGAATTCGTGGGGGTTCGAAGTGGCCGAAGGCGGCAACGGCGTAGAGGGTCTGCAGTTGCTGCGGGAAGCAACGGCGGATCTTATCGTCGCCGACGTGAACATGCCGGAAATGGACGGGCTGACCTTCGTGCGCCGAGTACGCTCGCTGCCGGGCCACCGCTTCACTCCGGTCCTGATGCTCACCACTGAGAGCACGAGCGCGAAGGTGGAGGAGGGGCGCGCCGCGGGCGCCACCGGATGGCTCGTGAAGCCATTCAAGCCGGAACGGCTGCTCGAAGTCGTGCGAAAGATTCTGCCATAAATCGAGCGATGGAAATCGATTTCAGCCGGTTTCGCGATACCTTCTTCGCCGAGGCGGCCGAGTTGGCGGCCGAGCTCGACCGGGGTGTGCTGGCGCTCGAGCGGATGGGGTGCGCCGGAGATCCCGGTCTGCTTCACTCGATTTTTCGCGCTGCCCATTCGATCAAGGGAAACGCCGGGATGCTCGGCCTCGATGCCATTGCCGGGTTCACGCACTCGCTCGAGACCCTGCTCGACCGCCTTCGGGACCGGAGGGTGGCGTTGGAGCCGGCCGTTACCGCCGCGCTGGTGGAGGCATCGGCCGCGCTTGGGCAATTGCTCGAAGCCGAACGGGAGGCCCCGGGCTCGCCGCCGGCCGAGGGCGCGCGGGAGTTGGCGCAGCGCCTGTCCGAGCTTGCGGGCGCGGGCGGCGAAGCGTCAGCCGCCAGCGGAGGGCTTCACCGGATCCGGTTCGCGCCGGCGCCCGATTTCATGCGGAACGGCCTCGACCCGCTGCTGTTTCTGCGCGATCTCGAGCAGGCAGGCCGGGTGGTGGCGGTACGCGCCGACTCGAGCCGCCTGCCGGCGCTCGAGGCGCTCGATCCCGAGGTCTGCTATCTCGCCTGGGAGATCGAGTTCGAGGGTAGCCGGGCGGGGATCGAGGAAGTGTTCGGTCTCGCGGCCGGCGCCGCCCAGATTGCCATTGCGGTGACGGTTGGCGAGCCCGCGGGGGAGAAGTTCGCAGGGGAGCAACTCCCGGGGGCAGAGATCCCCGCGCCCGCGCCCACACCGCCGGCAACAGCGGCCGGCGCGCCGCGCCGGCGCTCCGGATCCATTCGCGTCGATACCGATAAGGCCGACAAACTGATCAACCTCGCCGGGGAGTTGGTCATTGCGCAGGCGATGGCCATGTCGATTCTGGACGGATTTTCGTCCGGGCATGTGTGTTCTTCCGGGCGTATGGAGGAGTTGCGCGAGGCCATGGCGGTGCTCGGCCGGCACACGCGGGAGATACAGGAGCGGGTGATGGGGATCCGCATGTTGTCGGCATCCACGGTGTTCGGCCGCTTCCCGAGGCTGGTTCGGGATCTGGCGGCGGCAACGGGAAAGACGGTGGATCTGGAAATCGATGGCGCCGACACTGAAATCGACCGGGGTTTGATCGAGAAGATCGCGGACCCGCTCACGCACCTGGTGCGCAATGCGGTCGATCACGGCATCGAGTCCGCCGAGAGGCGGCGCGAGGCCGGAAAGCCGGCGGTGGGACGGGTGCGCCTGGCTGCCTTTCATCGCGGCGGCAGCGTGCACATCGAAGTGTCCGACGACGGCCGTGGGATCGATGTCGATCGGGTGAAACAGCGGGCGGTCGAGCGCGGGATGATTCCGCCCGAAGCGGACCTGAGCCCCGAGCAGGCGCGGGCCCTGTTGTTCGAGCCTGGTTTTTCCACCGCCGGCACGGTGACCGGCTTGTCGGGCCGGGGTGTGGGGCTCGATGTGGTGCGGCGCAACGTGGAGGCTCTGGGCGGGCGGATACGAGTCGACAGCCGGCCGGGCCAAGGCTGCATGTTTCTCATCGCGCTACCCATGACGTTGGCCATCCTCGACGGGCTGCTGGTGCGGTTGGGAGGCGGGGTGTTCGTGATTCCCTTGACGGCGGTGGTGGAATCGGTCCAACTGCGGCCGGGGATGCTGGTCCGTCCGGCCGGATGCGGGCTGTTGCTGCGGCTGCGGGGCGAGGCGATTCCGGCGCTATCGCCCGGCGATATCCTCGGCGCCGGCGCCACTGAAGGACGGGACCGGCCAACTGCAAATCGGCCGCCGGCAAATCGGCTGGCCGCAAATCGTCTGGCAGTGGTCGTGGAGGCCGACGGGCAGCGGGCGGCGCTGCTGGTGGACGATCTGGCGGGCCAGCAGCAGGTGGTGGTCAAGAGCCTCGAGGAGCACTACGGTCCCGTCGATGGGATCCTCGGCGCGACGATTCTCGGCGCCACAACCCCTGGCAACAGTAGCGTCGCGCTGATCATCGATGTGGGCGGACTGCTGCGGATGGCGCCGGTCGAGGAAACGCCGCCGGGGCGCTGTCGCGGGAATGCCGGCGTTGATGCCCGCTTCGATGCCTGTGTCGATGCCGGTGAGGAAGCAGCCGCGGCGCCCGGCGTCGCGAGCGGAAGCGGGCGCGTATGAACACCGGCGGCCAGTTTCTGACGTTCACGGTGGGCGAGCAGACCTACGGTATTGACATTCTGGACATACAGGAGATCCGTGGGGGCGGAACCGTCACTCCGGTTCCACACGCACCGCCGCACGTGCGCGGGGTGATGAATCTTCGCGGCACAATAGTGCCGGTGGTGGACCTACGGCGGCGCTTCGGAGTGCCGGAGATCGATTTCGGCCGTTTCACGGTGATCGTGGTGGTGGCGGTGGAGGGACGAACGATAGGGTTCGTGGTGGATACGGTCTCCGAGGTTCGTGATCTCGCCGGGGCCGCGGTGACGCCGCCGCCGTGGAATGGCGGAGGCGAGCGCTTCCTGACTGGGGTGGCGGCGGGCGGCGAGGAACTGGTGATGCTGCTCGACTTGCCCCGGCTCATTCGCGGCCATGCGGCCGGGCAGGTCGGCGAATCGGACCAGACCGGAAAGCAGAGAGGGCAGGAGCGATGACGAGTTACTACGCGAATCTGCGGACGCGGACGAAATTGATGCTCGCGTTTGGGCTGATGGCAGCTTTGATGGGGGTCGCCGGCTGGCAGGGCACGCTCGGGATGGAGCGCATGAATGAGAGTTTCGGGGATCTCTACCGCCGCCACGCGCTTGGACTGGCACGGCTCAAGGAGGCGCGGACTCACCTGTTGACTTCCGTATTCGAAGTGCGCAGCGCGCTGCAAACTCGGGACCTGGCGCAGATGGCGCACCACGCCGAGGCCGCGGAAAAGGCGCGCGAGGCCTTCGACAATGACTTCAGCGCTTACCGCAACACGATGATCGGCGAGCAGACCGCGGCGGCCGAGATTCAGCGGATCTTCGCCGAGTTGAGCGCCGACGAGGACCGGTTGCTGGAACTGGCCGTGGCCGGAAACACGGCGCGGCAGGGGCCGTTGCTCCAATCGATGCATGAGCGCACGGCGGCTGTCAGCCAACGGGTGCTGTTGCTCGAGGAACGCAAATTGGCGCTGATGAAGACCACCGCGGACAAGGTGGACGCGGTGTACGGGGATGCGCGCCGGGCGTTGATCGCGGTGCAGGGAGCATCGATGCTGTTGGCGGTGGTGTTCGGGCTGGTGATCGCGAGTTCGGTGTCGCGGCCGATGGAGCGGGCCGTGCGGGTGCTCGAGGCGGTGGCCGGGGGCGACTTCACGCAGCGGCTGGGGCTCGAATCGAGGGACGAAATCGGAAAAATGTCACAGGCGCTCGATCGGGCGGTGGACGGAATGCGAAGGGCGCTTGGAGAAGTGGGGGCGTCGGCGAGTGAGGTGACCAATGCGGCACACCAACTGGCGGCCGCCAGTGACCAGTTGGCTGGCGGAGCGCATCAGCAGGCGGCCAGTCTCGAGCAGACGGCATCGAGCCTGGAGGAAATGACCGCGACAGTGAGGCAGAACGCCGACAACGCCGAGCAGGCGAGCCGGCTCGCAAGCAGCGCGCGGGATCAGGCCAACGGAGGCGGCAAGGTGGTGGCGGCGGCGGTGGCGGCGATGGAGGAAATCGATACCGCGTCGCGAAGGATCGCCGACATCATCACGGCGATCGACGAGATCGCCTTTCAGACCAACCTGCTCGCGCTCAACGCGGCGGTGGAAGCGGCGCGGGCCGGCGAACAGGGGCGCGGGTTCGCGGTGGTGGCCGCCGAGGTCCGGAACCTGGCCCAGCGGAGCGCGGCGGCGGCCAAGGAGAGCAAGGGGCTGATTCAGGACTCGGTGGCCAAGGTGGGGAAAGGGTGCGAGTTGGTGAACCGTTCCGGCCAGATGCTCGAGGATATCGTGGCATCGGTGAAACGGGTCACCGACATCGTGGGAGAGATCGCGGCGGCATCGCGCGAGCAGGCCACCGGCGTCGAGTTGGTGAGCCGCGCCGTGGTGCAGATGGACAACGTGACGCAGGCCAACTCCGGCCAGACGGCGGAGCTGGCGGCAACGGCGCAAAGCCTGTCGGAGAGCGCGGGCCGGCTGCAGAAGTTGGTGAGCCGGTTCCGGTTGGACGCAGGCCAGGCTCGCGAGGCCTGAGCCCGGTGGATGGCGAACGGATCGCGTTTGGGAAAGCGGAGCATGGAAGGTAACGGGGACATGGGACCACTCAGAGTGTTGATTGTCGACGACTCGGCGCTGGTGCGCCAGGTGCTGGCCGAGATTCTTTCGAGCGACCCGGTGCTCGAGGTGGTGGGATCGGTTTCACATCCGCTCGGGGTGATCGAGGCGGTGGAGCGTCTGCAGCCCGACGTGGTGACGCTCGACGTGGAAATGCCAGGCCTGGACGGGTTGACGCTGCTGCGCCGGTTGATGCAGACGCGGCCGGTGCCGGTGGTGATGATCTCATCCGCCACCGAGTCTGGGTGCGAGGCGACGGTGCGCGCGCTCGAGTTGGGAGCCCTCGACTTTGTGGCCAAACCCCGGTTGGATATCCGGCACGGAACCGAGGCGTTGGGCGCGGAGGTGATCGAGAAGGTGAAAGCGGCGGCGCGCGCCAAACGGAACCGGCCGCCGGGAGTGTATGTGCAGCCGCCGGGCGAAGCGCCGGCCCGCCCGGGCGCGGCGGTGAAATTGATCGCAATCGGAGCATCCACGGGAGGCACCGAGGCGCTGCGGGCCGTGTTGGCGAAACTGCCCGAAGGCGCGCCGCCCGTGCTGGTGGCGCAGCACATGCCAGCCGGATTCACGCGCGCCTTCGCCGGACGGCTCGACAGCTTGTGCCGGATCCGGGTGCGGGAAGCCGCCGATGGAGATCCGGTGGCCGCGGGCCAATGTCTGGTGGCGCCGGGCGGATTTCATCTGGAGCTGGCGCCGGTGCGCGGCGGCTACTGCGTGCGGCTGACCGGGGATAGGCAGGAGAAGCGTCACCGGCCATCGGTGGACCGGTTGTTCCGTTCCTGCGCGCGGTGGGTGGGCGCGGGGGCGGTAGGTGTTCTGTTGACGGGGATGGGGGATGATGGCGCGGAGGGAATGTTGGCGATGCGTCATGCCGGGTGCCGCACGATCGCCCAGGATGAGGCGAGCTCGGCGGTGTTCGGGATGCCGCGGGCGGCGATCGAACGGGGCGCGGCGAGTGAGGTAGTGAATTTGCATCGGTTGGCCGAGCGGCTCCTGGCGGTCAATTCCCCGTCATACTCGGCCGTGGATCGCCGATAAGTCCACGAGAAGGGTGATGCAAGGATGAACGTGGAAGGCGCCTCTCGGTCGTGGTCGCGGCGTGCACTATCGATCTCGGCGATGATCCTGACCTGCTCGCTGAGCGCGCGGGGGGAAGTCCATGTGGCAGCCTCCCAGGCACTCGCGGCGGCGGTGAACAAGCCACAGCCGGAATACAATTCCCTGGCCCGCCAGATGAAGGTCACCGGCGACGTGGCGGTGGAGGTCCGCATCGCACCGAGCGGAGCGGTGGATCAGGTGAAAGCGCTCTCGGGCAACGCGCTACTATCCTCGGGAGTGGTCCGAACGCTGAAGAAATGGAGATTCAAACCGTTCGAGCAGGATGGTAAACCCGCGGTGGCGGTGACCACGCTTCGGTTCAATTTCAAGGGACACTGACGGCGGCTATCGCTTGGCGGGGCTGACCCCGAGCGCTCCCACTGCCCGGCGTACCTGTTCGTCACGCTTCGATTCGACCTCGTCTCCCGCGGCGACCCCGAGTGCAAGATTGAAGATCTCCTGGTGGACGCGGCTGCGCACCCAGGCGCGCTCGGCGGACCACTCCGACAACCCCGGCCGGACGTTTCGCTCGGAAAGAAACACCTGCAGATCGTCGAGCAACGCGTCGCTCACGGTGAACGAGCGGTCCACCCCCGGCTGCTTGCGCACGAACTCGGTGGCAAAGGCGGTCAGGATACCGGAAGCATCCAGATACGCGCCCAGCCGGGTGTGTCCGCGGGGAGCAATCACGATGTCGGGCTCGATGCCGCCACCACCCTTCACCACCCGGCCGGAGTCGGTCCGGAACTCCTCATTTTGCTCCAAGTGCGCGTAGCGGGCGTTGGCGCCGAGTTGTCCCTCGCGGAGCGGACGCTGAATCGATCGTCCCGACGGAGTGAAGTAGAACGCGGTGGTGAGCGCCATCGCCGTTCCATCCGACATCGGGTACACCGACTGCACCAGCCCCTTGCCGAACGAGGCGGTGCCGACGATGGTGGCCCGGTCATGATCCTGCAACGCACCGGAGACGATCTCAGCGGCGCTGGCGGTTTTCTCATTGATCAAAACCGCGATGGGAAACTCATAGGGAACCGCCTTGTCCGGCACCGTGGACTCTTCGGCCGCGCGGGCGCGTCCGCGCGCGGTGAGGATCCGCGCACCCGGCTTGAGGAAGTAGCCCGCAATCTCGATGGCCGAGTTCACGATTCCGCCGCCATTGTTGCGCAAGTCCAGCACCAGGCCCGCGAGCGATGCGCCGCCAAGCCTGGAAAGCGCCTCCTGCAACTGGTTCGCCGTCTCCCCCTCGAAACTGGTGATCCGGATGTAGGCCACACCGGGCTGGATTTGCCAGGCGCGATCCACCGAGGGCGACGCCAGTTCTTCCGGCGTAAGCAGGAACTCGAGCAGCTTGGCGGTGCCCGGCCGGCGCACGTAGAGCTGCGCCTGGCTCTGGCGGGTCTGCCCGAGGACGGCCACGAGTTGATCCATGTCGAGCAGGTCCAGCCGGTATCCGTTCACCGCGACGATCTCATCGCCCGGCGCAATGCCGGCGCGGGCCGAGGGACCGCCCGCGATCGTCTGCAGGACGATCACCCGCCCCGGCAGCACACTGACGATGGTTCCGAAGCCACGCGTTGTAGACCGTTCCATTTCGCGAAGCTGTTCGAACTGCGCAGGGCTGAGAAACACCGAGTGCGGATCGAGTGTGCGCAACAGCGCCGGAAGAGCATTTTCGTAGATCGCCAGATGTGGATTGACGGGATCGGCGGCATTGGCTTCCACCGCGGCGAACACGCGGGAGAAGGTCCGGATGGACTGTTCCAGATCGTTGGCGGCGGCCTGAAGCAAAAGCAGAAAGGCGACCGGCAACATCGTCATTTCCCGTCCACTCTCACGCTAGAGAATCCGTTTCCCGAGCGCGGAGGCGATCAGTTGCACGGCCAGATCGGCGGTCCGGTTGGCGACGTCGAGCACCGGGTTGACCTCCACCACTTCCATGGAAACCAAAGCGCCGGAATCACCCGCCATCTCCATCGCCAGGTGCGCTTCGCGGTAGGTGAGCCCGCCAGGCACCGGGGTGCCGACGCCGGGCGCCTGCTGCGGATCCACCGAATCCATATCGAAGGAAACGTGAATGCCGGCGGTGCCGTTCATGGCGAATCGAATGGCGTCGCTCATCACGGCCTGCAGGCCGCGCTCATCGATGTCGCGCATGGTGAGAACGTGGATGCCGGAATCGCGCACCAGTTGCTTCTCGAGCTGGTCCACGCTG
>JAWKHI010000040.1:0-70280 GCA_041394885.1 Bryobacteraceae bacterium | reverse complement strand
CGGCCGCGCCCGCCGTTTCTCTCATTGCCGACCCCTCCGATCCGGTCGCCAATGCCCTGGAGGCAAAGTGGGCCACCGATGAACTGGAACGTTCGCTCAGGGCCTCAGGCGCGGCGGTCCAGCGATGTCGAAGTTTGACGGAGGCGAAGCCTGGGAACACCCACATCGTAGTGGCCGGCTCTGCATCGGCTGCCGCGCGCGCACTGCAACGCGCGGCGGGCTTCCGCGTCCCGGAAGCCCCCGAGGCTCTGGGGCTGATTCCTGTGAAGCAGACGCTGCTCGCTGCTGGCCACGATGCCCGGGGACTTGTGTTCGCCCTCCTTGACTTGGCGGACCGGGCGCAAACCGGGGCTCCGCTCATTCCGGCGAAGGCTCAGGTAGAGAAGCCGTTCAATAAAATTCGTAGCTGGACCCGGCTGTTCACCAGCGATGTCGAAGACAAGCCCTGGTACAACGATCGCGAGATGTGGCCCCCATACCTCACCATGCTCGCCTCGAACCGGTTCAATCGATTCAACCTCGCCTTCGGAATCGGCTACGACTTCATCCGCCAGGTCACCGACGCCTACTTTCTGTTCACCTACCCGTTCCTCGTGAAAGTGCCCGGTTACGATGTTCGCGCCGCGGAACTCCCGGATGCCGAGCGCGAAGCGAATCTTCGAATGCTCCAGTTCATTTCCGAGCAGACCGTTGCCCGGGGAATGCAGTTCCAGCTCGGCCTGTGGATGCACGGCTACGAGTGGATCGACACGAAGGACGCAAACTACACGATCGAAGGCTTGAACAGCGAAAACCACGGCCCCTATTGCCGCGACGCCGTTCGCATGCTCTTGAAAGCCTGCCCGGCGATTAGTGGCGTGACCTTCCGCGTGCACGGCGAAAGCGGCGTCAACGAAGGCAGCTACCAGTTCTGGAAAACCGTGTTCGACGGTGTCGCCACTTGTGGACGAACCGTCGAGATCGACATGCACGCCAAGGGCATGGACGAGGGCATGCAAAAGCTAGCCGTCGCCACTGGAATGCCAGTGAAGATCTCGCCGAAGTATTGGGCCGAACACCTCGGCATGCCCTATCATCAAGCCGATATCCGCGAACTTGAACGACCGAAGCCCGGACGCACCGGCAGCGAACTGATGAAGTTCAGCGCCGGCTCGCGGAGCTTCCTTCGCTACGGCTACGGCGATCTCATGCGAGAGGACCGCAAGTGGGGTGTGCTCCATAGGATCTGGCCCGGTACGCAACGGCTCCTACTCTGGGGCGACCCGTTGACCGCCGCCGCCCATTCCCGAGCCTTCGCGTTCTGTGGCAGTGACGGTGTCGAGATCATGGAGCCACTGTCGTTCAAGGGACGGCGCGGCTCAGGCATCGCCGGCGACCGTTGCGCGTACCTCGATGCGAGCCTCAAACCGCGTTGGGATTGGCAGAAATACGAATACGGAACACGCATCTGGGGACGCAAGCTCTACAACCCGGACGCCGCCCCATTCGAATGGCGTCCCTACCTGACCAAGCAATTCGGTCCCGGCGCCCAGGCATTGGAAGATGCGCTCGCCAACGCCAGCCGCATACTGCCCACCATCACAACCGCACACGGGACTTCGGCCGGCAACAATACCTATTGGCCGGAGGTCTATTTGAACCAGTCAATGGCTGACGCCGAGCACTACCGCCCGTACAACGATACGCCCGTGCCCAGGGTTTTCGGTAACGTGAGCCCGCTGGATCCGCAGTTGTTTTCCTCGGTCAACGAGTTCGCCGGTGAGTTGCTGAGCGGAGAACCGAGCGGCAAGTATTCGCCCGTCGAAGTCGCCCAATGGCTCGAGGACTACGCCGCCAACGCCTCTGCCGCGCTGGCGAAGGCGCAAGCGTCGAGTACGCGCAAGGAGCGGCCCGAATACCGGCGCATAGCGATCGACGTCAGGATTGAGGCAGGAATCGGCCGCTTCTTCGCCGCCAAGCTCCGTAGCGGCGTGCTCTATCGCATTTATGAAACCACCGGCGAACCCGCTGCTCTCGAGCAGTGTTTAAAGAAGTACCGCGAGGCAAGATCGGCCTGGGCCGCGATCGTGGCGATTGCAAAGCCGGTCTATAAACCCGATATCACCGTCGGCGAGCACATCCAATTGCGCGGGCATTGGGCGGATCGCCTACCCGCCATCGACGCCGATATTGAACTGGTTGCGAAGCAAGCCGCGGAACGGAAGGACAGCCCGCGGACGGCGGCGGCTATCCAGGCCGCGCTAGGCCGTCCCAAGCGCGCCGCAATCGCGTGCAGCCACGTCCCGCCGGCGATGTTCCGGCCCGGCCAGCCCCTCGATCTCGAACTCTCCATGCCCCGATCTTCATCGCCGATCGCCGCCACCATCTACTACCGGCATGTAACGCACGCCGAGCGATACGAGTCGGCCCCAATGACCTCGAAGGACGGCCGCTACCACGCCGCCATTCCGGCCGCCTATTCCCAGTCGGCATATCCGCTCGAGTATTATTTTGAGCTGAAGCAAGGGCAAGCAGCGTGGCTCTACCCCGGATTCAGCCAAGACCACTCCAGCCAACCGTATTTTGTGGTGCGCCGCGCACAGAGCTGACGGCCGCCTAACTCGATCACGATCATCTCGTGGTCCAGCACGGACGATAGTTCGAACGCGGGGCACCCCCAGCAACCGTCACCGTGGCGTTCTCGCCCAGGGCCAGTCCGCCGATGCCGCCACGAGATCAACTTAGGGGGGCGAACGTGAGGATCGGGCGCCACGGACTTGTGCGGGTTGGTTCTGTCGCTCCCCGCTCGTTTTGCGTACCCTCGACAAAATCAACAGTCGACGCGTACCGCCTGTTGTGTTTTGCGCTACTGGTTCGTGAGCCCCGAGACGACGAAGCACCGTGCGTGCGCAGATTCAAGCCATCCCACTTTTTTTGGAGAGACCTCCGCCGGCAGGACGCGTCGAGTCGTTGACGAGCCGTGTAGCGGCACTCGCCCGTTAGATTCGTGGAGTTGATATCTGCAGGGGTGAGTGTGCGGGCATCTGGAGGACGCGACACGGGAGTGCCGGTGAACCGGGGCGATGGCGCATTGGTATTTGGGCAAAATCAACGGACCGCGGCTTGACCAGATCGACTTGCATGTGGAGTGCCGGTGGTTCCGTATCAGGAGCTGCGTGCCAAGGATGGCGGCGCAAGTGCGGTAGTTGTGCGGGTTGGCGGATCTGGAGGGGGTGGATGGGGTTGGGGCGAAGCAAGTGGCGGAGGCGGTGCAGTATCGGAGGCTGGATCGCAACTACCGGACTTGAATGGTTCGATTAGTATTGCGCTTGGCCTCCAGTGATGGTACTAGTAAGCTTAGTATTTTTTGCCCAATTCACACGGAGGATTGACCCATTGCGTACAAAAACGAAGTATCTATTGACCCGCATTTCTGCATTCGCGATCGTATTCGCGGCGACTGCACCCCTCATGTGGGCGCAGCGTCCGTCGCGTCCGAACTTGAGCCGGATGGTGGTAATCGGCGATTCGCTGAGCGCGGGATTCCAGAACTTTTCGTTGTTCAGCGACGGAACGCCGGGGGCCCCGCGAGGCGGACAGACACGCGGATTTGCGCGTTTGATCGCGGATCAGGCGGGTGTCGCGTTGCCGCTGCCATCGATTTCGTATCCGGGAATCCCGCCCGCGCTCGAGTTGGTGAACGGCCAGATCGTACGCTCGCCGCTTGCGCCGGGAATGCGGATTCCACCGTTCGTGCAACCGATGAACATGTCCGTACCGGGATTCACGCTGGGCGATGCGCTGGTACACGCTTACCCAGGCAACCCGTTCCTGAATCCGATCGACGCGTTAAGCACAACGATATTTTCGGGAAATCCGACGCCCGCGTGCGGACCGATCCCGACGCCCAATCTCCCTCGGGTGCTGAAGCTGGCCAACCCGGCGTTGGACCCGGCGACACCGTTCGTAGTGAGCCAAGTGCTTTGCGCGGCTGCGCTCGAGCCGTCGGCGATCATCGCATCGATCGGCAATAACGACGCCTTGGGCACGTTGACGTTCGGGACGCCGCCGACGCCGGTGGCGCGTTTCGCGGTGCAGTACGCGGCGTTTCTAGGCGCGGCGCGATCGACGGGGGCGGCGGTTGTGGTGGGCAACATTCCGGATGTGACGACGGTACCGTTTCTCGTGCCGGCGCCGGTGTTCGCGCAGCTTTGCGGCAGCCTTCCCGCTGGAGCGGGTCCGAATGACTTCGCGGTGCCCGACATCGGCGCGGCGTCGTTCAACTTGTGCGTGAGCTATCAGGTACGGAGCGCGGCGCTGATTGCATCGGCGCGGGAGGCGGTGCAGGCCTACAACCGTGTGATCGCGTTGCAGGCGCGGCTGTTCGGCGCTGTGGTGGTGGATGTGAACCGGGTGATGGCGGACATCGCGGCGAACGGCTACCGGGTGGGCGGCAGGACGCTGACGGGCGGTCCGTTGGGAGGGATTTTTTCGCTGGACGCGATACACCCGACCAATACGGGCTACGCGATTCTGGCGAACGAGTATATCCGGGAGATCAACCGGGCGCTTCGGATGAACATCCCGGCGGTTTCGGTGGCGGCGGTGGCGGCTACCGATCCGCTGGTGCTTCCGCTGCCGTAAGGGTGTCAAGGCACGAGGACGAAGCTCTCGATGGCGACACGGGCGCTTCGTTCGGCGCGCAGGCGCTGCATGTGGAAGCGCACGGTGACCTGGTCAAATTTCCGGATTGTGGCGCCGCCGGCATGGGGAACGACACTGTCTCGGCGAAAACAGCCGGGTCTCGGGTTCCCGGCCTCCAGCGCGGTGTGGATCGGACCGGCAGGATCCCCAACGATGGGCTGAGACAAGCGATTGGGGAACCAAGATCATCGGACGGCGAAGGCCGGTGGTGAGCGGCCCGAGCGTATCCGCGGCTCCGCCGGCGAGGATGGAGACTTGCCGATACCCGGCCTGGGGCCACAAGCAGAAAGGCCGCGCACCTTTCGCGAGCTGGCGGGCGGAGCGGACGGCGCGCACCAAGCGGCCCGCGGCAACGAGCCATACGGCCATGACGGCCACCGCTGCCGCGGTCGCCAAGCCGGGAGGAATCGCCGCCATCGAGACATGTTAATCGAGCACAACGGCGCTGGGGCCCCACAGCGCCAGAAGTGCGCCGCAGGGGGCGAACGCTGGATACGGCGGCGGCTACCAGCCAGACGCGATGGTGCAAGTCCGCGGGGGAGCATCGCAGCCGGTGTTCACTATCAGCCCTCGCGAGGGCGGAGGCGGGCTGCCTGGTCGAGAGTGCGTCGCATTCGCTCGATCTTTTCCGGTGTAAGGTCCGACGTTTCCACCATCGCGGCGACGAGCCATTCCGGGGATCCGCCGAACAGCCGCTGTACGAGGCCCTTTAGACAGCAGGCTCATACCAATAGGCGTGGTTGGAGTAGGACCGTTTCACCTTGCGTTCTCGATGGAGGACTTCCAATACGGTCTGCACCGTCGTGAGGCGGGTGAGCGGTTGGGCGGCATGCGGCCCAACACCATCTGCACGGTGGCGGGACCGTGCTCCCAGATGATCTCCATCAGGTCCAGTTCGGCGGCAGTGAACTGTCCGGACTCACTTTTGGGGCGTGGCGTGAGGGTAAACCCCGCTGCCAGGGTGCGGCAACCGTCCGCCTCTTTCAACTATGTTTCCAGGAGGTTATTCAAGAAACAGCCTCTTAGGGGCGTTAGTAGCCCTTTTGCTTGTCGACGACGTGGATGAGCGGGCGGCCTTCGACGAAGCGCCGCAGGTTGTCTTCGAGGATGGCGTCGCGCCGTGCAGGCGAGAGATCCGACCTGGTAGCGATGTGTGGGGTGATGACGGCGTTTTGGAACTTCCAGAGCGGGTGGCCTTTGGGGAGCGGCTCGGGGTCTGTGACGTCGACGCCGGCGCCGGCGAGCATCTTGCTGTCGAGAGCCTTGACGAGCGAGGGCATGTCGTAGAGTCCGCCGCGCGAGACGGCGATGAAGTAGGCGCCTCGTTTCATGGAGGCGAACTGCTTAGGACCCACCATTTTGTGGCTCTGGCGGGTGTGGGGCGCGGAAATGAAGACGACGTCGGCGAGGGGGATGACTTCGTCGAGGCGGTCCGGGTGGACGACGCGTTCGATGAAGGGCATGTAGGGGATGTCCTTGGGGTCGACACCGATGACCTTCATGCCGAAGGCGTGGGCGCGGGCGGCGATCTGAGTACCGATGCCGCCAACGCCGATGATGACGGCGGTCTTTTCATTGAGCTCGATGGCCTGGTACTCGTCGCGGTCGCGTTCCCAGTTCTCTTCGGAGCGGCGGGGGACGATGCGGTTGAGTCCGCGCGTGAGGTTGAGGAGCAGGGCCATGGCGTGGTCGGCGATTTCCGGCCCCTGAACGATTTTGGCGTTGGTGACGGTGATGTCACTGTTCATCAGCTCCGGTCCGGAGAGGTGGAGATAACGCTCGACGCCGGCGCTGGTGACGTGGAACCATTTCAGCCTGGCGCCTTTGCGAACCATTTCGGGGGTGATGTTGCCGATGACTGCGTCGGCGTCGGCCACTTGGGCGAGCGCGGTTTGGGGAGTGACGGCGACCAATCTTGCGCCGGGGACTTTTTGCTGCAACTTGGCGGCGGCTTCGGGGGAGCCGAACATGAGGATCTTTTTCGGCTGTGCCCAGAGTGAGGAAGAGGCGAGGAGGAGGCAGAGCGACAGGGTCTTCATGGGGGTGATTGTATCGCCAATCTCCGCCGGCGTGCCGCAGCGCGCAAACACCGTGGGAGAATAGAGTTCCGATGGGGAAGACCTTCATCCGTTCGCTGTCGCCGAAAAACGTGCTCTCGTTCGGCCCCGATAGCGGGAAGATCGAGTTAACGGCGCTGAACGTCTTGATTGGGGCGAATGGATCGGGTAAGTCGAACTTACTGGAGGTGGTGGAGTTACTGCGTGCGACGGCGGGGGATCTGGCGCGGCGGGTGCGCGAGGGTGGGGGTGTGGAGGAATGGCTGTGGAAGGGGCCTGGGGATGTGCGGGAGGCCAAGTTGCAGGCCGAAATCGAGTATCCGGCGGGGCGGATGCCTCTCGTTCATCGAGTGGCCTTCGCAGCCGTGGGGCAGCGGCTGGAGCTGTTGGATGAGGCAATCGAGAACGTGCAACCCGAGCAGCCCTGGCAAGACGACGTTCACTTCTATTACCGTTTCCAGAGCGGCAATCCAGCAATCAATGTTCGCCAGGTGGAAGGCGGCAGCTATAGCAGTCGAACGATCCGCCGCGAAGACCTGAAGCCGGATCAATCGGTCCTCTACCAACGGCGCGACCCGGAGACCTATCCGGAACTCACCTATCTGGCCCGGGCCTACGAACAGATCCGCCTCTACCGGGAATGGAACTTTGGCCGCCAAACAGCGCCCCGGCTTCCCCAGCAAACGGACCTGCCGTCCGACTTCTTGCTGGAAGACGCCACTAATCTGGCGCTGGTGCTCAATGACCTCGAGCATAAGTCCGGCGCGCATGAGATCCTGATCGAGGCTCTTCGCGAGTTCAGTCCCGACATAGAGAATCTGTCTGTCCGGCTCTCCGGCGGCACCGTCCAACTCTTCTTGCGGGAGCAGGCACTGCGGAGTCCGATACCAGCGACGCGGGCGTCGGACGGAACACTCCGCTACTTATCGCTACTTGCCGTCCTGTGCCATCCATCGCCTCCGGCCCTGGTGTGCATCGAAGAACCGGAAATCGGACTACATCCGGACTGTCTTCCCGGGCTTGCTGAGTTGCTGGTTCAGGCGAGCGAGCGGACCCAGTTGATCGTCACCACACACTCCGATGTGCTTGTGGATGCGCTGACCGAGAGGCCTGAATCGGTGGTGGTCTGCGAAAAGGAGAAGGGGCAGTCGTCATTTCGCCGGCTTAGCGGCGAGGACCTCCGGGAGTGGCTGGACCAGTATCGTCTCGGAGAGATCTGGCGCAAGGGTGTGATCGGAGGAAACCGGTATTGACGATCGTGGTGGAGGGCGGCAGTGCAAGGCCTTGAACACGGAATGCCGCCGGGCATTCGCCGCGTTCTTCGAGAAGGCCGGGCTACGGAACCGGATGCCGCGGATCATCGCGGGTGGAGGCAGAACCCAAGCGCGCGAGGATTTTCGGCGGGTACTCCGAAGTGGTGAGAACGCCCTCCTTCTGATCGACAGCGAAGGACCGGTTCCCGATGGCACCGACCCGTGGACGGTTCTGGCCTCTGAGGGTTGGCGCCGTCCGGAACGAGCCACCGGCGATCACGTTCACCTGATGGTGGAGTGCATGGAAGCGTGGTTCCTGGCCGATCGCAACGCTTTGAGCAGCTACTTTGGCAAGGGGTTCCGCGAAAACGCGCTTCCAGGGAATCCCCGGCCGAATCAGGTGGCCAAAGCCGAAATACTCCGGGCCGTCGACATCGCGGCCAGAGATACCACGAAGCAGGGTTATGACAAGGGACGCGATTCGTTCCGGATTCTTGCGTTGGTGGATCCGTCCCGAGTAAGAGCATCCTGCCCGTGGGTGCGGCGGCTGCTCGAAAAGCTGGCCGTTTGAATTACTTCTTCGTGGACGCGCAGACGGTACGCGAGCAGATGAACCCGCCGCGATCGTCGGCGACGCAGGCGGCGTCGGCCGCGTTGAAGCGGGCGGAGAAGCCCTGATCGGCCTGGCAGGATTGATTGACGAGCAGGCCCTGTTCGCGGCAGGCCTCCTCGTCGGCGCATAGATTCAGCCGGACGACGAAGGCATCGGTGAGTCCGGCGATGTCGGGCTGAAAGACGGAGGAACCGGTGGACAACATGCGCGAGGTGGTGGATCCCACCATGTACATGTTTCCTTCGCCGTCGAGGGCGATCTGGTTGCCGGCTTCGAGTGTGTTGCCGCCGAGGTAGCTCGAGTAGATGAGGGAGGCCGCGGCGGGGGCGGCTGGATCGAGGAAGGCGACGAAGGCATCGGAGGCGCCGCCGAACGAGGGCTGGAGCGCGCCGCCGGCGATGGGGAAATCGTTCGAATGGGTGTAGCCGGTGATGGCCACCTTGCCGGTGGCGTCGAGGGCGAGGCCGTAGCCGACATCGGTGCTGCCGCCGCCGAGGTAGGTGGAGTAGGAAAGCGGGTCCGCGGCGGCGGGGTCAAAGCGGACGTAGATGGCGTCCGTGGCGCCGGCGCGGGCGGCGCGGTGGGCATCGGCGGTGACGGGGAAGTCGCTGGAGAAGGTATAGCCGGTGAAGTGCATGCGGCCGGCCGAATCCATGACCATGCCATAGGCTACGTCGGTGTCGCTGCCGCCGAGGTAGGTGGCGTAGTCGAGAGCGTCGAGGCCGTCGCGAGAGCGGTCAACGCGGGCGAGGAAGATATCGCCGCGTCCGGCGGCGGATTCGCGATACGCGCCGGCGGTGGTGGGAAAGTCGCTGGACATGGTGTAGCCGGCCATCCAGATACGGCCCGCGGCATCGAGGGCGAGGCCGGTGGCGACGTCGGTACTGGAGCCGCCGAGGAAGGTGGCATAGCGGATGGCGTTGGCGGTGTCGAGGGTTTCGATTTCGACGAGGAAGGTATCGTAGCCGCCGCGGTTGGAGCCCTGGAGGGGGCCGCCTGTGAGGGGGAACCCTTCGATTTGGGTAGTATAGCCGGCGATGTAGGCGCGGCCGCCCGGGCCGCCGGCGACCGCGAGAGCGACGTCACGGCGGTCACCGCCGAAATAGGTTGCGTACCAGAGAGCGTCGGTGCCACGGTCGGTGGTGCTGAACCGGACCAGGAACGCATCACGATCGCCACCCAGTGCCGCCTGGTTGTTGCCGGCGAGGGGGAAATTGGTCGAGGTGGTGTAGCCGGCGACGAGGAGGAATCCTTGCGGATCGATGGTGAGTGCGGTTGGCCGGTCTTCCCCATCTCCCCCGTAGTAGGTGGCGTACTGGAGCGAGGATCCGCCGGTGAGGGTGGGGTTGAACTTGGCGATGAACAGGTCCACGTTGCCGCTTTCTTCCTCGCGGAACGGAATACCGGTAACCGGCAGCATGGGGGACGAACTGTAGCCTGTGACCCACACCGCGCCGGAGCTATCGACGGCGACGTTGGTGGCGACATCGACGCTCGCGCCGCCGAAGTAGGTGGCGATCAGGACCGGGTCAATGACGAGCTTCTGATCGCGATCGTATTCGCCGACGCGGAACTCGACTTCGCGCTTGCCGACGATCCGGTAGGAAGCTTCGACACGCGTACCTTCCCGGTTGTCGTCGTCCTGGAAGGCGAACGGCACGGGTTGGCGGAGTTCCTCGCCGCCCGCGCGGACGTGGAGAGCGCCCTCGCCGTCGATCCAGAGTTTGTCGGCTCCGGTGAACTGGAGGCGGATCTGACCGGGATCGGCGCCGGGTGCGACGTAGAAATCATATTCCACCTGGCGGCCCTGGCCGCGGTAGAGCAGATCAATGCCGGGGTAGACTTCGCGGTACCGGACGCCACCGAAGTGAGGCACGCTGGAGCGCCATTGACTCCGGTCGTTCCCGCGAATATAAGTGCTGGTGGATTCAAAAGGCCGTACGCCTTCCACTTCGGGCTTGGGATTGGCGTGGACGGGGCGGATCTTGAGCGAACCGTGGCGGAGCGGGACGATCGCCTCCTGGTCCGTTAGGAACAGCATCCGCTGGGAAGAGCGTGTGAGGAAGCGCACCTCAGGAGGAAGCTGGCCTTCGTTGGGTTCAAACCGTAGGGGAAGACGCTCGAGCATGCGGGTGCCCAAGTCCGGGGACTTGGCCGAGACGGTGGTACCTCGGCTGCCAAAGGCGGCCGGGGTAAGCAGCCCGAAGGCAGCGAGATTTGCAAGAAGGAAGGCGAGTCTGTACATCACAAGGTTGAGGATCCGCGTTACAAGTGTCCGGCGCGAGGCCGGGCCAATCTACATTTATAGCAGACTTGCATCCGGACCTTCCCCTCGACGCGACCGAAAGCGCTTCGGTTGCGTACGGAGCCGAGTTTTACGATTGCTGCTATCTCTTAGCGGGGATCCGCAGCGGAGGCCCGAAACGGGGATTCCCAAAAAGGGTAGAGTGCCGCCGGGAGCGATAGGGCTTTCCCCTGCCCAAGCGCAGGTGTATACTTACCAGTACATACGGATGTTTTTTCAACGCTTGGTATGGCGGGCCGTGAGGGAAATATAAGAAAAATCACGGAGTCGCGTGTAACGGTACCATACCCGGCGTCACTAACGACAACAGAAGCCATGATCCTGTTGGCGCATCCGGAGGAGAGACCGGCCGAAGATCGGTAGGTCTGGTTGTCGCCGGCTAATCCCCCCAGACGGGGATGGCCAAAAATCAGGCGTCTGGACCTGAGGCGGATTTCGCCTCGCAACTGCGTTCAGAAGACTTGGAGGCAACCAAATGACGGCCGCAACATCCCCTGGGAGTCGCTCGACCACCACTACCCCCGCTTGCAGGGTCCGCCAACGGCAGGTATACTACCCAGTTCGGCGTAGGCGTATGCAATGGGAAACCTTCGATCAGCCGTATGTCGATAAGTTGATCGAAGGAAACAGCGACGTTGAACGGCACTTCACCCACTACTTCGGAGAGTTGCTGGAGGTGAAGCTGCGGAGTCGCGTACGGAGTCCGCAAGTGCGGGAGGATCTGGTTCAGGAGACTTTTCTCCGAACGTTCGCTTTTCTGCGAAAGAAAGGCAGCCTGGAGCATCCGGAGCGCCTGGGTGCGTTCGTGAACACGGTTTGCCAGAACGTACTACTGGAGTACTATCGGGGCGCGAGCCGCATCAACGATCTGCCGGAGCATATGTCGGATCCACCTGATTCGGCCGAGGATAGCGAGAGCCGGCTGGTGAGTGAGGAGCGCAAGAACCGCGTACGGCAAGTATTGGCGGAACTACCGGAAAAGGACCAGACGATTCTGCGTTCGATTTTCCTCGAAGAGCGGGACAAAGACGATATCTGCCGTGAAATGAACGTGGATCGGGAGTACCTGCGGGTGCTGCTGCATCGAGCGAAGGGACGTTTCCGGGATCATTTTACGAAAGGAAAAGCCGCCGCGATGGCGCTGCTGAATTTCTAGCGGCAATCTGCGTAAAACGGTTACAGTGACTGAAACGCTGGCACGCCGGAAGTCACTATCAGGTGCATGACCATGGATCACCAAAGCGCGATTCAGGCAATGGCTGCCCAGCGGTACTTGCTCGGGGAGCTGGAGGTTTCCGAGCAGGAGGCCTTCGAAGCCCACTATTTCGATTGCGTGCACTGCGCGAGCGAGGTGCGTGACTCGGCGGTGTTTGTGGAGAACCTGAAAGCGGTGCTTCGCGAACAGCCGGCGCGGTCGGCCGAGCCGGTGAAAGCATTGGGCTTGCGGTCGCTGCTCGCGTCGATATCTCCCTTTCGCGGTTTCGAGTGGACGCCGGCGTTCGCCGCTCCAGCGCTGGCGGCGCTGGCTTTCGCGATGCTGGCCGGCTATCAGCGGTTTGTGGAGATCCCGGGGCTCCGGGTAGCGCTGACGCCGCGAGCCGCGGTGACGGCGATCATCGATCCGGCCGGGGTTCGCGCGGCGGGCAAGGTAATTACGGTTGCCGCCGACGATCTGCATGCGGTGGTTCCTTTTTCGTTCGAGGTTCCTGCCGGCGCACGGTCTGTAAGGCTTCAGTTTTTCCGGGGCGAACGGACCGGGGCCGAGGCGTTGCCGATCCACGAAGAGACGATCGCGATGACGCCCGAGGCTGGGGGAGCGAGTGTATTGCTCTCAGTTCCGCTTCCGCTGGGCACATTCGGGGAAGGCGAGTTCAGTGCGTCGGCGCAGGTGCTGTACGCGGACGGCGAGTCGTGGACCGAGGCCGCGGAACGATACCAGTTCCGGATCGCGCGCCGATGACGCTACATCTTTCTATCTCGAGGTAATCAGCCAATTCCATGTCAAAGCGATATTCGTTCTCCGCCAGCGCGGTTGGCTTCAGCGCCCATGTGCGGCGCCCCGACGATGTACTGATCAAATCCCAGGCAGCGAGCGCGATCGGATCCACCGGCGGGCTTTCGTCGACCAGGGCGTCCGACTCCCGGTTCTTCAAGGGCAGCGTCTGTTTCGGGAAAGCCGTTAGTTCGTGCGAGGGCGAATACAGACCGGCCAAGGACGCCGCCAAATTCACCGACGGCAATCACGGCGACAACGACCTTCCGGCGGTGACGCGGGTGACATCGGCGGTTTCCGGTGTGGCGATCATCAACGCCAAGGACACGAAAGCACCGAAACGTAAGCTGACGATCAAGAAGGCTTGCTTTGACCTCGAGATTTTCGATCCGCGAACCGGCGGGCGCCAAAGCGAATTCACTCTCGACCCGAAGAAGCTGATCCTGGACAAGGTGTCGATCGACGGCTGCCTGCTGCGGATCACGTTCGCGACCGATCTGTTCAACGAGTTCAAAACGCAGGACGCGCTGAAAGCGGCGTGGGAAGGCGACCAAGAATTCGCCGCGAAATATGGCCATTTGTTCGAGCCCATCGGCGAGTGCCACACGCGAGAGTTCCCAGCCACGCGGTACGGCGGGACGTTGGCCACTGTGGTACACAAAGTGGAGTGGGCGAATCCCAAGAAGACCGCACCCGATGTGACGTTCGAGGGGGCCAACCGGGTTCGGATCGAGGGGATTGGGACGCTGGTGTTGGGCGAACTGCTGATCACGCCGAAACGGCGCCGGCTCTCGATGTTCCGGGTGGAGCTGGGATCGGCCTATGGCGGAGATGCCGAGGGTGCTACGGCGAGGGTGGCAGCGAGTATCCCTGATTCTTCGAATACGCGCAAAACGGACTCGCTCCGGCCTTGGATCGCGAGTTTCTGTCATGTTTGAGCCGCGCCGGAGCGGCCTTTGCGCTTCCTACGAATACGCGCAAAACGGATCCTCGCTTCCGGATCGCGAGTTTCTGTCATGTTTGGAGCCGCGCCGGAGCGGCCTTGCGCTTCCTACGAATACAAAACGGACTCGCCCGGCCTTGATCGCGAGTTTCTGTGATGTTCGGGCCGCGCCGGAGCGGCCTTGCGCTCCTACGAATACGCGCAAAACGGACTCGCTCCGGCTTCCGGTAGTGGGCGTGTTTCTGGCTCCCTGGAGCCGCGCCGGAGCGGCCTTTGCGCTTCTCGCGTTGGCGGCGTCCGGATGCCGCACGCCCGACGCGCGTACGAGTCTGGATGAGGCGCGCGAGGCCTACCATCGCGGCGATCACGCGTCGGCGCGCGAAACGATCCGCCGCGGAATCGAAGACTCCCCTGACCGGGCCTGGCGGCAGCGCTTCGAGATCCTACGGTGCCGCGTTTTGCTTACCGACGGGGAGCATGAGCGGGTAACCACAATCCTCGCCTCGTTCGACGCCGATGCCGCGGCGAAAGATCCATGGATCGACTACATCCGGGGCCGGCTGGCGCTCGAGTCTCATCCCGACTATTCGTTGGCCGGCCAACACTTTGACCGCGCCATTGCGCGCTCCCGAACCACGCGCGATGTGGAACTGCTGACCGAAGCGCTGGTGAAGCGCGCGGGCATCCATGCGGCGCAGCGGCGGACCGGCGAAGCGGTCGAGTTGCTGGGCGAGGCTGTCCGGGTGGCTGAATCGGGAGGGCCGTTCGAGCAGGGTGTGGCGGCGCTAAACCTGGGCTTGATTCTCAATCGTGACCGCGCCGAGCACGACGCGGCCATCGAGGCGTTGGAGCGGGCCGCGTCTGCCGCGCACCGGGCTCAGGCGCGGCTGCTCGAGTCCGCGGCACGGAACAATCTTGGCGACGCGTACCGGATGGTAGGCGAGTACGATCGCGCACTCGCGACTCTGCACGAGGCGCTGGTGGCCGAAAATGAAGCGAAGTCAGACCGGTTGACCGTGGACACGCTGAACCTCATCGGCCTGATCCACGTGCAGAGGGGCGAGTTTGACCGCTCGTTCGCTTATCTGGAACGAGCACTGCGGATGGGCCGGGCGTTAAACCTTCCGGCGGCGGTGAAAAAGACAGCGAACAACCTGACGGAGGCGTATCTCGAGACGGGGCGTCTGGATCGTGCGGCGGCGGTGAGCGACGAAGTGCGGCAACTGTTCGAGCGGTATCCGCAACTCACCGGGCGCGAGTATCTGGATTTGAACCTGGCCCATCTCACACTCGCCAGGGGCGGCGTCGCGGAGAGTATCGGGATGTATGATGCCATAGCTGCGAATTCGAAGCTGCTGGCGCCAGTGCGATGGGAGGCGGAGGCGGGGCTGGCGCGGGCCCACGAACAGGCGAGGGACGAGGCGGCAGCCAGGGTCCATTACCGGGCGGCTCTCGACATCATCGAACAGGCCCAGTCCAGCCAAGTGGGCGAGGAGTCGCGGCTATCGTTTCTCACGCAGGTGATGCGCTTTTACCGTGGTTATGCGGCGATGCTGGTGCGGGAGGGGAATGAAGACGCCGCGCTGGCGGTGGAAGACTCGAGCCGGGCGCGATCGCTCGCCGCGCAGATCGAGGGAGGAGGCGAGGTCCGCCGTGCAGATCTGGCGGCGCGGCTTGGGAGGATGATTCCGCGGGGAGTGGCGTTGGTGGCTTACTGGATCGGCCCGCAAGGGTCGTATGCGCGGGTGATCTCCGGGGGCCGTCATGAGCGGATCCCGCTGGCGGCGTCGCCGGAGGAGTTGACGCGCTGGGTACGGTCCTGGCGGACGTTCCTCGAACGAGACCGTGGCGATCCGCTTTCCGGCGGCGAGCCAGCCGGTGAGAAACTGTACGGCGCACTGGTGGCGCCGCTGGGAGGGCGAGTCCGTCCGGGCAGCCGCGTTGTGATCGTGCCGGACGGGCCGCTGCATGGGCTGAACTTCGAGACGCTTCCGGAGCCGGGCGCGCAGCGGCTGTGGATTGACGACGTGACGGTATCGATCGCGCCGTCACTGGGACTTCTGGCAGGCGCGGGGAACGTCCGCGCGGGCAGGCGATCCTTGCTGCTGATCGGCGATCCGGTTGCGAACGGACCGGAGTTCCCAAGGCTGAGCGCGGCGGGGACGGAGATCGAAGCCGTGCGGCGGGGCTTCCCGGACGCGGTGGTGAAGCAGGACGTGGAGGCGACGCCGGCGGCATTCGAAGCGGCGGAACCGGCGCGATACAGCCACATTCATTTCGCGGCGCACGCGAAGGCGAACCGGGAGTCACCACTCGATTCGTTCGTAATGTTATCTCCCTATGAGGGTCGTGCGCGGTTGTACGCCCGGGAAGTGGCGCGAGGGCGTCTGACGGCGGATTTGGTGACTCTGTCGGCGTGCCGGTCCGCGGGCGATCGCGCCTATTCGGGCGAGGGGCTGGTGGGATTATCGTGGGCATTTCTGCGTGCCGGAGCGAGCCATGTGATCGCCGGGTTGTGGGACGTGCCGGATAAACCGACGTCGCGAATAATGACGTTGCTGTACGAGCAATTAGCTGCGGGGCGGCCCCCCGCGGAGGCACTGCGGAGCGCGAAGCTACAGTACCGGAAAGAGGCGGTGGGGGCCGATCGAAAGCCGTATTCGTGGGCGGCGTTTCAGGTTTATGAAAGAAAAGCTCCCGAACGGTGAAACGTTTTGCGAATAACTGTCACTAATGTCCAGTCAACTAACCGTGACTGACCGGTTGGTCGTGAATACTTCGCGGAGGAGGGTGCCACGGCAGTACCAGCCGGTGGGACGCACGCGGACGGCGCACTTCGGAGGTGCTCGTCCCGTGCGTCCATTATCGGGAGAGCATTCTCAGGCGGTCGAGCAATTTTCTGGGGACGGCGATGTTGCTGTCTTTCCCGCTTCCGATGTGGATGCCTGGTTTGTTGTCGCCGTGGAAATCGGATCCGCCGGTGATGGCGAGATCGTAGCGGCGTCCGAGGAGTTGGTAGCGCTCCTGCTGCCGGTCATTGTGATCGGAATGATAGGCCTCGATGGCCTGCAAACCCATCTTCGCCATCTGGCGAATCAGGTCTTCTTCCTGTTGTCCGAACCGTCCGAGGCGGCACGGGTGCGCGAGCGACGCCACGCCGCCGCCATCGCGGACGCGGCGGATGCCTTCGGCCAGAGTAGGATCGTGCTTTTCGACGTACGCCTTGCCCTTTTCGTCGAGATAGATGTCGAAGGCTTCCTGGATCGAAGAGACGTACCCTTTCTCCATGAGGATCCGGGCGAAATGGGGGCGGCCGGCCATGGAGCGGCCGACGGCGCGCACCTCATCAATGGCGATGTCGACACCGAGCGACTGGAGCTTGGCGGCCAACTCGACGTTCCGCTCGTGCCGGGCCTGCTGTTGCTCGACGATCCAGGCCCGGAAATCGTCAGTGGGGGCCTTGAAGAAGTAGCCGAGGAGGTGGATGGACTTCGGCCTCGGCCGTCCGGGCTGAAGCAGCTTGGTGCTCACCTCTATGCCGCATATCAGGGGGACGCCAGCTTCGGCCGCTAGCGGCCTGGCTTGATCGTAGCCTTCGAAGTTATCGTGATCGGTGATGGCGATCGCATCGAGCCCTTGCCGTTTCGCCTCGTCGACCACCTGACCGGGGGTCCAAGTACCATCGGACTCGGTCGTGTGGATGTGCAGGTCAATCAACGTACCAGTATATCTTCGAGGAGAACATCGAGGGCGCGTCGCATGGCGCCTTCGGGAGTGAGGTGGATGCCGCACTCCTTGGCGGCTTCGCCTTCCCACCACCAACGCCCGTCGCGTCCGGACTCACCGTCGCGCAGCGCGCGTGTGCAGGGCGCGCAACCGATGCTGGCATAGCCTTGCGCGTACAACGGATGGCGGGGGACGCCGCGCTCGCGGAGGTAACCGGCGACCTGCTGTTCGCTCCAGTGGGCCAACGGGCTCAGTTTGACGCGGCCGTCTTTGTGCTCGACCTGCTCGATGGCGGCGCGCTCTTCCGACTGGCCGCGTCGCAGTCCGACGGCCCAGGCCTTGCAATCGCCGAGCGCGCGCTCGAGGGGAAGCGTCTTGCGGATGTGGCAGCAGAGCTTGCGGAGGGACGGGTCGCGATGGAAGAGGTTGGGTCCGTGACGGGTCACCATGCGCTCGAGTTCGGCGGAGCCCGGGGAGACGACGTCGACCTTCATGGCGTAGCGCTCTCGAACGGTCTCGATCATGCGGTGAGTCTCTTCGGGGAGACGGCCGGTGTCGAGCGTGAGGACGCGGATGCCAGGGTCGATTTGGGAGGCGAGATCGATGAGGACCATGCCTTCGTCCTGAAAGCTGGTGGTGATGGCGAATCGATCCTGGAACTCAGTGTGGGCCCAGTGGAGGAGTTCGCGAGGGTCGCGCTGCATGATCTTCCTTCATGCTAACAGGGCGTCCGGTGCGCGATGCTGAAGGGATGTCCTGGCAACCGGCGACTGGCGCGATCCACGAGGGCGGGGTAACGCGATTTCGAGTGTGGGCCCCCGAGGCGGAGTCGATCGAGTTGATGTTGGAGGGGGAGGGACCGCGGGCGATGGAGCGCGGCGCGGATGGATATTGGTCCACGGCGGCGGCTGTCGGGGTGGGCGGGCGATACAGGTACAGAGTGAACGGCGAGGGTCCGTTTCCGGACCCGGCGTCGCGGTATCAGCCGTTGGGAGTGCACGGGCCGTCGGAGATCGTGGACCGGGCGTTTCCCTGGACCGATGGCGGGTGGCGGGGTGTTGCGCGATCGCGGCTGGTGATCTACGAACTGCATGTGGGAGCCTTCACGGCGGAGGGCACGTTTGCCGCGGCGGCGGAGCGACTGCCCTACCTGCGGGATCTCGGCGTGACGGCGGTGGAGTTGATGCCGGTAGCGGACTTTCCGGGGGAGCGGAATTGGGGCTACGACGGAGTGTCGCCGTTCGCGCCGGCGCGATGTTACGGGCGTCCGGACGAGTTGAAGCGCTTTGTGGACCGGGCGCACCGAGAGGGGCTGGCGGTATTTCTCGATGTGGTCTACAACCATTTCGGCCCGGATGGCGCTTATCAAGGCGTGTACTCGAAGGACTACTATTCGCGGCGCCACCGGAGCCCTTGGGGCGCGGGAATCAACTACGACGGCGCTGGCTGCGAGGCCGTGCGGCGGTACGCGATCGAGAACGCGCAGCATTGGGTGGAAGACTTTCACATGGACGGCCTGCGGCTGGACGCCACGCACGCCATCCTTGACGACAGTGCTCCGCACTTGCTGGCGGAGCTGGCCGAGGCGGTGCATGGATGCGGCCGGCTGGTCCACGTGTTCGCCGAGGACGATCGCAACCGGCGGACGCTGATGACGGAGTACGGTCTGGACGGCGTATGGGCGGATGACTTCCACCATCACACGAGGGTCCGGCTTGCGGGCGACCACGACGGTTATTTCGCGGACTTCGACGGGCGCGCCGAGTCACTGGCGCGCACCTTGCGGGACGGGTGGTTCTACTCGGGGCAGCATTCCGAATACCGGGGCGGCGCGCGGGGGACGAGCGCCGAGGGCCTGGAGAAAGACCGGTTCGTGATCTGCATCCAGAACCACGACCAGATCGGGAATCGCGCGTTCGGGGAACGTCTGCATCATCAGGTGTCCGATGGAGCGTGGCGGGCGGCGTCGGCGATGTTGCTGCTGGCTCCGGAGACGCCTTTGTTGTTCATGGGGCAGGAGTGGGGCGCGTCGTCGCCCTTTCAGTATTTCACCGATCATCACGAGGACCTGGGCCGGAAAGTTACGGCGGGGCGGAGGCGGGAGTTCCAGCGATTCCGGGCGTTTGCCGACCCGGCGTTGCGGGAGAAGATACCGGATCCGCAGAGCGCGGACACTTTTTTGCGAAGCAAGCTGCGGTGGGAAGAGTTAGAACAGGGTCCGCATGCGTCGCTTGTTAGTTACTACCGGGCCTTACTCGGAGTACGGCGCAGGTTATCGGCTCCCTTGGCGCCTCGTGTGTTGGACGAGGATACGATTGCGCTGGAAGGGGACGTGACGGCGGTGATCCGGCTTGCCGGGGCTGGTGCGGCGCCGGTGAGGGAGGCGGACGAGGCGGTACTGGTGGCGTCGGAGGACGGGATCCGGGCCGGCAAGGGACGGGTCCTGTTTCCGGGGCCGGGCGCGGTGGTGCTTGGCCGAGGTTAGAGGCGAGGCTTGGGTGGCATGACCGGGACCCAAGGCCAGACGCCGGTGCGGCGCATGTGGCGGCGATAGATGCGGTCGCCGGCGGCGACGTAGAGCCAGGAAAGATCCTTACCGCCGAAAACAGCGTTGGCGAGGGCTCCGCCGTGGGGTTTGTTGATGATGCCGACGACGCGGCCGGGTTGGTCACAGATTTGAACGCCGAGGCGCGTGGCGACGTAGAGGAAGCCTTCCGAGTCCATGGTCATCCCGTCGGCGGCGCTGGCGACGGCTTCGTCCGGCACTTCGAGCTTATAGAACGGCTGGCCGTTGGCGAGCGAACCGTCGGGCTGGATTTGGAAGGACCAGACACGATTGCCGCGGTAGTCGGCGACGGTGAGCAGGGACTGGTCCGGCGAGAGCATAACGCCATTGGGAAATTCGATTCCTTCGTGGACGACGCGTTTGTTTCGCTGCGCGTCGATGAGCCAGACGCTTTTCTTCGGCGGGTCAGTAAAATAGATATTGCCAGTGGCGGTAATCACGAGATCGTTGGAAGTTACTCCGTCAGCGATGACGGTTTCGGCGCCGTCCATGGAATAAGCTACGATGCGCTGCTTGCGATTCTGGCAGGCGTAGAGCTTGCCATCGGGGCCGAACATCAGTCCGTTGGCGCCGCCGGTGTCTTCCTTGAAGATAGTCACCTTGCCGTCGGCGGCGATTTTGTGGATGCGGTTATTCGGGATGTCGGTGAAGAAGATATTGGCATCGCGATCGACAGCGGGGCCTTCGGTGAACTTGTAGCCGCTGGAGACCATCTCCCATTCGCTGGCCGGATCGAGGAACTCGGAGATGGCGCGCCGCGAGCCGCCGGCGGTTGGCTTGGCGATGGGCTTGGGGTAATCGCGCCACAGCCAGCGAAGCGCGTCGGGCATGATGGGCCCTCCGTGACGCATGTTGTGGCCCTCTTCACCGATGACGAAGGTGGTGTCGTAGCCGGCGTATTCGAGCGCGGACGCCATATCCTGATTTCCGATGAACCAGTTGCCGGAGTAGATGTTCTGGTCATTGCGGCCGTCCTGGAGATAAACGCGTAGGGGCTTGCCTTCGGTTTTGCGGATGAGGGAGGACCAGTGATGGCCGCCGCGGAGATTGGTATAGCTGCCGATGAAGCTGAGGACGCGGCGGAAGGCGTCCGGGCGGTGCCAGGCGGCGGTGAAGGCGGCGATGCCGCCGGAACTGGATCCGGCGATGGCGCGATCGTTAGGGTCATTGGAGAGGTTGTACCCTTTGGCGACTTCGGGCAGTATTTCCTCGATGAGGAATCGCGCGTAGGTGTCGCTCATGGCGTCGTACTCGAAGCTCCGGTTGTAGCGGCTTTGCTGATCGGGCCTGAGGGCTGGGAGAATGCCAGGATTGATGAGGATGGCGATAGTGGGCGGCATGTCGCCCTTGTGGATGAGGTTATCGAAGACGATAGGGATGCGCGAGTGGCCGGTTTCGGTGACGTAGCCGCCGCCGTCCTGGAAGACCATGACGGGGGCGGGACGATCCCGCCTGTACTGGGCGGGGACGTAGACCCAGTAGTCGCGCACGGTGCCGGGGAAGTGCTTGGTGGAGGTCCACTGGTGCTGGGTGACGGCGCCTTTGGGGACACCGGGGTGACGCGCCGAATCCGGGCCGTAGTTGTATTGGGCGTAGCAGAGGCTGGCTGCGAGGAGAAGCAGAACGATGCGCATTGGTAGATCTTAGCGCGACGCCGGCAACGCCAGCCCGCTTCGAAATTCCCCTTTCAAAGCGTGCGGGCCTTTTCCGGCACACGGCTACCCGCTAGTGTAGTGCGTCTGAAAGAGTATTGTGTAGTGCGTCTGAAAACATAGCTGTTATCGCCTCCGGGACGTCCTTGATGATAGAGGCGGTTCGATGCCGGCTGCCCAACTTATTGTTCTCACTGATGATTAGCGGCAGTTGCTGGAGGAGCAGTCTCGCGGGGGACGGACAGCGGTGCGAATCGTGGAAAGAGCCCGAATCGTGCGTATGGCTGCCAAGGGACTCCAAAACAGCGAGATAGCCGAACGAATGGGGCCGGCCCCAGAGACGGTTGCGCGCCTGGCGTGGGCGGTATCTGGAGGGCGGATGGGAAGCGCTGATGCACGCCGCATTTGGCCGGCGCACGGCTTGAAACCCCACCTGACTCGAACATTCACAGTGAGCCGCGATCCGCAGTTCGCGGAAAAGCTGGGTTGAACGGAAGTCTGGAATCCTTAGAATCTCAATTCGCACTTCGGCCGCGTTCACAACGACGTCGCTGGAGATCCTGGTATCCCCTGGCTGGCCATGGTGAATCACGTTGCTGAGAATTTCTGCGCTTCAGGATGAAGGTCATGCGCGCTCCAGAACTCGTCCAGCAGTTCCGTGGAGCGCTCAATTTCTTGTATTTCGGGACTGATCTCGATGCTGAGTTCTGAGCCGCGAGATTGCATTGCTTCAGTTTAGCAACCCTACCTTGGCCCCAAACCGCCGAATGAGCCGTTCGAAATAGCGGCAGATTCAATGCCAGTGAACACGAGGCGCCGGCACTTTGGACATCGCTGCCGCTACGGCGCCGGCACCTGCTAAACTCAAATTTCCGTAGATCGGCATGCTGTTAGCCCGCTCGATTCCGATCCTCCCGCTGGCTGCGTTACTGACAGCCCCGGGTTTGGCGCAGCCGACTGTCCCCATCCGCGCGCGGACGCGCAGCCAAACACCGCCCCGCGCCGTCCCCGCCTTCCCTATCGGCACGCCCATCGCCATCGCCGCGCCGCTCGGCCTGCCGCCCGTCCCGATTCCCGCCGACAATCCACCCACGCGTGAGACGGTGGCGCTCGGCCGGAAACTCTTCTTCGACCCCATTTTCTCGCGCGACAACACCATTTCCTGCGCGTCGTGCCACGATCCCAAAGCCGGCTTCGCCGATCCACGCACCGTCTCGCTGGGCGTCGGTGGACTCGAAGGCACCCGGAACGCGCCTTCCGTGCTCAATTCCGCTTACAACGCATTTCAGTTCTGGGACGGACGCGCCGCGACGCTCGAACAGCAAGCCGAAGGGCCGGTGCAAAATCCGGTCGAGTTCGTCCATTCCCTCGCCGGCGTGGAGCGCAAACTTGCCGCTCACCCCGAATATCCGCGCCTGTTCGCCGAAGCGTGGGGCCCCGGCAAGATCACGTACGACATGGTGGCCAAATCCATTGCCTCCTACGAACGAACGCTCGTCAGCGGCAACTCGCCATTCGATCGTTTCTATTACGGGGGCGACCAAAACGCGATCAGCGAGTCCGCCAAGCGTGGCCTGCGATTCTTCCTCGATCCTTCTCTCGAGGCTGCCAACTGCATCAGCTGCCACCGCATCGATACGGGATTCGCGACGTTCACCGAAGCGCGCTTTCACAACACCGGCGTGGCGGTGGACCCGGTCACCCGCGCCATCCTCGATCCCGGCCGCCAAGCCATCTCCGGCGAAGCTCGCCTTACTGGCGCCTTCCGCACCATGACCCTTCGCAATATCGCTCTTACGGCGCCCTACATGCACGACGGAAGTCTCAAGACGCTAGAAGAAGTGGTGGACTTCTACTTTCAGAGCGGGCGCGCAAATTCGTTCCTCTCCAACGACATGCCGCGGCCCGGCCTGAGGGACATTCCCGACGACTTGAAGCCGCAGGCGAAAAAAGATCTGGTCGAGTTTATGAAAACATTGACGGGCGATATGCCACCGGACGCGGTTCCGCCGCAAAACTAGTCATGCTTCGCGCGCTTGCACCTTTCGCCGCCGCCGCCCTTCTCGCGCAGGCTCCGCCGGACGCTGGGCGGGGATCGGCGCCTCGCGGCGCCTACCACTTCGCGCAGATTGTCCTTCCCTCCCCCGGCGAGCCCGCCCGCAACCTCGGAGGCGCCATCTACTTCGATGGCGCTGGCGGCTTCCAGGTGCGTGCCCGCATGGCTACCGGAACTGAGCCGGCCGTCGACGTCTCCCGTGACGGCGAATGCCGTCCTACGTCTTCTGGCGCGATCGTCATGGCCAACCCCGCCCATCCGGAATCTTCCATGGACGTCTGGTTCGACGACAGCGCCCAGGTCTTGATCGCCTCACCCAAAGCGGACGGGTACGAAATGTTCGTCGCGGTGAAAGCTCCATCGGCCGGACAGGGTAACGGCGATCTGACAGGATTCTACGGAGGCGCCTACGTGGGCCTCGCCGGCGGTGCCGCCGCCGGGCTCGCCACCGCCTTCGTCGAGCTCACCGCCGATGGGGCCGGACGCTTCATCCGTTCGTCGATCGCCGGTCACGCCGCTGCCATTGACGACGTCAATCGCCTCGAGAAGGCTGCTTCTTCCGGCTACGCTGTTCGGGCCGACGGCACAGGAACCGCCGAATTCGCCGCGCCGTCCGATTTCCTGAGCGGCCAACGCGAAATCCTGGTCTCCGAAGGCGGGCGCTTCCTTCTGGCCTATTCGCTCGACCCCGCCCGGCGAGACCTCCTGTTCGCCGTCCGGAAGAATGCCGAGGCGGTGGCATTCCAGTTCCGTGGCGACTTTAGAATCGTCGAATTGTTGGCCGAAAACGGTTTTGTGTTCCACCCCGAAAACGCTCGCTTCGGCGCCGCCGGAGGAGTGGTGCGAGCGAGCGAAGGCATCGCCCTCGTCGCCGAGCAGGTCCGCATGGATGGCCGCCGCACCACCCTCACTACGGTCAACCGTTACTCGCTCGGCGCAACCGGATGGTTCGGTCCGACGTTCAATGCGGCGGTGAACAACTTCGCCCTCAGTGACGCCGGGGATGTTTTTGTCGGCGCGCAGATCGATGCGCAGGGTAAGCTCACGCTCGAGCATGGCATCTTCGCAGGCGTCCGGGCGAGGCCGGTCGCGGTTTCCTCCGGCCCCTCGATCGAACCGCTCGGCATCGCCAATATTACGACGACGGCACTTCCCGCCCTGTCACTGGCGCCCGGAGCGATCGCGACGATTGCGGGGTCCGGCTTCGGCGCGGGGAGTGTCGTACTAGTGAACGGCGAAACGATAACCCCGCGAGCTGTGTCCGCGAGGCGCGTGGACTTCGATCTGCCGGAGGCTTTTCCGATCGGTCCGGCGTCGATTCAGGTGGAGTCAAACGGTGTGCGATCGAACACCGTCGAGACGGAAGTGCAGATGGCGGCGCCCACGCTGGCGGCATCGCTGCCCGATGGCCGCGGCGCCGCGGCAGCCGCGCGCGCCGGCGGAGACCCGGTGACCACGGTGCACCCCGCGGCGCCGGGCGAGACGGTATCTCTGTTCCTCACGGGCCTTGGCAGCCATATCTCGGAAGTGCAGGTGCTGTTTGACGGCGTGCCGGGCGAGGTGCTGTTCGCCGGTCCGGCGCCGGGATATCCCGGCATCGACCAAATCAACGTCACAATTCCGGCGGATTTGGAAATCCGAGGTCCAGTGGCCGTCGCGCTATCGATCCCGGGAGCGTTCAGCGACCTCGCGGAGTTGCCCGTGTCGCCGCGCCAGTGAATTCATCGCTGGACCCGGCACCGCAATGGGAAGATCAGGCCCAGAGTCCGATGGAACCGCGATAGACTATCATCCGGAGACAGAATGCACACCAGACATCGACTCGAGTTCCTGTGCCTAGCCACGCTGATTGCGATCGTTCCCGCCACCGCCCAGCAAACCAAAGGCGGCGGCAAGCGGGGCGGGGGTCCGCGTTTGCCGGAAGCCCTGGCGATGGACGATCACACAGGGTTTGAATCCATCTTCGACGGAACCATGAAGGGGTGGGATGGGAATCCCGAATATTGGCGGGCGGAAGGCGGGGCCCTGGTTGGCCAAACCACCGCGGAAAAGCCGCTCAAGCTGAATACGTTCCTCATCTGGCGCGGCGGCGCGCCCGGCGACTTCGAATTGAAGCTCGAATACAAGATGAACTCCACCAACAGCGGCATCCAGTACCGCAGCGTGGAACTGCCGGAAGTGGGCCAGTGGGTGCTCAAGGGCTACCAGGCCGACATCGACTACGATAACCGCTATACGGGTCAGCTTTATGAAGAGCGCGGACGGGGATTCCTCGCCATGCGCGGGCAGGCCACCTACATTCCCGGCGGCGGGGCGAGGGCGCGCGTGATCGGAAACCTAAACAGCTCCGACGCGCTGAAGGCGATGATCAAGCCCGATGACTGGAATCACCTTCACATCATCGCGCAAGGCAACATGCTGACTCACATCCTGAACGGGAACGTGACGTCGGTAGCCATCGACGACGACGCGGCCAATCGCAGCGCCGGAGGATTGCTCGGATTCCAGATTCACCAGGGTCCGCCGATGAAGGTGGAGTTCCGGAATATATATTTAAAGAAGAGATGAGGAAATCCTTCGCGCCCTTGCAGGCCGTGCCCGTGCTGGCGGTGCTGGCGGCTGTATGGCCCGCGGCCGCCGCCGTCGACTTCCAGCGGGATGTCCGCGTGATCCTGTCCGGGAACTGCTTTGCCTGCCATGGGCCCGATAGCAAGACGCGTATGGCCGGACTGCGGCTGGATACGCGCGAAGGGGCGCTGGCGGCGCGGAAGTCCGGCGCGGCGATCGTACCGGGCAAGCCGGACCAGAGCACGCTGATCCAGCGGATCGAACACGCGGACGCGGCGCGCCGCATGCCGCCCGCGCATTCGCACAAGACGCTGACCGATGCGGAGAAGAAGACGCTGCGCGTGTGGATCGAAGAGGGGGCGCCGTGGCGCGAGCATTGGTCTTTCGTGGCCCCGGCGCGTCCCTCACCGCCAGCCGGAAAGTCCGAATGGGCACGCAATCCGATCGACCGGTTCATCGGCGCGGGGCTCGAAGCCAGGGGGCTGACACCGGCCGCGGAGGCCGATCGGCGGACGCTGATCCGGCGCCTCTCGTTCGACCTCACCGGGCTGCCGCCCACGCCCGCCGACGTGGAAGCGTTCGTGAAAGACGCGTCGCCGGAAGCCTACGAAACCCAGGTGGAGCGGTACATGAATTCTCCGCGCTGGGGCGAACATCGCGCGCGCTACTGGCTCGACGCCGCGCGCTACGCCGACACCCACGGCATCCACGTTGACAACTACCGCGAGATGTGGCCCTACCGGGACTGGGTGATTTCGGCGTTCAACCGCAACATGCCGTTCGATCAGTTCACCATCGAGCAACTGGCCGGGGATCTGCTGCCCAACCGCACTTTGGATCAACAGATCGCCTCGGGCTTCCAGCGCTGCAATCCCACCACGAACGAAGCCGGCGTCATCCTGGACGAGATCGAAGCGATGTACGCCAAGGACCGCGCCGACACCACCGGCACCGTCTGGCTGGGGCTGACCGTGGGCTGCGCCACCTGCCACGATCACAAGTTCGACCCGATCTCGCAACGGGACTTTTACTCGATGACGGCGTTCTTCCGGAACACGACGCAGCCGATCATGGACGGCAACATACCGGACACGCCGCCGATCATCGTAGTGCCCAACGAGGAAGACCGGGACCGTTGGGCGAGCATTCGCGACGAGCGCGCGACGCTGCTGGCCACGATGTCGGCGGCCAAGCCCGATGCCGCGTTCGAACAGTGGCTCACCGGGCACGGCCCGATCGCCACCCCTCTCGGCAATGATACGCGCCCGCACATGACGATGGCGCCGCTGCTGGCCCGGCAGCCGTTAGAGAAAGGCGTCTCGGTGAAGCCATCGGCCTATGGAACCGCTCTGCACCTGGAGGACAAGTCCGGGATCGTGGCGGGCAATGAGGGCTGGATCGATTCCGATAAGCCATTCACGGTCGCGATGTGGTTCTTCTATCCCAAACGCGACGAAACCATCACGCTGGTGAGCGAGATGACCGATCCGCCGAGGCCCAAAAATGGCGACGATGAGGACGATGAGAAGAGCACCCGCCCGAAGCCTCGCGGATGGTCAGTGACGGTTGCCGGAAGGCGTCCCGGCGTGGAGTTGCTGGCCGATCGCGGCAAGGGCATTTCACTGCGGGCGGGTCCGGCCGAGCAGATCGAAGCGGGCCAATGGCATCACATCGCCGTGGCCTATGACGGCAGCCGCACGCAGATGGGTCTGGCGATTTACGTGGATGGGCGCAAAGTGGACGCGGCGGGGTCGAGCGATCTCGAAGCGCGTCTGCACGGTCCGGTGCGCGCGCCCAATGAGCCTTTGTTGATCGCCGGAAGGTCCCGCAAGATGGGCGGCGGCGCCATCGCGGACTTCCGCATCTACAAGCGGTTCCTCACCGGAGAGGAGGCCAAGCTCGTTTCTCTTTGGCCGTTGCTCCATCGCGGCGGCGCCGATTCCAAAGACGCGCTGCATCTCTACTACCGCAACGCCATTGACCCCGCGTACCGGCAAGCCGTGGCGCGGCTGAAGGAACTGGACGCGGAAACGCTGCGGATTCGCGAGCGGGGCGCCATCACGCACGTGATGCAGGAAAAGCCCGGCGACCCGATGGCGCGGATCCTCTATCGCGGCATGTACGATCAGCCGCGCGACACCGTCGGCCCGGCCACTCCTGGCACGCTGCCGCCGATGGCGCCTTCGCTGCCACGCAACCGGCTTGGGTTGGCCAAGTGGCTGATGGATGCGAACAACCCGCTCACCGCGCGGGTGGCCGTGAATCGCTTCTGGCAGGAAGTGTTCGGCACGGGCCTGGTGCGTACGAGTGAGGATTTCGGTTCGCAGGGCGAACCGCCGACCCACCCCGAACTGCTGGACTGGCTGGCCGTGGAGTTTCGCGAGTCCGGCTGGGACATCAAGCATATGTACCGCCTGATGGTCACCTCCGCGGCGTACAGGCAGAGCGCCACGGCGAGCGCGGATAAGTTGGAGAAGGATCCCGACAACCGGTATCTTTCGCGCGGCCCGCGGTTCCGCCTGGATGGCGAATTGATCCGCGACAGCGCGCTGGCGGCAGCCGGCCTTCTGGCTCCGGGCATCGGCGGGCCGAGCGTGAAACCATACCAGCCGGAAAATGTTTGGGAGACGGTGGCGATGCGCGGGAGCAATACGCGTTTCTACAAGCCCGACGGCGGCGAAAAGCTGTATCGCCGGAGCCTCTATACTTTCTGGAAACGGTCTGCCCCGCCGGCCTCGATGGAGATCTTCAACGCGCCCACACGGGAAGTCTGCACGGTGCGCCGCGAGCGCACCAATACGCCGCTGCAGGCGCTGGTGACGATGAATGACGTGCAGTTCGTGGAGGCCGCGCGGAAACTGGCCGAGCGGGCGATGAAGACCGGGGGAGAGTTCGGCGCGCGGCTCGACGCGATGACCGGCCTGGTGCTGGCCCGCGGCTTCGATGGGCGGGAACGCGCCATCGCCGAGCGCGCCTGGAACGACTACGCTTCCTTCTACCGGGCTCACCCCGGTGACGCCGCCAGCCTGGTGGAAACCGGGTCCGCCGCCTGGGACCAATCGCTCGACGCAGCCGAACTGGCGGCTTACACGATGCTGGCCAACCAGATCCTGAATCTCGACGAGGCGCTGAACAAATGACGATGCACCGTGATCCGAGGCCGGTCCGCGACTGCGTGCTCAACGAGACGCGGCGGCAATTCTTCTCTTCCGGCGCGCGCGGGCTCGGCGGTATCGCCCTGGCCAGCCTGGTCGGCGGCCGCGCGAGCGCGAACCCTACCGTGGAAGGCGGCGGATTGCCCAGCCTCCCGCACTTTGCTCCGAAGGCCAAGCGCGCCATCTACCTGCACATGGTGGGCGCGCCGCCGCAGATCGACTTGCTCGACTACAAACCCGGGATGAAGGACTGGTACGACAAGGATCTTCCCGATTCCATCCGCCGCGGGCAGCGTCTCACCACGATGACATCCGGGCAAAGCCGCTTCCCCATTGCACCATCTGTGTTCAAGTTCAACCAGCATGGCGCCAACGGCGCGTGGATCTCGGAGTTGCTGCCCAACACGGCGAGCATGGTGGACGATATCGCGATCATCCGGTCCATGCATACCGAGGCGATCAATCATGAGCCGGCGATTACGTTCATCCAGACCGGCTTCATGATTCCCGGCAAGCCTTGCATCGGGTCTTGGATCGCGTATGGGCTCGGCAGCATGAATCGAGACCTGCCCACCTTCGTGGTCCTGAACGCCACGCATTCCCATCCCAAGGCCAACGTGCAGGCGATCTCGGCGCGCCTATGGAGCGCGGGTTTCCTCTCGGCTCAATATGCCGGCGTGGCGCTGCGTTCGGCTGGAGATCCGGTGCTGTTCATCAACAACCCGGACGGGGTGAACCCGGACATGCGGCGGCGCATGCTCGACGCCCTTGGCGAACTGAATCAGATCCAGTACGAGAAGCTGGCGGATCCGGAAACGCGCGCGCGCATGGAGCAATACGAAATGGCGTTCCGCATGCAATCGTCGGTGCCGGAACTTACCGAAATCACCAAGGAGCCCGAAAGCACTTACAAGATGTACGGCGAGGAAGCGCGCAAACCCGGCACCTACGCCTACACGGCGCTGATGGCGCGGCGCCTGATGGAACGGGGTGTCCGTTTCGTGCAGGTCTACCAGCGCGGATGGGACGTGCATAGCAACGTCCCCGGGGTGCTGCCGTCGCAGTGCAAAGACGTGGATCGGGCGAACTGGGCGCTGGTGCAGGATCTGAAAGCGCGAGGGATGCTCGACGAGACGCTGGTGATCTGGGGCGGGGAGTTCGGCCGCACGATCTATTCGCAAGGCAAACTGACTCCGGACGATTACGGCCGCGACCACCATCCGCGGTGCTTCTCCTTGTGGCTGGCCGGGGGCGGCATCAAGGGCGGCGTGGTACACGGGGAGACCGACGAGTTTTCGTATAACATCGTGCGGGATCCGGTCCACGTGCGAGACTTACAGGCAACGCTCATGCATTGTTTCGGCATTGACCATGAGCGGTTCACTTACAAATACCAGGGGCTGGACCAGCGGCTTACCGGAGTGGAGCCGGCGTCGCCCGTAAAGGCGGTGCTGGCATGATTTCAAGACGATCGCTGCTGGCGGGGCTTGGCGCGGCGCCATCCATATTCGCGCAGAACGCCGCCCGGCGTCCGAACATCCTGTTTCTGTTCGCCGACGACATGCGGCACAGCACGATTTCCGCGCTGGGCGCGCCGCAGGTGAAGACACCGAACCTCGACAAACTGGCAGGCCGCGGCGTGGCGTTCACACGGGCGCACATCATGGGCGGAACGTCGGGCGCGGTGTGTATGCCGTCGCGCGCGATGCTCCACACCGGCCGGACGCTGTTCGGGATCGAACGCGAGGGCCAGACCATCCATCGCGATCACACCATGCTCGGCGAAGCGTTCCAGCAAGCCGGCTATCATTGCTTCGGCACCGGCAAGTGGCACAACGGCCCGGCGGCGTTCTCCCGCGGCTTCAACGACGGCGACAACATTTTCTTCGGCGGCATGGACGATCATTGGAACGTCCCGGTGAGCCATTATCACAAGGCCGGCGACTATCCGGCGGCCAAGCCCCACCCGTGGGATCCGGGGACAGCGGCGGGCAAACAGATCAACCAGAAGGTGTTCGACGAAGTGAAGTCCGGCGTCCATTCGTCGGAGTTGTTCGCCTCAACGATCGTCGACTTCCTGAAGAAGCGTGACCGCTCGAAGCCTTTTCTGGCTTACTCGGCATTCATGGCGCCGCACGATCCGCGCACCATGCCCAAGCAGTATCTCGACATGTACCCGGCTTCGGCGATGCGGCTGCCGGACAACTTCCTGCCGGAGCATCCATTCGACAACGGCGAGTTGAAGGTTCGTGACGAGATGCTAGCCGCGCTGCCGCGCGATCCCGAAGAAACGAAGCGGCACATCGGGGCCTACTACGCGATGATTTCGCACCTGGACGCGCAGATCGGACGGATACTGCAGGCGCTCGACGACACCGGAGCGGCGCGGGATACCATTGTCGTCTTCGCGGCGGACAACGGCCTAGCCGTCGGGCAGCACGGTCTGTTCGGCAAGCAGAACCTGTACGACCACTCGGTGCGCGTGCCGATGATGATGGCGGGTCCGGGTCTGCCGGTGAAGCAGAAGCGCAGCGCTTACTGCTACGTGCTGGACCTTTTTCCGACGCTGTGCGACCTGACGGGCATCGCCAAGCCAGCCTCCATTCAGGGGCGCAGCATCAAGCCGGCGATCGACAAACCGTCGGTGAAGATCCGCGATCACGTGCATACGGCATACCGTCATCTACAGCGCGCCGTGTCGGACGACCGGTACAAGCTGATCGAGTATCACGTCGAAGGCAAACGGCGGACGCAGTTATTCGACCTGTGGCAGGATCCGTGGGAGAAGAAAGATCTTTCGAGTGAGGCGGGACACAGCGGCCGCGTGACGTCGATGCGGGAACTGTTGGGCAAATGGCGTACGGAGTTAGGCGATACGCGTCCGGAGTTCGGCGGGAAGTTCTGGGGCGCGTAGCCGGGCTACGCCATTAGATCAGCTTGCTGGTGAACTCGTTTTCGCCGTGTACGTCGGTCAATCTCTGCTCGCGGCTCAGATAGAAATACGTCAGCTTGGTGTGGTCCAGCCCGAGCAGCCGCAGGATCGTGGCGTTGACGTCATGAACGGTCTTGGGATCCTCCACCGCGCGCATGCCGAACTCGTCGGTGGCGCCGATGACCTGTCCGCCGCGGATGCCGCCGCCGGTCATCCATGTACTGAAAGCGTAGGGATGGTGATCGCGGCCGTTCTTGCCTTCGGCAAGCGGAGTCCGCCCGAACTCGCTGCCCCAGACGACGAGAGTGGAATCGAGGAGGCCGCGCGCCTTGAGATCGGTCAGCAGCCCGGCCACCGGCTTGTCGGACTTCACGGCCATCCGTAGGTGGGACCCCGTCAGATCGTCGTGCGCGCCATCCCAATCCGACCCCAGGTGCGTCCCCGAGTAGAGCTGGATGAACCGGACGCCGCGCTCCACCAGCCGCCGGGCGAGGAGGCACTTCTTGCCGAAGTCATCGGTTTCGGGCTCTCCGATCCCGTAGAGCGTTCGGGTGGCGTCGCTCTCCTTGGCGAGGTCCACCGCGTCGGGCGCGGTGGATTGCATGCGGTAGGCGAGTTCGTAGGCCGCGATGCGTGCTTCGAGATCGCTGTCGGCGGGGCGCGTGCGAAGGTGCAGCTTGTCCACCTCGCCGATGAAATCGAGCGTGGCCCGCTGCGCGGCGTCGGGGAGGCCGGCCGGACTTGCCAGGTCCAGCACCGGATGGTCGCCGCCGCGAAAAACGGTGCCTTGATAAACCGCGGGCAGGAATCCGGCGGCATACGCCTGCGGTCCGGACTTGAGGGCGCCCTCGGTCATCACGATAAAAGAGGGAAGGTTTTGATTCTCGGTGCCCAGGCCGTAAGAGACCCAGGATCCGATGCTGGGCCGGCCCGGGAATTGCGATCCGGAGTTGCGAAGATAGAGCGCGGGGGCGTGATCGAACGCGTCGCCGTGGCAGGAGCGGATCAACGCGAGATCGTCGATATGCTTCATCGTGTGCGGGAACAGCGTCGACACCTCGATGCCGGATTTTCCCCATCGCTTGAACTCGAACGGACTGGGCTGCACGATCGCTTTTCTGAAGTCGATACGGCTGGTCTTGAGGCCTTCGGCGAAGGAAGCGGGCACGGTCTGCCCGGCGCGTTCGCGCAACGCTGGCTTGGGGTCGAAGGTATCCACGTGGCTGACGCCACCGTGCATGAAGAGATAGATGACGCTTTTGACGCGCGGCTCGAGATGGGGTTTCTTCGGGGCGAGTGGATTGGACGCCTCGGCTTCGAGCATCGACTGGAGCGCGAGCGCGCCGAAGCCCATGCCGGAACGAGCCAGCAGTTGCCGGCGCGAGAGGCCCGCGGAGCTTGGAAAATGAGGCTTAGTCGACATAGAGGAACTCATTCAAGTTGAACAGACCGCGGCTCAGTTCGGCGGCAGCCGCGGCGCGCGAACCCAGATTCTTTGTCTGGCGTTCGAGCAAAGTCCGCGCCGCGCGTGCCTCCTCGGCCGATGGATCGCGCCCCAGCACGCCGCGCCAAGCGGAAGAAATAAGCGTGCTGTCATCGCTCGCTTCCCGCGCCAGGGTTTCGCCGAGCCGGCGGGATTCCGTGGTGGCGAAGCTGCCGTTGAGAAGGGTGAGCGATTGCGGCGCGGTGGTGCTCGCGTCGCGGCGCGAACAGCTCACCATGCTCTCCGGAAGGTCAAACACATCCATCATCGGCATGCGGAAGGTTCGTTTACTGATGATGTAGATGGTGCGCCGGGTATGTTGGGTGGCGTCGCCTGTCACGATCCATGCGTCGCGCGCGTTGCGAGTGAGGTTATAGAGCTCCTCCTTCGATTGCGGCGGCACCACGGGACGTCCACCCATCTCGAGATTGAGCGCGCCGGAAGCCTGGAGTACGGAATCGCGAATCTCTTCCGCGTTCAACCGCCGCCGTGAAAACCGCGCGAGCCATTGGTTGGCGGGATCCCTGGCAATGACTTCCCGGGACACACCGGACCCGCGGCGGTAAACCGCGGTATTCATGATGGTCCGGTGCAGCGCCTTCAAGCTCCATCCGCTAGCTACGAATTCAGTGGCCAGCCAATCGAGCAGCTCCGGGTGGGACGGCAGCTGCCCACGGGAACCGAAGTCACTGGCCAATTGCGCCAGGCCGTGCCCGAAATGCTGCTGCCAGACGCGATTCACCATTACCCGCGCGGTGAGGGGATGGTCCGCATTGGCCAGCCATTCCGCGAGCGCCTTGCGCCGATGGGTGGTTTTGGCCTCTGCCGGCGGAGCGGGCGCGTCGGCGCCGCCGAGCACTCCGGGAAATCCTGCGTTCACCAACTCACCGTTGACGTCGCCCACCGCGGACCCGCGCAAGGGCATATAGGTGCGGGGCGCCTCGCGGCTCACGTCGGTGACGCTGCAAGCGTACGGTTTCGGCTTCTGTCCGAGAGCCATGCCGACGAGTTCCTTTTCGACCTCGGCCAGCCCGGCCGTCTCACCCGGCGACATGCACGCCCGGATCTCGTTCTGCCCAACGCCGATCTGGTTCCGCACCGCGCGGAAGAGTTGCTCCTGGCGAGGTGTGCGGCGCGCCGATTCGGTTTCCACGGCGGTGCGCGTTTCCGCGTCGAGCCGGGCGAGTTTCGCCTCCGTCAGTGAATTCTTGCAGCGTAATTGCGTGGCCTCGATGCGATCGGCCATTTCCTGCATCTTCACTTCGTTTCGATTCTGCATCGTGTCCCAATTGAGCCCGGGCAGAAAAGAGAGCGCGACGCGGGTCTTCACCATGGGTGTGAAAACGGCTTGCATGCGGTAGTAGTCGCGCTTGGGAATCGGATCAAACTTGTGATCGTGACACCGGGCGCAGCCCATGGTGAGGCCAAGGAACGCGGCTCCGGTTGTATCCACCCAATCCATCAGCACCTCTTCGCGGTTCACTTCCGCCTGTTCCGGATTGATATCCCGGTTAGGGCCGATGCAGTAGTAGCCGGTGCCCACGTGCGCGTTCACGTCGTCGGGATAGATTTCGTCGCCGGCCAATTGCTCTTTCACGAAGCGGTCATAGGGTTTGTCGCGATTGAAAGAATCGATCACGTAGTCGCGATAACGCCACGCGTCGGCCGTGTATGGATCGGCCTCGAAGCCGGCGGTATCGGCGTACCGGACCAGATCGAGCCAGAAGCGTCCCCACTTCTCGCCGTATCGCGGCGACGCGAGCAATGTCTCCACCAGATTCTCGAAAGCCGTCGGCGATTTGTCGTTGACGAAGGCGCTTACCTGCGAAGCCGTTGGAGGCAGCCCATGCAGATCGTAGTATGCGCGGCGTATGAGCGTGGCCCGGTCTGCCTCCGGGGCCGGCGTGAGCGATTGCGCTCGCAGCGCGCGTATCACGAAGGCATCCACCGCTGTGTGCGCGCCATCCACTGGAGGAACGGTGGGGCGCACCGGCTTGTGGAATGACCACCATTTGGATTCGGCCGCTTTCGTTTGCGCGGACGGCCATTCCGCGCCCGCGTCGATCCACTCCCGGAGGGTTTCCGTGTCGCCTTCGGATAGCTTCCTGCCTGGCGGCATCTTCACCGCGCCGTTGTGCCGAACAGCCTTGTATAGCAGGCTGGCGGCGGCGTTGCCCGGCGCGAGCGCCGGCCCCTTGGAGCCTCCTTGCAGCGCGAGTGCGCGGGTGGTGAGATTCAGGCCCGACATCGCGGCTGCGGCATGACAGGCTCCGCAATTGGCCTCCAGTATGGCGATGGCGCGATCCGCGAGTCCGGTGGGCGCGGCAAACAGAGGCGCCAGAAAGGCGGACGTGACGAAAGCAGACAGCAATTTCACGGTTGCACCCATTCTACGTGATCGGTAAAAGTAGAAGGTAATGAGCTTTCTTGACAACCTCGAAAACAACCTCAAGGCTCTCGAGTCACGGGAAGAGCAGGATCCTGCCGCGGTGGCGCGGGCGCGCGATGCGCGCAAGGCAGAGCGCGCCGAGGCTGTGCGGCGCGCTCCCTTCGAACAAGCGTTGAAGTCGGGTTCGTTTGCCGGAAATCTCATCGCCGCCTGCCGCAAGGCGGGACATCCGAGGCGGATATTGGTGCGGCCGGTCTGGTTGGATTCGGTGCTTCGGCTGGAGGGCCGATGGGACGATGTGGAGCACCGGTTGGAGCTGCACCCTACCGGGGATGGCGTGCGCGCCTTGTTCTTTCAGGGCGACAAACAAACGAGTTCGGAGGCGGTGGACCTGGAAGGGCCCGCCGATGCGCTGGCCGATGGTTGGGTTGGGCGCTAGCGAATCGTCAGCCCGCGGCCACCTCCGCCAAAGTTTCGAAGAACGCATCCAGATCGCTCGGGCGCGTGTGGATGTGGGTCGAAATACGCATCCGCTGATTCTTGAGGATCCAGATTTTGCGCTCGTCGCATTTGCGGAACAGCTTCGGCGGGTCGATGTTTTTCAGGCGAAACGACACGAGCGCACCGTACATACGGTCGTCGGCGGGGGTGAGGAGTTCGAGGTAAGGGAGTTGCGCGGCGCGTTCGCGAACCGTCCTGGCTAGCGCATGGGCGCGATCGAAGATTCGCTCCGGCCCGACTGCATTGGCAAATCGGACGCCGGCGATCATGCCTTCGAAAATCGCGCGGTTGTTGGTGCCCACCATCATGAAGCGCGCCGCCTTCCGTTCGCGATTGTCCCATCCTCCCGTAACGATACTCGGCCACAGGCGATCGAGCATTTCCGAACGGCCCCACAAGATGCCGCACCCGGCCGGCGCGAACATCCACTTGTGCGGACTCCCCGCGTAATAATCGCAACCGAGCTCATCCAAACGACAGGCGATCTGCCCGTTCATGTGCGCGCCGTCCACCACCGTGATCACGCCCTTGGCTCGCGCCGCGTCGCAAATCTGGCGGACCGGCATGACCAGCCCGGTCATCGTAGTGATGCCACTGAAGAACAAAACTCGCGTGCGCGGCCCGATGGCGGAGATCATCACATCGGCGAGTTGTTCCGGATCGCGCGGCGGCAGCGGAATGGGCACTTCGCGAACGCGAATTCCATGGCGCGCCTGACGCATCAGCCAGCCTGCCTTGCCGCTGCCGTGCTCCTGATCGGTCATCAACACTTCGTCGCCGGCCTCGAGATCGATGCCCGCGGCGATGGTACTGAGCGCTTCGGTCGCGTTGTGGGTGAACGCCAGATCGTCCTTCGCGCACCCCAGGTAGGCGGCCATTTCCTGGCGATGCGCGTCCAGAGTTTCGTAGCCCCATCGGGGATACTCGCCGTTGGGAATGGTCATGGCGGCGCCTTGGGCGAGGTAATCGGCGACTGCGGCGACAACGGGCCGCGGCGCGATTCCGAGGCTACCGTTATTCAGAAACGCGCGCCATTTCGGCAACAGGAATTGCTCTGCGCGAATGCGGGACCAATACTTCTCCGAGTCGCGAGCCGCCAGCGCAAGCGGGGGCAGCTTTGGAGCGTCGAACCGCACGGCGGCGGCGGGCAGAGCGAACAAGGACGCGATGGCGGCACGGCGGTTCATTCCATCACTGTACAACCCAACGCGCCGGGGCGCCGGCGATGCGCGGCATCGGTGAGCCTGGCGGGGCACTTCCAATGGACCAGCTAAGATCGAACGGTGGAATGGATTCAGATTGAGAACCGGACGCTTACCACGGCGTTCGTGGCGATATTTCTCGCGCTGGCGGTTTGGGAAAGCTGGCAGCCTCGCAGGGCATTGACGGAGCCGACTGCGCGCCGGTGGGTGTATCACGGTGTCCTCTACGCAGTGACGGTGATCCTGTATGCGCTCGCGGTTCGGACGTCTCCGGTGCTTGTTGCGCTGGCGGTGGAAGCAAAGCCATGGGGGCTGCTGAATCGCGAATGGATCCCCTGGCCGGCGCGCTTTGCCGCCGGAATCCTGGTTCTGGATCTGGTCCACTACGCTACTCACCGGCTCTTCCACACCTTCGGTGCGTTGTGGCGCATCCACGAGGTCCATCACTCCGATGTCGACTACGATGTATCCACGGCGGTGCGGTTTCACCCCGTGGAGGTGGCGGCAACCTCTGCGATCTATTTGGCGGTGATCGCGCTGATGGCCCCTCCGGCGGTGGCGGTATTCACGGCCGAATTACACACCACGGTGGTGAATCTGCTCTCTCATGCCAACGTATCCCTGCCGTGGCCAGTGGAGCGTGCGGTGCGGCTGGTGCTGATCACGCCCGACCTTCATCGCATCCATCATTCGACCGACATCGTGGACCAGAATCGCAATTTCGGCCAGTCCCTGGTTTGGTGGGACCGGCTGTTGGGGACCTATTCGGGCCAGACCCGTTCGCGGCAGGGCAAGTTCTCAACCGGCCTCGCGGGCCTTCCGGCGGGAACCTACGGAGCGATTGCGGATCTGTTCCTCGCGCCATTTCGACGGCGGCCTTAAGTTGGAGCGTGGCGATCACAGAGGCGATATTGACCCAGGCCGCGAGCATTGCGACATATAACCGAGGTTTCGAGAGCAGTTGCTGGAGTTCTTAGGAGTTGCGCGGCTTATGCAAACGAGGATTCAACCCTCGTACACCGTCTCGCCGCCCACCACGGTACGTACGATCTGGACATCCTTGATCTTCTCCACCGGTATCGCATGCAGGTCGTCGGCCAGCACCACATAGTCGGCCAGTTTGCCCGCCGTAATCGTGCCTTTGACCCCTTCTTCGTGCGCGTTATAGGCGCCATTTAACGTGTTCACCCGAATCGCTTCGTCGAGCGAAATCCTCTGGTTCGCTCCCCACGTCTTCCCGTCCCAACCCGTCCGCGTCACCATCCCCTGAATCGCCATCCGCGGATCGAACGGCCCGGGGCTAAAATCCGAACCCGCCGCCGCCCGTATCCCCGCGTCCAACAGCGTCCGGAACGCCATGCACCGCTTCATCATCTCCCCGCCATAAAAGGCAAATTTGTCCGAATTGTAGTAGGCGTACGTCGTGAACAACGACGGCACCGCGTCCAGCGCCTTCATCCGCCGCACCAGCCGATCGTTGATCAACGTGCAATGCGTAATCTTCGGCCGCGCATCCTTGCGCGGAAACACCTTCTGCGCCCGCTCGAACGCCGTCAGGTACATATCGATTGCCACATCGCCGTTCGCGTGGCAATTCACCTGAATCCCCGCGCGGTGCACCTGTTCCACCCACGCATCCAAATCCTTCTGCGTCGTCGTCACATTGCCCTTATATGTGGTTCCCTCGTACGGCACGCTTAACGCCATCGTCCGCTCGGAAAACGACCCGTCCACCGTGTGCTCGCTCGTCCCGCCAAGCCGGATCCACTCGTCCCCGAAGCCCGACTCGATCCCCGCCGCCATCATCGCCTCGAGCACCTTCCCGGAGGCCTCGTAACTGATTCGATGTTTCAAGTTTCCATCGGCCCGCACCTTCTGCATCGCCGGCAAACTCCCGCCCTCGTGATGCACCGTCGTCACGCCATACCGAGCGAACATCTTCGAGATATGCGCCACCGGCAATCTCGCGACGCTCCCTCTCCTCCGCCGTCAACAGTTGACGCTTGCCTGCCCGCATCAGCACGCCATTCGCGTTGTCGGTCACGCGCCGTTCAGCGCGCCGCCGGCATCGCGGTCAGGCGTCCCCAGCCGGATTTGGCGTCTCGCGATTCCACGTCGGCCAGCTCGAACGCCTTGGAGTTGTAGGAACTTGATATATGCCCGCCGCGATGCCGCACCACCACCGGATGCTCCTTCGACACCTGGTCCAGGTCAGGATGTTCAGCCGCCGTGCGTCCTTCACCTTGGTGTCATCGAAAGAAGTAGCCTTCCACCGTACCCGCCGGAGTCTGCGCGGCCCCAACCCCGCAGCTTCTCCACAATCGCTCTCCACCGTCACGAACTCCACCTCGAACCAGTTCCCACCAACACTTGATACAGCAACGTCATTGCCCCCGGCATGGTTGTGCGTATCAATGAAACCAGCACGATCGTCGCGCCCTTGGCGTCCACCACCGTGCCCTTCCGTGCCAACCCGCGCATCTCTCCGCTCGTCCCCACCGCCAGAAACCATCGGTCTCGAATCGCGAGCGCCTCCGCCTGTGGCTGCCGCGTATCAACAGTAATCACCCCTGTTTGCATTTACAGTACGACGATTTCAGGACCCCAGCCGCCCTCCTGCGTTTGTCAGCAGCATCGGCACCATGCAACCCAGCCTGAAGCGCGATCAGTTCGCGGCGTGTCGTTCGCTCGGTCATCATCTCCCCGCCCCAATCGCATACAGCGCACCCGCCGTCCGGATGAGCTGCACGTTGAATTATTCTTAGCTCAAAGGACATCGGCCGTGAAAAAGGCCGTAAGCGAAATAGACGGGCCTGAAGTCCGAGGTTCCGACCCGTCCGTAGTCCAAGTTGTTACTTGCGGCGACTCCGCAACACGAGGATGGCGCCCGAGACCAGCGTCAACGCGCCAGTGGCCGTCGACGCACCGATCTCCGGCACAGGGTGCCCTGCCAGGGCGTTGCCAGCGACGCCTGTCAATAGCAATACGAATCCAAAACTTCTTAGCATTTGAACTCCTCCAGAATCAAAAATTGGGCCATTCGATGGCCGATTGCGAACTACCGATTCCGCCGGCTGGTCAAGACCAGATAGGCGCCCGACACCAAGGCGAGAGCAGCGGCCCCGGTCGATGCGTCGATCTCCGGCACCGTATTGACGACGCTTGCCATGGCGCTTGCGGCAACTGCCGCAGCCAAGGTTGCGAACCCAAGCGTTCGTTTCATAATCCTCCCTCTAGCTCTCTAAACAGCCAGCTTATGGCTGATGGCTGCAGGATATCACACCGGATGAGGCTGCGCGGCCGGCTCCTACCTGCCAGCTGACAGCCGCACCAATTTCCAGAGATTCCAGCTACCAGAGATCCCAGCGGCCGGTTGCAAGCACATACACGGCCAGCAGCGCGTTGGTCGTGGCATGAGCGCCGATCGACTCCCCCAGGCGGCCCCGGCGGACCATCACGAATCCATACACCAGACCGGCGGCGATCCCGGCCAGCCAAAGCCCCCCGTGCAAAATACCGAACACCGCGGCGGACCCGCCGATCGACAACCACGTGAATGAGCGCCACGGAACGTTTTCGAAGTCGTCGTCAACCAATCGCCGCATGCCGAATCCGCGGAAAGCCAGTTCCTCGGCAATCGGAATCGCGACGACGGCGCCGATCACCCGCGCACCCAACCAGGCGAGCTGCACCGCGTAGGAAGCACCGGCCAACTGGGCCGGCATGCCGGCCGCGTGGCTGGGGGCCATCCACCGGTCCGCCGCGATCCAGATCCCGAACACCGCAATGCCCGCCGCCGGTGCGAGCCATCCGCATTTCCAATCGACGCCCCGATAGCGGTGGCGGAACATCCACAGCGCTGACAGGCAGGCGGCTGATCGCAGGAAATACATCCACTCGAAATTAGCGGTCATTGCTCCGGAAACGATTCCCGCTCCCATGATGGCGAGGAAGGGCACCAGATACGGAGCCGCGGGGTACTGCGCAACGGCTTGAGTGTCCGCGGACTTCCGCGTGCGCGCACCGGCGGCGATCCAAGGGAGCCCCCGAGCCGCCAGCAACAGCCCGAGCGTTACGCCTGTGAAGGAAATCCATCCGGCCTGGGAATGAAAGCCGCGAAGCGCCACGTCTTCCCAGCCCGCGTCACCGATGAGCACCAGCGCCGCGATGCGGACGGCGTTCAGCAGGTAGACCGCAGCCGCGCCAGCAGGCAGCAGGGCAAGTGCGTTAGGAAAGCGAAGTTCCTCACGGAACACGATCAACCAGAGCGCTCCGAAGGTCAGCACCAACCCGATGCCCTCCAGCCCGGAGCACTCCGGGCTTACCACAACGGTGAACCGAGGTGTACCCACCCGGAGGGCATCGGCCTGCACTATCAGGTCCGGGTCCGGCACGGCGATGCTGAGCAGGAAACGGACCATCGCGAATGTGTTCGCGGTGACCGGCTGCCAGACTTCGCGGAAGAGAGCGCCGAGCCAGCAAGCCAAGCCCGAAGCCGCCGCGGCCAGGATCCAGAGCCTGCCCGCATGCCTCCAGAGCGCCCCCAAAGCCGTAAGGGGGAGGAACGAGAGAGCAGCGGTCGCCGCCACCGCAAGAGCCGAAGCGGCCCAGAGAACCACTGTCGGGCCGGAAGCGATGCGTCCCCCGTAGATCGAGCCCGACATCGCGCCAAAGGCTGCTAGCGAGATGGTGTGACCTGCCAGCCAGAAAGGACGGAGGAACCGGCCGAGGAGGTAATCGGGTACGCCCGGACGTTTCAAAACTGCGAAAAGGGCGGAGATCGCCACCGTACCCAAAGCCCAACGGCCGGCCCATGCGCCCCAACGTCCCAGCAGAGCCAATGCCGGGCCGGGCGCGGACGCCAGTTTCTCGCCGTCGAAAGCAAACGAGGCGATCAGCACTTCCGCTCCCAGCAGGAACGCAAGAGCCACGATGCGATGGATCAAGTGTCGAGTATATCGCTCAATCGGCGCGCCTGGCCTGGAACGTTCCGCCGTGCTCGCTCCACCTCCAGGTCCCCTTGATCGCATCGCCTTCGAGCGCGCCGGTCACGCGCAACTCGGCGGTAGCGCCTGCCTCGGCCGAGGTCACCGGAAACAGGAGCTCGAGTTTTCCGTCGCGAAATGTGCCCTTGGCGTCGAATTCGCCCCATTTGCCTGCCACTTTGCCGCCCTCGACTGTGAAGGTAGCGGGGACGGATCGAGGTCCGCCTTCCGTCTCCATGTGGAACGTCCATTTGCCGGCCACGTCGGCGGCGAGCGCGGCGGCGGCCAGCGCCAAAGTCAGTATCGCAATTCGCATGGTTCTTGCTCGGAATGCCCGGTCAGGCCGGCTGCATTTCCACTTTCTTGCCCGCCAGCGACAGGTTCTCGCGGATGAAGTTCTTATCCCACAGATTGGACACCACGGCGGTGAGGTTCGGATTCTGCAGCGCCCAGACGTAGGCTTTCATCGGCGGCTTCATGTCGCCCGGAATGATGCGATCTACTTTGTCGATGCGCCACTGCGGAATCGGCTGTAAGGACTTGTGGTGGGTGGCTACGGCCATGGCCGCCTTCATCGCAATCACACCCATCCCGGCCGCCTTGGCCTCGGCGAGCCCGCGCTCCACGTAGCCGCCGTTGATGACGTTGTAGGAGACCATGGCGACGTCATAGTGGCCGAGTTTGGCGGCCTTGGAGAGGATGCCGCCCGCGTCGAAGTGCGAGGTGACGCCGATGAAGCGCAGCTTGCCCTGCTTGCGCAACGCGAACATGGTCTCGCGAATCTCGGGATTGTCGAGATCCTCGGGCGAGTAGGCGCCGTGAGGGCACATCACCGTGTCGAAGTAATCGGTGCCCACGCGCTTCAGGCTGTCTTCCACGCTCTTGGTGATGATCGCCTTGAACGGCTTGCTGCCCTCGACCTTGTGTCCGTAGTCTTTCCGCATCGCGTTGCAGATGTAGGTGGGCACGATCGGGTTCGGGAGGCCGGGATAGTACTCGAGCATGTATCCCGGCTTGGCTACGCCGCGCTCGGCCACCATCTCTTCGGCGCGCTTGCGGATCGCGTTCTGTTTTTCCGCCGGCAGCCCCTTGAAGATTTCCTCGTACATGCGGTTGCGCGTGCTGCCGTAGGCGCTGATCTTGGTGGTGAGGAACACCTTCTCGCGCTTGGCGGATCCGCCGAGCAGCTTTCCGTAGGAGAGTTCGCAGTCGCCATTGCCGTAGGCGGGCGCCATGTCCAGATAGTTGAGCCCCATTTCGATGGCGAGATTCAGGTGCTCCCAGTTGTTGGACCGGATGGGATCGCCGCCGCTCACCACTTCCGAAATCATGATGCCCGTCCGTCCGAACTGCCGGTAGGCCATGCCTGACTGCCGATTGCGCCATTCGGGTTTCACTTCGGCAGCGGCAAGGACGGCCGGCGCCGAGACCGCGGCTGCTTGCAGGAATGTGCGTCGATCCAGGGATTGCATGGGCTTGCTCCTTCTTCCGCATCATAGCCCAGATGGATGCCGACGGCCTCGAGTGGGGGTCAACGCCGCACGTCGAAACGCAAAACCAGGCGCGCGGCGAAACGCTAAACTAAGAAATGGACGTCCTGCGGCGTCCCCCGTTACAGTCAATCACCCATGTCCCCAAAAACTGAGCCGCCGCCCAACATAAACAGTTGGCTCGAAGAAGAACTCTATCACCAGTACCGTCACGACCGGAGGGCGGTCGATGAAGCTTGGCACGACATTTTCGAGTCGAATGGCGAGACCGTAGCGGGCGCCGAAGAGGCTGCCTTCCAAACCGCCGCCGCTGCCGCCGTCGCAGAACCCGCCGCGCTGGCACCGCCGCCTCCACCTCCGCCGACTGCGCCTCCGTCCCCCGTTCCGCCTGGCCCGAAGGCCCCGGCTCCCAAGGCCGAACCCGCCGCGGAGAAGACGCCCGCTACCCAGACCACCGCCATCGCCACCCACCAGCCCGCGCTGCAATTGCGTCCGTCGGAGCAACTGGTGCCCCTGCGGGGAGCATCCGGGCGGCTTGCCGCCAACATGACCGCCAGCCTCGCCGTCCCCACCGCCACTTCGCAGCGCGCGATTCCGGTGAAGGTGATCGAGGAGAATCGCCGCATCCTGAATCAGTATAGGGAGCTGCAGGGCAAGAGCAAGATCTCCTATACGCATCTGCTGGCATGGGCGATCACGCAGGCGGTGAAGGCGCAGCCTTCCATTAACGACGCCTATGCGGAACAGAACGGCGAACCGTTCCGGCTGGTGCGGAAGGAAGTCAATATCGGGTTGGCCGTGGACGTTGCCGGTCCGGGCGGATCGCGGTCACTCGTCGTTCCTTCAATCAAGAACGCCGGAGCGATGACGTTCGATCGGTACATGGCCGCTTTCGACGACCTGGTGCAGCGGGCAAGGAAGGCGAAACTCACCGTCGACGATTTCGTGGGCACCACCATCTCACTCACCAATCCGGGCACCGTGGGCACCATGGGTTCCGTGCCCCGGCTGATGCCGGGGCAAGGCTGTATCATCGCTTCCGGCGCCATCGACTATCCGCCCGAGTATCAGGGCGCCCGTCCGGAACTGCTCGCCGCGCTCGGCCTGAGCAAGGTGATGACCCTCACCTGCACCTACGATCACCGCATCATCCAGGGCGCGGAATCGGGAGCGTTTCTCGGCAAACTGCAGGATCTGCTGTTCGGCGCCACCGGCTTCTACGAGGAAATATTCGAGGCCCTCCGCATTCCCGCGCGCCCCATGCACTGGGAGGCGGACCGGCCCAACGTGCCGGCCGTGCATGCGCCCGGCTACGGGCTTCCCGCGAACCCGATGCTCGCCGCGGCGCCGGCACTCTCCGGGTCTGTGTCGGGCGTTCCCGCCCTGCCCGGAACCTCGGCCACCTATGGCGCGCCCGTGCCGCCGAAGGAAGCCGCGATTCTGCAGTTGATCAATTCCTATCGCGTGCGCGGACACCTGATCGCCGATATCAATCCTCTCGGCGGCCCCGCCGCCTACCATCCCGAGCTGGATCCGGCGACCTACGGCTTTTCCATCTGGGATCTCGATCGCGAATTCATCACCGGCAACCTCGGTTGGGCCACCGGCGAATCGTCGTGGAAGCCCGTGGCCACGCTGCGCGAAATCCTCGAGACGCTGCGCAACACCTACTGCGGACGCATCACGTGTGAGTACATGAGCATCCAGCATCCGGAGCAGAAGTCCTGGCTGCAGCAGCGCATGGAACCGCACGGCAACGCCTGGCCGCTGACGCCGGATAACCGCATCCGTACGCTCGAGCGCCTGATTGCCGCCGAGCAGTTCGAATCTTTCATCCATTCGCGGTTCGTCGGCCAGAAGCGCTTCTCGCTCGAAGGCGCGGAGACCGCCATCGCGATGCTCGATGAACTGCTTGATCTGGTGGGCGACGACGGCGGCAGCGAAGTGGTGATCGGCATGGCCCACCGCGGTCGCCTGAACGTGCTGGCCAACGCCGCCGGCAAGCGCATGAGCCAGATCTTCTCCGAGTTCGAGGGCCATCCGGACCCCAATAGCACCCAGGGCTCCGGCGACGTCAAATATCACTTGGGAGCCACCGGAATGCACCGCTCCCAGAACACCGGCCATGAAGTGGTAGTTTCGGTGGCGCCCAACCCATCGCACCTGGAGGCGGTGAACCCCGTGGTGGAGGGCATCGTGCGCGCCAAGCAGACCCGCACCGGCGACGCCCGCCGCGAACGCGTCATCCCCGTGCTGCTGCACGGCGACGCGGCCTTTGCCGGACAGGGCGTGGTCACCGAAACCCTCAATCTCTCCCAGTTGCACGGCTACCGCACCGGCGGCACCGTTCATGTGATCATCAACAACCAGATCGGCTTCACCACCAATCCGCAGGAATCGCGCTCGTCGGTATACTGCTCCGACATCGCGCGCATGGTGCAGGCACCCATCTTTCACGTCAACGGTGACGATCCCGAGGCCTGCGTCCGCGCCATTCAAGTGGCGTTCGACTTCCGTCAGAAGTTCAAAAAAGACGTAGTCATCGACATGATCTGCTATCGCCGCCACGGCCACAACGAAGGCGACGATCCGAGCTTCACCCAGCCGCTGATGTATCGCCAGATCAAGGATCATCCGCCGATCAGCAACATCTATGCCGAGCGGCTGATTCGCGAGAAGGTGGTAACGCCGGAACAGGTGGAGCGCTTCCGCAAGCGCATCGCCCTCAATCTCGACGACGGCTTCGACGAGGCCAAACAGTACCCGTCCACCTATGAAGTGGAAGAGATCGGCATCGTCGATGACCTGCCGCCGGAGCCCGAGACCAGGACCGCGGTATCGCGCGATCTGCTCGACGAAGTGGTGGAAGCGCTCACCACCGTTCCCGATAGCTTCACCTTGCACCCCAAACTCAGCGCCCTGCTCGAAAAGCGGAAGACCGCGCTCGATTCCGGCGTCGACTGGGCCTTGGCCGAAGCGCTCGCCTTCGGCACCCTCCTCATCGAAGGTACTCCGGTGAGGCTCAGCGGGCAGGACTCCGGACGCGGCACATTCTCCCAGCGCCACCTCACCTTCTACGATCACCGCACCGGCGAACCCTACCGGCCCCTGAAACACATCGCCCCCGATCAGGCGCCATTTTCCGTCTACGACTCCTCCCTCAGCGAGTACGCCGTGATGGGGTTCGAATTCGGATACTCGATCGGCGACCCCCTCTCGCTCGTGCTTTGGGAGGCGCAGTTTGGCGACTTCGTCAACGGCGCGCAAATCATGATTGACCAGTTCCTGAGCGTGTCTACGCAGAAGTGGGGACAGCCGAGCGGCATGGTGCTGCTGCTGCCTCACGGCTACGAAGGCCAGGGCCCCGAGCATTCCTCCGCCCGCATCGAGCGCTTCCTCATCCTCAGTGCGGAGGAGAACTGGTACGTGGTGAACGCCACCACCCCCGCGCAGTACTTCCACGTCCTGCGCCGCCAGATGCGCGGCGGCGCCGACGCTCGCGGAGTCCGTAAGCCCCTCATCCTGTTTACGCCGAAAAGCCTGCTGCGCCATCCGAAGGTCATGTCGCGCGCCCTCGAGTTCACCGGCGACGGCTTCCATGAAGTGATCGGTGACAGCGAAGTGAATCCGGATCACGTCTCCCGCATTCTCATCTGCTCGGGCAAGATCTACTACGATCTTCTCCACCATCGCGAGCAGACCGGCGCGCACCACGTGGCCATCATTCGCCTGGAGCAGTTGTATCCATTCCCGGCCACGGATCTACAGGACCAGATTGACCGCTATCCCGCCGCCGCCGACATCGCCTGGGTGCAGGAAGAGCCGCTCAACATGGGCGGCTGGCGTCTCATCAGCGATTGCACCCAGCCCATGCTCGATCGCGGACGCCGCCGGTTGCGATTCATCGGCCGGCCCGAAAGCGCGAGCCCCGCCTCCGGTTCCTACCGCACACACGAACGCGAGCAGAAGGAAATCATCGAAGCCGCTTTTGCCGAAGCTAAGGTGGCGCCGGTGCGAAAGGTGCGCGTCGTGCGCCGCCGCACCGCCAAATAGCCGGCCTCCATGGTTGTCACCGGCATCTATTATGCACTCGCCTTCCTCGCCGGCGGGCTCCTCGTCGCATGGCTCGCCCGTCCCGTGTGGGGCGCGCCGATGTTCGTGCTGGCGGCGTTCTTCCTGTGGTTTTTCCGGGACCCCGAGCGCACCGTCCCCAAGGGGCCGCACGCGGTCTCTCCCGCCGACGGCCGCGTGACCGCGGTGAAGCCCGACGGCGCCCACCTCACCCGCGTCAGCATTTTTCTCAGCCCGCTCGACGTGCACGTCAACCGCACCCCGGTGGGCGGTCGCATCGTGGAGGCCGTCTACAAACCGGGTGAGTTTCTGGTGGCCAGCCGCGAAGAAGCGTCGGTGCGCAACGAGCAGAATGTAATCACCGTGGAGTGCGACGACGGAGTAAGGCTGACCTTCAAACAGATTGCCGGTCTGGTGGCCCGCCGCGTGGTGCTCAACAAGAAGGTGGGCGATCGCGTGGAAATGGGTGAGCGGATCGGACTCATGCAGTTCAGTTCCCGTATGGATGTGCTGTTCGGCCCCGAGTGGGAGATCCTGGTTCGGGAAGGCCAGCGTGTCACCGCCGGCGAAACCATCATTGCCCGGAGGAAATCCGCATGACGCGCCGGTTGCGCGAGAGACTCATTGACCCCAACTCGCCGGATCGCCGTCCACGCAAAGCTGCCTACGCCTTGCCTTCGCTGTTCACCGCGGGCAACCTGTTCCTCGGCTTTCTCGCCGTCGTAAAGGCTTTTCAAGGCGCAATGCTCGCCACCAAAGGCGACCTCGGGCACAACCGGCATTTCGAAGCGGCCGCGATCATGATCGGCGTGGCCGTTTTCCTCGACGGCCTCGACGGCCGCATCGCCCGCATGACCAACACCGTCTCTGACTTCGGACGTGAGCTCGATTCCCTCGCCGACGTGATCACCTTCGGCGTCGCACCGGCGATCCTCGCCTGGGTGTTCGGCTTCCAGTTTCTTTCGGGCGATCTAGATCCCAAGCTCCGCGAGCAGATACACGGAGTGGGGATGTTCTTCGTGTTTCTGTTTCTCATGTGCGGGGCGTCCCGGTTGGCCCGTTTCAACATACAGGTGGATCCCAAACCGAAAAATCCCGGCCGCCCCGGACGCAAATACTTCGTCGGGCTGCCCATCCCGGCCGCTGCCGCCTTCGTCGCCGCCGTGGTTTACGCGGCAGACTCGTCTCCGCTGGAATGGTGGATTCTTTCCGTTTGCTGGATCGCGGCGCTCGGCCTGCTTTCGTTTCTGATGGTGAGCACCTGGCGCTATCGCAGCTTCAAGGATTTCAACCTGCTGAGGCCCCGGTCTCCGAAAAGCGTTGTGATGCTGGCGAGCTTGATCTATCTCACCTGGAACTACTCGCAGCCGGTGTTGCTCGCGATGGCGCTTACCTACACCGGGAGTGGCATCGTGATCCGGCTCGGCGGATTGTTGCGGCGGCGGGACCATTCGCCGGAGCCGCCACCGGTGCAGCAGGGCGTCTGACCCCGATCTTCCCGCGCCAGTCTATCGGGCGCGATCGGTGTGCGATCCTGATGCCATGCATCGAAGCTTGGTCCCACTCGTCGCGCTGGCCTTCCTCGGCGGCTATCTCCTGGGCGCCCGGCGAGAGTATCGCGCCGATGTGATGGCGGCTGACCGCGCCTTCGATCTCGCCACCGCCGAGCGCGGGGCTAGCGGCTGGACGTCGTTCTTCGCATCCGATGGAAAGATGGTCCGCTCCGGCGGCGCCATCGTGACCGGACCGGGCGAGGTACGGTCTCTCATGGAGCCGCTGTTCGCCGACAAGGACAACTCACTACGCTGGACGCCGGAATTCGCCGAAACCTCGCGCGCCGGCGATCTGGGATACACGGTGGGATCGTCGAAGTTCCGCCACAAAGACGCCGCGGGCCGGATGGTAGAGAACACCGGCCGATACGTCACCATTTGGCGTAAGACCAGCGGCGGCTGGAAGGTGGCGCTCGACATTGGGACGAGCGGGCCCGCAAAGCCGGTGGATTGGTAACTCTTGCGGAATCAGCTCGGCCACCAGGCCGGTCCAGCCGGTTTGTAGACCCACCTCACCGGACCCACCCACATAGACATAACGATTCCACAACCCCGGATCCGAAGGCCGCCACTCGCCCGATTAGAGTCCACCGTCAACTCCCGGCATGGCTATGACGAACCGGAGGAATCCTTATCGTGGGGATGATCCTCAGTGTCCTTGCACGGTAGCCTGTGAGCGGCCTCAGCAGGATGGCGGCGCCTCCTTCCTGGAGTATCGCGCCGGCTAGGGATCACTGGCGGCGACAACCCTGCCGCTGCGTGAAATTACCTAGCATTTCCGCCGGACGGGTTGCGTGTGACTGCCGGTTCGGGAGTCAGCGGCGTGGTACCCATTCCGGTGCACCCGCAATCCCGGTGAGGCTCTTGAAGACGTTCCAGGCCTGCCAGACCAGGGGCCAGGCCGAACATGGGTTCGAGGTTGTTGCGGTGGAGTCGGGTGGAGGTACAGACCACTGACTGTCATGGCTCGGCCGTCTCTCGCCGAGTTCGCCGCGTCGAGAACGGAGCGTGGTACGAGGGCTTGTCGAGCGTCTGGTTTGCGAGGCCGGGATGGTGGAAGTACGAGAGCCCGTAAGCCAGTGATCGATCTGCGCGAGATCTGCGCCGGGAAGGGAACTGTCCCAAGGCGGAGCGGCGGCTCCGTCTGCTCGGGCATCTCTGCCGCCCGACGACGCGCAGCGGTTCGACAAGGTCAAACGGGATTATCAGTCCGGGAGGTGGCCGGCCCTACAACCGGTAGAGCATCCAATACACGACCACTCCGGTAAGGCTCACATAGGTCCAGATGGGGAACGTCCACCGGGCAAGTTGGCGGTGCTTTGCGAAATCGCCGCGCAGGGCGCGCCGCAGAGTTACGATGGCCAGCGGTGGGACGGCGGCGGCGAGAACGGTGTGGGTGAGCAGGATGGTCAGGTAGACCGTCCGGATGACGCCGGTTTTCTGAAACCGGACCGAGCCCACCTGGAAATGGTAGACGAGGTACGAAATCAGGAACACGACAGAAGCGCAGAAAGCCCCGAGCATCGCCTTGCGATGAGCCTGGCGACGGCCGGCGCGGATCAGCAGGTAGCCGGTTACCAGAAACACGAACGAAGTGGCGTTGAGCAGTGCGTTGAGGGTCGGCAGGTCACGAACGGTCATGATGCGGCTTCGGCCACCAGGAGGCGCGTGTCGCGGACCAGCGACCGCACCACATCGGCGTCGGAGCTGCCGTAGTAGCCGCGGACGCGCCCCTCGCGGTCCACCAGCACGAAGCGCGTGGAGTGATTCAGGCTGCCGTCCACATCGCCGAGCAGGAATGCGTGGCGGCTGAGGTCATGCAGGGCGGCGCGGTCTCCGGTGAGGAAGGTCCAGCGCGTGGGGTCTGCGCCGTAGCGTTTGGCGTAGGCGGTGAGGGCGGCGGGGGTATCGTTGGCCGGATCCACGGTAAAGGAAACGAAGCGTACGGAGCTTTCGGCGGCGAGCGCATCCTGCACGCGTTTCATTTGCGTGCTCATGCGGGGGCAGGGGCCGGTGCAGGTGGTGAAGATGAAGTCGGCAATCCAGACGTGGCCGCGGAGGCGGTCCGCACTGCGGAATTTGGCGCCATCCTGCGCGGTGAGGGTGAACGGGGGAATGGAGTTGTGGATGGCCAGCGGCTCGGGAGCTTTGTAACAGGCGGCAAGCAGAAGGGCGGCCGCGATGGGCGCGATCCTCATGACCGGTCAATGAGCATCAGGCCGTAGAGCACGGGCAAGTAGATTACCGACGCGAGGAGGACGCCGCGGGCGCGGAGCAGCGAACGGTCCTTCATCACCTGGAAGCCCGAGGCGAGGAAATACAGTCCCATGGCGGCGGCGCCAGCGAGGTAGAGCGAGCCGGTCATCCCGAGCAGCGACGGAACGAGGCTCACGGGAATCAGCAGCACGAGGAAGAACAGAATACGGCGCGCGGTGGATTCGCCTTCCGGTTCGACGACGGGGAGCATGCGGATGCCGGCGCGGCCGTAGTCTTCCCGGTACATCCAGGCGATGGCGTAGAAGTGCGGGAACTGCCAGACGAACAGAATCGCGTAGAGGGCCCAAGCTCCGGCTGTGAGATGGCCGGCGGCGGCGGCGAATCCGATCAGCGGAGGCATGGCCCCGGGGATGGCGCCGACGGTGGTGGAATGCGGCGACCGCTGTTTGAGGGGCGTATAGACGAACAGGTAGGTGAACAGTGTGAACAGGCCGAGCCAGCCCGTGAGTGGATTGACGGCCAGGGCGAGTTCGGCAAAGCCGGCGATGGAGAGCAGAATGGCGAACACGAGCGCACGGTTGCGCGTAAGGCGGCCGGAGGGGATGGGTCGGTTGCGCGTACGGTTCATGCGTGCGTCGGCGTCGGACTCGTACCATTGATTGAGGGCGGCGGTGCCGCTGGCGATGAGTCCGGTGCCGAGCAGGGTATGGAGCAGGGTGATGAGGCTCCAGCCGGGGCCGGACCCGAAGTAGAAGCCGATGGCGGTGCTCATCAGGATGAGCCAGGTGATGCGCGGCTTGGTGAGTTCCGCGTAGGCGCTGAAAGCGCAACAGGCGGGCGCGGCGGTTTCGGCGGGCGTCATCGTGCGTAGCTCATTTCACTCGCCGGGGCGTAGGAGTCGCGCTCGCGGCGCACGTGCCGGTAAACCAGGATGGCGGTGAGAACGCTGGTGGCCATGGTGAGAGCGCCGAGCGCCACGTGGGCGACGGTGAAACCGACCATCACCGGCATCGGCTGGGGAGCGTCCGCGGTAGCGACGCGGCTCATGTAGGCGGCCACGCCGAGAAAAACTTGCGCCAGCGTGATTGTGACCAGCGCGGTAGCGGCGCGCTTGAGCGCGGCATGGCGCGGGTATTCCATGATGAGCACCATCGAAACGGCCACCACCACGGCTGTCACCAGCGCGGCGCCGCCCACGTGCCAGGCGAGCGGCAGAGCTTTGTGGCGGAACGCGGCTCCGAGGGCGACTTGCAGCAGCACGGCGCCGGGCAGGACGAGAATCCGGTTGCCGCGGGCGAACCATCCGGCCGGGTCCACGGGCTGGGCGCCGTTGCGCCAGGAGGGTGAAGTAAACAGCGCGATGGCGCAGATCAGAGAGAAGAAAAGCTCGGCGAGGCAGGCGTGGGAAATGCTCACCGGCTTGGGGAGCATGTAAAGAACCGTGAGTCCGCCCAGAAGGCCCTGTACGCAGACGGCGGCCAGCGCGGCGAATCCCAGGCGGCGCATCCAGGCGCGGTTGTCGGACCGCCATAGCCACACGGCGAGGATGATGGTGAGAAAACCGACCGTGGTGGCCACCATGCGGTGCCCGTGTTCGTAGAAAATGCCGCCCTTCATCTCCGGCATGACTTGCCCATAGGAGAGAGGCCAGTCAGGAACCGAGAGTCCGGCTTCGAGACTGGTGACCGAGGCGCCCGCCACCACGAGAAAAAGTGTGCAGACCGCCAGTAGAAGGGAATAGCGATGGATCGCCAAGCGGTGTACTTCCAAAGTTCGTTCCATTGTACTGCGTTTGGGAGGTGTAGTGGCGCGAGCGGGCGGTTCCGCTCACCCCGCGAACTTGAATTCCGCCGTTTCGGTGGTTCCGGGGCCGACCTTCACTTTGATTTGCTGTGCCGGGTAGCGCTCATGCCAGGCTTCGATGGTGTACTCGCCGGGCGGGAGACCCTTGATGCTGAAGCTGCCGTCCTCGCCGGTGACGGCATGGAAGGGATGCTCCACTACGTTGATATAGACGCGCATCCAGGGGTGAATATTGCACTTCACGGGAATGCCGATTTCGGGCTTGGCGAAGCTCTTCAGCTTGGGCTCGCCTTTGGGGGGCTGGGATTCGTTCCACTCGCGATTGAGGCGTGGCAGGGGGTGGATGTTGTGATTGGTGGGGTCATTATTCAGGAACTCGACGTCCTGATCCACCATCACGCCGATGACGTGGGGCTTGTAGACGCAGCCGATTTGGTCAATGGTGACGGGCGCGTCCGGGACGGGCCATTTTCCGGCGGGCAGGCCTTCCTTCACATAGACGAATACGTTGCGGAGGGTACCGTTGTCGTTCACCACCACTTCTTCCGAGAGCACGGCCTTGTCGTGCTGGCGCGCGCAGGCCGGTGTGGCGTCCATGCTGACGGGACGCCGCGGCGGTGCGGTTCCGGTGAAGGTCACCTTGCCGGCGATGGTGGCGGCATCGGCGGGGGCGACGGCTGGGGCTGGCGGCTCGGCGGTGGCGGAGCCGGACGATTCGCTGGATTTGGTTTCGGTTGTCCCGCCGCACGCGGCGAGGAGGACGAATACTGCGGCACAGATAAGGGCAGCAAAACGGTGAATCATGAGGAACTCTCAGGATATCAATACTGACAGTGCTCGACTGACAGTGCTCGCGACTCGCACTCCTCGCGACTCAGTCTACCTCCGCCCAGACGCTCAATTGCACGCAGGCGTTGAGGGGCATGTCGCGGACGCCGATCGCGGTGCGTGTGTGGAGCCCGCGTTCCCCGAACACGGCGGTGAGGAGTTCGGAGGCGCCGTCTAGCACGCGGGGATGGCCGCGAAAATTCTCGCCGCAATGGACGTTGCCTTCCAGGCGGACGATGCGGCGAACCTTTTCGAGGTCGCCGGTGGCGGCTTTCAGTTGCGCGATGGCATTCAGGGCAGCCAGGCGCGCGGCGCTGTAGCCGCGTTCGACGTCGATCTCCTCGCCGACGCGGCCGGGCCAACGCATGCGTCCGTTTTCCCATGGAAGCTGGCCTGAGGTCACGACGAGGTTACCGGTGCGAACCCAGGTGACGTAGGCGCCCACTGCTTTCGGCGGCTCCGGCAGTTCGAGACCAAGGGCTTTGAGTTGTTGTTCGGCGGTCATGGCGAAACGAGGGTACCGCGATGGCTCCTGCGATGCAAGCTCGCGCGGACGGTGTGTCCGGACGGTGTCCTACCATGGACCACATGCCCATTCGTGTTGCCTGCGCGCTGTTCGCCATCAGCCTGCTGGCCGGCGGCCCGTCGCAGGTTCGGCCGGGAGTTTGGGTGGGCGCGGGATCCGGCACGATTCCCGCCCCCGATGCCGTGTACCGCGTCTACATGATCGGGGAGATGCACGGGCTCGCCGACAATCCGGAGTTCGAAGCGGGTTGGCTCGAGGCGTTGCATCGCGAAGCGGGCGTGCGCGAGGTCGCGATTGAGGAAGACGCGGTGTATGAACCCTTCGCGCGAGCCTATGTGGAGGGCGCGTCTGAAACATTGCCCGCGGGGCTTTGCCTCCGTAGCGGGATTCTGGACGCTTTGCGCGAGTTCAACCGCGGCCGCAAGGGCGGCGAGCGCGTCCGTGTCCATCTGGTGGACATCGACTCTCCCGCGGTGGCCATCCACGCTCATCTCGCGTCTCTGCGCAAACGCATCCCCGGCGGGGCGGCGATCCGGTTGCCGGCCGCGTCCGCGATATCCGCGCGCGGCATGGCTGTTGTGGAGGCGCTGCGGGGGCGCGCCCGCGATCCGGCAATGCTGCGCGAACTCCGCACGGTGGCGCATTCGATCGGCGCACTGCGGGAAGGCTTCGAAGTGGGGATCGGGCCCGGCAAGGGAAGCCCTTATCTCGAAGACCGCGAGACGGCGGTGGCGGCCAATCTCCTGGACGTAGCTCGGGGCGCTTCGGGGCCGGTGATGGCGGTGTATGGCGCCGATCATGTTTCGAAATCGCCGCGCGGGGATGGCGGGCCCAACCGCGACCAGGTGTGGTTGCCGGCTGCGCTGCGTCTGGAACAGGCGGGGGCAAAGGTGTACTCGGTGGCGATGTTTCCGCTCTCGGGCCGATGGCGTTGGCGCGGGCGAGAGCAGACGATGCTATGGTCGCCGCGCGATGCCATGCTCGGCGACGGCATTCCGCTCGATCGCGTGGCAAAGGAGGTTCCCGGTGCGCGCTGGGTCTGGGTGGATCCGAAACGGGAACGGCTGCGGCTGCCGACCGACGACATGTCTGGGCTTGCCGTGGACGCGTTTCTGCTGCCGCTGCGAGTGTCGGCGATGGAGGATCGATGCGCGGCGGCATCGATTCGGCCCGCACGATAGATTGGAACCATGGCCACCGTATTCATTCCCGTGCTGCTGCAGTCGCTGACCGGAGGCGCGGTGAGCGTGGAGGTGACCGGGGAATCCGTGCGCGCCGTGGTGGAAGCGTTGGAGGAGCGCTTTCCAGGAATCGCCGCACGGCTGCAAGAGGGCGAGCGGCTGCGGCCCAACCTGGCGGTTGCGGTTGACGGGGAAGTGTCGCCGCTCGGGCTACGGGCGCGAGTGGGAGCCGCCAGCGAAGTACATTTTGTAGCGGCGATCAAAGGCGGTTGCGTAAATCCTACAACGGGCGCTTATCGTATCAGTAGCAAAACTTACACGGAAATCGGGGAGCGGCTGGATTTGGCGGGTATCTGGACTTAGCTTCTGGCTTGTTTTGTGTGCTTTGCGGGCGGTATCCGGGTTTGGCACGGTGCTTGCATACAGTGAGTGCGGAAGCTGAAAAAAGCAACCGATTCTCGAGCAACTGGGAGATACCGACCGATGGAAACCTACAAGAACGTAACCACGTCTAACGCGTCTGAGCAATCCTCGACGAGTTGGAAACTTTTCGCAGCCGGCGGCGTGATCGTCGCACTCGTCGCGGCCAACGGATTTCTGTTCTGGCGCAGCAGCACCATGGAAGCGCAGATGTCGAATATGCGCAACTCGACGGCCGTTGAGCTGAACGAGTTGAAGCAGACGCATTCGACCTACGCGACCGAAGCGCAGCGCTCGATCGAGGAACTGAACCAGCAACTGGCGCAGGCGCAGTCGCAATCGCAGAAAGCCACGAGCATCGCCGCGCAACAGGCGCGCGCCAATGCCGATCGAGTGGCGCGCAAGGCCGAGGAACTGGTGAACACTCTGGCCGCCGAAAACAAACTGGCGCAGGCACGTGTGGACGAAGCCATCGGCGCGGTGCGGCAGGCGCATGACGAAACGTCGGCGCGAGTCGGCGAGGTTTCGACCGAAGTGGGCACGGTGAAGACGGAAGTGGAGAAGGCGAAGTCCGAGCTCGAAGCCGCGATCGCCGATCTGAAGAGCGTCCGCGGTGACCTGGGCGTCCAGAGCGGACTGATCGCCACCAACGCGAAGGAACTCTCCGCACTTCGCGAGCTTGGCGAGCGCAACTACCACGAGTTCGCCATCACCAAGAAGAACGGCATGGTGAAGGTGGGCACGATTGCGATGCAGCTCAAGAAGGCCGACACCAAGCGCAACAAGTTCAACCTGCAGGTAATTGCCGACGACAAACGCGTGGAGAAGAAAGACAAGACCATCAACGAGCCGGTCCAGTTCTACGTCGCCGGCGCCCGGCAGCCCTACGAGATCGTGGTGAATGAAGTGACGAAGGACAAGATCGTGGGTTACCTGGCGACGCCCAAAGTGATCTCGGCGCGCCGCTAACCAACCAGTTCGCGCATCTGACTCAACCCTCTACTCCGGCGCGGTCCCTTACCAGGGTCCGCGCCGGTTTTTTGCGTTTGCCGGCATTCGGTTTTGGCCGCGAGCCGGCGCCGGAGAGATACACTGGAACCGGAATGGACGAATTCGCACTGGCGCAAGTGGAAATGCGATTGGCGCGCGTTAGGACCGAACTCGGGCGCACGCTGTCGGACCCATCGGAGGATCCGGTGCACGACCTGCGGGTCTCGATCCGGCGGCTGCAGCAGGCGCTGCGGTTATTCGGCGAAGTCTATGGAATTGCGCGGACGCGGATGCTGAAGCAGCGGCTGGCGCCGGTGTTGAAGGCGGCGGGCGGGGTGCGCGACGGCGATATCGCGATGATGCTGCTGGCGGAATCGGGCTGCGCGGACGTGTTGGAGTTGCGCGAGGAGATGCGCCGGAAGCGAGCGCGGGATACGGGCGTTCTACGGCTGCGCATCCTGCAGGCGGGCTCGGTTTGATGGGCTCGCCAGGCAAAATGACGAAGGGGTGGAACCGGTCGGCGACGCCCGGGGAAAACGCCGGGGCATTGCTTCCCCCTTTGGCGCGCGACTATCTGCGCGGGGGGCGGGCCGCGGTGAACCCGGAGTGCACGTGGGCGGAGATGCACCGGTTCCGTCTGATCTCGAAGCGATTCCGCTATACGCTCGAGATCTTCCGCGAGTTTTACGACGACGGCATCGACGAGCGGATCGCGGCGGTACGGCGGGTGCAAACGGTGCTCGGTGACGGCAACGATTGCGAGGCCACGCTGCAGTCAGGAGCTGCCGCGGATCATCGCGAGTTCGCGGCATGGCTGCGCGATCGCCAGAGGCGGTTGGAGCACGAATTCCGGAACGTATGGCACGCGGAGTTCGATGGCCGGGGCGAAGATTACTGGATCGGGTATTTGGGCTCGCCCCGCTCGTAGTCATCCATCTCGAAAACCGCCCGATATTTTTTCCTGGAGCGGACCACTTCTTTTCCTAGATGCTATTTCTCGCGATGCTGGCGATGCTGGCCGCCGATGCGCCACGCCGGCTCGACAATCCGGCGTACGTCCCGTCCAGCCTGGTGAACGCGGCCAGCTCCGAATCGGGCGCGGTGGCGCCCAACACGATCGTGACGCTCTACGGGCAGGGCTTGGCATACGGCGTCCGGGCGCTGCGCGATTCCGACATACGCGCGAACCAATTGCCGACGGTGTTGACGGGCAGCGGAGTCCGCGTCTACGTGGCGAACATGCCGGCGGCCATCTACTACGTCTCGCCGACGCAAGTGAATCTGTTGCTGCCGGCGGACCTTCCGGCGGGGCCGGCCCGCCTGCGGCTGGCGTTGGACGGCCGGTCCGGACCCGAAGTGCCGATCGTACTGCGTCCGGCGGCGCCTGCTCTGTTTCAGATGGAAGGCCGCGTTGCCATCGCGACGCGTCCGGACGGTTCGCTGATCACCGCGGAGCGCCGGGCGCGTCCGGGGGAAACGATCGTCCTTTACGCGACGGGACTGGGCGAACTCTCGCCGCCGCTTCCGCCGGGACAATTGGCGCGGACGGCGGCATGGATCGCGAGAGCGGGTGAGTTCCGGCTTTGGATCGACGGCGCGTCCGTTCCACGGGAAGCGATCCTCTATGCCGGTGCTGCGCCGGGCTTTGCCGGGTTGTATCAGATCAACTTGGTGCTGCCTTCGCTAGTGGGCGCGAGACCGACGATTCGGATCGCCGTTGGGGACGACGCGAGTCCGGCCGATGTGGTTGTCGAGGCTGCGCCGTAGCGGACGGCGGGGCCCGGGCTGGCGAAAAGTTACGGTCGTAAACTGACTGCTCGCGGAGGGGGATTCTCCTCAACGTCACCGACGGAACGAATGACTGGCCAGTCACACATTCCGCAGGAGATATGACCGATATGCTGAAAAAAGCACTCGCTATTGCCGCGCTCGCGCCCTTCGCGCTCCTTTTCGCTCAGGATGACACCGCTGGTACGTACGAGGTTCGAGTGACGAACCTTACCCGCGGCCAGCGGTTCACGCCGCTTTTCGTGGTGAGTCACGATTCCAGCGTGAGCCTGTTTGCATTGGGCGCCCCGGCGAGCGCGCAGTTGAAGGCCCTTGCTGAAGAGGGCAATTTCGGACCCTTTGCCGAGCTGCTGAGCGCTAACCCCGCGGTTTGCGGTGTGGCCAACTCGCCGACGCCGCCGCCAGCGTCGCGCCTGATCGCCCCCGGCAGCACGGTGACGGTGAACGTGGAAGGGGGCGGCAAATGCGACCGGATCAGCGTAGCGGCGATGCTCATCCCCACCAACGATGGGTTCATGGCCGCCAACTCAGCCGAGATCCCGAAAGGCAAGGAGACCGTCGTGGTACTGTCGCCGGTTTACGATGCCGGCACCGAGCGCAATGACGAAATGTGTGCGTCCATCCCCGGACCGGGTTTCATGGAATGCATCACGCCGTCCAACGCGAGCGGCGACGGCGGGGGCGCGTCCGTGAACGAGGGCGAAGGCAATGTGACGATCCACGCGGGCATCCATGGTATCGGCAATATGAATGCGTCGATGCGGGATTGGCGCAATCCGGCGGCGCGGATCGCGATCCGGCGTGTTAAGTAGCGCGCCGACCCGGTGACGTCCGGCGGCGGCGGGTTCGTTTCGTCATTTTTCGATCTCGGGACTTTCGGCTGACCGGCCACGAATTCGGTGGGAGTGTCGAGATTTGTCGAATTCTGTCGCGCCGCCGCCGGTTGCGTTCGGTTCATTCCTGTTTTTTGCCTTGGCCGGCGTCGGTTACCTGCCGGAGGACCGCCAAAGGCGGCTCGAAGGCGGTTCATCCGTCTATGGATGGTCAAAACTCTATTATTGAGTAACATACTCCTATGGAGCTGATACAACATCGCTGTGGGTTCGCTGAAACATTCAGCGAGATCTAGCCACCCAAACTCTAAGTAATCTATTGCAAGGAACTCCTCACCGTTTTCTCCGCCGAGGTCGACCGTGTCACCTGTGAACGAAAGACCGAGTCCCACTACCGACTGCGCCACATTGACCGCATCCCGCTTCATACCGACTTCGAGTCCATCGTAAACTACGCCGCCCGCCTCGTCATCACCGGCGGTAACGAAGCCCACAAGGAACACAGGGAAACCCTACTGTTCCGTGCCGCGGCTGGACTTACTTTGAGCTCGATATCGCCGGCGACTCCCCATACAGTAAGAAACTCGCCCGGGACTGTCTTTGCTCGAGTCGTCCGGCACCACCGCGCATGACGATCTCGTCTTCGCTCTCGCCCTTGCGATATGGTCCGCCCGGCGGCACACCGCCCCCTCCGCCGTTCCTCCAGACGCCTTCCGCTATCTCACCAATCCGCTCATTCCGGGCCTGTCACAACGGGCCCATCACGCTCTTCCCACTTCGCGAGCACCACCGGACCCGCGCAGTGGCCCAGCACATTCACCCCCGTTCGTACCATGTCGATAATCGCGTCCACGCCCAGCAGCAGCGCCAGCCCCTCGCGCGGGAGCTGGAACGATTCGAACAGCCCGGCCAGGATGACGAAGTTCGCCCGCGGGATTCCCGCCACGCCCTTGCTCGTGAGTTTCAGCGTCAGCAGGATCAGCAGTTGCTGCGTCATGGTCAGCGCCACGCCTCCGGCCTGCGCCACGAAGAAGGTCGCCATCACCAGGTGAATGGTGCTGCCGGCGAGATTGAAGCTGAGGCCCACCGGCATCACGAACCCGAGTATTCGCCGCGGCACGCCGTACGCCTCCATGTTCTCGAGGGCGGACGGAATCGCGGCCGCGGAAGAGGTGGTGCCGAAGGCGATGAGAAACGGCTCCCGCGCGTAGGCCCAGAAGCGGCGCAGGTTCGCGCCGGCCGCCAGCAGCAGCGGTGTCAACACCAACGCCACGTACGCCAACTGCGCCAGCCAGGACGCCGCGACGAAGCGCCCTAGCCCGGAAAGTACCTGGAGCCCGTTTTCCGCCGTCGTCGATGCGATGGCCGCGAAGATGGCCGCCGGGGCCAGATACATCAGGAATCGAGTGAACTGGAACGAAACCGCCGCGATCGATTCGGCGAAACGCAGCAACGGCCCGGCCTTTTCCCCGATCGCCGCGGCCGCCGCACCGAACAACAGGCAGAAGACCACGATCTGGAGCACGTCGCCGCGGGCCATTGCATCCAGAATGCTCGTCGGGAACGCGTTCACGATGATCGACGCCACCGAGGGTGGCGTCCCGGCCGCGGGCGGCGCGGCGGCGGTGTGCAGTGCCACCCCGTCTCCCGGCCGCAGGATCGAGATCACGCCCCAGCCCAGCAGCAACGCGACCGTCGTGGCCGCTTCGAAGAAGATCGCGGCCCGAAGGCCCAGGCGCCCGAGCGCGCGTAGATCGCCCGACGACGCGAGCGCCGTCACCAGGATCCCGAACAGCAGTGGCGCGATGATCGCGCGCAGCAACCGCAAGAAGATCTCCGCGATCGGCGCCAGCGGCCTCGATAGATCGGGAAACAGCAATCCGAACCCGAGGCCGAGGGCGAGGCTCGCGAGCATCCATTTGGGGAGCGTGGCTGGATTGAGAAATCGCATCGGGGTCAGCGAATCGCCTCGAGATGGTGAAACACGTAGTCGTGGTAACGCGCCACCCGCGATGAATCCGGACAATCGAGATAGCGGCCGTCGCACAGCCGCCGCAGACGCGACGAGGCCAGAAAGTACGCCCCGCCCGGCAGCGCCGCCGTGTCCAGCATCAGCGACGGCAGCAGCGCGATGTCGAGGTAGGCGTGCGACTCGCGGACCGCAGGCGCGAAGTTAGTATCGATGCGGTAGCTCGCGATGAAGTCGCGCAGCGCCCCAGGGACGGAATCCAACCCGCGCTTGGCCATCCCCGGCATCGCCCCGTCGAGCGTCGGCTGATGATCGCCGTAGCGGACCAGCATGGTGGGCCGAGCGCCCGGTGCGTGTAAATAGTCGGCGGCCACGGCGTCGAGCGCCGCCTCGGTCAGTTGCAGCCGGTAGAGGTAGTTCGCCAAGCTCACCGACGCCGCCGGCGCGAGGGCCGGGAACCGCAGTGAACGATAGGGCTCGGGAAGCGCTGCCAGCGGCTGATCGTGCGGCTCATGCTGATACTGCGTCAGCACGTAGACGAAAACAGGCCGTGGGCCCCGCGCGGCGGGCGGTATCAGCCGGATGAGGTGGCTTCGCATCATCTCATCGGTGACCAGCCATGGATCCGGAGGCAGGCCGAGATCGGAAGCCGCCAGGAATTCTTCGAACCCGTAGTGGCGGTAAGCCTCGGCCGCGTTGAGAAAGTGCTTTTCGGTGGGATAAAGAGCGAGCGTGCGGTAACCGAGAGCCCTAAGCGCACGCGGCAGTGAACTCCGGACGCGCGGCGCCAGTGTGATGTGCGAATAGATTCCGCCGGGGCCGAAAGTCCGGTGATCGAGCCCGGTCAGAACGGCGAATTCGGAGGTGCAGCTGAAGCCGCCGAAGATGTGAGTGGCCAGCAAGCCCGCCGAGGCGCTATCCGCGCCCGGGGCGAACACGCGGCTCTCGCATTGCGGTGCATCGCAGGCCGCGATCAGCCGCGGATCGATGGTGGACTCGGCGTGCCACAACACGATGTCGGGAAGCAGCGCCGGTGCGGGCGGGATCGCGCCGGTAAACTCCGCGGCGGCCTGTCCGGAACCATCCGAAGACGGCGCCGGAACGGCAACGCCCATCCGCCGGAACGATCGCAGCAGGCGCGACAGCGTCTGTCCCGGATCCGATAGGAACCGCCACGCCGCCATCGGTTCCGCGAAAGGATCGCCGTCAGCCGACGCCCGGGTGGGCGCAAGGATTGGAATCATCAGCAAGGCCGCGCCCAACAAGACCGCTGCCGGCGATCGGGGTCGCTGGCGGTCTATCCGCATACGGATCGCGAATGCCAGCAGCAACAAAGCTATGGCGGTCCCCACCGCGAGCACGAACGCAATGGAAGGGTAGCGCCGCAGAATCGTCAGGTTGGCGGCGAGTTGAGGCAGAAAGTACACGTCGGTGGCCAGCAGCGGCAAACCAAGAAGAGTCTGCTTCACCCAGGCCGCCGCGGTGATCAGCCCAAGCAGCAGGCCGGCCGCGAGCGACGCGAGCGAGGGGCGCGCGGTTGCGCCGGCGAGCACCAGCCATAAGCCGGCGATGAAGGGTATGCTCAGCAGCAGACCGAAGGCTGTCTCACGCCACAGCAACGCCCCGGCCGCGATTGCGAACAACGCGAAACTGGCAACGCGAATGATTCGAGCAGGTAGGGGGGAATTGTTCACGCTCGCCTGGGGTCAGGTCCGCAGTTCGGCGGCGATCTCCGCCGCCACGCGGCGCGCCTCGGCGACAGCGTCCTTGGGAAAGCTGATCGCACCCACGCGCGGATGCCCGCCGCCCCCGTAGCGTTCGCAGATGGTAGCCAGGTTGTGCTTCAACTCCTTGGCCGCCCAGGGATTCGATCCCACCGAAATCTTGGTGCGGAAGCTCGCCGTCAGCACGGACACGGTGTAGAGCGAATCCGGATGCAGATAGTAAGGGATGAACTTGTTGTACCCTTCCACGCCCTGGTCCACGAGGTCGAACGAGATCACGTCTTTTTCGCACCGGGAAACACGTCCGATCAGGTCCATCATCCGGAGATGTTCCTGATACAGAGGTTGGAACAGCTGCTGCACCTCGGGGCTGGCCGCGATGTCGGCGAGTGGCCGGTGTTGCATCTGGTGAATGATGGTCTGTACGATTCCCGAGCCCTTGGCTCCTTCGATGACGAGCACCAGTTGCGTGGCCGGCATCTTGATCTCGACGGCCTGCCTGGCGTCGGCGTACTGCGCGCCGTCGATGATGTCGGCCCAGTGTACGAGGTCTGCGAGGTCGGAGGCTTCGAAGCCGAAGCGCTCGCGCGCCACGTCGGCGATGAACTGGGTACAGGAGCGGTATTGCGGGTCGAAAAAGTGCCACGGCTTTTGAGCGGTGCGGAACTGCTCGGCGTCTTCGTGTGTCAGAAACGCGCTTTGATGATGATCGAACCACCACGTGAGCCTCGCGGTGGGCGCGTACTTGAAATCGACGATGGCGTTGATGTCGCCATCGAACAGGGCCTCGTCCCAGGTCTGGTTGGGTTGGTGCATCATGCCGGTGAAATCGAAGCTTGCCCCGGGGTAGAACTTCTCTTCCACAAAGCGGCTGAAGAAGGCGGCCGAGGCTGCGCCATCGAAACAATGGTCGTGATAGAGGACGCGTATGCGCATGGCCGGGGGGTGAAAACTTTCCAGCATCTCGCAAAACGAGGGCAGAAAGCAAGTGCGGTCAGAAATTGCCGGAGTCGGGATCGTCCTCGAGTTCGGTTGCTTGCTCGGAATACCGGCGCAATGCGGCGATCGAAGCGGAAGAGGAAAAGCCCGCATAGCGCAGCTTGCGAAACGCCGAAGCGAGGTTTTTCGGTTCGGCGAGGTAGGCAGGCAGTGCTTTCCCGCGGAACTTGCGCGCCAGAAATTGCTCGATGAGCGCGGTCTCGTCGGTGGCCGAGTAGGCCTGCTCGACGGCCTTTTCCGCGACGGCTGGGGCCACGCGCCGGGTCCGCAAATCGCGCAGCACGCGCTGCCGTCCCAGGCCCTGCGAGTCTCGCCGCCAGTTGGCGTAGCTTTCGGCGAAACGGTCGTCGTTGAGGTAGCCGTACTCGGCCAGACGCGCCATCACGCCGGCGACGTCGTCTGGCGTGATGGCGCGCCGATTGAGCCGCTCCCGCAATTCCCCGGCAGAAAGGGCGCGGCGGCCGAGCGCGCCCAGAGCGTATTGCAGTAGCGCGGCGGCGTCGAGTTTTCTTGGCGTGGGACGAGGCATGTTTCTGTAACAACGGGGCCGCTCAGCGGGTCCTGTTTCTGACATCTATTAGAGCACTGGGTTACACTCAGAACAGAAAGGACGTTCCCGATGGATGAGAGAAGGTTTTCGTATTTTTTCCTGGGCCTCGGCATTGGAGTCGCCGCGGGGATCCTATTCGCGCCGAAATCCGGCGATGAGACTCGGGCCTTGCTACGTTCCAGGGCCGAGGATAGCGGCGACTATTTGAAGCGCCGCACCGAAGAGTTGAAAGACGCCGCCACTGACGCCGTGGAGAGGGGCCGTTCGGCCGTTGCCCGGCAGCGCGACCAATGGTCCGCCGCGGTCGACGCAGGCAAGAGCGCCTATCGGGAAACAGTAGCCACGCGCCCGGAATCGGGATCTTTGCCCGAAGGCATCTAGAAGTAGCCGCATGGATTCAAACGCGCTTGTCATCGTCATGGCCGCCGCCGTCGTCGTCTCGGCTCTCGCCCTGGTGTCGATGTCGCTGATGGTGTTCGGGATTTTCAAATCCGTACGGGCTCTTCGCGAGCAGGTCGGCGCGTTCCTGCCTCGCGCCGAAGCCCTCGTCGAAACCAGCCACAAGACGATTGTCGAGGCGCAGAGCCAGATGCGCGAGATCAGTTCGCGCGCCGTGGCCGTGCTCGATTCCACGCAAGGCCAGTTGACGCGGGTGGACGCCTTCGTGGGCGAAACCACGGGACGCGCGCGGGTTCAGATGGATCGTGTGGAACTGATGCTCGACGACACGCTCAGCCGGGTGCACGACACCGTTGTCCAATTGAACAGCACCGTCCTGAAACCGATGAAAGAGATCAATGGCGTGGCCGCCGGTGTACGCGCCGCTCTGCAGCACTTCCTGCGTGCAAACAAACCCAATATCACGCAGGTGACATCCGACGAGGAAATGTTTATCTGATCGACGTACACAGCCACATCCTCCACGGCATGGACGATGGGGCGCGCAGTTTTGAGGAAAGCCTCGCCATGGTGCGCATGGCGGCGGAATCGGGAACCACCGACATCGTGGCGACTCCCCATGCCAACCTGGAATACAGCTTCGATCCGGATCTGATCGGCGAGCGGATCCTTGCGCTCGAGGAAGCGATTCGCACGGCGGGCGAGCCGGGCCCTCGCATTCACCGAGGCTGCGACTTCCATCTCGCCTATGATAATGTCCAAGACGCCGTCGCGCATCCGGGCAAATACACCATCAACCACGGGCGGTACCTGCTGGTGGAGTTTTCCAACCTCGCCATCTTTCACACCACCACCGAGATTTTCGACCGTCTGCTCAACGCGGGGATGGTTCCCGTCATCACTCATCCGGAACGCAATCCGCTGCTCCAGCAGCGCCTGCCGCAGTTGCGGCAGTGGGCGGAGATGGGTGTGCTGTTGCAGGTGACGGCGGGGTCACTGCTCGGATCGTTCGGCTCGCGAGCCCGCGAGTTTTCCGAGACGCTTCTCGCGGAAAACCTCGTGCACTGCATCGCGAGCGATGCGCACGACACCGAGCGCCGCACGCCGCGGCTGGATGAAGCCCGCGAATGGATCGAGAAGCGCTACAACGCCGCACTGGCGCAGGCGCTCACGGCCGGCAACCCGGGCGCGATGATCGCCAACGAGCCGCTTCCGGCCCCTTGCGATCCGCCGAAGCCCAAGAAGTGGTACCGGTTCTGGGGCTGAGGTGTCCATCGCCAGCGCCCTGTCGAGCGGCGCGACCCTAATCACCGCCTCTGCCCGCTCCGCGCGGTTTTGGCGCCGGCGCTACGCCGCCCTGCAAAGAGAAGCCGGGCGGCGGGCATGGGTAGATCCGCGCATTTTCTCTTACCCGGAATGGCAGTCACAGATGGCCACGGCGCAAGGCGGAACGGCCATCCTGACGCGCTGGCAGGAAGAAAGCCTTTGGGAGCAGGCAATCGCCGTGGACGAGGCGGGAGCCGCGGTGCTGATGCAACCGGCGGCGGCGGCGCGGGCCGCGCGGCGGGCTTGGAATCGGATCCATGCGTGGCGGATCCCTCGGGCGGCGGGCGCATGGGCATCGAGCCCCGATGGCATGGCGTTCCTCGGTTGGGTTCGTTCGTACGAGTCCCGGCTTCGCCACATGAATCGCACCGACGGGGCGCGGCTCTCTACGTCGATTGCGCCGCATGACGCCGGGCGGATCCTCGTGGCGATGCATGGCGACATCGAACCCGCGGCGGCGCTGCTTTTGGAGCAGATGGCCGAAGCCGGCTCCCAGGTAGAGATGCTCGCGGCGCCAGTGGCCGGGAAGCGAACGCGGGTGACGGTGGCGGCGGCGAGCGACCCAGGAGACGAGATCGAGGCGGCGGCCGCGTGGGCCGTGGAACGAAACAAAGCCAATCCGGATGCGCGGATTGGCTTTGTTTGCGTGGACCTCGAGGCGGTGCGCGCGCGGGTGGAGCGAGTCTTTCGAGCCGCGGCCGGGGCGGCGGTCCATATTTCGCTGGGGCCGCCATTGGCGGAGCGCCCGTTGGTGGCGGGGGCGCTGGCGGCACTGGCGCTAACGGCGGACGTGCCGCCGATTGACGATTGGACGGGGTTCCTGTTGAGCCCCTACGCCGGCGGAGGCGATCTTTTTTCGCGCGCCAAGCTCGACGTCGAGATGCGTCGCAAGCGTATGGAAGCTGCGCCGATGGCGGCCGTATCGAGCCTCGGCGCTTGCCCCGGCGTTCTCGGTGCGATGCTCGCCGATGCGGAAGGGATGATCGAGGGATGGCCACAGCGGCAGAGCCCCGATGCCTGGAGCGCGGCGTGGGCGCGGTTGTTGGCGCGGATGGGCTGGCCCGGCGAGGCCCAGCTTTCGAGCGAGGAATATCAAGTTCTCGAATCGTGGCACGAGGCTCTCTCGGATTTCGCGGCGCTCGGCGCCACGCTCGGCCCGGTGAGCGCGGAGACCGCGCTCGCGGTGTTTCGCGCCGAGGTGGCGCGGCGCCGGTTCCAGGTGGAGGACCTGGGTCAGCCGATCCAGGTAATGAACGTGGCCGAGGCCTCGGGGCTCGAATTCGACCATTTGTGGGTGGCGGGTCTACACGCCGAGGCGTGGCCGTCGCCGCCGGCCCCCGATCCATTCGTCCCGCTCTCGCTGCAGCGCAGTCTGGAGCTGCCTGGCAGTTCGGCGGCGGTCGAACTGCAAAGAGCGCGTGAGCGAACGCGGCTGCTCGCAGCGTCGGCAGACGAGGTTGTCTTCAGCTTCGCGCGGGCGGAGGGTGAGAAGCGCCTGGCGCCGAGCCCGTTGCTGGCCGCCTATGGCGAAACAGAGATGATCGGGCGTCCCGTGGAATGGCGCCCGCCGCCCGCCTCATTCACCGAGATCGACGACCGGACCGGGCCACCCCCGAACCTGGAAGCACCTGTGACCGGCGGCGCGCGCATACTCGAACTGTACGCACGATGCCCGTTTCAGGGATACGCGGAAATGCGCATGGAAGCACGTCCCCTCGAGGCGCCGGAACTCGGGTTTGACCTACGGGACCGCGGGACCATTCTGCACGCCGCGCTGGCGGCGTGCTGGGAGGAATTGGGCTCATCGGCCGCGTTGCGGGACTGGGCCGCCGCAGACATAGAGGCGGCGATCAGCCGCGCCGTCGAAAGAGCGCTCAATGAGCAGCACCCGGCCAATGAGTTCGAGCAGAAGCGGCTCGAACTGGAGCAGGAGCGGCTGCGGCGCCTGTTGGCCGCCTGGCTCGACAAGGAGCGGGAGCGCGACGCGGCGTTCACGGTGCTCGAGTCCGAGCGGGACCGCGAGGTGGAAATCGGCGGGATCCGGCTGCGGACGCGGATTGACCGCATCGATCGCCTGGACGGAGACGGAGGGCTCGTCCTGATCGACTACAAGTCCACAGCGCCGCCGGCAAGCGCGTGGGAGGGGGATCGTCCCGAGAGTCCGCAACTGCCACTGTACGCGGTCACGCGCGGCGAGCGGTTGTCGGGCGCGCTGTTTGCCCAAGTCAAGGCGGGGGAGGTGAAGTTCAGCGGCCTAGTGACGTCGAAGGAAGTGGCCAACCTGCCACGCAGCGTCGTCAGCGAGGACCAGTTCTCGGATCGGCTGGAGGCGTGGCGCGCGGCGCTAGAAGGTTTGGCCGCGCAGATACGGAGCGGCTACGCCGCTGTCGACCCGAAGAAGGGCGAGGAGACCTGCAACCGATGCCACCTGCAGATGCTATGCCGGATCCACGAGTAACCGGCGGGGCTGCGCCGGTTCCGGCCGACCACGGTGAGCGCCGGCAGGCGGTGGACCCGGCACGAAGCTGGATCGTGCAGGCCCCGGCCGGGT
>JAWKHI010000039.1:0-71115 GCA_041394885.1 Bryobacteraceae bacterium | reverse complement strand
AAGATCGAAGGCGGCCAAGTCCGGCTCGAAAAGCAGCCGACCGCCGCCGGGCACGCCGTGCCCAAAGGGGTTTCTACTACCAACGAAAGTTGACGTAGAAGGCGCCCACACCTCATGTGGGAGATCGCTCCGCCGGCCCTCAACCCGCCGCGTAGCAACCCGACCAGCCCAAGCTGACCGGGCAACATGACGGAATCGGTCGGTCTCCCCCACGGAGGCCTGGCCCAAACACGCAGTGTTTCGGCAACAGGCCAACTGGGGAACCAGTCGTTCGGGGCAACCCGCGCGAACGGTCTGTTGTCTCTCAACAACCGTTTGAACGAGGAAACCCCAATGACAACTACTGAATCCGTCACCAGGAACTCCGGCCTGAAGGTCATCAGCCTGACGGTCACCAAGGAAGGCAGGATCGAACGCAAGATGCCGAACGTCAGCCCGCAGGCGCAGTTGAACAACACGCTGCTCGAAGCCCTGTGTCCAGGGATTCGCGTGGCGTCCGTCACTGTGACCCCGGAGCCGCTCGACCAAGTGGAACGCGCCCGGGTGGAATCCGCCCTGTCGCGCTTCCAACTCGACGACACCGAATACCGGCTGATCGGCGCATCGGGTTCGGCGAAGAACGGGAAGTACTACGCCGTGGACGCCCGCTATGAGCGTCCGCTCGCCACGCGCTTCTCCGATTGGCCGCAAGCCGCTGTCACGTACTTCGGGATTCTCGTCTCGCCGTGCCAGGTGAGAATGCAGATTCCGAATGGCCGCGTGACCGTGGTGCCCGATCACGAACTGGGAACGAACGATTGCCGCGGTTGGCTGCGCAAGTCGATCTTCGACAAGCTCAGCTTGCCCGGCGGCCGCTTCTACCAGTTCCGTCTCGCGTTCGCACAAACACAGGCCAAGGGATCGTTCAAGATCATGCCGGATCCAGTCGCCGACGCGCTCGATACCGACGTGGTCCTGCCGGTCTCCTCGGTCAAGCCCGAATACAAGGGTCCCTCGAAGCTGATCACGTGGCTCACCGGCGAAGCCCGCACGTTCGCCGGCGAAATGATCCTTGGCATTCGCGAATACTCGCGGCCGTTGAACTTCGAGTCGAGCTACACGGTGGTCCAGCACGCGCCGGAAGACTCGTTCGAACTCGAAATCAAGCCGCACGCCCTCGCCCAGACCGCCAAGCTGAAGGCCGCTCTCGAAGACCGCGACTTCACCGGGTTGTTCGAACTCCTCGGCATCTCCGAAACCCAGCGACCGCTTGTGGACGACATGCCCGCGGAGGACGACGAAGCAACCTCGGTGGAACGAACGGTGCTCGAAGGCGTGCTGAAGGCGGATCCCACCGGATTCCTGGTGCAGCACCCTTGGGTGAACAACCAGTTGGAGCGGATTCTGTCGCGATGGGCGTTCAAGGTGTGCACGGCGGGTGGCTTCGAGATGCCGGCGTTCGCGCTGGCGGATGACGGCTACCTGACGCTGCACGACGGTAAGGTGTACGCGGGGTCTGACTGGATGCCGCAGGACCGTTCGATCAACGCGCTGGCCACCAACCGGGGCTTGGTCGTGCGGTATCCGGTGCGCATGAAAGAGGACCTGCTCCCCTACACGAAGATTCTACCCGCTGAGACGCGGTCACTGTTGGCGCGTTAGAAGCTGAGCACGTGATCCTCACGCCTTCCTGAAAGGGGACCGGGCAAAACGAATCGCGCCTTTGCAGGTCATCCATCATCCGGATATCGTCACTCAATGGACGGACAAGGCAATCCCTTTTTGAAAGCATCGAAATAGTGGTTCTGGCCTTCATCCGTACTCACTGAGACCGCCAGACCAACTGCGGAGAGCTGCCCGGTACTCCTCGGCTCCGGTAGCGATTCCAATCCAGTCATCGCATCGTTCCAGACCAGTGGCTCCGCCGGCGAGGTGAACAGCAGCCGGCCACCCGGCGATACGATCTCGGCGATTCTTTGGATCAGGCGTTGCTGGTCCTCGAGAGAGAGCAGGAACATGAGCCCCCACGTGCCAGGACACCATCGAAAGTTCGGTCGAAAAATCTCGACTCCGAACGGGTTCGCAAACAACCCCGGTGTGTTTGGGAGGTTGAGCCGAAATGCCTCGACGAATGAGGGTGCTGCATCAACGCCAAACATAAGCCTTTCGGCTACAAGAACCTCGGTGATGGGAAGACCGGGCCCGCAGCCTAGATCGATAACACCGGCTCCGCGTGGTAACGCCGGGCCCACTCTCCGCACCGCATTCACGCCCACTCCGGCAGAACGGCCAGCGCCAGACGGGCCAAAAACTCCACCGAGACGCCTCTCTGTATCCATTCGACGATAAGGACGCAATCTACGTCTTGCTGAGCAAGCCGATCGGGTACGCGCCAGCCGCAGCCCCTGCCACCTTCCCCGTCCCGCTCCGCCACCCATCCCGCCACCACCGGCACAGCCGCCAGATCGGTTCACCAGCCCCCGAGTCTTCCTTCTCCCTGACAAACAAAGACTTCCCAGCAGCAGGTTTGCGCGCGCAGCCAACCGCCAAACGAAACTCGCGAGAGAAGGAGATCGCACATGGAAGCACAAGCCCCCGCGCGCACCAGGCTCACCCGGGCCGAAGCCGCCAGGATAAACGGAGCCAAGTCACGAGGACCCAAAACCAGCGAAGGCAAGGCTCGCTCCGCGCAGAATGCCCGCAAACACGGCGTGTTCGCGAAGGACTTCCATCTGCCGAACTCCTCGCATCCCGAATTCCCGTTGATCCTCCGGCGCTACCTCGCCGAAACGGCGCAGCCCTCCGCTGGGGCAACCAAGGACTCGCCGGGCCACGGCCCTGCTCCCGGCGAAGACTTCGCTTCCGTCACCGAGCGCCGGCGCATCCACCGGCTCGCTCTGCTTGACCTCCAACTCCACTATTGCTGGGCCGTCCAAACCGCGATTCTGCAGGACGCCCTCGACGCTATCGTTCCCGACCACCCCGCCCTGGACCCTGTCACCTGCAAAGCCCTCGCCTTCGGAATGGTCCACGCTGCCATGGACCGGCTCAGTCGAATCGAATTTCGCATCCATCGCGCCTTCTGCCGGGCCGCCGCGACCGGGGTCGAGCAGAAATCGGGACGAACGAACCCAAAAGCCGCGGCACCTCCCGGGACGAAGTCGAAAACGGAGCAAACGAACCCAACGGCTCTGCCGCACGCCGGTCCGCCCAACGCGGGCATGAAAAATGGATCGAACGAACCGAATGGCAACGCTGGCGAGCGTTCCGTACGGCAGCAGCCGGCCACACCGTCTCCCAGCTCCAAATCCGCGCCGGGCACCGAAACGTGTGCCCCTGCGCCAATGTCTGGAGCCAGTCACACTCCCGATAGGTCGCGATCACGGCCATTTCGCCGTCACCTACCCGGCTTGCGGTTGCAGTGCTCCATGCCAGCCACGCCCTTGTCGCCCTTCTGATTCACCCGCGAAATCGCCCCCCTCCGGCGTCGAACCGCACCCGGACGTGTTCGACCACGGCATTGTTTTCCACCAGCAGTTCGACGAGCATTCGAACCGATCATAGCGTTGGAGGGAACATTTCCCCGCCTGTGTTCGTCTGGGAAGCGAAGATGTCGGAAATCAAGCTGGCCATACGGAAGCTTTCGCGGGAACCGGGCATGGTGATCGCCGCGGTGATTGCACTGGGATTCGGCCTCGGAATCAACACGGCCGTGTTCACGCTCGTGAATGCGGTGCTGATCCGCGGGCTGCCGTTCCCGGACTCCGGCCGGATCGTGTACATGGTCACCGAGCGGCCGGACCGCAACCAGTCCCGCTCGGGTCTGTCGCTGGCCGAGTTTCGCGAGTATCGCGAACAGACGAAGGTTTTTGACACCCTGGCCGCGCATTGGGACGGCGAATTCAACGTGAGCGATCCGCAGCAGCCGCCGGAGAGGTACCGTGGCGGGCGGATCACCGCGAATGCCTTCTCGATTACGAGCGTGCGGCCGATGCTCGGCCGGGAGTTCACCGCATCCGACGAACAGCCGGGAGCGCCTCGCGTGGTGATGCTCGGACACCGTGTGTGGCAGAACCGGTACGGATCGGACCCGGACATCGTGGGCAAAGCGGTCCGCATCGAAGGGGAGCAGGCGACCGTGGTCGGGGTGATGCCGCCGGGGTTCCGGTTCCCGGTGGGACACGATTTGTGGATGCCGTTGCGAACGAACGCGGATCTGGAAAAGCGCGGCAACCGCTGGCTGGGCGTGTTCGGGCGTGTCGAGCAAGGCAAAGCCATGGCGGACGCGCGGGCCGAGGCGGCGGTGATCGGCGAACGCATCCGGGCGGCGTGGCCCAAGGAGCAGGAGGGGGTCGTGTTTTCGCCCCGCACATTCAATGAGCAATTCAATGGCGGCAACATTCAGGCTGTATTTTTGCTGATGCTGGGGGCGGTGGCCTTCGTCGTGCTGATTGTGTGCGCCAACGTCACCAACCTGCTGCTGGCGCGTTCGCTCAGCCGGACGCGGGAGATGGCGCTGCGGATGGCGATGGGGGCGTCTCGATGGCTCATCGTCCGGCAGCTTCTGGTGGAAAGCCTCGTGCTCGGCGCATTGGGAGGCTTGGCGGGTTTGACGGTGGCTTGGGCCGGAGTGCGGGCGTTTTCGGCTGCGGTGGCGGATGTGGGCAAGCCATATTGGATCGATTTCAGTTTCGACCCCGTCGTGTTCGTGTGGCTGGCGGGGTTGTGCATCGGCAGCGCCATCCTGTTCGGGCTCGCGCCGGCCTTGCGGCTATCGCGGGTGGATCTGAACGGCTCCCTCAAGGAAGGCGAACGCGGTAGCGGCGGATCGCGGCGCGCACGCTGGTTCACCGGCGCGATGGTGACGGCGCAACTCGCTCTGGCCCTGGTGCTGTTGGTTGGCTCCGGGCTGATGGTGACCAGCGCGATGCGGGCGTCCGATATCGGCGCGGGGCTGGACACCGGACGATGGCTTTCGGGCCGCTTGAATCTGCCGCAAGTCAGCTACGAGAAGCCGGAATCGCGGGTCCGCTTGCTCGAACAGGCGCTCGAGCGAGTGCGGGCGATTCCAGGCGTGGAGGCGGCGGCGGTGGCGTCGGGGTTGCCGCTTTTCGGCGCGTCGGGCTGGCGCTTCGAGATCGAGGGCCAGACACCGGTGGACGACGAAAAGTGGCCAGCCGTTGACGGCGTGACGATCTCCGATGGCTATTTCGAGACGGTGGGAAAGAAGATCCTGCGCGGGCGCGAGGTGGCGGGATTGGATGGAACGCCGGGCCGGCAAGTGGTGGTCGTGAACGACGCCTTTGCCCAGCGCTACTTCCCGAATCAGGACCCGGTGGGTAGGCGGATCCGGCTCCAATTGGATGACCGGCCTTGGTTGACGATCGCCGGGATCGCGCCCAATATCCGCACCGATCCGCGGAGGAACGACCGTCCCGAGCCGGCAGTGTATCTTCCCTACCGCCAATCCCCAGGGCGTTTCTGGACGATTTTCGTCCGCGCAGACCCTTCCGCGCTGGACTCGGTGGCCGTGACGCTGCGCAAGGAAATCCAGGTCCTTGATCCGGATCTGCCCGTGGCGAACGTGAAGGCGTTTCGTGAAACGCTACGCGAGAGCAACTGGGCGCTCCGGGTGTTCAGCACCATCTTCTCGATTTTCGCGGGCTTCGCCCTGCTGTTGGCGGCGGTGGGTTTGTACGCGGTGATTTCGTACTTCGTGAATCAGCGCACCAGGGAGATCGGCATCCGGATGGCGATGGGCGCCGGCACGGGTGCGATTCTCGGGTGGGCGCTGCGCCACGGGCTGGTTCCACTGGGAGTCGGATTGGCGCTCGGCATGGCGGGCGGCGCCGGGGTGGGGCGTTTACTCGAGTCAACGCGGCTGCTGCTCGGAACCACGTCATTCGATCCGGTGACCCTGTTAGGCGTAGCCTTGCTTCTTGGGGGGACGAGTCTGCTGGCGCTATGGATTCCGGCGCGGAGAGCGTCGCGCGTGGATCCGCTGGTGGCGCTGCGGCACGAATAGTTCGCTAGCCCCCGGAAATAGTTCCGCGCGGGTCACGCGATCGGCACTCAGTCCGCCGGCTCCGAGGCGCCGGTCAACTCCTCCCAAGCCAAGGCATACCCCACCGCGCGCTTCACTTCGGCGATGCGCCGAGCGGGGATTCTCGAAACCCTCTTCACAAGTTGGGCCTTTGCGATCGTGCGCAGGTTGTCGCAGTTCACCACCCACGGCCTAGCCATCCCTTCAATTACATGACATGAAATACCTGGCGTGATCGCGGCCCCGGCCCGCTCGGGTGCCCCAGAGCGCGCTACTACGAATGGAAAACGTATCCCGCTGATATGCTGTTTCAGGGTATGTTGGCCGTGCGAAAGCCGGCAGACGCAAACCGGCTGGCCGCTTCACTGGGCTCGCAGGGAAGCGAGTGGAAGACGCTCGAAACCGGGTGTGCAGCCATGTTTGCGTTGGACAACTTCAGTTACACGTTGCGCAAACAATAGCTTGGTAGCAACACGGAGGGCCACGAACAGTATGAACCTGATTGGATTGGTGGGATCGGCACTGGCCGCGGTCGGTTTGCGCGACCGGCGCCGGGCAAAGGCTGCACCCGCTTTGGGCAATCCGAAACTGACCTACGCGGCCAAGGGGCGTGACGGCGAAGTGGTGTTCAGCAATGACCGAACGCAGTTCCGGATGTACTACGAATTCGGCGGGGGCGATGCACTGGCGCTCATCCACATCCCTACCGAGGCCCAGTGGGTGGGCCGCACGGGCCTCCCGCTTTCCCTGCGCGACGAGGTGCTTCGGTTTATTGCCGGGCAGGTGATCGCGGACCAAACCACTTCGGGCAACAATAATTACAAGATTGAGGATTCCTGCATCACGATCTATGGGTGATCCGGAGACGGGCGGCGCGATGACTTTCGATTTGTCCAAAATAGCCGCGATCCACACAGCCTATCTTTGTCTTGTGGGCGCAATGATATGGGGCTGGCTACGGTGGGTTGGGGCGGAGATCACTCCGCTGACGTTTTTTGTGTGCGGATTACCGGCCGTCCTGAGCCTCATGTTGGCGTTCACATCGATGGAGGACGAACAGCAGTATGTCGTGCGGCTGATGGCGTGCGCGATGTTCACGCCGTTGCTTCTGCTGATGTGGGGCATCGGCGCGGATGCCCCGGCGCTCCCCCGGATGCCATGGGCATATGGTGTGGGCGCGGGGCTGCTGCACATCGCGGTTTTCGTCGGCTCTGTGCTTTGGATCGGAACGGCCACCACGGTCGTTCAGGCGGAGGCGGGCGTCGCACCGGTCGACGTGGGGACGCTCCGCGGCCGGCTCCTTTCGCTCAACCGGATCGGCGGTCCGTTGTCGGTGTCCGAAGCGGCCTCGGATGCCTTGGAAATGACTGTGATCTTCCGCTTCCGCTCGCCGGGCCGGAGCTATCGGGTCTTGCTGAACCTTGATCCATCCGAACATCGGGTGCGCGTACGGGAACGGGCGTCGGCGGCGGGCTCAGCTCCGGAAACAGAGGCGGAAAAGAGCATGCGGGGAATCGGAGACCCCTCCTTCGATCCCACCCGGCCCAACGCCAGCAAGGTTTCCGAGACCACGGCGCAAGTAACCCCGGTCAAACGGCAGGCCCTGGCGGCTATGCCTTTGACGCTCAGTGGATCCGCCGCCGCCGTGCCACCGGACGTCGCCGCCTCGCTGGACCCTGAGGCCATGCTGACTTTGCTGTGCGCGGTGACGACACGCTCCGGCTGGCATTGGCAGCCGGCGTTTTTCGGCGCTTTCTAGTCAGACCTGAAAACCCATGTTCAATCTGGACCGGATCCGTACGATGAATTTCGACAACCTCCAGGGGTGGCGCATCTATACCTTGAACGAAGAAGCCGTAACGGCCGCGGGATGGACTTGCCCCGCCGGGGCCGAGTTCTGGTTCGAGTTCGCGTTGGTAAATCTCACCGAGCGCACCGCCGCTGTCCACGGCTCCACTCCCGATGGAGAAGAACTTGTCTTCCACACCCGCGGGGACGGCCATCGCCACCTGTTCGCTTATACCGGGCGCGAGTGGCGGCCACGGAGCAAAGCCCAGCCCTCCGCAGGCGGCGCCGTGGAGGCCGGCCAGGAGGCGGCTTGGCTGGCGGCGCGGCCCGAGTTTGCGCGAGTTGCGGCGATCGCGGCGGGCGCCGCCCGCGCCAACCACTGGGGAGCCGCGCGCGCCGACGCGGACGAGCTGTATCATGCCGCAATATCTCTGGAGAAAACCGCGCCTGGCGTGGCTCGTTGGCTGGCCGATCTGAGCCTGGGCCGCTACCATGAGTGGATGTCGCAGGCGACCAGCGGCGGTGAAGGAACGGCCATGCAGTCGGAAGTGCGCGGCCATCTCGAGAAGCTTCGCGGCCTCCTGAGGGACGGCGACGCGTCGTGAAGGAAGAAAGGCGCGTCGTGAAGGAAGAGAGGAATGATAAATGGGACTGGCAGAACGCCGGGCGATGCAAGAGTTGAAAGAAGTAACCTTGCCTGCCCGCCAAAAAGAAATTGAAGAAATTTGCGGGAAAGAGATCCCGTACGAGGTGGACTGGGAGTCGCTCGACGGTAACGCCGAGGCGCTGCGCTTTCTCGACAACGTCTCCTGCCACCGGCTGAACATGGCGCTGCGCGTGATTTGCGCCGATGCGATGGGCCGGGAGGCAGTGGCGGAATCCCTGCAAAAGGTGCGATTGGTGAACGTCGGGACGCCGCAAGAGATGGGGATCGCGTTCGAGAATGGAACTCTCGAGATGCGCTGTGCCTATGCGATGGGCGCACTGGGCATGCACAGCGACGGCGCCATCCGGCAGGTGCTCGAAAAGGGGCTCTAGCCACCACAGCAACAAGCCACGCGCCTATTCGACGATGAGATCGTGCCGCTCCGTGGGTTCAACGCAGGCTGTCGCCGTCATCAGCCCACCGGCACTCATCTACACCGTGTACCGATCACCTTTCGCAGATCACAGCTTCTCCATTCTCCCGCGACGCTTTGCTCTCCCGCGATGTTTTGCGGATCCGGCAAGCGCGGAGGCTTGCCCTGCCACGTTCGAAAAACGCCTACCGCTAGCCTACCAAGAATTGGGGGAGCGGAACAGGACGCGCATCCGCCAGACGGAAAGCCCGCCCGCCGATCCCTGCACGAATCCCCCCCCGCGAGCGTCAGATCTATCAGGAGCGGACCCCTGTCCGCCCACCGACCCATGGCGACACCGGCGCAGACACTCACCATCGATCAAACTAAAGCACTTGCGGCCCGTTACCGGTGCGAGTTCATTGACCTCAAAGAGGCCCACATTGACCACGAACTCTTCCAGTCCGTCCCCGTGGACCTCATGTTTCGCTATAATTTCGTCCCCCTCGCCGCCAACAACGGGACCCTCGAAATCGCCCTCGCCGACCCCCGCAACCTCAACCTCATCGACGATCTTTCCGTCCTCCTGGGCAAGAAGCTCCGCGCCAAGGTCGCCACCATCCAGCAGATTTCGGACCTTCTCAAGAAGAGCGAGCAGTCGCAGCGGGTTCTGGAAGAGGTCACGGAAACCTTCACCCTCGACGTCGTCGCCGACGAGGAAAACGCCGACGAAACCCTCTCCATCGACAAGCTCACCGCCGCCGATTCCGACATCGCCCCGGTCATCAAGCTCGTTGACACCACCATCTTCAACGCCCTCGAACGCCGCGCCTCCGACGTTCACATCGAAACCCGGGACTCGGAAGTCGTCATCAAGTACCGCATCGACGGCGTGCTCAACTACGCCATGCCGCCCATCGCCAAGGACTGGCACTCCACCATCATCAGCCGTATCAAGGTGATGAGCGAGCTCGACATCGCCGAGCGCCGCGTCCCGCAGGACGGCCGTTTCCGCGTCCGCTACAAGGGCCGCCTCATCGATTTCCGCGTCTCCATCATGCCCACCGTCCATGGCGAAGACGCCGTGCTCCGCGTGCTCGACAAAGAGTCGATGAGCGAGAAGTTCGCCAAACTTTCGCTCGAGGTCGTCGGCTTCTCCGATAGCGATGTCACCAAGTTCCGCCGCTACATCAAGGAGCCCTATGGCATGGTGCTCGTCACCGGGCCCACCGGCTCGGGCAAAACCACCACCCTCTACGCCGCCATCTCGGAAATCAAGAACGACGAGGCAAGATCATCACCATTGAGGACCCGGGCGAGTGAAGAACACGCTGGTCGCGCGGGTCGGCTGCGCGCGGGGCAGCCCGCGAAGGCCTCACCTTCGCCCGCGGTCTGCGGTCCATCCTCCGGCACGATCCCGACAAGATCCTCGTGGGCGAAATCCGCGATCAGGAAACCGCGCAAATCGCCATCAACGCCGCCCTTACCGGACACCTCGTCTTCACCACCGTCCACGCCAACAACGTCTTTGACGTGCTTGGGCGCTTCATCAACATGGGCGTGGAGCCCTACAACTTTGTTTCCGCGCTCAACTGCGTCCTTGCCCAGCGCCTGGTCCGCGTCACTTGCGAGTTCTGCAAGAAGCCGGTCCGCTACGAAGACGACTACCTGGTCGAATCCGGCCTCAACCCGGACGAGTGGCGCGATGTCGTCTTCTATGAAGGATCGGGGTGCTTCGAGTGCGGCGGCACCGGGTATCACGGCCGAACCGCCATTCACGAACTTCTGGACCTGACCGAGCGCATCCGCGAAATGATCCTGGACAAGCGTCCGGCGTCGGAAATCAAGCGCCTTGCCCGCGACGAAGGCATGACGTTCCTGCGGGAATCGGCGCTCGACAAGGTCCGCTCGGGCGTGTCTACCATGAAGGAGGTCAACAAGGTCACCTTCATCGAAGGTTGAACCGGCCTCCCCATGTCTTTCTTTCAAAAACTTATCGGGGTGATCGACGAACCAGCGCCTTCGCATGCGTTCGAGCTCTCGGCGTCGGGTGTCGCCTTCGCTGTCCGCGGAAGCCGCGGACAAGCTCCCGAGATCGGGTTTCGCCCCTTCGATTCCGAAGTGCTGGCCATCTCGCCGGTGAACGAAAACGTCGTCCAACCGGACGCCTTCGCCGCTCACGTCGCCTCGCTCGTCAAGGGCAACGGGAAGCGGCGCGACGCCGTGGTCATCCTTCCCGACTACTGCGTCCGGATCGCGGTGCTCGACTTCGAAGCCTTCCCCGGCAAGAAGGAAGAGCAGCTTTCGCTCGTCCGCTTCCGGATGAAGAAGACCGTCCCGTTCGATCTCGACACCGCGGCCGTCAGCTTCCACACCCAGAAAGCCGGCAAGAAGACCGAAGTGGTCGTCGCCGCCGCGGCCCGCGAAATCGTCGCGCGCTATGAGGCGCCCTTCCGCGCCGCCGGGTACCTGCCCGGCTATCTCACCACTTCGACCCTCGCCGCGCTGGACCTGCTGCCCACCGCCGGGCTCACGCTTCTTGCCAAGCTCAACGGGCAGATCCTCACCGTCGCCATCTGCGATGGCCGGGACCCGAAACTGGTTCGTTGCGTCGAACTTGGGGAATTGACCGTCGAGGAAGTGATGTCGGTCCTCTACCCCACCATCGCTTACTCGGAAGATGCCTTGAAGCGCCGGCCGGACCGCATCCTCGCCTGCGGTTTCGGCGACAACGCCACGCTCGCCGAGGCCTGCGCCGCTGAACTCGGCATTGAAGTGGAGGCGCTCGGCTCCCCATGGGGCGCGGCGCAGAACAACAACGCGGGTCTGCTCGGATGGCTAGCCGCTCAGGAGCACGCGTAAATGAGAGCCGCCGTCCCCATCAATCTCGCCAATGAGCCGTTCCGGCGTGACCGGCCGTTCCTCCTGGCCGCGCTCGCCGGCGTCGCTCTCCTCACCGGAACACTACTCATGCAGGTCTCCCTCGGCTGGGTGGAGCGCGCGCAGCGCGCCGAGCTGACGGCGTCGATTTCGCAGGTGCAAACGCAGCTCGAAAAGATCCGCGCCCAGCACGGCAAGCTCGAGCAGACGCTCCGGACGCCGCACAACGCCGAGGTGTTCGACTATTCGGTCTTCCTCAACGGCCTTCTCCTGCGCAAGGGCATCAGTTGGACCCAGATTTTCGACGATCTCGAAGGCGTGATGCCCTACAACGTACGGCTGGTCAGCGTTCGCCCGCAGGTCAACACGGAAAACAACATCCAGCTCGACATGACCGTCGCGGCCAAGGAACCCCAGCCGGTGATCAACATGTTGATGAAGCTCGAGGCCTCGCCGCGGTTCGGCGCCACTACCATCGCCACCTGGACGCCGCCTTCGCAATCGGAACCCCTCTACCGGGGACGGGTCAACGTGAACTATGCGCCTCAACATTAAGAAGCCGGCCGCATTCTTCCGGGGCGCCGCCTCCACCGGCCCCCTTGTCCCCCGGCGCAAGGATCCCCGCGCCCCCTGGACTTGGGCGCTCGCCGCGCTTGCCCTCGCCAATCTGCTCGCGTTCGTGTTTCTCTACCGGCCCTTCGGAGGCTCGGTGGCCGACCTCGAATCGCAGCTTCACGACCTCCGCACCCGCATCCGGCTCGAACAGACGCAATTGAAGAACATTCGCGACTTGACCGAAAAGGTGGAAAGAGCCCGCGGCGAACAAGACGGGTTCGTCCGTGAGTACTTCATGGATCGCCGCACCACTTCCTCCACAATCCTCAACGAGATCGACAGCGCCGCCAAGAAAGCAGGCCTGCAAGCCCGCGAGCACACCTTCGTCATCGAGCCGGTGGAGGGCAGCACCGACCTCAGCATGATGACCATCAATGCCAACTACGAGGGTAGCTACGCGGACCTGGTGCAGTTCGTCAATCTCGTCGACCGCTCCCGCCGCTTCCTCATCATCGACAGTTTGCAAGCGGCGCCGCTCCAGAAAGCCGGCGTCCTCGCCGCGCGGTTCCGCATGAACACATTCATTCAGGAAGCGGTTCCCAACACCCCTGCCGCCGAACCGGCCGCCACGCCGGCCGCCGCCGGAGCACAGCCATGAATATCAAGGTTGGCGCGGAACCCAAGAAAGTGGCCACCGCGGCCGGGCTGATGGTGGTGGCGGCGTACCTCATGTACACCAACGTGATCGCCGGCGATCCCTATACCGCCCACACCCCGTCGGCGTCCCAATCGGCTTCTTCCGTGACCTCCTCTCGGTCCGCGGCTGTGCCGGCCGAGCGGCCTGTCGACCCGGCCCCCTCTGCCCGTCAGGCTCCGCCCCGGCGCGTTTCCAGATCGTCGCAAACCATTCGCGAATGGATCCCGAAAATCGGCGGAACGCGTCCGGAAGAACGCGCCGACCCCAAGACGACCGATCCGCGCCTCCGCCTGGACCTCCTCGCACGCCTCCAGAGCGTCACCATATCCGGCGGGCATCGCAGCCTGTTTGATTTCTCCACGGAGCCGGTGAAGGTGCCCGACGTCAAGATCGTACCCAAAAAGACCCCGGAGCAGATCGCCGAGGAACAAGCCAAGCTCATTGCCGAGGCGCCCAAGCCCGACGAAGACGCCTCCAAGAAGGCTCCGCCGCCGCCGATTCCGTTGAAGTTCTACGGCTACGTGACTGGCTCCGGCGGCAGGCGCGCCTTCTTCCTCAACGGCGAAGACATCTTCACCGCCGCCGAAGGGCAGACGGTCCAGAAGCGCTACCGCATCGTCCGGATCGGCGCGACCTCAGCCGAAGTGCTCGACACCGAGCACGACAACAAACAAACGATACAAATCGAACCCGAGCCAGCGGGGTCCTAACCGATGCTGCGCCGCCGCCACAAGAACGATCGCGGCTTCGCCCTCCTGTTCGTCTTCGTCATGGCGGCAGCGATCGCCGTCATGCTCTACCTCGAGACGCCGCGTCTGGTTTTCGAACGGCAGCGCGAAAAAGAGGAGCTGCTCATCGAGCGAGGCGAGCAGTACAAACGCGCCATCCAGTTGTTCGTCCGCAAGAACAAGACCTACCCGCAGCGCATGGAGGATCTCGAAAAGTTCCAGGACCGCCGCTTTCTCCGCCGCAAGTACAAAGACCCGATGACCGGCAAAGAGGAGTGGCGCTTGGTGCATGTGGATGCAGCCGGAGCCTACACCGATTCCAAGATTCACAAACCGCCCGATCCCAACGCCAAGCCCGGCGACAAGAAAGAAGGCGAAGGCGATCCCGCCAGCGGCAGCACGCAGTTGTTCAACGCACCGGGCCAGCCGGGCTTTCCCGGGCAGCCGGGCGTTCCGGGCCAGCCGGGCATTCCGGGTCAACCGGGCTTTCCAGGCCAGCAGGCGGGTCCGCGCGGGGCGAGCGATCGCCCGGCCACCATCGCCGGAGCCCAGGGCGCCCCCGCCTATTACGATCCCAACAATCCCAACGCCCCCCTGCCTTACGACCCGAATAACCCGAACCAGCAGCCCTACGACCCGAATAATCCAAACCAGCAGCAGCCCTACGACCCGAACAACCCAAACATCCAGCAGCCCTACGATCCGAACAACCCGAATCCCCAACAGGCGTTCGATCCCAATAACCCCAATGCGCAGCAGGATCCGAATCAGCAAGCGCTGCAGCCGTTCCCCGGTCAACAGTTCCCTCCCGGTCAACAGTTCCCTCCCGGCCAGCAGGGCCAGACCTTTCAGGGCCAACAGTTCCCGGGTCAACAGTTCCCAGGCCAGACCTTCCCCGGTCAGCAGTTCCCCCCCGGACAGCCGGGTCAGGCCTTCCCCGGGCAGGTGGTGGGCGTGCCGGGCGCGCAGCCGGGCCAGACCACACCCGTCGTCCCCCCGATTCCCGGGTTGCCCTTCTATCCGGGCCTGACGCAGGGACAACAGGGACAGCCCGGAACCCCCGGCCAGGCGATGCCCGGGCAGCAAGGCTTTCCGGTTCAGCCCGTCTATCCCGGTCAGCAGACGTATCCCGGTCAACAGCAATACCCGGGACAGCAGCAATACCCCGGTCAGCAGAGGTATCCGGGTCAGCAGACCTACCCAGGACAGCAACAATACCCCGGCCAGCAGACCTACCCAGGACAGCAACCGTTTCCAGGCCAACAACCGTTTCCAGGCCAACAAGGCACAAGGCCCGGCGGCACATTTCCTGGCGTGGGCGGTATCCCGGCGTCGCGTGGCCCGATCAGTTCGCAGCAGGGCGGCTCGACCGGTGTCCAGGGCAACCAGGCACAGCAGTTGATCCAGCAGTTACTCACCCAGCCCAGACAAGGCGGGCTGCCTGGAGGCATGGCGCAGGCCCAGCAAGGGTTCGGCGCCGGTATCGCTGGCGTGGCCACCAAGCGCGAAGGCGACGGCATCAAGATCTACAACGAGAAAACCAAGTATGAGGAATGGGAATTCCTCTATGACCCGAAAGACGAAAAGGTTCCCGGTCAGAGTAATAACCTCACCGGGACCGGCGCGCCCGGCTCGGGCAACCAGGGCCAGCCGGGGTCATCCTCGCCCGGATCCTCCCCGTTCGGATCCTCACCCTTCGGCGGCACGGGCGGATTCGGCTCACCCGGCGGCGCCGCCGGACCCACCCAATCGCCCCGCAACCGCTAATTCGGTCAACGCGACCCGGACAGATGCCTGTCGGCGAAGTCCATTAACGCCGTCCAGTCCTCCGCGGTGAACGCATGCCCATGCTTGGAGTAGTGAACCCCGATCCTCTCCCGCGCCCCGAACAGGTCGTAAACAGGCGCCGCTCCCTGAATCGACTGGCGCACTGCCTCTGGAAGCGAAATCGTGTCCGTCTCCCCCTCGAGTGCCAAAAACGGGCGCGGTGCGCATAGCGCCAAAAACCAATGCTGATCGAAAGGTAGTTTCTCTCGCTGCCCTCGGAACTGGCGCAGGTGCGGCGAGAACCAATTCGGATACTTGGTCTGCATCAGGTCCAACGTCTCGCTCTTGAGCGGCCCGGCAAATCGGTAAGCGCCAACCCCGCCTCCGCCCGTCACCACCGGTGCCCCCATCAGCCTTTCATCGAACGCCGCCGCCACCATGGCGGACTTCCCGTTGCGCGACGCGCCGGTCACGATCAACCGGTTCTTGTCGATACTGCGATCCGTCACCAGATAATCCGCCACCCGGGACACTCCCCACGCCCAGCCCCCCAGAATGCCCCAGTCGTAGTTGGGATACGCCGGATAGAATCGCGTGTTCCGGAACGCCCAGCTTCCATCTTCGTTGCGCAGCGTGGTGTCTTCGGCGCAATCGTTGGGGTTCATCACCACCAGCGCATAGCCGCGCCGGAACACATCGGCGTACCGCGAGGCCATCTCCTCCGCGGTCGGGGCCGGGCGCACCGGGGCCGGCTTGGCGTCCTTGGCAGGGCCGACGAGTGTGAGTACGTCCAAACCGCGTCCCTGATTGCCGCCCGGCGGTTGGCGCGGCAACACCGGCGCGCCCGGCGGCGTCGAGCTCTGCAGAATGATCGCCGGAAACGGACCCTTTCCGGCCGGTATAAAGATACCCACGTGCAAGTTCAGCTTACGCCCCGGCCCGAACGTCAGCTTCACCAACCGGTACAGCACGCCCGATGTCAGCATCTCGGTTTTCAGGCGCTCTCCGCGGACATTGCCCGGCGGCGGCGGCATCCGCCCCACGGCGTAGTATTCGAGCACACGCTTGATCTCCTCGCGCCGCTTGCGCCACTGCGCCTGGGTGGTGATGTGCGTGCCATCGTTGGCCACCAGAGGATCCGGCATCTCCGGGTGCGCGGCCAGTGCGTCCGGACCCGGCATCGGAGGCAGCGTCGTGCGGATGGGAGGCAGGGGAATTTCCTGCGCCTGAAGCGCGAGGGCGAGCAGAAGGACCGGTAGTGATTTCATGAGACTGAAACTGGAACGAGTTTAATGCAAACTCCCGGGCCGACGCCCCCCCCGAACGCTATTTCACACGCGGGGCGATCACACGCGACCCGGGATGGAGGGCATTCCGTGCCACGAGATAGCGTACCGGACGTTCGTAAGTGGGTATTTCGCCCGTGTTCGGATTCGGCTCGAAGTAGTCCGCTTCGTTGCCGCTCACCGTCACGCGGATCCGGTGCCCGGCCGCGAAGATATGGCTCATCCAGCCCACGTTCCACGCAAGTTTGTAGACCTGTCCAGGACGCATCAGCGACGCCCGCTCGAAGCTGGACCGGTACTTGGCGCGCTGCACGCTATCCACCAGCACAATCGACCGTCCATCGGGATACACATCGGTTACCCGCACGAAAAGGTCCGTATCCGGGGCCGTGGACGAAAGAAAGATCTCCGCGCGAACGTCGCCGGTCCACTGTTGGGGCGCCGTCAACGCCTCCGTGGTGAAGGAGCGCACGTCCGGATGCGACTCGAATTCACGCGCGTCTCGAGCGGTGGGTTCGTTACGGCCTTTGACCGGCGCCGGATGCATCGGGTCACTGAGAAATTCCGTTTTGCCCGTCCTGACGATGGTTTCCGCGAGCCCTCCACCCGGATGGAGATAGTAAGGCGCTACTTGCGCCGGCACGGGCCAGTCCGGCGCGTCCCTCCAGACATTTCCGGGAGCGCCGGGCTCACCCACCGCGCCGGTGATGTAGTAACGGACGCGCGGCGCCCGATCGACGCTGTTCTTCTTGCCCTTCAAGTGGAAGTCGAACCACTCCACCATGTGGGCGTCCATATCCCAGGCTGCGTTGTCCGGAAAGTCGAGTTCGGCCACCTTCGCGCTGGTCTTCCTTCCTCCGTGCAGCCACGGGCCAATCCGCATCCACTGATGCCCGCGCGCGCCGGGGCCGCCCTGGTGCTGGCGCCCGATGTAGCTGTCGATCGAACCCCGCGCCATGAAGTCGAACCAACTGGCCACGATGAAAGCGGGCACGTTCATCTTCGCGAAGTGTGGAAAACAGTTTTCCGCGGCCCAGTAGTCGTCATAGTCCGGGTGCGCCACCTGATCGGCGAGATGACTCCGCCCTTCCGCCTCGTCCCGCGCAGACGGGAGCATCGCTTGCTTGAATCGCTCGAGGCGCGTGGCGCCCCCACGGCGGTAGCCGAGATGGAATAGGCTCAAGCCCCCATCGGTGATGTATTGCGCCACCAGATGCGGTGGACGCGTTACGGCCAGAAAATTCTGTGCGTATCCGGCTTGGGATCCGCCGAAGGTTCCTATCTTGCCCGTGGACCAGGGCTGCTTCGCCAGCCATTCCACCGTGTCGTAGCCATCCTGGGTTTTGCCCCATCCCAGCGCACGATAGCCTTGATACACGCCTTCGGACCGGTGCGTGCCACGGAAATTCTGCGCCGCCACCACATAGCCGGCCGCGGCAAGAGCGGCGTAGCGTTCCTGTGCTGCCCTGCCCGTGAGATCCGCATAGCGCTGCTCGTAGAGGACCGGCCACGGCCCGGAGCCGGCGGGCACGTACAGATAGGTGGAAAGCCGCGCGCCGTCGCGCATCGGCACCATTTCGTGCCGCGGCTCGGCGGCCGAGATCGCGCAGCTGCCGGCGATCAGAAGCGCAAAGGCCGCTCTGCGCGGGTTGAGAAGTGAAAGTGAACCGGCAAGTGCAAACACCAGCCGATTATATCTGTCCGCAGACTCCGGGCAGGCAGGAGCGCCGCGGCTACGACGCTCCTGCCTCCGGATCGATTCGAGCTATTCGCCTCCCGGGCCGCGGCCGCGCGGCCCGCGCGGGCCATCGCCGGCGCGATCGTGAAGGGCATCGTATTTGGTCTTCTGTTCCGCCGTCAACAGTGCGTAGAACTTCGCCTGCGCCTTGGCCTGAATCGCGGTCACCTGGCCATGGATGACGCCGATTGCCGCCGCCAGCCGATCGATCTCAGCATCGCTCTGGTTCGCCTTCACGGCGGCTTCGAGCGCCGTGCGAGCAGCTTCCGACTGCCCCCGGGCCGTTTCCGAGGCGGTGCTGGCGGCGTCGAAGATCGACTGCGCCTGGGTCTTCTGCGCATCGGTCAGCGCCAAGTATCCGGCAAGGAAATCCAAACGGTTCCCTCGCCCTCCGCGCGGGCCTCCAGGCCCTTGCGCCATTGCGGATGGAACCAGCGGAGCCGCCATCAAAATGGCGGCCGCGGCCATCAGGGTTCGTCTTTTGTACGTGTTGTGTTTCATGGGTGGTTGTAACTGCCTCCTAGTTACTCGAACACGGCCCAGGGAAAAATTACTGTTCGAGTTCTGTAAAGTTCGGTTAACAGACCTCACATGGCTCCCTTCACGATCCGCGTCGAATCCCCACGGAACATGTAGCCACCGCCGCGCACTGTGAGTAGAAATCGCGGCGACCGCGGCTGCTCTTCGATCTTCTGCCGTAGCCCGGCCACGTGAACATCCACGGTGCGGGTGGTGACCGTATGGTAGTCCCAAACCTCCCGCAACAGTTCTTCCCGCGCCACCACCTCGCCGCGGCGGGCCACCAGGTAGCGTAGCAATTGGAGTTCCTTCAACGGAATCGCCAGCGGGCTTCCTGCGCGCAGCAGCCGGCAGCGATTGAAGTCGACCGTGATCTGGCCGAACGAGAAATGGGAAGGGAGAACAACAGGCCGCGCATCCCGCGCGGTTTGCACGTGAACTTCGTTTCGAATCATCAAAGAGCCACTTTCCAGGCACGTCGCCTTGCCTTGGTAGACGCGGAAGGTGGCCCCCGAGCTTGTTAAGGTATGTCAAACCGGCGGCGGCGCGCCGAAGTTAGTCCGGATCGTTCCAAAACTCCTCAGAAAGATACTTATCCGCCCCGTCGCACAACACGGTGACGATCACCGCCGCTTCGCCGCGATCGGCGAGCGCGCGCCCCAACCGCAGCGCCGCGAATAGATTGCCACCGGCGGAAATCCCCACCAGAATGCCTTCCTCGCGCGCGCATCGCCGCACCATCCGGTAGGCGTCCTCGGTTTCCACCCACACGTTTTCATCGGCAACCGACGCGTCGTAGATTTCCGGCACCAAAGCCGTGGGCATATGCTTCATGCCCTCCAGCCCGTGAAAGCCGGTGGCCGGCTGCACGGAGATGCAGCGGACGTTCGGAGCGTCTTGCCGGAACCGCCGCGTGATCCCCATGAACGTGCCCGAGGTGCCGAGCCCGGTGATGAAGTGCGTGATCCCACCGTTGGTTTGCGCCAATATTTCCGGCGCCGTCGTCTGGAAGTGGGCCTGCCAGTTGGCGGGATTCGCATACTGGTCAGGGTAGAAATAGCGATCCGGCTCGGCATGGTAGATCTCCCGGCAACGCTCGATCGCGCCATCGGTGCTTCGGCCAGGGTCGGTAAACACGATCTCGGCGCCGTAGGCGCGCAAGATGCGCTTGCGCTCCGGAGACGCGTTCTGCGGCAGGCACAATTTCACCTTGTATCCGCGAGCGGCGCCGATCATCGCGTAGGCGATGCCGGTGTTGCCGCTGGTGGCGTCGAGAATGGTCCGGTTGTGGTTCAGCAGACCCGCGCGCTCTCCTTCCAGGATCATATTGAGCGCGGGGCGGTCTTTCACGGATCCGCCTGGATTGAAGAATTCCGCCTTCCCGTACAATTCGATGTTCGCCAGCCCGGCCGAGAGTTTCTTCAAATGGAGCAGCGGCGTATTGCCGACCTCCGCCAGTACGGTGGTGTCGGCGATCGGGTATAGGCGTGGAGTGGCAGCAGCCATGGGAACGGATCGAGGGAACCGGCTTCATTCTAGCGCAGAATCCGGAATCGGCCCAGCGCCGCATCGCGTCTAGAATGGAGGGAAGCTTCCGTGAGCGACTCTCCCCTACCACCGCCTCCAGCGCCCGAACGCCAATTCTACGTGCCGCCGATCGATCCGCGTGAAATCGCGCCGCCCAGCCGCGAAGTCTACGCGGCGATGGGTGAGGACAACATCTTCCGGATGCTCGCCGATTTCTACGCCGAACTCGAGAAATCGTCGATCCGGGCCATGTTTCCCGCCGACATGGCGGCCGCTTCCCGCAAGTCCGCCGCGTTCTTCGTCACCGTGCTCGGGGGACCGCCGCTCTATCAACAGCGCTACGGGAATCCGATGATGCGCGCCCGGCACGCGCCGTTCGTGATCGATCCAGCCGCCCGCGCCGTCTGGCTCGGCTGTTTCGAGAAAGTTCTCGAATCGGCTGCCGAGACGTATTCCTTTCCGCCGCAACACCTCGAAGGCTTCCGCCAATTCCTCCACGGGTTTTCGATGTGGATGGTGAACACGGCTCCGCCCCCGGCGCCCTGAGATTTCGCCGTCAGTTTTGGGAGCCTTGGCGGCGGGGTTCCCGCCCATACCAGTCATGCCAATCGGCGGGGCTCGATCGGAAGCCCTGTCCGGATACATCCCGCAATGCCTGAAACACCCAGTTCCTGGTTTCGCTATCGATCCCCGGATCGTCCATCATGCGGAGCAACTCCGGGATTGCTGCATATCGCTGCTGACGGCTGAACATGCCGGACTCGGCCACGCTGCACGCGGCGCGCTCCCTCACCCCCGGATCGCTATCGTTGCGGAATACCCAGAGCAGGTACGCCATATCCTTGTCGCTTCCGAGCAGGGCCAGCGCCTTTACAGCCCAATAGCGCGTGCCGGTAGTGGGATCACGGAGACGGTCCGCGAGTATCTGCCGCACCCGGCCGGTCTCCACGCCCCGCCGGCCCAGCATCCCGAGCGTCCACAAATTCCAGGCTTGGTCTCCCGTTCCTTCGGCGATAGCCCGGTCGAGCGCATCCACGGTATCCGCCGTCCGCGCCGTGTTGCGGCCGGCGAGGGTGACCTCGATGGCGGCGTCCCGGATGGAGAGTTCCGAGGAGTTGTAGGCGGCGTCAAGCAGAGCGTTCAGCTTTTCATCCAACCGGATGCGGCCCTGCCACCCAGGCGCCAACCGCATCAGCATCGCATGCGCGCCCTCGTATCGATTCACCACCCGTTCGAGCAGCCACTCGGCTTGCTGCTGCGGACCCAGCATCACGATGCGCTCGATCTCGTGTTCGGAAAGCACACCCCGCGAGGCCGGCTTGCGTTCGCCGGCAAGGACCGCGGCCCCGAGACAACATACAATCAAGGCCGGCCATGCGCGCATGTTTCCACGCTGTCATGAAAGGGGGATGCCGGGAAATCGGGGGTCCGCCTCAGAACCGTTGCGGAAACACCCGGCCTGGCCGGCTACGGCCGCCGGTCGCGATGCTGCTGCTCGAGCACGCGAGGATCGTCCATCGCTGGCGAGGGTGTGGATGGATCGAGCGGCTCTTTCGCTTTCGCCGGGTCGAAGATCTCCGCCGCCACCGGCGCCTTCTCGTACGGCGTGAAATCCGGCTCGGTGGTGAAACAGTCCGCGAGGTCGGCTGCGGTGGCGTCGAACAGATTCAACGGAGGAATCCGCAACAGACGAAACACTGTCTTAAGGAGCCCTGGAAAACTCGTGTTCACGCGCGATACGTGAAATCGCCGCGCGTACGGGCTGATCGCCATCAGCAGCGTGCGGTGCGAATCGATATGATCCACGCCCCCTTGCGCATCATCCTCGGTGACGAAAATCGCCATGCGCCGCCACCACGGCGAATGCGACAGGTACTCCACGATGCGGCCGAGCGCGTAGTCGTTGTCGGCCACGAAACTCGCGTCGTAGGGATACCCATCCTCGGGCCGTGGCCGCGCCATATGGTCGTTCGGCAGATGGATGAACAGGAAGCGAGGCAGGGGCTTCGCGGGCTTGCGGTACATCTCCTCGATCTCCCCAATGAACTGCGACGCGCGAAACTGATCCGGGATGTTCATGTTGTAGTTGGGATAGGTGCGCGACGTGTTCCGATACAGCGGATCCGGCATCGGGACGTTGGTGAGATAGCGCGCTCCGGTGGGCTTCAGCCCCACTCCCTCGTCGGCGCCCGCCAATTCGAACCCTTCTCCGTAGTTGCGGAACGGGATGCCGTGGCGCTCCAGGTGGTGCCATAGCGCGCCGGCTTCCAACTGTTCCTCCGGGTGCACCGAAGAATTGCTCTGCGGGAACAGGAGCCTACCCGGCGCCGTTCCGAGACGGAAATCCTTCTGCCCGCCGTAGGCCGCCATCAACGTGGACTCGGTCCATGCGTTCGGATACGAACCCGCCAACCAGTGGTGCCCATCCACGCTCACCTCCGAATCGGCGTAGAAGTTGTCCGAGAAAGCAAAGCGAGCCGCCAGGGCGTGATGGTTCGGCGTCACCTGGATGCCGCGCAGCGCCAGCCTCTGCTGCAGACCGCCGCGCGGACTCTGGATCACTCCCCACTTGCCGAATCGCGCCAGGATCGGAATCCCGTTCACAGGCCCGTTCGACGCCATCTCCAAATCCCCGAACACCTCGTCGAAGGTGCGGTTTTCCTTCACGATCACCACCACATGCTCGATCTCGCCCGGCAACTCTCCCGGCGGATCCTGAGCCTCGACGAAGCCGTTGTTGTAGAACACCTGCGCGGTGTGCCTGGCGAGTTCGGAGACGTCCGGCAGCGGGAACGTCTCGAGCGTCCCGCGTCTCCGCTCCCCGTGAAAGCTGTCGCGCGCCGGTCCCAGACGATTCGCGTTCGGCCCGGTGCCGTGCCCCTTGGCGCAGCTCACCCAGACCACGCTCTCCCGGATGCGCACCTTGGTGGGAAACCACGCCGTGGGGATCAGCCCCAGCGGCTGCAGTGTTTTCGTATCGATCACCACCACGGCGTTGATCCCCGCGGCCGCCACCAGCAGCCAGCCAGTGTGCGGATCCACGGCGGACCCGATCGGGAGCACGCCCCGGTACTGCTCGAGTCCGTTGATCCGCAGCCCAATTTCTTTCTCCACTTCGAGCGTGGCCGCGTCGATCACCGTGATCGAGTCATTGTTGCCGTTGGAGACATAAACCCGTTCCGCGGTGGCCGTCAATCCCGATGGACTGCTCCCGCCGTGGACACCATTTCCGAAGGGCCGCCCCGTACGGATCTGCCGGATCAGCTTCGGCTCGAGGGCGTTGCTCACGTCGATCACCGCCACCGAGTTCGATTCGGCCGTGTTCGGATCGCCCAGCCCCGGCACCGCCACCTCTTCGCCGCTGGCCACCGGTCTCCGCGCACCGGCGGCCGATTCCGGCGATGGAAATCCGAAGGCCGGAAAGGGCAGCCCCGTTTCCCTCGCCTTGGCGCGATCGGCCCCTGGGATCGCGCTGTACTCGAACATCCCGATGTTGGCGACATACACGCGCTCGCCGCCGGGCGCCAGCGCCAGCGCGAACGGAAGCCGTCCGGTACGGATGGACGAGACGACTTTCTTCTGCCGCGTATCGATCACCACCAGCCTGAAATTTGCCTGATCCAGAACGTACAGCCGCTGCGCCGCGGCGTCGTAAGCGAGATCGCCCGTGTAGCTGTCGCGAAACCCGCCCTGGTTCAGATCGTAGAGTTGGCGGCGCTTGCCGTTGCGCGAGTCAATCAGACGGACGCGGCCGGAGTTGCCCTCCGATACGAATAGATCGCGATCGCCCGCGAAGTCCAGTCCGAAAAAAACGCTCCGCCAGTCGGCGTCATCGCCGTCTTCCTCCTCGTCTCGATTGCGCGGAGCCACCTGATGCCGCACCCGCCAGACGTTACTCTTGTCCCGCTCGGCAAACGTCAGGGCGTAGCGGTTCGGCCCACCGTCGGCGGTCACCACGCGATCGCCTTTCGCATTCACCGCCAACCCGAACGGGCCCGGTCCGGTGGTGTACTGCTTGCCCAGCGGCGTGACGATTCTTCCACCCGGCAGCACACTGCTCGCGCCCCGCCTCACCGCCACCGGCCGCGTCCCCGCTGGGGGCCGGTAGTCGGCCGAAAGCAGGGCGGCAGCCGCCAGCACGGCTATCACTCTGTGCAGCTTGGGCACCGCTTTCGATTATAAAGTTCACTCATGCCGTAACGCGTCCACGGGATCCAGCCGCGATGCCTGGAATGCCGGCCAAACGCCGAAGAACAACCCCACGCTCACCGCGGTGCCCAGCCCCGCCGCCACCGCCCACGGCGGAACCTCGGATGGCAGAGACGGCACCAGCGCCGAAATCAGCAGGGTCACCATCACCGCGAACACGATTCCGATGACACCACCCAGCCCTGTCAGCGTCACGGCCTCCAGCAGGAACTGGCTGACGATGTCGCCCCGCGTGGCGCCCACCGCCATCCGCACCCCGATCTCGCGCGTCCGCTCGGTCACGCTCACCAGCATGATGTTCATCACGCCGATCCCGCCCACCAGCAGCCCCAGCGCCGAGATCGCGATCGAGACCAGCAGGATCATGCTCGTGAGCGAATCGAACTGCTTGATGATCTCATCCGGAGTCGTCAGCGAGAAATCGTCCGGGCCGCTGGTCCGGCGCATCCGGCGAACCGCCGCCCGCACCTCTTCGATCGCCTGGTCCCGTTGGCCTTCCCGCGCTTGCGCCACGATGAAATAGCTCTCGATCTGCGGATACCGCATCTCCACCGTGCGCAACGGCAGCAGCACCTGCCGGTCCAACCCGTTCTCACCGAAAAAGCCCCCCTTGGCAGGCGCGAAAACGCCCGCCACCAGGAACTCCGCGCCGTCGAGAATGAACGTCTCTCCCGCCGGATTGCGCCCCGGAAATAGAGCTTCGGCCAGATTCGCCCCGAGAATCGCCACTTTGTCTCCGCGCGTCGCCTCTTCCTGCGTGAACGCGCGGCCATAGAGTAGTTCCCGCGGCTGCACCTGAAAGCTGCTGTAGGTGGACCCGGCCACATTCACGTTGTCGGATTCGAAGCCCCTCACCCGCGCCGTTATCGGCCGCCCGCCGATGATTCCCGGCACGAATAACGACACGCTCGTCCGTACCACCGACGGGCACTGTTGCTCGATCGCCGCCGCATACTCACGCCGGATCGGCCGGCGCTTGCGCTCCTTCGGCAGCCCGGGCGACGCCGGGTCCCCGCTCACCCGGTTCAGAAACATATTGTCCGGACCAAACTCCTCGAAAAAAACCACTACGCCTTTTCTCAACCCCGTGAGCAGACTCGACACCGTCACCACGGTGGTGATCCCGATCACGATTCCGAGGATCGTCAGTCCGCTCCGGAAACGGTTCACCCATACCGCATCCAGGGCCATCAGCAGAGTCTCTTTGATGTTTACGTGCATTTTCTTATTCGGCGCGCAGCGCCGCCACGGGATCCATGTCCGCGGCCCGCGACGCCGGATACCACCCCGACAGAATGCCCGCCATGCTCGATACCACCACCGCCAGGATGACGTAGGTGGCCGTCACCGGCAAATCCACCGCGAGCACGATGCCCAAAATGTAGGCGCCGGCCGATCCGAGCGCGAGCCCGATCGCTCCGCCGCAAAGCGAGAGGATGATCGCTTCGATCAGGAACTGCAGCATGATGTCGGCCCGCTTGGCGCCGATCGCTTTGCGGATACCGATCTCACGCGTCCGCTCGGTCACGCTCACCAGCATGATGTTCATGATCACGATTCCGCCCACCACCAGCGAAATGCAAGTCACCGGCACCACCACTGCCGCCACCAGTCCCAAAATCTGATCCACGAACGATCGGATCGAATCCGGCGTCAGAATATCGAAGTTGTCCTCGGCGCCGGGCGGCGTCTTGAATCGGGTCCGCAGTGCGACGCGCGTGAGATCCAGCCCGGAATAGAAGTCCAGCCCGGAATCCGGACGCGGACGCCCGAAAATTGCCATCGACGTCTCCGGCCCGAAAATCCGTGTGAACGACGGAGAGGGAATCCAAACCTGATTGTCCTGGCTCCGGCCACCCACCGCGCCCAGTTTGTCTTGCTGGCCCACCACGCGAAAATCGATGCCCCGGATCTTGATTGCCTTCCCCAGCGGCGATACGCCTTCGAACAGGTTCTGCCGGATCTCGTCGCCGATGATGCACACGCTCTGCCGCATCCGCTCTTCCTGATCGGTGAAAAAACGCCCGTCCACGATCGCCAGGTCGCGGAGATCCGCCATCGTCGCGGCCACCCCGATAATCGTCGCCCCCTCGAACAGGATGTTGTCCCGCCGGACATCGTCGATCCTCACACGGTATGGACTGTACTGGACCTGCCCGCCGGTGGTAAGGCGCAAATACTCCAACTCGTCATTGGTGATGCGCTTGTTGCGCTTCAGCTTTTCCGCCCGCTCCTTGCGCGTGGAACGGCCCACCTGGGCGATCTGCGCCACCAGGTACGAATCGCTCCCGAAGGCTTTGGCGGTGGACTCCTCCGCGTAGACGCCCAATCCGTCGATCGCCGCGCCCACCAACACCACGCTCGCCACGCCGATGATCACACCCAGCAGCGTGAGCGCGCTGCGCAGCTTGTGAGCCCGAATGGAATCCGCAGCCAAACTAATGGCCGTACTGACAAGATTGGAATAGCGCCGCTGAGGAGTAAGGGGGAGGCTCATGTGGGCGTACCTACTATTTTAGAACCAAGGCGCCGTTGCCTTCATCATCGAGCCCGATAAGAATCGCAATGGACATGGAAAACTTTGGCTGCCACACGAAGGACGGATCAGACCAGGGGAATGTTCCGGTTGCCGCCACTGTTTCAATAGTGCACACTGTTAGAAGTACTCCCTTAGCCCAAGGAAGGAAAATGCCTGCACCCTCGCCGCAGTTGCAGCCTGACGACGCTGCCCGTTGGGCCGTTCACTCTTGCCCGTTCACGGTCGAGTATTCTCTCCAGGTTCTGGAAGAATTGCGTGTTTATGGCGAAGAGTGGTTCCAAAAGATCCCCCACGGCGGGATGGAGGTTGGAGCCGTCCTTTTCGGCAACTACCAGGACGGCGTTCTGTACATCCGTGAGTGGCGCCCCATCCCCTGCGAGCATGCGAAAGGTCCCGGCTTCACGCTTTCGGAAAAAGATCTGATGGACCTCGAACGGCTGGCGGAAGACTGGGCCTCCGCCCCCGAGCTCGAGGCGGTTGTGCCGGTGGGTTGGTTCCACACCCATACCCGGAGCCCGTTGTTTCTTTCCTCCGACGACTCGGCGATTTTCGACCGCTATTTTCCGGACCCCTGGGCGGTCTCCCTCGTCTTTTGCTACGCCAAGAACAAGCCTGTCACGGCCGGTTTCTTCTATCGTGAATTGGACGGCTCGGTGCGCGGCGAAGAAACCGCGCGCGAGTTCGTGGTAAGCCCCAATCCGGCCATGGCATTGTTGCCCAAGCGCAAGTCATCGGCCCCGTCACGGCCTCGGCGTCCAGCCGATGCAGCCACTGGCCGTGCGCCCCGGCGCGATCCCGGCGCACAGCCAACGGCCGAAACCGGCACCCCTGCGGATCTCCAGGAGACCCCCTCCGCGCAGGGCGAAGCGCCGCAGCGTCCCGTTCGCGAGTGGCAGCCCATTTCCACCTTGCCCGACGGTGAACCCAGGCGTTCGGGCTTGGCGTGGAAGATCCCGTTGGGCATCGCCGCTTTGTTGGCCATCGGAGCATTCGGATGGTTCGCCACACGGCCGGTGGCAAAGGTATCCGCGGCCGTTCTGCGGGTGGAGCCCTACGAGGACCAATTGCTGGTGCTGTGGGATCGCGACGTGCCGGGTGTGCGCGAGGCCGAGCGCGGCGTGCTGGTGATTCGCGACGGCGGTTCTGAGCGAACCGTGCCCCTCGACATGTTGATGGCCCGCCGCGGATCGGTCACCTACGCGCGATCGAGCGGCGACGTCGAAATCGGGCTCAAACTCTACAAAGGCAGCGACGAAGTTTTCAGTGAGCTGACGCGCTACGTCGGTAAGGGGGGCGCTCCACCCGCCGGTGAAATCGCCGCCGCGGCCCCCAACCCCGTTCAGCTCGAACAAAAACGCGACGAAGTGAAAAAGGCTCTCGCCGCGCAGCAGGAGCGAGGCAACAAATTGCGCCAAGCCAAACAGCGGCCGCGTAAGAAGGCCAAGCGTACGCGGCGCTAGCGGTCTGTGGCTAAAGTCGCGTGGGCCGCAACCCTTTGGGCGGCCAGGGTTTGCCCCCGGAGGCCCCCACCGTGTCGAATGGGGCTCGTCGAACGAGATGGCCCGCCCTCTGTCCGAATGAACCGAGGGCTGGATCGCCTCGCGCCTCGCCTGCGGGCGCAGATCCTGCGCCGCGCGACCCACGGGACTTTAACCACAGACTAGCCGCTACTCCGGTTCCCGCACGCGGAAAACCTGATCCGCTTTCACACCCTCCACGGTCTGTTTCCGCCCGTCCGGCCAGCGAATCTCGATGCTGGCTTCTTTCGCATCCCCAAGCCCGAAGTGCAAGCGGAGATCGTTGGCCGAGTAGTAGCTCGATTGCCCGATCACCGCCTGCGCCTGCGTCCGGTCCCCATACCGCGCCGTCACCCGCGCCCCGATCGCGCTCCGGTTCGACGCGCGCCCCTCCAGCTTCACCTCCAGCCAGTGCCGGCCCGGCGCCGCCAGATCGTTCCGCAGCAGCGACGGCGGTTCGTTCATGTTCACCACCACGATGTCCAGGTCCCCGTCGTTGTCCAGGTCCCCCAGCGCCGCGCCACGGCTGGCGTGCACGGCCGCGATTCCCGGCCCCGCCTCCGCGATCAACTCCTCGAACTTGCCCCCACCCAGGTTGCGAAACAGAAGACGCGGCGTCCGGAATGCGTACGCCGGCAGTTTCTTCTCGATCTCCGGATACACCGAGCCGGTGACGGCGAACAGATCCGGGAGCCCGTCGTTGTCGAGGTCCGCGATTGCCGCGCCCCACGCAATGTAGCGTGTCTCCACTCCCAGGCCGGCCGCGATCGTGACGTCTTCGAAATTCCCTTGCCCGTCGTTGCGGTACAGGATGTTGGTGTCGTCGGCGAAATGCGTTTTGAAAATGTCCAAGTGCCCGTCGAGGTTGTAGTCGCCGATGCCAAGCCCCATCCCGGCCTGTTCCATGCCGTCTTCGTTCAGCGCCACCCCGCGCTCCAAACCGGTCTCGGCGAAGGTGCCATCGCCATTGTTGTGATAAAAGAAGCTGGGCGTGGAATCGCAGGCCACGTACAAATCCGGCCAGCCGTCTTCGTCGAAATCGGCAGCCACCGCCGTCATCGCGTAGCTTCCGCCAGCGGCCCCGATGCCGGATGCGGCCGTCACGTCGGTGAAAACGCCCTTGTCGTTCCGGTACAGCGCATTCTTCGCCGTCGGCAAACCGCGAGGACCGCAGTTCACCGGCACCCCCTTCCAGTTGCAGTTGGAAGAGGACCCCGGCTTCGGGATCTTCTCCAGATCCAGATCCAGGTAGTTGGCCACGAAAAGATCCAGATCGCCGTCGCGATCGTAGTCGAGGAAGGTCGCGCCGGAACCCCATCGTTTTCCCGGCGCGGTGAACCCCGCTTGTGCGGACCGGTCGGTGAAGGTGCCGTCGCCGTTGTTGCGATAGAGCACGTTGTTGCCCCAGTAGGTCAGAAACAGATCCACGTGGCCGTCGTTATCGTAGTCACCCACCGTCACCGATCCGCTCCAGCCCGAGCGCGTCAGCCCGGCCTTCGCCGTTACGTCGGTGAACTTCAGATCGCCCAGATTCCGGTACAGACGATTCGTATTGCCGGGCGGGTCGCCGTCGAGCCTCGTGCCCGTCAGCAGGAAGATGTCGACCAGCCCATCGTTGTCATAGTCGATCAGCGCCGCGCCGGACCCCACCGTTTCGAGGATATAGGTCTTTTTTTCGTTGGTGCCGTAAACCACCGGATGCGTCAATCCGGCTTCGGCCGCGACATCGGTGAACTGCGCCAGAAAAGGGATTCCCGAGGGCTTTCCGCGAGGAGTGGCGCGCACCGCCCGCGACGAGACTCCCTGCGCGGCCAGCGAATGTGGCGCCAGCAGCATCAGGGTGAACAATACGCTTCGCAACACGGCTCGACATCAGTATAGCGGCCCTCGGGGCGCCGAATCGCGTTGTTGATGAGCACGTTCAGCACCGTGAAGCTCGCGATGCCCCCCGGGGTGTAGGTGAAAGAGAGCTGGAACTCGGGGCTCGAGGGGATGTCCGGCGGAGGAAGATCCTCGCCGTCAATGGCTGCGTGTGGAGGCCGAAATCAGGACCCCCGTTGCGAAGGTCCACCATCATCTGGCGCCAGCGCGATCGTCGACGCCGAGCTTGCCCGGCGCAACCGTGACATACGCCATTGTCCAGGGCGCCGTTCCGCTTCGGAGGTGCGTATCCTGGAGGGGCGGCCATGGCCCAACTCGACAGGATTACGATCGCGGTTCAAGTCGATCCGCAAGCCGAGGACTCGAACTGCGTCCGCTGAACGTGCTGATTGGCGCGAATGGGTTTGGCAAGAGCAACTTCGTTGGATTTCTTTCGCTTGCTGCGCGAGATGGTGGAGGAAAGGTTGCAGGTCCACATCGCCACGGTCGAGGGAGGGGCGGACGCATGTCTATTCATGGGTCCGAAGGTCACGCGGGAGCTTGCGGCCAACCTGGTTTTTGGGCAGAACAGCTATGGGTTCTTGTTGGCGCCGACACCCGACAACCGGCTCGTCGTCGTCGAGGAGCGGGTAGGCTTCCAAAGGGATTCCGGCCCGTTTGGCCTGCGCTTCGGCTCCGGCCATCAGGAGGCTCAGCTTCGCCAGCACTGCAGGAATCAGCCGCACGGACCGTATTGCGAGGTGTACAATGCCATATCCAGTCGGGTCGTCTATCATTTCCACGACACCAGCGCCACCGCCGCAGTCCGCCGCGCCCACGCCTTGAACGACAACGAGTACTTCCGCCCGGAAGCGGATAATCTCGCCCCATTTCTGTACCTGATTCAGCGCCAGAACCCCTGAGTGCTACTCGAAGATCCGTGACGTCGTGCGCTTGGCCGCGCCGTTCTTCGACGACTTCAACCTTCGTCCGGACCCCCTTGCCCCTTCCATGATTCAGCTCGAATGGAGGCAGCGGGGTTCGGACTATCCCTTTCGCGCGCACCAACTCTCCGACGGGACCCTGCGTTTCATCTGCATGGCCACCGCGCTTCTTCGCCGTCGCCTCCGGCCGCGATGCTGTTGTTCGACGAGCTGAACTGGGCTGCACCCCTTACGCACTGACACTCGTTGGCAGCCTCTTCAAACAGACAGCGGCGGTCACGCGCCAGATCATTGTTTCCTCTCAGTCGCCTGCACTGCTCAGCGAGTTCCAACCCGAAGACGTCATCGTCGTGGAGCGCGAGAACGGCGAATCCGTCTTCCGCCGCCTCGATGCAGACAGCCTCTCGGAGTGGCTCGGCGAATATACTCTCGGCGAGCTCTGGCAGAAGAACATATTAGGCGGACGTCCACGGGGCGAACAGATCCCCGAAGCGGTCCGCCGCGGGAACAACGGTCATTCGTGACGCGCCTCTACATCTTTGTCGAGGGTGAAACGGAGGAATCGTTCGTCAATGAACTCCTGGCTCCGGCGTTATGGCGACACGGCGTTCACCCCGAACCGCGCAGTCTCGGCGGCCGAACCGCATACCGGCGCGTGCGTGGTGACGTGATCCGGCAACTCAAGCAGGATCGCGACGCATACTGCTCCACGATGATCGATCTATACGGCATCGGCAAGGGCTACCCGGAGCATGCTCCGCCCGCCAACCGCCCCGGAATCGAAAAAGTCCAGAGAATCGAGACCGCGCTCCTCGGCGACATCTGCGCCGAAATCCCCGATTTACGCCCCGAAAAACGCTTCATTCCGTACCTCCAACTTCACGAGTACGAGGCAGTGCTGTTCAGCGATCCTACGGCGTTCGCCCAAGCCATCTACCGGCCGGAACTCGCCCAGCCGCTGATAGCCATCCGCACGGAACACCCAACCCCGGAAGACATCGACGACAGTCCCGAAACCACGCCTTCAAAACGCATCCTCGCCCTCCACCCCCGATACAGCAAAGTCATCGACGGCACCCACGGCGCCATGGCCGTCGGACTCGACGCCATGCGCGCCCAATGCCCCCACTTCCGCCACTGGCTCGAAACTCTCGAAACGCTCTCTCCGCTTTAGGGAACCGTCACCGTACCCATCGACTGCCATCCCGAATTATTGCCCTGGCCATCCCGCGCCGCCGCATAGACGATGCGATCTCCGCGGAAACTGCCGGCGAACTCGAAGTCCAGCGTCAAGGTAAACGTGCCCCCCACACCCGACGCTGACGAGCCCGCGGCGCGAACGATGCATTGGCTATTCATCACCGACCCCGATCCCGGTATCGTCATCGAACCCGCGAAAGGACCGCCCGCGTCACCGGCGTCATTCACCAGCACGAGCGTCCCCGCGGCGCGTATGAACGCCACGTAGCAGGCGTTGCGTCCGTCGATGGCATTGTTGATCAGCAGGTTGAGAATCGTCAGATCCGCGAACCCGGTGATGTCATTGAACGTGGTTGTTAGCGTGACGCGGGTCACGTCGATCGTGCCGGCGTCAGGTTTTGCACCCCCACCGGCTGCGTAGGCGAAGGGATGCGCCAGACACCCTTCGCCAGCCACCCCGTGTTGTTGCCCTGATTGTCGCGCGCCGCCTGATACACCACCTTGGGCCCCGCCCAACTGGTGGGGAACGTAATTGTCATCTGCAAGAACAGCTGGTTGTTGCTGCCGCCAGGGAGGCCAAGACGCTCCTGGATGCTGCACTGGCCGTTGGAAACTGTGCCCGTTCCTGGAACTGAGATAGATCCGGCAAAAGACCGCCGGCATCGCCATTGTCGTTCACCAACAGCAGCGTTCCAGCGAAGCTCTTGATGATGGCAGGTACGCCAGATAGCATGCTGAGCGTCCCAATGACCGCGCTATTAATCAGAACATTCAGCACGGTGAACGCAGAGATGCCCCTGGTATTGCTGAAGGAGAACTGAAACACCCGCGTGGGTTGCTCCCCGAGGAGGGATTCGGATCGCCGATCGAAAGCACGTTCACCGGAATGCCGGCTTGCGTGACCGTGAAGGTCTGCCCAGCGATCGTCAGCGTGCCCGTTCGCGCCGCATTTGTCGTATTGGCAGCGACCGTGTAGCTGACCGTCCCGTTGCCCGTGCCGCCTGCACCGGACGTGACTGCTATCCACGCGGCGTTGCTCGCCGCCGTCCAGTTGCATCCCGAGCCGGCGGTGATCGTCACGCCAACCGATCCACCGCCGCCGCTCGAAAGTATCGGCCCGGCGCTGCCGGGGCTGATGCTATAGGCACACGGCGCCGGTGCCGCCTGATTGATCGTGAAGCCGAGGTTCGGCACCGCCGGTTGAGCGATATTGATGCGGCGCTGCGCGCGGCCCCTGTGTTGGCCGCCACCGAGTATTGGATCGTCCCATCGCCATTGCCGCTCGCCCCGGAAGTGACCGTCACCCACGCAGCGTTGCTCGCCGCCATCCATGCGCATCCTGCTGGCGCGGTCACAGGAATGCTCCCGCCGGTGATCGCCGTGGAACTGATGCTGGCCGAACCCGGCGGCGGTATCGAGTACGTGCAAGCCGTCGACCCGGCCTGGCTCACATCGAAATGCAGCGCCGCTTCGGTCTGTTCGTTGAAGACGATCTGCCCTGTACGCGGAAATCCGGCATTCGCGGCGACCGAATAGGTGATCGTCCCGTTGCCCGTGCCCACGCGATTCGAAATCGTGATCCACGGCACCGTCGACGTCGCCAGCCACTGGCACCCGGCCGGACTCACGCTGATGGGTAACGTCTTCGACGCCTCGCCTCCCGCGACTGCCGTAGCTGTTCCGGGCGAAATGGTGGTGGTGCAACCAATGACGCCGGCCTGTGAAACCCCGGAGCGTGCCGCCCCCGGTCACGCTGAGCAGCGCGGTGCGCCGCGTCGATCCGTTCTGCGCCAGCCGCCACTCCACCACTCCATAGCCGCTGCCGGTGACAGCCGAGCCTGCAGCAGTTGGAACCACGCCGGCGCGCCGCCCACGGTCCATGCGCATCCGCTGTTGATCGGCGTGGGCTGCACCTCGAAGCTCAGCCGGCCTCCTGTGAATGCGAACAGTCCGCTTTGCGCTGATCGCGTGGCGTGCAGGGGTGGGCGTCGAGTCGAGGTCCAGCTCGAGGATCGAGATATCGAGGTCAGTCACCGTATCGATCGCATCCGCAGTGAGCACCCGGGCCGCGTCCGTGGACAGGGTGAGGGCGAACCGCCATTAGCCGAGCACGGCATGGTCGTAGAACTGAGCGCGGAAGGTATCCCGCGTCGAGTGGAGAAAAGTGGCCTTGGCAGCATGGCCGAGGCCGACGCGTTCAGGCGTAGCAGGTAGGTGGCGCGCGTGTCGTAGGTGCCGTTGCCAACATCGTTGAGCCAGGGGCGCGAGTAGACCGCGCCTGCGAGCGGTTGGGCCGGTAGCTCAGTATAGTGAACGATCAGCGGACGCGCCTGGCTATCCACCAATACCCGCGGGAACACAGGCGGCAACAGGGAAATTCTCGCCGAGGTACGCCGAATATACTCTCGCGGTTCCGGCGGGGTTCAGCTTCACCAGTGCTGGCCAGTAGTCGTTCGGCGCGCCGATCGGAGCCTCCCGGTATACGCCGGGGGTGGTGGTGAATCCGCCCAGACCGTAGCTTGCCCCAGTAAAGTAGGCGGCACCGGTGCTGTCGGCGGCGATGGACTGGATGTCAATGAAGCCAGGAATATAGGTGGCATAGACCAGGTCTGTCCCGGCGGGGTTTAGCTTCGCCACAAACCCCGAGAAATCGGCCGAAACCGTCGTGAACGCACCGGGCGTTACCTCCAATCCGCTGCATGGCGAACCAGCCAGATACGCGTTGCCCGCCGCGTCGATTGTGAAGGCTCCGGCACGGCAAAACCGTTCGCTTGTTGCGGGCCCCGTCGCGCCAATCAGCACGGAATAGAGAAGCGTGCCCGTAGGGCCGAACTTGGCCATGAATCCCGCTTCCGCATTCGCCGTCACGGAACCCATGAAGTTATTCTGCGTCGTGATGAAATCCTGCGGAGAAAGCGTATAGCCGCCGACGTAGGTATTGCCAGCGGCGTCGGTGCGGACGCCGAACACGCGGTCGGGGCCGCTCACGGCGCCGTTCCGAAACGCTCCGAAGAAGGTGGAAAACTGGAAGTCATTGCCTGCCGAGTTCAGCTTGAGAACGAAGGGCACCGGGTCCGGATTGTGGAGTCCCGTGGAGTAGATAGCGTTTTTCAGCGGAAAGTTCCGATGCCGCGTACTGCCGACGATGGCGATCTGGCCGGCTGAGTCTACCACCATCTCCCACATCAGATCGGGACACTCGAACGCCTGCCCCCCACCACAAATAGCGCCCGTGCCTCCGAACCTCGTCGACCAAACCAGTGTCCGGTTGGGCGTGAACTTCTCGACGACCAGGGTGCCCGTGCCCGTCACCCCCGGGCGCGGTTCGCCGCCGAAGAGTACGTAGCCGATATAGAGATTCCCGGCTGAATCATAGGCAGCATGGGAACCTGCCTCAGTCGCCGCGCCACCGAGAAGCGTGCCCCAGGTAATCACGGGGTCGATCGTCAACGCCTCGGCGGGATCGTAGGCCTGCAACTCAAACGCTGCCGTGAGCCCCTCGACGCGGTATCGTCCGGCGATGCGCTCGCCCTGCTGCAGGATGACCGGAGCCCGTTGCACCACCTTGCCCGTAGGTGTCGCGATGGTCAAGTGCCCCTCGGCACCCACCTCCAGACTGGTAGCGCCGTCGTACCGAAGCCGGATCGCGCCCGGATCGGCGCCAGGCTGCAGCACGAAGTCGAACTCGAGCTCGTTCTCGGCGTTCCCGTAAAAGACCGCGTCGATTCCAGGGTAGACCTCCGGCACACGCACTTTGGCGAAGTGCGGAACGCCGCGGCGCCAGAGTTTCGGATCATTGCCGGCAAGATAGTTCGAAACGCCCGCCCGTGGGCCTTCTGGAACTGGCGCGGAGAGACCCGTTGCTCCCTCGAAAACAACCCGTAGGGAAGCGGTGTCTATTTCAAAGCCCCGCCCATTGACTCTGGCCGAGCCTCCGCCGCCGGTAGCAAATGCGCCGGCCGTTACTGGTTCGAAATATAGCTGCCGCACGGGCGATTCGCACTGCGCGGAAGCGGAAAACAGAATAAGCGCGGTAAGGTGCCGCGGGGTAGAAGAATGCAGGCAACCCAAGAGACCTCCCAGTTGGCGGCGTCAGGGCCGCTATTGGAATAGAGCGCACCATAGTCGAAAAAAGGGACAGGTTGGGGTCGACTTTGGATTCGGTGCTGAGACACTCGGCTCCCGCGGCCATGTACGCGCTCGACAGCAGAATCACCTGGTCCAGCTTGCCAACGGCCATCAAACTCCGCCGCCAGCCGGTGCGGAGATTGCGATTGGTACCAGCGCTCCTCCCTGAATCCGGAAACTGGACATATAATAAAGGGCGAATCCGTGTCGATGAACCCCTGCCGCACCACGCTCGTACTCTGTCTGGCGCTCGCACCCTCTCTGTCCGCCGTCGCGGCGTTTGCCCAGGACGCCCCATCCGCGTTCGGCAAGTACTGCCTGCAATGCCACGGCAAGGCCGCCATGGGCGGCATCAACCTCGAACAGATGCTCGCCAAGCGCGACTTCGGCGCCCACTTCCAGCAATGGGACCGCGTCACCACGGCGCTGCGCCAGAAGCGGATGCCGCCCGCCAAGATGCCGCAGCCTTCCGCCTCCGATCGCGACCAAGCCATCGCCTGGGTGCGCTCCTCCCTGAATGAGTACGCCCGCAAGACCGCCGGCGACCCCGGCCCCGTCACCGTCCGCCGTCTCACCAGCGCCGAATACGCATACACGCTCCAGGACCTCACCGGTGTCGAGTTCAAGTTCGACGGCGAATTCGCCACCGATGCCGTCGGCGGCGAAGGCTTCACCAACTTCGGCGACGTCCAGTTCATCGCGGACGCCAATCTCGAACGCTATCTCGAAGCCGCCAAGCTGGTGGCCAATCACGCCGTGATCGGCGCCGGTCCCCTCGGGTTTTTTGCCGACCCCGGAATGAGCGGCTTCGAACTCTCCGCGATTGACCGTATTCAGCACATCTACACCACCTACGGCTTCCGCGCCGCCGCCGGCGAGGGCGGCAAGCCCTACGGCCTTGAACGCTACTCCAAGGCGTTTTTCGCGGCCTGGAGCTTTCAGCATCGCGGCAAACTCGGCCACCCCGATTGGACCCTCGCCCAGTTGGCCGCCCGCGAGGGGCTGACCGCCCGGTTCGTCGAGCACATCTGGTCCGCCGTCAACCGCCGTGATGCTAGCTATCCCACTTCCGGTGTGGTCGACCGCTTCCACAAACTGCCCGTCCCAGCCGGGGCGGACTTCGACGAGAGTGCGATGCGCGAAGCCTGCGCCGCCATCAAAGATTATTCGATCAACTGGCCGCGTTGGCTGTTTGCGGCCGGCGATCTCGCCGAAGGCGGACGCGGCGATGAACGGGCCCTCGTCATCACCGACGCCGCGCTCGCGGCCGTCTCCAAACATCGCTTCAATTTCTTCCTGCGCGGCCGCCGCGTCAATCCGGATGAAGCCGAAAAGCAGCCCCCGCCCCCCGCCGGCCCAACCGTGCGGAAGATCTATTTCTCCGTCCTCCCGGCCAACCCCCGCGCCGCCGACGGCAAGGCCGTGATCGCGTGGCGCAACCCCACCGTACGCATGCGCGGCCGCGACCGCGGCACCTCGACCTCCCAGCCTTTCCGCGCCGTGCTGACGCCGGAATCGCTCGCCAAACTCAACCCCGCCGAAGACGGCAGTTTCGTCACCGAAGGCGAAACCAATCTCGCGCTCGACGTCAATCTCGCCGCCGGAGCCTTCGGCATGCAGCTCCAGGTGGAGGCGGAACTGCTGGGCGCTCCGTCGGGCTCGGTGCTTCGCGTCACCATCTCCGATCGCGAAGAGGCCGCCAGCGGCACGCCCGTTTGGTCTTTGATGGCCGACCCGGAAAGCGATGGCTATCGCCAGTGGAAAGCCGGCGTGCTCGATTTCGCCGGCAGCTTCCCGCAAGCCTCCCACGGCGAGCCCGCCCCTTCCGACAAAGACGAGATCCCAGCCCCGTTTGACAATACCTACAATCAACCCGAGCGCGACTACTACCACACGCGCGTCAAGTACCTGCGCGAAGACGGCTTCCTCGTCGAAAAGATGCTCGACGACGCCACGCGCGTCCGGCTCGAGCACGCCTGGGCCGATCTGCTTGCCTCGTTCGAATTTCACGACGCCTATTTCCACTTCGCCGCCGAAAAGTTCAAGGTCGATATCAAGGGCGCCGACGGCAAACCCAGAAGCATCGCCACCTTTGCCAAAAGCGAAATCGACGCCCTCCCCGCCGATCTCCAGCCCTTTGCCGCAACCCTTCGCGAAAGCTACGACAAAGTGCAGGCCGCCCAACTCGCCGCGCACCCCGGCCATATCGACGACTGCCTCGCCTTCGCCGCACGCGCCTGGCGCCGGCCGCTCACTGAACCGGAAAAGGACCGCCTCCGTGGCTTCTACACCGATGCCCGGGAGCGCTATCAGCTTGACCACGCCGCCGCAGTGCGCTCCCTGCTCGCTCGCATCCTCGTCGCGCCGGACTTCCTCTACCGCATCGAGACGCCGCGCACCCAAACCCGGCGGGCAGACGCCGCCCCGCTTTCGAGCTGGGAAATCGCCACCCGTTTGAGCTACTTCCTCTGGTCCTCCGCGCCCGACGCCGAATTGCGCCGCGCCGCCGAAGCAGACAAGCTCACCGATTCCGCCGAGATCGCCCGGCAGGCCAAACGCATGCTCGCCGATCCCAAGGCCCGCCGCTTCGCCAACGAGTTCTTCGGACAATGGCTCGGCTTCTACCGCTTCGATCAGCATCGCGGCGTTGACACCGGCCGTTTCCCCGAGTTCACGGATAAGATCAAGGCCGCCATGTACGACGAGGCCGTCTCGTTCTTCGAACACATCGTTCGCGCGGACCGCCCCGTGAGCGAGATGCTCACCGCGGACTACACCTTCGCCAACAACGGCCTCGCCAAACACTATGGGCTCGCCTCGGTTCCCGCCGGCGAGCAACTCCAGCGCATCGACGGTGTGCAAGCGCAGCATCGCGGCGGCATGATGCGGCTCGGCGCCGTGCTCACCGCCACCTCGGCTCCCCTGCGGACCAGCCCTGTCAAGCGCGGCGACTGGCTGCTCCGCCGCATCCTCGGCACCCCGGTTCCACCCCCGCCGCCCGACGCCGGCTCGATCCCGGCCGACCCTAAGCAGTTCGGCGGACTCAGCGTGAAGCAGCGTCTCGACGCTCACCGCCGCAACGCCACCTGCGCCGGCTGCCACAGCCGCATTGACCCGTTGGGCTTCGCGCTCGAACACTACGATCCCACCGGCCGCTGGCGCGATAGCTATGAAGACGGCAAGGCGATCGAAGACAGCGGCACCCTCGCCGATCAAACCGAAGTGGCGGGCGTCGACGGCCTGCTCGCCTACCTCGAGCGCGAACAGACCCAGGTGCGCCGCAATCTCTCCAACAAGCTGCTCGGCTTCGCCCTCGGCCGCACCGTTCGCATCTCGGATTGGCCGCTGGTGGACGAAATGATCGGCGCCGGAGCCGATGCTCCGTTCTCTGAACTCATCACCCGCATTGCCGTAAGCCCCCAATTCCGGAACATTCGCGCCTCCGGCGGGGCGGAGCCCAAAACCACCACCACGGGAGACAACGAATGAACACTGCAGTCCCTTCACGGCGTCACTTCCTCCGCGGGACAGGCGTCGCGCTCGCGCTCCCCTGGATGGAGTCCCTGCCGCTGTTCGCCGCCGGAACCAAGGCCGCCGATAAGCCGCCGGTGCGATTCGGCGTGCTCTACTTCTCCAACGGCGTCGAACCCATTCACTGGTGGGCCAAGGGACAAGGCGCCTCGATGGAGATCGGGCCCGCGCTCGAACCCATGGGGCCCTACCGCGAAGACATCACCTTCCTGCGCGGTCTCTATAACCACCAGGCATTCATCTCCACCAGCCCTCACCTCGGCCGCGCGCCGAACCTGCTTTCCGGCGCCAGCGTGAGCCTGGACCCGAGCGACATCCGCGTCGGCACCACCTTCGATCAGATTCTCTCGCGCCGCATCGGCGGCGCCACGCGCGTGCCCAGCCTCGTCCTCGGCATCGAGCCCAATGAGCTGCGGCTGGAAGACGGCGTGTCCATGATCTACGGATCCGCCATTTCCTGGGCATCCGACACCAAGCCCGCCACCAAGGAGATCTATCCTTCCCGCGCCTTCGACATGCTGGTGGGCGATGGCAAGGGCCGCCTCCTCGATAAGACCATTCTCGATTCGGTGCTCACAGACGCCAAGTCGCTCAAACCCAAAATCAGCGGCGCGGACAAACGCAAGCTCGACGAATATCTCGAATCCATTCGCGACATCGAAAAGCGCATCGACCGCGCGTCAAAGGAAGAACGCCTGGAAGGATGGCGGCCTTCCCTCGACAAGCCCGACATGACCCGCCCGGCTGAAACGCTGCCTCAGGATATTCCCGATCACATCAAGCTGATGCTCGACATCGTCGTGCTGGCTTTCCGCATGGACCGCACCCGCATCGCCACTTTGATGCTGAACAACGACCTGTCGCAGATGAACTTCAAGTTCCTCGAAGGCGTCAAGGGCAGCCTCCACCTCGACCTCACCCACAACGGCAAGAACCCCGCCGCCGAGGCGATGTACCTCAAGACCAATCAGTTCCACATCGCCCAGTTCGCCTACCTGCTCGATCGCTTCAAGAGCATCGACGAGGGAGGCCAATCTTTGCTCGATAGCTCCATCCTGCTGTGCTGCTCGAACCTGTTCGACGGCGATTCCCATTCCGCGGACCAGATGCCCATGCTGCTGGCCGGCAAAGGCGGCGGCTCGCTCCGCCACGGCCGTGTACTCGACTACCTCGAACGCGGCGACGACAACCGCCGCGCCTGCAGCCTGTATCTCTCGATCATGGATCGCATGGGCGTCGAACTCGAACGCTTCGGCGACACCTCGCAGCGCCTCGCGGATCTGTAACCGCCCGGTCGAACGCCGCTAAAGCCGGTAGGCTTCCTTGGCCGTTCCGCTCCAGAAGCGATCCCGCTCTTCCTCCGTCAGCGCCTCCACGGCGCGCGTGACCGTGTCGTGCCACAAACGGTAATTGCCCGCCGCCAGCATCACCGGCCAATCGGACCCGAACATCAGCCGCCGCGGCGTGAACGCGTCGATCGCCGTCGCGATGTAAGGCGCCAGGTCCGCTGGCGACCAGTGCAGCCAATCCGCCTCGGTGATCATCCCCGAAATCTTGCAATACACGTTCGGCCGCTTGGCCAGTTCGTGCATCTGCCGCCGCCAGGGTTCGAGCACGTGCGCGCTGATCAGCGGCTTCGCCACGTGATCGAGCACGAACACCTGCTTCGGATGACGGTCCACAAACGCGATCGCCTGCTTCAAATGACGCTCGAAGATCAGGATGTCGTAAACCAGATTGCGCGATGCCAGCTTCGAGATGCCGTCGTTGAATTTCGAGTCGTCCATCAGCTCGTTGGCGGGCTCGGCCTGTAGTACATGCCGGACGCCCTTGAATTTCTTGTCCGGAACGAAACGGTCCAGTTCCGCCTCCACCCTCGGACCGGCCAGCTCCACCCATCCCACAACGCCCAGGATTTTCGGCTCCGCGGCCGCGATCTCCAGCAGCCAGCGCGTCTCCTCCACCGTTTCGCGGGCCTGCACCGAGATGGCCGCATCCACGCCGGCCGAGGCCAGCGCCTGCCGCAGATCCTTCGCCAAGAAGTCACGGCGTAGGTTCTTCATATCGTCGCCGATCCAACCATATTCGGCAGCGTTGTACTTCCAGAAATGATGATGCGTGTCGATCTTCATGGGCAAACGCCATTATAGGATGGCCCCGCCCTCGGCCCTTGCGGACGGAGCGAAAAAAATGAAAGTTTCGGAATAGATTCGCCGCCGTGCGTCATCATAGAAAGCAGGAGACGTCCGTCTACAGATGCACCATCGATCAATCGTCGCCTTCGCCGCCATCGTTACGCTAGCCGGCGCCGCTCCCGTGCCCACCGGCCCCGAGGTGGGCAAGAAAATCCCCGGCTTCTCGTTACCGGATCAAAACGGCAAGATGCAGTCTCTGCGGTCTCTGGCCGGGCCAAAGGGACTCGTTCTGGCCTTCGTCCGTTCGGCCGATTGGTGACCCTACTGCAAGGCTCAGCTCGTCGAGCTGGCACAACAGGTGAAGGGCTTCGAGGATCGCGGACTGAAAGTGGCCGTGATCACCTACGACACCAAGGAGGTGTTGAAACATTTCTCCGATCGCATGTCGATCCCATATCCGATGCTGTCGGATCGCGGGTCGAAGGTGATCCGCCGATTCGGAATCCTCAACGAGAATGCGAAGAAGGACTCCCCGGCCTACGGCATCCCGCATCCGGGAACCTACATCGTGGACCGAAGCGGCCGGGTCAAGTCGAAATACTTCGAAGACGACTTTCGCGACCGCTTTACCGCCGCCGGGATTCTCGTGCGCGAGTTCTCCGCCGATGGCGCCGCCGTCACCGAACATCAGACCCCGCATCTCACCGTGCGAACCAGCGTCAGCAACCCCTCCGTGTACGCCGGCAGCCGCCTCACCCTGATGGCCACCATCGCGTTGCCGGAGAAGATGCACGTCTACGCGCCCGGCGTCGACAAGCCGTACATTCCCATCGATTGGACGATCGCCGAATCGCCTGCCTACACCGCTTTTCCGGTTGAGTACCCACAATCCCGCAAACTCGAATTGAAAGCCATCGGCGAAACCGCGCTCGTGTATGAAGGCAAGGTCGCGCTCGTGCGCGATATCAAAATCGCTCAGTTCCGCGACGCCGAGAAGGCCGCCAAGAATGGCAAGTTGACCATCGAAGGCGGATTCAAGTACCAGGCCTGCGATGACCGTATCTGCTACGCACCCCAGACCGTGCCATTGCGTTGGGAACTGGAACTGACGCCCTATGATCGCCAGCGCGCGCCTGCCGAATTGCGGGGACCGGGTGGGGTGAACTGATCGGCGGGTGATCGGAAACGAGTGGTTTTTGGTGGGGGAGGAGGGACTTGAACCCTCACGGGTTGTTCACCCGGCAGATTTTGAGTCTGCTGTGTCTGCCATTCCACCACTCCCCCTAGGAGCGGCGCACTGTCTCAAGTATAGCCCGAAAGCGGCCTACGTTCTTTCCACCGTATCGAGCGCCGACGTAATCTCGCGGGCCTTGTCGAACAGCATTCCCGTATCACCCGAGCACCCCAGAAAACGCATTCCGTTCTGCTTCCAGAACTTCGCCAGGTCCAGCGTCCGCGTCTGCGTGCCCGGCGCGATGCCCCGCGCGTCGCAGGTGTCGCGGATCGCCATCATCGCATCCACCAGCTTCGGATTCTGAAACTCGCCGGGAATCCCGAACGAAATCGACAGATCGGCCGGACCGATCATCACCGCATCGATCCCCGGCACCGAGAGCAGTTCATCGCGCATCTCGAACGCCCGCTTCGTTTCGATCTGCAGCACCACCATCGTCTCCGCGTTGATGTGCTCGATCATCTGCGGCATCGTGGCCTTCTCATGATCGATATGAAACGCGTTCAGCCCGAAGCCGCGCATGCCCACCGGCGGGAATTTGCACCAGCTCACGGCGCGCTCCAGCAACTCCACCGATTCCACGCGCGGAAAGATGATTCCCTGCGCGCCCACGTCGAGCGCGCGCGCCACCAGCGAGTACTGTAGGTCAGCCACCCGCACGATCGGCGTGAAGTCCACCAGCGGCGAAATGCGGCAAAGATCCTGAATCGTTTCCAGATCGAAGCCGCCGTGCTCGGTGTCGATGAAGGCCCAGTGAAAGCCGGCCTGCGCGAGAATCTTCAGCACGTCTTGCGACCGGAACTGGCCGAAGTTGGTGCCATACTGCACCTTGCCTTCGGCAAGGGCGCGTTTGACGAGGTTGATACGCATGGGAAAATGAGGCCCGGCTACACCGTCAGGACGATATGATCCGGACAATCCAGCCTAACACTTTCATCCACGCGATCGATCAAATCCAGGCCGTGCCGGGCCAAAAAAGGAAGGATGGTATAGAAACGCTCCTGCAGGTGACGATCGTGGAAAAGCAGGCATTCGAGCCCGGTCACATCGTCATGCGCGCGCGCGTCCCGGCGAAGCGCCTCCCGCTCCGTCTTCGCGCGGATCTTGTCCAACTGATATAGGATCTTCGCGCGGCTCTTGGCCAGCGCCTCGGCCAGCGTCGGATCGAATGCGGCCAGGGCGTTTTGCAGCCGGTTCACGGAGCTTTCCGCGGACGCTCTGGTGTCGCTGAGCGTCTTCTCGAGTTCCGGCGGCGTCACTCGCGCCGCCACCTTCGCGCGCAACGGCTCGATTCCCTCGAAGAAATCCGGAACCGAGAGCCTGTACCGTGCCATGATTTTCGATGCGCGGCTGTCGAGCAGCGTAAAACCGGTACGTGGAACGAATACCGGCGCCGGACGCTCCAGACCCTCGTACAGCACCTGCGACTGCGCCAGGTAGGCGATTTCGGCCGGTCCGCCGATCAGCGCCACCGTCGGCAGCAGATAGTCCTGCATCACCGGCCGTAGAATCGCGTTCGGCGAAAGGTGCCCGGCGCGCGCCGCCAGATCCTCCGTGCTCATCCCGTCGAACCGGTTCCCGTCACGCAATAAATGAATGCGCTCGCCGTTTTCGAGCAGAAAGAAAGGAGAAGTCTTCGCCTCGGCGTGGACCTGCGCATGGTAGCCCGCCGTTTCCAATTCCAGGTTGCGCTCGATCACGCGGTCCATCAACTCCGGCGCCCGGCGGGCTGCCTTCTGCAGCAGCGGAGCGGCCAGATTGCGGATGGGCTCTTCGAGCGGATCCACGTACAGTAGGCCACGGCCCGGGAGCAGACGTTCCATCAACGCCCGGAACGCCCCGCCGAGGGAAGCGCCGTCGCGATAGGCTTCGGCCACCAGCGACGTTACCTCACCAGCGAATGGAAGCCCATCCAGGGCGGTGCGCAGTTCCTCGATCGGGTACCGGGGAATCGCGATTGGCCCCACCGGGCGAGTCCCGGTGGCAGGCGGTGGATTCGCCACCGCATGACGCACCGGCTGCCCCGCCGCCGGCAACGTCCAGGCGTGGTTGATCTCTTCGAAATCGTGGTCTTCGGTGGCCAGCCAGAACACCGGCACTGCCGGGATGCCTGTTTCGCGCAACTGCGCCGCCAGGTGGATCGCCGTCAGGGCCTTGTAGATCGTGTAGCAGGGGCCCGAAAACAAGCCGACCTGCTGCCCCGTGACGATGGCGACGCAGTCGGGTTGGGCCAATGTCTCGAGCGCGCCTCGATCGTTTCCCTGCGCCGCGAGCGCCTCAACCAGCGCGGCACGGCGCTCGGCTGGATAGTCGAGTGCCTGCGCCGCGGACCTGTATGAGGCCGGGTCCCAGGGGTCGTAGCGGTAGTAGTGCGCCACTCGATCGAATCGGTACAGGTAATCCGCAAACAGCTTGCTGGTCCCCGGCAATTCGGTGTGGCGAAGACAGGCAGTCGCCATGCGATCCTTCAAGCCTAACAGATGAAGCCGCGTCCAGGCTGGATTCGCTGAATCCGCTGGAAATTGTTACGATTGGCCAAGGAAGTAATGAAGATCCTGAGCATTACCGCCGGTGCGGCCAACATGTACTGTGGCAGTTGCCTCCGCGACAACGCCCTGGCCGGCGAATTGAGGCGGCAGGGCCACGACGTCATCCTTCTCCCCCTCTACACACCCACCCGGACCGACGAGGCCAACTTCAGCCATCAGCGAGTTTTCTTCGGCGGAATCAGCATCTTCCTCGAGCAGAACGTCCCCCTGTTCCGTCGCACACCCAAGTTCCTCGATTGGCTCTGGGACCTCCCGGGCGTCATCTCCCTGTTTGCCGGACGCGGCGTCGAAGTGGACCCCGCGCAACTCGGCGCGCTTACCGTTTCCATCCTCGAAGGCGTCCACGGCCATCAACGCAAAGAGATCGCCAACCTCACCGATTGGCTTCGCCACGAGCCGCGGCCCGATCTGGTCACGCTGCCGTACACCCTGCTGCTCTCGCTCGCCCGTCCGCTCAAGGAAGTCACCGGCCGGCCGGTGGTGTGCACCCTGCAAGGCGAGGAGTTATTCCTGCAGGGCCTCGCGGAACCCTATCGTTCCCGGGCCCTCGATCTTGTCCGCCGCCAGGTGGAGGACGTCGATGCCTTCATTGCCGTCAGCCACTACGGGGCACGGTTCATGGCGGGATTTCTGGGTATTCCGCCTGGAAAGATCCACACCGTCCCCTTGGGGATCAGTCTCGACGGCCACCAACGGGTTCCCCGGAACCCCGGTGGAACAAGGCGCATCGGTTTTCTGTCGCGCATCGCCCCGGAGAAGGGTCTCCACCTGCTCGCGGAAGCGTTCCGTATCCTGCATGACCGTGGAGACCGCTCCGTGGTTCTCGAAGCAGCCGGATACATCGCCCCGGAACAGCGCGCCTACCTCGCCGAGGTGCAGGGCAAGCTCGCCGGATGGGGCCTGACGGACCGGTTCACTTATCACGGCGAGCTGGACCGCGCCGCCAAGCTCGCCTTCCTCCAGAGTCTGGATGTGATGTCGATCCCGGCCACCTACGACGAGCCCAAAGGCATCCCGGTTCTCGAAGCGCTCGCGAGCGCCGTTCCCGTGGTCCAGCCCCGGCGCGGAAGCTTTCCCGAGATGATCGAAGCCACCGGCGGCGGTCTGCTCGTCGAGCCCGACTCGCCCGAAGCATTGGCCACCGCTCTGGCGGCCATGCTCGGCGATACGGAAATGGCGCGCCGGATGGGTGACTCCGGTCACGCCGCCGTTCATGCCCGCTTCGGGATCGCCGCCATGGCCGAGGCCACGGCGGCCGTGTATGAAAGCGTCTGCCGCCCGGTAGCCAGCATCTCCTAAATCCGGGCCCTAATCGCCAATCGGTATATTTTTCAGCGCCTCGAAGCATCCTTTACATTTGGAGCTGGTTATTTTCGTACTCAGCTCTATTTGACAATGCGTCCACCGTTACGTTGCTTGTGGCAACACAAAAAAGCAAAATATGTTTGACACCGATATTGCCATTATCGGAGGCGGCCCAGCCGGACTGGCCGCCGCCATCTCCGCCAGCCGGAAAGGTTTCCAAGTCACCGTCGCCGATGCATGCCATCCACCCATCGACAAAGCGTGCGGCGAAGGGCTCATGCCGGACGCCCTTGCCGCTGCCGCCCGTCTCGGAATCGACATCCCCGCCGATCTCGGTCTCCCGATTCGAGGTATCCGTTTCGTAACGCCTACGCATCAGGTGGCCGCGCCGTTCCCCCATGGGCCCGGGCGCGGCATTCGGCGCACCGCGCTCCACCCACGTCTGGTGGAAACAGCGCAAGCAGCCGGTGCCCGCCTGCTCTGGGGCGTCTCGGTCCACGGCATCGATGGCCACACTGTTCGCACCGCCGCCGGCCCCATCCGCGCCCGCTGGATCATCGGCGCCGATGGCGGCCAGTCCCTGGTTCGCCGCTGGGCAGGGCTCGACCATATCAGCCGTGAGTCCCCGCGTTTCGGCTTTCGACGCACCTACCGCGCCGCTCCGTGGTCCGGCCATGTGGAGATCCACTGGACCGAGGACTGCCAGATCTACGTCACACCCGTCGCCGCGAACGAAATCTGCCTCGTCTCCATCTCCCGCGATCCCCAACTTCGCTTCACCGATGCTCTGGACCGGATGCCCACCGTCAAGGAACGCCTCGGCGCCGCCGCCGAGTCATCCCCCGAGCGGGGATCGTTCGCCGGGACCCGGCGCATCCCGCGTATCGTTCGCGGCCACATCGCCCTCCTAGGCGACGCCTCTGGCACCATCGACGCTATCACCGGCGAAGGGCTTTGTCTCGCCTTCAATCAATCGTTCGCGCTGGCCGATTCGCTCGCCGGCGGCGGACTCGCGCACTACGAATCCGAGCACGCGCGCCTGTCCCGCCGGCCTTTGATGATGGCCGGACTCATGCTCGAAATGGATCGCTGGTCCTGGCTGCGCCGCCGCGCCATCGCCGCCCTCCAGGCGCGTCCGGATCTGTTCGCCAATCTCGTGGCGGCCCACATCGGCCAGCGGAATCTCGTTCAACTGGCAGCCACCGCCGCCTCTCTTTGTTGGGGATTGACTGCGCTATGAAACTCCACTGCCTGCTTCCCTCGCTCGCCCTCGCCTTTGGAGCCATGCCCGTCCAGGCCGAAAGGATCGACGTTGCTGTCGAACCCGGCGCCGCCAAAATCGAATGGGCTCTCGCGGGAAACATTCACACCGTCCACGGATCCTTCCAACTCGAGAAAGGCGAACTGTGGTTCGATCCCGAGACCCATCAGGCGGGCGGGCTCCTGGTCGTCGACGCCACCACCGGCGACAGCGGGAACGGTGCGCGCGACAGCCGCATGCACAAGAACGTTCTCGAAAGCGCCCGGTATCCCAAGATTACCTTCGTTCCCGATCGTATCGAGGGGGCGGTGTCGGTTCAAGGCGCCTCCGAGAGCCGCCTGCATGGACAGTTCACGATTCACGGCGCAACCCATGAAATGGTGATGAAAGTCACCTCCCGGATCGAAGGCGGCGACATCGACGCCACATTGGATTTCCCGGTGCCGTACGTGAAATGGGGCATGAAGAATCCAGGCAATTTCCTGCTGCGCGTCAACGATACCGTTGACTTGAGCATCCATGTCGCCGCCCATGTCCGCACCCGGATCCCTCCATCGAGCGGCGGGCACTGAAGCAGCGGATGCAGCCGGAGATTGAATACTCAACCCAGGTGGAGCTTCGCCATCAAATCCCGGAACGGCCCGGTCTCCCGAAGGCCCTCAAAAGCCGGGTCCAGCTTCGCCCACATCAACAGCTTCGCGCGGGATTCGTAGGCCCGGTCCAGCCACGCAAGCGCATCCTTGCGGTCGCCCAGGGTGGCGTGCACCTGCGCGAACAGGATCGGCGACACGTGTTCGCTCCGGGACGCCTGCTCGAGGTCGGCTAACGCCGCGCGGGCCTTGTCCTGGTTGCCGCCGGCCGCATGAGCCCGCGCCAGCGCCGCCAGGATCAGCGGCGACGCGCTCGTTTTGCGCGCTTGTTCCAACCGCCCCGCTACGATGCCCGGCAATCCCCGCCCGATCATCGACAGGCCCCGCCACAGCAGCGCGAGATGAAACTGCGGATCTGCCTCGAGCGCCTCGCCCGCTTCAGAAAACGACCCTGCATAGTCGCCCGCGAAATACAGGTTCGCCGCCAGCAGTGACCGCATCAGCGGAGAACGCGGCTCCAATTGCACCGCCTGCCGGTTGGCCGCCAGGCCCTCGGCGGATCGCCCTGTGGCGGCAAGCACCCAACCCAAAAAGCCATGGGCGGTGGGGAGCGACCCGTTCAGCTCGATGGCTCTCCGCAAGCTCGATTCCGCTCCCGCCCAATCGAGATCGGCATGAATCTTCACCATGCCCAGCGCCACGTGGCCCTCCGCCAGTTTCGGGTCGTCCTGGAGCGCGAACGCCGCCGACTCGCGCGCGCTGGCCAGCAACTGCGCCGCCGGCGCGAATAGATCCGCCGAAAACAGATAGGCCTCCGCCATCCCGGCGTGCGCCAGCGCATACCCGGGATCGATCTCGATCGCCTGCGTGAAGTAGTCGATCCCTTTCCGCACCGAATCCGCATTCAGTTTGGATGCCAGATACTTTCCGCGTAAATAGAAATCGTGCGCCTGCGCGCTCGCCGTCTCCCGCGCCGGTGTCGCACCCTCGTCCGCGCCTGCCAGTTTCAGCTCGAGCTTGGCCGCGATGCTGGCCGAGATGGCGTCGCGAATCTGGAGCGCCTCGCCGGTCGCGCCCTGAAACTCGCCGCCCCACAGGCGGTCCCCGCTTTTGGCGTCCACCAGTTCGGCGGATACCACGAGCGTCTTGTCCACGCTCTGTATGGCCCCTGCCACCACACCCCGTACACCCAGATGCCTGCCCGCTGCCATCGCCGGCATGCTGGAGACGCGGAAAGAAGAGTCCCGCGACATCACACGCAGACCCTTCACGTTGCTCAGCCGGTTCATCACCCCCTCGGCGATCCCCTCGCGCAGGTACTCGGTCTCCGGGTCCACGCCCTTGGCCACGAAAGGCAGCACGGCCAGCGAATCCACCGGGCCATCCGGCACCTGCCATTCGCGCCAGAAACGGAATCCCGCGAAACCGCCCACCGCCGCCACCGCTCCCGCCGCGGCCAGCCACTCGCGCCGTGTCCGCCGCGGGGCGGGCGGCGCGGCCTCCGTCTTTGGGATCCGCTCGGTAACCGCCGCCTCCGTTTTCTCGGAATCGCGCCAGGCCGCGCGTAGCGCCGACGCGAACTCTCCCGCCGATTGGAACCGCCGCGCCGGATCCCGTTGAATCGCCCGCAGCACCACTTCGGCCACACCGTTCGGGATCCGCCCCCGCAGCGAATCACCAGGGTCGCCCCCGCTGCCGGCGCCCGTCAGTTCCGCCAGAGCCGCTTCGTAAGATCCGGACCCGTAGGGCAGCTTCCCAGACAGCAGTTGATACAGCACCACGCCCAGCGAAAACACGTCGGTCCGGTGATCCACACCCTCCCCGAGAATCTGCTCCGGGCTCATATAGCCGAGCGTCCCCATCACCACACCGGGCTCGGTCAACTCCATCGACGGCGCGGGTGCGAGCCGCCGCGGCGCGGTTCTTTGTGACCCGGTTCCGGCGCCGGTGGCCAAGCGCTTGGCCAGCCCGAAATCCAGCACTTTCATCAGACCGCGCTCGGTGCGTATCAGGTTCGCCGGCTTGATGTCCCGGTGGATGATGCCGGCTTCGTGAGCCGCCTCCAGCGCTCCGGCCACCTGTACCGCTGCATCGATGGCCTCTTCCGCGCTCAGCGAGGCGCCGCGCAGGGTCTGGCCGTGGACGTATTCCATCGCGATGTAGCAGAAGTCGCCTTCCTGCCCAACGCCGTACACCTGCGCCACGTTGGGATGCGTAAGCCCGGACGCCGCCCGCGCCTCCCCCGCGAATCGCTCCAATCGCTCCCGCCCCTCGCCCGGCTCCACGCGCAGGATCTTGAGCGCTACTTCCCGCTCCAATTTGTGATCCCACCCCAGGTACACCTCACCCATGCCCCCGGCGCCGAGCGGCGCCACGAGTTCGTACTCGTGGAGATGGTCACCGGGCGCGATGAGCGGACGCACATCGTTCTCTTCGGCGGAAGTTCGAGATTACTATACCGAGCCGCGACCGTAAGGGAGTCGGTTTGCGCAGGCCACAAATCAGACAACGGATTTCTAACTCAGGACACTCGGGGTTTTCCGCCCCGGCCGCGGTCTCACAGGCCGATCAGGATCGCGATAATACTCTGCGGCGCCATCCACACCCGCACGCTCCCGTCCCCCATACGATCCACGCCTGTCACCTTCGCTCCCTGCACTTGCAGCCCGGTCACCTTGCCGCCCCCCCTGCGATACAACGCGTCCTGCTCCATGTAGGGCAGGATCTGCAGCGCCGGAACAGGTTGTCCCGTCAAAAACCGTGGAACGCCAACAGCCGGCAACAACAGTCCGAATCCACCTTTCAGGGCGTTCGGCGATGGCAGAGTCCTTGCCGCCAACAACGTGTTCGAGGTGCCGTCCTGAATGCCCGGCGACGCGGGAGGCACCGCCGCAAGCAATAGTCCCGCCGTGAATCGGCCGCCCGGGCCAAGGTCGACCTGAACCTTCTGAGTTGGCATTACTCGGCAGGATAATCTACACGCCGCCCGGTCAGCAATCCCCGCCTTTGCGCCGCCGGTCCGGCCCAGCCGCCCCCTACCGCCCCGCCGCCGCTCGCGATATCGTAGAGATCATGCGACGCAGACACTTTCTCAGCGCGGCCGCTGCCCTCGGCGCGGCGGGCTTTTCCCAGGCCGCCGGCAACGCGCCGAAATTCAAACTCCGCTACGGTCCCCATCCCGGTATGTTCAAGAACTCCGCCGGCGACGACATCCTGGACCAGATTCAGTTCGCCGCCGACCAGGGCTTCACCGGTTGGGAAGACAACGGCGCCATGAATCGCGATCCCGCTCTCCAAACCCGCATCGGCGACGCCCTCGCCAAAAACGGGATGACCATGGGCGTCTTCGTCTCCCTCGCCGACTTCAAGACCACGGACTTCGTCACCAAATCCGATCCCGCCTTCCGCGCCGAGATCCGAAAGGTCATGGAGAAGGCCGTCGACTCCGCCAAACGTCTCCGCTCCAAGTGGACCACCGTCGTCCCCTCGAGCGTCAACAACCGCCTCGACCCCCATTACCAGACCGCCAACTGCATCGAAAACCTGAAGCACCTCGCCGGGGTATGCGAACCATCCGGTCTCGTCATGGTCCTCGAGCCCCTCAACTGGTACGCCAACCATCCCGGCTTGTTCCTCCGCTCGGTGCCCCAGGGCTACATGATCTGCAAGGCCGTCGGCTCACCGAGCTGCAAGGTTCTCGACGATCTCTATCATCAGCAAATCGACGTCGGCAACCTGATCCCCAACTTGGAGAAGGCGTGGGACGAAATCGCCTACATTCAGGTGGGCGACAATCCGGGACGTAAGGAGCCCACCACGGGCGAAATCAACTACCGGTCCATCTTCGCGTGGCTCCACCAGAAGGGCTACGACGGCGTCGTGGGCATGGAGCACGGCAACAGCAAGCCGGGCAAGGAGGGCGAAATGGCCGTCATCGCTGCGTATCGCGAGTGCGACCGTTTCTAGTTCCGCCCCCGAACGGCCCTAATCACCGAAATCAGCCTGCTCGCGTGTGTAGCGGGCAACGACGGCAGAGGAGCGGGGCGCTTACTCAAGCCGCCGCCCGCTCCGCCTTCGCCAACACATACGGACCCTCGGGGATCACCGCCACCGTCGCCCCCGCCGGCAACTCCGCCGCCAGCGCATCGAGCGCCGCCTGCGGATCGGAGAACGCCCTCCCCCACAGCGACGCGTGGAAGTCCGCCGCCAACCCCGGCACGTAGTAGAGCATACGCGCCTTCCGCGCCACCATGGCCAGTTTCTCCATCTGCCACTGATCCACCACCACGTCGCGCTTCTCGATCCGCGAGAGGAACTCGCCGGCTTCGGGCGCCGTCTTGAGCATGTCGCTGAATTCCTCCGCGCCCGGACCCTCCTCGCAGGCTGCGAACAGGAGAATGCGCCCGTCCGGCTTCAACACGTGCTGCGCCGCGGTGACGCCCTTCACGGCCTGATAAAAAGTGAGGTCGAGCGGGTAGCCGGCGGCGGTTGTGATGACGGCGTCGGCCGGGCCCGGTAGCATTTCGAGCATCACGCGGGAAACGAACTCCACCCCGGCGCGATGGGCAAGGACAGGATCGCCGGCAAAGATCCCGGCGATCTGCCGGTCGCGCGAAAGCGCCACGTCGAGCATGAAGTCGTGCCCGGCCATCCGGGCGATCTCGAGCAATTCCTGGTGCAGCGGGTTGTCTTCGATCGAGCCCTCGTGTGTCCGCGGATCGCGCATGAAGCGGGGGCTGTGGAGCACCTTGATGGTCTGCTGCGCGGCGAGCCCGGGGGCCACCAGCTTCCGTCCGCCGGAGTAGCCGAGCATGAGGTGCGGCTCGATGAAGCCGAGCGTAAGGCGCAGGTCGGCGGCCACGAATCGCTCATCGACGTAGACGGGCGTGCCGGATGCGGTGACGCCCAGGTGGCGATGCTCGTCTAGGTTCCGTGCGAAGTGATTCACCACTTTGTAATCCGCCGCGATTCCAGAGCCGACGATCTCGGCGATCTCGGCATCGGTGGCCGGGCGATGGAGACCGGTGGCGATCAGGATGGTTATCCCTTGCTTCGGAATTCCGGCTGTCTCGAGGCGGGACAGAATGGACGGCAAGGTGAGTCGGTTTGGCACAGGGCGTGTAATGTCGCACACAGAGATGGCGGCGGTGCGTTTGCCGCGGGCCAACTCGGCGAGCGATGCCGTTCCGATGGGGTTGTCGAGGGCTTCCTCCAGGGATGCGCGCCAGTCCGGCAGCGGGGTCGCCGAACGGGCCTCCAGAATTTGGTAGCGGAGCGAAGGCGGCAAGTCGAGGGAAAGGCCGGACTTCCCAAAAGCGAAATCTACACGCATATGGCTCAACGTATCACAGGTTGTGTCGAAGAGAAGAAAGATCCCCAGGCATGACTTTTTAGGAAACCTCCCACGGTGGAGTTGGGTCAGTACAGGTATGAGAGCGGGGCCAACCGCCCTGAAACGTTTGGCCCCGCGATTGCACTAGAGAGTACGTAAGCGACAAGCGAACAACAAAAAAAGAAAGATGTCGAGGCGATGACAATGATGATTTCGGGTATGGTGGCCGGGTTCGTGATCTTCGGATTGTTCCTGACAATGCTGTCGTCCTCCCCCCGTTCGGACCGCTGACCGGCGCCCTGCCCGGTACCGGTTCGCGCGCGCGGGGGCGCCGGAGCGGATCGATACAATGGGCAGATGCCGCGGGTTCTGCTTTCCCTCCTTCCGCTCCTTCTTGCATCGTCTCCTTCCCTGCTCCACGCGCAACCGGCCGACTGGCTTCTTCGCAACGCGAAGATCCTCGATGGCTCCGGAAACCCCTGGTTTATTGGCGATATCGCGATTCGCGGCGACACCATCGTCGCGGTAACGCCGGCGTCGGCGGGTCCGAACCTGGCCAGCATCGACGCGCGCCGCACGCTGGATCTCCGCGGCCTCGCCGCCGCGCCCGGCTTCGTCGACACCCATAGCCATTCGCGCCGCGGCATCTTCGACGTGCCGCTCGCCGAGAACTGCATCCGGCAGGGCGTGACCACGGTGATCGAAGGTCCCGACGGGAGTTCGCCGCTGCCGGTGAAGCCTTTTCTTGCGCGCGTGGCCGTACTGAAGCCTGCTATCAATTTTGGTATGCTCGCCGGCCACGGGACTATCCGTTCCGATGTGATGGGCTCCGAGAACCGGAAAGCCACCGCCGATGAAATCCGAAAAATGAGAGAGCTCACGCGGCAGGCCATGCGCGACGGCGCCTTCGGCATCTCGACCGGACTTTTTTACGTACCGGGAAATTATGCCCCTACCGAAGAGGTGATCGAACTCGGCCGCGCTGCCGCCGAGTTCGGCGGAATTCACACTTCGCACATGCGCGAAGAAGCCTCCGGTGTGCTGGACTCGGTCCGCGAAACGATTCGCATCGGCGAAGAAGGCGGCCTGCCCACCCAGATCACGCACCATAAGATCATCGGCGCGCCCTACTGGGGCCGAAGCGTCGATACACTGCGCCTCGTCGACGAAGCACGCGCCCGCGGCGTGGACGTCACCATCGATCAGTACCCCTACACCGCGTCGAGCACCGGCATCAGCGCCCTGTTTCCGCAATGGGCGCAGGCCGGCGGCGGCAAAGCGCTGCGCGAACGCCTGGATGCGCCCGAAACGCGCGCCCGCATCAAGGCCGTGATCGTGGACCGGATCAAGAATGACCGTGGCGCCGGCGACCCCAAGAATGTCCAGATCGCGTCGTGCTCCTTCGACAAATCCGCCGCGGGCAAGACGCTCGCCGAGCTCACCGCGCGCCGGGGCGTGCCAGTCACCATCGAGAACGCGGCCGAAACCGCCATCGAACTGCAGACCAAGGGCGGCTGCCAGGCCATCTACCACGCCATCAACGAGGAGGACGTGGAGCGCATCCTCCGCCATCCGCAGACCATGGTGGCCTCCGACGGCGGCATCCCGATCCCGGGCGACGGCGTCCCGCACCCCCGCAACTACGGCACCTTCGCGCGTGTGCTGTCGCGCTACGTCCGCGAACGGAGCGCGATCACGCTGGAAGAGGCGGTGCGCAAGATGAGCTCGTTCCCGGCGGCGCGGTTCCGGATTATGGACCGCGGATTGCTCCGTCCGGGGATGAAGGCGGATATTGCGGTGTTTGACCCGGCCAAGGTACGCGACAAGGCCGAGTTCGGCAATCCGCACCAATACGCGGAAGGCTTCGCACACGTGTTCGTCAACGGCGAAGCGGTTCTGCTCGAAGGCAAAATGACCGGGGCGCGTCCGGGCCGCGTGCTCTATGGTCCTGGAACGGAGCGTATTCCATGAGTCCATTCGAAAGCCGCACCCCCGGATCGCGGACGCTGTTCGAGCGCGCCGCGCGCCTGCTGCCCAACGGCGTGACGCACGTGGCGCGCCACCTGGAACCGTACCCGATCTACGTGGAACGCGCTGCGGGGTCGCGCAAGTGGGATGTCGACGGCAACGAATATATCGACTATTTCGGCGGGCACGGCGCGCTCATCCTCGGCCATTGCCATCCCGAGGTCACCGAAGCCGTGCGCGAACAGGCGTCCAGGGGCGCGCACTACGGAGCGTCGCACCGGCTGGAGGTGGAGTGGGCGGAGCTGATCGCGTCCATGATTCCTTCGGCCCAGCGCGTCCGGTTCACCGTCACCGGCACCGAAGCCACCCACCTCGCGCTCCGGCTCGCGCGCGCCTATACCGGTAAGCCGAAAGTGATGCGCTTCGCCGGACATTTCCACGGCTGGCATGACCATGTGGCGTTTCAATCCGGCGGCGCCGCGGGCGTGGTGCAGGGCATCGTGGACGACGGCCTGCTGTGCGCCTCGCTCGACCCCGATCGCGTCCGCGAGACCATCGAAGGGCGCGACGACATCGCCGCCGTGATCGTCGAGCCCACCGGCGCGACCTTCGGCCATGTCCCCCTGCCGATGGAACTGCTGCGCACCCTTCGCGACGTGACCGCGCGCCGCGGCGTGGTGCTGATCTTCGACGAAGTGATCTCCGGCTTCCGCTGCTCCCCCGGCGGCGCGCAGGCGCTCTACGCCATCACGCCGGACCTCACCACGCTCGCCAAGATCATCGCCGGCGGCTATCCCGGCGCGGCCGTGGTGGGCCGCCCGGACCTGTTCGACGCGCTCGAGTTCCGGTCGCCCGATGGCCGCATGCAGTCGCCCGCAGTGGCGCATCAAGGAACTTACAATGCCGGACCGGTGTCGGCCGCGGCCGGCATCGCCACACTGCGGATCGTCCGCGACACCGATGCCCTCGCCCAAGCCAATCGCGTGGCGGCGGCCATCCGCGACGGCATCAATCGCGCCATCGACGAGAAGGGCCTGAACTGGTGCGCCTATGGCCGCTTCTCGGACTTCCACATCTACGCCGCCGGCGGCGAGGATCGCGTGACGCCCGAGGCCGTCGAAGCCGGACGCGTTCCCGCCGCGAAGCTCAAAGGCGGGACTCCCATGGAGCTGATCCACCGGCTGCGCATCGCGCTGCTATGCGAGGGGGTGGACATCGCCGGATGGCCGGGCGGGTTGACGTCGGCCGCCCATGGGGATGAGGATGTGGAGCGGACGGTGGCAGCGTTCCGGCGGGTGCTGGGGGCGGTAAATCCGTAGGTTCGCGGCACACGCAGACTTCGCAGCATAATCGTCGGCGATGCCCCCAACTCCCGCCACACCGGTCGCCCTCGAGAAGTCCTACCGGCTGACCCTCTGGCTCATCCCAAAAATCGAAAAGCTGCCGCGCAGTCATCGCTTCACGCTCGGCGACCGGCTCTATACCCAGTTGCTTGATCTCGTTACGGCCCTGACTCGAGCTACCTTCGCGCGTGACAAATCCACAGCTCTGGAGGCTGCCAGCGATCGCGTCAATTCGATCCGCATTCTGCTTCGGCTGGCGAAGGATCTCCAACTCTGTCTTTCGACTCCTACACCCACGCCACCGGACTCCTCGATGAAATCGGGCGTATGATCGGCGGCTGGCGGAAAGCCCAGTGAGACCGTTGTGGCCGAAACTGACCGGGCTGCCTAATCTCTTCGACGCCGCCCACCGTGCCGCAGCCGGAAAGAAGTCTCGCCCCGATGTCGCCGCCTTCCTCGCCAACCTCGAGCCGGAACTCTACCGTCTCCGCCGGCGGCTGCTTGACGGTTCCTACCGCCCCGGTGCGTATCGAACCTTTCCCATCCTTGATCCCACGCCGCGCCTGATCTCCGCCGCGCCATTCCTCGACCGCGTGGTGCATCACGCCCTTACCAACGTCGTCGAGCCAGTTTTCGATCGCCGGTTCGTGCCGTATTCCTTCGCCTGCCGCAAGGGTTTCGGGACTCATCGCGCCCTAACCCACTGCCGCCGTGCCACCGCCCGCTTCGCCTGTGTCCTGAAGTGCGACGTCCGCAAATACTTCCCATCCGTTGACCACACTATTCTGCACGGTCTCCTTGCTAGCCGGCACAGGGCGGGGCGCCCTAAAGGCATGAAAAGACTCGCCGCCCCAGCTCCGTTGTGCCGGCGAGTCCTTAGAAGCGTGATCGAATGCCCGGCAACGCTCCGGCTGGCGTCCCTGATCATCGACAGTTCCAACCCGCAGGAGGAAGTGGTCCACTACTTTCCCGGTGACACGCTGTTCACCCCGCACGAGCGCCGCCGCGGTCTGCCCCTTGGCAATCAAACGTCGCAGTTCTTCGCCAATGTCTACCTCAATCCCATGGACCACATGATTGACCGCAATCTCCGTCCCGGCGCCTACGCGCGCTACGTGGACGACTGTGCGCCACGAGGCGCGAAGGGCCTAACCGGGCCCGCAGCGATATGCTGCTGAACCGATGAGGGACGGCCCCTCGGAACCGGCTTGCAGGAGCAGGTTCTAAACCACCTCTGGCGGCTGTGGTCAAAAGCCATGGTCGTGAGCGCAGAAGGAAAAGGACTGGGAAGAACCAGGTCAGGTGACTGGCAAGAAGAGGACGCAATTGAACCACTGATGAAGTGTCGAAAGCGTAGGGACGATGTCAAAACCGCGGCGAGTCGTTACCGCGGGATCAACTCCGGCGGAGCCTATTTACGGACGGAGTGGCATCCGGCATTTAGTTTGCTGAGAGGCGGTTCAGCAGAACGTGGGAACCTGGGGCTCCGATGCAAACGGAGAAGCTCAAGTGGCAGAACCATGAGAGCGAGAGTACGGAAGCGAAGCACAGGGGCCGAACAACCCGTAGTAGCGGAGAAGGCCACGAAAGGGGCTGGAGCGAAGGGGTTGTGTCATGGGGCCGGATTCGGCGATCAACCAGCAATGGGAGGAGTCGATGAATCAGGCAAAACCGTCTGAAATCTCGAAGTGGGAGGTTTGGGAAGCTTATCGCAAGGTACGCGCAAATCAAGGAGCAGCAGGAGTCGACGACCAGTCGATCGCCGATTTTGAAAAGAACCTGAAAGGGACCTTGTACAAGATCTGGGATCGGATGTCGTCGGGCAGCTACTTTCCGCCGCCGGTCCGGACGGTGATGACCCGAAAGCCGGAGGAGGGGAAAGGAAACTGGTGATACCGACCGTGTCGGACCGGATTGCACAGATGGTGGTGAAGTCGAGATTAGAGCCGCTGATCGATCCGCGGCGTCCACGATACCGCCACAACGGCGTTGAAGTTATTCCCGATCGCGTTCACCGTCGCGCCGTCGAGCGTCACGTTGTTCGTGTTGCGCCGATTCCCCTGCACATAGAAATTCCAGTTGTTGGTGAGTTGCTCGGAGTCGTCCAGGTCCACCACGCCGGGCAGCAGTGAGACGAGTGAAGTTACGTTGCGTCCGCGTATGGCGAGGTTCTGCACCTGCGACGTCGTGAGCGTCCCGGCGCGTTCGGCGGTCTGCGTCTGCACCACCGCACCCTACTCGCGGACCTCGACCGAGTCCGTCACTTGGCCCACCTCCAGGCGAAGATCGCCGAGGTTGAGCGTCTCGGCGGCCGGAAGGTTGATCGACGTCCGTTCCAGCCCGCGGAAGCCGGCCGCATCGATGGCGAGCGTGTAGACGCCCGGCTGGAGTGATCCGAAGAAGAAGCGTCCCGCCTCGTTACTTTCGCCGGACCTTTCCGCCCCGGTGGCTTGGCTGCGCAGGGTGACCTTCGCCGTTACGATGGCCGCGCCGCTCGGGTCGACGATGGTGCCTCCGATGGCCCCGGTGATCGACTGGGCGATAAGTGGAAGATGGATGAACAGCGAGCAGAGTGCAATCCGGTGAAGCTTCATTTTGATAGACCCAATGCGCCCTATTGGATCGCACCCGCCTCGCGACGCCGAGACTCTCTACGCTGCAGTCGAACCTGTCTCAGTCGTCCACCCGTGTGATGTGGCGGACGCTTTCGGCGATCGCCTCTTCGTCGAAAACGCGTTTCCAGTCCGGCTTGAAGATCACGTCGCGCGCCCGTTCGATCGCCTTCAGCGCGCCATCGGAAAACACTGCGCCTTCCTTCTCCTGAAATACGATCGCCAGTTCCACGCGCATGTGGCCGAGCAGGAAGTCCCGCGCGGCTTCGGCGGGGACGCCGCGGCGAACCGCTTCGTCGGTGGCTTCGCGCAGGATCGTGAGGCATGTGCCGAGCACGGTTTCCGAGAGCGCCGGCTCGAGGATGGCCATCTGTTCCGCTGTGCATCGGTGGGACTTCATCACCGGTTTGTAGATCGTGCGCGCGATCGCTTCCCCGGCCGCGTACGATTCCTCCTTTCCCTGCACCAGGCAGCACACGATGTGCTGCTTGGCGTGTTCTCCGCCAAAGAAGTCGCGTTGCGCGAGCGGATCCACTTCGTCGCTGAAGATCGGCGGATGGCAGGGATGAGTCACGAAGTATTCGAGCGAAGGATTGTCGGGAAGCAATCCCGCATAGGCGGCGGCCACGTCGAGCAGCACCACCAGAGTGCCGGGCGCGAGTTTGGATTCGATCGATTGCAGGATCGCGTGGATCCGGTTGTCGGGAACGGCCAGAATCACGGCCTCGGCCCCGTCGAGCGCGGGGCCGGTCTCCACCGGCTCCAGCCCTCGTTCGCGAAGCGCAGCCAGGCCCTTTGCCCCAATTTCAACGTGGCGCACCTCATAGTCGCTTCCTTGCAAGTTGGCGGACAGGCGGAGCCCCATCTTTCCTCCCGCGCCCAACAACGCGATGGTCTTCATCTCAGTTTCGGCCCTTTCTCACTAGTTCGAAGAAATCTTCGCGGCCGCATTGGCCGCCTTTGAATACGATCTCCAGATCCCGCCGGCGCGGGTCGCGGGACCATGCGCGGCACAGCGGTGCGCCCGGCGCCAGATGCGCCACGAAGGTGAGTGCGTCGATGCCGAGCTGCTGCCCACCGTGACTCGATGTGTCGCCGCCGGCGATGACGGCGCGCCGCACACCCGATTGGTCGAGCACGCGCGCCAGGATGCGGCCGGCCTGCTCGCCGAGCGATTGCCTCGCTTGGAAATCCTCGATACGATCCTCGGGAGTCGCCGCGGTGTAGAGCACTGGGCTGCGGCCCTGCCTGAGCGATTCGAGCGCTGACCTGCACGCTTGCTCGGCCGCGCCGGAGGCTCCGGCGCTGGTGAGCGCGCGCGCATCCAAACGGACGGGTGCGAACGCCTCGCTCCGATGCGCGAACTCGATTTGACTCGCGGTCACCGGTGAGCAGCTTCCCGAAAGGACAACGATGCGGTCCACCGGCTCGGCGGCGATCGCCGCCGGACGCTCGAGCCCCCAGTGCGCGAGCAGCGCATACTCGACGCCGGAAGATCCAACGATAAATCGTGCCCGGTCCGCGCCCCACAACAAACTCCCGGCCTGCGCGAGCGTGGCCTGGTTCATCACGTCGATGAGCACGGCTTGGCAAGACTGCCGGAGGTTTCGATACCGCTCGGCGGCGCCGGACGACTCGAGTTGCACCGCGTCCAGCAAGCCGATGTCGAGTGTGGTTTGGGCCGCCAGATGCAGTCGCAGGTCGGCTTCTCCCATCGGCGTCACCGGATGACAGCGCATCGTGGGATGACGGTCAATCCTGTGGATGGTGTCCCCGGCGCGCGCGAACAGATTCCCGAAGAAGGTGTAGCGGCCAAGCGGAGGCGCGCCAACCACGATCGGCGCCGATGCGCCGCCGAAGACGCGGCGGCCGATCTCGAGGGCGCGCCCGATGTTACCCATGCCGGGAGCGCTGTCGAAGGTGGAACACACCTTGTAGTGACACACCTCGGTCCCGAGACTCTCGAGCCACGCGAACGTCGCGGGCAGATTGGCATCCATCCATTCCGGCGTTTCGCTGCGGCTCGAACCCGCGAGCCCGAATGCGGCGTAGTCGGCGAACGGCGCAAAGGAGGCATCGTCCGGACGGCGCAGAAACAAAACCGACGGCATGTGCGGCGCCAGCGCCTCCAGGGCGTCGGTCGAACCCGTGAAGTCGTCTCCGTACCACGAGATCACGCGGGATGGAAGCGCGGCGGTCACGATGCGATCGCGGCTTCCCAGGCCTCGCGTACACTGCGGACTCCGCCTGCGATCCCTTCCGGATGACCCATGATGCCGCCTCCGCAAGCGTAAATCAGATCCGTGGAGCCGAGCGATCGATACGTGTCAGCGGGCTGCGAAGCCGTTTGCCCCGACGAAAAAACCGGCATCACAGTGAACCCCGGGTCTGGCGAGGCGAACATCGGCGTGAGGCATTCGCGCGCCGACGCGATCACCGATTCATCGCTCTCGCAGAACTTGTTCCGCAGACCGTTGACGTGCAGATGATCCACGCCGGCCACGCGCCAGAACTTCTGATACGCGAGATAGCTCATGCCGATGGCGGGTGACCGGTCAAACATCCCCCATCCGTTTCGGTGCCCGTGAATGGGAAGCTGTGCATGGCGCCGCAGGCTGGTGACGCCAGGCAAGCCGGCGGCGTTCACGCTCACCATCACGCAGGTGCCGCCGGCCGCGGCGACAGCGTCATGACGGCGGCGCATTTCATCCACCTCGCCGGTGACGTTGAAGGCATACATCACCTTCTTTCCGGTCTTGTCCGCATGATCGAGAAGCACGCTCATCACAGCGGCCACGCGGTCGGCAAACGGGCAATGTGGACCGTCGCACTGCAATTCATCGTCTTTGATGAAGTCGATGCCGCCGGCGGCCAGTTTCGCCACCATCTCCGCGGTTTGTTCCGGCGTGAGCCCCACGCTCGGTTTGATGATGGTGCCGATGAGCGGCAAGGTGTCGACGCCAGCGAGCCGGCGGGTTCCGGCGACGCCGTAGGCAGGGCCCGGATAGGCTTCGCGAAACGCGTCCGGCAGTTTCAGGTCCAGCAGTTTGAGGCCGGAGAACGGCTTCAGCTCGAAGAGATTGCCGGCGACCGTTGCCATGAGGTTGGGCAAAGACGGGCCGAGGTTTTCGAGCGGCCAGGAAACGAGTATCTCGGCGCGCCGGTAGACCGGCGGTCCGGTCAATCCCTTGGGTACACCGGCTCCGGGCAGCGAAGGTGTGGAAACGGCGTCGAGTTCGGTGATGCTTTCCACGCGCGCGGCATGGCGGGCCCGCAGTTCATCGGTTTCACCGGGCACGCGGATGAAGGTGCCCGACGATTGCTCGCCGGCCAGGACTTCCGCGGCATCGGCGAGTGGAAACGCCGTCTCGATCCAGTAGCGAGCGGCGATCCGGTCAGGGTGAGACGAAAGCATAGATCAATTCATCGTATCTGGCGCCGCAAACAGCGGCCGGCTGGCGTCGATGCGGGTGAACAACACCGCGGCCGTGGCAACCATGGCGGCAATGAGGAACAACGGCAGGTCATAGTTGCCCCATCGCCCCACGACGTAGCCGAACACCACCGTGCAGAGAAAGCCACCCAATTGGCCCGCCGTGTTCATCGCGCCTGTGACCGCGCCGGCGTGCGGACCGCTCACGTCGAGGCAGATGGCCCACGCCGAGGGCAGCATCAGATCCATCACACCGAACCCCAAGGTGAGCAGCGCGACTGCGACGCCTCGATCCTGCGCGAGCGCCGTAGCCGCAAGGAGCACCGCGGCGGTGGCGAGGCAACTGGAGCCGACGAGAACGCGTCCGCGCCGGAGGCCGAACCGGCGCACGGAGGCGTCGCTCAGGAAGCCGCCGGCGAGATTCGCCGCGGCGCCCAGCACGAATGGCAGCGCGGAGAAGATGGCCATTTCGGACTCGCTAAATCCACGGCCTTTCACCAGCCATGTGTGGAGCCATGAGAAATAGAACCACGATCCCCACGCGTAGCAGCCATACATCAGCACGATGAAACGCACCTGGGCCGATCCTAGTAGCACGCCCCATGGGGCGTCGTCTGCATCTTGCACTGGCGATGGCTCGACGGGCTCTGGAGTCTCGTCGCGGTACCACCGCCACCAGACGGCGCACCATACCACGCCGATGCCGCCGAACAGGAAAAAAGATGCGCGCCATCCGAAGGCAGCCTGGATCGGGACCACCAACAGTGGCGACAGTGCCCCGCCGGCCCGGCTCGCTCCCCAGATGAAGCCTTGCGCGGCGGCGCGCTCGGTGGTGGCGAATCGTTTGGAAACGACACCCGCCATGTTCGGATATGCACCCGCTTCGCCCGCTCCGAAAAGGAATCGGGTCACCACCAGGGGAGCGAAGCCCGAGACCATGCCCGTGATCGCGGTGAAGGCGGACCACCAAAGTACGATGCGAGTGAGTACGCCGCGCCGTCCGAAGCGGTCCCCCCATCGGCCGGTGGGAATTTCAAACACTCCGTATGCCAGGACGAATGCGCCGAGCACCCATCCCCATTGCTCGGGGGAGAGCCCCAGTTCGGATTGGATGCGAGGTCCCGCCGCGGCGATGGCCAGCCGGTCCAGGAACGTGATGGCGGCCAGCAGAACCAGCAGGAGCAGCAGGATGCGCTTGGACGGCAATTCCCTAGTCTAGTCCAGCTTGGCCCCCTCGCTCGGGAGCGGCATGCCGTGCTGGCGCCAGGGGGCGCAAGACGCTTACCATGGTGCTGAAAACCCATGCTGAACCGACGTGACCTCATCCGATCGTGCTCCTGGCTGGCTCTCACCTTTCCGCCCCGCCATGCCAGTCAATTGCTGGCCGCGCCGGCGTTTTCCGCGGATCCTTTCCAATCCGGAGTCGCTTCCGGAGATCCCACCGCGCGAGGCGTCGTGCTCTGGACCCGGCTCCATGGCGACCCCGGCCGCGAACAGGCTTGGCAGCGCGAGCGCGTTCCGGTGCAGTGGGAAGTGTCGCCGGACGAAAACATGCGGCGTATCGCCAAACGCGGCAAAGTAGAAGCCACGCCGGAGTTGGGCCATTCCGTGCATGCGGAAGTGGAAGGCCTTCAGCCGGGCCGATGGTATTGGTACCGGTTCATCGTGAACGGGCAGGCGAGCCCGGTGGGGCGGACGCGCACGGCGCCGGATGGGCCGGTGGAAAAGCTCCGCTTCGCATTCGCCTCCTGCCAGCATTTCGAACAGGGCCACTACACCGCGTACAAGCACATGGTTCAGGAAGATCTCGACCTGATCGTGCATCTCGGTGACTACATCTATGAAGGGCCGGCGCGAGCCAATCTCGTGCGGGCCCACACGGGCGGAGAAATTGTTTCGCTCACTGACTACCGGAACCGCTACGCCTTGTACCGCTCGGATGCGAATCTCCGCGAGGCGCATCGGCTGTTTCCGTGGATGGTGACGTGGGACGACCACGAGGTGGACAACAACTACGCCGCCGATGTTCCGGAAGACGCGCAGGCCCATGATGCTTTTCTCGAGCGGCGGGCGAATGCGTATCAGGCCTATTACGAGTCGATGCCGCTGCGGCGAACGTCGATGCCCCGGGGGTCGTCGATGCAGCTTTACCGCGACTTCTCCTATGGGCCCCTGGCGCGTTTCTTCGTCTTGGATACACGGCAGTATCGGACCGATCAGCCTTGCGGAGACGGCGACAAGCCGCCTTGCGCCGATATGACCGCGGCGGCGCAGACGATGTTCGGCGACGCGCAGGAGCGCTGGTTGACCGAAGGCCTGTCGCGATCGAAATCCCAATGGAACATCCTCTGCAATCAGGTGATGATGGCCAAGATCGATCGCGATGGGGGCGATGGCGAGCGCTATCCGATGGATCAATGGAGCGGATATGAAACGGCCCGGGTCCGCTTCATGCGATTCCTGGCCGAACGGAAACCATCCAATCCCGTGGTGATCACCGGCGACGTTCATTCGAGCTGGGTGTGCGACCTTCGGGAGCGCTTTCGCGACTCGTCGTCACCGGTGGTGGCCACCGAGTTCACGGGCACCTCGATTTCCTCCGGCGGCGACGGCGCCGATGTGCCGGAACGCGTGGCGAGTTACCTTCCGGACAATCCGCAGGTTCACTTCCATAACGCGCAGCGCGGCTATGTGAGCTGCACCTTGGCCAAAAACGGCATGAATGCGGACTACCGGATCGTGGATCGCGTGACCGTGCCGGATTCTCCAGTGCGCACCAAGGCGGCGTTCGCGGTGGAAGACGGCCGGGCGGGCGCGCATCGCGCGTAGGGAACGTGGTCTACACCGAGCACCTGCAAGCCTTGCTCCCGGCGGACCTTCCTCATCGTGACGCGTGCATCGAGGGGGCGGCCGCACATCTGCGCCTCATCGAAGAGGCCAACCGCCAGTTCAATCTCACGCGCATCGTGGACGCCCGGGAGGCTGCGATCAAACACGTCCTGGATTCGCTGCTTCCTTGGCGGCTTTTTGCAGGGGCACGGAGCATTGCCGATGCAGGCACAGGCGCTGGATTCCCTGGGATCCCGCTGGCGCTGGCGATGCCGGAGGCCCAATTCGCGCTCATCGAATCCACGCAAAAAAAGGCGCGGTTCGTGGAATCGGCCGTGGCGGCGTTGGGATTGAAGAACGCAGCCGTGCATCCGGTTCGCGCCGAAGACTGGTTGCGGGCGAATCGCGCCGCGATCGTGACCGCGCGCGCCGTGGCGCCACTCGCCAAGGCGGTCGACCTGTTCGCGCCGGCGCTCGATGCCGGCAGCCGGTTGCTCCTCTATAAGGGACCAGACGTGGACGTCGAGATCGCCGAGGCCGAGGCAATGGTACGAAAGCGGACGGCGCGGACAAAACCGGTGAAGATTCGAGTGGTTGCGCGCTACGGCCTGCCGGAGCAGATGGGATCCCGCACCATCGTGGAACTCGTCGCCGGCCCAGGCTGAAATGCTGAATCTGGCATGATGACGCCGGGATGATTCGGCGAAGACTCCGAACCCGATATACTGCAAAGCGATGCCAAACGATTCCATCGCCCGGCGGCGTTTTCTGCAAGCCGGCGCAGCCACCACTCTTCTTCCTGGTGCCTTTGCGGCCACCGATGCAGCACGGGAATGGCATCATTACGGCGGCGATGCCGGCGCGTCGCGCTACTCCCCGCTCACGCAAATCAACCGCTCCAATGTCAAGCGGCTGAAACCGGCATGGACGCACCACACCGAAGACTCGCTGCCGCGGCCCGCCACCACCATCGAGAGCACTCCGATCGTGATCGACGGTGTGATGTACATCACCACCGCGATGGTGCAGGTGCGGGCGCTCGATGCGGCATCCGGCAAACTGCTTTGGAACTTCAATCCTTCGGAAGGCGCCCGGCGGCGCGGCTCTCCGGGCGTGAATCGGGCCGCGGCGTATTGGCAGGATCCCGACAATGCCAAGGATAAACGCATCTTCGTTCCGATTCGGGACCAGGTTTATTGCTTGAACGCGAACACGGGCAAACTGATTCCGGGGTTTGCCAACGAGGGCGCGCTGGATCTGAAGAAGGAATTGGACAAGGATCGCCCCGAGCTTTCGGTGCGGCACACCAGTCCAGTGGTGGTGTACAAAGATGTGGTGATCACCGGCGGGGGCGGTGGCGATGCGCCGGATCCCCAGGCGCCGGGCCACGTTCGCGGGTGGGACGCCCGTACGGGCAAGAGGCGCTGGATCTTCCACACCATTCCCAAGCCGGGCGAATTCGGGCACGACACCTGGGGCGGCGATTCCTGGAAGAAAGCCGGCGGCACCAACAACTGGGGCGGCATCAGTCTCGACACCAAACGGGGATGGGTGTTCGTTTCCACCGGATCGCCGGCGTACGACTACTATGGCGGAGACCGCATCGGCCAGAACTTGTTCGCCAACTGCGTGATCGTGCTGGACGCGTTGACGGGGAAGCGGATCTGGCACCAGCAGTTGGTGCATCACGATGTTTGGGACTACGATCTCCCCTGCCAGCCCGCGTTGATCACCATCCGCAAAGACGGCCGCACCTTCGACGCCGTGGCCCAGATGACGAAGATGGGGCTGGTGTTTCTGTTTGACCGCGAAACCGGTAAGCCGGTATTCGGAATCGAGGAGCGTCCCATTCCCGCGTCCGACGTTCCGGGCGAGAAACTCTGGCCCACGCAGCCGTTCCCGCTGAAGCCGCCGCCGCTCAACAGGATCGAATTCACCAAGGACGAGATCACGAACATCTCCGGGAAATCCACCGAAGCGATCGCCAAGATCTTTGCGGAATCGCGCGCGGGGCGGATCTACACGCCTCCCAGTGGCGAAGGGACGATCGTGCATCCGGGATTTCGCGGCGGTGTGTTGTGGGGAGGTTGCTGCTACGATCCGAAGCTGAACCGTTTGTTCGTAAGTTCGTCGGAGAACACGAACCGGATCGTACTGTCGAAGGCCGAGGAGGGTTCCGGCTATCCCTACCGGCTCACCCAGCGGGCGCGATTGTACGACCCCGATGGCTATCCGGCCATCAAACCGCCGTGGGGCTATATGAACGCAATCGACTTGGCCAGCGGCGATTTTGCTTGGCGCACGGTGAACGGCGAGTATCCGGAATTGACAGCCAAGGGCATTCCGAAGACGGGCACCCCTGCCGACGGAGGCGCCATCGCCACCGCGGGTGAACTCGTGTTCATGGCGGGCACGCTCGATAAAAAGATGCGCGCCTTCGATTCCCGCAGCGGAGACATTCTATGGGAGCATCAGCTCGAAACCGCCGGGTTCGCCACGCCCTGCACCTATGAGGTAGGCGGCAAGCAGTACGTGACGATTGCCTGCGGCGGAGGCAAGGGCTTTTCAGCCCCGGGCGATTCCTTCGTCACGTTTTCCTTGTAGCGTCGACCGGTGGCCGGCTGGGCCGTCAAGTCCGGCAGTGATAGAGTAGTACGAGTAATCCGGAGCGAAACGAATTACCATGCCGACCGGAGCGGAAACGAAACAGGAAGTCGACCGTATCCTTCGCGTTTACGAGGAGTACGGCAAGGCGGCTGCGTCCCGTTGGGGGCGGAACCGGGGCAATCAAGCCAATGCCCGCAGACGCCAGTGGTTGGTGCAGCAGTTGTTGTCCGATGCCGCTATGCTCCCGCTGACCGGGAAGAAAGCTCTCGAGATCGGTTGTGGCCTCGGTGGGAACCTGGCGTCACTCGAAGCTCTCGGTATGCGGCGGGACGACATGCACGGGCTGGACTTGCGCCCGGAAGCCATCCGCGGCGCCAAGTCGACCTATCCGGGAATCAATTTTGCGGTCGGCAACGCCGAGGCCCTCGATTTCGAGGATGAATCGCTCGACGTCGTGATGCTGTTCGTGGTCCTGAGTTCCGTCAATCCGGCCATGGCTGCCAATATTGCGTCGGAAGTGAAGCGTGTGCTGCGCCCTGGAGGGGGTGTGCTCTGGTACGAGATGCGATACCGGAACCCGTCCAACAAAAACGTTCGGCCCTACAAGCGGGGCGACATCGCCTCCCTGTTCCCGGACTGGACGGCGCATATGCGGTCCACCACGGTTGTTCCGCCGCTGGTACGCCGGTTGGGCTTCATGAATAAGGTGGCGTACCCGATATTGGAACTGATCCCACCGCTGCATACCCACTACTTGGCCGTGATCAAGAAGCCGGAAGCCTAGGCGCCTGCGCCGTCGGCCCTGAGCTGCTTTCTCTCTGCCTCGCCGGCCTCCCGATGGTCCTTCAGTTGCAAGGATCGAAGTGGAGTCACTATGGCGAGACGTGCAATCGCGCTTGCGGGATTGTTGCTGTTCCCACCCGCTCTGTTCGGACAGACGGTGACCGTTTTGCCCGCTCTCCCGATCTACCTGCCCGGTATTTCGGACTCGAGCAGCCCCGTTTTTTGGCGCGGGGACACGTTCGCGGTGTTTCAATCGAACGGAATGCCGATCCTGTCCTACGGCGCTTCGCAATTCTCGCGCCTGAAATCGCAAGCCGTTCTGCTTGACTCGTATGCGCACGTTCCGTTGTGGATCGAATCAGCGTGGATGAGTGACGAGGGCGTCCTATATGCGTGGTATCACCACGAAAGTTGGGCTTGCGGCGCACTGTCGTCGCCCCGGATCGGCGCGCTGGTTTCCGGGGACTCAGGCAGGTCGTTCACCGACCTTGGTATCGTGCTCGAGTCCGGCTATCCCGATGATTGCGGGGCCGAGAATGGCTACTTCGCGGGGGGACATGGGGATTTCACCGTAACGCTCGACCGCGAGCGCCGCTACTTCTATTTCCATTTCGACAACTACAGCGGACCGGACGGGGCGC
>JAWKHI010000038.1:0-71861 GCA_041394885.1 Bryobacteraceae bacterium | reverse complement strand
GCAGCGCACCGCGTATGTCCCGATGACCGGGGTCTGCTCGTCCGGATGCGTCACCTACGGCGGTCAGAAGCAGTCTCGCGTGCTGCTGTCGGCGGGCCGTTCGATCACGATTCCGGTCGCGCAGTAGTACCACGGGCGGCGGCCTGTGAGACGACGGTTCCCGTCATCGAATAGGCCGCCGATCCCAACGATTTCTTCCGCCATCCCCAAACGTTCCTGGAGTGGATTGGCTACGGTGAACGTACTCGCCCAAGCCTCCCTTGCCGGACGCAAACCCTGCCCCTAGTCTGGCTTTACCCCATCGGGGTCAAGGAGACTCAAAACAACCCATGAAGATCAAATTCACATTGGCTGTGGCGTTAGCGGCCGCCGCCTCAATCGGATCGGCGCAGAAGGCGGCGCACGATGGAACTCAGTATTCGGTCCCGCTCGCGCAGTTGAAGCCTTCCAAGCCTTTGCGTCCCATTTCGGTAGCCAATGCTTCGGTTCGGGCCGGCGTGGCAGCGCCGGCGCCAACCGCCCCGATCGCTGGCGGCGCGGTCGCCGTAGGCGCCGCGGTGACGGCAGCCAAACCGTTGAAAATGCGGATGCTCATCATCGCCGCCGACGGGGACGAACCGGCCTTTGACGCCATCCGAAACACGCTCGAACACATCGGCGTCCCCTACGACGCCATCGTAGCCAAGACCCAGCCCCTGCCCGTTCTCAACGACGCCACCACGGGCTTCTACCAGGGCATCATTCTCACTTCCGGGAATCTGGCCGTCGAGGACGCCAACGGCAACTGGTCCAGCGCTCTCAGCGCGGCGTCGTGGACCGCGCTCGACAACTATGCGCGAGACTACAAAGTCCGCACCCTCGCAATGTATGCGTTCCCGGAAGCCCGGTACGGCCTCACCTTCATCAGCGCGCTGAGCCCCACCGATCAGGCTCCGGCGATGGCGACCATTCCCGCCGCTGGCAAGCCCGTCTTTTCTTACGTGAATACTGCCAACCAGATCAAGATTCAGTGGGCCTACACCTATCTCGCCGCGCCCACCCCGGCGGCCGGAGAAACCACCACCCCCATCGTCACCATCAACGGCCAGACCGCCGGCGCGCTGCACACCAAGGCTGATGGCCGCGAGTATCTCGCACTCACCTTCGACAACAGCCCCTACCTGACTCATTCGCTCCTTTTGAACTACGGACTGGTCAATTGGGTGGCGCGGGGTGTATTTTTGGGATCCCGTCAAGCGTATCTGACGCCGCAGAATGACGATCTTTTCCTCCCCAACGATCTCTTTGTGAACAATCAGCCGGCTTGCCAGCCCCTCCCCGGGTCTGACCCCACTTATGACCCGGCCGTCAATTGCCCCAGCCTGCGTATCAACGGCGCCGATCTGGACCGTCTCGCGTCGTGGCAGGATAGCGTCCGGAGGAAGACGCAAACCGCCAATTTTCAACTCACGCACGCCTTCAACGGCTTTGGCGCGACCACAGCCGGCGGAGCGACCACCAACGATTCCCTGAAGCTCCGGGCAATCGCGCACCGCAACCGCTTCTACTGGGTGAGCCATACCTATGACCATGAGCACCTGGATTGCTTCAATCCGGTTCCCAACAGCGGTATTTGCCGCGGCGCCACCTATAACGAGTCCCGCAGCGAAATCACCCAGAATATTTCGGTTGCCACCAGTCTGCTGATGCCACTCGACAGGACCAGCATGGTCACCCCGGCCATTTCCGGACTGAACAATCCCAACTTCATGCGGGCGGCCGGCGACAGCGGCATCCGCTATCTGGTGGGCGACATGTCCCGTCCCGAGCACGTTCCCGCGATTGCCAACACCGGCATCCGCAGCACCGTGGACACACGCATTCTCATCATCCCGCGCCGGGCTACCAACATCTTCTACAACACGACGACGCCGAACGTGGGCGCCAACGGATCGGAAACCGACGAGTACAACTTCCTCTACGGCCCGAGCGGCATCTTCCGGCTCTCCAATGGAGCGCCCTTCTTCGATACCGCGCAAACCTACGCGCAGGTCATCGATCGCGAGAGCGACGCGCTGGTCACCTACATGTTGCGCGGGGAACTGTACCCGTCCATGTTCCATCAGTCGAATTTCGACTCCTACAATGGCGGCCATTCTCTGTTCACGGACCTGATGGACGCCACCTTCGCCAAGTTCGCCAAGATGACCAACCTCCCCATCAGCAGCCTCGCCCAAACCACTATCGGCAGCATGCTGGTGGATCGCTCCAACTACCTGGCCGCCGGCGTCGCGGCCACCTACACGCCCGGCGTCGGCATCACGGTGCAGGCGCAGAAGAGCGCCTATGTGCCTTTCACCGGCGTCTGCTCCACCGGATGCGTCACCTACGGCGGCCAGAAGCAGTCGCGGGTGCTCGTCAGCGCCGGCCGGACCGTAACACTGGCGGTGGCCCCGTAAGCATCGCGCTTACCGCCAGTCGAAGCGTCCAGTACTGTCCCGTACCGAAGCCGGGCGGGAAAAAAATCGGCCATACAACACTGGCCGGAATCGGAGAACGGCGCCGTCCTCGAGAGGGGACGGCGCCGCTGTTTTGGTTCCGCCGGGGGAGGGGAGTTCCTTGCGCCGGATCCTGCAATGGTACTGCCGTTCCAATTGCGGGCTGACCAGTTTCTCATCGCCAGCGGCGGTTCTCCATCCCTGGTTCCAGAATGGACTGGCTAGGGACAGAGTACTCCCCCGTACCTCCCTTGTGGCATTCGGCCGCCGTCCCTACTCTGGCATCAGCCCATCGACAACGATTTCAATCGACAACGAGGAGAGAGAACAACCAATGCATACCAGGTACAGATTCACGGCGGCGCTTCTGGGCGCAGCCCTCGCCGCGACGGCCGGCACAGTAGCCGTCGACTTGGGCACCGTTGCCGCGCCCACCGGCCAGACGCAGCCTTCGCGGCCGCTGCAGCCCGTCAGCACGGGACCGTCCCTGGCCCTGCGCGTCGGAATCGCGGCGCCCACTCCGGCCGCCGCCACCACCCCGGCCAAGCCGCTCGATATGAAGTTGCTGGTCATCGCCGCCGATGGCCAGGAACCCGCCTTGCCCGCCATCCGGGAGTTCCTCGAGACCGTCGGCATTCCCTATGACGCCATCGTCGCTAAAACCCAACCGCTGCCCACTCTGTCGAATGCCACCAAAGGTTTCTACCAGGGAATCGTACTCACCTCCGGCAATCTGGCCGTGCAGGACGCCGCCGGAAATTGGGTGAGCGCGCTCAGCCCGGCATCATGGACAGCCCTCGACAACTACACGCGCGACTACCGGGTCCGCACCGTGGCGATGTACGCCTTCCCGGAGCCGCGCTATGGCCTCACCTTCATCAGTTCGGTCAGCCCGAGTGAGACGGCGCCGGTTTGGGCGTCGATTCCCGCTGCCGGCCAGGCCGTCTTCCCGTATGTGAACGCCGCCAACCCGCTGAAGGTCATTTGGGCTTTCACGTATCTCTCCGCCCCGGCCCCGGCCGCCGGTGAAACCACCACGCCGGTGGTGACCATCAACGGCCAGACCGCCGGCGCTCTCCACACCAAAGCGGATGGCCGCGAGTATCTGGCCCTCACCTTCGATCAGAGTCCCTATCTCACGCACTCGCTGGTTCTCAACTACGGCCTTATCAACTGGGTGACGCGCGGCGTGTTCCTCGGTTCGCGCCAGGTCTACATGTCCCCCCAGAATGACGATCTGTTCCTCCCCAACAGCCTGTTCGTCGACAACATCCCCGGATGCCGCCCTGTGATCAACGCCGATCTGACCTACGATCCCGCCACCGACTGCCCGAGCCTGCGCATCACCGGAGCGGACCTGGACAAGCTCGCCGCCTGGCAGAATGCCATCCGCTCCGATCCGCAGACGCGCAACTTCCGCGTCACTCATGCCTTCAACGGATTCGGAGCCACCGCCGCCGGCGACTCCGATGCCAATGACTCGCTGGTGCTCCGTGCCAAGGCCCTGCGCAATGACTTCTTCTGGGTCAGCCATACGTTTGATCACGAGAATCTGGATTGCTACCTGCCGGTCCCCAATAGCGGCATCTGCCGCCCCGCCACCTACAACGAAGCGCGGGCCGAAGTGGTGCAGAACGTCTCCGTGGCCACCACCCTCGGTATCCCCGTGGACCGCCAAAGCATGGTGACCCCGGCCATCTCCGGACTCACCAATCCCAACTTCATGCGCGCCGCCGCCGACAACCGCATCCGCTACCTGGTGGGTGACATGTCCCGCCCCGAGCACGTGCCCGCCATCGCCAACACCCTCCTGCGCAGTTCGGTGGACTCGCGGATCTACATCATCCCGCGCCGCGCCACCAACGTGTTCTATAACGCCACCACGCCCAACGCCGGCGCGCATGGGTCCGAGACCGACGAGTACAACTACCTGTTCGGACCCAACGGCCTGTTCCGCATCGGCGGCCCCGGCGGCGCGCCGTTCTTCGAAACCAATCAGACCTACGCCCAGATTGTCGACCGCGAGAGCGACGCCCTGGTGAGCTACATGTTCCGCTATGAGCTCTACCCGTCGATGTACCACCAGGCGAACTTCTTCCACTACGACAACCAACACTCGCTGTTCACCGATGTGATCGAGGCCGCATTCGCCAAGTTCAAGAAAATCTCGAACCTTCCGGTGAGCAGCCTCGCCCAAACCACCATCGGCAGCACGCTGCTCGATCGCATGACCTATCTCGGCGCGGGTGTCCGCGGCACCTACACGCCTGGCGTTGGGGTCACCCTCACCGCCCAAAGCACCGCCTATGTTCCTCTCACCGGAGTCTGCTCCACCGGCTGCGCTTCCTACGGTGGGCAGAATCAATCCAGAGTGCTGGTTCGCGCCGGCACGACGGTGACCGTCCCGGCCCCGTAATCGGCTTTCTTTGCTACTCTCCTCTTCACGGCGGTGGTGTTCCGGCAATCCCAGGCTGGAACGCCGCCGCCGATTTGTTTTCGGATAAGTCACCGCCGCGCAAATCCTGGCCGCAGCGCTTGCAGTAGTTGGCGTCGCCGTCGTGATCCTGGCAGGCGCATGCGGGGCAGGTCTGGGCGCCAACTCCACCATGCACCGCCTGTGCCAGTTCCACCGACACGATTCCGGTAGGAACGGCAATCACACCGTAGCCGATGATCATCAGCGCCGACGCCAGGACTTGGCCCGCTACCGTCTGGGGTGCGATGTCGCCGTAGCCCACCGTCGTCATCGTCACCACGGCCCAATACACACTCACCGGAATGGAAGTGAATCCATGCTCCTCTCCTTCGATGAGATACATCATCGCGCCCACGATCAGCACGATCGTGAGCACGGCGGAAACGAAAACGGTGATCTTCTGCCGGCTTGCCCGCAGCGCCTGCGCCAACACATGCGCCTCTCCCACGTACTCGCCCAGCTTCAGGATCCGGAATACGCGCAACAGACGCAACGCCCGCAACACCAGCAGTGATTGCGCTCCGGGCAGCAGCAGGCTGGCGTAGGTCGGGATCACGCTCAGCACATCCACCAGCCCAAACAGGCTGAACACGTAGCGGAGAGGGCGCCCGATCGACACCAGCCGCAGCACGTACTCGACGGTGAACAGGAGTGTGAACGCCCACTCCACCGATCGCAACAGCGGCCCATGCGCGTTCCGGATCGACGTCACACTCTCGAGCATCACCGCCATCACGCTGCCGACGATACACCACAGCAGCGCGACGTCGAAGGCGCGGCCCCCCCATGTTTCGTGCTCGAAAATAATCACGTACAGTTTGTTGCGCCAGGGTCTCACGGATTCGACACCAATTCTATCGGACGCGCCAGGAGACGGCTGCTAGGGTAGTACGGACGCTTTTTCGATCGCGTCCAGGCGCGGAAAGTCCCGCTCGAGGTAGACATTGCCCACCTGCTGCGCCTTCACCGGATCCGGGCCTGCTCCCCGTGGAGCCAGATCGCCGTAGAGGTAGGTCAGCGTGTCGGCCACGTCCATTCCCTCCACCACTTCGCCGAACGGCGCGAAGCCCGTTGTGTCGAGTTGCGCGTTGTCGCGAAGGTTGATGAAGACCTCGGTGGTGCGCGAATTGGGGCCGATCTTGGCGAAAGTGACCGTGCCCCGCTTGTTCTTGCGCTTGGGCGGATCGTCGGCGATGCGCACCATCGCGTACAATTGGTGCGTTTGCGGATTGCCGTTGATCCCCCATTGCGCGATGAACTTTTTCAACACGCGATGGAACTTCACGCCATCGTAGAAACCGGATGTTACCAGGCGATGGAAATGATCGGCCCCGAGCGGAGCCCATTCACGCTTCACCGCGATGACGATGTCTCCCTTGGTGGTCTCGAGCTTCACCCGATACTCGGCCGGCGGCGGCGCCTTCTTCACCTCCGCGGGCGCCTTCTTTTCCGCCGTCTTGTCGACCGTGCTTCCGCATCCGGCCAGTGCGAGCAGCGCCGCGACGGCGATCCTATTTCGCATCCCGCCAATTATCCCCCGAACTGACCTCGGCCACCAAGGGAACTTCCAGCTTGCACGCCGACTGCATCTCATGCTTAACCAGTGCGGAGAGCGCGCTCACTTCCTCCGGCGGAGCCTCGAAAACCAGTTCGTCATGCACCTGCAGCAACATCGCCGCGCGGGACCCGCTTTCGCGCAACCGCCGGTCGATGGCGATCATCGCGATCTTGATCAGGTCCGCGGCCGTGCCCTGGAGCGGCGTATTCACGGCCGTTCGCTCGGCAAAGCCGCGGGCGTTGGGGTTGCGGGCGTTGATATCGGGGATGGGCCGGACACGTCCGAACAGCGTCCGCGTGGCGCCCGTCTCCCGCACCCGCGCGATGGTCTCCTCGATGAACTTCTTCACTCCCGAGTAGCGCTCGAAGTAAGCCTTGATGTAGCGTTCGGCTTCGGCACGCGATATGCCAAGTTGACCGGCCAGCCCGAAGGCGCTCAGTCCGTACACGATGCCGAAGTTGACGGCCTTGGCGTCGCGCCGCATCTCCGGCGAGACCATCAACGGCATCACGCCGAACACCTCCGCCGCGGTGCGGGTGTGGATGTCTTCCTCGCGGCGAAACGCGTCCAGCAGCACCGCGTCCCCGGAGAAGTGCGCCAGCAGGCGCAACTCGATCTGCGAATAGTCGGCCACCACCAGTTTCCATCCCTCGCGGGGAACGAACGCGGCGCGAATCTCTCTGCCCAACTCCGTCCGGATGGGGATGTTCTGCAGGTTCGGGTTTGACGACGACAACCGTCCGGTGGCCGCGCCGGCTGGATTGAATGTCGTGTGCAGGCGGCGCGTAGCCGGGTCGACGAGAGCGGGCAGCGCGTCGACGTAGGTCGACTTGAGTTTCGAAGCCTGCCGGAATTCGAGCACCAGACGCACGATCGGATAGCCTTCCGCCAGCAATTCGAGCACATCGTGAGCCGTGCTGTAGTTCTTCGTCTTGCCGCGCGAGTTGGGCGGCGGAAGCCCCATGTCCTCGAACAGAACCTTGCCTAATTGCTGGGGTGAATTGATGTTGAACGTCTGCTTGGCCTCGGCGTAGATCTCGCCCGACAATCGTTCGATTTCGGTCTCGAGGCGTTCATGCAGATCATGAAGCGCGGCCGGATCGATCCGAATACCGGTGGTCTCCATGCGTGCCAGCACCGGCATCAGCGGCAGGTCGATTTCTCGATAAAGCTGCTGCAGTCCGGCCTTTTCCACCAGACTCCGCAGCGGGCCAGCGGCGGCAAAAGCGGCCGCGGCGGACTCCTCGATCGAATGTCCCAGCGTCCGGTCCAGGTACTTGCCGGCGATCACGGCGAGCGAGCAGGACGCAGGGTCTGCTGCAAGCAGGAATTCGTACAGCAGCAGGTCGTCGATCTCGCCAGCCAGTTCGATCCCCGCGCCGGCGAGCGCCACGCGTAGTGCCTTGGAGTCATGCGCGATCTTCGGCCGGGCGGGGTCTCCCAGCACGGCCCGAGCCCAATCGGGGTCAAGACTCACCCCCTCGCCCTCGCGCGCTGCCAGCCCGAGCCGCGTCTGCCGCAAGAGGCCTTCGCCCTCTGCCCCGAACATCACCGCGATCGGGCCGTGTTCGGGCAGCCATGCAGTCAATTCTTCCGCGGACCCCAACTGCTTCAACTCCCACGGCGCCGCAGAGGCGGCCGGCTTCAGTTCCTTGAGTTGGCTGAAAAACTCGAGTTCGCTGTAGACCTGCCGCAGATCGTCGAGCGACGGCTCATGCGCCGCCGTCTGCGCCCAGTCGTATTCGACGGGCAAATCGGTCGTGACGATCGCCAGCCGCTTGCTGAGTTCGATTTGCTCACGGTTGTTTTGCAGGCTTTCACGATAGCTGCGGCGCTCTACTTCCGCGGCGTGCTCCATCGCCGCTTCCACCGATCCGAATCGCTGGATGAGGTCCCGGGCGCCTTTGTCGCCGATACCGGGAGCACCGGGAATGTTGTCGACCGCGTCGCCCTTCAGTGCGAGCAGGTCCGCCACTTGATCCGGGCGCACCCCGAGAAACTCTTCCACTTTGGCAGCGTCGTACCATTCGTCGTCCTTGGCGGGGTTCAGCATCGAGACGCTTTCGTTCACCAGTTGGAGCAGGTCCTTGTCGCTCGAGACGATGACCACCTCGTAACCGCGTTCGGCGGCCTTGCGGGAAAGGGTTCCGATCACGTCGTCGGCTTCGTAGCCGGGATACTCGATCACGGGAACGCGGAGCGCTTCGAGTAGCCGCCGGACGTAAGGCACCTGCTGCAGCAACTCGGGTGGAGTGGGCGCCCGGTTGGCTTTGTACTGACTGAATTCCTGCTCCCGGAGCGTGGGGCCGTCGCTTTCGAAGATAGCGGCCACGAAGTCCGGCTTGTGGGTGGCGCGCAGCTTCTTCACCATGTTGTTGAAGATGAACACGGCCTCGGTGGGTAGTCCGGTTGAGGTACGCATGGGCGGCGCGCCGCTGCGCGCCCTGGCGTGAAACGCCCGGAAGACGTATCCGAAGGTGTCGATGAGAAACAGGCGGGGCCGCGGCATCCCTATATGATCAGCCGGACGCCGCCCAGTTCGCTGAGCCGGTAGGGAAGCCGCCCCGACGGCGAACCGATGAACATGTAGTTCTTGGCGATGCTCCACTCGCGGCTGAGGCGCTCGATGATGTCAGGTCCGAATTTGCCGCGCACGGTGATGAACTCCACTTTGATCTCCGGATAGACTTCGTCGAGAAAAGCCAGGTCGTGACCCAGTTGCGGGGGAATGTCTTCTTCGCGATCGTAGATGTGGACGACCTTGAGCCGTTTCGTCATCTCGTTGTTGCGCACGTAGAGCATTGCTTCATTGAGTGTTTTGCGCGAATCGCCCTTGGAAAAAAACACGATTCCCTGACTGTTGATTTCGTCGATCTTGTTGATGATCGCCGCGCTCATCCGGCGGTTGTACTTGTTCAGCAGGTCCACCGAAGAACGCACCACGAACAGGACGCCGCGCAGGATCGTGGTGCGCCACAGCATGGCCGAGATCACCGCCGCGGTCGGGATGAAATAGCTGAGAAAAACCGTGAAATAGGCCGGGTTCAGCGTGATGTTTCCGATCAGGCCCACCACGGTGGCCAGCAGCGCCAGTGCCGCCGTTCCCCATCCGGCGCGGAACCGCCGGGGGAGTTCACGCCGGTTGACTTTGAGAAGCATGTTGCCCACCGCGAACAGGCTCATCACGCCCAGAAACGAGATTGTGTAGACGCCAGCCAATGTCTTCAAGTCGCCACGGGTGGCCACCAGAATGGATGCGCACAGTGCGAAGAACGCCAGAATGATGCGGTGGGTGGTCCTGCGCCACTTGTTTTCCTTCAGCAGGAACTGCGGAAGGCAGCGGTCGAGCGTTAGACGTCTCACCAGCCCCGTGGTGCCGACGAACGACGTCAACACCGCGCCCGATAGCACCAGCGTGGCATCCACCGAAACCAGCGTCTTGAACCATCCGCCAGCCATCACGCCGCCGGAGAACGCGAGCAGATCTTCGCTATGCTCCTTCATTACCGCGAGCGGCAGAACGCCCAAAACCAGAAAGCAGATGAGCGGGTTAAATACACTCACCGCCACCCACATGTTGCGCAGCGTCTTGGGAAAAACGCCGTCCTCTTGCTCTTCGATGAAGTTGGCGGAGCTTTCAAAGCCGCTGATGCCCAGCAGCGCGGCGGCGAATCCGAAAAACAGCGCCGTCACGATGTCGGTCTCCGCCGGCGCTGACCAGTTGGCCGCCAGCACCGAAGGATCGCGAAGGATCGACAGGCCGCCGATCACGCAAAACAGGACCAGAGTGAACAGGTGGAACAGAAAAATGCCCACCGCCACCATCGCCGATTCGCTGATGCCGATGATGTTGAGAAACGCGAACAGCCCGAGCAGAGCGACGGTGGCCTCGAACGTGGGCAGGGGAGGGAAGAGGTTCTTGGCGTAGTGCATCGCCTCGCCGGCCGAAATAACGGCCGTGGCCACGTACGAAAGGATCGTCATGCACGCCGCCATGGAAGCCCGGAACTTACTGGTGGTGTTCAGCAGGCAGTTGTAGGCGCCGCCGTTGAGCGGCAGCGCGTCACCCACCTCGGCGTAGACCCAACGGTAAAGGTACAGCACCGCGGCCACCAGCAGCAGCGCCACCGGCGCGTATTTGCCGGCGTAGAGCGCGCTGAGCGCGGCCACGTAGAGGCAAGAGGACGTGATGTCGTTGCCGCATATGGCCGTCGCCGGCAATTCACCGAGGCGGTGCAGCGTAGCCGAATCCAGCGGCTTGATCTCCACTGGCTCGCGCGTATCCACCACCAGATCGCTGGTGGGGGCGAAAGTCGGCAACGGTTGCGGATCGGCGGGAGTAGTCGGTTCGGGCATGTGTATCGCCGAACCCTTTATTATGGCAAAGGATGTCCACTGCTGCCGCTGTCGAATTGGTTCTGGTCTTGCTCATTGCCGTTTCCCTGGTAGCACTCATAACCAGCCGGCTGAAGATTCCCTACACAATTGCGCTGGTTTTCGCTGGATTCGGCATTGACTTGTTTCACGTTCCGATCCAGGAAATCGCCGGCGGACACCAACTGCTCACTCCGGAAATCATCTTCGTGCTCTTTCTGCCAGGGCTGCTGTTTGAGTCGGCGATCAATATCGACGTGCGGCATCTCAAGGAGAACATGTGGCCGATCCTGCTGCTGGCCATCGTAGGCGTGGCCGCCGCCACCGCCATCACCGGATACGCCGTCCACCAGGCGCTGGGGCTCAATATCCTCGTGGCTCTCTTGTTTGGCGCGCTGATCAGCGCCACCGATCCGATCTCGGTCATCGCCCTGTTCCGCGATCTGGGAGTGAAGAAGCGGCTCGCCGTGATCGTGGAAGGCGAAAGTCTGTTCAACGATGGCACCGCGGCGGTGGTGTTTCAGGTGATTCTCGCAGGGATCGTCACCGGACACCTGAGCGCGGTGGAAGGTATCCGGCATTTCATCGTGGTGGCGTTCGGCGGCCTCGCTCTCGGCCTGATTCTCGGCTACGTCGCCAGCAAGATCACCGCGCAGGTGGATGAACCACGGATCGAGATCACCCTCACCACCATCCTGGCGTATGGATCCTACCTGATGGCCGAGCACCTGCATGTGTCGGGCGTCATCGCCACCGTGGCCGCCGGATTGATGGTGGGCAACTACGGCGCGCTGTTCGGCATGAGCGCGCGGACCCGCGTCGCGCTATGGTCGTTCTGGGAATACGCCGCCTTCGTGATCAACTCGATGGTTTTTCTGCTCATGGGGATCGAGGTTCACATCGCTGAAATGCTCGAATCGTGGTGGCTGATCGCCATCGCCACCGGCGCCGTTTTGCTCGGCCGGATCCTCGTGGTGTACCTGCTAACGCCTTTGGCCAACCGCTATACGGACCCGATTCCCGTCGCCTGGCAGCACGTGCTGGTGTGGGGCGGGTTGCACGGCAGCGTCTCCATCGCGCTCGCTCTCAGCTTGCCGCAGAGCTTTGAGCAGCGGCCGTTGCTGCTGACGATGACTTTCGGCGTGGTGGCGTTTTCCATCGTGGTGCAGGGGCTGACGATGAAGCCGCTGCTGCGGCGGCTGAATTTGATCGAGCAGGGCGAAGACGAATACGCCCTGCTCAAAGCGCGCCAACTTGCCTTCAATGCCGCGGGGCGCGAACTCGATAGCCTCCTGGAGGCGCGGACCATCTCACCGGCCGTTCACGACGAACTGGCAGGCGAACTCTCCGAACGGGTCCGGTCGCTCGCCTCCGACATTGCCGTGATGCAATCGGCCAAACCGGCGCTGGTGGAAGAAGAAGAGCGCATGGCCCGTAAGAGGATGATTGAAGCGCGGCGCGCGTCGTTGCAACGCGCCGTCATCGGCGGCGTGATTTCGCCCCAAACGGGCGAGCACCTGCTGGCGGAGGCCGCCCGGGAGAGGGATGAACTTTCCGCCGCCGGACACGAGTCCTGAGCCATGGTACGCTAGCCGTCTATGCGTCTTGCTGACAAAGTAGCCATCGTCACCGGCGCCGGCGCCGGCATCGGCGAAGCCATCGCCCTGCGTTTTGTCGAAGAGGGAGCGCGCCTGCTGCTGAACGACGTGGATGGCGCCAATGGCCGCAAGATCGTGGAGAAGGTTCGCGCGGCCGGCGGGCAGGCGGAGTTGGTGGTCGCCGACATCTCGAGAGAAGAGGAAACGGCGCGCATCGCCGCGGGCGCGATGGAGGCGTACGGCAAGATCGACATCCTGGTGAACAACGCGGCCAACTTCACACAGTTGAACGTGGAGCAGGCAACAACCGCGGATTGGAACCGGGTGCTCGGCGTGAACGTGGTGGGCACCGCCAACGTCTGCAAGCACGCCATCCCGCATCTGAAGGCAAGCGGCAAGGGGTCGATCGTCAACATCGCGTCGATGAGCGGCGTGATCGCGCAGCCTAACTTCGCCACTTACAACGCGAGTAAAGGAGCGTTGATGACGCTCACCCGCTGCATGGCGCTGGACCTGGCTCCGTTTAACGTGCGCGTCAATTCGGTGTGCCCGGGCTGCATCGTCACGAGCGCCTCGTTTCGCGAAATCGAGCGTCTCGGCCTCACCTTCGAACAATGGGCCGCCGCCGCGGCGCCCAAGCATATGCTCAACCGGCTGGGCGAACCGGTGGAGGTGGCCAACGCCGCTCTGTTTCTCGCCTCCGACGAAGCGAGCTTCATCACCGCTGCCGACCTCATGGTCGACGGCGGCTACATCTGGCATTAGTCGAACAGACGCGTCGCTGCGCCTTCCCGCGCAACGCGATATTCATGTCGCCGCCATAGAGTCGAAATATCCGGACGCTATGCTACCGGACACTCTATGCGAAAGACCTCCTGTTTACTCCTCGTCCTCACCCTTTCTCCGTTGGCGGCCCAGACCGACCCGAACGTACTTACCCGTTTGCTCCAGACTTACAAGCCGGCGCCTGCGCCCTTCGCCTTCGCGGCGATCGGCGATCAGCAGTATGGCGCTGCCGGTGAGGCCAAATGGCCCGCCTTGGCCGCGTCCATCAATGAGTCCGCGGCTGCTCTCAAATTCATCGTCCACGCGGGCGACATCAAGAGTGGCAGCACGCTTTGCACCAACGAGATGTTCGCCAATCGGCTGCAGAGCTTCAACGCGATCCAGATCCCCTTCATTCTTACTCCGGGTGACAATGAATGGACCGACTGCCACCGCGCCAACAACGGCGCCTACGACCCGTTGGAGCGGCTCTCCTACGAGCGCAACACGTTCTTCAACACCGACGAAAGCCTGGGTACGAAGAAGATCAAGCTCTTCCGCCAGAGCGAAGACCCGCGGCACTCGTTATACCGCGAAAATGCGATCTGGACCGAAGGCAACGTCGTGTTCGCGACACTTCACATCATCGGCAGCAACAACAATCTCGGCCGCACTCCGGAACAGGATGTGGAATACGCCGCGCGCAACCGGGCCAACTTGGATTGGATGCACACCGCGTTCAGCCTGGCTCGCGACGGCGGATTCGGCGGCGTTGTATTTACCTTCCAGGCCGATCCGCCTTTTCCGCGTGGCGTGGACGGAGAGGTCCTTAAGCCGGATACCGGTTTTGAAGACTTTATCTACGTGCTGGAAACCGAATCGATCGTTTTCGACAAGCCGGTGCTGGTGATTCACGGTGACTCACACACCTTCCGCGTCGATAAGCCGATGCTATCGAGCAAGGATCGGACCGTGATCGAAAACGTGTTGCGCCTGGAGATCCCAGGCTCCTCCGATGCACACTGGGTGATGGTGCGCGTTGACCCGGCGAGGCCCAACAGCCTCTTCAGCTTCGCGCATGAGGATGTCCCGGCCAACCGTGCGAAGCATTAGCCAAGCTTTGGCTGGAACGCGGCGCGCTTCTCCACGCGATTGATATGATGGAGGGGTTTCGCGGTTTTCGCCGAAAGCACCGTGGGGGCGTAGCTCAGCCCGGATAGAGCATCTGCCTTCTAAGCAGAGGGTCGCAGGTTCGAGTCCTGCCGCCCCTACCACGCGCTAGTTCAATTCCTTGATCCGGATATTGCGGAACTCCACCAGTGACCCGTGCCCCAGAAAGCCCACGCGTCCCGACGTCCGCGCCAGGCCGGGGTGTTTCTTCAGCACCGCCGGATCGGTCACGTCGTCGAGATTCGCGTCCACGATAACCTTGCCGTTCAGCGTCACCTTGATGTGACGGCCGTCGGCCATAATCTCTTCGCTATTCCATTCCCCGGCTGGCTTCAATGCGCCGGTCTTCGCGCCCACCACGTCGTAGATGGACCCGTGGAACTGCGTCGGTTTGATCTTGCCTTTGTAGCGCTCGTGATCGTGGTCCAACACCTGGATCTCCATTCCCGTATAGGCGACGTCGCCCGCCAGAGGCGCCCGGATCCCGATCCCGTTGTTGCCCCCGGGCTCGAACTTGAACTCGAACCGCAGCACGAAGTTCGCAAATTCCTTCTCGGTAAGGAGATTGCCGCCGCCATTGCGCGGGCAGACGATCTTGCCGTCCTCCACGATGTATCCGGCGCCCTGCTTGCCCTTGTCCACCAGTGTCCAGCCCTTCAGGCTCTTGCCGTCAAACAGCGCCACGAAGCCTTTTTCCACCTTCGGCGCAGCCGTCAGAAAGCCCGCCCCCAGAATCGCAACCGAAACGAGTTTTCGCATGTTTCCTACCATATCTCAGTTGCGCGCCGGGATGGTCACCTGTCCCGGCCACGTCTTCCTCGTCTTCTTGGCCGACGTCTCGGCCCACGCTTTGCGGACCTCGTCGGGCATCCCCGCCATCACGCGATCGATGCGGCCGCGCATCTCGGCCACCACGCTCGGATTCTCCTCGGCCACGTCATAGCTCTCGTCCACATCGGTGGTGACGTCGTAGAGTTCCGGCGCCGGTAGCGGCAGCGTCATCGCGCCGGCCGCCGGGGCCGGATTGTAGATCTGGACATTCCGGCGCGCCAGATGCAATTTCCATTTCCCCCAACGCGCGCACTGCAGATCCATCAGGTCGAACATCAGAAGCGCTTCGCGTTCGATGTTCGGACGCGCGCCGGTGAGCATGGGCCAGATGTCGATGCCGTCGCTCGGGTTGGGCAGCGGTGTGGCGCCGCAAAGGTTGGCCACGGTGGGCGTGATGTCCATCAGCGACGCCATCCCGGTGCATTGTTTTCCCTTGGGGATGTGGCCCGGGAACCGCGCGATGAAGGGAACGCGCTGTCCGCCTTCCCATGTCATGCCTTTGCGGCCCCGCAAGCGGCCCGGGCTGCCCTGGAACCAGGGGCCGTTGTCGGAGGTGAACACGACGAGCGTATTCTTCTCGGCGCCGGCGCGCTTTACCGCCGAGAGCACTTCGCCCACGGACCAGTCGATCTCCGCGATGACATCCCCATAAATGCCCTGCGGGGACTTGCCCCGGAATCGCGGCGATGCCGCCAGCGGCACATGCGGGTAGGTGTGCGGCATGTACAGGAAGAACGGACTTCCCTTCGATTCCGCGATGAAGTTCACCGCGCGTTCGGTGTAGCGCGGAATCAGTGTCTCGAGCGTCGCTTCCTGCTCGATGACCTTAGTGTCATCCATCAGCCACCGCGGCGACATGTCGTTGGAGTACGGAATGCCGAAGTAGTGATCGAAGCCGCGGTTGGTGGGCAGGTAGTGTTCGTGATGCCCCAGGTGCCATTTGCCGACGCACTGTGTCCGGTAACCCTGCTTTTTCAGCATCTGCGCCAGCGTAACTTCGGAATCGGGCAGCCCCTTGGTGTCGTAAGGGAACAACACGCGGGGCACCCCGGCGCGAACCGGGTAGCGGCCCGTGAGCAGGGCCGCGCGAGACGGCGAGCAAACCGGATTGCCGGAATAGAAATGAGTGAATTTGATGCCATCGGCGGCCAGCCGGTCGATATTGGGCGTCTTGATGGAAGAGCCGAAACAGCCGATGTCGCCGTAGCCCAAATCGTCACAGAAGATCACGACGATGTTGGGTTTCGAGGGAGCGGCGGCCTGAGCCACTCCGGCGGCAGTGGCGGCGGTGAGCCATTCGCGTCTGGAAAGCATTCGGTTTATGATAACGCCGGTAGCGGCGCCAATCGCACCCATGCCGTTACGCGGCATCGCGCGGACGCACGTAATATTCGAGCGCCGCGGCCCGGCCCTCGTCGCCCGCGCCCGTTTTCGGTTCGGCCGCCGCGTCGGGATGCGTGGCTCGAAAACGCGCCAGGATCTTCTCTTCCATGTCCTTCACCACGCCAGGATTCTTTGCCGCCGCGTCAATGAACTCGCCGGCGTCCGCCTTCAAGTCGTAGAGACGCCGGTACCGGCCCGGCTTCGGGTTATCGGTCTTGTAGCCGTCGGTGCGTTCGCGCTTGCCGGAACAGAAGATGTACTTCCACCGCGTCGAGCGCGCAAACACCTCTTCGTTTTCCAGGTACTGCGAGAATACGTAGTCGCGCGGACGGTCCACACGGCCGCCTTCCAGGTACTTTCGGAGAGACTGCCCGTGCTGCACCGGAAGCGGCGGTGCGCCCAGCATGTCCATGATCGTCGCCGACACGTCCACGTGCTCGGTCAGGTCGGTGACTTTGCCTCCCGCTCGGATGCGGCCCGGCCAGCGCATGATCAGCGGAACGTGCATGGCCGGGTCGTACCCGCAGTGCTTTTCAAAGCGGCCGTGCTGTCCGAGCGAATAGCCATGGTCCGCCATGTAGACCACATAGGTGTTGTCGTCGAGCCCGAGCGTCCGAAGCTTGTCGAGCACGGTGCCCACGTTCTTGTCGAGAAAACGCGCCGACGTGTAATAAGACGCGGCGATGCCCTGCTTCTCCTCCGGCGTCAGATCCCGGTAGATCAGCGGGATCTGCCAGGCGTCTTCCGGACCCACCTTGTGCACGGGAAACTTCGCCGGATCGAACCGCCCCCGATCCTCCACCGGAAAGTCAAACGGAGAATGGGGTTCATGGAAACTCACCCACATGGCGAACTGCCTGTCCTTGTTTTCCTCCAAATACTGGCAGGCTTGGGAAGCGAGGAAGGTGCCCTTCATGTCCGCGTCATAGCGTGGATAGGGAAGCTTCTCGGCGTTTAGCCAGATGCGCGCCGGATCGCGAAAAGGCCGCCACTGGGGCTTGGTGCGGATAGACGCCTCCACTGCGCGCGCGCCACCAGCCGCCATCCACGTCTTGTTCAGCGCATCCTCGCACATCACATGATCGAATCCGTGTAGCCCCGGACGCGACGGTGTATTGAAGTGCATCTTGCCCATCACCGCGGTCTGGTAGCCGGCCTGCTTCAACTGCTTGGCCAGGGTCGGCTTCTGTTCGGAAAGCGCGGTCCGCAGCACGGTGACGCCAGCGGTCGAAGGCATCTGGCCGGTGAAGAAGGACTGCCGCGACGGCGTACAGACCGGCGAGTTGCAATAGTGGCTGTCGAAATGAGTGCCTTCGCGCGCCAGGCGATCGAGGTTCGGCGTCTGCGCCAGTTTGTTCCCATGCGCCCCCAGCACGTAGCCGGCATGATCGTCGGCCAGCAGAAACAGAAAGTTCGGTTTTCGCCCGCCGCGCTGGGCGGAGACGATCCCGGAGGCAATGGTGGCGCCGATCGCGCCGCGGCGGGTGATGCTCATCGTTCCAAGATCTTATCGCGGAATCGGTCCGGTCCGGATTTCATCGCGGCAGCGCGCTGGCGATGTGGGCGGCCATCGCTTCGGCGTCGTCTCCGGCGAAGTCCTCCACCCAGCGCTTCCGGCCGCTGGTTGCCTCCATCAGGAATACGGTCACCCGCAGCGTACCCGCCTCGCGTCTCGCCGCCACCACGGTGATGTCCCGCGCGCCTAGATCTTTGCCCATCTCCTGGATTTGCTTCCACGATCCGCGGTGCGACGCCAGCACCGGCCAGCCGATCACCGGTACCCGCCCTGAATTGGCCAGCCGCGCCGTGATGGATTCCGCCAACGCCTCGTCGGCTCCGTCCAGCCCGGCGGTGTCTTTCCAGACCCACCGCGCCGGAACCACGGCAATCGCCGGCTCGGTGCGCAGGAGCCCGGTGCGCATGAGCAGCGTCGCCGTCCCCGCCGCCGCGCACGCCAACAGCACGAACGCGGCTGCTCCGCGCCACCGCCTGCCGGACGCCGCGCCCGCGGCCGGCAATTCCGCCGGCCGGATCAGCGGCGCATAGCTTCCCTTTGGATATTCGATGCGAATCGTCTCGCTCCGTCCGGCCCCGGTATAGTATTCCTCCAAGCGCTGCCGCAGCCGCCGGGCTTCCACCCGGACAATCGGATCCAGCCGCGGATCGTAGTCGCCGCCCCGGTCGAACACTTCGCGCCCGAGTAGAAACTCCTTGATCTGCGCGCTCTCGCCGCGTAGCGCCATCTCAACGGTGTACTCGAGAAAACGCCGGATGCGCTGCGCGTTGGCGAACTCCTCCGATGCGAGAATGGTTTGGAGGTGAGCGCGGACGGCCTCGGGTTGCATGCCATCCTGACTGTCGCATGGGCCGCCACTGATTTCAACAGGTTGCCCTCCCTGTTTTCGGTAACCTTACCGTTACTTTGCTGTTTCTTACTGGCGTTGCCGGCGGCCGGACCCGCATCGTGGGTGCGAAAGGAGGTTCTCATGAACCTGAAACCGTTCTGGATTTGTGCCCTGTTGACGGCGCCCCTGTTTGCCGGTCCGCCCCTCATCTGTCATCGCATCGAGATCGGCGACGCGGCCTCGCTGCCGTGGACAGGCGCCGGCGATCACTGGGATGGCTCCGTGCCCGGCTACAACGTCGAGTCCCGCCTGATGGCGGATACGTTGGAACTGCTTGGCGCAGCGACGCCGGTGCCCGTGCGGATGGAAACGATGCGCCGCGCGTCGATTTACGCGGCGCGCCACGCTGGCCTTGCGGCGAAGATCGCGGCCAGGCTCCGTGCCCGCGCCGATGCCTCCGGATCCGCACTGGATTGGTTCGACGCCGGGTACTGGATCGAGTCCGTGCGGCAGGCATCGTTCCTGTATCGTTACGGGATGCTATCGCCGCAAGACAAAGAGTCCTGGCAGATACGCACGGGGCTAGCTGGGCTGGACGGCTATCCCTTGGTGCAAAAGGCGATGCAGCTAGGCGGCGCGCCAGAAATGGATCGTGCCTTGAAGCTGATCGAGCAATACCGCGAAGCGGACCGGCGATCTCATCGCTGATCCCCTACGGCTCCTCCACCCAGTACCCCGGACGCGCCCGGACCTTCAACTCCGGCCGCCCCTCGACGCTCACCACGATCCGGTGATAGCCCGGTTCGGGCGGCGTCCGGTAGGTAAGCTGATACTGCGCGTGCAGTTCTTCGCCCAGCCGTGATATGCGAGCTTCCAGTGAGCGCAACGTGGCAAACGATGCGCGTTCGCCGCCGGTGCCCTCCGTCAACGCCTCCACGTCGTTCAGCGAACCCAAGCGGCCCAATTCGCGGAACGCCGCCAGCAGGTTCATTCCCCCGGCCTGCGCCTGCTCGTGATTCTTCGCCGTGAACGCGGTCTTGTAGACGGAGAACGTGGCCGCGTAAACCGTGATGCCGGAGCGTTGCACCGCCTGCACCACATCGGCCAGCGCGATCTCGCTGCCCCGATCCCGCGTCTCGCCGATGATCAGAATCGCTTTGCGGTCCCGCGCGGGGCGCCCGGCAAGCATTCCCACCGCCGCATCCACCGCGTCCCGCATGCGCGCCGTCGAGTCTCGCGATTCCTTCAACCGGGCGAAGGCATCCCCGATTTGCCCCGCGTCATCGGTGAATTCGCTCAGGAGGTCCACCTTGCTCCCGAATCCGGCCACCGCCGCCCGCCCTCGCTCTCCTGTAATCAGCGGTTGAATCATTGAGCCGATCTTCTGGATCTTCGCCAGCGCCGGACGAGCCAGATCGTTGGTCTGTACCAGCACCACGATCGAAATCGGCGACGAAAGCGCATCCGCCGTTTCCACCTCCACCGGTTGGGAACGCCCGTTGTCGAGCAGACGGAAATCGGCGGCTTCCAGGCCGTCGGCAAACGCCGATTTGGCCCCGGTCACCGTCACAGGGACAACCACAAGCCCGGTCCGCGCGCGAAACACTTCCCCGGCCGGCGGCTGCGCGGCCAGGCACGCGGCTACCAAGGCAAACAGCGCGATACGAAAACTGACCATGGAACTCAGACGCACCGTAGGGGCGGGCCGTTTCCCCGTGAGATAATGACCGGGATGCTCCGCAGCCCTCACCGTAAACTTGCCGCTGCGCTCCTCGGTTTCCTGCCGGCCGCCTTGCTCGCGGCCGAGCTCCGCCTGGGCGCCGCACCCCAGGCCGAGGGCGCCCTCAGCGTCGCCGACGCCGTCTCCCGCCGGGACCAGCTCACCGGAAAAACCGTCCGCGTGCGCGGCAAAATCACCGAAGTGTGCCAAATGGCCGGTTGCTGGGCCGCTCTCCGCGACGCAAACGGCGAGAGCACACTGCGCGTCAAAGTCACCGATGGCGAGATCGTGTTTCCGGCGGAAAGCGTCGGCAAGACGGCCGTGGTGGAGGGTAAGTTCGAACGCTTCACCCTCACGCGCGATCAGGCCATTGCTCGCGAGAAACACGAAGCGGAAGAGCAAGGCCGTAAGCCGCGCCGGACCGTCCCCAAGACCGAGTGGACCGTCTACCAGATCGCCGGCACCGGCGCCGTCGTTCTCGACTAGTTTCCATACACACCATGCGCTTCTTCCTCGCTCTCATTCTGATTGCCGCCGCCGCCGCGCAAACGCCCCGCGCGCGTCCCGCCCCCACGCGTCCGAAGCTGCTGGTGATGATCGTGGTGGACCAGTTTCGCCAGGATTATTTCTACCGCTTCGCTGACCACTACAACGGCGGGCTCACCCGCCTGCTCACCCAGGGCGCCGTATTCACCGATGCCCATTACGAGCACTTCCCCACCGTCACCGCCATCGGACACTCTACCGTCCTCAGCGGCGCCACCCCGGCGGTGAGCGGGATTGTGGGCAATGAGTGGTTTGACCGTTCCACCGGCAAGCAGGTCACCTCCGTCTTCGATAGTGCGGTCCGGCTGCTTGGCGCCGATGGCGATGGTTCGTCCCCGCACCGGCTCCTCGTATCCACCGTCGCCGACGAACTGAAGCTATCGGGCCGCGCGCCCAGCAAGGCTATCGGCGTTTCCATCAAGGATCGCAGCGCTATTCTTCCGGTGGGACGCATGGGTGACGCCGCTTATTGGTTCGACAACAAGACCGGCAACATGGTCTCGAGCGCCTACTACTTTCCGGACCTGCCGGATTGGGTGAAGGGTTTCAACTCCGGCGCGCACCGCGTGGCCGATCAGTGGCTCGGCAAGCCGTGGACCTCGTCCGAAGGCGGTGACCCGTTCCTCACCATGGCAGCCAAACCCGATCCGGCCTACTACGGGTCCATGCAGCGATCGCCGTTCGGCAACGAATTGCTCGAGCTTTTCGTCGAGAAAGCCGTCGAGGCCGAAAAGCTGGGCCAGGGCGAAGGCACCGATGTTCTGGCGGTGAGCTTCTCCTCCAATGACTACGTCGGCCACGAAAATGGTCCGGACTCGCCCCAGGTGCGCGACATTTCCATCCGCACGGACCGCACCCTCGCACGCCTGTTCCAGTTCCTTGAAGCCAAGGTGGGGATGCGCAACGTGCTCGTAGCCTTCACCGCTGATCACGGCGTGGCTCCGAATCCCGAACTGATGGTCTCGCGCAAGATGCCGGCCGGTAGAATCGCCGAGACCGAACCGGCGGCGCGCGCGGAAGCGCGGCTTCGTGAAACCTACGGCGCCGGGCAATGGGTGCTCGGTCGCTCGGGTCCGTCCGTCTATCTCAACCACGGCCTCATCGCCGCCCGCAAGTTGGACCTCGCCGCCGTCCGCCGCGAGGCAGCCGGCGCCATTCGGGCCATCCCCCATGTTGCTCGCGTCTACACCGCCGGCCAACTGGTTGAGGGCCGCTTCAGCGGCGACAACATGGATCTGCGCGTTCGCAACGGATATCATCGTCAGCGGGGAGCCGACGTGTTCCCCGTGACGGAACCTTTCTGGACCTGGGGCAAGGACAAAGCCACCCATGGTTCGCCGCATCACTACGACAGCCACGTGCCTTTGATACTGATGGGGCCCGGCATCAAACCCGGTCGCTATCACCGTCGCGCCGCGGTGAACGATATCGCGCCGACACTGTCCGTTCTGTTGGCTGTCGAGGCGCCATCGGGCTCGGTGGGCCGCATCTTGGAAGAAGCGCTGCGGTGACGCGGACGCAACGGTCCATCGTCTTGGGTCTGGCGGGGCTTGCTGTTGTGGCGGCTGTCGCTTGGGGCGTGGGCTCGTCCTTGGATCGCAGCTTCGATTCCACCACCCAGACTATTATTCACAGGCCTCCCCTCGACGTTTGGTTGGCCGTTACCGACTATGACTCGGTTCCGCAGTGGCACCCCGAGTTTTCCAAGGCGGAGATGTTGAGCCCCACCAAATGGCGTGGCTTCTTCAAGGACGGTTTTGTCGCCACCTATGAAGTGACCCAGTTTCAACTCGGCCGCTTCGTGGAAGCGTCCCAGGTTGAGCGGGACCTGCCCTACTGGGGACGGTTCTCGTTCCAGCTCGAAGAAGTGGAGGAGGGCACGCGATTAACCATCCGCAGCCACCTCGAAGTGGCGCCGCCGCTCACCCGCCTGGTCGCGCGCGTTCTCGCCCGCCCAGGCGACGAGATCGCCGCAATTGCAGCCGGACTCAAGCGATACGTCGAAACCCAATGATTGTGTTAGTCTGAAACTTATTGCCCTGCGGGTGCGTCTAAAACCACTGACCCTGGCTAGGACCTGGGCCGGTGCGCTCGTCCGCCGGTTGCAATCCACCGCTACAGGCCCTAACAGCCTGGGAGCTGGCTTATCGTAGAGGTTAAAGAAAATCCATGTCACGCTATTTGTTATCCACAATCGGCGCTTGTGCCTTCGCCGCCCTCCTGACGGCTCCCCCGGCCACCGCCCAAGTCAAGATGGGCGTTATCGACACGCAGAAAGCCATGCTCGACACCGGGGACTTGAAAAAGGCCCAGGCCGAAATGGAGGCCAAGTTCAAGCCGCGCCAAGAGAAGCTCGACTTGCTCACCCGTGAGATGGCAGAGGTCCAACGGCAGCTACAAACCATGCAGGGGAAGCTGAGCGCGCAGGGCGAAGCCGAGCTGATCGCTCAGGGGACCAAGAAGCAGAAGGAAGCAGAGCGGCTCCGGCAGGACCTGCAGGAAGAAGTGGAGCGTGAACGCAACGACATCCTCGGCGTCGCCTCTCAGAAGATGAGAACCGTCATTCAGAAACTGGCGGAAGAGAAGGGCCTCGACGTGGTGGTGGATGTTAGCACCACGATCTATTCCAAGCCCGCACTCGACATAACCAAGGACGCCACCGCGGCCTACGACAAGGCTCATCCGCCGGCCCCGTAAGCTCGGAGGCTCCATCACGTTGGGGATCGGCCTGCGGATCGGTTTGGCGCCGCAGCGGGCTGGAAACCAGTGGCACGGCACGAAGGGAATCGCGATGAGCAACTACCTCGAAGGCTACGGCCAGGGCGATGAACGGCGGGAGCGAATCCGCAACCGCCTCTTGATGGCCCTCGGCGTCATTTTCGTCGTTGGATTGGCCGGCTATTTCCTCTTCAGGGACTATCGCGAGAAGCAGCAGGCCAAACATTTCTTCGAGCTTCTCCGTACCCAGCAATACGCAGCCGCCTATGCGCTCTGGGGCTGTACGCAGGAGAAACCGTGCCGCGACTACAACTACGAGAAGTTCCTATCGGATTGGGGTCCCAAGAACGACATGAACGCCTTGCAGATTGTGAAGTCGCAACATTGCCGCAATGGCATTATCCAGACCGTGAAGTTCGGCAACGCTGAGCCAGTGCCCCTCTGGGTCAATCGCGGCGATCTTCAGATGAGCTTCGCTCCCTGGCCGGTGTGCGACTTCCGGTTTCAGACGCCGGGGCCATAGCCTCCTCCCGGCGCCGCTGGAAGAACTCCTGCAGCAAGGCTTGGCATTCGCCGCCCAGCACCCCCTCCACGATTTCCACTTTGTGATTCAACAGATCTGAGTCCGCGATCTGAAATTTGCTTCGCATCCCTCCGAATCGCAGATCGCGGCATCCAAACACCACGCGCCGGATGCGGGCGTTCACCAACGCCCCCGCGCACATCGCGCAGGGTTCGAGCGTCACATACAGATCCGCTTGCTCGAGCCGGTAGTTGCCCAGCCGCCGGCCCGCCTCGCGCAGTGCCAGAATTTCGGCGTGCGCGGTTGGATCGCACTGCCCGATAGGCTGATTGTGCGCGCGGGAGACGATCTCTCCGCCTGCTACGATCACGGCCCCCACCGGAACCTCCCCCGCCTGCTCGCCGCGACGCGCCTCGTCGAGCGCCGCGCGCATGAACCGGACTTGGTCCGTCATGGCGCTGTGGCCGCCAGCGGCTCTGATCGCGCGCTCTCGTTCCCGGCGGTGTCGACCGCGGTGACCGCGTAGCGGTAGGTCTTCCCGCTTTCCACCTTCGAGTCGCTGTAACTGGCCGCCGCCGTCCGCTCTCCCAACCGCTCGAATTCCCCTTCCTCGCCCGCCCGGTACACCTGGTAGCCCGCGGTGTCGGGCTCCGGGGATTGCTCCCACGCCAGTTCGATCGCATTGAGCCCTGCCACCGCCGCCAGTTTCGTGGGCGTCGCCGGCGCGAAACTGTCTACCGGCGTGAACGCGATCTCAGGCGAGAACTCGCTGTCCGCCCATGATGCCCCGGCCGGCGCGGTGGCTCGCACCCGGTAGGTTTGGGGCGTGCCATAGGGCGCTCCGGAATCCACCCATGTATCGCCGGACACTCGTTCCACATCGTCAAACTGCGCCGTCGCCGGATTCCTTCGGCTCACCACCACGGAGCCACCCGGCACCGCCGTCCATCGAAGACGCAGCCCCCGCGGGTCGGACTCCGCGGTGACGTTCGCCGGAGGCGCAAGCGCGGCGATCGCCGTCAAATCCACCACAGCCGGATTTTCTGACCATCGCCCCTTGTCCGACGCCACTCGCACTTGAATCCGGATCTGTTTGCCCACCCAGGGTGCCAGCGGCACCCGCACCTCGATCGGACCGGGCTCGGTGGCCGTCACCGCGACGGGTTCCTCATCGAATCGAAGGTCTACCGCTTCCACCGAAGCCATCGGCAGCCCGTCGGTGGTGCGATCGGGCACCGTGAAGCGGACACGAATGGAATCGCCCGTTTGCATCGCCGCCAGATCCAGGATCGGGGCCGGAATGTGTAGGGCCGGTGGTTGCGGATCCCCAACGTATCCGCAGCCCGTAACCACGGCCGCCAAGCAGACAATGCCCGCCGGTTTCACAGGATATACCGGCTCAGGTCCTGATCCTTCACAATCGCGCTCAATTGCTCCCGCACGTAGTTGGCGTCGATGCGAATGTTCTTCTTCTTCAGATCGGGGCCCGCGAAGGAAATCTCCTCGAGCACCTTCTCCATGATCGTGTGCAGCCGCCGCGCGCCGATGTTCTCGGTATCGCGATTCACCGCCGCCGCCATCCGCGCGATCTCTTCTAGCGAATCCTCTGTGAAGGTAAGGTGGATCCCCTCGGTCTCGAGCAGTGCGGTGTACTGCTTCACCAGCGCGTTCTTCGGCTCCTTCAAGATCCGGATAAAATCGGCTTCGCTCAGTGACTGCAACTCCACCCGGATCGGGAACCGTCCCTGCAGTTCCGGAATCAGGTCACTCGGCTTGGACACGTGAAACGCCCCGGCGGCGATGAACAGAATGTGGTCCGTACGGACGAAGCCGTAGCGCGTGTTCACCGTCGTGCCTTCCACGATCGGCAGAATGTCGCGCTGCACGCCCTCGCGGCTCACGTCCGGACCCTGCCCGCCCTCGCGTCCGGCAATCTTGTCCACTTCGTCGAGAAAGATAATCCCATTGCGCTCCACACGCTCGATGGCGGTGCGCGTCACCTGATCCATGTCCACCAGCTTCTGCTCTTCTTCCTGGATCAGGTACTCGAGCGCCTCGCCCACCCGCATCTTGCGCTTCCGCGACCGTGGCGCGAAAAGGCTCGGGATCATGTCCTTCAGGTTGACGTCCATCTCTTCCACGCCCATGTTCGTGGTGATCTCGAACGTCGGTCCGCGTTCCTTTACGTCGATTTCCACGGTGCGGTCATCCAGTTTGCCCGCGCGCAGCCGCTCCCGCAGCTTGTCCCGCGTCCGCTCCACGCTGTCGGTGGACTCCGGTTGCGGTGGCATCAACAGGTCCAGCAGCCGCTCCTCCGCGTTCCGTTCGGCCCGCTCCGCCACCTCGTCCAATTTCTCGTCCCGCACCATATCGATCGAGATCTCCACCAGATCCCGAATCATGGATTCGACGTCACGCCCGACGTAGCCCACCTCGGTGAACTTACTCGCTTCCACTTTCAGAAAGGGCGAATTGGCAAGCTTGGCCAGCCGCCGCGCCAGCTCCGTCTTGCCAACCCCGGTGGGGCCGATCATCAGGATGTTCTTGGGCATCACTTCATCGGCCATGTCGGGTTCCAGCTTTTGACGCCGGATCCGGTTCCGAAGCGCGATCGCCACCGCCTTCTTTGCATCGGCCTGGCCGATAACATATTTGTCCATCTCGGCAACTATTTCGCGGGGTGTAAGCTCATCCAATTGGGGGGATTCGCCCGTGGATTGGGAGGGAAGGTAAATCACCATGATCGTTAGCCCAGTTCCTCGTAGCGAATCTGTAGATTCGTGTAGATACAGATCTCGCCCGCGATCTTCATTGCTTTCTCCGCGATCGCTCGCGCCTCTAGCTCTGTGTTTTCAAACAACGCAACAGCCGCCGCTTTCGCAAAACCGCCTCCCGAACCGATAGAAGCCACGTCGGCGTCGGGTTCTATAACGTCTCCGGTGCCGCTCACCAGATAACTGTTCCGGGTATCGGCTACCAGCAGCAGGGCCTCCAAGTGCCTGAGAACACGATCGGTCCTCCAGTCCTTCGCCAGTTCCACCACGCTCCGCGAGAGGTTGCCTCCGTGCTGTTCGAGCTTGGACTCGAAACGCGCGAACAGGGAGAACGCGTCCGCGGTGGATCCCGCGAAGCCTGCTAGAATCTGATCTTTATAAAGACGGCGCAGTTTGTTGGCGGAATCCTTGAGAACTTCGCCGCCCATGGTTACCTGGCCATCGCCCGCCATCACCACCTTGCCGTTCCGGCGCACACACAGGATCGTTGTGGAACGAATACGTTGTCGAGACACTCGTTCCATTGTAGCGGCATCCCGCCTGGCATCGGCTCCCCCCGTTTGGGCTCAAATATTGATCTGGCGGAGCGGGGGGACTTTACTTTAGTCCTAGGACGCGTTATAAGAATCAGTAGCCCGGTGCGTAGTACTAGCCGGCTTGGAGGAGCAGGTAAAAAGAGATGAGAAAAACGTTCGTTCGCTGTTCGTGTGCCCTGATATTCGTTCTCGCAGCTTGGGGCGCACCGATTCTTCCTACGTCGTACACCGGCCCCAATGGTGGGACGGGTTTCTTCACCTATTATGACGACAGCTATTCGGGTGTCGGCAGCACAACGACGCCCTATGCCACGCTGTCGGGCGGTACCGGTCAGTTGACCGATGGCGCCACGGTGACAACCAACTGGTTTGAGAACGCCGCCCCATGGGTGGGTTGGCTCGTGATTCCCTTTGACCTGAGCGGGAACCGTTGCTTGGTGGGTGTTGACCCCAATTGCCACCCCGGTCTGGGTGAAAATCCGCGGTTTACCTTTCTGTTTGGAGCAAGCCAACCCTTCGGCACACTGAGCGTCCACGTGGACGACTCCAATGGTTTCGGCGGAGTGCGTCCGCCGCTTGCGGTGGAGGTTCTCGGTGAAACCGCCGGCGTGTTCACCTATTCCAAGCTGTTCAATCTCGTAGATCCGGTCACCTCCGATCCCAAATGGTATGACCTCGACGTCACCGGGCTTTCCACCGATCGCGTCATCGTCCGCCTCCTCTATCGCGACGCCTGGATCTTCGCCGACGAAATCCGGTTCGACAGTGCTGTGGTCGGGGGAGCTATTTCCGGTGTCACCGTATCGGCTCCCGTAACCAATAGTCCGGAGCCGGGTTCCATGGTCCTGCTCAGCCTCGGGTTGGCGGGCGTAACCCTGCTTCGCCGGAAACGGGCGTAGTTGAGATGACCGCGAGTTCCGGGCTCAATCCCGGAACTTGACTTCCGTTTCCTTCAGCCGGATTGAGGAGTGCTTTTGAAACCGGGGCGACTTGGTTGGATAGTCGATCCTCCAGTGTCCGCCCCGGCTCTCCTCCCGCGCGGCTGCGCACCGCGCGATCAGCAGGGCCAATTGATGCATGTTGCGGACCTCGTAGTCCAGACGCGGTGCGGTTTGCCGCGCCTCGAGCGGCGTACCCTCTAGCGTTGCAATCGCCGCCTCCAGCGTCTTCCCCTCGCGAACTACACCCAGATCCCGCCACGCGAGCGCTCTCAGTTCGCCTTCTGAAATTTCCGGAAACCGCGCCACCTCCACGGGATCCGGCTCATATCGCAGCAATCCCGCCTGCTCGCGCATGGCTTTCCCCGCTCGCGCTCCGAATACCAGCCCTTCCAACAGCGAGTTGCTCGCCAGCCGGTTCGCTCCATGGACACCCGTCGCCGCCACCTCTCCCGCTGCATACAGATTCGGTACGCTGGTCTGGCCCATCAGGTCTGTGCGGACCCCACCCATCGCATAGTGCGCCGCTGGATGCACCGGGGCCGGCGTGGTGGCCAAATCAATGCCGAATCGCAGACATGTCTCATAAATGCGCGGAAACCGCTTGCTCACTCGTCCCGGCTCGAAGTGTGTCAAATCGAGAAAAACGTCCTGGGACCCCGTCAGCTGAATTTCCTGCACGATGGAACGGGACACCACATCACGCGGAGCCAACTCCCCCAACTCGTGATACCGGCTCATGAACCGCTCTCCCTGCTCATTGCGCAAGTAGGCCCCTTCGCCGCGCAAGGCTTCCGACAGCAGGAAGCAGGGCGCACCGGCCAGATGCAGCGCCGTCGGATGGAATTGCACGAATTCGATGTCGGCTACTTCCGCGCCCGCCCGGTAGGCCAGCGCAACGCCGTCGCCGGTGGCTACGTCCGGATTCGTCGTCGCAGCATACACCCGCCCCAGCCCTCCGGTGGCCAGCAGCACGGCGCGCGCCGAAATGAACACCGCTTGGCCGGACCACGCGTCGAAGGCCAGCGCCCCGGTCACCGCGCCGTCGCGATCCAGCAACTCGATGATCGCCGTGAACGTGAGCACTCGGATCGTCGGGAACGTGTTCGCTTTCTGCCAAAGCGTCCGCACGATTTCGCGCCCCGTCGAATCGCCATGCGCGTGCAGGATCCGGTTGCGCGAGTGCGCCCCTTCGCGCGTGAACGAAAGCTTCGGACCCTCGCGGTCAAACTCGGCTCCCCACGCGATGAGATCCTCGATTGCCCGCGGGCCCTCTTCCACCAGCGTGTGCACCGCGTCCCGGTCACACAACCCGTCGCCCGCCGCGAGCGTATCCTGTTCGTGGAGCGAGACCTCATCGTCATCGGCCAGCGCCGCCGCGATGCCGCCCTGTGCATATTCCGACGAAGATTCCTTCGGTTCGCCCTTGGCCAGCACCAGCACCTGGCCCGCGGGCGCAAGTTCGATCGCCGCCCGCAGTCCGGCGACACCGGCCCCGATGACAAGAAAATCGGCTTTGAGAATTGTTCCGTTCGAGGGTGTGATGTCCTCATGGTACAACGTCTTTATGCCCACATTTTCGGTGCGGACACCTGCGCGCGAATACCCGTGCGTCGTCTCCCGCGGCGCCCTCGCCTCCGTTGGCGATTTCCTCCCGGCAAAAGCCGGCAAAATTTTCGTCGTGACCACCGAAGACGTTTGGAGTCTGCATGGCGCCGCGTTGGAGGCAGGGCTCGAGACCTCGGCCCCCATGGAGAAACTCGTCTTTCCCGGCGGCGAGCAGCGCAAGCGGATCGCCGAAGTGGAAGCTCTGGCCGAACAGATGGTGCAGCGCGGCGCCGATCGCTCGAGCATCGTGATCGCTTTCGGCGGAGGCATCGTGGGCGACCTCGGCGGGTTCCTCGCCGCCATCTTCATGCGCGGCGTTCCGGTGATCCAGGTGCCCACCACTCTGCTCGCCCAGGTCGACGCCTCGGTCGGCGGCAAGACCGGAGCCAATCTCGTCTCCGGCAAGAATCTCATCGGCGCATTCCACCAACCCCTGGCTGTGGTCATTGACCCGGATGTGCTCGCAACCCTGCCTGCCCGCGAGTACAGAGCCGGCCTCTACGAAGTGGTCAAGTGCGGCATCATTCGCAGCCCGCGTCTGTTCGCGCGGATGCTGGACGAGTCTTCGAAGGTCCTGGTCCAGGACCCGGAAATCGTCGAGGACATGATCGCCGAATCCGTCCGTATCAAAGCCGAAGTGGTGTCGGAGGACGAAAAAGAAGGCGGCCTGCGCCGCATCCTCAACTTCGGCCACACCATCGGGCACGCGCTCGAAGCCGAAACACAGTACGCCTACCTCCTCCACGGCGAGGCCGTCGCGTTCGGAATGCGGGCCGTTACGCATCTGGGAGGCCTGATGGGCGTGACGCCGGAAGAAGACCGGCAGCGCATTCTGCGATCCATCGATGCCTATGGCGCCATCCCATCCCTCTCTGCGGTGGACCCCGGCTCCATGCTCGCGCGCCTCAACTCCGACAAAAAAACGATCCAAGGCAACGTCCACTTCGTCCTTCCGGAAACGGTGGGCAACGTTCGCGTCGCCACCGGCGTCGATCCCGTGCTGATCCGCCGGGCTACCGAGATGGCGCTGGCGGAATCCCGATGAAGACTGCGCCGACGGCCGCGCCGGGCTCTTCCCCACGCGGCGTGCAAGGCGAAGAGCAGGTTTCGCGCTACGTCCGCCGTATGTTTGACGGCGTAGCGCCGAGGTACGACTTTCTCAATCACCTGCTCTCGTTTCAGACCGATCGTTACTGGCGCTGGCGTACTGTCTCTCTCCTGCGGCCGTTCCTTGCGCCTGTCCGCGATGCCCGCCCGCGCGTCGTCGATTTATGCTGCGGCAGCGGCGACCTCACCATCGCCCTCCAGCGCGCCTCCGCGGTTCCCGTATTCGGCAGTGATTTCTCCCACCGGATGCTTCAGACCGCGCAGCGCAAAATCGGCGCCAAGGCCCTGCCCTCGATGGTGTTTGAATCCGACGCTCTGCGGCTCCCCCTCCCCGACGCGTCCGTGCACCTGGTCACCGCCGCATTCGGCTTCCGCAATCTCGCCAACTATCGCCGCGGGTTGGAAGAGATGCATCGCGTGCTCGCCCCGGGCGGCGCTGCGGCGATCCTCGAGTTTTCCACCCCGCCCAGTCCCCTCTTCCGGCGCTTCTACGATTTCTATTCCTTGCGGGTCCTGCCTCGCCTCGGCGCGCTGTTTTCGAATGAACCGGACGCGTATGAGTACCTCCCGGAGTCCGTGCGGAAGTTCCCCGGCGCGGAAGATCTCGCGGCGCAGATGCGGCACGCCGGCTTCGCCGATGTCCGTTTCCATCGCATGACCTTCGGCATGGTCGCTCTTCACATCGGAATAAGAACCTAGGAAAATTGACCCCGGTTGTACTCCCCCTGCGCATCCAGGAATGAAAGGGAGGACAACCTCACATGAACAAGCGACTCTTCGCGATACTGCCCGCAATGCTGGCGATGGCTCAGTGGCCCGCCGCGGCCGGACCCTTCCAATTCCACGATTGGACCAGCTCTTTCTCCAACTCCACGTGGAATTTCTCCAACACCAGTTCCGCCGGAACCATCACCGGCTCCGATCCCTATCCCGGATTTCTCGGCTTTACGCCGGGAACCCTGTTTGGACTGCCGGCCGCGATCACCAGCCAGTCGATGACGACCGAACTACAGATCCACGGCATCGATGGTCTCGGATCCAGCATCGAGTTCGATTTCTCCGCCGGCTATGGATGGGGCGCCGGCGGCCAATTGATCATTGGCAACATTCACAATCACTACGCCTACACGATCGAGGCATGGGACTTCGCCAACAACCCAATCGACGTCAACACCTGGACGTTCGAACACGAATACTTCAGTGGAGAACCAGGGATCGCGGGTTATTTCTCCACGTCGCCCACCTCGATCACGGCCTCCGGGAACGCCTCCGTCTTCTCCGTGTCGGATCTCACCGCCAGCGACAGCGGCGGCCAGGGCGGACTCGTTCTCCTGTCCGGCTTGGTCGACGTAGGGCGCATCCGGTTGACCCTCAGCGATAGTGCTCTCCAGCCCAACCCCCAACAGGTGGACTTCATCCTGTTCAACGTCGGAACACCCGTACCCGAGCCATCCACGCTGCTGTTCACCGGAGTGGGAGTCACGCTGATGCTCGTCCGGCTCCGCCGTCGAAGGTAGCGGCGATCGTGTCCTCGATGAGCCGGGTTCGGTCCGGCTCATCCACCCACGCGTGGACCCAATCCCAATCGCCGCCCCACCTTGATCCATCGGGACGCCTGCACCATGCTCAACTGTGCTTCCACCGCCGTCTTTTCCCGGTCGAGCGATTGCGCCCACAGCGTCCGTTCTTCCACCGTTTTTTCGGCTGTATCCAGCAGCCGCACGCACTCCACCAACTCGCGGGACTTGTTTTCGAACTCGCCGCGCCAGTGCGCCTCCACCGCCGCTGCCCGCTCATTGCCTTCCCGCTCCAACTCCGCGATCTTTCGCTCGTAGCCGGCGACAACTTCCGTGGCATTGGCCGCTTCTTCCACCAATTCCTGCTGGAGTTCGCTCACCCGCCGGCCTGCCGCGGCCAGATCTTCATCCAGCTTCGCCGCCCAACGGTTCCGATCCTCCAACTCCTGCTGCTGCGCGCGATGCCTCGCCAGCAGCTCCTGATGATCGGCTTGCGACTTCGCCAGCCACTCCTCTTTCTGCGCCAGTTCCTGTTCGAGCCGCCGTATGTGAAGCTCCCGCGCGCGCAGCACGTTCGCCGCGGTGGGAAGGTACAGATAGGCCGGGCTGCCGGTCTGCGGCGATTGCGCGCAGACAGCCATGAAAAAGTGCGACTCGGCCGGATCCACCGCCGCCGTATCCATGCGGATTTCGGCGCCTCCCGTTCCTGCCAGGGGCTGAAACGCCACGACCGCGGCATGGTTCTGCACGAACAGGGAGACGTGGCGAAAATGACGCTCGAGCGCCGCCCCGAATTCTTCGAATTCGAATTCGTGTGCGTGGAACGGATTCGGGCCCGCGAGTTTGCGCGCCTCCGCGTAGTAGCTCTTGTTGGGCGTCGAGACGATCAGTTGCCCGCCCGGCGCCAGTAGCCGCGCTGCTTCGCTCAGCAACAGGTCCCAGTCCTCGAGATGCTCGATCACCTCGAACGCCGTGATCAGATCGAACGCGCGGTCGCGAAACGGCAGCGCCGTCGCCGACGCGCACGCGAACCGTAAGTTCCCTCGTTCGTAGCTCGCGGCCGCCTGTCGCACCGCGCCTTCCGCGATGTCGATCGCGGCTACGCTCGCTGCCGTTGCCGCCAACTCCGCTGATCCGTACCCGGCGCCGCACGCGACGTCCAATACACGCTTCCGCCGCGCCAAACGGGACGCGAAAAGATAGCGTGCAAGATGTTCGTTCCACAAATCCGGATCGACCTGACCGGGGACGACTCGCTCACCAGTGAATTCAGACTGCGGGGAAAGGGCCGGCACTCGCTCCATTATCGCAGCGAAGGTCTACGGCAGCGCGAACGCCACGTAGCTGCCGCCCGATGGCGCGCCGGACTTCCCGCCCCCGGCCGCGATCACCACGTATTGACGCCCGTCCACTTCGTATGTCGCCGGCGTCGCGTTCCCAGCCGCCGGTAGTGTCGTCTCCCACAGTAGCTTGCCGGTCCGTTTGTCGAACGCGCGGAACTTGCGGTCATGGTTGGTGGCGCCGATGAACAGCAGCCCGCCCGCGGTGATCACAGGACCCCCGTAGTTCTCCGTTCCCGTATTCCGCATTCCCTTTGCCGCCAGTTCGGGAAATTCCCCAAACGGAATTTTCCACCTGATTTCCCCCTTGTTCAGATCGATGGCATTGAGCGTTCCCCAAGGGGGCTCCACCGCCGGATACCCGTCCGGATCCAGAAACTTGTTGTACCCATCGCTCATGTACTTCTGATCGAAGGGAGAATCCGGCTTTGCCGGCGCGTCCACCTGCTCCTCCTTGCCGCTCATGAGGTAGGTGGCGATGGCTTCCACCGAGGTGTCGCCGATGTGCGCGAATCCCGGCATACGGCCCGCGCCCTTTCCAATCACGGACACCACTTGTTCACGGGTTCGCTTACTTCCGATCCCCGCCAGGGCAGGGAATTCCGGCGGACTCCCCCCCAGGTCCTCCCGGTGGCACGCCGCGCAATTCCGGTTGTACAGCGTCCGGCCGCTCATCCGTCCCGTCGCGGACGCCTTCGGCACAAGGCGCATCACCCACGGCATCTCGTTCGCATTCACGTACAGCAATCCCGTCTCCGGATCGAACCCCGCGCCGCCCCATTCCCCCCCGCCGTCGTAGCCGGGAAACAACACCGATCCTTCGAAGCCCGGCGGTACGAATTGTCCCGCGCTGCGGACCTTGCGAAAGCGTTCCAGTACGACGCGGTGCGCTTCCGGCGTCCGCCGCGTTAGATTTCGCTCGGTGAGCGTTTGTCGCGAGAACGGCGGCGGCTTGGTGGGAAACGGCTGCGTCGTTGCCAGTTTTTCGCCGTCCACTTCCGACGCCGGCACCTCCCGATACTCGATGGGAAACACCGGCGCGCCCGTCACGCGGTCAAATACGAACACATGGCCGGACTTGGTGATCTGCGCCACCGCGTCAATGCTCTTCCCGTTCCGTTTGATGGTCACCAGGCTCGGCGGCGCGGGCAGGTCGCGATCCCACACGTCGTGCTTCACGAACTGGAAATGCCACAACCGTTCGCCGGTATCGGCTTTCAGGGCCAGCAGCGAATTGGAGAAAAGATTGTCGCCATGCCGGTTCGCGCCATAAAAATCGTACGCCGCCGATCCCGTGGGCACGTACACGATCCCACGCCCGGTGTCCAGGCTCATCCCCGCCCAATTGTTGGCGCCGCCGGTGTACTTGTACGCCTCCTTCGGCCATGTGTCGTAGCCGAACTCGCCCGGCTGTGGAATGGTGTGGAAGGTCCAGCGGATCTGCCCGGTCCGGACGTCGTACGCGCGGATGAAGCCCGGCGCCGAGGGCAATCCCTCGCTCGTGAGGAATCCCGTGATGAGCATGTCCTTGTAAACGATCCCCGGCGTGGTGAGCCGCAGGCTGACTCCGTCCGTGTCGCGGCCCAGCCCTCGGCGCAGATCTACCCTTCCGTTTTCTCCGAACGACCTCACCGGCTTTCCGGTCCCTGCATCCACGGCATAGAGGTAGTGGCGGGCGCCCACGAAGATCCGGCTGTCATCGCTAGACTCCCAATACGTTAGTCCGCGATTCCTGTTTTTTCCCGATACTTCGGGTTGAAAGCTCCAGATCTGCTTGCCTGTGGCGGCCTCGAGCGCGATCACGCGAAGCTTCGGCGTTGTCGCGTAGAGCACCTTCCCCACGATGATCGGATTGCACTGGATTTCGGATCCCTCGAAGGCGTCGCCGGTGTCGTGCATCCAGGCCACCGTCAGCTTGCTGGCGTTCTTCGTGTTGATTTGCGTCAGGCGCGAGTACCGGATCGAATCGGGCCCACCGCCGTAGACGGACCAGTCGCGATAAGCCGGGCTTTGCCCGAATGCGGATGCGGCGAGCAGCGGCAGTACGAGCGCGCGTTTGGGTGTCATCGTTCTCTTCAGTAGCATAGTCCGCCGCCCGACCGTTTCGCCAGCCTCGAGCGACGCCGGGCTCCACCCCGCAATGCCCCGGCCGCTGATATGCTGGCCTCGATGGATCGACGTACGCTACTCCAACTCGGCGGGGTCTCCCTGGCCCGGCCGCTCACTCACGCCTTGGCTGCTTCCGGCGACGCCGATTGGGGCTACTATGGCGGTGACTCCGGCGCCACGCGATTCTCACCCCTGGACCAGATCCGGCGCGATAACGTCGCCAAATTGAAGCCGGCCTGGACACACAACACCGGCGACGCCATGCAGCGCCCCGCCACCACCATCGAGTGCACGCCCGTCGTCGTCGATGGTGTCCTCTATCTCACCAGTCCCCGCCTCCAGGTCCGCGCGCTGAACGCAGCTACCGGCGAGGCGTTGTGGAACTTCGATCCCCTCGGAAAATCGCGTCGCGCTCCGGGTGTGAACCGGGGCGTCACCTATTTTCGCGACGGCCGAAAGAGCCGCATCCTCGTCGCGCTGCAGGACAAGCTCTACTGCCTCGACGCCAAGACCGGCGAACTCGTGCGCCCATTCGGCGACAACGGCGTCGTCGACCTGACACAAGCCTTTGACCGCGACATGTCGGGTTTGGAATATCGCGCCACCAGTCCACCGGTTCTGTTTGAAGACACTCTCATCGTGGGCGGTGGCGGCGGCGAGGGCCCCCGTCCCGCCGCCCCCGGGCACATCCGCGGCTACGATGTTTTCACCGGAAAACGCAAGTGGATTTTTCACACCATCCCTCATCCCGGTGAGTCCGGCTATGACACTTTCGCCAAGGACTCCTACAAACGCAACGGAGGCGCCAACAATTGGGCCGGCATGAGCGTGGACCTCAAGCGCGGGATGGTCTTCGTCTCCACCGGATCGGCCGCTTTTGACTTCTGGGGCGGTGACCGCCCCGGAAACAATCTCTTTGCCAACTGCGTGCTGGCCATCGACGTCCGCAATGGAAAACGCAAATGGCATTTTCAAACCGTCCACCACGATGTCTGGGATTATGACCTTCCCGCTCAGCCCGCCCTGGTCACAATCACCGAAGGTGCCCGCAAACGCGACGCCGTCGCCCAGGTCACCAAGACCGGCATGCTGTTCCTGTTCGATCGCGAATCCGGCAAACCCATCCTCCCCATCGAGGAGCGCAAGGTTCCCACCGATAGCGTCGATGGCGATCCGCTCTCGCCTACCCAGCCGTTCGCCGTCAAGCCCGCGCCGTTTTCACGGCAGACCATCAACGAGGACCTCGTCACCGACATCTCCGCTGAAGCCCGTGCTTTCGCCCTCGAGCGGCTGCGCCAGCTTCGTAGCGACGGTCCGTTTCCGCCCCCTTCCAAACAGGGGAGCATTTTTTCGCCCGGTACGCTCGGCGGCGCACTCTGGGGCGGCTGCTGCTACGACCCTGCTCAGAATCTCCTCTTCGTCAATTCGAGCGAGCTTCCGAGCATCATCACTCTTCGCCAAGGTAAGCCCGAGGAGGGCTACAAATGGGGACACACCGGCTATGAGAAATTCGTCGACCAGGAAGGCTACCCCGCCGTCAAACCACCGTGGGGCCATCTCACCGCTATCGATCTGCGCACCGGCGATTTTCGTTGGCGTGAGGTGCTCGGCGAACATCCCGAATTGACCGCCCGTGGTGTGAAGAAGACCGGGACGTTTCAACTGGGCGGATCCATCGCCACCGCCGGAGGACTCATTTTCGTCGCCGCCACTGCCGACGAAAAGCTCCGCGCCATCGATTCCTCCAGCGGCGCCGTGGTTTGGGAACACCTACTGCCAGCCGGTGGCTACGCCACCCCGTGCACCTATTCGGCCGGCGGCAAACAGTTCGTTGCCATCGCCTGCGGAGGAGGAAACCGCCAGCGGACCAAGTCCGGCGACGCCTTCGTCGCGTTTGCGCTCGCCTGACAGGTCTTCAGTGCGCCCGCGCCAACTCGCCCATCTTGCATTCCGAGTGGACCGCGCGCACGGCCTTGTCGAGCCCGTCCCGCGCCACCACCACCGCGATGGTCAACTCGCTCGAACCCTGTGCGATCGCGATGATGTTCACCTTTTGCCGGGAAATGGCCGTGAAGATACGCCCCGCCCAACCCGGTGAACCCTGCATGCCCTCACCCACGATGGCGAGCAGCCCCACTTGGTCATTGATGTCCACGGGTTTCAGGTAGCCGTGCGCCAGCTCGAGCGATAGCGCCGCTTCGATCGCTTCCACTGCTTTGCCAAGCTCATCGCGGCGCACCAGAAAGCAGAAACTCTGCTGGTAGCTCGAACTCGTCATCGCCAGTACTTCGGCGCCTGTCGTCGCCAGCGCATCGAGCGCGCGGCCCATCACGCGCGTCCCCGAAATTTCCGGACTCGCCGGTTCGAGCGAAATCAGCGAGACGCCCGCCATCGACGTAACCGCCCGTGGCCCCGGAGGCGCCTGCACGGTCGAAACGATCTTCGTCCCAGGCTTTTCCGGCGCGAAGCTGTTCTTACTCCACACCGGGATCTCGCTTTCCACAAGCGGCGCCAGCGTTCGCGGATGCAGCACCTTCGCTCCGTTGTATGCCAACTCCGCCGCTTCCCGGTAGGTCACCTCCGCGAGCACCGCCGGATCGGCCACGATGCGCGGATCCGCCGTCATGATCCCGTCCACGTCGGTCCAGATCCAGACCTCGGCCGCGCCCAACGCCGCTGCCAGTATCGATGCCGAAAAGTCAGACCCGCCTCGCCCGAGTGTCGTCGGCCTCCCATCCAGCGCCGCGCCGTTGAAGCCCGTCACCACCGGCAGAACGCCGTCTTCGAGTAGGGGCCCCAACACCCGGTGCGCTCGTTCCTGCGTCGGACCCATCAGCGGCGTCGCATTGCCGAACACCGCGTCGGTAACGATCACTTCCCGCGCGTTGATGGCTCGGGATCTCGTCCCCGTCTGATTCAGATACGCCGCCATCATCATCGACGACAACCGCTCGCCCACCGCCACTGCCTCGTCCACCGATCGCGGCGGACGCTCCCCGAGCATCTTCACCCCGCTCACGATCCGGCTGAACTCCGCCACCAGTTCCTCTACTTTTTTCACCGCCTCGTCCAGTTCGGCTCCATGCAGCAGTTCGCCGCACCCCACCAGGTGCCGGTCGGCGAGGTCGCGCAGGTTTCGATCCACTCCCGCCCCATCTCCTCCCTCGGCATGTCGCAACGTGTCGAGCAGCAGGTCGGTTACTTTCGACATCGCCGAAACCACCACCAGCGTCGGACGCTTTTCGTTCTGCTGCCGCGCCAGATGCGCCGCTATCTTGATCCTCTCGCCGGAGCCCATGCTGGTTCCGCCGAATTTCATCACGAGAATATCGTTCAACGCTCGTATTCCTTCCCGTTGGAGGTCTTGAGGCGGATGATGCGGAGAATCTCTTCCTCCACCTGCTCGATGTTGAGCGCTGTTGTGTCCACCATGTCCGCGTCTTCGGCTTGGCGCAGGGGAGAATCCGCCCGGCCCATGTCCCTCTTGTCGCGCTCTTCCAATTCCACCAGCACCCGATCCTTTTCCGGCGGCGGTGGTGACTTTTCTCCCAGTTCCTTCACTCGGCGGTCCGCCCGTACTTCTGGCTTTGCGTCCAGGTAGATCTTCACATCCGCGTCCGGAAACACCACCGTTCCGATATCGCGGCCTTCCATCACCACGGATGTGTAGGCCGCCATCTCTCGCTGCTTGGCTACCAGCGCCCGGCGCACTCCGCTCAGCGCCGATACTTTCGAGGCTCCTTGCGAGATCTCCGGAGCTCGGATCGCTTCGGTGACGTCTTCCCCGTTCAGGGTCACTCGCGGCGGTGAGGATTCCAGCCCGATTCCCGCCGCAATCGCCATCTGTTCCATCGCCAGCGGATCGTCCCACGAGATTCCGTTGCGCTGCGCCCACAATGCCACCGCCCGGTACATGGCTCCCGTGTCGATATACAGAAAACCGAGCCGTGCAGCCAGCCGCCGCGCGATTGTGCTTTTGCCCGCGCCGCCCGGCCCGTCGATGGCCACGATCACTCTCCTTCGGCTCATTCTTCCGTCTCCTGGCCCGCTGTCTCCTGGCCGGGCATCGTCGCGCTTCGGGCGAACGCGTACTCTTCCACTACCTGCCCTCCGATCAGATGTTCGTCAATGATGCGATCCAGCACTTCGCCTTGCGCCGAGTGGTACCAGACACCTTCCGGATAAACCACTGCGATCGGCCCTTGCTCGCACACCCGCAGGCAATTCGCCTTGCTCCGGTAAACGCACGGCGATCCGGTGAGGGCTCCGCTCTCAGCCAGCCGCTTCTTCAAATGTTCCCACGCCAGGTTGCTGTCTTCTTTCGTCGAGCACTTCGGTTTGGTCTGGTCCGCGCACAGAAAAATATGCCGCCCGATCTTGCCGATGCCCAATCCTCGCGCTACGCGCTCCAGCGCACTCGCCACTTGTGCCATGTCCTCCTGCCTACAATAAAACCAGATGAGTCCCCGGGAATTTGACCGCCTCGTTGAGCACGCCTTAGCCCGCATCCCGGCGCGATATCGCCGCCGCATGGACAACGTGGCAATCGTGGTAGAACCGGAACCGCCGCGTCCTGGCCTCCTCGGCCTCTATCATGGCAGGCCTTTGCCCCAGCGTAGCGTGATGGAGCCGTTTGCAATGCCGGACCGCATTGTCATCTACCAGGGGCCGCACGAACGTATGGCCCACAGCCCCGCACATCTGGAACAAATGGTTCTCGATACAGTATGGCATGAGATCGGCCACTATTTCGGTCTCAATGAGATGGAGGTGCGGCGGGCGGAATTCCGCCGCGAATTGGTGCAGGCCCGGGCCGCGCGTCTGCGGGCGCGCCGCCGCGCCAGGCTCTCCGGCTGACCGCGCCTTACGGCTTCTTCGGTTCCGCGGCGGCGGCAGCTGGCGCCGGGTCCCAACCCATCACCACATCCAACCCCGGAATCGCAGCCTTCAATTTCTTGGCTCCCTCTGGCGTCACCTTCGTCTGCCACAGATAGACGTTCTTCAGGTTCGTCAATCCCTTCAGGTTCTCCAGTCCGGCGTCTGTAACCCCTGTGCCGTAGAGGTTTAGATAGGTAAGCTTCGTCAGCTTCTTTAGATTTGCAAGGCCTGCATCGGTGATCTTGGTGTGCTCCAGGTGGAGCTGTTCCAGATCCGTGAGGCCCTGAATCGCCGCCAGGCCCGCGTCGGTGACGGACGTTTTTCCCAGGTGGAGTTGCGCCACTTTCGACAGCTTCGCCACCGGGGCAATGTGTTCGTCTTTTACCGCCTCTCCGGCCAGGTAGAAGCTCACTTCCTTCCGCTCGTCGTTCTGAGCCAGCGGCCGCACGGTACCGCCACCCTTCTCGATCGCCGCGATTGCGGCTGCTTCGTTGCCTTGCTGCATCCACATAGCGCCCTCGATTTTACACCTGTTCCGCTCCGGACGCCAAGCGAAATGTAACGTTTCCACTTGAGACATTGTCGTCTATCCAGTTGATAAAGCGATTCTTGCCTCACCGCCCCATTGCCGCCATGGCGGGTGTCCGTCAGGGCTGGGCTACACTGGGTCCAGTGCGCCGCCTTGCCGCATTCGTCCTCGTCTTCGCCTTGCTTGTCTCCGCTCTGGCGGCCTTGTCTCCGCCACCGGCCGATTCCGCCGCCGAAGCCTTCGACCACTTCTACAACCTGGAATTCGACTCCGCCCTCAGGATCTTCAGGGAAATGGCCCGCGCTCACCCGGCCGATCCTCAATGGCGGAACCACGTTGCGCAGACAATCCTCTATCGCGAGATGCACCGCGCAGGCGCCCTGGAAACGGAATTGGTCACAGGCGGCAACGCATTTCTGCGCCGCGAGAAGATGAATCCTTCTCCCGCCGATGTCGCCGAATTCGAGTCCGCCATTGCCGCCTCGGTCCGGCTCTGCCAGGAACGCCTGGCCAAGGACCCTGACGATAAATGGGCTCTCTACTACGAAGGGGTGGCCCACGGCCTGCGCGCCAACTATGACTTTCTGGTCCGCAAAGCCTGGACCGACGCCCTGCGCCAAGCCACCGAAAGCCGCAAGCTCCACGACAGGGTCACCGCCCTCGATCCCGATTTCGTCGACGCTCGTCTCACCCAGGGCGCTCATGACTACATTGTCGGGAGCCTTCCCTGGCACTACCGTCTGTTGGGCTTCGTCGTAGGGTTCCGCGGCGATAAGGAGCGCGGCATCGAGACGCTTCGACAGGTGCGCGCCTTTGGAAAGCGCAATGCGGACGATGCGGCCATTCTGCTCGCCACCATCTACCGGCGCGAAAAGCGTCCGGCGGACGCTGTCCCCATTCTTAAGCAATTGCTTGCGAAATATCCACGTAACTATTTGCTTGGATTCGAGTTGGCTCAAATGTATTCCGATCTCGGGCAGAAAGACGCCGCACTCGCCGCCGTCGCCGAAGTCGAGCGCCGCAAGCGCGACGGTACGCCCGGGTATGCCAGCCTGTCCCAGGAGAAAATTCTCTACTTTCGTGCCACCATCCAGTTCTGGTATCGGGACTTCGATCACGCCCTCGAGAACTTCCTCGCCGTCACCGGAAAGGCCAGCGATCTGGATCCCAACACCGGTGTCACCGCCTGGATGCGCTTGGGCCAGACCTACGACATGAAAGGCCGCCGTGCCGAGGCGATCGCCGCCTACCGCAAGGCCGTCGCCTACGCCCCCGGTTCCTACCGCGCCAAGGAAGCCGAGGATTACATTCGCAAGCCCTACACTCGCGTGAAATCCTGACCGCTCGCCCGCCGCCAATGTAAAGGCGGTGCCTATTGTGTAAAGGAGCGCTGGTGTATTGTAAAGCGCGCTATTGAGCGTGGTGGCCGGCTCCGATGGGTGTTCGTGTTCACGGAAATCCTCTCCACCATCCCCCAGCGTCTGGTGTACTTCCTCGCCGCGCTCTGTCTCCTGGCTGCGATCATCCTGGCGGCGGTAGCCCACCGCTTCTTCGAGGAGGACAAACTCAGCGCCTCAGGCGAAATCCACTTTGAAGGCGCTTATTCCCGGCTCTGGTTCCCGGACGGCGACGGTCTTGAACGGGAGAAGGAGTTGCTGGCCTCGGTCCGCGATCAGGACGGTCGCGTGCACGTACATGCTCTCGATCTGGTTCGCCGGCAATGGGCCGAACGGCGATTCGATGCCAGCGCACCCCCAGACCCGTCCCGCTGGGCGCTCGATTCGCGAGGCGAGATACTGGGCTGGATCACCGGCGGCCGGGCCTGCGTGGCCCGCCACGGCGCCGCTCCCTCGTGCACCGCGCTCGACCCCGACCCTCCCGTTCGTGGTGTCCACGTGACTCCGGCCGGTGCGATCGTGGCGTTCCGTTCCAACGGGGAGGTGGCCGAATGGATGCCCGGACGGTCCGGGTGGGCCATCACCTCCCTCGACGCCAGGGTGGATCAGGTGGCCGCTCTTCCAGGCTATGTCGCGGTGCTTTCGGCGAGCGCAGGCAAGGTATCTCTCTACCGGAGGGACGCCGCCGGAGCCCTGTCGCTCGTCGAGTCCCGGCCCACACGCAGTGAGGGCGAACTGCGAATGGCCGGGCTCGGACAAGTAGCCCTGTTGCGATCGCAGGTCGTGTACCATCTGGGCGAAGTATCGAGCGCCCCCGGCCGGATTCGCGCGCTTGCCTATAGCCCCACCTCCACGCTGCTGGCCGTGGGCGAGTTCGGCGGCGTACGGGAACTGCACCCACGCGCGGAAAGCACACTGCTGGCCGAAGCCCAGCCGGATTCTGACGCCGTGGCGGCGTCAAGCGAGTTCCTGGCCCACAGTGGACCATCCGGCACCTCCTTGCACCGCCTGTCGGTGGTCCGGCAGTTGAATGAGGGCGGGCGGGTCCTCATGGGCCTGGCGCAGACGCTCGGAATCCTCGGAGTCATCCTGGGCGTGCTCGGCTTGTTTCTTACTCTCCAAACCGTGTTCGGACGAAAGGCCTCGATGAAGGATCGCCGCGCGGGACCGTTGCAGCTTCCGCCTCCGCCCACGGAACTCGTGGAGGCGATCTCGCTCCACGGCGGCGTCCTGTGGGCCGGCGCCGGGCTGAGCGCGCAAAGCGGACTGCCGCAATGGCCGGATTTCGTGGCGCAACTCCTACAGACCGCGGTGGTGTCGGGATGGACCGACGGCTACCAGAGCCGGAAGCTCGCGGGCTTGCACCAATCCGGCGATCCGAATCGCGCCCTCGAACTCTTGCTCCAAAATCCGCTCCTGTCGAGGCTGGACGTTCTCGATCACTACAAAAGCGTCTACCATCGCTTCTGCCTCCGCTCTCGCTCCCATGAAGCACTCGCCAAGCTCCCGTTGCGCGGCGCCATCTCCACCAACTATGACCGCCTTGTCGAAAGCATCGGCGCCGGCGAGGTGATCGCGGATCTCTCCACGGGCCGGGTATCGTCGGCTGCGCGCAACGGGCGATTCTTCGTCTTCAAGCTCTACGGGGATCTGAGGACCACCAAGTCGGCTCTGCTGACGCGCAAGGAACTTTACGACCGCGGCGCCCAGTGTCCGGACCTTGGCGTCATGATCGGCGATCTGATGGCCCGGCACACCATGCTCTTTATCGGCGCCTCGCTGCATGGTTTGGTGGCGGACCTCGAAGCCATCGGAGCGCCCCGTCGGAGTCCCGTTGCTCCTTCGCCGATTCCGCATTTCGCTGTGGCCGGCGTGCAAGCCGGTTGGGAAAAGTACGCTCTCCTGCTCGAGCAGCGCTATGGCATCCGGACCCTTGCCTGCGACGCCGAGTTGATCAGTGGCGAGATGCCGGCGTTTCTGGACCTGCTCGTGACACGGTGCGATTCAAGGCGCGCGGGTCTGGCGAAGTCTGCCGTGTCAGCGGCTCACACGCCGCACAGGGCCACTTCCAGCCCCAGTTCCCGGAACGCGGCCGCCTTCGCCGCCAGCGCGCGGTCCGCCGATGCTCCGTCCGGCGCGTAGGCCACCTGGATGTGGTTGCTCTTGTGGCGCGCCATCATCTGATCCCGGGACACGCCCTGGATCACCGCATGCATGATCGGCCATTGCGGTGTAGTGGCCTGCCATCGCCGCTCCGTTTCCTCCCGCGGCAGTTCGATCACCTTGGCGCGGCCAACGTCGGCGCACAGCTTCTTACCCGCATCCACCCACACACGGCTCCACACGATCTCACCCGGTTTGCTCACCCCGGTTACCGTGCCTCCGCCCAGCCGGAAATACATCGGCGGCTGCCGCCGGCTCACCGTGCCTCTGTATCCGCCGATGAAGTGCTGCGGCGGCGCGGCGCCCGAAATCTCGAACACCCACACGAAGTCGTCGCCGTACTGCTCACCCCAACGCACATCGTGGAGCGTGTTCTCCGGATCGTAGCCCAGCCATTTCCACAGCCGGTAAGTGAGCAGGCCGTCGAGCCCCGCGCATTCGTCCACCTCGTTGAAGTGCGGCAGCGCTTCGCCTTCGTACAGCACGCGGGATCCACCGGCATCCGTGACCGGCGGACGGTCTACATTGTTCAGCAGCCCCTCCACCAGGTCAGACGCCGGGGCAAGGTCCTTCAAACCCTGCTGATACTGGATGCCGATCGTCGCGCACCCGAACCTCGTCCGCGATGCGCAACGCCGCCACGTACATCTTGCACTGCTGGTGGATCTGCGCATCGGTGAGTTCGGACTCTTCGTTGCTCCCCGTTTCGAACCTCATTCCCTTGGCGTCGAGCCACGCCCGGACCGCTCGCGCTTCGTCGTCGCTCACCGTCTGCATCCCCGCGTACAAGCTCGATTGCGAGAGCCGCTCTTTGAACACACCGGTCGGATGGAGCAGTTCGTCCGGGATGATCGCGTTGAACATGCCCATGCACCCTCGTCGAATACGCCCATGATCGCCTTCTGATCGCGCAGTGTCCGCGCCACTTGCTCGCCGGCCGCCGTCGCATCGGCGGGCAGATCCACGTCCGCGATGGCCTTCACGTGGGAAAGATCGTGCGTCACCCGGCCCCCGCCGAGCCAGCGTTCCAGATTTTCGAGAAACAGCGGATCGGTGAAATCTTCTGACCACAGCGTGTCATAGTCCACCCCAGCCTTGGTGAGTGACCCGTTCAGGTTCAGCATGCCAACCAGACCCGGCCACTGGCCGCTCCAGTTGGCCACCGTCAAAATAGGCCCGCCATGAGTGTAGAGCCCATGCAGCAGATGATGGCTGTACTGCCAAACGGCTTCGACAATCACCAGCGGAGCCTCGCGCGGGATCGTGCGGAACACCTCCATGCCGCGCTTCTGGCTGTCGATGAACCCGTGGCCCTTTGTGGTGTCGTACTCGTGCGCCCGCTTCACGGTGTAGCCCAGCTTTTCTATGGCCGCGGTCACCGCGCGTTCGGTTTGCTCCTGCGCCGGCCAGCACTTCTGATTCGCGGAGAGGCGCAGATCTCCGTTGGCTGCCATGTAAACGGTGGAAGGCATACTCCGATCAAGGTACCAGATCGAATTCGATCCGGGAATTGGCCTCCGCACGGCGAAAGTCCGTGCTCTCCATTCCCAGTGCAATGGTCCGTTTGTAAAAGAACACGACGCTCACCTTGAACTCGGTCCCGTAGCTCACGGGGAACCATACGTTCGGGGCCACTCGCTGATAGGTCACCGAAAAGCCTGTCTGTTGCAGATTGGTGCCGAGGAAGGTCCGGACCGCCCACGGGATCTTGTACGCCAGGTCGGTGACGATACGCACCGGCTGGTATTCCTCTGCGTCCACCCAAGCCTCGCCCTTCCACGGCCGTACCGGACCATCTTCGTCTGAATCCACGAAAAGGCCCCGCTTCTCCGCCGGCTCGAAGGCGATCTTCCAAAATCGCCGCCCCTCATGCTCGCCCTCGCCCGCCGCGGCGAACCGGTAAAGCGCCAGATCCTTCGTCCGAAGCGGAAACAGCGAATGCGGGATCCCGTCGCGGGACTTCTTGTCGTTCACGAGATCCTTCACCAGATCGTCGATCAGTTCGCCGTCGATGTCGCTGTCTTTGTACTTGTGGCCGGGCTCGGTGTACGGATACATCTTGCGGCCTTGCCGGTATTCGCCTTCGAACGCCGTCAGCTCCTTTTCTGTCTTCTCAGCCCCTGGCGTCACCGCGTACTCCCGCTTCTCCCACCGCGAGATCTCGCCGCTCGAACGCACCAGGCTCGCCCGCACCTTTTGCTCGTACACCCACCGGACCCGCTCGGCCGCTCCTCGCTCCACGTTCTCCGCCATCCGCCGCATCACTTCGCCCGGGTCCTGCGCGCGCAGCGCGGCCACCACGAGAACGGCTGAGAGCAAACGCATCCTGATGCCTATTACGCATCAACCCGGCAGGCGGTTGCTATACTTTCTCGCCATGGACGATGGACTCATCGCGGGCTGCAACGGCAGGCCGACGTGCTGGTGGCACGCCGGCGCCGAAGACTATGAGCGCTACCACGATCAGGAATGGGGCTGGCCCGTCGCCGACGATAACCGTCTGTTCGAAAAACTGTGTCTGGAAGGCTTCCAGGCCGGCCTGAGCTGGATCACCATCCTCCGCAAGCGGGAGAATTTCCGCCGTGCCTTTCACGGATTCGATATCGGGCGCGTTGCCCTCATGGACGAGCGCGATGTCGGCCTCCTCCTGGGCGACGCCGGCATCGTGCGCCATCGCGGCAAGATCGAGGCCGCCATCTCGAACGCCAGGAACGCGCGTGCGCTCATCGATGAGCACGGATCGCTCGCCGCCTATCTCTGGCGGTTCGAACCCGCGGCGCGTCCGGAACGCCTCGATCGCCCCACCCTCGGCGCCAAGGGCCAGACGCCTGAATCCAAGGCGCTCAGCAAAGACTTGCGCAAGCGCGGGTTCAACTTCGTCGGGCCCACCACCATGTACGCCTTCATGCAGGCGATGGGCCTGGTCAACGATCATCTCGAAGGCTGCTGGGTCCGCCCTGAGATCGAGACCGCGCGCAAGAAGTTCCGCCGGCCACGGTAGTTGGAACAAGGCGCGCCATGATCGCGTTATACTTGCTGAGACTTCGGAGACATCGATCACCATGGCATTAGGCGACTTCTTCAAAAAACAATTCATAGACGTCATCCACTGGACTGAGCCTGAGGATGGCATCCTGGCATGGCGATACCCCATGCAGGATATGGAAATCCAGAACGGCGCCAAATTGACTGTGCGCGAGTCCCAGTTGGCCGTGTTCGTCAATGAAGGCCGCGCCGCTGACCAGTTCGGCCCTGGCCTCTACACCCTGAACACGCAGACGCTGCCCCTGCTCACTAACATCATGAACTGGGACAAGATGTTCCAGTCCCCGTTCAAAAGCGACGTGTACTTCATGTCCACGCGCATGCAGACCGATCAGAAATGGGGCACCCAGCAGCCCATCACCATTCGCGACAAGGAATTCGGCGCGGTGCGTGTTCGTGCGTTCGGCATCTACAGCTATCACCTCTTGGACGCGCGCCTGTTCCACACCAAGATCAGCGGCACCAGGGAAATCTATCGCGTCGAAGATCTCGAAGGCCAGCTTCGCAACACCATCATCGGCCGCATGGCCGACACCTTCGCCGAATCGCAGATCGCCTTTCTCGACATGACGGCCAATCAGATCGAACTGGCCGAAAAGATCGCCGAACACGTGCGGCCCACGTTCTCCGAGTTCGGCCTGGCGCTCGACAGCTTTGTCGTGCAGAGCCTGTCGCTTCCGGAAGAGTTGCAGAAGCTGCTTGACCAGCGCATCGGCATGAACATGATTGGCGACATGGGCAAGTACACCCAGTTCCAGGTGGCCCAGTCAATGCCCATCGCGGCCGCCAACGAGGGCGGTGGCGCGGCCGGCATCGGCGCCGGTCTCGGCGCCGGCATGGGCATGGCGCAAGTAATGATGGGTTCGATGCAGCAGGCCCAACAACCACCACCTCCTCCTCCGCCCGCGGCCGCCCCCGCCGCCGCTGGAGCAGCCGCCGCGGCAGCCGCCGCTCCGGTAGGGGAAACCAAGTTCTGTGTCGAGTGTGGGGCCAAGATAGCCCGAGCCGCCAAGTTCTGCTCGGAATGCGGTAAGCCCCAGGCCTGACCCCTGACCCAATAAGCGTGATCCTAGACCGAATAAGAATGAGGCGATGACCATGGGCGGGCTCGAGTGGCTCGTCGAAGCATATGACTGCAATCCGGCGCCGCTCGCCGAAGTGGCCCCGATGGAGCGGTTCCTACAGGAATTGATCGAAGCTCTGCCGCTGCATCCGGTGGCTGATCCCGTATGGCACCGCTTCGGTGGCCACGGCGGTATCACCGGTCTATGTCTGCTCTCGGAATCGCATTTCGCCTGCCACACCTTCCCCGAACATCGCTCGCTCACACTCAATCTCTTCTGCTGCCGGCCGAGGCCCGATTTCGATTTTGAAGGACGTCTGGCCGCCATCTTCGAGGCGCGCCGCGTCACGGTGCGCAAACTCGCGCGGGACTACGCATGAGTACCAAGCGCGGTTTCTGCCCCTCCTGCGGTGCTCCCGTCGAATTTCGCTTTGCCGCCGCCATTCAGACTGTCTGTCCCTTCTGCCGTTCGATCCTCATCCGGACCGACGTCAACTGGGAAAAGGTGGGCGAGGCCGCCGAACTCGCCGACCATTCCCTCATCCAGTTGGGTTCGGAGGGCAAATACGATAGCCGCGCCTTCACCGTCGTCGGGCGCATCGCCTATGAATGGGAGCAGGGCGGCTGGAACGAATGGCATATCGCATTCGGCGATGGCAGGTCCGGATGGCTTTCGGACGCGCAGGCCGAATACGCCGTCACCTTTCACGCCGCCGGCGGGCCCGCGGTCCCGGAAGCCAAGGAGGTCTATCCCGGAAAGCGGATCGCCATCGGGACCCTTCCCCTCGAAGTAGCCACTGTTACGCGTGCCCGCTATGCCGGCGTCGAGGGCGACCTCCCCTTCGAGTATTGGGACAAACAGGAGATCGTATTCGCCGACCTTCGCTCCGGCTCCAATCACTTCGCCACCATCGACTACAGCGAGCAGCCCCCAATGCTGTTCACGGGCGAGTTCGTCGAGTTCGCTTCGCTCCGCATGACCAATCTGCGCGAGGCCGGCTCGGACCTGAAGCAGCAGCCGCGCGCACTCAATTGTCCCAACTGCGGATCGTCGGTCGAGTTGCGCGCGCAAGGGGAAACCCTCACCGCCGTGTGCCCTCAGTGCCTGTCGCTGATGGACGCGTCTTCTCCCATCCCGAAACTCCTGCAGAAGATCAATACCCAGCGGCGCGTCACGCCCGCCATCCCCCTCGGGTCCACCGGCGCGCTGGATGGAGTCACCTATGAGGTCATCGGGTTTCAGTGCCGGCACATCACCGTCGAAGGCGCCAAGTATGAGTGGCGGGAGTTCCTGCTGTTCAACCGCGACCAGGGCTTCCGCTACCTCACTGAATACGACGGCCACTGGAACTTCTGTGAACCCCTGAAAGGGATTCCCGAATCCGGCAACACCGTCGGACGCCCTTCGCGCAACTGGAAGGGGACCCACTTCCGCCACTTCCAGCGCGCGATGGCGGAAACCAACTACGTCCTCGGTGAATTCCCCTGGCGCGTTAAGGTCGGCGAGCGCGCCGAGGTGAATGACTTTGTCGCGCCGCCGCTGTCCCTCTCGGCGGAAAAGAGCGAGAACGAAACCACCTGGACTCTGGGACGCTACATAACCGGCGCTGAGATCTGGAAGGCCTTCCAGTTGAAGGAGCGCCCGCCGCGCGCTTACGGTGTCTACTCCAACCAGCCGTCGCCCTACAAGGACAGCGTCTGGTCCATCTGGACCGTCGCCCTGTTTTTCATCTTTCTGTTGGGCGCCAGCAGCGTCCTCGCCCACGTCTGGATGACCAAACAAGAGGTCTTCCGCCAGGCTTACACCTACACCCCAGGCACTCCGGGCGACGCCTCATTCGTTACCTCCATGTTCGAGTTGAAGGGCAGGCCTTCCAACGTCGAACTCGATATCGAGACCGATGCTCTCAACAACTGGGTTTACTTCAACCTCGCGCTCATCAACGAACAGACCGGTCACGGCTACGACTGGGGCCGCGAAGTCAGCTACTACTCTGGCGTCGATTCCGATGGCGGTTGGAGCGAAGGCAGCACCAATGACTCCTCACGGATCGGCCACGTTCCCGCCGGACGATACTACCTGCGCGTGGAACCCGAGTCGACTCCCGAGCCGGGCCAGGCCGGCAAACCGATCCGCTACACCATCCGTGTCCGCCGCGACATCCCCGTCAACTGGCCCTACGTCGTGGCTTTCTTTCTCTTGGTCCTGCCTCCCATCGTTCAGACCTTCCGCTCACTCATGTTCGAATCCAAACGTTGGCAGGAGAGTGATTACGCCCCTTCCGGAGATGACTAGGCAATCATGAGACATCCCTTCTATATTCCGTTTGGACTTCTGCTGCTCGCCGGCACCGGATGGGTGCAGTACTATGGCTCGGGCGGCACTTGGTCCGTGAGCGAGGTCCGCGACGTTCCCAAGACCGTCCGCGACAACCCCGGCGCCTACCGGTCCCACTACATGGGCAGTTCGCGCTACTACGGCGGCAAGTAGTTTCTGGAGAAGCAACGCTATGCAAATTCACATCGACGCGGTGATCAACGCTTTCATCTACGCCCTCCTGGGCATCTTCCTGTTCTGCGGGAGTTTCGCCCTTCTGGATAAGCTCACCCCCTACGCCTTGTGGCAGGAAATTGTGGAGAAGCAAAACACGGCCTTGGCGATTCTGGTGGGCTGCATGTCCATCGGCATGTGCGTCATCATCGCCGCCGCGGTCCACTAGAGCGGCCCGGCCGGCTACCCCCCGCATGCCGTTGGCTCTGTTCATCACCGTCCTGTTGATCGCCGCTTGCGGCCTCATTTACGAATTGATCGCCGGGACGCTCGCCTCCTATCTGCTGGGCGATTCGATCCTCCAATTTTCCACCGTAATTGGCGCCTACCTCTTCGCCATGGGCATCGGAAGCTGGCTGTCCCGCTTCATCCATCGCGGACTCGTCGGGCGCTTCGTAGCCATCGAGCTCATGGTAGGCCTGGTGGGCGGCTTTTCTTCCTCCATCCTCTTCCTTGCCTTCGCCTACACCGAGGCCTTTCGCCTGCTGCTTTATCTCGTGGTGATCATCATCGGGATCCTGGTGGGGCTCGAAATTCCGCTCCTGATGCGTATCCTGAAAGACAAGCTGGAATTCCGGGACCTCGTCGCCAACGTCCTGACCTTCGACTATTTGGGCGCCCTCGGTGCCTCGCTCCTGTTTCCCCTCGTCCTCGTGCCTCGCCTGGGTCTGGTCCGCGGCGCGCTCCTGTTCGGTATCGTCAACACGTTGGTGGCGCTTTGGTCCACTTGGTTGTTTCGAGATCATCTTCCTCGCTTGGCCGCCACCCGCGCCGGGTGTCTCGCCATTCTCTTGCTCCTCGGCGCGGGTATGGCCGGCGCCGAACGCATCACCTCCATCGCGGAAGAGAATCTGTACGCCGACGACGTCATCCTCACCCGATCCACCCCCTATCAGCGCATCGTCGTCACCAGATGGAAAGATGACCTCCGCCTGTTCCTCAACTCGCACCTTCAATTTTCCTCTCGCGACGAATATCGCTACCACGAGGCCCTTGTTCACCCCGGAATGGGGGTAACGAAAAAAAATAGTTCAGTACTGGTACTAGGGGGAGGGGATGGCCTCGCGGTACGGGAGATACTGCGGTATCCCGGCGTCGAATCCATTACCTTGGTCGACCTTGATCAAGACATGACCCGCCTGTTTCGCGACCACTCCCTGTTGAAGCGCTTAAACTCCGGATCGCTCTCCGATCCGCGCGTTCACGTCGTCAACCAGGACGCGTTTCTGTGGCTCGATCAGCCCGGTCCCCAGTTCGATTTCGCCGTCGTGGACTTCCCCGATCCAACCAGCTTCTCCATCGGGAAGCTCTACACCACAGCCTTTTACCGCGCCTTGGCTCGGCGAATTAAACCTTCTGGATTGATAGCAGTACAGAGCACTTCTCCTCTCTTTGCCCGCCGGTCGTATTGGTGCATTGTCGAGACCATGGCCGGCGCCGGCTGGACTACGTACCCGTATCACGTCTACGTGCCGTCGTTCGGAGAATGGGGGTTCGTGCTCGGCTCTCTCGGCTCCCAATACCGTCCGCCGGACCGCTTGCCGCCCGGCCTCCGGTTCGCCTCTCCCGCCGTTGTCGCCGGCCTCTTTTCCTTCCCGCCCGACATGGCCCCAATCCCGGCGGACGTGAATCGCCTCAATACGCAGGTACTAGTCCGCTACTACGAACAGGATTGGGCCCAGTACTCTCGCTAAGTTGCTCACACGCAAAGTGATACGCTAACCTCAGGTGTGCCCGGAACGGTTCCGCTTCACAAGAGAGCCGGCGGGAGGAGGTTTGCAAAGCATGAAAACTTGGATCCGAGGAGTGGTGGGATTCGCCTGCCTGATACCTCTTGTTAACGCCGCAATCATCGTCACGCCTTCCTATACGGCGCGCGGGGATTCCGATCCCGGTGGCGTCGCGTTCAACTACATCGACATCACCGGAACGGGAAGCCTTCTGTTTCCCGCTTCCGATGACCTGATCGTACCCGTCAATATGGGTGCGGCATTCACCTTTTACGGGGAGACAGCCACGCAGGCCATCGTATCCTCGAATGGGGTGATCACCTTCACCGTCGGCAGCAACGAGTTCCTCAACTCCGCTCTGCCCGCGAATGCGTTTTCCTACCGTACTCTATTTCCCTACTGGGATGACCTGCTGACCAGCGCCTACTATCAGTTCTTCGCCGGCGGCGTCGGTCCGTTCGCCGGTCCCACCAGCGTCATTCAGTGGATCGGTGGCTACTGCGACAATCAACTCACCGGATGTTCCTCGGCCGGCACCGTTTCGTTCGAGGCGCTGCTAGACCACGCTACCGGCAGCATCCTCTACCAATACGCCAGTTCGCTCTGCCCCCCCGGCGATTGCCTCAGCAATCACGACTTCGGCGCCTCGGCGACCGTTGGAATTCAAGGCGTCGGCGCGAACCTGTCGGAAGCTCTTCAATGGTCGTTCAACTCGCCCGTTATTGCCGACAACTCCACCGTCCTGTTCACTCCCACTCCGGAGCCCTCTTCCTGGCTGCTGCTCAGCCTTGGGCTCGGAGCCTTCGGCCTCCGCCGGCGGCTTCGCGGCTAAGCTTCTCCGGGAACCGAAAACGAAAGACCCCGGGCCGCCCCTCCGATGGCGTCCCGGGGTCTTTTCTTTTCCCCGATCGAGTTCCACCGCCTGCCCCGAGCCGCCCCCACCCCCGAGGACGTCCCGATGCAGGCGATTTTCTTTGTTCAGGTTTCGACTGGTTTTGGGTTTAGCGGCCTGCGGGTACGTGGCTCAGACGGCGTGTCCGGGCCCGTGCCAGCGCGACGCTGGTAGCGGCTGCGATTGCCAACGAGAGGAGAATCATTTTTCTCATGGGTCAATCATGAGCCAAATCTCGTCGAAACATTAGGTTGCACCTGCGCTGCCTGCCTGCTCCCCGCCCGTCACGGATAGTCATGCGAAAAATATCTCGAAACGGATACCCCCCTTATGGTATTTTGAGATTCAGCGAGGCACCCCCGGAATGGACGAAAGCGAACTCGGTGGCGATGAGTCCGCCGTCCTGCGTGGGTTCTCTACGAGCCAGCTCCAGTTCGATCTCGACCACCCCAAGACCCTGACCCAGCGTGTTTTCGCGCGTTTGGTTGATTGCCGCGGCGCTGCCGGCGCGGAACGCCGCCGCGTCAAAACGATGGAAACGGATTTCACTGTCGACGAGCGTCAGATCCGGCACGCTCTCCGTCAGATCCGCGTCCAGGCCGACGCCTACTTTGGCCCGGGTGGGGATGGTGCCGGGTGGCTCAACCGCTTTGAAATTCAGTCCCGTTCCCGTGGCCGGCCCAGTGGCCGCGATTCACCAGAGGTCAATGCGCTCGTATTCCGAGCCAACATGCAGCCCGGATGGGCGGCGCGCAAATTCCTCGCCCCGATGATGCCTACCCCGGGCGAATCTCCCGGACCCGGAGCCCTTCTGGTGCACTCCGAAACTTTGGCTCTCTTCGACACGGAGAAACAACGTTTTCTTTGGGACTCGAGCCTCTGTAGCGAAGAAAGCCTTGCTGCCGGGGATGATGCCGACGAACTGCTCGCGCTGTTTCGGCGCTGGCGCGCCTCTGGCCGCCTCACCTTCCGCGAACGCCCCGGGTTCGACACTGAAGCCGCGCTGCGATCCACCATCGCCGGCGCCCTTTCCCGGGCCGGCGTCGCCGTCGAACATCAATCCGGCTCCGAGATGCGCCTCGCGCCGCATTACGAGCGGCGCCACGTCATCTTGTTCGGCTCTCCGGAATCGAACAAAGCCATGGCCAGGCTCGATCCCCCTGTACGCAAACGGCCCGACGATCCGGTGGGCAGTGCACGCCGTCACTACGACGTGTCCATGGAGGTGATCCGCACCCGCATCGACGATGAGCTCACCATCACCGCCATCCACGCCCGCCACCCGGCCGCCTTCGCCGCCTTGGATGAACTCCTCCGCGATGAAGAGCGGTTTCGCTCCGTCTGCCTCGACATGCGGATTGAGGAGCAGGACCGGTTGCCCGGCGAGTTCCGTTTCGAGCTCTCAACCACCGTCAATGACCGGCATGAGATCGTCGGCCGCGGCGTCCCCGCCGTCTCCGGTCTCCAGGGGTTCCCCACCGCCGCCAAGAAAACCGCGGCTAGGGTCCTCGAGTTGCCCCCGGCTCCTTCTCTCAAGAAACAGGGGTAGCCGGCAGGTCTGCTAGGCTCAAAGTATATGGGCCTTTCGGAATCCTTTTTCGCCCGCAAGTTCAACCTCACAGAGCACGATTTAGAGTCCTATCTCGGCGATGCGCTCTCCCGGGGGGGCGACTATGCCGACCTCTATTTCGAGTACCTCACCACCACCTCCATTTCCATGGATGAGTCCATCGTCAAAAACGCCACCCAGGGTGTCACCCTCGGTGTCGGCGTGCGCGTGGTGGCTGGGGAGCGCACCGGCTACGCCTACAGCGACGCGCTGGAGCCCGAGCGCATTCGCCACGCTGCGCGCGTGGCCGCCTGCATCGCGGAGGGGCCCGCCTCGGTGGCGAAAACCGGCTTTGAGTATTCCGATGTCCGCAATCTCTATCCCTTGGTGACGCCCCCCGCCGATGTCCCGCTTGCCGAGCGCGTCAAACTCGTCGTGCGCGCCGACGAGGCGGGGCGTTCCTACGATCCCCGCGTCTTTCAGGTCCAGGCGTCCTACGTCGATGCCGTTAAGCACGTTCTGGTGGCCACCAGCGATGGCAAGCTCTCGTTTGACCATCAGCCGATGGCGCGCATGGCCGTGTCCGTGCTAGCCCGCGAGCCGGACGGTGTGCCCCAACGCGGCTATGCCGGAGGCGGCGGCCGCGTCGAACTGGCGTTTTTTGACGAAGAGAAAACCCCGGAATATTTCGCCAGGGAAGCCGCGCGCCAAGCGATCGTCCAGCTCGACGCCATCGATGCCCCCGCTGGCGAACAGACCGTCGTTCTCGGCCATGGCTGGCCCGGCATCCTGCTCCATGAAGCCGTCGGCCACGGGCTCGAAGCGGATTTCAACCGCAAGGGGGTCTCCGCCTTTTCCGGACGCGTCGGACAGCAGGTCGCTTCGCCGCTCGTCACCGTCATCGACGACGGCACCATTCCCTCCCGCCGCGGATCCCTCAATGTTGACGACGAGGGCATGCCCACCCAGCGCAATGTCCTCATCGAGAACGGCATCCTCCGCGGCTACCTGCAGGACCGTCTCTCCAGCCGCCTCACCGGCGCCGCCATCACCGGCAGCGGTCGCCGCGAGAGCTACCAGCACATCCCCATGCCGCGCATGACCAACACTTTCATGACCCCGGGCGACGCCGATCCCGCCGACATCATCCGTAGCGTCGACCGCGGCATTTATTGCGCCAACTTCGGCGGCGGCCAGGTCGACATCACCAACGGCAATTTCGTTTTCAGCGCCACCGAGAGCTATCTCATCGAGGGAGGCCGGCTCACACGGCCTCTGCGCGGTGCCACCTTGATCGGCAACGGCCCCGAGGCGCTCAAACACGTTTCCATGGTGGGTCACGATCTCGAACTCGACGAAGGCATGGGTATCTGCGGCAAAGACGGGCAATCGGTCCCGGTCGGAGTTGGAATACCTACCATCAAGATTGATCGCATGACCGTGGGAGGGACGGCGCAATGAGCACGCTGACAGCGGACCCAACGCCCAGGGGGGGCACGCAGCGGCTCGAAGAAACCGTCGTCGAAGCCGTGCGTCTGGCGCGCGAGTTGGGCGCCTCCGGTTCCGAAGCCACCGCCGCCGAAGGCGAAGAGTTCAGCGCCGACGTTCGCCTCGGTGAAATCGAGCGCGTGAAAGAGTCCGGCTCCCGCGGCGTCGGCATCCGCGTCCTGTTCGGCAAGCGAATTGGCTCCTCCTATACGTCGGACTTCTCGCCGGAAGGTCTGCGCGCCATGGTCGCGCAAGCCGTCGACCTCGCCAGGATCACCACCGAGGATCCTTTCGTCGGGCTCCCCGATCCCTCCCAACTCGGCAAGCTCGAAGGCAATTTGAGCATCTACTACCCGGACGTGCCGGCCCTGTCTGCTGCCGACAAGATCGAGCGCGCCCGCCGCGCCGAAAAAGCCGCCCTGGACCATGATCCCCGCATTACCAATTCCGACGGCGGCTCCTTCGGTAGCCACGTCTCACGCCAGGCCTTCGCCAACTCGCTCGGGTTTTGCGGCTCCTACCAGACCACCAGTTGCTCACTCAGCGTCGCCCCCGTCGCCCAGTTCGATGGACGCATGGAGCGCGACTACTGGTATACCGTTTCGCGCGAGGCCGCCCGGCTCGAGGATCCCGAAAGCGTCGGCCGCAAGGCCGCCGAACGCGTGCTGCTGCGCCTGAACCCACGCAAGATCGAAACCTGCAAGGCCGCCGTCATCTTTGAACCTCGCGTCGCACGCACCCTGGTCGGCCATGTCTTTGAACTCGCCAGTGGCGACGCCATCTACCGAAAGGCTTCTTCCTGGCATGACCGTTTGGGCCAAACCGTTGCCGCGCCTTCGCTCACCGTCATTGACGACGCGACTCTCCCCGGCCTGTTCGGTACGTCGCCGTTCGATGACGAAGGCGTACCCTCCCGGCGCACCCCGGTCATCGAAAACGGTGTGCTCGAGAACTACCTCCTCAACACCTACACCGGCCGCAAGCTCGGCATGCCTACCACCGGCAACGCCAGCCGCGGACTCACCGGCAACGCCGGCGTCGGCCACGGCAATCTCTTTATTGAAAAAGGAAGCGCTTCACCCGAAGAGCTGATGCGGCAAGCCGGCTCCGGGCTCCTCGTCATGCAACTGCTCGGCTTCGGTTTCAACCCCGTCACCGGCGATTACTCCCGCGGCGCAACAGGGTTGTGGTTTGAAGACGGACGGATCGCGTATCCTGTTTCGGAGGTGACCATCGCCGGTAACTTCAAAGACATGCTCACCAACGTAGCCGGTCTGGGCAATGATCTGGAGTTTCAGGGATCGGTGGCGGCGCCCACGATTTGGATCAGGGAGATGACGATTAGTGGCCGGTGAAGAGACCAAACCTCTCATTCCGATTCCCGCTCTGATTGGGCTTCTGGTGGTTGCCGGTATCGCCACCGCGGGTTATCTATACGTGAAGTACGGCATGGCCCGCGCCGAGCCGGCCCCCCTCACCGCCGAGGCCAAGGCGTATACACGCAACCTCAAGCTCGCCAATGTTGAGATGAAAGCCCACGAAAGCTATCTCGGCCAGGCCGTGGTCGAGATCACCGGCACCATTGCCAACGCCGGCGATCGCGATGTCAGGCATGTCGAGCTGACCTGCATCTTCTACGATCCATACGCGCAGGTGGTGCGGCGACTCCGCGTACCCATCGTCAAGGCGACCTCCGGCGGGCTGAAAGTCGGCGCCACCAAGTCGTTCCGCCTCCCCTTTGACGACATCCCCGAGAGCTGGAATCAGACCATGCCGCAACTGGTCATCGCCCAAATACTTTTCTAATAAGTTGGTTTCGATAATGGCCCGTATCTTGTTGGTGGACGACAACCTTGACCTTCTCGAGTCGCGCCGGCAAGCCATCGCCCTCGATGGCCATCACGTCACCGCGGCCAACTCCGTCGATCGCGCGCTCGATAGCCTGCCGGCCGATTGCGTCGTCGCCGACCTGCGCCTTCCGGACCTCGAAGACGGCCTGCGCCTCATTCGTGAAGTCCGCCGCCGCCTGCCGGACTCTCGCATCATAGTCTCTTCCGGTTTCCCCGGCTCACTCAATGGCCGTCCGGAAAAGACGATGGTCGATCACGTACTCCAGAAACCCTACCCCACGCCGCGCCTGCTCGCCCTGCTACGCTCCACCCTCGCCATGCTCGTCCTTGGATTCGGGCTCGCCTGGGCCGGTGATATTGACTCCCACTCGCCCATCCTGGAACGTCGCGCCAACGCCATCGGCACCCAGAGTGACTTGCCTCTGCTGATGTACGTCGAACGCCTGCATGACTCGGCAGGCGACTATCTCCAATACACCGTGATCTTCTCCAACGAAGATGGCGGCACCTCAACCCCCGCTCTCCTTGCGCGTTGGGGGCGCACCACCGACATCGAACACGTCTATCGCGTCTGGGTGGACGCTTCCGGAAAACGGCTCCGCGCCACCATTCAAACCAAAAATCACCAGGACGTCGACTACACCGGCCCCTTTGAAGGCGATCATCCCGTGCTCGGCGTCATCACCGACAACAACATGGTCGGCCCAGGACTCAACGCGACGGGTGGCGAACGCGTCGCGCTGAAACCGATCCTCGTCGACTTGTCTCAGGCGTCGCGCGAACTCGTCATGGATACCCATCCCGAGATGTATCGTGTCGCCGCCGAGGAACTGGCGCGCGAGGGCAAAGTCACCGGCCTCGTCGGCGACGCCCGCGAGTACCTCTACATCGAGGCGAAAATCGAAAATCGCAATACCCGCGTCGCCGCCCGCGTGCGTGTCGCCGGACGCTGGATCGCCACCCATCGCGGACGCTTCGATTGGGCCATCGAACGGTCGGGCTGGGTCCGTACCGCGGTGCGTCTTCCAGCCGGCGCCAAAGCCGCGGAGATCGGGTTCGAGTGTCTCGCCGAGCGCGGCAAAGAGCCCGGATCCTGCTCCGTGGACGCGGTGGGTAAGGTCTTTCGGCTCGATGCCGGCTACAAACCCGGGCCCAATCTGGCCCCCGCCGGCTTCAAGCCCGTCGATCTGGAGCCCGGGGAGATGCGCACGTGGAAATTACGGTGAAGGTGGTTCCCCGCAGTTCCCGCAGCGAAGTGGTGGGCACCCTCGACGATGGGTCGCTCAAGGTGAAAGTGGCTGCGGTGCCGGAAAAAGGAAAAGCCAACGAGGAACTACGCGCGGTGCTGGCCCGGCATTTTCAGGTGCCCGAACGCGATGTGGAGATCGTTGCGGGGGCCACGAATACGCGCAAACGGGTCCGGATCAGGCAATAACGCGAAGACCCAGGTGTTGCGCGAACGCGTCGAAATCGCGGTCACTGTGCAGCAACTGGTAGCCCCCCTCAATGCACCGTGTGGCGATGGTCGTGTCGATGGTCTTGCGTACCCTGGCGCCCAGCGTCCGTAATGCCCTGTAGTTGCGCGCCGCCTGTACGCTGATTCCATGCCCGCCCAACTCCACCACCGTGAGGCTGTCGAGCATCTCCCGTGCCAAATCGAAGTCCCGCTGATTCGTAAATCCCTGCAGCACCTCGGTCAACATCAGATCCCCGATCGCCACCGGCTCATTGCCGAGCAACGCCTCCAGCCGTTCGGTTTGCGGCGTGCTCTTTCCCCGGAAAAAATCGATCCAAACGCTCGAATCGACCAGGATCACCTGTCTCTCCGCATCGCGTCCAAATCGCCCTCCCAGGCTAGTCTGCCTCGCAATTGCCGGATCTCAGCCTGCTTGCTCAAGCGAAGCAGGGTCCGCAATCCCAAGTCGACCGCCTCGCGCTTGGTTTTCAAGCCCGTGGCCCGCAACGCTTGCTGCATCAAGTTGTCGTCAATCACGATATTGGTTCTCACGATGTGTACGATCTCCTCCTTCAATACACATCCTAACATCATCTCTTCCATATTCCTACTGTCCTTTCTTCACTCGGATATAGTCCCTCTGCAACTGCCGGGTTATCTTCTCTGCCACGTCCGCCGACGCCCCCCGAAACTTCGCTCCCAAGCTCTCTTGCGTTGTCGACCAGATCACATCCCCGTTCTTATTCACGAGTCGAACCGCCGCCGCCGACTCGTGCTTTCTATGCGCGCTACGCGTCGACTCCCGATCCGAGATACTGGCGCTGCCGCTGAAGCGCCCCGTCCCGCTTCGTGTCGACGTCGTACCCAGTCCCAGTTGCTCCCGCCCGCTGATCCCATCGCTCGACTGCGTCACGTCGGTGAAAACCAGGTCCTCCGCGGAACCTCGTAGGAACGCGTCCGCCGTCTCAGGATTGTCGGTCAGGATGTACAAACCGGTCCGTTGGATGCTCGCGATGAGCATGTCCCGCAGATGATTCGCTGTCTCTCCTCCTCCGAGCCTTTCCACGTGGATCCGGCGGACGGCCAGAAGTTGGGCTTCCGGTGCGGGCTCGACCGCCCACAAGGTGACTGCCATCAGCAAACCCGTGATTGTTTTCATTTTGGTTGCTCGTCCAGATAGTCCACCTTGACGCCGGTGCGCGCCTCCAGGCTCGCCAGCACCACCCGGACATGGCTCTTATCGACCCGGAATACCATCGCCTGCTGCTCGCCCTCATCCGATTCGAACCCGACCGTCAGGTAGTGCTTCAGCTTCTTGCTGGGTAGCACCCACGGACCCAACAGATAAGCCAGCACCAGCCGCCGGCTTACGTGCTGCCCGTATTCGAGTAGATTGACGCGATCGTAGGGAACCCCTATCGAGGTTTTGCGCGTCGAAAAGATTAGATGCCGCGGATCGTCGACACGGAGGGCGCCGCCCACGCCGCCCGGGAACTCGGTGATCGTTCCTCCCAGGTACTCCACCTTGCTCGACGTCTGCGCCGCGGCGGTGATACCGAAAAACAGTAACAACACCAGTGGCATGGAAGTCTCTCTCCAAGCACCTAGTGCTTCGTTCCGAGCAAAATCTCAGCAAGACAGCCGATCCTCGCCGCAAGCTTGGCCCGGAATTGCTCGATAGAATAGAAGGAATAAATGGACAACGACAAACCACAGCCGGAATCCATCCCCCATCCCGACACAGCGGGCGATGGCGTCATCGTCAGCGCCGACACCCGCCGCCCCAATCGCATCCCGCCCGGCCAGTCCCGTACACGCAAATGGCCCGTCCTTGACGCCAACGGCACGCCCTCCATGTCGAGTGACCACTGGAAGCTACAGGTTTTCGGACTCGTCAACCAGAGCCGCGCATGGACCTGGGACGAGTTCCTCGCGCTGCCGCGCGTAAAGGTCTTCGCGGACTTCCATTGCGTCACCCGCTGGTCCCGCCTTGGGAACGTCTGGGAAGGCGTGTCCACACGCGAACTTGTCGCCCAATGCGGCGGCGTCCGCGACGATGCCCGTTTCGTCGTCGCCCACGGCTACGACCGCGGCTGGACCACCAACATGCCCATCCAGGAGTTCCTCGCCGAAGACGCCCTCATCGCCATCGCCCACGACGGTGACCCGCTTACCCCGGACCATGGTGGCCCGGCTCGGCTGATCGTCCCCCGCCTCTACGCCTGGAAAAGCGCCAAGTGGCTCTCAGCCCTGGAAATGCTGCCTCGCGATCAGTCCGGTTTCTGGGAGCGCAACGGCTATCACAACAACGGCGATCCTTGGAAGGAGGAGCGCTTCGGATGGGGGGCCTAGGTCGCCGGCGCTGGCTCGGCGCGGGTGCTCTCGGGCTGGGCGCCGGCGCTGCCGCGGCTTGGTCCGCATACCGTGTCTCCCCCTCGTTCTGGAAGAACCTGCCGGCCGAAATGCAGCGCTCTGTCCTCGATCCGCCCCACGTGCCTGACCCTGGCCAATGGCCCGATCGCGGCCTGTTCGGCGCCTGGCTCGGTCATGCCACCGTCCTCATGAAGATCGACGGCTACACAATCGTCACCGATCCCGTCTTCAGCAATCATGCCGGATTCCACTTCGGCCCCGTCTCGCTCGGCATCAAACGCATAGTAGCCCCCGCCGTGCCCATCGAAAAGCTGCCTCGGGTGGACCTGATCGCTCTCTCGCACGCCCACATGGATCACCTCGACGTTCCTTCGCTTCGGAGCCTGGAGGCCAAATCGACGCACGTGGTGACGGCTGTGGAAACCAGCGACTTGTTGCGCGTGGATCGCTACGGTTCCGTCAAGGAAATGCGCTGGGGCTCGGAATGGCGGGTGGGCCCCGTTCGCATCAGGGCCATCGAAGTGAACCACTGGGGCGCACGCTACCGCACCGACACCTATCGCGGCTTCAACGGCTACATTCTGGAGGCCGGCCGGTACCGCGTCCTCTTCGCCGGCGATACCGCCAATACCCACACCTTCGCAGGCCTTAAGGACCGTCGCGGTTTCGATTTCGCCATCATGCCCATTGGCGCCTACAATCCCTGGATCCGGTATCACTGCAACCCGGAGCAGGCCTGGCGCATGGGCAACGAGGCCGGCGCGGACCGTTTCATCGCAGTCCATCATCAGACATTCCCCCTCGGCCGCGAGCCTCGTGCCGAACCCCTCTCCCGATTCCTCTACGCGGCTGGGGGCGCCGCGGACCGCGTCGTCGTGCGCGCCATAGGCCAGCAGTTCCACGCGAGCTGAACCATCGAGGACACCCAGACCTTAGAACCCCGGGGCCATTCTGGGACGGAGCGTCCGTAAGGTCTAAGTTGAATCGGTGGTTCCTTGCCGCCTCCCGGCCTGAAACCGATACTGAATTCACGATGGCTCACCTGCGAATCGGAATTCTCGGCAGAACGCAAGAAGCGGCACTCCATGCCAAGGCCTGGGAGGAAGCCAACGTCGATCTGGTGCGGTTTGACGGGGCGGCCCACGGCACCGGCTACTTCCGCGAACTCAGCACCGTCCTCGCCGGCAGGCAGGTCTCCGCCGTCAGCCTATGCGTGCCTCCCCCGGCCCGCCGCGCACTCGCCGTCGACTGCCTGGAAAACGGAATCCATGTCCTGACCGAACTGCCCATGGCCGGCGACCCCGATACCGCGCAGGCGCTGCTTGACGCCGCCCGCGCCATCAAGGCGGATACCCGCACTCTCCTGGTCCCCGCCACGCCCTTTCGCTTTCTGCCCGACGTCGAACTGCTCCGGGGAATCCTCGGCGGCGGTGGCCTCGGCGACATTCGAAGTTTTCGTCTGACTCTCTCCACTCCTTGGACTCGCGCCGGAAAAGAGGTGCAGTTTCAGCCTCTCACCGGCGCGGGTCTTATTTTTGACGCTGGGAGTCATGCGTTCGATCTTGTCCGTTATCTGTTCGGCCGGCCAGCCCTGATCCGTGCCACCCGCGGCGCCACCAGCGACATCTCTGGCTTGGCCCCGGTTCGCATCCGTATTACCCTCGCCGACACCGTGGGCGAAGTCGTTCTCACTCCCTCGATCCCCTCCATGGCCCAGCCCTTCCTCACTGTGGAAGGCAGCGATGGCTCGGTGGAGATCGGGTGGCAGTCTTCCACCTGCCGCATGAGAGGCCAGCCGTCCGCCGTCATCGGCTCCGGCAACCATTGGGGTTCGGCCTACCGCCGCATGACGTCCTTGTTCGGGTCCACCATCCGCCGCGGCGGAGGTCCTTGGATCACCCTTGCCGATTGCTACCGTATCCTCGAATGCGTCCGCCTCGCTCAGGAATCGCTCGCGTCCGGACGCGCCGTAGAAATGGCGCCCCTCTATCGCGGAGCGTCCGCGGCGTAGCGAAAATGTTCCCCCACCGCACGCCTTCGAGCGTCTCCCCCTCCTGGCCGGTCCGCCCGCCTGCACCGTTTTCGTGGTCCTCGCCCCGGGTCCCTGTTCTTGCGATGGCAGTCCCACACCCCGGCGGCCTGGCCCGGCCCGTCTATCACCCCAATAGGTCCAGTGCCCCCTGCAACTCGCTTCGCGTGTGACCGTCGCCCGTTCGCGTCGTGGCGTCGATCCCTTCACGGTACATCCGCCGCGCTTCCTCCACCCGGCCCAGCTTCTCGAGCGTCTGCCCTCCATGAAAGTAGCCGGCCGAATAGTCCGGATCGCGCGTCAGCAAATCCTCGAAAACAGAGACGGCGCCCGTCAGATCGCCGGAATTCACCGTCTCCATGGCCAGCATGTAGCGAAAGCGCGAGTTGGCGGGGTCCTGCTCGATCAGGGAACGAAGCGTGTCGATTCGGCTCATAGGTATGAGCCCTCATTGTAGCCGTCACCGGGGCGGCGCGCCGCATTCGTTCTTGCCGCCGCCCCTTACTAAACGTTGCCGCGGAAGGCCTCAGAGCTTTCGCGCCGTCACGATCATCCGCGGCGAGCCCCGTTCGAAAGGCTCGCCTTCGATCCCGCCCGCTGCATACACCGGATCCAGCCCCGCCGCCCGCAGCATCCGCATCAGTTCCGCTGCCGAATGCAGCCACAGCGACGTCGGCTTCTCTTCGCGATCGCCTCCGCGCTCGAACGTGTAAGTGATGTCGAGCCGTCCATCCAGAACGTCGTAGTGGTTGACGCTCGAGAAGTCGATGTCACCCACGCGCATTTGCCGCTCCGGTTGCAGCGCCGGCAGCAGCGTATCGATCACGGCTCCCGTTTCGAGAATCAATCGCCCGCCGGGCTTGAGCGCTCGCGCCAGCGATGCCAGAAAGTCGATGCACTGTGCATGCGGGAAGTAGCCGAAGCTGTTGCCCCAGCACCAGGCTCCATCGAACGCGCCGTCGTAACCGATCCGCCGCATGTCGCCGAGCACCCAGTCCACGGCGTTGGACCGCGCGCGTGCTTCCTCATGGAAGCCTCGCGACAGATCGACGCCCGTTACGCGATACCCGCGTCCGGCCGCCTCAATCGAATGGCGGCCGTTGCCGCAGGGGACGTCGAGCAACCGCGCGCCGGGCGCGGCCTCGAGCTGCGCCAGAATGTAGTCCGTCTCGTGGCGGGTAGTTTCGTTGGTGACGGCTGCGCGCCACAGATCGAGCGCCAGGCCGTCAAAAAATGTTTCGCACCAATTGGGATTCAATGAAGTTCTCCTTCGTATTCGCGCACCTATACCGGACCTCTACCGTGAGAGGCATCAAGCGAAAGAAGAAGATTTATCGGTCGGCGTTCAGAGGCGTTCCTGGACGCCAGCATAACATGATCGCTAGCTCCTGCCACTGAATCGGCGCTACACTGAGCCCGTGACCGCTGATCCCTTCGCGATCGTCAAACCCCAGACCGCCAAAGATCCTGTTTGCGGCATGATGGTCGACCCTGCTCACTCGGCCGGGTCCCACACCCACCAAGGCATCGCCTACCACTTTTGCTCGGCTCACTGCATCCAAAAATTCCGCGCCGATCCGGAGAAGTATCTCCATCCCCAGGCCGCGCCCGAGTCGATGCCCGAAGGCCGGTACACCTGCCCCATGCATCCCGAAGTGGTGCAGGATGGCTTCGGAACATGCCCACTGTGCGGCATGGCGCTCGAACCGATGGAAGTGTCTCTCGAAGACACCGGCAATCCTGAACTCGACGACATGACCCGCCGCTTCTGGGTCAGCATCCTGTTCAGCCTCCCCGTCTTCGTGCTCGGCATGCTCCACCGCCTGCCCTGGGTCCAATTGGCCCTGTCCATTCCCGCCATCGCCTGGTGCGGCTGGCCGTTGTTGGAACGCGGCTGGCAATCCATCCGGACCCGCAACCTGAATATGTTCACGCTCATCGCGCTCGGCGTGAGCGCCGCGTTCCTGTACAGCCTCGCCGTCATGCTGCTGCCCGCGATCATCCCGCATGAAATGCACGGCGGCGTTTACTTCGAGGCCGCGGCGGTGATCGTCTCCCTGGTGTTGCTCGGGCAAGTGCTCGAACTTCGCGCCCGCGCCCGGACATCCACCGCCATCCGCGCCCTGCTGCAACTGGCCCCAAAGACGGCGCGAAAAGTGGAAGATGGCGGCGACCGGGAAGTCCAAATCGACGCCATCGTCAAAGGTGACCGGCTCCGCGTGCGCCCCGGCGAGCGCGTGCCCGTCGATGGGGCCATCGAGGAAGGCCACAGTTCCATCGACGAGTCGATGGTCACCGGCGAACCGCTTCCGGTTGAGAAGGGGATCGGCGCGCGCGTGACCGGCGGCACCCTCAATGGGAACGGCAGCTTCGTGATGCGCGCCGAACGCGTGGGTCGCGACACTCTCCTGGCGCGAATCGTCAAGATGGTGAACGAAGCGCAGCGCAGTCGCGCCCCTATCCAGCGGCTGGCGGATTCGGTCGCGTCTTACTTCGTGCCCGCCGTCGTCGCGGTGGCCGCACTGGCCTTCCTCGCCTGGTATGTATTCGGTCCCGAGCCTCGCCTGGTATACGCCGTCGTCAACGCCGTCGCCGTGCTGGTGATCGCCTGTCCGTGCGCCCTCGGCCTCGCCACGCCGATGTCGATCATGGTTGGCGCTGGCCGCGGCGCGCAATCGGGCGTGTTGATCCGCAGCGCTGAAGCACTCGAAACGCTCGGCAAGGTCGACACCCTCGTCTTCGACAAGACCGGTACGCTCACCGTCGGCAGACCCTCGATCACCGCCTTCTCGCCCGATGATGCCAATCTCGTGCGCATCGCCGCCAGCCTGGAACAGTCGAGCGAACATCCTCTGGCCGACGCGATGCTGGCCTTTGCCCGCGACCGTGGGATCGCGCCCGCTCCCGTCAGCCGTTTCGCCTACCTTCCGGGTAAAGGCATCGCGGGCATGGTGGACGGCCATGCAGCGGCGCTGGGCAATGAAAAGCTCATGGAAGCTCTCGGCGTCGTGGCTGAACCCGGTACTTGGCTCGCCGTCGACGGAAAAGCCGCCGCCAGAATCGAATTCGAAGATCGCCTCAAGCCCGATGCCGCTCAGACCGTCCGTGCTTTGAAGGAGGAGGGCCTTTCGCTCGTCCTGCTCACCGGCGACAAACTCGCCACCGCCGAGCCCGTGGCCCGCGCCGCCGGGATTGACCGTGTTCACGCCGGTGTCCTTCCCCAGGAAAAGGACTCCATGATCGCCAAGCTCATCGCCGAAGGCCGCACCGTGGCCATGGCCGGCGATGGCGTCAACGACGCGCCCGCCCTCGCCCGCGCTCACGTCGGCATAGCCATGGGCACCGGCGCCGACGTTGCCATCGAGAGCGCCGGCATCACGCTCGTAAAAGGCGACCTCCACGGGCTGCTCCGCGCCCGCCGTCTCAGCCAGTCCGTGATGCGCAACATCAAACAAAACCTCTTCTTCGCGTTTTTCTACAATCTGCTCGGCGTGCCCGTTGCCGCCGGGCTCCTTTATCCGTTCTTCGGCATCTTGCTCAGCCCCATGATCGCTGCTGCCGCCATGACCTTCAGTTCGGTCTCCGTCATCGGGAACGCACTTCGGCTGCGCTCCCTGAAACTCTAGCCGGCATCTCGCACCCCTTCGCGCCGAAGGCTTGGTCACAGATCGGCAGCCCTTACTCATGTGCGCCGCCGATGGAACCATCGTCGAAGTCTTCGAATGGATGTCTAAAGAGGCCATCGAATCGGCTCATCGCAACCCTGTCGTGCTCGACCTCTGGAAGCAGTTCGAGTTGCTGTGCTGGTACGAGACCCCTTCCAACGTTCCCGAATTTCAGAATATGTTCTCCCACTTCGAGCCTCTCTGATACGGGACATCGCTCCCGCGCGCACGCCGCGAAGCTGATACCCTGGACCGGTGCCGGTCTGGACCCAGAACTACGATCCGTTCGGAAACCCCCTTCTCTCCACGGTCGCCGCGGCCCTTCCAGTGGTCTCGCTCTTCTATCTCCTCGCAGTCCAAAAGGTCGCGGCCTGGAAGGCGGCTGTCGCTTCCTTCGCCATCGCCTTAGCCCTCGCGTGGCTCCTGTTCGGCATGCCCGCCCCGATGGTCGCCGGCGCCGTCGGCCATGGCTTCGTCTACGCCATCGTGCGCATCATATGGACGCTGCTCGCTGCCGTCTTCGTCTATGAAGTGGCCGTCGAAAGCGGGCAATTTGAAACCATCAAGGCGTCCATCGGCAACATCACCGACGACAAACGGCTCCAGGTCCTCCTCGTCGCCTACGCCTTCGGAGCTGTACTGGAAGGGGCTGGCGGCGGCGGCGCGCCCGTGGCCATCTGCGGCGCGATGATGGTAGGCCTCGGTTTCAAGCCCTTTGAGGCCGCCGTCCTCTGCCTGATCGCCAATACCGCGCCGGTGGCGTTCGGCGGTATGGGCAATCCCATCCGTACCCTCGTCGCCGTAACCGGACTTCCGGAGATGCAACTCAGCGCCACCGTCGGGCGCATCCTCCCCTTCACCGCGCTCATCCTCCCGTTTTGGCTAATCCGCGTCCAGACCGATTGGAAGCGCACCTTCGAAGTCTGGCCCGGGCTCATCGCGTGCGGAGGCTTCTTCGGCTGCGTGCAGTTTTTCTGGTCCAACTACGTCGACGCCGCCCTCGTCGACATCATGGGCGGCATGCTCACGCTCGTGTGGCTCGCGCTCTTCTTTCGCTGGTGGCGTCCCGGATCCGCTCCCGCGCTCGGCGCGAGAAAAGTGATCGTTGCTTGGTCGCCGTTCTTGCTCCTCGCCGTGCTCGTGGTGCTCTGGGGGCTGCCGTCGTTCAAGGCAATCGTCGATGCGCCCACTTGGCGCACCCCCGTTCCAGGACTCCACAATCTCGTCCAGCGCGTGGCTCCAGTCGTTGCCGAGCCCCACACCGAGCCCGCGCTGTTCGATATCGCATGGCTATCCGCGGTCGGGACCCCCACGTTCTTCGCCGGCCTCATGGCCGGTCCTCTCCTCGGTCTCTCCTTCCGCCGGACCATCGCCGTCTTCGTCCGCACCTGCGTCCGGATGCGCTATAGCTTTCTCGCCATCTTGGCCATGCTCGGTTTGGGATTCATCACTCGATACTCAGGGATGGACGCCGTCATGGGCCTGGCCCTCAGCCATACCGGCTGGTTGTTCCCGTTCTTCGGCACCCTCATCGGCTGGCTCGGCGTGGCGCTCACTGGCACAGACGCGGGATCGAACGCGCTGTTCGGAAGTCTTCAGGTGATCACTGCGAACAAGGTCGGCGTCAGCCCTGTCCTCATGGCTGCCGCCAATTCAGCCGGCGGTGTCATGGGCAAAATGATCGACGCCCAGTCCATCATCGTCGGCTGCGTCGCCACCGGGATCGAAGGTCAGGAAGGCGACCTGTTTCGCGCCGTCCTCAAACACTCGATCGCGTTAGCGGCGATTGTCGCCGCCATCGTCATGCTCTACGCCTACGTCATCCCCGGTATCGTGCCGGGCCCTCAATGAGTCCATAGCAACTCATCCCCGCCGTTGAGCGGCATTCCCAGGATTGCGCGCGACGAACGCTCGAACTGCACCGGTGTCGGCTTGCCCCTGTATAGCCGCCGCATCTGGAGCGTCTCGAGTGGCGGCGGTTTCGGCAGCACGGACGACACACGCGCCCCCAGCGCAACCCATCTCTCCGCGCCGTTCACGGCGATCGCGATCTCCGGCGATACCGCCACGCCCCGTGCCACCGTAATCGGTGTCGCCCCGGCCTCATCCAAACCGCCGGGCGACGTCGCGGCAATCAGCGCGATCGATCGGTCATCGCGCGACAGGCGCCTTTGGAACAGCAGCCGCACGGAAGTCAGCCCCCGCGGAATCTCGATTCGAGCCGCCGTTGGCGTCCCTGCTTCCCGCCAACGTCCGTCCTCGAGCACCGTGTAATAGGCTGTCTGATAGCCAGTGACGTTCGTGCGGACCTCGATCGCCCCCGGCTGCGTTGGAATTCTGGCGTCCGTGCGAAGATCCTCTCCGGGGGCAAGCAACGGCGCTGTCACCTTCACTCGCATTCCCGCAAGCAGGTTCACCTGCGCATCGCGCTCGTATTCCCCATAAACCCGGAAATGATCCTCGGCCAGGGTCCGCCCCGCTGCTCCGCGTCCTGGCTGGATCAGCAGCGCCGGGGCAGGATCCGTTTTCAGACGCCACACGCTTGGTGCGCACCCGCTCGATATGAGCAGCATCGTGAGGAGCCCGGTCAGGCCGCGCATGCTAAGATTTTAGCACTCGATCCGTTCCGCGAGCGGCTCCACTTTCCGTACCAGCACGAACAGCGCCAATGCCGCCAGGGCAGGGAGCAGTCCCGCGGCGATGAACACCGGCACGAACGAAAACGCGTCCACCACCCGTCCTGTAGCCAGCGTGAAGAACATGTTGAACACGCCTTCGCACAGCCCCGTC
>JAWKHI010000037.1:0-74644 GCA_041394885.1 Bryobacteraceae bacterium | reverse complement strand
CCTCGTAACACCGGGGCAGCCTTCGCCGGGGAGCGGGCGGGCGAAGACGCCGATCTCGCAGATGCTGTACAACGGGTTTGTTTGAGCGTGCACAATGGAGCGTGTCTGACCCGAGCCCGCATGAAGCCATGACGCAGACGAAGCATCACGGCACTCGCCCCGCTCAGCAAATACAGCCGGGGGGGAGTGTCTCAACAATGTTGGCACGGAGCGGCGTATCCTCCAGTCTCCTTTGAACGTTGAAAGTGCCGAGAGTCGAAGTTTTCGCCGCGGCCCGGAGCGGTCAAGGGCGCGACCACTGCGAACGGCACAGCTTTACCATCGACAGCGAGGCGGAAAGTGCAGTGGAGAGGAAGGGGCGGCTAAAGTCGGATTACGTTCAGGCCGGGGATCAGTTGAAAGTGCCGGACGTTGGCGGTTCCGACTCCATAGCCGAGTTCCTGGGCGCTCGCGCCGATCAACAGATCGGATAGCGGGATGCGCACGCCCTTAGCCTGGCTCTGGCCGTCGATCTGTCCGGCCGGAGAGCAATCGGGACGGTCACTGGCTGGATAGGTACGCCGATGAGCAACTCGTCCAGGAAGCGTTGCCCTCGCTCGCGGCGCTCAGGCGTATCGGCGCGGGTGATGCCGTGGCGAGCTCGAGCACAGTCACGACGGAAACGGCGATGCCACCGTCACCACCTTCTAGCGCCACCGACTCGAGTAGTTGCCGGGCGTTGTTGCCCTGGCGTTCGGCAGCGACGGCCGCCCTCGAGTCGAGCATCAGTCCCAAGCGGGCGGCTCCAGCGGCTCCCTATGCGCGGCGATTGCCGCGTCCACATCTTTGGCGAAGTCGGGATCGATAGTTGCTGTGGAGTCGGCAGGTAGCAGGGCGATGCATTCGGAGATCTTGCGGGGCACGGGTTCCGCCGGGCGGATGACGGCTACCGGGCGCGCGTCCCGCTCGACGATGACCTCGCCCCCGGTCTCAACCCGTTTGAGAACGGACCGTACATCTTTGGGCAAGTCGCCTTCGCTGATGTGCAGCGGCTCCGTACTGGGATCATAGCGCTTCCTCCTCCATTGTGTCCTCTTCGGCTTCGGCGTCCAGCGCGGCAAACAGCTCGGTGGCAACATCCGGGTTGCTGCCGCTAACCGTTGGCTTGTCCTTCGGGAACTGCGCCGGATGCGTGGCCGAGTGGAGTTCCTACACCGGGGCTTGGAGCACACGCCATCTGCTTCGCCGCCAGCGGCTTGCTCTCGCTTCTCCCGCTGCTCGAACACTCGACGCGCCGGGTACGGCCGCGAGGTGTACGGGGCGGGAAATCACGGTGGCGATCGTTAACATGGCGCGACTGAGCGGTGTCCCGGACCACTACCGCGTGTGCAGGCCGGTGATCCGAAGATCCACGATCGTTTGCGGCGCTCCCCGGGCGACGGTCACCGGCGCCGATGCATTGTGCCCCTTGTTCAGCGCCTCACCGGTTGTGTTGGCGAGTTGGTAGTAATCGCTGGCTGCGGTGATAGCGAGAGCTGTCGCGAACGGTAGAACCACCTCGTAGATCTTCTCCGTTGGGCTTACGCTCACCAGCGTTGCCGGTACGAACTGGCGTGCGGGCGTGAACACCCCGATCAGGACATGAGCGCCGGACTCGCGCGCTGGCTCCACGCGCCGTAGATACCCTGCCGGATCGGTGAGCCGCACCTGCGTCCGATGTCCTTTCCGCAGCGTGACGGGCGGGATGTCCACGGGCCGCCCGCCCTCGACCGTTACCTTGGCGTTATTAGGATTCCAAAGGCAGGAGTTGAGATAATCGCTCCTGGGAACGTACATGCAGACACTGTAGGTTCCATCCTGAAGATCATCGGCCGAGAATCGCCCGTCCTGGGACGTGCGAACCGCCGCTGTGCGAACCTGGGCCGCGTTTCCGGGGCGAGCCGCTGGAACCAGGAGGACCTCGACGCCGGCAACTGGGGCGCCGGCTTCGTCTCGAACGGCCCCGGACGCGCGGCCAGGAGCGGTGGCTTGGCTGAGGAGAGGTAGCGGGAACATCAGGCCAATGCACGCGCACGCCAGCGCGAGCGGCCGGGGCCTCCGCGACTCTGGCCGTGTACCGGATAACGTACCCAGAATATCGGCAGTAAGTGTCATCGCAGTATCCTCCAGTCTCTATTGAATGTTGAAAGTACCGACAAAGCCATAGCGAAAGTTTTCGCCGCGGTCCTGCACTTGGCCATACAATTCCCGTGGTCCGGACCATGTGCCCGTGCTAAACGTGGTGTTGAAGGTCACGGACAAAAGCGCGTTGCCCAGAGTCGCCTGACTCTCTTCCTGTGTGCCGCTAACCACCAACGTACAACGGGAGTTGTTTTGCGACTGGATCCCGTTCCATCCGTTGTAGGCATCATTGGAGACGTAGAAGCCCTTGGTGAAAGAGATGAACATAAGAGCGCAGTTAGTGGAATTCGGAGCAACGATATTCAGCAGTGTCCAGGCAACATTGCGATCGGTGTCCACGTCCGTGGACGAAAGTACAAAAGCCGCGCCGGAACCGGATGCGCTGTTCGGGGTGACCGAGCTTACGAATGCGGCGTTACCGGCGGGAGTCGCCGTGATCGTGCCCTTACTGATGAAACCACTGGACCCGCCGGCGGTGTCAGCCACCGCGGCGAATACTCCCGATGTTCCCGCAAGAGCGCTCTTGAACGTGATGTTGAACGTGACGGTTACCGATTGACCGGGTCCGATAGGGCCGGTTGGGTTGGCGCTGCTGCCGGCGTTCAAAGTACAAAAGCTATTGGACTGTGGCAGCGACGGACCTAACCAGTAAGGCGCGTAAGGCGGAACCATGGGGTTGAACTCGTCGGAAGCCAGAAAGAAGCCGGCGGACGGATTATAGCCGACGTAGCAACCGCGCCATCCCCACACATCCTCATTGAAGATGATGACGGCTTGGTCGATCGAACTCGCTCCGGCGGTGAAGGTGGCGGTTATTGTGGCGGCCTGGTTCACCGCCGCAGAGGACGGGAAGTTGACGGTTCCCGTCTGTGGTGGCGTCCCGGCTGGAACTGTCGGCGCCGTCGACTCGATGGCCAGGAGCCGGCCGCCCAGGTAAACGTATTCCTTCGCTGGCGTCTGTGCGTAGCATGATACCACTGCGGCCAGCGCCATCCCGATCCGTACTGAGTGCATTTCGCTTCTCCTGTTCCTTTCACATACTGACCGCGTCCGCGCCGCCGTCCCGTTCCTGGATGTTGCCGCCACTTCGGAGAGCTCCTACCGAAAACACTACACCCGTTTTTGCCGCCGCGCAAAACGAGTTGATCGGAAGACGCTCTCACCCCGAGAAAGGTTCCCGCTTGCAGCAACCCGTTCGGGGTGACGTGTCTCCCCCTTTTTTCAGCCGCTGAAAGCGGCTTCCGGGAACTTTCGGTTGTACGACGTTACCGGACGGTAACCTGTTGATCGCGTGTGGCTTGCGCCGTTTCCGGCGCTTCGCATCGCTTGCGATGGTTATACGCGCCGGTAACCTGTTGAAAATGCTAGAGGGCATTTCACGCCCATTCCCGCGAACTTGTTGATTCGGCATGGTTACTCCGTATAACCTTTCACTTCGACTTCCGGCGTGGAGGATCTGCCGCAGGATCACTGTTTGTGCTTGCCTCCGGAATCACGCGCCGGACCTCGATCTGAAGCGGCGCGCGGAATCGGGTTGCGAGTTCCGGCTCGGGTGTTCCCTTCGGCAGGATGCGGAACGCGAAGACGATCGTTGCTTCACGATCTCCTCCGGTTGTGAAACGCCATTTCCGTGAGGCTTCCTCTGCCGCAGCGGCAAGAAGGCGATGCCCTTGAACGAGCTTGGACGTGGTGACTGAGCCCGTCTTGTCGATGCTCACCCGAACGTGCACTTCGCCGGCGGTCCCTGAGTAGACGGCAACCAGCGGGTAAACCGGTGCCACCGCTTCAACCAACATGGGCTGCTCGGACTCCGCGAGAACGGGCAGAGCGCACGCGGTCAAGAGCAACCCGACCCAGGGGAGGACTGTTCTCATGCAAGACCTCACTTTGGGTAAAGAAGCGAACCAGGGTTCTTCGGCGTTACCCCGTAGTTCCCCTTTGGATTCGCGAGCATCTTGTCAAGAGCCTGCCGGTCAACAGCGGCCCATCCAGGATTCCAGAGCAGCTGTCCACCGACCGCATATCCTGCGTTTGGATTCAACGCCTCGAAAGCCGCTGCTCCAGTTGTATAAGCGTTGACTTCGGTCTGGTACTTCGTGAGATTGAGCGGGCCACCAAATGCATTTGGATCGGTCAGCGTCGACCCGACGAAGGTCTGTCGGTCAAGCATATGTTGACCCTCGTGCGCTGCGTTGACGACCAGATCGTTGGCACCACTGGCCTTGCTGAAGTCAAAGGTCACGATCATGTTCGCGGTCACAGACTGACCATCAGCGCTCGCAAGGATTGGCGGACTGCCGGGTCCAACTTGCGCCGCCGTCGTGCCGGGAAGTTTGCCCATCGCAACAGCAACGCCGTTTGCCTTGCCTTCAGTGCCATACGCCGCGATGGCCGATTGAACGCCCGCGTTGTTAATCTTCGCTCCGGCGGCCAAGGCTCCGCGAATGTCGTTCCTGCGGCCAATGATTTGGTTTGCCTGCTTCTTGGCGTAGTTCTTGCGGACCTCGTCGTCCGTAGTGTCGCCACCCAAGCTGCCATCCCAGACGTAGAGTCCCAACGGATCGGTGTAGCGAAGCGGATTGTTCAGGACGTAGGAATACCGATTCCAGCTCTGCGGGTCCCATGGTCTGCCGCTGCTCAGTAGCGGGTCAGGACTAGTGAACCTCCCCTGGGCACTCGACATATACCGGGCCCCAAAGTAATCGAGGCCGGTCTCGGCGTCCCGTTCTTTGCCGGTATACTTCACCGTTACGGCGCGAATGCCAGCGCCAGCATAAAGGCCCGCCGCATCGTAGTCGCGGATTCGAGCCTGCGACTGTCGCCCCAACTCGCCGTACCCATAAATGTCCGTCGTACCCCCTGGCCCCCGTTCAGGGCGACGCCGGAACGGCACGCTTGAACGGGGAATGGTGTTTGAGTGTACTGTCACGGGTTCCGCAACGTGGTCACTCACCTGAGCAGCGATCATAAAGGATACTCGCACTTCCAGGGGGCATCGAGCCTTGATGGATCGACACCCCAATCGCGTAAAAGACCTTCGACCTCGTCCAAAGTCTCAAGCTTATAGAAGAGTGAATTCACCAGGTCTTCCTCCCCGAAGTGTTGATCCAGCAAGTTGATCGGCAGTTCGAAGCGTCGAACTCGCCACTGAGTTACGCCTTTATCGACTAGCGGCGGATAAACGGCCACAAACGCCCGGTGATCGGCCCTCGTGGCAGGCACTTCGCAGGCGGCCTCGCGGCTCGTCATTTCAAACGCGTTCAACGTTCTTTGATCGAATGGCATGGGTCCCTAGTTCTGCGGGCCGTAGTGAATGCGAACAATCGGTCCTTCGAACGTATGGATCTGAAGGTGGGGCCCGGTCCCGTGAGGGTTCATCGGCCCGTGACCGGCTGCGGTATCCCAATGATACGTGCCGGACTTGCTACCGAAAAAGCCCTTTGCTTCGGTAGCAGTCATCCCCGTACTGTTTCGATAACCTGCACCCTGATACAAGCGAAGGAACAACTCCTCTGCTTCGGCCTTAGTCGCAACTCGGACCGCCGTTGAACCGGCCTGGAGTTCCTTGGCTGCGGCGGCCACAGCCCGGCCAGAAAATGCAATCTCGCCAGCTTTGAGACCCAGTCGCTCAAGACCCGTGCCCAGCAAAGTAACGGCTCCAGCGATCACCGCTCCGCGATCCTCAGCCGTGCTCTTATACTCAAACGGCGAGAACGTGTGATAGGTGACTTGGCCATTCGGAATGCCGTCAACCTGCTCCGCGACGTCGCCGGTGGCGTTGTAAGCGCCAATGAAAAGATTGGCAACGTTCTTTAAGAATCCGCGAAGCATTCCACCAGGACTCGCGTTGTCGCGGCTTCCGGTTCCTGTCGCCTCATAACACGCGTCACCAGTCTCATCGTGAACCCCGTTCACGCATTTCATTCCAGTCGGGTCGGTGAAACGGAGTGGATTGTTTCGGACGTAGCTGTAGAGGTTCCAGCTCTGAGGGTCTCTAGCGCTTTGATCAGCAAGAGGACGGTCGGGGCTCGTGAATCTTCCCTGGGCTCCCGAGAAGTACCGCGCCCCAAAATAATCGAGGCCTGTCTCGGCATCGCGTTCTTTGCCGGTGAACCGAACTAACCCTGCAACGAAGGAGTGCCCGCAGCAAACGGGACTCGATGGAAGGAGATCGTCCGCCGGGCGCAAAGATTCAGTCGCGAGCGCCGGTCGTAACCGTAGACTCCGGCCGGCCGGGCAATCGTACCCGCAGTCCAGCAACTCAGGATGCCAGCCGCTGCTTCTCGCCTCCAGCAACTGAGGCACGAAACTCCAGAGAATCGTGATCGCCAGAACCCGGATTGGCATCACATCGTCCCCGGCATGTTCTCCGCTGCGAGAAAGAGCTTGGTTGCCTTGTCGCGCAGTCGGTGCTTCACCCGTGCGGACCGCTCGTCGCCCGCAAGCGATTCAAAGACCGCTACTTGAACGAGGTTTTCGAGGTCCGGGTCGCCACTCTCGGCCAGTTCGTTCAGAAAACCGACTGCGCAATCGAGGGTAGGATCACCGACCGGAAGACCAATCAGATATTCGGCGAAGAACCCAAATACTATGTAGGGCAGGTCAAGATCCGCCTCATCGAGATGGCTTCTGAACTCCGGAATCCTGTCCAGGAGGACTCTCACCAGGTCCGGGCCTCTTGGAACCAACACGGCTTTGTTTGGCATGACCGTTACCTCCCTGACAACGCGCTTTGCAGATCGATCAGCAGTTCTTTAACGATCTGTCGGTCCAGCTCAAGTGACGGATCGGTAGAGGCGTTGAAGGGCAGTCCGGCTCTCGACGCCCTTGAGAAAATGCCCTTTCGGACTGAGCAAAACACCGTTCGCCAATTCCGACCGGATCGCATCGGCGGTGCTTCGGAGCCGACCGTAGCACCAGGCCGGTAGAGATTGCCGATTATGTTCCGCAGTTTCGGGTTCTGCGCAGACTGAAGCAGCCCCGTTCGCGCATTATTCAACAACAGACCCCGCGGATTCACCGCTGTGCCGACGAATACCGCAGCGGACGCCAGGTTACCCGTCGCCCCCTCGTTGGTGGGCGTGTTCTGCATGTACAGGGGTTGTACCCCCATCGCATCAGTCAGAGGCAAATAGTTGTTGGCCGCGTTGTCCAGGGCGAAAAATGTGTTGAGCGCTAGCGCGCTCGCAACATTGCAGGATCGCCGGTGACCGTTGCGCTTGGTTTCAGGTTCTTGTTCTCTTTCCTGACGTCCGCACAGGATTGGCCGCCACTATCGTCCCCGTCCATACTCACTCCCATTTGACCGGACGACGCAAGCCTGCCCCAGTGGGGTCAGTGAAACGCAGCCCGGAGTTATTACGGACGTAACCATAGAGATTCCAACTCTGCGGGTCTTCACGCTGCTGGTCGATCAGTGGCTTGCTCCAGGGCTGGTGAACCTTCCCTGCGCTGGACATATAGCGAAGCCCGAAGTAATCCAACCCCGTCTCCGAGTCCCTCTCCTTGCCGGTAAACTTCGTGCTCACCACATCCGGGTTCCCCGGATAGTTCACTGAACCAAAGCAAGGCAAGCCACGCGAAAACCCCGATCCAACCTGTGTTCCGAAAGGCGTGTAGTCGAAACACCGTTCCTCGGCCGCCGACACGCTCATCATCAGACGCGTGCTTCCTAACGCGTCTCCCGCCAGGAAATGCGTGCCAGCCGTCAGGCTGTGGGCGCCAAACTCGAGCGCCAGCCGCCCGAGCCCGTCATAGACGTAGGTGGTTGTGGCTGAGCCGACCGTCTTCGATGTCCGCCTTCCCTCCGCGTCGTAGCTGTAGGTAATCGCTGGCATTCCCGGCGCTGTCGCCGACTTGATCCTATTCTCGGCATCGAAGGCGAACGTAAAAGACCCGCTGTTGATTCCCGTCTGGTTTCCCGCTGCGTCATAGGCTCCGCCGTTCCACCGGTTTCGCGGAAAAAGCGCGTGCACATCCGCCGACGAGTTGGCCACGTGCGGATAGAATAGATCCCCGGCGGGCGCAAGCGTCGTTTCGTTGTCCGCCAACGCCATATTGCCCTGAGTGTCGTAAGCAAACTTCTGAGAAAATCCACTGTCGGTGATTTTAGTGACGCGGTCGCGTGTGTCGTAGTCGAAGGCCTGGGTCCAGATGTTCCCGCCGCGTCGAATTGCTTGACTCCCGACGTTCCCCGTAATGCTACCGGAGTTGTACGTGTATGCCAGGTACAACGCTTCGCTGCCGGAAGGACCTGCCGCGCATCCGGGCGCCGTGGCAGCAACGCGGACATTGCTGACGGCCAGCCCCGCTGTGAAGCACGTCTGCTCATACCGGGCCGAACTGGTTCCGAACCGAAGCTTATTCACGAGCCCGTGAGGGGAGTAAGTGATCTCCGATCCGTAGGTTGTGCTTGTACCCCCCTTCAAGCCCGTGACACCCGTCACCTCTCCAGCCGAATTAGTGGCGTAGGATATGACCCGCCCTGAGTGGGGATAGGTCTGCGTCTTGAGCGTGTCGGCGAGATTATAGGTGTACTGAAACTGATAGGAAGTTCCCCCGAGCCCCTGCGTGATCTTCTTGGCGCGCCCGAATTTGTCGTATTCGTTGTAGGTCGTGCCATTGGCCGTGCCGGTGAGCACGGCCGAATAGAGGTGTCCCTTGCCGTTGGTCGCCGAATCGTAAATATAAGATACGCCAGGCGTGGCGTCGCTGTAGGTCGTTTTTAGCAGGCGATTGAGTCCGTCATAGCCACCGGTGTTACATACGGACCCAGACAACGTTCCGTGGCAGGTGACTATGTTTCTTGCGTCAACTCGGGTAAGAAGGTTACCGGCTTGGTCATATGTGTATTGCGTTGTCCCGCTTTCAGGACTGCAGGCGGAGCTGAGGCGCGAAAGCGAGGAATACACGAAGGTTCGCGTTAGCGGATTAGGGCTCGTCGCGCAGGGCTGACTCTCGGTGAGCGGCGCTGTTCCGTGTTCGACTTTCGTCAGGTTATCGAGGATGTCGTAGAAGTACCGCGCGCGGCCCGCCCCGTCCCCGGCCTCGGTGACTTCCGAGATTCGTCCAAGTGCGTCGTAAACAATATACTTCGTGGTCCCCGTTTCGCTGGTCACCGTCTGCGTGTTATTGGTGTAGGCGCTCGATGACCCCGCCAGCACCGTACTGTTGGTGCCCCAAGGAACCGGGAGGTCCGCACCATACCGGTATCGCGCCACCGAACGCCCGAGAGCGTCGCTCACGGATACGGTCCACCCGTCAGGGGTTACAGTGTACGGGTTCGACTCCAGAACGTAATGGCTTCCGCCGCTCCACCGGTATCGCCGTTCGGTCTTTACGTTCTGGACCGTTGTGAGAGAGTATCGTTCCGTGTTGAGTACGCGCCCTCGCACATCGTGAGTCACGATGTCGTACAAAGCTTGGTCGCTCGCCGTGTCACGATCTCTCTTGGTCGTGACCGATGATTTGCCTGCGCTCGCAACCACCACGTCGTTGTAAATGTACTCTGTCTTTCGTTGGTCGGCGCCGTCGAACTGTTCCGTCTTCGTTCGTATCCGCTGCAGTGGATCGTATTGATACGAAACGGCGAGACCGTTGTCGTTGGTGACGGACCTCAAGAGTCCTGTTTGGAAGGTATGGTCGAAGGTAAACTGGCGCAATGATGCGAGACTCCGCTGCGATGGATACATATAACCATAGAAGGTCGTAATCGTGTTTCCGTTAGGATCGGTCTCCGATTGGAGCTCGCCGTAGGAGTTATACGTACGCCCCACTGAGATCGCGTTTGCCGCGGTCAGTGGAGTGGTGAGGGCGAATGCGTCGTTCCATTTGTACTCCGTGGTCAGGTTGGCCGTGGTCACGGCGTTGTCGTAGGAGAACTGAGAAGCCGCCTTTACCGCTCCCTCCGGTCCACCGGAGCGAACCTCTTCTCTGCTGACAGCCCGGACAGTCCTTTCGGCGTTCAACGGTGACCAGCCAGAGTCGTTTCGTGGGTGCCAGTACGCGTCCGCATCGTCGGTCGTCCCACCCGCCACCGCCGCGGGCGTGCTCGCATGATACTGGCTTACTGTGGATCGCAGGTACCCCAGCGTGGCGCCGGAAGTTACCAGACTCTCGCAGGCTCCGGTGTAGAAGTCAGTCTCGTTCTTCTGAAGGAAGTTGCCATTCTGATCTACCACGAAATCAGCCGCCGTGCACAGAGTGCTCGTCTGAGGGAGCGTGCGAACTTCCCTTGCGATGTAGGGATTACCCGGATCGGAGGCGGCTGGGTTCACGTGCGCGTTCTGTGCCCATTTTCGGTAGACAGCCGAGTTGTCTGGCAGAATCGTCTTCCATTCCAAGCCGTGTCTCCAATCCGAAACGATCCTCGGATCGTAGAAATGGTGGGATATGGTCCCATCGGGGCCGCTCACCGTGCTGGTTGTGCCAGTCCGCGCGAAGGTCCACTTTTCCGACACCGGGTCCGTGCCGGCCTCGGTGCAGGTCTCGAGAAAGCAGAACATCTTCTCCACAATGGGGTTGTCAACAAGGTTGTTGAGCTCGGGGTCGCCCGCTCCTCTCGTGGAGTTCACGCCTTCGTACTGGTATTTGTACTTCGTCTTGTACTTGAAGGCTCCTCCAGTCTTCATCGTGGCCGACCGAAGTTCCTTCCAGCAGGGAGTCGCCGTCGGCGGGCAGGAATAATCGAAGTCGAACGTAGTCGTGGACGTCGTTACGGGCAATTGGACCTGAGACACTGGGACGAACGCGAGAGAGTAGCTCCCGTTCTGGCCGCACCCTTGGCTACCCGCGGAGCACAATTCGCACGTGTTGCCGCCCGCTGTACAGTAGTGGATGACGCCCGTTGGCTGTTGAATCGGCGCGTAATGTACGATCGCTACTTTCGCTGTAAAGCCATTGGTATTGACGTCGGAGGTCGTCCACTCGATTTCATCGTGGATCTGGCCGCTGGTATTGACGTGATAGCCAATGTTGATTTCACGCGAGTCGCCGTCTTCGATGTTGACAATGCTGTATCCGCCTACGGCAAGTGTCCCACTGATCGTGACTCTGTTTCCGTTTCGGTCGTAGACTGCCGTTGCGGATCCGATTTCCGACGCCCCGCCGCCACAGCCGCCCGCTCGCGTTCCGTCCGGCAAGTAGATCATCCAATCGAACGAAGACGGCGGATAGCCGCCCGGACTGCATCCGTTCGCCCGAAACTCGATTCGGATATTGCTGGAATCCGTTGTGTAGTAGACCATGGGCCCTGCCGTATAGTTGTCCGGCGAGCAGCCGAGGTCCTGTCCCCAGACGGTGTACGAATAGAAGCCGTCGCCATTATTGTCCGTCATCTCCTTGCCTGGACGTGGGTAGAGCCGCGCTAGTCGGCGGCTCCCGTCCGGTAGATTGATCCAGAGGCGAAACTTCTTGTCGGCTTCGGGAGATTGGCAGTCGAGGGGGGCAGTAGACCGAGTCTCTTGTTCGTATCCGAATGTGAACCCTCCGTACCTCCAAGTATTGCCACCGAAAGGGGGTTCGAGTTTGTGAATGAGATCTTGCGTCAGCGGGTACAGCGTGTTAGTAACAGAGCGGCTCACTTGGGCGGAATTGTAGAGCAAGTCGACGCCGAGAGACATGCCGCCGTGGCCCGAGGGCAGCGACGCGATCGGTATGCGGAGCGCTACGTTTCCGGTTACATTGTCGATGGAGTCCACGTTTGAGAGCGTAAACGGATGTCCCGGCCGGTCGCCCGTCTCCGGGGCGTCTCGGCGCACCGCTCCCACCGCCGCAACGGAAGACGCGAGAGTGCTAATAATAAGAGTCGCAATGGTGCACTTCATAGATCCCTCGCTATTGCCGGAACGCCGTATCCGGAAGGCGTCCCCCCGCTACACTCTCGGTCACGATAAAGGAGAAAACCTCCTTCCCATCCTCTCTGCGCCGGATCAGCCCTGGAAACTTCCGGCCCTGCCGGTCTGCCCACTGATCGAATCTCGATTCCACCGCTACGTCGCGATTGCCGCGGCGCGATTTGTAGGTTACTACATTGAGGAGTTGCGTGGAGTGGTCGAACCCGAGGAACCGGGCGGAAGTGCTCGATGGCTTTCGAACTGTTTCCGGCGCGATCAGTTGATACAGAAGCAGGACTGGTCCCTGATCCTGACGGACGTGCCCGAAAATGAACCGTAACGCATATCCCGAGGCTGCGTCTTGAAAGATGTTCTCGGGCAGATCCTGCCCCAGGGTCTCAACCAAAGAACGCTCTTCATCCCCAACGGCGCCTTTGGAATGAAACACAGCCTGCCCGTCGAATGCGATTATTCGAGCCCTCGGTCCGCCCTCTTCGATCCGAATCTGGCCGGGAACCTGCCAGTTCACTTGAAGCGGCCGAGGCCCCGTGGAGTCCTGGAACGTTCCTGTTACTACAATACGGTTAGCGTCGGCCTTGCCCAAATTCGCCCCATGGCGAAGGTAGGCACTCCTCAAGCCACTTGGAATTCGATACTCTTCCAATACACTAGGTGCGCCCCCCCCCCGGGGGGACAGGAAGCTGACCACATAGCGGGAAACCGAAGAGAAACGAAGCTGAAACGGTCTTCTTTACGATGGAAATAAACTGCTTCATCGGATTAGCCAGATACTAACCTTTGCTCTGGCGACATGTCAATAGAAAAGTGTTCCTTTAGAGGAAAATGTTGAAGCCGACATCCCCAATAGCCTCCAACGGAGTCGGTTTCTCGCGGCTCTCTTCGGCCCTATCCACCGGAGCCCATGTCTAAAGGCAGCATTCTATCGACGGCATTCGCCGACGCCAACTCGCCCTCCCATCGAGGGAGACGAGTTTACTCGCATTGAAAGTCACAGAACTCATTCACCGTAAAACTACTTACGAATCCCGATTTTGTCCGCCCCCCGCGCCACACCCATACCTTTCAAAGGAGGCAACAATGTCGAAACAACGCTACTCCCTCGCACGCATGAAGGCCGCCTGGGCCAATGGAAGCAAGTCTAACGGCCCTTCCACCCCAGAGGGTAAGAAGAAGATCGCGATGAACGCCTACACCCACGGCCTCACGGCCAAGGCCGTCCTTGCACCCGGCGAGGACCCGGAATCCCTCGCCCTCCTCGTGGACTCTTTCATCGCCATTTTCCAACCCGCCGATGACGCCGAGTTCCTGCTGGTCGAGGAAATGGTCGCTGCCAAGTGGAAGCTGCACCGGAGTTGGTGCATCGAGGGGTCCCTCTTCGAGGCCGAAATATGCACCCAATCTGAGAAGGTCGATGCGAAGTTCGAAGGGGTCACTCCCGAGCTCCGCTATGCCCTCGCGTTCCGCACCCTGACGGACGAATCCAAGTCGCTCGCCCACGTCAACCGCCAGGAGGTCCGCCTTACCCGCGCTCATGACCGCGCACTCGAACAATTGCTGCTCCTGCAGTCTCTGCGGATGGAACGCGAGGCGGTCGAGGCGCAGGCGCACGAACCCGGCGTCGAAAATCAGCATACCTCCGTTGGTCCGCAGGCTTCTGCTATCGCAAACGATAACGAGACAAACGGAAACTCGGGGGAGAATTCGATTTTGCAAAACGAACCGAAGGCCGTGGAATCATCCCCACAGCCGGGGGCATCGCCTGCGTCGCTTGCGCCCGAGACGCGGCAAGAAGACACGCCGGGGAAGCAGCCGGATCCTAACGCTTGACCGGAAGAAGGAGTCAAAAATTGCTACCAAACACGGCGAGAATCCGACCGAACGAACCCGAGCGCAGGCTAAAGAAGCGGCACAATGTTCCCCGAGGCGCCGGGTGCGGCCGCCAGAGAGGATTGCGGTCCGGGCATTCCGGCCGCGTTAGAGTAAGGGAGAATGGGTGTCCGTGTTTTTGCTCTGCTGATTGCCCTCGCCGCCGTGCCCGTGCTGCCGGCGGGAGGCGGGCTCACTACCGCCGACTATCGTGCCCGGCGCGAGGCCCTGCGCGAATTGCTGCCGCCGGGCGCGGTGGCGGTGATGGCCGGCGCGGTGGAAGCGGAAAAGGGCGATCTGCGGAACGGTTTCCTGCAGGATCCCGATTTTGTCTATCTCACAGGATGGCGTGAGCCGGGTGCTTTGATGATCGCCGGGCACGGCGAAGACGTGTTGTTTCTGCCGCCGCGAAACGAGGTCCGCGAGCGGTACACGGGACGAAAGCTGGCGGCCGGCGATGCGGAAGCAGGCAAGATTGCTGGCTTTGACAAAGTGGAACCGGCCACGGCGTTCGCGGCGTACGTGAAGAAGCTGGCGGTGGCCGGGGCGGAGTTTCACACGCTGAACCCGGCGGCGCCGCCGATTGCCGAAGCGCTGGGCGACCAGGCCATGCAGGGTCAGGCGCCGAAGCTGGCGCGGCTGCGGGCGATCAAGTCCGCGCGTGAGATCGAACTGATTCAGCAGTCGGTGGATGCCACGGTGGCGGCCCACAAGGCGGCATGGCGGCGGGTGCGGCAAGGGCTCTACGAGTATCAGATCGCGGCCACGATGAGCGCCCTCTATTTCGAGCGCGGGTGTGAGCGCCATGCCTATCCGCCCATTGTGGCGTCGGGCCCGAACTCGGTGATCCTGCACTACGCGGCCAATCGCAGGCGGGAGGTTTACGAAGTGGTGCTGGGCGCACAGAAGGCAGCGCTGGCGGCGGCGAAGCCCGGCATGAAGCTCACCGGCGGCGGCGAGGATTCGCTGAACAGGATCGCCAAGGAATACGTCGCGAAGTTCGGGATGGAGAAGTACTACGTCCACGGATTGGGGCATCACGTGGGTCTCCGAAGTCGCGGGGTCTCCGCGGCTGTTCACCTCGTGCGCGGTGCAGCCGATCAACTAGCGCACCGTAACGCGTAATTGACTCGCCGGGCTTGTGGAGACCACCGCAGCCCGGCGAACTGTTTCTGCACGTCCTCGTAACACCGAGGAGCGACCCTCGGTGGGGCGGACATGGGGAGGACATGGGGAGGACATATGCCTTGACTCCGGCACACAATTCCAATACCTTCAGTGAGCGCGTGCTTTCAAGGACTGCTTGCACGAGAGGGAATCCACCTTGGCGGAAATCAGGATGGAGGCGACTTCTTTGGCCGGTTTCCACGGCGAAACGCGCAGTGCAGACTGAGGAGATCAAACATGCACGGAACCCTTCGGTTTCTTACGATAGCCTGGCCACTCGCCGCTCAGACGGTCATGCCTCCGCCGGCTCCAACCAAAGTCGATTTCATCCGCGACGTGGAGCCGATTCTCGTTCAAAAGTGCCATTCCTGCCACGGCGACGAGGCACAGCAGGCGGGCTTGCGGCTGGACCGGCGCCAGAACGCCATGCGTGGGGGCGACTACGGCCCCGTGATCCTCGCCGGTAAGAGCGCCGACAGTAAACTCATCAAGCGTCTGGTTAACGGCGACGGAGGGATGCAGATGCCGCCCACCGGCGCTCTCGCGAATGACGAGATCGCGATTTTGCGGGCCTGGATCGATCAAGGGGCCGACTGGCGCCTCGAAGTGAAAGAAGAAGCTCCCCCGAAGCCGCTGGATCCGGCGGTGCAGGCGTTAATCAGCGCGGTTCGCGGCGACGATATCCAGACAGTGCGGCGGACTCTTTCGGCCCACCCGGAACTCGCCAACGCTCACGACAATGCGGGGTCAACCCTCCTCCACCACGCAGCGGCGTTCGCCTCGGCCGGCATGATGGAACTGCTGCTCGACAAGGGCGCCGTGGGTGACGCGAAGAACCGCCGGAAGTCGACGCCCCTGCACTGGGCCGTCCATGACGAAGCCAAGGTCCGGCTGCTTCTGGCGCGGGGCGTGGCCGTCGATGGCAAGCAAGCCGAAGGGCGCACTCCACTCTATCAGGCGGCTTCGATCGGCGACGGCAATCGTGTCATGCGGCTGTTGCTCGACCACGGCGCCGATCCTGACAGCCGCACCGCTGGCGGCGCAACACCGCTTATGGCGGCCGCCGCTCGTGGCAATGTGGAGGGCATCGGGATGCTTCTCGATAAGAAGGCCAAGGTGAACGCGCGGAGTGGCAACGGCGCCACGGCGTTGATGGGCGCGGCCGCCAGCGGTTCTCCTCGCGCGGTGCGGCTATTGCTGGAAAACGGAGCCGACGCCAGCCTCGCCACAAAGAAACACGAAACCGCGTTGATGGCGGCGGCCACCTCGGGCGAGGAAGAATCCGTCCGGCTGCTGCTCGAAGCAGGTGCTTCCGTCAATGCCACAGGCGAACGCGGTTATACAGCGCTCATGTATGCGGCAGCCTCCGATGCGATGCCCGTGGGTGCGGTGAAACGGCTACTGGATAAAGGCGCCGACCCCGCGCTCCAGGCCGACGGCGAGACCGCGCGTTCGCTGGCCGCCAAGCGCGGCGATACGGAAATCGCGCGGCTGCTGGGAGCTTCCGCGGCAGTCCGGAAAGCCGGGGGCGTTCCCGCGGCCGCAAACAACACACCGCGGTCCATTCCGGAAGCCGTCGCCAAGGCGATGACCCTGCTTGAAAAGCAGAGCCATAACTTCATCCGTATCGGCGGCTGCAACTCCTGCCATGCGCAGGATCTGCCCTCGGCCGCGGCGGCGATCGCGCGCGATCGCGGATTGCAGGCGCCCAAGTCAATCGCGCAACTGTCGGAAACGATGCGCGGTGTCACCCCTGACCGTATTCTCGATCTCGGGGCAGCTAGCCCCAGCAGCATGGCTTGGGAGCTTTTCGACCACGGCTTGAATCGGGCGCCATCGAGCGAGTTTACCGATGCCGTGGTCCGCTACATCCAGTCGACGCAGACGGCGGAGGGCAATTGGCAGTCGCCGCAAGGCAGGCGCCCGCCGATGAACACCGGTGAGCAGCTTGCCGCCGCGCTGTCGATCTACGCAATCCAGACCTACGCTCCGGCCGCCGGCAAGCAAGACTCGCAAAGAGCCGTACGGCGAGCCTCCGCGTGGCTGGCCGCGTCGCACCCTGCCACCACGCAGGACCGGGCTTTTCAAGTGATGGGCCTCGTCTGGGCGAAAGCCGGCAAAGCGGCGATCGCGCGGGCCGCCAAGGCTCTCGAGGCCGAACAGCGGCCCGACGGGGGATGGAGCCAGCTGCCGCATATGGGCGCCGACGCCTATGCCACTGGCGAGGCCCTCTACGCGCTACACCTGGCTGGCGCGGCGCCGAACGATCGTGTGTACAAGAGTGGCGTGGCGTACCTATTGCGCAACCAGGCGCCGGATGGATCCTGGCACGTCAAGACGCGGTCGATCTGGCTGCAGCCCTACTTCGAGAGCGGATTCCCCTACGGCCACGATCAGTGGATTTCGGTGGCTGGTACGGCTTGGGCATCGATGGCCCTGGCCGTTTCGCAAGAGGTTCGCACCAGCAGCCTGCGCTGACGCTTCAACGCATACCGGAGTGGGGCGAGGTTCAGCCCGCGCCCCCACGTCCGCAACTCACCCCACCGGGACCTGATCCCCAATCTCGATCCCATACCCCTCCAGCGCCACGATCTTCCGCGGATGGTTGGTCAGCAGCCGGATCCGGTGCAGCCCCAAATCCGCCAGGATCTGCGCCCCAATCCCCACCTCATGCTGCAACTGCCGCTGCCCCTCCGGACTCGTGTAATGCATGAACTCCCGCGAGTGCGAAACCAGCCGCCCGTTGTTCAGCGAGAGCCCCAACCCGGTCTGGTGCAGATACACCAGCGCCCCCGATCCCTCCTCCGCAATCCGCCCCAGCGCCGCCCGCAGCGTCCGCCCGCACTCGCATTCGGTGGATCCGAAAATGTCCCCGTACGCGCAGTGCGAATGCATCCGCACCAGCACGTCTTCCCGCCCCGCGATCTCGCCTCGTACGATCGCAATGTGCCGTTCGCCGTCCACCGTCGTTCCATACGCGATGGTCTGGAAGTCGCCGAATTCGGTGTGCAGGCACCCCTCGCCCATCCGCTGCACCACGCGCTCGGTTCGCATCCGGTAGCGGATCAGTTCCGCCACCGAGATCATCAGCAAGCCATGCCGGGCGCAGAATTGCTCGAGTTGCGGCACGCGCGACATCGTGCCGTCGTCGTTCATGATTTCGCAGATCACGCCGCCGGGCCCGAGCCCGGCCAGCCGCGCCAGATCCACCGCCGCCTCGGTCTGTCCCGCGCGGACGAGCACGCCGCCCTCGCGCGCGCGCAGCGGAAAGACGTGGCCGGGACGCGCCAGATCGTGCGGTTTGGTGGACGCTTCCATCGCCAGCCGGATGGTGAGAGACCGGTCCGCCGCCGAGATTCCCGTCGTCACGCCGTGCCGCGCGTCGATCGCCTCGCAAAAGGCCGTCCCGAACGTCGACGTGTTGCTCGGCGACATCAGAGGCAATTGCAGTTCGTCGCACCGATCCGCGCTCAACGCCAGGCAGATCAGTCCGCGCCCGTGCACGGCCATGAAGTTGATCAACTCCGGCGTGATCATTTCGGCGGCTACGGTGAGGTCGCCTTCGTTTTCGCGATCCTCATCGTCCACCACCACAACCATGCGCCCGGCGCGAAATTGTTCGATCGCTTCCGGAATCGAGGCAAACGGCATAAATTCCAGTGTAGCGGCCCCAGGGCCGCCGCCTCACAACGGAACAGCGTTCCGCGAGATGTAGTCGGCCATGCCCACTGTTGCCCGAGGGCCCCTACGTCACGTTCGCCATGTTCACCCGGACCTGCTAGGTCAAAAGATATCTTCTTTCAGGCCCAATCGCCGGGCTACTTCGCCTATATCTTTTTCGTTCCTCCAAACCACTTCGCCGTCGCCGGACCCGTCGCCCGCCATCGAATCGTCCGACACCGTAATAAGGATGCGCTCGTATCTCCCGTCAATCAGCTTCGGCACCGCGTTCCATTGTGCTCCCCCTTGTCTTATTGCAGCTCCCACGCAGGAGCAATCTGATCCACCTCGTCCGCCGTCATCAGCCACCGCAAGATGCGGTCCTTCAGTTCGGCGGCCACTGCACGGTGGCCGGGGCTTGTGAAAAGATTATTCCACTCATCGGGATCGTTGTCGAGATCGTACAATTCGCCCTCGCCACCCGCATACTGCACCAGCTTCCAACGCCGCGTGCGGACCATCTTCGCATCCGGATGCCGCACGCCCTTGATGCCCTGGCCCTTCGCGAAACGGAAATCGAGCGCTCCGCCCGTGATCACCTCAGGAATGATGTTCTCCGAGAAAACCGCGTCGCGAGCCTCGTAAGCTTCTCCGCGCAGCAGCGGCGCGAAACTGCGGCCCTGTACCCGTGCCGGCTCGGCGATACCGCAAAGATCGAACAGTGTGGGGACCAGATCCACCGTCTCCACGAACTCATCGCGCCGCCCGGGACGGATCCGTCCCGGCATCCGCATCAGGAACGGTAACCGTACAGACGCTTCGAAGAAACAGTTCTTCCCCATCAGGCCATGTTCGAGTAGCTGATCGCCGTGGTCAGTTGAAAACACCACGATCGTGTTGCCGGCCTGGCCGGTCTCGGCGAGCGCCTCCAGAATTCCGCCTACCTCGCGATCGATGTGCGCGATGTTGGCGTGGTAGGTGCGCAGCGCCCATTGCAGCCGCGCGCGATCCATCCCGTACTGCGGATTGCCGCGCAGGATCAGCGTGCGTAGCGGCAGCGGCAAACGCTCGATGTCGTCGCGCGTGGTCACGCGCGGCAGCGGGAACTCCACGCCGTCATACATCGAGTCGAATGGCGAAACCGCATAGAAAGGCGAGTGCGGCTGGAAGAATGAGCTGTAGAGAAAGAACGGCTGCCCACCGCGGGCTAGCTCGCGCACCAGGCGGCGCGTTTCGTTCCCGGTCCATGTGGTCTCATGGAACCGGTCTTCGATCCGCGCCCGGTATGGATTCGAGCCCGCGGCCGGCCGCGCCACCGTGGCCCGAAACGGAAACCGGCCCGGATCGCTCGCAGTGCGCCACTTCACGTAGTCGCTCTCGGCGTCCACCTTCGCCACCCCATCGTGCAGCAGCACTTCGTCGAAACCCGTGGATCGCGCATGCGCCGCCGTCGGTGGCCAGTAGTGCAGCTTCCCCACAGACGCCGTCCGGTACCCCGCATCTTTCAAATAGCGCTGCAAAAGCATTTCGCCTGCATCGAGCGGCGTGTAATTGACGCGGTTGCGATGCGAGTGCGGATAACGGCCCGTAAACCACGATACGCGTGACGGCACACACACGGGAGACTGCACATAGCAGCGCGAGAAATTCGCGGATTCCGCGGCCAGCTTGTCCAGATTCGGCGTACGTACCAACCGCTGTCCGTTTGCGCCGATCGTGTCGTACCGCTGCTGGTCCGTCATCAGGAACAGGATGTTCGGGCGGCGCGCCGGTTGCGCCGCGCTCAGGCCCGGCGCGGCAACAGCGCCAAGAAACGAACGTCGATTCATATGGCCACTATGCTACCTTCATCTGAGAGACCCCCCTCGCGATGATGAAGTTTCGCATCCTGCTTTGCCTCACGCCGATTCTCCTGTTACACGCTCAGGATCCGGGTGCGGCCGTCGCCATCCGGAATGTCACCGCGCATCCTGCTTCCGGACCCGCCATCGAACGCGCCACCATTGTCCTCCGGGGTGGGCTCATTGAAGCCGTGGGAGCCAACGTCACCCCGCCCGCCGGTGCATGGATCGTCGAAGGCATCGGCTGGCACGCCTATCCGGGGCTCATTGACTCCTTGAGCCATTGGGGCATTCCCGCTTCTCCGCGTTCAGCTCCATCGGCGCCCCGGCCCGCCGCATCCCCGGCGCCCACCGTTCGCGGACCCGAGGATCGCCCAGCAACCACCTCCTGGCTCCAGGCGCAGGATCTTGTGAAACCCGCCGAAAAGCCGATCGAGGATGCCCGCGCCGCCGGCTTCACCACCGCCGTCGTCTACCCGCGCGACGGTATCTTCGCCGGCCAGGGCGCGGTGATGAATCTCGCCGGCGATAGGCCCGGCGCAATGGTGGTGGCCGCGCCCGCCGGCCAATTCATACGCTTCCAGACCAACGGATCGCGAACGTTTCCAGGATCCCTGATGGGAGTGATCGCCTACGTCCGGCAGATCTATCTGGACGCCGCGCGCTATGATCTCGATCGAAAACAATACGCCGCCAACCCTCGCGGCCACAAACGTCCGGAATACGATCGCGCGCTCGACGGCGTCCTCGACTCGCCGCGCATTCTTCTGCCGGCCTCCACTGAGCGTGAGATCGCGCGTATGATCGCCTTCGCCAAGGAACTGGGCCGGCCCGCCGTGCTTTATGGCGGCCACGACGCCTGGCGCGCTGCCGATTCGCAAATGGCGGAAGCCCTGCGCGCGGCGGATCTGCCCCTGCTGATTGACCTGAAGTGGCCGGGCCGCGCCAAGGATGCGGACCCGGACGCGAAGGAATCGCTGCGCACACTGGAGCGATATGAGAATGCACCCTCCGGCCCCGCGGCGCTCCGCAAAGCCAACGTACGCTTTGCCTTCTATTCCGGCGGCGTCGAAAAGCCCGCCGACCTCCGCAAGGCCGTGAAGCGCGCCATTGACGCTGGGCTCAGCCGCGAAGACGCCTTGCGCGCTCTCACTCTTTCCGCCGCCGAAATCTACGGCGTCGCGGACCGCACAGGGTCGCTCGAAACAGGCAAGATCGCCAACGTCGTCGTCACCGACGGCGACCTGTTTTCCGATCGCACCCGCGTCCGGCACATCTTCGTCGATGGCGTGAAGTTCGACCTCCCAGAACCGGCTCCGGAGTCCGGAAACAAGGAGCAAGCTTCCAAGGACTCGCCGGCACAACGGAGCTGGGGCGGCGGATCCTTTGCTGCTTCTAGGGCGCCCCGCCCTGTGCCGGCTAACAAGGAGCAGTCGCGATGAAGCTGTTGCCGGTTGCGCTGGCTTGCGCGGGGCTCGTCTCCGCCGCCGACGTCGTCATTCAAAACGCCAAAATCCTCACCGTCACCAAAGGGAACCTCGAAGGCGCCATTCGCATCCACGACGGCAAGATCGCCGAAGTGGCCGAAAAGGTCCTCGTCCCGCCGGGCGCGCAGATCGTCGACGCCGGCGGTCAGTTTGTGATGCCCGGCATCATCGATTGCCATTCGCATATCGCCACCGACGCGGTAAACGAAGGCAGCGTCTCGGTCTCTTCGATGGTCTCCATCGAAGATGTCCTCAACCCGGATGACATCGCCATCTACCGCGCGCTCGCCGGTGGCACCACCATGGCGAACGTCCTGCATGGGTCCGCCAACGCCATCGGCGGTCAGTGCTCGGTGATCAAGACGCGTTGGGGCAAGGATGCGCGCGGTCTGCGGTTTGACGCCGCCAAGCCGGGCATCAAGTTCGCCCTCGGAGAAAATCCCAAGCGCCGCGGTGCGCAGCCGTCCCCCGGCCTCACGGAGCGCCGCTATCCGGCCACGCGCATGGGTGTCGAGGACGTCATTCGGGAAGCGTTTCTCCAAGCCAAGGAGTATCAGGCCCGCATCGCGCGCGGCGAAAAACCCCGGCGCGATCTCAAGCTCGAACCGCTGGTCGAGGTGCTCGAAGGCAAGCGCCTCGTGCACGCGCACAGCTATCGCGCCGACGAGATCCTGATGCTGCTCCGCGTGGCCGACGAGTTCGGCTTCAAGATCCGCACTCTGCAGCACGTGCTCGAAGGCTACAAAGTCGCCAAGGAGATTGCCGCGCACGGCGCAGGCGCGTCCACATTCTCTGACTGGTGGGCCTACAAGGTGGAAGCCTACGACGCCACTCCCTACAACGCCGCGATCATGCACAAGAAGGGCGTTCTCGTATCGCTCAATTCGGACTCCGCCGAACTCATCCGCCATCTGAACACCGAAGCCGCCAAGGCCATGAAGTACGGCGGCCTCACCGAGGAGGAAGCCCTCGCGCTGGTCACCATCAATCCCGCCAGGCAGTTGATGGTGGACGATCGTGTCGGCTCGATCGAACCCGGCAAGGACGCGGATCTCGTAATGTTCGACAAACATCCGTTGTCCAATTTCGCCAAGGTGCAGAAGGTCTGGATCGACGGACAAATGTACTTCGACCGCGAGAAAGACAGCAACGAGCGCGCCGGCCGGGAAGCCCGCCGCAAAGTCCTGCTCGACAAGTACTCCGGAGCCAAACAATGAAGCTGCGCACGGCCCTGCCCGGGTTACTTGCATTCGCCGCGATCGGCTTGGCCCAGGACAACGCCTTTCTGCTCCGCAACGTCACCGTGCATCCGGTGACGTCGGCCGATGTGTCCGCGGCGTCTCTCCTGGTGCGTGACGGTGTCATCGCCGAAATCGGGGCGGCGAAAACCAAGCCGCCCAAGGGCATGCTCGTGATCGATGGCGCGGGCCTGCACGTTTACCCCGGTATGATCGATTCCGCCACTTCGCTGGGCCTCACCGAAATCGGCGCCGTGCGTGAGACCTCCGACATTTCCGAACTGGGCGACTTCGAGCCCCAACTGCGCGCCCTCATCGCCGTGAATCCGTCGAGCGAACACATCCCGGTGGCGCGCGCCAATGGCGTCACCGCCGCCGTCACGCTTCCTGGTGGCGGCGTCATCGCCGGACAAGGCGCGCTCATCCGCCTGGATGGCTGGACGTGGGAAGAAATGGCGCTCCAGGCGCCCGCCGCCATGATGCTCCGCTTTCCCATATTGACCATGTCGGCCGGCGAGCCCCCGGAGCGCCCTCGGCGTATTCCATACGCCGAAGCCAAAAAGAAGCACGAAGAGACCCTCGAAAAACTCCGCGTGTTCTTCGAGGATGCCCGCCGCTATCAGAAGAGCAAGGCCGCCACACCGGGGTTACCGGTGGACCGCAGGTTCGAGGCGATGCTGCCCGTTCTCGATGGCAAGCTCCCCGTGATTGTGCGCGCCAATCGCGAGCGCGCCATTCAGGAAGCGCTCGAGTTCGCCGCCCGCGAGAAGATCCGCATGATCCTCGCCGAGCCGCGCGAGTTCGGCGCCGCGCTCGCCACCGTGAAGGCACGCGGGATCCCCGTGATTCTCGGGCCCACGCACACGCTCCCGGTCGAAGAGGACGCCGCGTATGATTCGCAGTATTCGCTCCCGGGCGAACTTCACCGGCAGGGCATTCCGTTCGCCTTCGGGACGTTCGATTCCGCCGATGTTCGCAACCTGCCCTATCAAGCCGCGGCGGCGGTGCCGTTCGGGTTGCCGCGTGAGGAAGCATTCAAGGCAGTCACCATCAATGCCGCCAGGATCTGGGGCGTGGACGGCAAACTCGGTTCGATCGAGGTGGGAAAGTCAGCGGACTTCATCCTCACCGACGGCGATCCGCTCGAGACCCGCACCCAGGTGCGAAAGGTCTTTATTCGCGGACGCGAAGCAAGTGTGGAGACGCGTCACACGCGGCTCTACGAGAAGTATCTGAACCGGCCGTAGCGCTCAGGCCCTACAAAGCCGCGTCATCCCGGTCTTCATTGCGAATCCGGATCGCCTCACCCAAGTCGTAGACGAAGATCTTTCCGTCGCCGATCTTCCCCGTCCGCGCCGAATGCAGCACCGCCTGGATCACTTCTTCCTTGCGTTCATCGCCCACCACCATCTCGAGTTTTACCTTCGGCAGCAGATCCACCGAATATTCGCGCCCGCGATAAACCTCGGTGTGGCCCTTCTGCCGGCCGCAGCCGCGCACCTCGCTCACCGTAATGCCATCCACGCCGATGGCCTTCAGGGCTTCCTTTACGGCCTCGAGCTTGAATGGTTGAATAATCGCTTCGATTTTTTTCATGGACGGGCTGGGCTATGCATCCAGATTGTACCCCTCTTCTCCGTGGATGGCCAAATCCATGCCGGAGATCTCGTCGCGTTCGTCCATCCGCAACCCGAACGCCAGGTCGGCCGCCTTGAGCGCAAGTAGAGTTCCCGCCACCGATATCACCAGCGCAAGCCCTCCTCCCATCGCCTGATTCGCAACCTGCGCCACGTTGCCGTCCACCATGCCCAGCGGCGCCACGGCCCCAGAGGCCAGCTTCAAACCGTCGTTGACCGCGTTGGTGGCAAATACGCCGGTGAGCAGGCAGCCCATCATTCCGCCTATGCCGTGAACGCCGAATGCGTCTAGCGAGTCATCGTAGCCGAACTTCATTTTCGCTACCGCCACCATCCAGAAGCAGACCAGGCCGGCAATGAACCCGATCAGCACCGCCGGCATCGGTTCCACGAAACCCGCGCCCTGCGTGACCGTGGCGAGCCCGGCCACCGAACCGGTGATGGCGCCCAGCGCGCTGGCTTTTCCACTGCGCATCTTCTCGGCGGCCATCCACGCAACCGCGCCGGCCGCGGAAGCGAAATGGGTGTTCACGAACGCGGAGGCGGCCAGCCCGGAAGCGCCCAGCGCGCTCCCCGCGTTGAATCCGAACCAGCCCACCCACAGCAGGCACGCGCCGATGAAGCTCAGCACCAGGCTGTGCGGCTTCATGGGCTCGGACGGGTAGCCGCTCCGCGCCCTGATATACAGCGCGCAGATCAGCGCGGACACGCCTGAGGTGATGTGTACCACCGTCCCGCCGGCGAAATCGAACACCGGAATCGCCCCGCCGGAAAATGCGTTGAGGTAGCCGCCTTTGCCCCACACCATGTGCGCTACCGGAAAATACACGATCGTCGTCCAGATCAGCGAGAACGCCAGCAGTCCGCCGAACTTCACACGCTCGGCGTATGCGCCCGTGATCAGCGCCGGCGTGATGATGGCGAACATCATCTGATACACCATGAACGTGAGATGCGGAATGGTGGGCGCGTAGTCGGCATTCGGCGCCGCGCCCACGCCGCGCAGAAAGGCGAATCGGAAGTCTCCGATGAAGGCGCACCCATCGCCGAAAACCAGGCTGTAACCCACCGCGCCCCACAGCAGCGTGATCGCCGCCATCATGGCAAAGCTCTGCATCATCGTGCCGAGCACGTTCTTCTTGCGAACCAAGCCGCAGTAGAACAGCGCCAAGCCTGGGCCGGTCATCATCAGCACCAGCGCCGCGCTGGTAAGCACCCACGCATTGTCACCGGCGGAAACGGCAGGCACGGCATCGGGCTGGGCGGACAAAGCAGAGGCGAGAAACAGAAGGCAGGAAACGGAGCGGACCAGCATGAGACTCCTTGACATGGGGAGTGAATTTCACGCGGCCGGACTCGGGTCGCGCACGTTCTAATATGCCGCGTTCCGCCACAGGAAGGCAAGAACTGTTTGCGGTTTATCCCACCGTAAGGCCCATATGCTTCATATGGGCAGCCACTTCGTACATCGCGAACAGGTACTGAAACGGCGACAGCGGCGCTCCCTCGCGCCGCCAGAGCATCTGGACCACGGCGTGCGGCGTCCGCGCCCCGGCCTCGCCCGCATCGCGGATCTGCTGGCAGCGCTCCACGTGATGGGCCGCGATCTCGCGGCACCGCCCAGGTAAATCGGAAATGGGGTCGCCATGGGAAGGCAACGTCTCGACCGCTGGCAGGCCACTGATCTTCTGCAGCGATTGCAGAAAGTCCGCGAGCGAATCCTCCTCAGCCACCCAACCCACGTGCGGCGTGATGCGAGGCAGTACGTGATCCCCAGCGATCAGGCGCTTTGTTTCTTCCTCCCACAAGCAAACGTGGCCGCGCGCGTGGCCGGGCGTCCAGATCGCCTGGAACGGACCCACCGTCATGCCATCCTCGATGTAGACATCGGGGCGGAGCGGCCGGAAATACTGGCCTGTGTCCACGGCTGCCTCCGCCACCCGGTCCACCATCTCGCCAGGCGCGCCCCATTGCGCCAAGTGGTCGTTACGGCGCGGAGGCCCGGATATCATCCGCAGATATTCTTCCTCGCGGCGGTGCATCCACAACTGCGCGCCGGAGAGTTCCAGCACGCGCGGCGCGTTGCCCATGTGATCTGGGTGGCCGTGCGTGAGCACGAGCGTGTGGATGTCGCGCCAGGCGATGCCGCGCTCGGCGAGGGCCTGCTCGAGCGCGGCCCAGGAGGCCTCGCTCCCGAACCCGGTGTCGATCAGCATCCATCCATCCCGCCACCGCAAAACGTGGACGTAGACGTGCTTCAACTCGTAGTGAAAGGGCAGTTGGATGCGATGCACGTTTATGCGACGGCCTCACCGGCGTGATAGGAGCTTCTCACCAGAGGTCCGGACTCGACGTGCGTGAAGCCCATGGCGCGCCCCGCGTCACCCAGCTCATCGAACTCCGCCGGTGTCACATAGCGGATCACCGGCAGATGCTTCGGCGTGGGTCGCAGGTATTGGCCCAACGTGAGAATGTCCACCTCGGCCGCGCGCAGATCGCGCATCACGGCCCGGACTTCGTCGAGCGTCTCGCCCAGCCCCAGCATCAGTCCGCTCTTGGTGGGAACCTCCGGCGCCAGTTGCTTGGCGTAGGCCAGCATTTCGAGTGACCGTTCATAGCGGGCGCCCAGCCGCACCTGCCGGTAGAGGCGCGGGACTGTCTCGGTGTTGTGGTTCAGACAATCGGGCCGGTCCGCCATCACGAGTTCCATCGCTTCCCGCGACCCTTGAAAATCGGGCACCAGCACTTCCACCCGGCACGCGGGCACGCGCTCACGAATGGCGCGGATGGTCATCGCGAACAGCAGCGCGCCCCCGTCTTTGCGGTCGTCCCGGTTCACGCTCGTGATCACCGCATAGCGCAGATCCATCGCCGCCACCGCTTCGGCCACCCGGCGCGGCTCATCGAAATCCACCGCCAGAGGCGCGCCCTTTTGGACCGCGCAGAATCCGCAGCGGCGCGTGCATACGTTGCCCAGGATCATGAACGTGGCCGTGCGGCGATTCCAGCAATCGCCCACGTTCGGGCAGGCGGCGCTCTCGCACACCGTATGGAGCCCCAGCCGCGTAACCAGCTCTTTCAGATCGCGATGATTGCCGCCTACCGGCGCGGGCGCGCGCAGCCAAGGGGGACGCTGGCCGCGCGGCGCTTCCCCGGTGAGACTTTCCAGTGTGACGAACACCTATCTCCTATCGTACAGTGGATGGCCGCTCATTCCGCGGAAAGGCTCACTGCTTGGGCACGGACACGGTGATGTTCCGGTACCGGATCACGCCGTGGTGATCTCCCTGCAGGAAGAAGGGGCCCGGCTCGGCTTCGTTGCTGTCGAGGGCCCCGCCGGTGGGGCCCGGGATCTCCACGTTGTCGTGATAGACCATGCCGTCGCGCACCACGGTGACGCGCCGGCCCACCAGCGTGATGTCGAACGAGGTCCACTTGCCAAGGCCGAGCGGAGCGCTGGCTGGTGGCGGGTAATGGCTATAGACGGCGCCCATTTCGTGGTCCGGCTGCGAACCGCCTTCGGTGCCCACCTGGATCTCGTAGCGCCCGCGCAGATAGATCCCGCTGTTGCCGTGCTCGGGGCAGTTTACTTCGATGTGCAGTTTCAAGTCCTGGAATTTTTCGGTGGTCTTCAGGTTGGCCGCCCGTGCGCCGCGGCCACCCTCCACTTCGGGATTGTCGTTGACCAGTTCCCCATTGCGGGCAATCCATTTGTTATTGGCCGCGTTGCCGATCGGCTCCCATCCTGTGAGATCCTTCCCGTTGAAAAGCGGCTTCGGTGTGGTCCATGCCTTGGGCATGGGACGGTCGAGCTTGGGTGCGCGCGCACCTGCCAGCTTCGGGCCATCGGCTCCGCCGCGCTTTTCGATCCCCGTCAGGCTGTCCCGTCCGGCGGTGGTGAGCTCCCAGGCGATCGCGGGGCCGCGTCCGGCCGACGACACGGCGATGATGATCTTGCCACCCTCCACTTTCGCGCCCTGAATCGGCCTCCATCCGCCTCCGCGCGGCTGGACACGGCCTTCGATACGGCCATTGTTTTCCACCAGTTCCATCCATTGCGGATAAGGTGCGCCCGTAGCCGGCGTCACCGTCATGTCCCAACGTCCGAGAAAAGCCTTTGCGTCCTGAGCGGGGGCCGCTTGCGATAGGGAAGCCGCGATCGCGGCGGCAACGAGGAGTCTCTGCATAGAACTACTCTAACTCGGCGGGCCCAACGCTGGGCTAGTCGAAGAGAAGGGATTTTCGATGCGCACGTGGCCGAGCATCTGGCCGTGATTCAGGTCTTCGGTGAGCAGGACCTCCGCGCCCATCCGGCCCGCGGCCACAACGAGCAAGGCATCCCAGTACGAGATTCGGGAGTCGCTCGAAAGCCGGCCAGCTTCGAGGATTGCACCCCTGTCCACTTGGAACAGAGGATACTCAGCCAAGTCTTCGATCACCGCCATCGCCTCGGCCGCACTGACTCGCATTTTCTTCGTTAAGGTGACGTAGACCTCTTGGAGCACTTGCGTGCTGAGGCACAAGCGGTCCTGTTCGAGAATCGTCTGGAAGCGGGCTCGCGCCTGACGGTGCCGGGAGTCCTTGCCGGCGGTGAGGGCGTAGATCAGGATGTTGGTATCGACAAAAACCGGCGTCTCACCGTTCATACAGATCTTCGCGGGTCCATGTCACATTCTTCCCCGGCAGACGGCAGCGTAGCAGCCGTTCTCTGGCTTGGCTGAGCCGCGACGCCTGCGTGACCTGCGCCTCGAGAAAATCCCGGACCATGCGATTCACCGTAGTGTCCCGATCGATCGCGAGTTTCCTCGCCTTCTTCAGGAGCTCTTCCTCAATGGCCAGCGTAAGATTCGCCACGGGTTCAGTGTAGCACGGGTTATGTGATATCCCCGAACGCCGCCGGATCCAACAGGGGTGGAGGGGCAGGAACCCGGTCAAACAGCGTGTCGCCGATGAATAGAGCGCCTGCCATCGGCGCGTGTTCGCGCATTGTGGCGGGCATTCCTTCCACCGCGGTGGTGAAGATCGCGCGCACCGCGCCATCGAGCGAGACAATCTCGGGACATGTCACGCGCGGCGATCCTGGAAGCCGCCATTCGGCTTCCAAAGCACCGTCAGAAATCCGAAACTGGCGCGCCAGGCCCTCTTCGGCCGGCTCCGGGTTGTAGAAGGCGACGATCACGCTTCGGCCGTCCGGCGATGGACGAAGGCCGTCGGGGTAGAGCGGCGTGGAGGCGAAATCGGCGATCACGCGGACCGGGTCCATACGTCCGGCGGTGAAGTCGACTTCGTAGATCTCCACACGCTTGCGGAACGAGCAGATGTCCACCAACAGAAGGCGCCCGTCCTCGTCGAACAGGAACTTGCCGTTGCTGCAAATCTGGCGCTCGGGCATCTCACGCACGCCGCCCGTGGCGGCGTCGAAATGGTAGACGCGGGCGATGTGCTCCTTGAAATCCAGGTGCTTGGTGCCGAAAAGCAGCCCGCCCGGGATCGCCATGCCGTCGTTGATGATGACGCGCGCGTCGTCGGTGACGGGAATGCGCCGGCCGGTGAGCCGGCGCGCGCGCAGGTCATAGAGGGCCAGTTCGCGCTCCAACCCCACCGCGAGCACGCCCGGCGTGGTGGTTTCGGCAAAGAAGCCGGGACGCGCCGGAAGCGGGTGGCTATCGTTTTCGAGCGTGCGCAGGTTCAACACTTCCATCGAGCCGGCATGGGCGTCCGGCGAGTGCTGAATGGCCACCCATCCGAGCAGGGCGTCGCCGGCGAGGCCATGGTTGCGCAGCAGGCGCGGCCCCTCGGGCAGGTGGCGCTGCGCCTCGGTGGGAGGAACGAACAGCGGGCGGCACGGGAAAGCTTTCATTGATGGCAAGCCTTTATTTAAGCATTCACCGCGGCACGCCCTGCAAGAGGGTTGCTAGTGGGGAGCGGTTGCCTGGAGCGGTGCGTATCGGCTACAAAGGAGGATCGATGTCCGATCCACGACAAGACTTGGCGATGGAGCTGTTTCAGCAGGCGTACACCCTGCAGATGCAAGGCGACCTCGACATCGCCGTCGAACTCTACCGCCGTTCGATCGAGCTGTTCCCTACCGCGGAAGCCTATACGTTCCTAGGATGGACTTACAGCTTTCAGGGCCGCATCGACGACGCCATCGAACAGTGCAAGAACGCCATTCTGATCGATCCGGGGTTCGGCAATCCATACAACGATATCGGTGCTTATCTGATCGGGCAGCATAAATACGACGACGCGATTCCGTGGCTCGAACGCGCGATTGCCAGTTCGCGCTACGAAGCCTACCACTATCCGTGGTACAACCTTGGCCGGGCGTACGCGGCCAAGGAGATGTTCAATAAAGCGCGCGAGTGTTTCGAAAAGGCCATGGAACTGGAACCGCGATACAAGGCCGCCGCCGAAGCGATCGGGCGCCTGCGATCGTTGATCCAGTAGGACCCGCCTCCCTTGCGAATCTGCTTCCTCTGCTCGGACTATCCTCCCGGCCCTCATGGCGGCATCGGGACGATGACCCGCGTGCTGGGCCGCGCACTCGTGGAGGCCGGCCATCAGGTGCGCGTGGCGGGAGTCTATCCGCCCTCCTACCCCGCGCCGGATCGCCACTCCACCGATGGCATCGAGGTGTGGCGATTGCGGGAGCCCACCTCGCCCGGCGGATTCGTCCGCGCCCGCTACGCTCTCTGGAAGCTGGTGTCGGGATGGGTGAACCGCGGCGAGATCGATATCGTCGAAGCGCCGGATTACGAAGGCTGGATCGCGTTCTGGCCGCGGCTGGCCGTCCCGGTGATGGTGCGGCTCCACGGATCGGCTGGGTACTTCGCGGCCGAGATGGGGCAGCCACTTCCGCCGCTGCTGTCCTGGCTTGAAAGACACGCCCTGCTGCGGGCCGACGCGTGGATCTCGGTGTCGCGCTATACGGCGGAAAAGACGCAGGCGTTGTACACGCTGCCGAACCCTCCGGCGGCGATCCTCTACAACCCGGTGGAAACGGGCGCCGCCGTTCCGGCGGCCGGCAGCCGCAGTCACGATGTCGTTTTTAGCGGGACGCTCGTGGAGAAGAAGGGTGTGATCCCGTTGATCCAGGCTTGGCCGGCGGTCCGGACCGCGGTTCCCGGCGCTGTACTTCACATGTACGGCAAGGAAGGCCGGACGGCGGATGGGCAGGCGATGACTGCGTTTCTGCGCGGGATGCTTCCGGAGGCAGCCGCCGAATCGGTGGTGTTTCACGGCCACGTGACGCGGGAGCACTTGTTCACGATGCTCGGCGAGGCTGGCGCGGCGGTGTTTCCGTCATTCGCCGAGGCGTTCGCGATCGCGCCGCTCGAGGCAATGACGTGTGGGATCCCGACGGTGTACAGCACGCGCGGGAGCGGTCCGGAACTGATCGAACATGGCGTGGACGGAATGCTGGTGGATCCGGGCGAGCCGGCTCAAATATCGGATGCGCTGATCGGCCTATTGTGCGATACGGAAGGGGCGCGGCGAATGGGCGAGGCCGGAAGGCGGAAGATCGTCGAGCAGTTTTCGATGCGGGCGATTCTGCCCCAGAACGTGGCGTTCTACGAACAGATGATCGCGAAACATGGGCGCCGCCGGTAGCGGCTATTTCTTCTTGGCGCCGCTTTTGTTGGAAGCAGCGCCGCCGCCCATTTTGGCCACCAGGCCGGTGACTTCCTCGAGCACCGGCTCGAGCGACTCGAAGTACTTTTCCTGGCCTTGCGCGTACACGTGATGATATTGAATCCAGCCCTTCTCGTCGATCACGAACACATGCGGCAGCGTGATCTCGGTAGTCTTGGGCGTGGCCTTGAGGTACGATCCGGTGACCTGGCTGCAATCGAACAGGACAGGCGTTTTCACGCCGTTGCGTCCTATGAACTGGCGCACCGTGTCCTGGGTGTCAGGCACTGTGGCGATGGTGAGAATCGTCACCTTGCCGGGGAACTTCTGTCGGATGGTCTCATAGATCTTGGCCGAGGAGTTACAGGCCGGGCATGAGGTCTGAATGATATCGAGCAGGACGATCTTGCCGCGATAATCGTAGAGGTCATGGTAGTTGAAGTCGATGTCGGGCAGTGCGAATCCGGGAGCGCGCCGGTTGGCGAGCGGATCGGCGGCCCAAGCCGCGGCGGTGAGAAGAACCAAGCTGAGAAGACGCATCAAGAATCAGCGTAACACGCAACCCTGAAAATGTTCCCGTATCTCGATCCACCTCCGATCGTAATCGGCGCGCGGAAGATCTCCTGGTTCCTGCCGCTGATCGCCGCGGGAACGGCCACCGGGATCGCGATCACGCTGCGGCGGGCACGTGCAGCCGGGTTGCCGCGCGCGGAGACGATCCATGTGATCTGGATGCTGCTGCTGGGAGGCTGGATCGGCGCGGGCTTCGGCAAGGCGCTCTATGAGCCGGAACTGGTGCGGAATGACCCGTCGCTCATCTACCGCTACTTTTTCGGCATCTCGTCGTTCGGCGGCATATTCGGCGGGTTGGCCGCGACATGGGTTTACTGCGCGTGGCGAAAGGAGGAGTGGCTGCCGTACGCCGATGCGATGGCGTATGCGTTTCCGTTCGCGTGGATATTCGGCCGGCTGGCATGCACGCTGGCGCACGATCACCCGGGAGTGTTTGGCGCAGGATGGTTGGCGGTGGCATATCCGGGCCGATCGCGCTATGATCTCGGTTTACTCGAACTTCTGTTCACGATCCTGCTGGCGCTGGCGTGGCTGTTTTGGGTGCGGCCCTTCGCCGGACGGATCGGGATGAGAATCGGCGTATTGCTGGCGGTCTACGGACCGTTTCGCATCGCTCTCGATTCTCTCCATGTCGACCCGCCCCGGTACGGCGGAATCAGTGTCGACCAGGCAGCGGGCAGCTTGGCGGCCATCGCAGGAATCGCAATCATCGCCCGCGTCCACAGCGTCCACGGGAGATCTGTCCATGACCGCTAGCGTAACTTCGCGTATCAAACTTACCTTACTTACTTCGCTTTGCGTCGTTCTACTGGGAAGCCAGCAGGGCTGTCCGTGTTCGCTGCTGGAATTGATCGGAAGTATCGATGCCTGCACGCTGCTTGCGTGCGTCGCGAGCGGCGGCGGAGGCGGCGAGCCCATCTCGCCGGGCTTGGGGAGCGTGGCGTTCGAGCCGAACGCCGGGCAGATCGATGCGGGGTACCAGTTCTACGCGCGGGCAGGATCGGGCCGCTTGTTTCTTTCCGACGCTGAGGTGGCGCTCGAGGTGGACGGGGCGGTTCTACGGATCGGTTACGCGGGCACGGCATCGCGCCCATCACCGGAACCGGAAGCGCCGCTTCCGGGGCGCGTCAATTATCTGATGGGGGCGGACCCGTCGCAATGGGTGCGGGACCTGCCGACATACAGCCGCGTCCGCTACCGGAACGTCTATCCAGGCATTGACGTTGTTTACTACGGCCGCGAGGGCCGACTCGAGCATGACTTCGAAGTGATGCCGGGCGCGGACCCGGCGCGGATCCGCATGCGGATCGACGGCGCGCCGGAGCCGCGGATGAATGAGCAGGGCGATCTGGTGCTCGATGTGGCCGGGAAGGAAATCGTATGGCGCAAACCGGTGCTCTATCAGGAAGCGCACGGATTGCGGCGCCGGGTGGAGGGCCGGTACCGGCTCGAGGACTCCGGCATCGGATTCGAACTGGGCGTGTATGACGCATCGCGGCCGCTGGTGATCGACCCCGTGATCAGTTATGCCACCTATCTCGGGCGCGGCGGCAACGACACCGGCTCCCGCATCGCGGTGGACGCGAATTCGAACGTGTATGTCAGCGGGTTGACCAATAGCGAACAGTATCCGGTGTCACCGGGGGCGCCGGTGGGAGCGCGGGGGAGCGCCACGCGGGGCAACGTGATCGTGTCGAAGCTGAATGCGGCGGGCAGCGCATTGGTGTGGTCGACGCATATCGGCGGGGCCAACTACGACTGGAGCCCGGCGCTGGCGGTGGACGCATCGGGGAACGTGTATGTGACGGGCTCGACTTCGAGCCCGGACTTTCCGGTGACCGACGGAGTGGTGCAGAAGAACTACAACCACATCCAACTACCGAACTCGCCGCCGCCGTCGAACCAGGGCGATTGCTTCGTGGCCAAGCTGAACCAGGGCGGGAGTGGCTTCGTGTGGTCGACGTACCTGGGCGCAGGGGGCGTGGATATCTGCTCGGCGATCGCGGTGGACGCCGAGGGCAGTCCGTACGTGGCCGGGTTCACGACATCGGCGTTGTTTCCCACCACCGAGGGAGCGTTGCAGAGGACGTATCGCGGCGGGCGGGAAGACCACAACGTCTTCCGGTTGGCGGACGGATTCGTGGCGAAGCTGAAGCCCGACGCGACGGCGATCGAGTGGGCCACCTATCTCGGAGGAACGTTCGAGGATGCCGCGACGGCGATCGCGCTCGATAAGGAAAACAACGTCTATGTCGCCGGACTTACTAACTCCGTGTTCGGGTTCCCGTTATCGCCGAACGCGCCGCAGACCCGCTACGCGGGCACCGGCGGCAACGTAGACATCCCGCTGGGCGACGCGTTCGTGGTGAAGATCAACCCGACGGGTACGGGCCTCGTTTGGGGCACGCTGCTGGGTGGGCGGCGTGACGATGTGGCTTTCGGGCTGGCGGTGGACTCGGTGGGGGCGGCCTATGTGACGGGGAGCACGATGTCGCCGGACTTTCCGGTGACGGCGGTGGCTCGGCAGGCGATCTACCGCGGCGAAGGCGGCGTAGTGCGCCTGTTCGCGGGCGATGCATTCGTGGCCAAGGTCAACCCGGCGGGCGATAAGTTCGACTATGTCACCTATCTCGGCGGATCCCGCGACGACCGTGGGATCGGGATCGCGGCGGCTCCGGACGGATCCGTCTGGGTAACGGGAAACACACTGTCTCAGGACTTTCCGGTATCGGCCGATGCGGCGCAGAAAAGTTATGCCGGCGACACCGAGCGGGAGATCCAGACGATGGGTGACGCGTTCGTGGCGCAGCTCAATCCGGCGGGCCAGACGCTGACTTACTCCACTTACATCGGCGGATCGGCCAATGACTGGGGCGTAGGGATCGCGCTTGCGGCCAACGGCGCGGCGTACCTATCGGGCGGTACCTCGTCGCTCGACTTTCCGGCGACGCCGGGCGCATACCAAACGCGCTACGGCACGGCGGCGCAGCAACTGCTGCCGCTGGGCGACGCCTTCATCGTGAAGCTGGGGGCCGAGGCGGCGCCACCGCCACCGAGCGAGACCGATCCATCGATTTCGAGGATCGGCAACGCGGCCAGTTACGAAGCAGGGGTGCTTGCGCCGGGCGAAATCGTGGTGATCGAGGGGACGCGCATCGGGCCGGACACGCTGGCGGAGGCGGGCCTGCAGACGAGCTTCGGCGCGACGCGTGTGCTGTTTGACGGAGTGGCTGCGCCGCTGATTTATGTTTCGGCGAAGCAGACGAGCGCGATTGTGCCGTATGCGGTGGCGCGGCGGACGACGTCGGAAGTGATGGTGGAGTATCAGGGGCGGCGTTCGGCGTCGGTGCGCGTGCCGGTGGTGGCGGCGGTGCCGGGGCTGTTCTCGGCGAACGCATCGGGACGGGGGCAGGCGGCGGCGCTCAACCAGGACGGAACGTTCAACGGCGCTGGGTCGCCGGTGGCAGGCGGACAGGCGATCGTGCTGTTTGGGACGGGCGAGGGGCAGACGGATCCGGACGGAGTGGACGGACGGATCGCACGGACGCCGCTGCCGAAGCCGCTGCTGCCGGTAGGCGTGGTGATCGATGGATCGCCGGCTGAGGTGCTCTACGCGGGCGCCGCGCCGGGGCTGGTGTCGGGCGTGATCCAGGTGAACGCGCGGGTGCCGTTGGGGACGCCCTCGGGAGACCGGACGGTAGTGCTGCGAGTGGGCGGGGCGGCGAGCCAGACGGGGTTGACGATCGCGGTTCGGTAGGGTCGTCGACAAATTGGGTTTGTCCGGCTTTGTTTTTTCGAGCTAAAGCGTTGCAGGTAAAGCAACATGATTGGGTTTGCTCCGCTCAATCGCTACTCGCGGCGCCATGTCCGCCGGGGCCGGGGCCTCGCCGTGCCCCCAATGATACAGGTAAGCGGAGCGGGCGAGGCAAATCGAATGGCGCGCTTCCAAAATAAGCATATTGCAATGTGTAAGATACGTTGGTTTTCGCTTTTTCGCAGTGACGCGGAACCGGGCCACGGGCTACACTGACAGTGTAATCTCATGACCCTCGAAGAACTCGAACGAGAATACACCGAGCTCCGCCAGCAAGCAGAAGCTGTGCGGGGCTATCTTTGACGCCCCCGAAAAAGCGAAACAGCTCGCGCTGATCGAAGAACAGATCTCGGCGCCGGACTTCTGGAACAATCAGGCCGCCAGTCAGAAACTGCTGCAGGAGAGAAAGCGCCTGGAGACGGTGGTGACGCAGGACCGCCGTGTATCGAGCGCGGTTTCCGACATCGACACGCTCTTCGATCTGGGCCGGGAAGGCGAGAGTGTGGCGACGGAGATCGCGGCCGAATTGAAGCGGCTTGCTAGCGACGTGACGAAGCTCGAAGACGGGATGCTGCTGGCGGGCGAAAACGATCACCGGTCGGCGATCATTACCATCCACCCGGGAGCGGGGGGCACCGAGAGCCAGGATTGGGCGGAGATGCTGATGCGGATGTACCTCCGGTGGTGCGAGCGTCACGAGTACGGGACGACGATCACCGATCAACTGGAGGGGGAAACGGCGGGCATCAAGTCCGTAACGTTCGAGGTGAACGGGGAGTACGCGTTCGGGCAGTTGTCGTCGGAGATCGGCGTACACAGGCTGGTGCGGATTTCGCCGTTCGATTCCAACGCGCGGCGGCACACGTCGTTTGCGTCGGTGTTCGTCTATCCGCAGATCGAGGACGATGTGGAGATCAACATCAAGCCGGAAGACTTGCGGGTGGATGTGTTTCGGGCGTCGGGCGCGGGCGGCCAGCATGTGAACCGGACCGAATCGGCGGTGCGGATGACGCACCTGCCAACGGGGCTGGTGGTGCAGTGTCAGAACGAGCGGTCGCAAATCAAGAACCGGGCGTCGGCGATGAAGCAGATGCGCGCGAAGTTGTACGAGTTCGAGATGGAGAAGCGGCGGGCGGAAGAAAAGAAGCTCGAGGATTCCAAGGCCGATATCAACTTCGGGAGCCAGATCCGGAGCTATGTGCTGGCACCGTACCGGCTGATCAAGGACCATCGTACGAAGATGGCGGTGGGGGATGTGGACCGGGTTTTGGACGGCGACCTGGACGAGTTACAGCATGCGTGGCTGGTGTTCCGCCGGACGGGGAAGACGGTGGCGAGCGGGGACGCGAAAGACGATTTGCCAGAGTAGGGGCGGGCTAGATTTCTCCTAGCATCGTGGGAATGAGTTCGGAAACGGTGGGGTGAATGTGCATGGCGCGCTGGATGAGGGTGTAGGGCTGTCGGGCGTACATGACATCGAGGATGGAGTGAATGACTTCGTCGCCGCCGGTGCCGAGAATGGCGGCACCGAGGATGAGGCGGGATTCGGCATCGACGACCACCTTCATAAACCCTTGCGATTCGCCTTTTTCGACGGCACGGCCGACGCGGGTCATGGGGCGCTCGGCAGTGAGGATGGGGCGTCCTGACTGGCGAGCCTCGGTTTCGGTGAGCCCGGCGCGGCCCAGGGGCGGATCGATGTAGAGGGCGTAGGCGGGGATCCGATCGACGACGCTGCGCGGAGTGTTGTCGAGGAGGTTGGCGGCAACGATTTCGAAATCGTTGTAGGAGGTGTGGGTGAAGGCGCCACGTCCGTTGCAGTCGCCGAGCGCCCAGATGCCATCGACCCGAGTGCGCAACTGATCGTCGACGGGGATGTAGCCGCGGGCGTCGGCCGCGATGCCGGCGTTTTCCAGGCCGAGATCGGCGGTGTTGGGGCGGCGGCCGACGGCTACCAGGAGATGGGATCCTTCGATGGCGAGGGGTTCGCCGGCGCGGAGGGCGTTGACGGTGAGTCCATCGGGGGTCTTGGAGACCGAGACGGCGTCCGTTCCCGTATGGATGGCGATCTCCTCGTTTTCGAGGATGCCGCGGATGGCGGCGGAGACGCCGGGATCTTCGCGGGCGATGAGCCGGGGGCCGCGCTCGAGAATGGTCACCTGACTGCCGAAGCGGCGGAACATCTGGCCGAATTCGAGGCCGATGTAGCTGCCGCCGAGAATGACCAGGTGGCGGGGGAGGAAGTCGACCTCCATCATGGAGCTGTTGGTGAGGTATCCGGTTTGGTCCAGGCCGGGAATGGGGGGGACGAAAGCGCGGCCGCCGACGTTGATGAAGATCCGGGGGGCGGTGAGGAGGGAGCCGGCGACGCGGACGGTAGTGGGCGACTCCAGGCGTGCGTGGCCCCGGAAGACGGTGCAGTTTTCCATTCCCTCGAGCCAGGTCTGGACGCCGGAATTGGATTTCCCGGCGATACGGTCTTTGCGAGCCTTGACCTGCTTCATGTCGACGGTGACGGGTCCGGGAACGGAGACGCCGAACTCCGCGGCCCGGCGGGCGAGATGGGCGGCGTAGGCGCTGGCGACCATGGTTTTGGTGGGTATGCAGCCGGTGTTGACACAGGTGCCGCCGAAGCGGGCGCGTTCGACGATGGCCACTTTCATGCCGGCGGCGGTGAGACGGGCGGCGAGTGGGGGTCCGGCTTGACCGGTACCGATGATGATGGCGTCGAAGGGCGTGGGCATGGCGGTTCGATTGTCGCATGGGTGGATGGGGGGCGGGGTGCGGGGTGACGGGGCATCACTAAATCCTGGACGCCGATCCGCCGATGAAGAAACCATGCCCGGTGCGCGCCCTCGCTTCGCGCTCTCTCTGTCCGGCGGCGGATTCCGGGCGGCGTTGTTCCACCTGGGTGTCGTGCGATTTCTGTGGGAAGCGAAGCTGTTGGAAGAGGTGCGGTGTATCGGGGGCGTTTCGGGGGGAGGCATCCTGGCCGCTCATATCGCGGTGAACTGGGACAGCTACACCAGAGAACGGCGCCGCTTCGACTACGCAGCGAGGGAGTTCGTGCGATTTTGCCGGTGCGACGTGCGAGGGAGGGTGGTTCGACGGTGGATTCTGGCGTGGCTGATTCCGGTGCGGCTGTTTGCGCGGGGACGGTTCCGGCTGACGCGTCTGCTGCAGGCCGATTCCGGTCCACCGCGACCACAGGCTCCTTCCACGCCGCCGCGCCGCGTCGAGCCTGCCCACCCGAGCGATGATGAAACAGTCAATGGCATCCGTATGGGTACGCGAAGCTCGGCGGCAGCCGGTCCGCGCGTCCAACCACGCTTGAGCGTGAACGGCTCCTCACGCGCGCTGCCAATCCCTGCCCTTCGTAGCCCGTCGATCGCCCAGCCCGCGCGGCGCGGTCCTCCGGCGATCCGGCGAGGCGTGGCCGCCAATCCGGTCGCAGAGCTCTTCGAGAATCGAGTAGGGGTCGACGCGCGCAGCTTCTGCTGCAATTGCCGTGGCTTCCGACTGAGCCAGCACCTTCGCCCAAATCCAATGGTTGCGATGGCGAGCCCTCGAGCATGCTCTATGATGCTACATCGCTGGCGCGCGGCTCGCGCGCCGCCGACGTTATGTACCGGAACGGTCATGCGATGGCGAGGGAGGCGGCGACCGACAATGCGTGGATCGGGCTTTGGGCCGCCGGGGACTCGGCTGCCTTCTTGGGGGCAGGGGCGTGCCCGCAGAGAGGGTCGATTGGGGAGCGGTTAGCGGCGTTTGGGCCGGGTGGATTTGCGGACGGGTTTGCGGGCAGGTTTTGTGGCCTTTGCGGCGGGATTGGAGGATTGGGCGGGGGCGGGCGGCGGGAATAGGCCGGCTTGGCGGAGGATGGCTTGGCCTTCGGGGGCGATCAGCCAGTCGACGAAGCGGCGTGCGTTGGCGATCTGGCCGGAGCGGGCGATGACACCCGCACCTTGGGCGATGGGATCATGCCCGGATTCGGGGAGGAGGAGGGCGGGTTTGTCTTTGACGAGAGTCCATGCGATGAGGGCGGCGCCGGCGTTGCCGCTTTCGGCGAACTGGAATGCCTGCCGGACGTTTTCGCCGTAGACGATGCGGGAGGTGATGGCGTCCCAGAGGCCGGCGCGCTCGAGAAACTGGCGGGCGGCGACGCCGTAGGGGGCATGAGCGGGGTTGGCGATGGCGATGTGGAGGATGGTGGGATCGGCGAGTTGTTGGGGAGAGTCGAAGCGGCGGCGCGGGGAGTAGAGGGCGAGGCGTCCGGTGGCGTAGGTGCGGACGGAGGCGGGGTCGAGGTGGTGAGAGGCGGCGAGGCCGCGCACGAAGGCGATGTTGGCCGAGAGGTAAACGTCGTAAGGGGCACCGTTGCGGATCTGGGAAGCGAGTTGTCCGCTGGAGCCGAGGGCGAATTTGACGGGGAATCCGAGGGTTTGGGAGGCGGCGCGGGAGAGGCTGGCTTCGGCGGGGGCGAGGTCAGAGGCGGCGGCGATGAGGAGAGGGTCGGCGGGGAGGGGTGTAGGGAAGGCTAGAGCAAGAAAACTTGACAAGCACACACTCAAGGTTGATACTAGGATTGAGCTAATGCTCAGCCCGCGGCACCGGAGCGCATCAAGGCCTCCAGGGCGATCGATCAGGGCGTCCATTGGGAGGATATTTTTTATGAGCAAGATCATTGGCATCGATCTCGGCACCACCAACTCGGTTGTTGCGGTAATGGAAGGCGGCCAGCCTGTCGTGATACCGAATCAGGAAGGAGGCCGGACCACCCCGTCGGTGGTGGGTTTCGCCAAAGGGGGCGAGCGCCTCGTGGGCCAGGTGGCCAAGCGGCAAGCGGTCACCAACCCTGAGAATACCATCTATTCGATCAAGCGCTTCATGGGCCGGCGGCACGAGGAAGTGACGCAGGAAACCAAGCACGTGCCGTATAAGGTTGTGGCTGGGGACAACGGCGACGCGCGGGTGGAGGCGCAGGGGAAGAAACTGTCGCCGCCGGAGATTTCGGCAATGGTGCTGGGCAAGCTGAAGGAAGCGGCCGAGGCCTACCTGGGCGAGAAGGTAACCAAGGCGGTGATCACGGTGCCGGCGTACTTCAACGACGCGCAGCGGCAGGCGACCAAGGACGCGGGCAAGATCGCGGGCCTGGAAGTGATGCGGATCATCAACGAGCCGACGGCGGCGGCGCTGGCGTATGGCCTGGACAAGAAGAAAGACCAGACGATCGTGGTGTACGATTTCGGCGGCGGCACCTTCGACATCTCGATCCTCGAGGTGGGCGATGGCGTGGTGGAGGTAAAGGCGACCAACGGGGACACGCACCTGGGCGGCGACAATATCGACCAGCGGCTGATCGAGTGGATCATCGAGGAATTCCGCAAGGAGCAGGGCATCGATCTGTCGAAGGACCAGATGGCGCTGCAGCGGCTGAAGGAATCGGCGGAGAAGGCGAAGATTGAGCTTTCGACGCTGCTTGAAACGGAAATCAACCTGCCGTTCATCACCGCCGACGCCAGCGGGCCGAAGCACCTGGTGATGAAGATCACGCGCGCGAAGTTCGAGCAGATGATCGAGGATATTCTGCAGCGGACGCTGGGGCCGTGCAAGCAGGCGCTCACCGACGCGGCGATGACGCCGGCAAACATCGACGAAGTAGTGATGGTGGGCGGATCGACGCGAATCCCGCGGGTGACGGTGCTGGTGCGGGAGTTGTTCGGCAAGGATCCGAACAAGAGCGTGAATCCGGACGAGGTAGTGGCGGTGGGCGCGGCGGTGCAAGGCGGCGTGCTGGGCGGCGAAGTGAAAGACGTGCTGCTGCTCGACGTGACGCCGCTGTCGCTGGGCATCGAGACGCTGGGCGGTGTGTTCACGAAGCTGATCGACCGGAACACGACGATCCCGACGCGGAAGAGCGAGACGTTTTCGACGGCGGCCGATAGCCAGACGTCGGTGCAGATCAAGGTGTACCAGGGCGAGCGCGCGATGGCGAAGGACAACCGGATGCTGGGCGTGTTCGAACTGGTGGGCATCCCGCCAGCCCCGCGCGGACTGCCGCAAATCGAGGTGACGTTCGACATCGACGCCAACGGCATCCTGAACGTATCGGCGAAGGACCGGGCGACGAGCAACGAGCAGAAGATCACCATTACGTCGTCGTCGGGGCTCTCGAAGGAAGAAGTGGACAAGATCGCGCGGGACGCCGAGTCTCATGCGGCGGAAGACCGGGAGCGGAGGGAAGAGATCGACCTGCGGAACCAGGCCGATTCGATGACGTACTCGGTGGAAAAGATGCTGCGCGAGCACAAGGACAAGATCGGCGACGCCGATGCGGCGCAGGTGGAAGAGGCTCTGAAGGAAATGAAGAGCGCGATGGAGGCCGGCGGAAAGGACAAGATCCAGGCGGCGATGGACAAACTGACGCAGAGCTCGCACAAGCTGGCGGAGGTCATGTACAAATCGGCCGGGCCGGCGCCGGGCGAGGGATCGGCCGACGGGGCTGGGTCGCAGGCGCCGCCCAAGAGCGAGGAGGCGAAGAAAGACACGGTTGTCGACGCGGAGTTCGTCGACGTCGACGATAAACAGTAAGCGGGCGGCGAGTCGCGTCCACCCGTGGGAACAACCAAATGCCGACCAAAGGGAAGCAGGACTATTACGAAACGTTGGGCATCGCGCGTTCGGCGTCGGAGGATGAGATACGCAAGTCCTACCGGCGCCTGGCGCGGAAGCACCACCCGGACTTGAACCCCGGCGACAAAGCCGCCGAGGACCGTTTCAAGCAGGTGCAGGAGGCCTACGACATCCTGAGCGACACCAAGAAGCGCAAGATGTACGATCAGTTCGGCTTCTACCAGGAAGGCGGGATGCCGGGCGGGGGCGCTGGACCGGGCGGCGCCGGACCGTTCGGGCAAGGCGCCCCGCCGCACATGGACTTCGGGGGCTTCGATTTTTCGGAAGTTTTCGGAGGGCCTGGGGGGCCGGGCGCGGGTCCGGCGGGCGGCGCGGGGCAAGAGGGCTTCAAATTCGGCGATCTATTCGGGCAGTTTTTCGGCAAGCGGGGCGATGGAGGGCAACGGGCGCCGCAGCCGGGGACCAACCTCGAGTACGCGCTGGATGTGGATTTCTGGCGGGCCGTGAAAGGCACGCAAGTGCGGCTGAACATACAGCGTCAGGAGACGTGCGGAAGCTGCCGGGGATCAGGATCGTCGGGCGGGGGACGGGTGGTGTGCCCCAATTGCAACGGCTCGGGACAGGTGGCGCAGCAGGCCGGAGCGATGCGCTTCAATTTGAGCTGCCCGCGGTGCGAGGGATCGGGACAATTGCGGAATGCGTGCGCGTCGTGCCATGGGGAGGGCCGGCTGACGACGAGCGAGACGGTGGACGTGCGTCTGCCGGCGGGGATCCAATCGGGGGACCGGCTGCGAGTGGGCGGCAAGGGCAACGCGGGAATACTCGGCGGGCCGGCGGGCGACCTCTACATCACGGTGCGGGTGGAGCCGCATCCGTTTTTCAAGCGCGAAGGCGACGACATCCATATCGCGGTGCCGGTGACGGTGTGGGAGGCGGCGCTCGGCACAAAAATCGAAGTACCGACGGTGGACGGGCGTGCGCTGCTCAAGATCCCGTTGGGGACGCAGAACGGGCAGCGGTTCCGGCTTCGCGAAAAAGGCGTATTCAACGCGCGCAAGAACACGCGCGGAGATCAGATCGTGCAGGTGGAGGTGCAGGCGCCGAAGGCGCAGGACGAACGCACCCGCGAGTTGTTGCGCGAACTATCACAGCTTCATCCCGACGATCCGCGGGCTGAACTCTGGAACAAGTTGTAAGAAAGAGATGGCAAGAAAGAAGAGCAAAGCGTCGTATATGATCTCGGCGGTGGCCGAGCAATACGAAATCCATCCGCAAACGTTGCGGCTGTACGAGCGTGAGGGTCTGCTGCGCCCCTCGCGGAGCGACGGCAACACGCGGCTGTACACCGATGACGATCTGGAGCGTCTGGAGGTGATCCTGAAGCTGACGCGCGACCTCGGGGTGAATCTGGCGGGGGTGGAGATCATCCTGAACATGCGGGCGAAGATGCAGGCGATGCAGCACCAGATGGAGGAGTTTGTCGCGAACCTGAACCGGGAATTGGCGGCGCGGGCGTGGCCGGCGGCGGAACCGGAGGACCGGACGGCGCTGATCCCTGTGTCGCGGCCGATGCCGCCGGCGCCGCGTCCGGCGGGGGCGAAGCAGGCGAAGACGGCTCGGGGGCGCTCGGGGAAGAGCTAGGCTACAAGCGTCCTGAGTTGAAAGTTCGTTAGAGAACAGCCGACCGACTCGCTGACACTCGCGGCTCAGAAACCAGGCCGCAAATTAGATAACGGATTTCTGACTCAGGACACTAGGGGACGACCGCGATCGAAGCGAAGGTGCGGGCTCCGGTCTTGATCTGATGGACGATGTTGCCTTTGGCATCCACTTCCATGAGGCGGCGACCGGTGTAGTCGTTGACCAGGAGATTGCCGTTGGGCAACAGGGCGAGTCCGCTGGCCCATACCATACGGATGTCCATTTTGTTTCCACCGATGGAGCGGACGACCTTGCCGGCTGGGTCGACTTCCACCACCTCGCCGGGATCGTTGAGGGGCATCAGGGTGTTGCCGTTGGGTAGGCGGAGGCCTAAATAGAGGCGGCGCTTGTCGCCTTCCGGCGCCTGCCATTGCCATACGATCTTGCCGGCGCGGTCGACTTCGATCAATTTGGCTTCGGCTTCGACGGCGATGAGGGTGGTGCCGGCGGCGGTGCGAGTGGCGTTGCGCATGCGCATGTTGGCCAAGTCCGGCGATTTGTACTCCCAGACGATTTTCTTCGCGGGGTCGACTTCAATGACGCGGCCGGCGCGGGCATCCCCGATCAGGGTGTTGCCATTGGGCAGGCGCTGGGCGGCGAGGGGATGATCGAGGCCGTCGCAGCAGGTCCAGACCTCCTTGTGATTGGCGTCGACTTCGACGACTTTGTGGTCGGCGCCGACGGTGAACAGGACGCCGCCCGCGGGGAGGGGCTGTACGTCGTGGCCGCGCTTGTTGGGAATGGTCCATAACTCCTGGCCACTGGGCCAGAGCATGGCGACGATTTCGCCTCGCGCGCCGTGATCGGACAACAGCAGGTGTGTCTGGCCGGCGGGCTTGAGATAGCGGTCAAACCATTCGATGAGGCGGGATTCGGCGCGAACCGCGTCGGCGCCACGGAAGCCGTGGCCGGCGTCGTGAATGGTTTCGATTTCGGTGGCTACGCCGGCCTCATGCAGTTTGGTAGTGATGAGCAGGCCTTGATCGTAGGGGACGTAGTTGTCGTTGGTGCCGTGGATGGTGAGGGTGGGCGCGGCTTCAGGGGTGACGTAGTAGAGAGGACTCGATTGGATGTGGGCGAGGCGGGCTTGTTTGAGATCGCCGCCGAGCCAGATGGGGAGGACCTCGTGGGCGTCGACACTGCGGCCGTAGACGCGGGTGAAGTCGACCGCACCGTAGTAGTTGACGACGGCCTGGACTTTGCTGCTTTGGTCGAGATTGGGTCCGGTGCCTTCGTAGAGGGGGTTGCCGCCGAGGGTACCGAGGAGCAGGGCGAGGGTGCCGCCGGCGGATCCGCCGGTGACGCCGATGTGAGCGGGGTCGAGATCATACTGCGCGGCGTTGGCGCGAAGATGGCGGACGGCGGCTTTGACGTCTTCGAGCGCGGCGGGGAACTGGTGTTTGGGCGCGAGGCGGTAGCTGGCGGTGGCGGCGACGTAACCCTTTTCGGCGAGGCGGATGCAGAGCGCGGCGTAACCGGTCCGCGAACCGGCACGGAATCCGCCGCCGTGGATGGCGAGGACGGCGGGATGAGGCCCCTTCGCCTTGGGCTTATACACATCCATGGCGACCGGCTGGCCGACGCGTGAGTAGACGACTTCGGTAATGGCTTCGACGGAATCAGGCACGGTGGGGGCAGGACGCGGCGGCTGAGCGTCGAGGGCCATGGCGGCCATGACCAGGATGAGGAGACGTTTCGTCATATACAGTTCTCGACTATATCAGTCCGCGGCCGAGCATATCGAAGGACAACATCAGAGAGCGGGGGCGAGTATACTGGGCAACGGTATGGATCCTGCAACGCGTTTTCCCCACTTGTCGCGCCGCGAGCTGATGGCGGCGCTTTCCGGGCTGGCGACGAGCGCCCGGGGCGCCGATGGATCGCATCAGGCGAGCGGCGTGAAGGCAGGCGAGATCACACCGGATTCGGCGGTGATCTGGACGCGGCGCACGGCGACGGTGCGGCGTCTGGACGAAGGGATTCGGCGGCGCGGGCACACGCCGAAGGCGTGGAAGCTGAAGCCGGGGGAAGATGTGAACCTGTTCGAGGGCGCGTGTCCGGGCGCGGCGGGCGAGATGCGGGTGTCGATCGAACCGGTATCGGGACGGGGGAAACGGCAGACGCTCGCATGGGCGGAAGCGCGGCCCGAATCAGGCTACGCGCATCAGTTCCGGGTGCAGGGTCTCACCGCGGACACCGAGTATCGTTACAGCGTGGAGACGCGGGGTTCGCGGTCGGGGGCGGTGGAGCCGGCGGTGACGGGCAAGCTGCGGACGGCGCCGGCCGCGCAGTCGGCTTCGCCGGTGGAGTTCGCGCTGCTGAGCTGCCAGATGTTCCATCGGATGGACACGGCAACGGGGTTTTCGGTGTACTCGTCGATCGAGAAGTGGAATCCGAATTTTCTGCTGGGCTGCGGCGACAACGTCTACTACGACTCGGAAGACCCGATCGTGGACTCACCGACGGTGGCGCGGTATCACTGGGAGCGGATGTTCAGCCTTCCGAAGCTCGAGTCCTGCCTACGCAACGTGCCGGGGTACTGGCAGAAGGACGATCACGACTATTGGGACAACGACGCATTTCCTGGCAAGGCAATGAGCAAGATCAAGACTGCGCCGTTCACCGAGGAAGAAGGGAAGCGTATTTTCCGCCAGCAAGTGCCGGCGCCGACGACGGACCAGCCGCTGTACAGACGTTTCCGGTGGGGGTCGGACGTGGAGATATGGCTGCCGGAGGCGCGCGACTATCGCGACGCCAATGATGCGCCGGATGGTCCGGGCAAGTCATTGTGGGGCGCACGGCAGAAGAAGTGGATCCAGGAAACACTACTCGGGAGCGATGCGCGATGGAAGATCATGATCAACCCGAATCCGATCGTGGGTCCTGACCATGGGCAGAAACGGGACAATCACGCCAACCCGGCCTTTGCCACCGAGGGCCGCGAGTTCCGGCAGTGGCTGAAGGACAATGTGGCGGGGCGGGTGATCGTGATGAATGGGGACCGGCACTGGCAGTATCATTCGATCGACCCGGAAACGGGGCTGCACGAGTTCGGGTGCGGGCCGGCGAGCGACGAGCACGCGGTGCCGCCGAGCGGCGGTGAAGACAAGCGGTATCACCGGTTCCTGCGAATCAAGGGTGGCTTTGTGGCGGTGAAGGTAGATCCGGGGAGCCGGGGTGAGCACCTGGTGATCGAGCATCGGGACATGATGGGGACGACGGTGAACCGGGTGGTTTATCCGCGCCCGGCGTAGGGGAGGGGAGAGAAAAACGAAAAGCGGAGCCCGAATCGGACTCCGCTTCCATTGAGTTAAAGACTGCCGCTACTTGCTCATCTGCTCGCGGGAGGCAACGACGCGATCGATGATGCCGTAGTTGACGCTCTGATCGGCTTCCATAATGTAGTCGCGATCGACGTCGCGGGCGATGCGATCGACGGGTTGGCCGGTGGCCTGGGCGAGGATATCGTTAAGCACCTCACGCATGCGGAGGATCTCCTTGGCGTAGATGTCGATATCGGACGCCTGTCCGGCGAGACCGCTCATGGAGGGCTGGTGGATGAGAATACGCGCGTGAGGCAGCGCGAATCGCTTGCCCTTGGCGCCGCAGGCAAGCAGCACGGCGGCCATGGAAGCGGCCTGGCCGACGCAGTAGGTGACGATATCGGGCTCGATGAGATTCATCGTATCGAGGATGGCGAGTCCGGCCGTGATCGAACCGCCAGGCGAGTTGATATAAAGCGAAATATCCTTTTCCGGATCCTCGGCGGCCAGAAAAAGCATCTGGGCGATGATGAGGTTGGCCACCTGATCGTCGATGGGGGTGCCGAGGAAAATGATGTTTTCTTTGAGAAGGCGCGAAAAAATATCAAACGCGCGCTCGCCGCGTGCGGTCTGCTCGACGACCATGGGTACGAGCATGGACGTTTGCGGCGGCACTATCAGATTACTCACGAAGTGTTGTTCTCCTTCATACACCATCATAGACGGTCCGTGAGGGGGGCAAACGGAGGAAGGGGAAAAGGGTGGTCAGCGTCCGGCTCTGCCTTTGGCGGGGGGCGGAAGAAGGGCGCGGCGCTTCTGTTCGAGCGAGGCGGCGACATCGGCGATGGAGGTTCGCTCGAGGTATTCGAGGATCGATGAGCGCATGAGTTTCCAACTATCGTGGAGGCCGCAGGCGGCTTCATCGTTGCACTCGGTCATGCCGCCGAGGCAGCGCTTGTATCCGGCGATGCCGTCGACGGCGTCGACGATGTCGAGGAGGGAGATGGTTTCCGGCGGGCGGATGAGACTGAAACCGCCGCTGGGACCTTTGCTCGATTTGAGATAGCCGTGACGGGCCAACTGCTGCAGGATTTTGGCGAGAAAATGCGCGGGGATATCGGACTGCGCCGCGATTTGGCGGGCCATGGCGAACTTGCCTTCCGGGACGGCGGCCAAGTGAACGAAGGCGCGGATTGCGTACTCGGCTGATTTCGAATAGATCATGCGGCTGGGCGGACAGGCGCGTCGAGTCTCATTATGGCAAACCGGATCCTCACGCGTGGGTGAGGCGGTAGAGCCGCCAGGTGCGCTGGAGATCGGGAATATCGAGCGAGCCGGCTTCGGCAAAACGAATGCCGGATCCGGCGACGAGGTCGCGCACGGTGCTGGAGGCGGTGACCTCGCCGGGTTCGGAAAGAGAGTGCACCCCGGCAGCGACGCGGACGGCGACGCCGGTGACGCGTGCGGACTCCATCGGGTCACACTCGCCGGTATGGAGCGCGAAGCGGGCGGGCATGGCGGATCTGGCGGCGTGGCGGCTGAGGGAAGCAGCGCAACGGAGAGCGCGGGCGGGTCCGTCAAAGGTAGCGAGCGGCGCGGGCCCGGGACCGTCGACGGCCATGGGGCGTCCGCGAAAGAAGTCGATTTCGCGAGCGACGGTTTCGCGCATGCGGCGCTGGCGCTCCTGGTCGAGCGGCGTAGCCGGTGGAGAGGCAAACAGGTCAGAGAATAGAACGGTGGCGAGGACGGGCTCGGAACGGCTGCGGTCCTCAATTCCGGCGACGAAGGTTTCGATTTCGTCGAGGATCTCGTCCTGGTTGCCGACGAAGGGGAGGTGATCGGCGCCGGGGAACTCGACGAAGCGCGCGCCGGGAATGTGGCTTGCGACGTAGCGTCCTTCTTCGACGAGGAGGCAGCGGTCTCCGGTGCGATGGAGGACGAGGGTGGGAACGCGCACGGCTTCGAGGACGGGCCTCACATCGATTTCCGCGTTCATGCGCGTGAGGGCAACGGCGGCGCTGGGGCTGGCGCCCATGCGGAGGTAGGCGGCCCACCAGGAGGAGAACTCGGGGTCATTGAACAGGGATGGAGCTCGGGTATCGATGCCGACCGGGCCGCCCCATTCGTGACGGATGAGATCGAGGAACTGTTCGTGTTCGGAGGCGGAGCGTCCCCAGGGGTAGGACTCGTCGCGAATGCGTTTGGCGTAGGTGCCGAACATGACGAGACCGAGAGTCTTTTCGGGGTAGCTGGCGGCGAACAGAGCGGACATGGGGCCGCCCTCACTGACCCCGACGATGACGGCGCGTTTGGATCCGACGGCGTCCATCACGGCGCGTACATCGTCCATGCGGAGTTCGAGGGTGGGGAGTTGATGGATGGGCACACGGTCAGAGAGGCCGGTGCCACGCTTGTCGAACAGGATGAGGCGCGAGAACGAGGCGAGGCGTTGCAGAAAGCGGGCGAAGCGGGGTTCGAGCCAGAAGTACTCGAGATGCGAAACCCAGCCCATGACGAAGACGACGTCGATGGCGCCTTCGCCGAGCATCTGGTAGGCGATGTTGACTTCGCCGCTGAGTGTATATCGAGTGGCGGGCTGGGCGATGGGGGTGTGTGCGCCGGGCGCGGGCAGATCGGGCGCGGGGACCGGTTCGGGCGGGAGGTCGGCACCGGGGAGGAAGCGATAGCCGCGGCGATGGCGTGTTTCGATGAAGCGGGGGTGGTTGGGATCGTCTCCGAGCGCCTTGCGGATCTCGCGGATTTGCACGGTGAGGGCGTGATCGCTGACGAAGGTCCCGGGCCAGAGGGATTCGAAAAGCTGTTCCTTGGTGACGACTTCACCGGGACGGGAGGCGAGATGGATGAGGACATCCATTGCCTTCGGCGTGAGGAGGACCTCGTCGTGATCGCGCCAGAGGCGACGGTCCCGCGGGTGGAGGTGGAACTCGCCGAAGGTGATCTCGCCGCCGGAGGGCATGCCGTGCTCGGTCATCCGGCGATATCGAGAAACCGCCTGTAGGCGGGCTCCCAGTCCAGCCCGGGGCGGGGCTCGAAGCGTTCGACCTGGAAGGACCGGGCGACGATTTCGCGAATTTCTGCGAGGCCGGCGACGAAACCGGCGCCCATCGCCTGCACGAGGACATTGCCAGCGGCAGTGGCTTCGGTGGGGCCGGCGACGACGATGCGTCCTGTGCAATCGGCAACGAGCTGATTGAGGAAGCGATTGCGGGAACCGCCGCCAACGATGTGAATGCGGTGGATGGGTTTGCCGCCGAGGGTTTCGAGGTTTTCGAGCACCTGGCGGTAGCGGAGAGCGAGGCTCTCGAGAATGGCGCGGGCGAAGGCGCCGGGAGACTCGGGGGCTGGCTGTCCGGTTTCGCGGCAAAAAGCGGCGATGCGCTCGGGCATGTGGCCAGGTTCGAGGAAGGCGTCCGGGTTGAGGACCGAGGCGAAGGGCGGTTGAGCGGCCGCCATTTCGGCAAGCCCGTCGTAGGAATAATCGTGCCCCTCGATGGCCCAAGCGCGGCGGCATTCCTGGAGCGGCCACATCCCCATGATGTTTTTGAGGAGCCGGACGCGGCGCTCGACGCCGATTTCGTTGGTGAAGTTCATCGCCAGGCATTCCGACGTCAGCACGGGTTCGGTGAGTTCGATGCCCATGAGGGACCACGTGCCGGAGCTGACATAGCACCAGCCGCCGGGCTCAGTGACCGGCACGGCGGCGACGGCGGCAGCGGTATCGTGACCGGCGGAGGCGAATACGGGCGTATCGGGAGCGAGGCCGGTGAGGTCCGCCACGTGAGGAAGAATGGGGCCGAGGGGTGTACCTGGATCGACGATATCGGGGAGGATTTCGGGATTCAACCGCAGTGCGAGCAGCATTTCCGAAGCCCAGCGTTCGAACCTGGGATTGTAGAACTGGGAGGTGCTGGCGATGCTGCGCTCGGCTTTGCGGACGCCGGTGAGGAAGTAATGAAACAGGTCCGGCATGAAGAAGAGGGTTCGGGCGGCGTCGATGGCCGGTGCCCAGGCGAGCTTCATGGCGTACCACTGGTAGAGGGAATTGATCTGCATGAATTGCAGACCGGTTTGGCTGAAGATCTCAGCGCGGGGGACGACGGCAAAGGTCTTTTCGGGAATGCCCGTGTTGCGCGCGTCGCGGTAGTGACGGGGATTGTCGACGAGCGCGCCGTCGGCGCCGAGCAGGGCGATGTCGACGCCCCAGGTGTCGACACCGATGCCATGGAGGGCGAGTCCACGGTCGCGTCCGGCGACGGCGAGACCTTGAAGCATTTCGTGCCAGAGGCGTAGGGTGTCCCAGTAGAGCCCTGTCGGCAGACGCACAGGCTGATTGGGGAAGCGGTGGAGCTCCTCGAGAAGAAGGCGGCCGTTTTCGAGCACCCCGAGGATGGCGCGGCCGCTTTCGGCGCCGAGATCGAGCGCAACGAAATTCCTGGTCATGCGGCGGCATCTCCCGTAGCGGCGGGCGCTGGCATTTCGACGACGAGCTTGCCGACGCCGTCGCGATATTCACTGACGAGTTCGAACGCTTCGGCGGTGTGTGTGAGCGGGAGGCGGTGGGTGATGATGACGTCGGGGATCTTGCCTTCGCGGATGAGCTCGATCGCCTCGTGCCCTTTGTGATTGCTGCGCTTGACGGTCTGGATGCGCAGTTCCTTGTTCATCGCGGTGTGCAGATCGAAGGGGGTGGAGCGAGCGGAGGGGATACCGATGAGGACGTACTGGCCGCTGGGGCGCGCGATGTGCATACCGGCGGCCATGGTTTCCGGCGCGCCGGCGGCGTCAAAGACGATGTCGGCGCCGCGGCCCTTGGTGAGGTCCGCCACGGCATCGGTGACGGAGGTCTCGCGCATGTCGACGCAGTGGAACTCGCGGCTGACCTGGGTGGCGATGCGAAGGCGGTGACGAACGCGATCCGCAACGATGACTTTGGCGGCGCCGGCGAGCCGGGCGAGATTGGCGCAGAGCAGGCCGATGGGTCCGGCGCCAAGCACGGCGATCACGTCGCCGGGGGAGACCGGGGCGAGTTCGAGAACGTGAACGATCACGGCCACCGGTTCAATGAGAGTGGCGGTGAGATAGTCAAAGTCCGAGGGGAAATGCTCGGCGTTGCGGGCAGGCACGGTGGCGAATTCGCGAAAGAACCCAGGCAACTGGGTGCCGCCCATGAAGACGCAGGAGACGCAATTGTTGGGCCGGCCCATACGGCAGAATTCGCAGACGCCGCAGACCACCGATGGCTCAATGGCGACCTTGTCACCGGGGCGATGGGTATCGACGCCGGGGCCGGCGGCGACGACTTCGCCCACTGGTTCGTGGCCCAACACCATGGGATAGACGGCCTCGTTGTATCCAACGCGACCGTCCTGATACCAATGCAGATCGCTACCACAGAGCCCGACGGCGCGGAGGCGGACGAGGACTTCGCCGGGTCCGGGATCGGGCGGGACGGGGCGTTCGACTACGTCCAGCGTGCGTTGCGCAACCAGTTCGACGGATATCATTCGGGATGAAGTTCGTAGTATAACGCCCGGGGGGAGGGCGGTTCAGCGTTGTTCGAGATAGAAGTGGAAGGCGAAGCCGCCATCGACCGGCTCAGCGTATTGGGCCATGCCGGGGAGTTTGAGGAGGCGCGTATCGTTCGAGATCCAACGCCCGGCGATGGCGTTGTTCGTCTGGGCTGGGGACTCGCCGCCAGGGCCGAGATCGAGGGCTGTTTGCGCGAACGCCGCCTCTTCCGCGGACTCTTCGTTTTCGCCGGTCAGGTCCAGTTCCTCGGTCCCCTTGACGAGGTCAATCGATTTGACGACGCCGATGCGATAACGCAAACGAAGCTTGCCGCCGACGCGCGTGATCTGTACGCGAAGGCGATGCGGGTTGACCTGGCTGAGGAGGACGCGATTGGGATCGGCGAGGGTGAGGAGCGTGCCTTCCCATTTGCCCACGGCGGCGTCCGGGGCGAGTGGGGCGACGGCCGGGTCCGTGGCGAGCAGGCGGTAGTCGGCGGCGGCCATTTTGAGGAACGGGTAGTTGTGACGCTCGAGGACGAAGGCGGCGAATTCGAGGCCGTTGGGGAAAGCGCCGAGATGCATGACGCCGATGGCGCGGTCCCGGTCGATGACTTTGATGGCGTCGTAGACGATGCGGTAGGGCTCATTGCGATAGTTGAGCAGGAGGAACGGCGCGCCCTGGGTGAAGTAGGCGCGCTTGGAGTCCGGATAGGTTTCGGCGCGGACTTCGGGATCTCCGGGCAGCCAATGCATCTCGTAGTTGACGACGTGTCCGAAGCAGCGGCCCTCTTCGATACGATCGAAACGCTTCCAGAAACTGCCTTGGGCGAAGGACCGGCCGGGCGCGGGGACCCCGAGGACTTCGGCGAAGCCCAAGGCGGTGTCGCGGGCAAAGGATCCTTTCCAGAAGCTGTCACGAAAGATGTGACGGGCGGCGGTGTCGATCCGAACGGCGCCGGAGTTGAGGAGGCTCTCAAGGGGGAGCGTATCGGCGTCACGGAGGAGGGTGTGTAGTTGTTTGGTGGATAGCGTGGAAAATTGGTCAGGCATGGTCCTAGTGATTCTAGTGCTATCCGGGAGCGGATCGTTTCACCCTGGTGGCAGGTTCGTGTTCCGGTTGCTAGCCTAACGAGGGAGGGCCGCATGTTCGAGCGATACACGGAATCTGCCCGGAAGATGATCTTCGTGGCCCGCTATGAGGCGGGCACCTTCGGAGCTTGCTACATCGAGTCCGAGCATTTGCTGCTCGGGTTGTTGCGAGAGGACGAGTGGCTCCGCGAGCGTGCGCCGATCGATACAGTTCGAGCCAAGATCGAGAAGCTGGGGAGGGAGCATCCAAGGCCGCCGGCGACGGAGAACCTTCCTCTGAGCCACGAGTCGAAACGGGTCTTGGCTCACGGCGCCGAGGAGTCCGAGCGCCTCAACCACCGCGAGGTCCACTGTGGCCACTTGGCGGCGGGGCTACTGCGCGAGGGACAGTGCCTGGGAGCGCGGCTGCTGAACGAAGCCGGGGTTACGCTCGAGACGGTGAGGGAGCGGCTGACGGCGCCACCGGTGAAACGGGCTCCCGCGATCGAATGGCAAGGCTTGCCGCGGGTCGGGGCGCTGGCACAGCCATTGGCTGCCCTGGTGCAGGCATCGAGAACGCACTTGTGGCGCATCTCCGAAGCCGAGGCCGGGGACAGATGCCGGGGCCGCGACTGGACGCGCAAGCAGGCGCTGGGGCACCTGATCGACCTAGCCACGGCGCACCACCGCTGGTTCGCGGAGGCGCTGGTGGAGCCGCGGGTGACGGGTTTCGGCTATCTTTCGCCCGCTACCGCCGCTGCACAAAACTACGACCTGCTGCCGTGGGCGGAACTGGTCTATCTTTGGCATCCGTTGAACGGGCTGCTGATCCATACGCTGTCGGAGGCGCCTCCGGAGCGGCACGAGATACCTTGCCGCATCGGCGTGGAGCCGCCGGTGAGTCTGGCCGAACTCGCACGGAATTACACGGCGCGCGTGGAGCAGGTGATCGGCGAGATTTTAACCTTTGGCGACGGCTAGAAGGCGGGGGGGGGCGGTTGTTATAATCCAAGTTAGATGACCCGCCCAATCTTCTCCACCGCTGTTTTCGTCCTGTGTGTTGCGCTCTACTCGCCGGCGACCCCCGCAGCCGCCGGAGCTCAGGCCGCCGTCTCGGCCGGGGATATGGTCTTCGACATCCGTAACGGCGACCAGACCGGGAAGCTGATGTTGAAGGAGACGGAACTGGCCTTTGAGTCTCTGACGGACTCGCGCCACTCGCGCAACTGGAAATACTCCGAGATCCGCGAACTGTCGAAGAAGGGCCGGAAGGACTTCCGTGTCCGGCCGGTGAAGGGGTCCCGGTACGATTTTCAGTGCAAGGACAAGTCAATGCGCGAGAACATCTACAACCTGATCTCGGAGCGGATTCTCGTGGCCCGGCAGGGTCTGAAGAAGTAAGTCTTTCCTACAAGGCCGAAAGCACCGCCGCGGTGACCGATCGCAGGTTGCCATCGCCGCCGAGATCCGGCGTGAGCCCCTTGCGCGCGGCGAGAGCTTTCCGGATGCTCAGGTCAATGGCGGCCGCGGCGGCGGATTCGCCGAGATGTTCGAGCATCATGGATGCGGAAAAGAAGGTGGCCATGGGGTTGGCGATGCCTTTGCCGTAGATGTCTGGCGCGGTGCCGTGGACCGGCTCGAACATGGATGGGAAGCGCTTTTCAGGGTCGAGGTTGGCGCTGGCGGCGAGGCCAATGGAGCCAGTGACGATGGCGGATAAGTCACTGAGGATGTCGCCGAAGAGGTTGGAGCCAACGACGACATCGAAGGTGTGGGGTCTCCGAACGAAGTTCATAGCGGCGGCGTCGACCAGGAGGGACTCGGTTTCTATGTCGGCATATTCATGGGCGACGGTCTTGAAGACGCGATCCCACAGCACCATGCTGTAGCCCTGGGCGTTTGACTTGGTGATGGAGGCGACGCGTTTCTTACCATTCCGGCGGCGGGCAAGTTCAAAGGCGTGACGGATGATGCGTTCGCAGCCGCGGCGCGTGAACACCGACGTCTGTACGGCGACCTCATCGGGCTGGTGGTGATAGAGAAAGCCGCCGATTTGGGCGTACTCTCCTTCGGTGTTTTCCCGGACGACCACCATGTCGATGTCGCCGGGTTTGCGTCCCGCGAGCGGGCTATCGACGCCTTCGAACAAGACGGCGGGACGAACGTTGGCGAACTGATCGAAGCCGCGCCGGATGGGCAGCAGGAGGCCGTTGAGGGTAACGTTGTCCGGGATGTCGGTGTGTCCCACGGCGCCTAGGAGGATGGCGTCGTGCGGAGCGAGCAACTCGAGCGCGTTGGGCGGCATCATGTGGCCGTGGCGGAAGAAGTACTCGGCGCCCCATTCGAAATGATTGAACTCGAAGCCGATGTTGAACTTGCCGCCGGCGGCCCGAAGCAACTCGAGAGTGGGGGGGACGACTTCCATGCCGATGCCGTCGCCGGGGATAACTGCGATCTTGTAAGTATTCATAAGTTAGCTGGTAGTTAGTCGATTGGAATCTCGGCCACGTAGACTTGCGGGTGGCCGGAACGGTCACTGGCGAAAACGACCTTGTTCTCCGTGGCGGAGAAGGAAGGGTGAGGATGGGTCCACTGGGGACCGTAGACGGTGTCGGTGGAAACTTCCATCCAACTGAGCGCGCCGGATTTGGCCTCGCTGCGGGCGCGGGCGAAGTCTTCCGCGAGAGCGTAGCGGGAGGTTTTCCACTGGGACCCGGCATTGGAGGACTGGGAAAGACAAACCGGCTTGCACTCGCCGGAGGCGGCATCGATGAGGAACAGGCCGAGGTCCGGGTGATTGGTGTCGCACAGGACGAGGGAGCCGTCACGATTGGGTGTGATGTGCCAGGCGTTCACCGAGGCGATCCGGGTGCGTTCGCGTGTGTCCCAGTTCATCCGCCAGAGGCTATGGGGCCAGACGGTATAGACGAGATCGCCCGTGGAGCCGAGGAAGGTTTCATGGACGACGAACTCGTCATTACCATGCTGGTAGAGGCATTCGAGGCCCGAGCCGTCGCGGCGGACGCGATGCATGCGGGGAGCAGGGTCCGCGGCGAACTCGATCCATTCGGGGTAGAGGGGATGGAATTGCGGATGAATGACGGTGCGGGGAAACGGGATAAAGGTCCAGTCAGAACCGTCGGCACGGCCAGCGACGATGCCTGATTCGGAGCCTCGTTTGGCGGCGGCGGTGAGCCAGCGGCCATGGTCACCGGGGGAACACTCGCCGAGTTGCGCGCCGTCGAAATCGACGATGCAGGATTCGTCGAGCGTGGAGAGATCGATCTTCCAGATGGAACCCTTGCGAACGAAGAAGACGAGTGGGGAATCGGACCCGGGACCGCAATGGATGGCGGGCGAAAAGGGATGAATGGGTATGCCTGCGGTGAGTTGACGGATCTGGCCGTGGGGAAACGGATCGATGGAGTAAAGCTGGGCGTCGCCGGAACGGTAGGAGACGAAGAGCAAGGCGCGGTCAGCGGGAGTAAATGAGCTTTGCAAGAAGTAAGTGGCGTGATTGATGCTGGGGTGATTCGTAAGCTGGTGAACGCGCGCGCCCGTGGATGGGTCCGTGTGGACGCTATGTTCGGCGGGAGAGAGGGATCCTTTAGGCACAGGTTACTGGACGAGGGGTTTCTTGAAAACGAACAGATGCTGCCAGGGTAGGTCGCTGGTGACGCTGGCGAAGCGATAGCCGGCGGCTTCGAGTTCCTGGCGGACGGTGGCTACGCTCATCTTGTGTTCCTCGCGAATCGGGATATCGGGATCCTCCTTGCGGTACTCGAGCAGGACGAGACGGCCGTCGGGCTTGAGGGAGCGGGCGATGGAGGCGAGCATTTTTTCAGGCTCGGAGAACTCATGATAGACGTCGACGAGGATGACCAGATCGAGGCGCCCGGCGGGGAGGCCGGCGTCGGTGACGGTGGCCGGGAGCGGCTCGATGTTGGCGATGCCGGATTTCCGCATGCGTTCGCGGAGCAGACGGAGCATTTCGGGCTGGAGATCGGAGGCAAAGACCTTACCGCCGGGCTGAATCCGCTCGGCGATGCGAAGGCTCCAGTAGCCGACGCCGGCGCCGACGTCGCCGACCATCATGCCGGGCTCGAGGTTGAGCAGTTCGAGCGAGCGAGTGGGGTTTTCCTCGGCTTCGCGTTCAGGGCGGACGAGCCACGGCGCGCCGCCAACGCCCATGACGGGGGCAATGCGGCGTCCGCTGACTGGATGGACCTGCTGGGCGTCGAGGGGCGGTAGCAGGATGAAAATTGCCGCGAAAATCCAAAGTAGACGCATGAAGGATGCCTCTCATAGGATAATAGTTCCCTGGATAACATGCGAGTTGAACTTCCGATGAACACGCGCAAAACGTACTCGCTCCGGCTTCCGCGGATCGCGAGTTTCCGTTTCGATTGGAGCGATGCCTCCGCGGGTTTTGCGCACATAGCTGAAACAGCGAAGCGGGCATTGTGGTCAAGGCGCCGCGTTCCGGTTGCGGCCCTGCTCCTGATTGCCGCCTGCTCCAGCAAGCCGACGCCGGTTGCTACGTTGGGGGAGCACCTACAAGTGGGAAGCTTCCTGTTCACCGCACTCGATGCCGAGTGGCTGGCGGATTTGCCGGGCGAGGTTGGCCCGCGCCTTCCGAAGCATCGCTTCCTGACGATACGGTTGTCGGCGGTGAACCAAGGGACGCGCGAACTGCACGTTCCGATCCTGCGTCTGGAAGGCGCCGATGGCGCGACGCATCCTGAAGTGGAAGACGGCGCGGGCGTGGAGGACTGGTGGGGCCTGATCCGGCCAGTTGCGCCGGGCGCGTCCGAGAGCCGGCGGATTTTGTTCGACGTGGAGCCCGGCGAATACAAGCTGCATTTGAACGATGGCGGTGATCCGGAGCGGGAGCAATCGGGCGTGGTAACGATCCCTTACCGGATCCGCAACGAGCAGCCACTGCCGCTGCCGGAGCCGCGCGTCGAGTGACGGGAATGGCCTGGCGCGCGGCCCCTGTGGTTTCGGCGGGTGCAGTTTGGGCGGGGCTGGCCATCGTGGCAACAGCGTCGGCACCGGTTGGCATGGGCGCGGCGTTGTCGATCAGCGAGAGCACGGTGTCAGTGGTGGAGGACGGGCCGGGCGTCGCGGACTCTTTCCGATTCCAACAAGGGGAAACGGTGTTCTACCGCGCGAAGGTGGTTGGTTACGGCCGCCGCAAGGACGATAACGACCGGGAGAGCATGACGGTGAACTGGAAAGTGGAAGTCTTCGATTCGGCCGGGGTGGCGCTGGCGCCGGCGAAGGCCGACAAGGTGGACGTGGACCTTGCGCCGCAGGACAAAGAGTGGGTTCCCAAGATCCGGCATGACTTCGCACTGCCTCCGCTGCTCGATCCGGGCACTTACAAGATCGTGATGACGGTGCAGGACGAGGTGGCGGGCACGACGGCCACGCGCGAGACGACGTTCGGGGTGCGAGGCCGGACGGTGGAGTCGAGTGATGTACTCGTGGCCGCGGGTTTCCGGTTCCTGCGCACCGAGCAGGACGGAAAGGCGCTGGCGCCGCCGGTCTATCGGGCAGGCGATCCGGTCTGGGCGCGGTTTGACATTACCGGCTACAAGTTCGGCGAGGGGAACCAGTACGAAGTGAGCTACGGGCTGGAAGTGTTCGACGCGACGGGCAAGAGTATCTATCAGGAGCCGGAGGCAGCGCGGGAGGCGGATCAGTCTTTTTACCGCAAGCGTTACGTCCCCGGGGTTTTGAACTTACGGCCGTCGGCGGACATCGCGAAGGGCGAGTACACGATCGCGCTGCGGGTCAAGGACGCCATTGGGGGCGTGGAGCAGGAATCCCGGCATACGTTCCGGATCGAGTGAGTTTACCTGTTCGGCAGCAGTATATCCGGTTTCACCGGATGGTAGACTTGGCCGGGCACCATCGGTGGGTCAGGCGGATTCGTCCAGTTATTGAAATAGTGATTCTTAAGGTACTCGAAGTTGACTCCGCCCTGTAGCCAGGCGGCGTATTGGGTGCCGACACTATTCGTGAGTCCCGTAAAGTAGGTGGATACGGTGGCGAACCGGGCAGCTTCGGAAGTGAGCGCGATGAGGATGGCGACGAGGCGTTTGTCGAGTTTCTGACCCTTGCGGAAGCGTGACAGCTCCCCGAGGCCGCGAAGGTCATCGTAGGCGATGTTGCCCACGTGTCCTAGCTGGTTATAGTTGGAACCGGTGCCGGCGGGCTTGCCGAGAGCGCCAGGCTCATCGTCGAAGTAATACCAGCCATCGGCGCCATGGAAGGCGACGACGTAGAGGTTTTGGGTGCGGATCTGGATGTCGATGGTATCGCCGGCGGGCGTAAGCAAGGCGGCGAACAGGAATGGCTTCTTTCCACGGGCGGCTTCGAGGAACGAGCGCAGAGCCTGGAGGCTCGTCTGGTAGCGCCCCGCGTTGAGGTCGACCGTGACTTCGATCTCTGGCATTACTGGCAGAGTAGCAGGTTCAGAACTTCGATAGCCTGCCGAGATCCTGCGGATCACCACTGCCGGAAACGCCGAGCGCCCACATGTAAGTCCCGTCGAAGCGAAGCTTACGAATCTTTCCGGCGTAGGAGAGCGGGAGTGAATCGACGACTTCGACGCCGGCGATGCGGGTGAGCGTGGCATTCGGCGAGGCTGGTTCGCGATTGCCGACCCAGACGTGGGCGCCATCGAACTCCATGGGGCCAGGCGATCCGGCGACCGGGATGCGCTCGACCTGCTCATTGATGGGGAGGAGTGTGGGATCGAGCCGAACGACTTCGTTTTGCGAGGGACAGGAGACCCAGAGCCAGCGGCCATCGAACAGGAGCCCGCCAGCGGCATCGGCGCAGACGGGTTCGGTTTCGAGGACATTGCTATCGGTGTGGCGGACGCGGTAGAGACGGCCGGCGGTGGAGGCGGCCCAGACTTGCGCGCCGTCCCAGACGACATGGGAGATCTCGTCGCCGAGGTTCAGAACGGGGAAGACGCTTTGCCCGTCGCGAGGAACGCGAATGAGGCCGGTATCGGATCCGGCCCAGAGGTTGGGCCCGCCGGCGAGGGCGATGGAGCGGGCCTGGGCGCCGGACGGTAGCAGAATGCTGGCGCTGGCGGGCTGCCCCGAGGAGAGCGAGAGACGGTAGAGGCGTCCATTGGCGGCTGCTTTCCACAGAATTCCGCCATCGAACAACAGGGCGTTGGTTTCGGGGGCATTCGTACCCTGTGCGCCGTAGGACTCGGCTTCCAGCGCGCCGGCATCCACCAGATCGGAGGCGCGGAACTTTCCGAGTTGTTCACCGATGGCAGTGCGTCTGATCACGTACACATGCTGCCCGTCGACTTCCATGTCGAAGGCGCCGGACAAGGCGCGGCTGGAGAGCTCGGCGCGGAACGACCCCCAACGGCGCAAAAGAAGCGAGGAGGGAAGGACGGCGCTGGAAACACCGGGCGGCCCTGGGATGCCCGGGGGCCCGGTGAGTCCGCGCGGGCCGGCGGGACCGGCGGGGCCAGTGGGTCCCCGGGGCCCTTCCGGACCTTGTGCGCCGGGGGCGGAGCCGGCGGCTTCGCGCCAGTAGAGTTCGAGTTGCGCCGGGTGGCTGGTCTCCGTATTTTCCTTGCTGTCGAGCAGGATGCTGGTGTCGCGGATGGCGCCAATGGCGAAGCCGAAGTTCTGGCGTTTTCCCGAGATCCAATCTTCCACGGCGGCGGTCACGTCGGCGACGACGGTGGCTTGCGCGGTGGTGACGGGAACGCCGGTGACGACGTCTGGCAGCAGTTCCGGGGAGTTGGCTCCCGCGGCGGAGGTTTCCGACCAGCGTTCGGCGACCGGGGCCACGCGAAAGGCGCCTGGACGCTCGATGCTCGAGACGAACAGCTTCAGGATGGCGCGTTCGAGCTTCGGATTGCCTTCCGGGCGGAGGAAGGCGAAGGAAAGCAGAGTGGTGGCGCCGCGGCCGACGCGGAGGTCGCCTTGCGAACCGGCGGGGCGGAGGAGATCGGGGACGGTGAAGGTGTCTCCGGTGAGGACGGCGTCGTTGGCGCCGAAGGCGAGCGCGGCGGCGGCCAGGAGCGTCAGTAGAGTTTTCATTTTCGTGCCTCTAGTCCTACCAGCGACGTTCCGGGGCTCGAGGGACCATCCCGGTGGGGATGGCGGCGTTTTGCAGTGAGAGCAAACGGCCCAACGGGGCACTACCAGAGCAGGATACTCCCGTCTTGGCACTGTTCCGCACCCGCAGCGCGACCCTTTTCGGCATCGACGCCCAGTTGATCGATGTGGAGGTGGACATGTATCCGGGTGGCACGGGGCGGGACTTCATCACGGTGGGGATGCCGGACACGGCGGTGCGGGAGAGCCGGGAACGGATCAAATCCGCCTTGATGAACGGCGGTTACGGGTACCCGAACAAGTCCGTGACGATTAACCTGGCGCCGGCGAACGTGCGGAAAGAAGGGGCGGGGTTCGACCTGCCGATGGCGATCGGGATTCTGGGCGCGATGGGGATGGTTTCGCAGGCGGAACAGTTTCTGGTGACGGGCGAGTTGTCGCTCGACGGCGGATTGCGGCCGGTGCGGGGGGCGCTCTCGATGGCGGTCTGCGCGCGGAATCGGGGGATCGGTACTCTGGTGGTGCCGAGCGAGAACGCGGCCGAGGCGGCGGTGGTGGATGGGGTGCGTGTGTACGGGCTGCGGCATCTGTGCGACGTGGTGCGGCTGCTGAATCGCGAGGAGGAGTACCCAGCGGCGGAGCCTCGGGATGGAGAAAGCGGAGACGGGGCGCCGGGGGTCGCCGATTTCGGCGATGTGCGGGGGCAGGCGACGGCGAAGCGGGCGTTGGAGGTGGCGGCGGCGGGCGGCCACAACCTGCTGCTGATCGGGCCGCCGGGGTCAGGAAAGACGATGCTGGCGCGGCGGCTGCCGGGGATCCTGCCGCCGTTGACGTTCGCCGAAGCGCTGGAGACGACGCAGATCCATTCGGTGGCGGGGCTACTGGAGCCGGGTGTGGGGTTGCTTGGGGCGCGGCCGTTCCGGTCTCCGCATCACAGCACGTCGGACGCGGGGCTGATCGGGGGCGGATCGACGAGTCCGCGGCCGGGCGAGATCAGTCTGGCGCATAACGGGGTCTTGTTTCTCGACGAACTGCCGGAGTTCGCGCGGAACGTATTGGAGGTGCTGCGGCAGCCGCTCGAGGAGCGGTCGGTTTCGATCGCGCGATCGAACATGACGCTGACGTTTCCGGCCGATGTGATGCTGGTGGGATCGATGAATCCATGTCCCTGCGGGCATCTAGGGGATGCGACACGGGAGTGCCGGTGTACAGGCGCGATCGTGCAGCGGTACCTGAGCAAAATCAGCGGACCGCTGCTCGACCGGATCGACTTGCATGTGGAAGTGCCGGTGGTTCCGTATCAGGAGTTGCGGGCCAAGGATGGCGGGGCAACGTCGGCGCAGATGCGGGAGCGGGTGTTGGCGGCGCGGGAGCGGCAGCGAAGCCGGGGTGGCTACAACTCGCGATTGGAACCGGCGCAGGTACGGGAGGTGTGCGGATTGGACGCGGCGGGCGAGCGGACGCTGGAAATGGCGGTACGGAAGCTGGGGTTGTCGGCGCGGGCGCACGATCGGGTATTGAAGGTGTCGCGGACGTTGGCGGATCTGGAGGGGGTGGATGGCGTTGGGGCCAAGCACGTGGCCGAGGCGGTGCAGTATCGGAGTCTGGATCGGAACTACTGGACATGAATGCGAAGCGGCTGGAGCGTTGTGTTCGCTGGAGGCGGATGCAAGAATCTCAATTGCGTTGAGTGGTCCTTTTGAGATGGGATCTGAATATCGGCTTCTGTGCGGTACGAAGGATACGGGGAGGGCGATTCAGGCCAGCATCCAAGCGAGAGTTCCGTTTGGAAACCATGTGTTTTCCGTACACTGAAGTGCGAGCAAGCTACGCTAACGTCAAGCTCCCTGCAATTCGGAAAGCATAAGGTCACCGGACGCCGACGGCCCTGAGACACGTCACGGCGGACAGTCCCGCACTCGGCGAACCGGGCTCGATTTCAGAAAAGGAAGCGCAGCCCAAACTGTAGCTGGCGGTTGGGACCCGCCGTGCCGCCAATGGTTCCAAACTGTGGAGTGTTGAGCGTAGCGCCGGGGATCCCGAACTGCGGCGTGTTGAACGCGTTGAACGCCTCGGCACGGAACTCGATTCGCGATACGTCGTTGATCGGGAGGTCGAAACTGCGCTGCAGCGAAAAGTCGAGCGTCTTGGTCCCTGGCCCGGTGAGATAACCGCGGCCGGCATTGCCAAACGTATATTGCGCCGGGAAGGTGAAGGCTGCCGCGTCGAACCAACGGTCAATGCCGCGGTTATCCAGACGACCGTCGGCAATGCGGTTCGGCCAATTCACGCTGCCGATATTGGCATTGTCGAATGGCAGGTTCAACGTGAATGGCAGGCCGCTCGAAAAGGTGAGAATTCCGGCGAGCGTCCAGCCGCGCGCGAAGACGTTGTCGCGGCTGAAAGGAAGATCCCAACCGCCGGAGAAAACGAAACGGTGGGGGACGTTGTGGTCGGAAGGGCCACGGTTGGCTTTGCGATTGTTCGAATCCTGCACCGAGCCGACGCCGGACGAGTTGACGCAACCGTCGCAGAGGTCGACGTTGGACTGCGTGTCGAGCGAACGGCCGTAGGTGTAGGAGGCCAGGAAAGACAAGCCTTTGCTGAAGCGCCTTTCCAGCCGTGTCGACAGGCCGTGGTAACTCGAGTTCACCCACGGCTCGGCACGGATGATCGAGGCGCGCGAGATTCCCGTCAACGGCCGCCGGTTGTTTACAGCTCCCGGACCAGGCAGCGGTTGATTGCCCTGGTAAACGCCCCACAACTTTACGCCATGGTTGCCGACGTAGTTGAGCTCCCAGAGCGTACCCGGCACGATCTCCTTCTGCATCGAGAGCGTCCACTGCTCAACGTAGGGCAGCGTGAACCGGTTGGTCCAGGAACGGAGCTGGACGGTGGCGTTTGGGTCATACCGGTACGACGCTGCATCGACCGGCGCCGGGCGTGGCGGCAGCGCCGAAGACAGCGGGATCGTGGACCGGATGTTGACCTGGTCTGACGTCACATTGAAACCGCCGAAGCCGACGAAGGGCGGATTGTTGGTCGTGCGCTGGGAGACGCCGAATCCCTCGTCCTGCCCATAGAAGATGCCGAAGCCACCGCGCAGCACCAATCCCGTGGCGGGCGTGCGCCAGGCGAAACCGAAGCGGGGCGCGATGTTGTTGTAGTCGGTGTATTGAAGCGACCGCGGGCGGCGGCTGTCGCCGGCGAGGATGTACTCGCCGAAGAACGGGTCACCCCAGTCGGTGATCAGATTGGCGAGGCGGTTGTCGATTTCGTAGAAAGGCCGCGTGATCTCGTAACGGACGCCGAGATTGAACGTCAGGCTGGGGGTCACTTGCCAGTCGTCCTGAAAATACCAATACGTGTTGTGCTCACGCTCCTGGCTGACGCCGCGTGTGCCGATGGTGATCGAGTTGGGGAGGCCGAGCAAAAGATCCGCGACGGGTGAACCGGTTCGCGGACGGCTCTGCGGATTCTGCGTGAATACGCCGTTGAACGCCCAGGACCCACGGCCCTGCAAGGTCGCCGAAGTGATCACGCGAATGAGCTGGTAATCGAAGCCTGCCTTGATGGTGTGCTTGCCGCGAACCGAGCTGATGTTATCGGAGATGTTCCAAACGCCCGAGGACTTGTCGAGCGGGAGATTGCCGAAGCCGGCCGGCGGCGCGCCCAGTTGAGTGAAGCCGGTGACGCCGAAAGTGGGAATGGAACTGGTGACATCCGCGTCGAGACTGCCTGGAATGATTTCGTCGCGCGGCACCGTGCCGTCCTGTATCACGCCGACGCGGTTCCAGGCGAAGCGAAGCTCATTCACTGTGGTGGGCGTGACTACGCGCGTGTAGCCGACGCCGACGCTGCGAGCAGGCTGGTCACGGATGGTCCCGGTGGTAGCGGGCTCGGGCAGCGGGCTCTTGCGGTTGAAAGAGCCATCGTCGAAGGAGAAGCGGCCAAATAGCGAATCCTGATCGCTGAGGCGTACGTCGCCCCGGAACGTGGCGTTGTGGAATCGCGTTCCGTGGATGGGGATGTTGACGTAGTTGCGCGCCGCGGTGGCGAACTGCGGGTTGGGATAGTAATCGGCAAGCTGCTTGCCAATCCGGTCGAAGCGCGTGGCGGGAATGGTGTTACCTGGGAACAAGTCGCGAACGGAGCCAGTTCCAGCCGGATTGGCGCGTGAGGTGGCGGGATCATAGATGGGCGTCGACCCGAACACTCCGCTCTTCTGGGCCAGGGTGGGAACGCTCGAAACCACGTTGTCGCCCTGCGAGATGTGGGTTCGCTGATAGGAGGCCATGAACCAGGCCCGGTTCTGCCTTACGGGTCCGCCGAGCGAGCCGCCATACTGGTGCTGCACGTAGAGCGGTTTGGAACTCGACGCGGGAGTGAAGAAGTCGCGTGCGTCAAAGGCGGAGTTGCGAATGAACTCGAACGCCGATCCGTGAAACTGATTCGTGCCCGAGCGCGTGACCACGTTGACTACCGCGCCGGCCGATGCGCCGTATTCGGCGGAGAAGTTCGACGTCTGCACCTTGAACTCGGAGATCGCTTCGAGCGAAGGACGCATGGCGTCGCGGGCGCGATTGTCCAAGCCGCGGAGGTAATTCGTGTTACGCGCGCCGTCGAGCAGGAAGGCGTTCTGGAGCCCACGGTTTCCGTAGGCGGAAAACGTCCGGTCCCGCGACCGTGTGTTGGGCACCGCGCCCGCGGTCAGGTTTCCCAGTTGCAGATAGTTGCGGCCATTGAGGGGGAGCTGTTGCATCGTGCGGTCGTCCACCACCTGGCCGACGGAGTGCGTCCGTTCCTCCAATAGCTCGGCCTGCGCGGTCACGCTGATGGATTCGGTGACGCCGCCGGGCTCCAGTGTCAGACGCAAGGAAAGCGCGTCCGCAACGCGCAGGGTCACGCCCGAGCGTTCGAGGCGCTTGAATCCCTCGTGGGTGGCGGCTACCGTGTACGCGCCCGGGCGCAAAAGGGGCGCGGTGGCCGTACCTAGTTCGTCGGTTGTCAGCGTACGGACGAGCTCACCGGTATCCGAGCCAGTGAGGGTGACGGTAGCGCCTGGGACCACGGCGCCGGTCGGATCGAGCACGGTGACGGCGATCTGTCCGGTGGAGGTTTGCGCGAAGGTCAGAAGGGAGGTGGCAACAAGACCCACGAGAGCACGAAAGCAAAGACGCTTCATGGCTGTTAACTTTATCACATTTATTAACTCATGGTCCCTTTTCGTAGTCGTCGTCCTCTCTTTGTCTTGGCTGGCCCGGGATCTGGGTTGGCGAGGTAGCGGTAGGCTCGGGGCTCCATGCCTGTGGGGACTCGGAGGGACCTCATTACAATCAACGCATCCGCCGTAAGGGGTTGCGTGAGGTGGTGGTGCGCTCGCCCAGGGCGCGCTTGCGCCGGCTGAGGGAAGCGCCAGATAATCTTGGGATCCGAACCTGCAGAAAACGAGGAGTCAGAGGTCCTGTGACTAGCATCAATCGCCGCGGATTCATCAAGGGCGCCGGAGCACTCGGATCTGTCTCGGCAGCGTACGCGGCCGCGCCCGCGGTTTCTCTCATTGCCGATCCCATTCGGCTCTTGATTTTGTCGGGAGCGACAAAATCGGGAGTACCGCGTCCTGTCCTGACGTCATCCCTCGCTCCCCTGTGTTGATCTCGTGGCGGCATCGACGAAGCGGCCCATGGGCGCGAACGCGATCTCACGCAACCCCTTACGGCGGATGCGTTGATTGTGTCGCTAGGGCCCCTTTTTTGTAGCCCGACACAAGCGAAGCGTGCCTAGCCGCCCAACCGCGACATACCAAGGTCCCGCAATGGAGGACGTGAATCAAAGTATCGAATCGCAGAATCAGCTATCCGGCAGCGAACGATGCAGCTATCGGCCATCGCGTCGGAAACGTAACGTGCAGCCCCGACGCGCGCCATGCGGGGCGTTACGAGATGAATCTCGCCGTTGCGCCGGTCGACCCGGGCTGGCTCGCGGCGCAGTCTGTCTACGGGGGCACCTGCCACGATCCGCTCACCGTCCACGGGCTTGTCTGGTCTGAGAGGGTCTGAACCGCCATCCATACCGCCTTCGACCCCTGGAATGCTGGGTTGAACTGGATGTTCAAATTCAGGGTCAATTGGTTCCCATTGAACAACGCCGACGATCCCTGTGCGCTGATGCGGCACTGGCCGTTCTCAATTACGTTGGTACCCGTAAGGACAATGAAACTGGCCTGTGCGCCGTTCCCGTTGTTCGGGTACAAGTACAAAGTGTTCCCGGGCGCATAATACGCTACGAAGCAGGCCTGTCGACCGTCGATCGCGGTGTTGAACAGCGCCCATACTGTCTTAATGTTGTTCGCGCTCGTCGCGTCCCGGTAGGCGAAAGAAATGGTCTGGTTCGCCGCCGTTCCGGTTATCGGACTCATCCCAGCCGGTGTCGGATAACTCACCGCCGCTCCCGGTATCAGAGATGCTCCAATTGTATTCCAGCCCGAATTGAATCCGTCCAGATCTCCCGCGGCCGAATAGATAACCTTGTTACCCTTGAATGCCCCAAGATACTCGATGTTTAGCTTCAGTGTCAGAGTGTTCCCGTCCCCTGTCGCCGAGGAGCCCGCCGAATTGATCCGGCACTGACTGTTGCTAACCGAACCGGTCTGCCCCAGCGTCAAGCCCGGTGAAAGCCCATTCTTGGGCCCCAGGTCGTTGACCAAATATAGCACCTTGTATCTTTGCGAATATGCCACGTAGCACGCGGCGCTCCCGTCGAGATATTGATTGATCAAAACGTTCACTACATCCAGCGCCGTAAAGCCCTTCGGGTGTGAGAACTCGAATGTCAATACCTGCGTCACGCCAGTCTGAACAATGTTCGCGGACGGCACAAAAGGTCTCAGTCCACCATCGCCGGTCTGCCCTTGCACAACGCGGAAACTGTATCCCGCCAGCGTCAGCCGTGTCTCTCTTCGATGGCCCGTTGTGTTCGGGACTACGGTCACTTGTACCCGATCGAACGATGGGTTGATGCCGAACCCGGTGTATTTTCCCGATGCCCAAGGCGCATCACTCGTCCAGGTGAAGGCTCCGCACCCGTTCCCTACCTGGTAATCCACGCTGTAGACGCCGCCTTTGTTAGGAACCATCAGCCGCCCCGTGCTGAGCGTCACCCGGCAATCACTGTTTGTTTGCCGCAGGGTATGCTTCACCGCGCTACCAGAACTGAAATTGGCCACCCTCGCTGCGCCGAAATTCGTGTCTATTGTGACCGTCGTTTTCGCGCTGTTGCTCCCGGTTGGCAAGTTCGTCCGCGCCCAACCTTGGTCACTGACAAAGCTCCACCCACAGGCTGAGCCGGTCGTAAATACGCGAAGGGGATAGGTGCCTCCGGACTTCGGTATCACCGATTCTGTGGGGTTGACCCAGGTCCGGCAGGTATCCTGATTGAAATCGATCTTTCCCACCCAAGGCGCAGCGGTCCGAAAGACTGGAAAATAGTTCAACACAACCTCCGTCTGTGGGAAATCGAACGACTGCGTCGTGCCCGTCACGATTACCACTCCGGGCGTCGAGGTCAAATGAATTCTCCAAATCCGGTCATCCTGATCGCCGCCAAGCAGTGACGCATCGACCGCCGTACCCGCAGAATTCAAACGGACGAAATAGCCGTCTGAAAAGCCCATGTTCGCAGTTTGGACAGCTTTCACGAGGGTTCCCGGCACTCCCGCCTCCCCCACTCCGTAGATGAAGCCAGCTGAGTCCTGTGCCAGGGATAGAATCTTCCCTCCGGCATCCTTGAGCGCTGGCCGGTAGTCCCAAAGCGTAACGCCCGTCGTCCCATTCAGCTTTGAAATGGACGGCCCCCGCCCCGACTGTGCCCCTCCTACAAACAAACTGCCATCAGCTCCCCAAAGCAGCGATGCTGGGACAATCGTCGTTGACATCGATCTTGACCACAACACATCTTTGAGATCCGCCGACAACTTGATCAGCGGATAGTCACACCGGGCTGGGGACGTGACCGTCCCCGTACACCCCGCCATCGCGACGGCTAAGCCGTCGGTGGTGGCTGATAGCGCGAGGATTTCCGGCCCTACACCCGAGGAGCTAGAACCCTGACGCGACCCCCAGTAAGAGGAGTACACCGGCAGACCTGCCCGGATCTGCATCAAGTAGGCAGCGCTGGCCACTGTCTGTCGACCGTTGACAAGCGGAAAGTCGAGCGAGCCCGTGGAGCCGCTGATGTAGGCGTCGCCGTTCGGATGCAGCGCGATCCGGTCGGCTGAGTTGTTGAGTCCGCTGCCGGTGATCAGGGTTGAATACGTCATTTCAAACTGCGTGTTGAGTTTCGCATAGAAGCCAGCCGAGCCTCCGGATGGATTCGACGAGATAAATCCGCCGACGATCGGGAACCCGGTGCCGCTCGCTTGGCCGACAATATGAATCGACCCATCCGCTGAGACCACCATATCTTTCGGAGAGTTGTACCAATTCGCTCCGAAAAGCGTGTACTGGGCGATCTCATTCCCATCGTCTGTCAACTTCCACACTGCGATCAATGTCTGGCTCCCCGGAGGAAACGGCTGCCCGACAACTGTTGGCAAGAAAAAGTCTACCGTCGAAGCGACGGTTGCGATCACCAGCTTTCCGTCCGGTGTGAGGCCAGAAACCATCGGCGAATCGGAGTAGCTGTTCAGAAGGTGGATCCATTCGACCAGCGGATCCACAACCAATTCGCTGCTCCGGTCGTATTCGTCGTAGACGATCCCAACCTCCTGCCCACGTAGCTCATAGCGTGCCGCGATGGCCTTCCCATTTTGGGTGACGTGTGGAGCCCGGTGCCGCAACTCCACATCGCTGCCAGAGATCAGTAAGTCTCCCTGTTCGTCAATCCGCCCCGTGGCGCCTGCGATAATCATGCGGAACGCGGCTGGATCTGCGTCTTTCTTCACCTCAAGGTCGTACTCGACGCTGCGCCCTTGCCGGTACACCAGAACGTCGATCCCCGGATACGCCTCCCGCAGCCGGATACGTGAGTAGGCATTCCCCCGCTCTGTTTTGTTCCTCCCGTAACGTGTCCACGGAACGGCCGGCCCGTCTCCTTCTATTTGGGCTGCCTGACGTGCGCCGGCGAATCGCAACTCCACCGCCCCCCCACGTCCAAATTTCATACCGTCTGCGTTCACCCTAACCGGTCCCGAGAAACCCAGGCCCACATACTCCGGTCGATGGCCGAGCACGTGCTCCTCGTGGAAAATAGCCGGAATGCCCGCCCCAAATGCGCTCAGGGAACAGACCCAAGGCCCAAACCGCAGCAGGGTCAACAGCCGCGCCGTTCTATGTCGCACCTATGATCTCCTCCAAAGTGGAATAACAGCCCCCATATGATCATCCGATTCTACTCCGTCACTTGGGTTCTGTCGAGTCTGTGAATACTAGTGTAGTGTCTCTGAATTAGCTATTAATAACAGCCTGAAGCGCTTCCTTGGCCCGCGCGATCTTCCGGAGGATCTCTTCTCCCTTGGCTCGCCACACATATCGTTTGGGATTCTCGTTCCGCAGTGCCAAGTATTCCTCGATCGCCTGGACGAGTTCGCGGACGCTCTGAAAGCTACCCTCCCGAATGCATTCGTTGGTCAGGTCGGCAAAGAAGCGCTCAATGAGGTTCATCCAAGAACTGCCTGTCGGCGTAAAGTGCAGATGAAAACGAGGATGCTTGCTCAGCCAGGCTTTGACCTTGGCGTGCTTGTGGGTGGCATAGTTGTCGGCGATGACATGAATGTCCAACGCGGCCGGTGTTTCCCGATCAATCTGGCGCAGGAAGCGGAGCCATTCTACGTGGGTGTGCTTGGCTTCAGTCCGGGTGATCAGCTTGCCTTCCAAAGAGTTCAGCGCCGCGAATAGCGTGATCGTGCCGTGTCGCCGATAGTCGTGCGTCTTAGTGCGAATCTCGCCGATCCCCAGCGGCAGCCCAGGCTGCGTTCTCTCCAGCGCTTGGCATTGGCTCTTCTCATCGCAACACAGCACCAGCGCCTTGTCCGGTGGGTCCAGGTAGAGGCCGATGATGTCCCAGAACTTCTCCTCAAATTGCGGATCGTTGGAGATCTTGAAAGTCCGTACCAGATGCGGCTTGAGGTCATTCTTTTTCCAAATGGCATGCACGCTCTGATGCGACATGCCCACCGCCGCCGCCATCGTGCGGGTGCTCCATTGGCGTCGACCTTTGGGCGGCCGAGTCACTTCGGTGACCACCTTGCGGATTTTCTCCGGCGCCAGCCACGGCTTGCGGCCCCGCCCTGGCGCGTCGTCCAGACCGGCCAAGCCTTGTTCCTCGAAGCGCTTTGACCACAGCGAGACCGTATTGATGCTGGTGCCGACTTCCGCCGCTACGTCCGCTTCCCGCCGGCCCTCTGCGCGCAGCAATACGATGCGCGCCCGCAGCACATCCCGCTGGGCGGAAGTAGGCGCTCCAACGCGTCGCCGCAAAGTGGCGCGCTCATCGGGGGTGAGTTCAATGACTGCAATGGGTCGCGCCATAGCTCAGTATGGCAGACCCTCGTCTTTAATTCAACCTATTTCGATTACACTACACTAGGAAGGCGCGCCCGAGCGGACTCGCTCAGCCCCATCCGGTCCGCGATCTGCATGTACCGCTGCCAAATGCGCGAGAACGCCGTCTCCCGTCCCTCGCGCGCCGCCTCCACCCCCAGTGCATAATTCAGAGCCTGCCCGGTCAACATCCCCTCGTCCAGGCTGGCCAGCATCCCGTTCTTCGCCAACTCATCGGCCAAGTACTCCCAGTGATCCCGCGCCATCTTCAACCGCGCGCGCGTCGCCGCGTCCTGGATCTTCCGGATCTTCGCGTCTGGGTGCTGACTCTTGCACGAAGCGCCAAACTTGAGCGAGTCTGGCATCGGCGGCCGGCCGCGACGCGCTTCGAACGCCTCCGCAAGCGCCGCCTCGTGCTTTTTCGCGCCCCGTTGGCGCGTATCGCCCTGCGCGCGCTTCTGGGCAATCGGAATGGGCGGACGCCCTCTCATCCCGCGTACTCCAGGTCGCCCAATTTTGCCGATTTTCGTATTCGGCTGCCTCGCGGTCTCGTTGTTATAGCGTCCACGAGATTCGGACGCCCCCCTGGCGCCTGGGCAATCATCGGTCCGCTCCCGCCGCCGCCAGCAACGAAAGCTCGGTTCGACAACCCGGACAAAGCCGAGCATCGGACCAAACTCGATCGCCGCACTCCTCGCAAGCGCCGGAGCCCCTACTTGGAATGGCCGCTGCACCGATGGGCTCGAGTCTCTTCTCGCTCACCACCAGTGTTTCGCTGGCGAACGAAACCATGGCAAGCCTTTGCCCAAGGCGCCGGATCACCGAACAGAGTTCGCCATGGTGGGCGCCGGCGCCGACGTAGACAAACCGAGC
>JAWKHI010000036.1:0-74896 GCA_041394885.1 Bryobacteraceae bacterium | reverse complement strand
TTCGCCCATGGCGAGACTATGACTGGATGTCCGAATCCTCCTCTTTGGCGCCGGCTAACTAACTAAACTCCGGCGGCCAGGGCGCGCGGGATGTTGTGGCCCTCACGACAGGTTTGTGCACCCGAGGGGCCACCGCCGAACCCTTCGGACTCGTGGAAAACAGCGCGTCCGGGGGTGCGCATTGACGCACATCCCCCAAGAAGTGGAGACTTTTGCGCAGCCGGGAGGCCTTCGCTCCGTCTAGCTGAACAACTCCACCAGAGGCTGTCCGTGGTCGGTGATCGGGACCGGCCGTTCGCCCGCGTACAGATTCTTGTGCGGGTCGATCCCGAGCGCGCAGTGAATCGTGGCGTGGAAATCCGGGACGGTCACCGGCTTGGTGACGGCCTTCTTCGCCAGTTCGTCGGTCACGCCCACCACCTGCCCCGTCTTGAGCCCTCCCCCAGCCAGCACCATGCTGAACGATTCCGACTGATGGCCGCGGCCGCCGCCTGAGTCAAACTCGGCGGGACGCCCGAATTCGGTGGCCACTACCACCAGGGTCGTGTCGAGCATTTTGTTCTTCTCGAGATCGGTGATCAAGGACGAGAGTGCGGCGTCGAGTTCCCGGATCAACAAGTGCTGGTTCAACTGGCCTTCGTTATGCGTGTCCCAGCCGGACCCGTTGAGGAAGTTGAGATTGTGCGACACTTCCACGAACCGAACGCCTGACTGCACCAAGCGGCGCGCCAGCAGGCAACGCTGGCCGAATTCGCCCCCGTAGGACTCGCGTAGCGCCGCGGATTCGCGGGCGAGGTCGAACACGTTCAGGAACCGCGGACCGGCGAGCTTGAACGCGGCCTTGGTAATGGCATCCTGCTGCGCCACCACCTGGTCACCCGCGGCGCGGGCGGCGTAGCCTTCCCGCAGCTTGGCGAGCAGCGTCTCGCGGCGATCCTGCCGGTTGAGGTCCACGTCCGGGGCGCGCATCAGTCCGTTTGGGCCCGTCTCCACCTGGGTGAGGTAGACGTAGCCGAACCGGGCTCCAAGAAAACCGGGATCGCGCGTGATGTTCGGATAGCCCATCACGACGTAGGCGGGCACTTCCTCGGACTTGGAGCCCAACTGATTGGAGACGATGCTTCCGATCGAGGGATAGATAATGGTCCCGCTCGGCTTGCGCCCGGTGTGGACCAGATTGGCGGCCGCGGCGTGTTCGCTGGTGATGTCGTGAGAGACGGTGCGGACGACGACGGTGCGGTCCATCAACGGCGCGGTGCGTTTGAGGTGCTCGCAAACCTTTTCGCCCGGAATGGCGGTGTCGATGGCTTCGTAGTAGGACCCGGCTTTTTTCGCGCCGTCGCCTTTCTGCTTGGGGTCCCACGTGTCCATCTGTGCGGCGCCGCCGCCCAGCCAGAGGAAGATGCACGCATCGGCCCTACCCTTGGGAAGGCTCTTGGGGAGTTCCGCCGCGGCGAATGCGGCCGATTTGAGAAAGTCGCGCCTTTGCATCATGGTCCCGTTCTCCTTTACGGCATCAGCACGAACTCGGGGGAGTTCACCATCGCCCACAGCACGTCTTCAAAGCGTTCGCGGAACTCGGCCCGGAGGCGTCCGGTGGGTGGGGCGCCCATGCGAAGCTTTTTTTCCTCTTCCATTCGGATGACGGTGGCTTCCGCACTGAGGTGGTTGGACCACGAGACGCGATTGTCCGACTGGAGCGCGTGGTAGTCGGCCTTGGCGCCGGGGACGATGCGGTCCGCGTAAGCGGGACGGAGCAGTTCCGAAAAGGCCTTCAGTTCGGCCGTATCCGGCGGCCGGGAGAGGATACGGAGGAAGGCTTCGCGCACGATCTGCTCGACAGGCACATCGCGCAGAGCGAGTTCGGTGAAGTAGCTGTCGTCACTCAACCGGACCAGGCGGGTGGCGAGGATGCCGTTGGCGAGAATGAGGGTCTGCATGGGTGAGGATGCGTCGTCGCGAGCCGTTGCCGGGCTCTGGCGGGATTGCCGCCATCCGAACGACGTCATCACGTCGACGAGCGATTGCGCGATGGGCAGCGCCAGGGCGGGCCTGTCGCGTTCGTTGGAGAGCGCGGTCAACTGCCAGGCGCGGTCCGGCGAGCCCATGTTCAGGAACTGCGATGGTGCGCGATCACCCGCGGGGTTGAGATTCAATTCCTCGCATTCGAAGCGTTTGCCGACGCTCTGGTGCAGCGAGTCGACAATCTGCTCGGCCGACATCTTGCGGCGGAGCGGTCCGGCGAATAGACGATCGTTGGCGGAGGCTTGCGCGGCGTCGAGGCCCTCGAGGGGTTTGCGCTGATAGGCGTGGGACTGCAGAATGAGGCGGGCGACGTGTTTGAGATCGTAGCCGTTCATCACGAATTCGCGCGCGAGCCACTTCATCAGTTCCGGGTGCGACGATTTGGCGCGAGACCAGTCGTCGACGGGCTCGACGAACCCGATGCCCATGTAGCGCTTCCAGACCCGATTCACGATCACTTCGGCGAATCGCTCATTCTCAGGCGCCAGCATGAGGGCGGCAAGTTCGCGGCGCGTTTCCACTTTGCCCGTCACCGGCAGCGCGCCGGTTCCGTTGTGGGATGCCAGGTCCGCGAACGGCCAGGCGGGGTCGATCTGTTCGCCGGCTTTCAAGGTAATGTTGACGGCGGGCCGGCGCGCGCCTTCCCGCAGAGGCACGGTGCTGGTGACGGGAAGTTTCACGGGCTTGCCGGCCAGCATGGCGGAGAGGCTGAACAGGTCTTTCTGCTTGAACGGATGAAACGGAGCATCGTGGCAGCGCGCGCATCCGAGCTTTTGTCCCAGGAACGCCTGGCCGAGAATGTCGGCTTTGGCGGCCATGGGTGCGTCGTTCAAAGTGGCTTGCGCGAAGGCGGCGGGCGCACCCTGATGCAGGCTTCCGTCCATTTGGATCAATTCGGCCACGAAGCGGTCAAACGGAACGCCGTCGCGGAACGACTGATAGATCCAGTAGCGAAACGGGCCGGTGTTGTTGAGGTCCGGCTTGAGGATTCCTGGATTCTCGGCCAGGACATCCTGCCAGTAGGGCACCCAATTGTCGGCCCAACGATCCTCGGCGAGCATCCGTTCGATGGCGCCGGACCGGCGCGTTGCCGCGGGCTCGGCCATGTATCGTTCCACCTCTTCGGCAGACGGAATCAGGCCGCGGATGTCGATCGACACGCGGCGTAGAAACTCGACGTCTTCGGTGAGCGGGCGGGGAGTCACCTTGGCTTCGGCCAGACGCGCATCGAAGCGGTCAATCTCGTTGACCGCTTCCAGGCCAGGCACCGCGGGGGGAACGGCTGGCGCGGGCATGGCGGCTACGATCCGGCGCACCTCGGCGTGACGCGCCTCCCACTTCTCGCGGACTTCGCGGCTCGCGGCCAGACGGCGTTCGCGGTCCCAGGCTTGGTGGCGCCGGCGTTGCTCGTTGGCATAAGCGGTCCAGCCGGCGTCTGTCAACGTGGGAGCCGATTGGTTGCCGAGAAGCCGCTGCATCTGGCCGGGGCGTCCGATGGCGACCGCCAATTCTCCTGGCGTTGGCATCAACCCCTTACCGCCGATGATGGCGGTGAGTTCGAAGCGATGCGGCTTGCCGTCGGCGGCAAAATCGAAGAACTTGTCCTGATGGGGATGCTGGACCGGTCGGTGTCCGGTCTCGTCGCGCACGGGCGGGGAGGGCACCGGATCGTCGCCGGTCTTGTTGGGTTTTTGCGGCTCGGTGCGGGCCACCTCGACGCCGTCGATGCGAAGCACGGCGGCTCCGCGCGCACGAAGCCGAATCGTCCAAGTACCCGCGGGGGGAGCGATATCGTCGCCGGCGCGAAGGACGAAGGGTGTGGAGCGGTCCAGGGGGAGCGCTTCGGGCGAGTACTTCACCGGCAAATGGACGAAGCCGAAGGCGGCTTCGGTGTATCGCATGGTGGGGTCGCCCATGGGGGCGAACTCCTGGCCGGCGGGGACGTTTTCGAATATCTCGACACCAGCGGCGGCAAGCTGCATCGCGGCAAGCAGGGCCGCGGCGGTCACGCGGGCGAACGGTAAATGCATGGTATTTGCCCAGTTTTGGGCTGCTACTGTTGTACTACTGTTGCGGGGCCCGCTTCAACCGGGTGCGCTTCGGCCAGGACGCGTTCGGCCAGGGTGACGGCGGCGAGGACGGCTACCGCGGATGTGACGTAGATCCACGGGTAGCCGAATCGGGAGGCAACGGTTCCGGCGATGAGCGATCCAACGCCTAGAAACAGGTCCGCGAATGCGGTGAGCACGCCCATCCCCGACGCGCGGCGCGAATCGTCGATGCGCTGCAGCACGAACGATGCCACCGAGGGCCAGGGGAAGGAGAAGCCGAAGCCGATCAGAGCGGCGGCGAGAATCGCCAACGGGGCCGGTGGAGCGGTTGCCAGTAGGAGAAGGCCAGCCACCATGATGGCGCTGCCGGTGTGGAAGATCTTGCGGGCACTCATGCGGTCCGGCAGGCCGCCCAAGAAGAATCGCGACACGAGCACCATGGCGGCGTAGGCGGAAAACGCGGTGCCGCCGCAATTGGCGCGATGAGCCAGGTGGAGCACGACGAAGCCGGCGAGCGCGGGATGATGCATGTTGACGAGGCCGAGGACAATGCCGGGACCGACGGCCTCACGCGGGATCCAGGATGCCTTGCCTTGCACCTGCCGGAAGCTGTAGGTCTCAGGGAGAAAACTAATCGCGGCGATGGCGGGCAGCGGCGAAAGCAGCAGAAGCCACGATGCGCGGTCAAATGTGCCGAGCCATTGGCCGATGACAGGTCCGATGGAGATACCGCCCCAGATGCCGGTGCTGAGAAAGGTAAGCGAGCGGGCGCGGCGGGTGGGGTCTCCGAGTTCGACGATCCATGTGCCGGCTCCGGCGAACAGGAACGCCTCACCAATGCCGTGTAGGATGCGGCCGGCGATTATGCCGCCCATGCCGAGCGGCGCCAGATACATCGCGCCGGAGAGGGCGCAGAGTCCGAGCCCGGCCATGAAGGAGTACTTGCGGCCGTAGCGATCGGTCAGGGGGCCGGAAAGGAAGCGGCTGGCGAGCGCGGTGAAGGAGAAGATCCCGATCACGATACCGACGACGAAGTCCGACTGGCCCAGGTCGAGACGGACGTGCGGCGCGAGCACGGGCACGACGGCTCCTACGCCGAGGAATCCGAGGAACGCGGAGATGACGACAATCCAGAAAGCAGCGCCGAACCGGCGCCCGGAGGACCCCATCTCTCCTATTGTAAGCGGTACGATGAGTGATCCAAATGAAAATCACCGGCGTGCGGACCATTGTGGTGAACGCGCAGATGCGCAACTGGGTTTTCGTGAAGGTGGAAACCGATCAGGACGGTTTGTGGGGATGGGGCGAGGCTTCACTCGAATGGAAGACCCGCGCGGTGGCCGGGTGCGTGGAGGACTTCGCGCCGATGCTGTTGGGCGAGGATCCGGCGCGGATCGAGCACCTCTACCAAAAGATGTACCGGCAATCGTTCTGGCGTCTGGGCGTGATCGGTATGAGTGCGATTTCCGGCATTGAACAAGCGTTGTGGGATGTTCGCGGCAAGGCTCTGGGTGTTCCGGTCTATCAGTTGTTGGGCGGGCGCGTGCGGGACCGGGTCCGGATGTACACGCATTTGGGCGGGGGCGATATGAAGGCCGTTTATGAGACGCAGGACGCGGGCGATCCGGCGCCGATGGTGGCGCTGGCTCAGAAGGTGGTGGCCGAAGGCTACGGAGCGGTGAAGGTCCTGCTGACGCCGCCAACGGAAACGCTGGCGCGGGCGGTGGAGTTGCAGACGGCGGAACGGTATATGCGGGCGCTGCGCGACGCGCTCGGCGACGGGATCGACATCATGGTGGATTGCCACGGGCGCCACTTTTCCGGCAACGCGGTGGAGTTTTTGAAAGTGCTGGCGCCGTATCGTCCTTATTTCGTGGAAGAGCCAGTGCCTCCGGAGAACGTGGACGCGATGGCGGAGGTGAGGCGGGCGTCGCCGGTTCCGATCGCGACCGGAGAACGGCTGGTGACGCGATTCGGGTTTCGGGAGGTTTTCGAAAAACAGGCATGCCACGTGATCCAGCCGGATCTTTGCCACTGCGGCGGCTTGTGGGAGGCGAAGAAGATCGCGGCGATGGCGGAGATCTACTACATGGGCGTGGCGCCGCACAATCCGCTGGGTCCGGTCGCCAATGCAGCGGCGCTCCATTTCGCGCTCAGCACGCCGAATTTCCTGATCCAGGAAGACATGCTGGCCGATGTGCCGTGGCGATGGGACGTGGTGCGGCATTCGCTCGAAACCGAGGACGGGTACTGGCTGCCGTGCGATCGCCCGGGCCTGGGGGTGGAGGTGGATGAGGCGGCGGCGAAGAAGCATCCGTTCGAGCAGGAAGTGCTGCATGCCACGACCGTGCGTGCGCATGACAACGCTGTACTAGACTGGTGACCATGTTGCGCAAACTACTGGCAGTCGCGGCCGGCATTGTGGCGGCCGTAATCACGGTGGGCATCGTGGAGGGGATCGGACATGCGCTATTTCCGCCGCCGCCCGGCATCGACATCTCCGATCCGGAAGCGCTGCGGCGCCTGATGGCGAGCATTCCGGCAGGCGCCAAAGCGTTCGTCGTGCTGGCGTGGGCGCTTGGAAGCTTTCTCGGGGGATGGGTGGCGGCGCACATTGCGTCGAACGTGAAGGTGGGCGCGGCGATCATGGTGGGAATGTTCATGCTGGCGGCGGGCATGTACACGATCTTTTCGATTCCGCACCCGGTATGGATGGCGGGGCTCGGGCTGCTGCTGCCGCTGCCTATGGCGTGGCTGGGCGCCAGGGTGCGGATGCAGGCGTGATTCGCGCGATTGTTGCGGTGCTGGTGGGAGTCGCGGCTGGGTTCGTGGCCGAAGGGCTGGTGGAGACGATCGGACATGCGCTGTTCCCGCCTCCGCCGGGGCTGGACATCGCGGATCCCGAACAACTGGCGCGGTACCTGCCAGGGCTGCCCTTGGGCTCGCAATTGTTCCTTGTGCTTTCGTGGGCCGCGGGCAGTTTTCTGGGCGGTTGGGTGGCGGCGGCGATCGCACCGTCGGCGCGGTCCGGCGCCGCTATCGCGGTGGGGCTCGTCATGCTGGCGGTGGGCGGATGGGGGATCTTCAACGCGAGCTATCCGTATTGGATGGCCGCGCTCGGATTGCTGTTGCCGGTGCCTCTCGCGTGGGCGGCGGGACGGCTCACCTACCAGGCAATTTCGCGCGGAAAGAACTCCGCCATCAGATCCTCGTAATAGGGGCGCAGTTGGTCCAGGTCCGGCTTGGTATCACTTTTCGAGTAGAGATCGAACGGGTTGAACTTGCGAACCCACTCGAACATTTCGCGGTCGTGATCGTTCATCAGATGACCGTAGGCGCCCTCGCGGTGGCCGGGGTAGAAGGAGTGGTAGCGGATGATGTACTGCGCCGGTTCCGGCAGGTAGGGCTTGGTGACCCAATAGAGATACTCGTCGTGTCCCCAGGACATCTTCACCTGTTCGAGCCCGGCGCCTTCGCGATAGATGCCGCAGGGCGTCTGGTAGTCCGGGACGGCACGGTCCGGATTGGCGCCGAAGTACTCGTGAAATACGATCGTGGGTGACCATGCGCATCCGACGGGAAACGTGTCGCCCACCACGGCCCATTGCGGCTCTTCCCACAGACAGAGCACCTTGCCGAGATCGTGGACAAAGCCGGTTGCGATCATCCAGCGGGGATGGCCGGCGCGGCGGATGGACTCGGCGGTCTGGAGGTTGTGCTCGATCTGAGAGAGATCGGTGTCGGGGTCGCTATCGTCGACGAGCGCGTTGAGGCGCTCCATCGCCTCCCATATGCCCATTTTGGTGCGCCGGAGCGGCAAATACTCGCGATTTTTGGCTTCGACGAACGCCACGGTCTGGTTGGCGTGATTGAGCCGGTAGAACTCCTTCACTACCTCGGGCGACGATTCATCGAAGACGCGGAATTCTTCCTTTTTGCGATCGGCGCGATAGCGCGCGCGCACATGATCGTCCCACTCCTCCACGTTGGCCAACGGCCCTGAGCTACCCATGATTTCAAAATAGCACCTCCAAGGCTCGGGATCCCAGGGACGGGCGCGGACGGCCTGGATGGGACGACACACAAGGATTTCCTGCCAGGAAGAAGCGCAGCAGGCGATCGGCGCCGTGCTTGATTCCGATTCGGCCGCTCACGCCGATTTCGACGGAACGAGCCGCAACGGGAGCGCGGCGAATGGTGAGGCTGCCCGCGGTGAAGTCCGCGCCATAGTGGCCGCGAGAGATCCCCATCGCGCGGGTCAACTTGCCGGGGCCCGCGCAAAGGGCATGGTCCGATTTCGCGTTCGGGCGGGCCGCCCGCATTCGCTCGATGCCGGCCAAGGGTTCGAGCGCGCGGATGAGAACGCAGCCGGGCGATCCCGGCGGTTCCGCGACGATGTTCAGGCACTCGTACATCCCGTAGATGAGGTACACGTAGGCGTGACCGGGCGGGCCGTATAGGACCTCGGTTCGTGCCGTGCGGCCATGCCAAGCGTGCGCGGCGCGATCTTCCTCGCCCAGGTAGGCCTCCACCTCCACGATGCGGCCCACGCGTTCGCCATGCACGAGAAACTGGCCGAGGATCGCCTTGGCAACCTGAACGGTGGGCCGGCGGTAGAAATCGCGCGGGAGGATGGGCCGGGAATCGAGCCCCTGAACGAGCGCGGAAGGGGGTGCGACAATAGATGCTTCCGAACCGGTTGTGTCCATGCGCCTTTTCACTGGAATCGATTTGCCGGAACAGCAGACGGACCTGCTTACGCGCCTGCTCGACACGCTTCGCCCCAGCGCCGCCGTGCGCTGGTCCAAGCCCGCCAATTTGCACGTTACCACGAAGTTCGTGGGCGAATGGCCAGAGGGCCGGCTGCCCGAACTGAATGCCGCTTTAGGCGGCATGGAAACGAGAGAGCCGTTTTCGATCGCCTTATCGGGGCTTGGCTGGTTTCCCAATCCGCACCAGCCGCGTATATTCTGGGCGGCGGTGCGAGGCGGGGAACCGTTGGCGAATCTGGCCGCGGCAACCGAACGGGCGCTGGAGCCGGTCGGCGTGCCGGTGGAGAGTCGCCCATACACGCCGCATCTGACGCTGGCGCGGGTTCCGGCGGGAGCGGCCGTGGCGGGATTGCGCCGGGCGGTGGCCGAATTGGAGTCCACTGACTTCGGGACGTGGACGGCAACCGGGCAAGTGCTCTACCTGAGCGAACCGGCGGCCGGAGGGTCGCACTATTCGCCGCTGGCGCGATTTCCCTTCGCGGGGGGAGGTGGGCGATGAATACTCCGACACCCGAGCAATTCGCTGCGTGGCTGCGGGCGCTCGTGCCGGCGATCGCGGGGTTCGCCGTCCTCGGATTTCTGACTCCCGCGGCGGCTTTCGGAGCGGTCGGGATCGCTTTGGTAACGGCGCTGTGGATGAGGAACCCCTTTGCGGGCATAGGCCTGGCCGCTGGAACGCTGCCTTTGGGGGCGTTTCTGGTGGATCATCCGAGCCTGTTGCGGCTGGCTTTGTGCGTGGCTGTCTCCGCGGGGATCGTTTGGTGGTACCGGCGTGAAGTAAGGGCTGCGTTTTCCGCTTGATCGCCGTGGTTGGGCGTCGTGCCCGATTTCCGCAACATTCGGCTGTGCGGTGTGTTTTTACAGGCATGGCGGCTTCGATGGTGCTGAACCAACCGGCGGTCCCGTGCAAGGCGGCGGAAACACCCGAAATCGAGTGTGATGCGCCGCCTCATGGCGGGCCCTGCGGGGCGGCGATGTATCGGCCGGTACGCTTTTCTCGCTAAGGCGTCACCGTAATGCAGTGCTGCACAACTATATCAGATGGTGCAGAATCAGGCGGTAGCCGAGGAACTGGCCCAGGAAGTGTTCCTCCGCGTGTACCGTTCCCGCGCATCGTATGAGCCGACCGCGAAGTTTACAACATGGCTGTTCCGGATTGCGACGCACCTGGCGTTGAACTGGATCCGCGACAATCGCCGCGAGCGCTCGCAGGCCAGCCTGGATGAGGAAACTGCCGATGGGATGGTGCGTCAGGTGGCTGACGGGGCGCCGAACGTGGAACAGTCCCTTGTGGCCGGGGCACGGCTGTTGGAGGTTCGCCGGGCGATCGAGATGCTGCCGGAGAAGCAGCGCGCCGCGGTGGTGATGCACAAGTATCAGGAACTGGGCTATTCGCAGATCGCTGAGATTCTGGGTTGCTCGGAGTCCGCGTTGAAGTCTCTGTTGTTCCGCGCCTATGAGACGCTCCGGATGCGGCTGGCTCACCTCGATCCGGTGGCGGCACAGGCCGATGGGTAACAGTAGAAGGGAAGGAGGGAAGACGCCGTGAACAATAACAACACCAAGCGGAACGACGCCGCGACGCGCTGTCCTCTCCAGGATCAGGAATTGGCGTCCATACTGCTCGAGTATTGCGACCGGACACTGTCCCCGGATATGGCGGAGGGCCTGGAGCGGCACTTCGCCGTTTGCGCCGATTGCAGGGAAGCGGTTGAGGCGCAGCGGGCTGTTTGGGCGGCTCTCGATGAATTCAAGCCCGATTTCGCGGTGGGCGCATTCGACGATGAAGTTCTGGCGCGGGTGGCGGAGGAGTCGCGTCCAAGGTGGGGCCGGCTGCTGGCGTGGCCGAATTTCTCCTCGGCGCCGGTGATCCCGCTGGCGGCGGCAGCGATGGTGCTGATGGCGGTGATGTTGTTTCGCGCCCCGCTGGCCGACAGCACGGACGACAATGGCGACGGTGTACGCTTCCTGAAGTCCGATCTCATTGTGGATGTGGAACAGGTGGACCGGACGCTCGACGACATCGAGATGCTGCGGCAGTTGGGGCTCGCCTCCTCCACTGCGGATCAGCCTCGGCAATTATAGTAGAAAGTTAGAACCAACCGTGATTTCGCGGAGACTCATCCCGTTTGTGCTGGCGGCGGTGCAACTGACGGTTGTGCCGCTGGTTCTGACGCCTTCCGCCAGCGCACAGCCGCGCGGCGGCGGTGTGGGCATCTTGCGCCGGAAGCTGCCCAGGGCGGGTGGCCCCAAACGCAATCCGGGGCAAATGAAGAAGCAGATCGACCGGATCAACGGGCTTCCCCCGCGAGAGCGGAAGCGACTGATCGACCGTCTCCCTCCGGAGCGCCGTAAGGAAGCCGAACGGCGGCTGCAGCGGTTCAACGACATGTCGCCGGACGAGCAGGACCGCCTGCTGCGCGACTACAGCGAGTTCCAGAATGAATCGCCGGAACGCCAACGCGCGGTGCGGCGGCTCTGGACGCAGTTCAACGACTTTCCCGAGAGGCGCAAGCCAACCGTCCGCGACGAAGTGCAGACGCTGCGGAAGATGGCGCCCGAGGAAAGAGCCGAGCGCATGGCGACGCGGGAATTCCGGGACAAGTACAACCCTTCCGAGCGCCGGTTCCTGGCCGATATGGCCGATACGTTCGAGCCGGAACGTCCGGCGGAGACGAACGAACGCGCGCCCGGCCGGCCTGAATAGGCATGCCTTCTCTCCATTGCCAGGGCCCGAAGTCCGCCTGATTTTCCCGCAAGCCGAGCCTCCTGTCCAGACCGGTGTCCGGTCTGGGAGTTGACAGCGGGCTTGATACCTGTTAGACATGTCTTGTATAGACATGTCTGAAAAAGAAATGTCTGGGGCGCGCTCAATGGACATCCCTTACGGAACACTCGACCTCCTCATCCTCAAGAGCCTGGAAACGATGGGGCGTTTGAACGGCTATGCCTTGGCGAGGCGGATTGAACAGGTAGCCGGCGAATCGGTGCAACTGAGCCAGGGCGCCGTCTATCCGGCACTGATCCGCCTGCAGCAGGAGGGTTGGATTCGCGCCGAATTGGGAGTTTCGGAAACCAACCGGCAGGTGAAATTCTATTCCCTGACGGCCGCGGGGCGAAAGCAACTAAGAATCGAGGTAGCCAACTGGGAAAAAGGAGCCGCGTTGGTGGCGCGCTTCCTGCAAGGATCGGCCCGGTGACGATACGGCGTTTATTGGCGCGGGTGCTGGCGGTGGCGCGGAAGCGCGCACACGATCACGAACTGGAAAACGAGATCGCCGCGCACCTGGAAATGGCGGAGCGAGACGCGCGGGAGTCCGGCATGACGGCCGGGGAGGCCCGCCGTGCGGCGCGGCAGCGATTCGGAGGTATCGAGCAGATGAAGGAAGAACACAGGGATCGCCGCGGTGTCGCGTGGCTGGAGAACCTGGCGCGCGACTTTCTGCATGGGTTGAATCTGCTGCTCCGCGACCCCGGCTACACGGCGATGGTGACCGGCGTATTGGCATTGGGCATCGGCGCCAACGTGGCGATGTTCAGCCTGGTGGACGCGCTGCTGCTGAAACCGCTTCCATTCGCGGACCCGGACCGCATCGTGCGCATCTGGGAATCGCCACGTCCGGGCGCGACCAATTCCTCGAGCACGCTCGATTTCCTCGATTGGAAGCGGATGTCGCAATCCCTCGAGGCGATTGCGGCCGAGAGCCCGGTTTCGGTAGCGCTTACGGGCACGGGTGACCCGGTGCGCCTGACGGGCAAGGCCGTCACGGCGGACTATTTCCGGATTTTCCCGGCCGCCGCCGCCATAGGCCGGACGTTCGCGCCAGGCGAGGACGAGCCGGGGGCGGCGCCGGTGGTGGTCCTGAGTCATTCCACCTGGCGCACTCATTTCGACAGCGATCCGGGCATCTTGAACCGCAAGGCGATGCTTGACGGAGAGCCGTACCGGATTGCCGGAGTGACGCCTGTGGACTTCGCCGGTGGAGACGAGGTCCAATTCTGGAAGCCTCTGATATTCACGGCCGGCATGCGCACGCGCGATTTTCACTGGCTTTCCGTTCATGGGCGGATCAGGAAGGGAGCCACACTCGTGGAGGCGCAGGAGGAACTGCGCGCGATCCATGCGAGTCTGCAATCACTGTCACCGGCCTGGAAGCGCGATTGGAAGATCGTGATGGAGCCGCTCGAGCAGGTGTTGGTGGGCGACGGTCAGCGGAGATCGATGCTGGTCTCGTTCGGAGCGGTGGTGCTGGTGCTGCTGATTGCCTGCGCCAACGTCGCGAATCTCGTTCTGGCGAAAGGAGCGGCGCGCAGGAACGAGATTGCGATCCGGATGGCGCTGGGCGCGTCGGCGGGGCGGCTGATTGCGCAGTCCCTGGCGGAGAGCCTGGGGCTGGTCCTTCTGGGAGGCTTGGCTGGCCTGAGTACGGGTTGGGTGGTGATCCGCGCCGCCGTTCCGTATCTTCCCGCGTCGATGGGTTATCAATCCGCGCCCGCTTTCGACGGGCGCGTGTTCGCCTTCGCGGCGGCTGTGGCGTTGGGTGTAAGTGTCCTAATCGGGATGCTCCCGTTCCTGCAGACGCTGTTCGCCAAATCCGGAAGAACGGGCGCTCTTTCTGGGAAACAGGGATTGGGCGTGCGCGGCGCGAGCGGCGCCAATCTCGGGGTCCGGCGCGCCATCGTGATTACGGAAGTGGCTCTCTCGCTGATGCTGATCAGTGGAGCGCTACTGCTTTTTCGCACGCTATTCAATCTCGAGGGGCTCGAAACCGGAATTCGGATTGAGAATGTGGTCACGGCGTCGATCGATCTGCCGCCACAGTCGTATCCGGCTCCTGCCCGGGCAGCGGCATTTTATGAGTCGCTCATGGAGCGGGTGCGGGCGATCCCGGATGTGGAGGCGGCGGGGCTCTCCACATTCCTTCCTTTGCGCTGGATCGGCAACGGCGAGGGTCTGCTCGCGCCGGGCCTCGCGTCGGCGATCAATGTCCGGTTCAAGCGAGTGGATCCGGGATACTTTTCGACCATGGGCATTCCTTTGCGGGGCGGCCGTGGATTCACCGATCGTGACCATGCCGCCGCGCCGGGCGTGGTGGTGATCAACGACGCCTTGGCGGCGCATTTGGGCGAGGCCGCCGGCTGGACCAATGTGCTGGGCCAGTCTGCGCGGCTCACCACGCCCCGCTACACGGACCGGAAAGGCGACTTGCGGGAGGTGGAGATTGTGGGCGTGATCCGCAGCGAACGCACGGCCGGGCCGGGACGTCCGGACCCGCTGGTGGTCTACGTGCCGCTAGCCCAAGCTCCATCGCCGGGCGTGGAGTTGCTGGTGCGAGCCCGCCCCGGCGCGGCAACGGTGCTGCCCGCGGTTCGAGCGGCTCTCAGGCAAGTGGACCCGCTGCTGCCATTGGGAAAGACGATGACGATGGAAGAAGTGCGCGACACCAACCTCTCCGGCGTGAGACGGCCGGCCTGGCTGATCGGTGTTTTCGCGGGAGTGGCAGCCCTCCTGGCCTCGGTGGGTTTGTTCGGCGTTCTTTCCCAGGTGGTATTTTTGCGCCGGCGGGAGATCGGCATTCGAATGGCGCTCGGCGCCCGGCCGAGGCAAGTGGTATCCGGCGTGCTGCGCAGCGCGATGGCGATGGTGGCGTATGGCTTGGGTCTTGGGCTGGCGGGGGCGGCGGCGCTCTCGAGCGTGATGAAGAATCTCATCTTCGGGGTGTCGGCGCTGGATCCGGCGGGGTTGGCGGCCGCGTGTGGAGCGATGGCTTTCATTGGCTTGGCCGCCGGTTCCCTCCCGGCGCTGCGGGCCGCGCGGGTGGACCCTGTCACGACTCTGCGCGAAGAGTGATCGCGGGCGGTCCGACCGGCCTAGCCGTGCTCCACGTCAGCGACAGCCACGGCCTTTCCTTCCGACGCCGATCGATACGCGGCCTCCACTGCCGCGAACGTATGGAGATACGCTTGGCCGCTCGTCTCGAATTCCTGCCCCGTCCGCAGGCAATCCACGAAATGCTGCTGCGTGGCCCGGACGCTATCGCCGCGATAGCCGTGCTTGTAGGTGTTCGGCCAAACGAGCTTACCGTTCGACAGGACGTCACCCGCCGGAGTCACCTCCAAGATCCCCAGTTCGCCTTCGACCGACGTGTCGCCCAGGGGCGGGGAATCCGGCCGGAGATCGGTAAAGCGGTGCCCGTCGACGATGCCGGCCAGCCCGGAATCCTTGTGCTGGAGGACGCACAGAGCCGTATCCTCGCCGGCGATACGAGGATTGCGCCGTGCCGTGTGGGCGTAGATGGTATCGACGCCGCCGAACAGGAACCGCGCGGTGTCGATCGGATGAACGACGCTTTCGAAAAGCAGCAGCCGCGGCATCTGGCGAAAATACGGCTGCGCGGCGTAGGGTTCGGCTCCCATGCCGTCAGCCCGGCGCATCCGGAAACGGTAGGTCACCACGGCGCCGATGCCGCCCGCCGCGATGCGCTCCCGCAACACGCGATACCAGGGTTGCCAGCGCCAATTCTCATGGATCATGAAAGGCACGCCGGCCGCGGCCGCCTCCTCCGCCATCGTGCGGGCATCGGCCATCGTCATCGCCATCGGCTTTTGGCAGATCACCGGAATGCGCTTGTCCACCGCGCGCCGCACGAATTCGAGGTGCGTTTCCGGACGGGTCGCAATATCGATGAAGTCGAGTTGCTCCCGGTCCAGCATTTCCTCGACCGACGCGTAGGCGTTGGGCGCGGCCTCGCGGGCCCGGTCCAGATCCGGATCGCACGCCGCCGCCAGATCCACGCCATTCATGCGCCGCCATCCGTCGAGGTGAAACTGCGCGAAGAAGCCGCAGCCGACGATCCCGCCCCGCAACCTGCTCATCCTCCGGTTACCTCCTGGAGAAAGGCGAAGAAGGCCCGTTTCCGATCCGTATTGATGCTCCAGTTCACCGGCATGGATTGATATCCGTCCACATAGTCGTTCTTGCCCGGATCGAAGTATCCCCACCCGGCATAGGATTCGATCGCTTTCCGCATGTTGTTCGAGGGCCGATCGAACTCGAAGTGATCGTCCTCGTTGAACAGGATCGGCATGGTCCGCCATGCGGCGCTCTTCCGCACGGTTTCGCACATAGCCGCGATGCGGTTGGGATCCTTCACTCCGTTTCCATGCATGAGCACGAAGTCCGACGCGGCGATGACATTGTCGCTAGGAATGGACCCGCCGTTGAAGCTGGTGCTCACCAGCAATCGGCGCCCTTCGAATCGGATACCCTTGACCATTTCGATTAGCTTGTGAACGTTGGGCGCGCGCAGCGATTCCTGCTGATAGGACCGGTTGTCACACTCGTTGACCAGGTCCACGATCACGTTGCGGTAGCCGCGGCGGAGGATCCACAGGGTCAAGTCCCGGGTCCCGCGCTCGATGGCGGCCGCGCTGTCGAGCCGTTCATCCTGCCCGAAGTAAAAGTAGTTGGCAATGGTCACCATGCCTAGCTCGTCGGCGCGATTCAGGATGTTCTCAAACCGGCGGAGAAAAGGGGCCTTGAGCGACCCGTCGGGCGCGAAGGCGCTATTGATCCAAGGCTGGACCTTCGAGTAGCCCTCGGGGCTGCCACCCTGCAATCCGATCGTGAACCCGAGCAACCCGTGCCTGCGCCATTCCGGCATCGCCGCCACATATTCGCGATTGTTGCGCTCGGCGTCCCAGGCGGCGGAACCGGGTACCTTCCATCGCGCCACCGTTTCCGGATTGGCGTCGTCGAAGATGCCCTGGATCATGCGCGAATTCATCAGCAGGCCCTCGATACGGTGACCGTTCCAGGTCCGTCCCTCGTAGGTGGGCTTGCCGTTGATATGAAACTTCTCACCAATGATCGAAACCGTCGTGCGGCGGCGGGGCTGCGCTAAGGCGCGTGCGCCGGTGAGCGCGAGGAAGGAGCGTCGAAGCATCAGGTCCATTCTAGTTCATGGTCTAGATCATGGTCCCGGAACTGGGTGCGATTCACAGGGCCGTCAGAGGCCGGAAACACCCAACGGATTCACCGGATCGATGACGGCGACCTTTCGCGGCGCGGTCCAGCGGACCAGGTCCGGCAGATCGTACAACCGCAGGGCGCCGGGGACCGCGTTCTCCCACTGGCCCCGGTGGATGCGTGCCCGCACGACAGACTCATAGCTTTCGAGCATCCGGACCAGGCGCGTTTCGGCGATGCGGGAGTCGAACGCCGCCGCATGGAGCGCGGGTACGGCGGCTGCGCTTTCGGCGTGGACCATCACGCGCGCCGGGTCCACGTCTGGGCGGGTGAGCAGCCAGTCAATCCCGCGCGCGATATCTTCGGCGCGCATGATGACCAGTGGCTTGCCCGTCAACATCGCCGTCATGGCGGACTCGTAATCGCCGAAGTAGCGCGGCCAGTCTGACCCGTTGTCATCGGGTCGCGAGGCCAGTTCGCCCATGCCCCGCAAGTCCACCGAAAGAACCAACACTCCGCTGGCGCGCAGTTTCTGGGCATCGGCGTGCGCGGATGCTTTGCCGCGTCCGTAAGCCAATACGGCAGCCGGATGCCGGCCGCCCCCTTCGGGTACATAGAGCAGTGCGGGGATCTCGATGCCCGGTTCGGACTCGTAGGTCAGCTTCTCGATCCCGTTCACCGCGCCGTACCGCTTCACCGTAGGAAAGCCGCTCCGCGGCGCATATCCGGTAAGCGAACGCACTTGTTCGAGGGTGGCGCCGGGCTGCCGGACGGTGGCGAGGCGCTTCTGGTTCAAGGTAAAGACGGTCTCGGCCCCAGGGATTTCCGTGGCGATCTGTCCGGTCCGCGTGCACCACAATTCGCGCTCGGACAGATAGGCCACCTCCGCCTCCGGCGTCGTATTCTCGCTCCCCTCGAGCCAGCGGCTGAAGAACCGGTACGCCTCCGCGCGCCGCGGCCTGGTGTATCCGTGACCGTCGTCAGCCTCAAACTGGCCGAAGCGGTCACCGAATCCGGCCGAATCATAGATGCGCGAGACCTCCATGGCGGTGGATCGCGCGCCGGCGATGGAAAAGAAGTCACGGATGGCGGTGAGCATCCGGTACGGCTTCGGCGCGAAGGCGAGAACGAAATCGGGATGGTCCAGACCGGCTGAGAGAAACCCGGGAAGGCATTGCTCGGCATCCTGCGGCCCGATGGTGTCGAGCAAGCGGCGCCAACTGGTGAGGTAGCACGACGGCGCGGCGGCGGCGAACCGGTCCCCGGCCACGGCCGACAGGTAGGCCGTGTGGGTGCCGCCGCCCGAATTGCCGGTGACGCCGATCCGCCGCGGATCCACTTCCGGCCGCGAGAGCAAGTAGTCCAGCGCGCGTATGCCGTCCCAAATCGTGTAACGGGCCAAAGGGTCTCCCACCAACAGCGTCTGCAGACCGAGGATGGTGTGCTCGGTGGTGGACCGAACCACCTTGGAAGCCTGAAAGTCCTCGTCCCACAACTGGATCCGCTCACCCTGTCCGATGGTGTCCCAGGCCAGGCATACGTAGCCGCGGCGGGCAAACGTCACGAGGACTGCCTGCCAGGCTTCATGAGCCTTCGCGCCGGCTTCATGGCCGAGCGGAAACAGGATCGCGGGGTGAGGGGCGGCGCCGGAGGCGGGCAAATACAAGTTCGCAGTGACGGGGAATCCGGGCTGACTTTCGAAGATGATCTTCTCGATGCGATAGCCGGGAAAGTCGAGTTTTCCGGTGATGCGGGCGTTGAGAGGCGTCCTGGCTGGCCACGCACCGCCCAGCAGGCCTGTGAGCTTGTCACGCACTGTCCGTCCGCGAGCCTCCATCGCCGGCTGGTCCGCGATGGCTGCGACGGCGGTGGCACGCGCGTCCAGTTGAGCGAAGGCTTTAGAGCGCAGGTAGGCGCGCAACATATGGGTGCGTTCGCGCCCATCGACATGATCGGTGAGGAAATTGAGCTCGCCGGGCGACTGCGCGCGGACGGCCGCGGCGAAGCAGACACAGAGGGTAAGAGCGCGTAAAACCATGGAAGGCACTATAGCGCACGCCCGGCGGGCGCCCTCTAGTCCAGGAGCTACATCCCTGCCGTCAGGAGGAGATTAGAACCAGTTTTTCCAACTCATCGCTCATTCCCGCCTCCGGCCCCAAATCTTAAAACTGACCTAGGACGCAACTCAAATCGTTCCAATCGTTGCAGAGGAAGTGGAGACAAATAAAATGAATTTCGACTCGATCAAGAACAAACTGGCGACGGCGATCGCGGCAGCCGCGCTGACGCTTGTGCCCGCCAACGCTGGCGTGATGGTCTTTTCACTGGATCCAACCGGTTTCGACGCCGCCACCACGGCGCTGAGCACGGTTGGTTTCGACTCCATCGCTCCGGGAACCGATATTTCGGGCCAGACGATTCAGGGCATCGAGTTTCAGGCGCCGGGCTCACCGCTGATCGTTGTGGATGCGGCCAGCACGGCCACCACGAGCGGGTTCTCGGGCACGTCCGACATCAGCCTGAACCGTCTGTTCGCCACCACGGGAACGAACGTTCTCTCTCCTGGCGGGACGCAGCTTGCTCCCGGTCCGAACCCGGCTCTGGAGTATGATTCGCTGACTCTGGTTTTCCACACTCCGGTGACGGCCTTCGGTCTCGATCTGCTTTGGCAGCAGGCCGACGGAGCCACCTACACCGACATCCGCGTGTTCGATTCGGCCAACCATCTGCTGCACAGCGGGCGGGCGGTGGGAAGGGAAGCGTGGACCGGAAACGGCTGGGCCGGCGGGACGGACTTCTTCGGTGTAGTGGCCACGGGTGGAACCACGATTGGCCGGATCGAATTCCTCGAACTGGACAACGACAGCCGGTACCCGGATTCCAACATCGGGTATGACTCGTTCCGGATGCAAACGGCCGCAACCCCGGAACCGGGATCGATGGCTCTGCTGGGATTCGGATTGATCGGTATTGCTCTTGTGCGTCGCCGCAAAAACGTAACCGAGTAAACAAACAGTAGCGGAACGCACTGTTACGGGCTCGCGTGGTAAACTCAAAAGTTAGCCCACGCGGGCCCGTAGCTCAGTTGGTTAGAGCGCTACCTTGACACGGTAGAGGTCACAGATTCGAGTTCTGTCGGGCCCACCACTGATTTCCTGGAATTGCCCATGACGGGCCGTCCCACAGCACTTTCCACCCGATTCCGGCCATTCCGTTTTGCTGCATAGAGTGCGGCATCGGCTTCGGCCAGCAGTTCCCGGGCGTCCTGGTGGCGTTGCGGGTCAAGCAGCGCGCAGCCGAGCGAGATGGTGACCGGGAGTGTCATGCCCGCGCCGGCCGGATGGGGCCGCTCGGCGATGTTGGCCCGGATGCGCTCGGCAACCACCCGCACTTCGTCGATGGCTTCCGCCCGGAGAATGACGACGAACTCCTCCCCGCCGTAGCGGCCGACAAAATCGCCTGCCCGCAGGTTCCGGGCCACCTCCTGGGCCACCGATTGCAACACGGAATCTCCCGCCGCGTGGCCGTTGGTGTCGTTGATCTGTTTGAAGCGATCGACATCGGCGAAGATGACGCCGATTTTGCGCGCCGAGGCGAGCGCCGCCGGGAAAACCTCCTGCAGGTAGCTATCGGTATAGCCGCGGTTGGCGACGCCGGTGAGGGGGTCCCGCTGTGCGTCGGCCAGGAGTGCCGCGGTCCGGGACTCGAGTCTTGCCAGCGTCTGGTGAATATCCCGCACTTCGAGGGCGGCGCGCATGCTCAAGGCGACCTGGACCTCCTGCGCCTGCTCGAGGATCTCCGCCATTTCCGCCGCATCCAGACGCACGTCGAACATCGGAGCCAGCAGCGGCGCCTGCTCCACCAGGTAGGTGGTGACCGCGGCCGTGTCGACGGCTCCCTCGGGCCAAAGGCTGACCAGTTTATGCAGCCGCCCCGCCGCGCTGCCGGAGTCACCAGTCCAGAGATCGGCGAAGTGCCCCGACAGCCAAACGATGCGGCTCATCGTGGCCAGGCCTTCGTGTCCATCCTTTTCCAGGTGGCCTGTCTTCACTCGGCCCGTACCCGCCCGGTCCGTATCCGGGTGGCCCGGATCGACGGGGCGTGGATCGTGGCTCGCCCCCACCACCTGGGCCAACATCCCCGGCACCCGCCACCGGCGCAGCAGCCATTCGCCTACCTCGGCATGGTCGGCGTCGAAGGCCTCCTTTTCCAGCTCGATCAGCCGGTCATGGTCGCCTTCGGCCTCCACCAGAATCTTGTCGTACGTCCGTCCCAGGGTCCGCGAAAGGGCCAGCATGCCAATGTCCTGTAGGAGTCCCGCCAGGAAGGCCTCCTCCGGGTTCAATGGAGCGCCGTGGCTCAGTTGGCGTGCCGCCAGGGCCGCCAACATTGACCGGCGCCAGTAACTGGCCAAGCCAGGGCGGCCCGCCGTACCACACTCTTGCGCCAGAGAGAATGACAGCACCATCGTCCGAACCGCGCTGACGCCGAGAAGGTTGACGGCGTGATGAATCGAGGTGGCCTCGCGCCGCAGCGCGAACATGGGCGAATTGGCGGTTCGCAGTAGCTTTGTGGCAAGAGCCGGATCGCGCCCGATCACGCCCGATATTTCCAGCAGATCCAGTTGGTCCTGTTGGCACAGGTCGAGAATGCGCAAAGCCACCGAGGGGAGCGTCGGGAGGCTCGAGCAGCGGTCGAGGCGATCGTGAATTGCGGGGAGCATAGTCAAAATGCGTTCATCTATCCGTTTCGTCCAAAAGCAGCGTTTCTTGAATCGTCCGGTCTTGAATCGTCTGGCCCGGAACGCTCCATCGGGGTGGGGTGCGCCAGATCCCTAGGGTGGGCCAGAAGGCCCAGGGCGCGCCGGGCCGAAACACACACCCTCCGGATGGCAGCCCCAAATCATATATTTCTATCCTGGTATCCGAATTGCATGGAGAGGCTCCGACGATGGATCTGACCTGGCTCGCCATCATCGCCAGCCTCTTCATGGGGGGCGGTGCGGTGAGTCTGTTCATCTACGCGGTAAAGAAGGACTATTTCCGCGACCTGGAGAACGCCAAGTACCAGGTTTTTTGGTCGGATCTAGAGGAACTCGTCGACACCAACCGGGAGGCAACCGATGGGATTGATCGAGAAGAAGGCCCCTAGCGCCGAGGAGGAGGCGTCCAGCAGCCGCCGCCGCATGCTCACCTGGTTGAGCAGCTTCGGGCTGGTGGGTTCCGCCGTCCTCAGCGCGTTTTCCAATTTCGTTTTCATCAAGCCGCGGGCCACATACGGGCAGCCGCAGAGATTCTCGATCGGCAAGCCGGAGGACTATCCGCCGGGCACCAAACTCGCACTCGACGACCGGGGCATCTGCGTGGTCCGGGATGGCGACCGTGTGGCGTGCCTGTCGACGACATGCACCCATCTAGGCTGTCTGGTCAGCGCTTCCGACACAGGGTTCTCCTGCCCTTGTCACGGCTCGCGCTATGACCAGGACGGCAATGTGGCCGCCGGCCCGGCGCCAAAGCCGCTCGCCTGGTACAAGGTGAGCCTGGCGCCGAATGGAGAGCTGGAAGTCGACAAAGACCAAGAGATCCAATCGGGGACCTACTTTATCGTATGAGCACGCAACCTGTGATTCCTTCGTCGCGGGGCGGTCTCAGGTCCACCTTGCGAACGCTGCCGGAGAGTGTCTGGACCTCGATTTTCCGTCACGATCTTCCGTCGTCGGATTTGGGGCGGTCCCAGACCACGTTCACGAATTTCTTCCTGCACATCCACCCGGTGAAGGTGAACCGCCACACGCTACGGCCGTGGTTCACGGTGGGGCTCGGGCTGATGTCGTTCTTTCTGTTTGTGGCGCTGGTGGCGTCGGGCGTTCTATTGATGTTCTACTACGTGCCGTCGACCCAACAGGCGTATGACCGCATGCTCGACCTGCGTGGTTCGGTCGCTTTCGGCACTTTCCTGCGCAGTATGCACCGGTGGGCGGCGCACCTGATGGTTGCGGCGGTTTTCCTGCATATGTGCCGGGTATTCTTTACCGGATCCTACAAGAAACCGCGTGAGTTCAACTGGGTGCTGGGAGTCTTGCTGTTCCTGGTGACCTTGTTCCTGAGCTTCACCGGGTACCTGCTCCCCTGGGATCAACTGGCGTTCTGGGCGATCACGGTAGGCACCTCGATCGCCGGATACGCCCCGGTGATCGGTAAGGACATCCGCTATCTCCTGCTGGGCGACAACGCGGTGGGCCAAGAGGCACTGCTGCGATTCTACGTGCTACACGTGGCGGTGCTGCCTTCGGTCATGGTGCTTCTGATTGCGGTGCACTTCTGGCGAATTCGGAAAGACGGCGGTTTGTCGCGGCCGGAGTCGGTGGCGGAGGTGGCGCCGGCCAAGCCCATGCATACGGCGGTGGCGGGGGCGACGCCGAAACCGCGTCTGTATGGGATGCAAGGAATCGTACGGGCCCGTTCACGAAGGTGGGCAACGTGGGCGACAACACCGTGATGAGTTGGCCGAATCTGTTCATGGCGGAGTTGTTCGTCTTCGCGGTGACGCTGGCGGTGGTGCTCGTGCTCGCGCTGCTTTTCGACGCGCCGCTCGAGGAGCCGGTGAACATGATACATCCCCCGAATCCGGCCAAGGCGCCCTGGTACTTCCTGGGGTTGCAGGAGCTAGTGAGTTACTCGGCCTTTTGGGGCGGCGTAGGCATTCCGGGCCTAATGGTGCTGGGGTTGCTGCTAGCACCCTATATCGACCGGCGTCCAGGCGGCGTGGGCGAATGGTTCGCCCGGGAGCGTCTGCTGGCGAATACGCTGTTCCTCACATTCGCCCTTGTGAACGTGCTGCTCATTGTGATCGGAACGTTCTTCCGAGGGGAGAACTGGGCGTTCGTGTCGCCATGGTGAGACAAGCAATGCGAAAAGGGGAACCGGTGAGGGAGCAAAGCCAATGAGAATCGCACTCGCCCTGGCCAGCCTGGTCATCTTCGCCGTGCACGGTTTCGTGTTCGTGAACCAGTTTTTCCACCGGTGGGAGCGCCATCAGACCGCGTACTTCGATCAGGCCCGCACCCTGTCGAAAACCGACGGCGAACGCGCCGCGCTGACCGACCGGGCACCGCGCATCGAGCAGACCATCGTGACGCAATTCGGCGAGACGTGGGTGGACCGGTGTCAGACCTGCCATATCGCCATCGATGACCCCCGATTCAGCGGCCATGCACAGCCGCTCAAAACACATCCGTTCTCTCCCGAACTCGGAGACAAACAGACCGCGAAGGGCTGGGAGCGCAGCCATAAGTTCGCCGACTTCGGATGTACATCGTGCCATGGCGGTCAGGGCCGGGGACTGCAAACCCGCTATGCGCACGGCGAAGATCACTACTGGCCGGAACCTCTGGCCGGCTTTGTGACCCAGGAAACCTGGCGCGCGGACCTGCGGCCACAACTGACCGGCAAGGAATACATGGAGGCTAACTGCGCCCAGTGCCACACCGAGGAAACGTTCGCGGGAACGCCCACGCTGGCCAAAGGCCGCAAGCTATTCGTCGCCAAGAACTGCTATGGATGCCACCGGATCGAAGGCATCTCCGATGGAACGCTTGGTCCTGACCTGACCGAGGCGGGAAAGAAGTTCAAGCCGGACTATCTTTGGGAATCGATCATCGAGCCCCGGGCGAACTCTTCGACGTCGTTCATGCCCAAGTTCGAGCTCACTTCCGACGAAGTGAAGGCACTGGTGATCTTCCTGAAGAGCCGCCGAGGCGTCAATCTGGCCGAAACCTCCATCGACCGATACCGAATGCGGATGGCGGACTCGCGGAAAGAGGACGGCTCCGCGGTTCCGGTGGCGATGACTGTTTCGGCTGAACGGGGCCGGCAACTCATCGACGAACGGGCTTGCCTCGCCTGCCACAAACTCGAGGACAAGGACGGCCGCATCGCGCCAGATCTCTCCTGGACCGGACTGATGCGGGACGAACAATGGATCGCCGATCATTTCCGGGATCCCCGGTCACGAATCGCGGACTCCATCATGCCGGCATTCCGCTTCGTGCCGGCCGAGTTCCAGGCGATGACTGCCTATTTGTCGAGCCGGCGCACGCCTCCCGCGACCGGAACGGCGCCCGACACCTACAAGGCGCTTTGCGCGCGTTGCCATGGTGACAAGGGTGACGGACAGGGCGTCATCGCCTGGTATCTGGATCCGGCCCCCCGCGACTTGACGAAGGCCTCGTTCATGAACTCGAAGTCCGCGGACCGCTTCATCGCATCAGTGAAAGACGGAGTTCCGGGAACGTCCATGCCGCCCTGGGGAAAAGTGCTCAGTGACGAGCAAACGCGCGGGTTGGTGGAACATATCTACGCGACGTTCGTCAAGTCCAAGCGGGGCACGGCGAAGCAGAGGAATCTGCCCGAGACCAATCCGGTGGCGATGAGCAAGGAATCGGCCGCCCGCGGTGAGGCGATCTTCGTACAACGCTGCGCAGGATGCCACGGGCGCAAGGGCGACGGAAAGGGGCCAAACTCGATCGACATCGTACCTCACCCCCGCAATCTGCGAAACACGGCCTTCGTCCATTCGGTGGACGACCGGCGGCTGCTTGAATCGATCCTCTACGGCGTCCAGGGCACTGCCATGCCGCCGTGGACCGACTATGGCCTGACTCAGAAAGACGTCGGGGACGTCATCAACTTCATCCGTGGAATGAATCCCGCCCCATCGCAGGAAAAGAAAGCGCGCGATGGAAAGGCACAAAGGAGACCGAATGCCTGACGAGAAGACTGTATCGAGCCCCGCGGCAGCGAGTAGCTCAACCATGGCGGTCCACCAGGACCTGACTGCGAAATGGTTCCTGATCAGCTCGATCAGTTACTTCTTCATCGTGGGAATCATCGCGTTACTGATCGCGGCTAAGTTCGTATGGCCGGAACTGCTGGGCACGGTGCCGATGTTGACGTATGGCCGTCTTCGCCCGCTGCATGTGAACGGGATGCTGTTCGGCTGGCTGCTGGCGGCCGACATGGGGCTGATCTACTACTTGATTCCTCGCTTGTGCGGCGTGAGGCTGTGGAGCGAAAAGCTCGGCATGGCCACGGCCGCGCTCTGGAACGTGATCATTCTGGGGGCGGTGGTATCGCTGCTGGCGGGATGGAACCAGGGATGGGAATACGCCGAGTTGCCTTTCGTGTTGGATGTGGGTGTGGTGGTGGCGTGGGTGATGTTCGGCGCCAACATCTTCGGAACGATTGCCACCCGCAAATATCCGCAGATGTACGTATCGATCTGGTACGCGATGGGCACCATTCTGTGGACGGCGTTCGTCTATATCACGGGTAACTTCGCCACGTTGTTCACTACGGGCGTGAATCAGGCGAATCTCAATTGGATGTATGTACACAACGCAGTCGGCCTGATCTTCACGCCGGCCGGGCTCGCGTTGGCTTATTACTTCATCCCGAAATCCTCCAATCTTCCGCTCTACAGCCACAAGCTATCGATGGTCGGGTTCTGGTCGCTCGCCTTCGTCTATGTATGGACCGGGGCCCACCACATGCTGCACGGCCCTATTTCGCAATGGCTGCAGACCATCGCGATTGCCTTCTCGGTGATGCTGCTGATTCCGGTCTGGGCAGTGGTCTACAACCTGTTTTCCACCGTGCGTGGGCACTGGCATGAAGTGCGCGACAACGTGCCGATGAAGTTTCTCATGTCTGGCGTGACCTTCTATCTCCTTACCTGCTTCCAGGGTCCGATGCATTCGCTTCGAGCCGTGAATGCAATCGTATCGAAGACGGATTGGATTCCCGGCCACGCCCATATGGCAGTACTCGGCGCCTTCTCCTTCTTTGCCATCGCGGGCATCTACTACATCGCGCCGCGTTTGTTCGCGCGTGACCTGCATTCGCAGGCGCTGGCGAACTGGAGTTTCTGGTTCTTCATGACCGGCGGCCTCGGATTTTTCGTCACCCTCTGGCTGGGTGGCTTCTGGCAAGGATGGCAATGGAATAATCCGGCTATTCCTTTCATCGACACCGTAATCGCCTTGCAGCCGGTGTGGCTGGTGCGTTTCTTCTCGGGGATTCTGATGTTTCTCGGAATCGTGACCTTCTCCTATAACATCCTGGCGACGGCGCTGGGCCCGGCGGCCACACAAGAACCGGCCCAGGCCTGAAGGCCCGAGCGGAGAGAAAGGGTACAGTGACATGTTGAGAAAAGCAGACGAGAGTGCGGTTGTGGCGGTGGTGGCAGCGCTTGGGTTCTTCTTCATCGGCGGACTGCTGACTACCGTGGTTCCGCCTCTGGTGGACAAGACGTGGGCGAAACCGTTCGAAAACAATGATCCATCGAAAGGTCCAACGGGCAAGCTGCAACCCTACACCGATGTGCAGCTCAAGGGGCGGGCCATCTATGTGCGCGAAGGTTGCTGGTACTGCCATACGCAGCAGACAAGAACCTTGCTCGCCGACACGAAGCGTTCCGGCTGGCGCGGCGTGGACGCGCCAGTCTCTACCCCCGATGAGTTCGTTTACGATAATCCGCACCTATTTGGAACCAAACGCACGGGCCCGGATCTCTCGCGAGTCGGGGGAAAATATGACGCCCAGTGGCACCGGACCCATTTCCGGAATCCGCGGGACTTGGTACAGGGGTCAATCATGCCTCCGTTCCCCTGGCTGGCCGAAAACGAAGAGGAGTTCCAAGCCATGCTTGCCTACCTGCAGACATTGGGCCGCGCTAAGGACTGGCGTCCCGACAACGACTACGAGAACTAGGAAACAAGACAATGGACTACACGTATCCGAGTGTCTACTTTGCGTACTTCTTCTTCTTCCTGCTGTTTGGGCTGGCGGTCTACTTTTTCGGCCGCAGCTTCCGGGACGGCTATTTTGGCCGCCGCAGCGAGGATGTGAAATACCGGATGCTGCGCGAGGACTAAGGAGCTGACCGATGAAGGAAAAGATCGAGATCAAAGAGTACGCGGAAGGTTGGATCACTGAGCGTGAGGGCACCGATGTGCCGGCGTTTCTCAAATTCGCATTTGTCGTCATCGGCGCCAGTTGCGTCGCCTATGTGTTCGTCTACATGAACGGCGAAACGTCGCATGCCGACCGCGGTGCACTGGTGCAGGCTTTCAACCGGGCAACCACTCAGGCTGACGGGTTCATGACCTTTGTGGGCTTGCTCGCCCTGGTCTATGTGATCGCGGTAGCGGCGTTCGCTTTCCGCGGAAAGACGCACTAAGTCCAAATGGCAACCACTACACTGTCTCCGCCCGTGTCCGGATTGGTCCAGATTCGGCAGCCCGATGAGGCGGCCTATTGGGTGGAGATGGTGAAGTGCCGGCACGCGTGCCCGGTCCACACCGACGCCTGCGGTTACGTGAACGCGATTGCCGAACAGCGGTACGAGGACGCCTACCGTATCGCGCGCGCCACTAATCCATTCGCTTCCATTTGCGGACGCGTCTGCGGTGCGCCATGCGAGGCCAACTGCCGGCGCGGGTCACTCGACGAGCCGGTGGCGATACGCGCGCTCAAGCGATTCGTTACCGAAGCGTATGGTCCGGAGACCGGCGACTACACCTTGCACCGCGACGCCGCCAATCGACGCATGCTGCCGCCGGGCGACCGGGGGAGCGAGCGCATCGCGGTGGTGGGCGCCGGCGTGGCGGGGATGACGGTGGCGCACGATCTGGCGCAATCGGGCTACCGGGTGACCGTGTTCGAAGCTGACGCCGAGCCTGGCGGTATGCTCATGGCGGGCGTACCTGTGTTTCGGCTTCCCCGGGATCTGGTGAGGCACGAGATTCAGGCCATACTCTCTCTCGGCGTGGACCTGCAATGCAACCAGCGGCTGGGACGCGACTTCACGATCCAGTCGCTCCGCGAAGCCGGGTACGCCGCCATTTTCCTGGGCATCGGCCTCGCCAAGGGCCGCAGACTCAGCATCCCGGGCGGCGACCTTCCGGGCGTTTACGACGGCATCGAGTTTCTCAAAGCCTTCAATGAGGGCAAGCCGCTGCCGATGGGGGAGCGCGTGGTGGTGATCGGCGGCGGTAACGTCGCCTATGACGTGGCCCGTTCCGCGTTGCGCCCCGCTTGGTACAAGAGCCGCACCGATGCGTTCGAAGAAGTGGATCACGGGCAGCAGATGACCTACGACGTGGCGCGCTCGGCACTGCGAATGAGCGGTGACAAAGAGATCCACGTGGTGTGTCTGGAGAGCTTGGAAGAAATGCCCGCCGACGCGGTGGAGATCGTCGAGGGGCGGGAGGAAGGTATCCGGCTCCATGCCCGCCGTGGGCCGCGCGAGATCTGGGCGGAACATGGCCGCGCCGCGGGACTGCGCGCCGTGCTGTGCAAGTCTGTGTTTGACGCCAACCGCCGCTTCAGCCCGGTCTTCGATGAGAGCTACGTCGAAGAGATTCCCGCCGACACCGTCATTTTCGCCATCGGACAACAGGCTGATCTCTCCTTCCTCGCCCCCGGCGACGGTGTGGAAACCGAACGGGGCTTGGTGAAAGTGAATCCGCAAACCTACCAGACCACGGCACCCGATGTATTTGCGTGCGGCGACGTGGCCCACGGAGCACGTCTGTTCATCGACGCCGTCGCGTCGGCGCAAGTGGCGGCGCGATCGATGCACGATTTCCTCCGCCAGACGCGCAGCGATATCGTGCTCCGCAAGCGATGGAATCCGGCATCCTACACGATGAGCGAGGGTTGGAGCCGCACCGAACGAGAGAATCCCCCGGTGCTCGAAAGCACGCAGCGCACCGCATCCATCGACAACGTGGAGCACCGCTACCCGGAAGAAGAAGCGCGGCGGCAGGCGTCGCGGTGCCTGCGGTGCAACGTGAATACGGTGTTCGACACCAGCCTCGGTATTGCCTGCAACGGATGCGTGGACGTCTGTCCGGAGAACCTGATTCGGCTGGTGGGGCTAAGCGGGTTGATCGAAGATCCTTCGTGGCTGGACGCGGTGGCCGGCGAGTTGGGCATGGGGCGTGATGAGGTTCAGGCACTTTCCGGAGGCGAGTTGGACGCCATGGGGGCGGTGATGATGAAAGACGAATCAACGTGCATCCGTTGCGCGATGTGCGCCTCGCGCTGCCCCACGCGTGCAATCACGATGCAGCATTTCGAATTCGCGTGGGAGTGCGTGAGTATCCCAACTCGCAACTCCAATCTCAGCTACGGACGCGCGGAGTAGCGCGCAGTGAGCTTCCTGTGGATGGCATTCGCCCTGGGGCTTGCATCCAGTCTGCATTGCGCCCAGATGTGTGGGCCGATTGTGCTCGCGTTCAATGTGGGAAGTGGAGGCTCCCCTTGGCGCGTCAACCTTGCCTACAATACCGGGAGAATCCTTACTTATTCCGTACTCGGCGCGGTGGCCGGCGCAGCCACCGGTCAGATGGGCTCTCTGTCAGGCGCCGGGCGATGGATCACGATGGCAACCGGCTTGCTCATGATGATATTCGGACTGACGATGACGGCCAGGATTCGAATGGCGGGCGTGGGCTTGGTGCAGGTGGGCGGCTGGTCCGCCAGTGGATGGCTCACTCGTCAGGCGGGACCCTTGATACTTTCCGGCGGCGTGGGGAGTAAGTTCCGGTTGGGGTTGGTGATGGGGCTGCTGCCATGCGGAATGATCTGGGCGGCGTTGCTGCAGGCCGCCGCGGCAGGTGGAATGGTTGCCGGGGCTGTTTCGATGGCGGCTTTCGGCGCGGGCACGGCGGGTGCGCTTCTGGGAGTTGGGGCTTTTGCCGCACCGGTTCGAAGCGTTGTTTCGCGGGCGGGCGTTTCTGGAACGCGGATCGGCGGTGTGTTGGCGATGGCCGCCGGCGCATGGATTGTTTGGCGAGCGTCGACATTCGTGGCGGAGGTTTCCTGTCATGGCCACGGTGTCTAACCCGCGCGTCCCCAAGGCACGGCCCAAGCCGCTGCCGCCGCCGAAGAGAAGCTGGCGCCAGATCCGCAAGTCCATCCACTTGGCCTGTTTCCTCGCCTTCGTCGCGCTCCCGTTTTTCGACGTAATGCGTTTCGACATTCCCAGGCAGCGCTTCTACTTCGCCGGACAGGAGATTTGGATCAACGAGTTCGCCATCATTTTCTTTTCTCTGATGTTTCTGATGTTCGTGGTGGTAGCCATGGCGATTCTTTACGGGCGCGTATACTGCGGCTACCTGTGCCCGCAGATGATTTTCAGCGAAGCCTCGTGGGACTTCGAGCAGAAGCTCGAACGCTGGGTGAACAAGAAGTGGATTGGCTGGCCCCTGGCGCGGCGTAAGCTTCTGCGGCGCGTCTTGTTCCACGGCGTGCTGGGTGCGGCCAGCGTATTCCTCGCATTCGTCTTCACGTCTTACTTCGTTCCTCCGCGCGATCTGTTTGAGCGGCTCGCTTCGCTGGATGTGCGGACTGCCGGCGGAATTACCGGCGCCGCTGTCACGCTACTTACGTTTCTCGATTTCGCTTTTGTGCGCCAGAAGTTCTGCACTACTGTCTGCCCGTACGGCTACTTGCAGGGCATGTTGGTGGACAAGCAGTCTCTCGTGGTGCACTACCGGGACCAGGGTCACGCCTGCATCGAGTGCAAGAAATGCGTTCGAGTCTGTGGGATGGGTATCGATATCCGCGATTCACCGCATCAGTTGGAGTGCGTTCACTGCGGCGAATGCATCGACGCTTGCGTGGATGTGCTCCACCGCATCGGCCAGCCGGGGCTCATTCACTACACTTGGGGCGAGCAGGGCGTGGCGTGGGGCGATAAATCCGAGCCGTGGTACAAGCGGATCGGCCTGCGGGATCCCAAGCGGATCGCCGTCATGTTAGTGCTGTTGTTCTATCTGGCTGGGCTCGCCACCGCGCTTTCGATGCGCCATGCCGTGCTGGTGCGCATGCGGGCCGAGCGCGGCCAGACGCTCTACCGCGTTACCGAAAGCGGACAGATCGCGAACCGCTTCAGGCTCGAACTCGCCAACCGGAGCAGCGCGCCGGCGTCGGTCACGCTCGAGGTGCGCGACTTGCCCGGAGCGCGGCTTTCGCTTCCGATGCCGCTCGCAATTGAAGCCGGCGCCGAACGGGTTACCGAGTTCGAAGTCACCGTGGATTCCACCGCGGCGCCCAAGCTGGTGAATCCGTTCTCCATTGTCTCGGTGGCCCAGCCTGAAAAGACCATGGACCGCTTCAAACTGACGTTTCTGACCCCGGAGAAAAGCCCCCGATGACAAGACCGCGCATTTCCTTCCTGCCCGTGTTTCTCGGGCTGGTGTTTCTACTGTTCAATGCCATCCTGGTCTTTGTCTATCTGGGAGCCAAACAGGCCAATCCGGTGATGCTCGACGAGAAGGGGCGTCCGAGACAGGTGTACCCGGAATGACGCCGGCCACCGTCCTGTGCCGCCTCTGTGCCCAGGAGTGTGAGGCGGACTTTTGCTGTACGGGCTGCAAGAACGTCCACGCTATCTTGCGCGAGAGTGGCGCGCTAGCCGATGGCGCCGATCCGCGCGAGACCGAACTGTTCCGGAAAAGCCTCGAGCTCGGCCTCATCGCCAGGCCGGCCATCGATCGCCAGCCGGCTCCCGTGTCCGCCGATGCCCCCACGGCAGAGACTGCGTTCGAAGTGAGCGGGCTCTGGTGCCCGGCGTGCGGCTGGTTGATCGAGCACACCCTCGCCAAGGAACGCGGCCTGATCTCGGCCGAAGTGCTGTTCACTTCGGATCTGGTAAAGGTCCGCTACGCTCCCCAGTATTTGCCGCCCTCGCGAATTCGCGAACGTATCGAGCAACTGGGTTACCGTGCGCGCGAATATGGTGGCGCCGATTCCGGCCTCCGCGACCAAGTGCGCCGGGATCTGCTGCTGCGGACCGGCGTCGCGGCATTTCTTTGGCTGAATGTAATGACGCTGAGCGGAATCTTCTACGTGGGCTATTTGGAGCCTGTGGCGGCCAGCATGCGCGTCTATCTGCCGTTTGTGCTGATGGCATTGACGGCGCCGGCGATCTTTTACTCGGCATGGCCCGTGCTCCGGATAGCCACGATGGCGGCGCGTCACGGGGCCCTGCGCATGGAGGCCCTTCTCGCGTTGGGTATCCTCACGGCGTTCGGCTATAGCGCCGTGCAGGTATTTCGCGGCGGTGAGCACTACTACTTCGACACGGCGTGCGCACTCGTCACATTGGTGTTGGCCGGCAAGCTGATTGAAAACGGCGCGAAAGAGGGCGCGGCGCGCGGAGTTACTCTACTGCACCGGATGATGCCTCGCAAGGCGCGCTTGCTCGATCGGGATCGCGAACGTTTTGTCGCCGTGGAGGCTCTCGCTCCCGGAGATCGATTTCTGGTGAAAGCGGGCGAACGCATTCCGGCCGATGGGGTGGTGGAAGAAGGCGCCGCGGGCGTCGACGAATCGATACTCACTGGGGAGTCCGCACCGCGCCGGAAGAGTCCGGGCGCCGTTGTGGCCGCGGGAAGCCTGAATGCCGATGGCGTGCTGCGGATCCGCGCCACAAAGAACGCGGCCGGTAGTGTGCTCGCGCAAATGGTGCATCGCGTGGAACAGGCTCTTGCGACCCGGGCCGGCATCGAGCGCAATGTGGATCGCGCCGCGCGAGTGTTCATCCCGATCGTGATCGCGGTGGCCTTGTTCACGTTCGCTGGTTGGATGTGGAAAGGCGCCGGCGCGGCCGCCGCACTCTCGAACGCCATCTCGGTTCTGGTGATCGCGTGCCCCTGCGCCCTAGGGATCGCGACTCCGCTTGCACTGTCGGCAGCGATGGGGAGCGCCTCTCGCAGGGGCATCCTCGTCAACCATGCCAGCGTTCTCGAAAAGTTGCCCGAAGTGGATACCGTGGTTTTCGATAAGACGGGCACGATTACCGAAGGGAACTTCGGTGTTCGCGACTTTACTGGCGAGGGTGACGCTCTCACGATGCTCACGTCCCTGGAAGCTGCTTCCGAACACCCATTGGGGACGGCGATTCTCAACCATGCAAAGCAGGCTGGGATTCGTCCTCGCCCGGCGTCGGACGTTATCCGTCATGAGGGCCTGGGGATGGAAGCTACGGTGGACGGACGCCGCGTGTTCGCCGGCAACGGCCGGTTACTAGAGCGCCTGGGGATCGCCAACGGTGACCGATTCGTCTCTCCGCGCTGGCATCGGGACGGACACACGGTCGTCCTATTCGGATGGGACGGAGAGGTGCGAGGCGCCCTTGCGCTCGGTGACCGGATCCGCGACGAAGCGCCGGTCACGGTGGCCGCACTGCAGTCACGTGGGATCCGGGTGTGGATCGTGTCCGGGGATAGTGTGGCGGTCACGGCGGCCGTAGCACAGTCCGTTGGAGCAGATGGATTCCGCGCCGAAGTCTTGCCGGGTGGAAAGGTGGATGCCATTGCGGAACTGCGGAGACAGGGGCGTGCCGTGGCCATGGTGGGCGATGGCGTCAACGATGCACCGGCTCTGGCCAGCGCGGACTTGGGTATTGCCATGGGGTCTGGCGCGGCACTGGCCATGCAGGCGGCTCCTCTGGTATTGATGACGCCGCGGCTGGATCGTGTCATCGAGGCGATGGACCTCGCGCGAAGAACGGGAACCGTCGTCCGGCGCAATCTGTTCTGGGCCTTCCTCTACAACACCGTTGGGATCGCGATGGCCGCGTCTGGCCACTTGCACCCGATTGCCGCGGCCGGAGCAATGGTGTTGTCGAGCGTATCGGTGGTGGCGCAGTCCGCGCGGCTTTCCCGGTAGCGCGTCGCCGCAATCGGCGAAAATGGGTTCTTGAAAGAAGACCACATTGGCTGAACTCTCCAGACGCCGGGTCTTTCTGGCGATCGCCGGCACGCTCGCCATCCTGGCGGCGCTCGAACTGGCCCAAAGCAAACGCGGGCCGGATCCCGGTTCGCTACGCGTCACGAGAACCCTCATGGGCACGCTATGGAAGGTGGAGGTCATGCACGGTGGCAGGGTTGAGGCCGCCAACCATGCGATGACGGGCGTGTGGGCCGAACTCGAACGGATTGACCGTTTGATGAGCGAATGGAAACCCGATTCGCCCGTATCGGCGATCAATGCGGCAGCCGGGACGTGGGTGGACCATGTCCCCGGGGAACTGCGGGCATTGCTCGAGCGCGGTACTGCATACAGCGAAAAAAGTAGCGGAGCTTTCGACGTCACATGGAAAGGAATGGGCGGGTTATGGCACTTCGACGACCGCTTCCGCATTCCGTCCGCCGCCGATGTGCAGCGCGCGATCGGCAACGTTGATTACCGTGCTCTGCAAATCGATGGGAATCGGGTGAGGCTGACGGGACCGGGAATGGCAATCGGCTTGGGCGGCATCGCGAAGGGTTATGCGATCGACCGTGCCGCCGCGGTGCTTACTCGCGCCGGATTCACGAACTATCTGGTCGATGGCGGCGGGGACATCTATGTGTCCGGCATGCGCGGTGACAATCCGTGGAGACTTGGCCTGCAAGACCCGCGAGGCGAGCGGGGATCCCTGATCGGAGCCATACCGCTTTCCGGCAAAGCGCTGGTTACCTCCGGCGACTACGAGCGATTTCGCATTGTCGACGGGGTCCGCTTCCACCACATTATCGACCCCAGGACGGGATGGCCCGCCACCCGCAGCCGGTCAGTGAGCGTCGTGGCAGGTACCGCCGAGCAGGCCGACGCCCTCGCTACCGCGATTTTCGTACTGGGCCCCGAGCAGGGGCTCGCTTTGGCCAAGGCTGAGAGCGTGGACGTCCTGATCATCGACGCGCAAGGGAAACGGCACCTCACGGCCGGATTCGCAGCGATCTTCGAGACCCTATGACGCTCAGTACAAGAGTTCCGCGTAGTGGTCCCGGGACGCGATCTCGGACCGGACCTTCCTCCACTCCTCCTCCGAGCCGGATATGTGAACCATCGCAGCCTCGAACTGCTCGGCAGCCTGTTCAAGGCCAGCGAGGAAAATGTACGTCTTCGGGTCCTTTACCATCTCCCAGACTTCGGTCGAGTGCGCGATCAAGACCTTGTCGATCTCGGGCGGCACGTCAAAGTGCGGCCTCGGGCTCACGGCCTCGAATGCCTGGAAGGTAGCTCTGTCGTAGAACAGGCTGAGGTCGCTCTCCGGGTCGTTTCGATAGAGGAGCTCGAGCCCGGTGCGAGCGCCGTAGAACAGCCGCACCTTCCCCTGCCACCCGCCCCGGTCCTCGTAAATATGACGTACAAACGCACGGAACGGAGCAATGCCGGTCCCGACGCCCACCATCAGTAGGTTCGACGTGTCGTCCGATGGGACTGAGAAGTGTGCGCCGTAGGGTCCTGTGATCTGCACCTTGTCTCCGGGACGGGCGTCGCAAAGAAAGTTAGATGCCTTGCCCGGGTAACTCTCGCCGCTCACTTCGTCCACGTAGAAGCAGCGCCGGACACAGATCGAAATAGCCTGGGCCGATTGCGTGCTCGCGATCGAATACAGCCGGAGGTGAAACGGATTCCCGAACTCGTGCGGGCCGGGCGCAAGCACCCCAATACTCTGCCCCTCCACGAAATCGAGCCCATCTTCGGGAACAGCCAGCGTGATATGGCGAACTTCGGCCGTATGCGCAGGCGTGATCCGCTCACTGCTCAGAACCGTGGTTGTTACGGGATTGCTAATGTCGTATTCGGTGAGGTTCATTGTGCTCTTCCTTCTGATTGACGTCGTCGGCGCAGGTGAAACAGCCTGAGCCATGCGTGCAATTGCCGCAGCCGTGGACCAAGTCTTGAAGCATGTCCTGGTCACCGCGTGCAGCCATCCGCCGGCGGAGAAAAGCCTGCACCAGAGACCATCCCGTCATCACGATCATGATCCCGGCGGTAGCTTTCAATATCTCCACGAGCGATGCAGGCAGCAGCGGCGTCATCCTTCGCCTCCCATTCCCGCGAATCCCATGAAGGCCATGGACAGAATTCCAGCCAGCACCAGCACGAGCGCGGTGCCCTTGGCCACATCCGGCACATCGGAAAGGTCCAGCCGCTCGCGGATGGACGCCATCAAGGTAATGGCCAACGCGAAGCCGAGGCCGGCGCCGAGTGCAAACACCACGCTTTGCGCGAACGTGTATTCGCGCGATGTTTGGAACAAAGCTACTCCGAGCACCGCGCAGTTCGTCGTGATGAGCGGGAGATAGATACCCAAGGCTCGAAACAGAGCGGGACTCGTCTTCTTGATAAACATCTCCACCAATTGCACCGTGGAGGCTATGATCGCGATGAAACAGATGATGCGCAGATACTCCGCGTGGCAATAGATCAGCAGCGCATTCGTGGCAAAAGCGAGAACGCTGCTGACGAAGGCAACGAAGACGACGGATACGCCCATCCGCCACGCAGTCGCAATCTTCCCTGACACGCCGATGAAGGGGCAGATGCCCAGGAAGACGGCCAGGACGAAGTTGTTGATCAACAGGGCGTCGAGAAAGATCGACATCAACGACGCGTCGTTCATGCCCGTACCTCCGCAGCGGCGGAAGCCGACGCTATTTCATTTCGCTCCCGCTGGCCCTTTCGGCGTTGCTCGAGGGCGGAAAAGGCAAGAAGCCATCCCGCCAGCGTGAAGAATCCGCCGGGTGGCAACAGGAACAGCACCCATGGCTGAAAGCCGGCGCCGAACAGCGGGATCCCAAGAAAGGAACCCGCGCCGAGTATCTCCCGCACCGAGCCGAGGCACAGCAACGCCATGCAAAAACCAAGTCCCGTACCCACTCCGTCGAGTACGGACTTCCCAACGGTATTCTTGCTGGCGAAGGCCTCAGCCCGGCCGAGTATGATGCAGTTGACCACGATCAAGGCGATGAACGGTCCGAGGGCCTTGTAGATTGGGATGCTCACCGCCTTGATCAGGTACTCGACGATCGTAACGAAGGTCGCGATGATCAGAATGTAAGTAGCAATGCGAACCTGCCTGGGCACCAGCTTGCGCACGAGTGAAATCAAAGTGTTCGAACAGACGAGCACGAACAAGGTCGCGATGCCCATCGCGATCGCGTTACGGACACTATTCGTCACAGCGAGAGTCGGACACATTCCCAGTGCTTGCACGAAGACAGGGTTCTGCTTCCAAAGTCCGGCCGCGAATGCTTCCATGCTCTCCGAGGGTGAGTTTGTTCCGGCCATAGTGTGTAGATGTTGTGCCATCATTCGCCTCGTTCGATTCGTTGCCGGTGGCGAACCACTAGCGGCAGCAGTTCCCGGGCGCTTTTGTCGAGCATCCGGCCTACGGCCCGGGAAGAAATCGTCGCCCCGGATATCGCATCCACTTCCCAGGCATTCTTCTTTGAGCCGTGTTTCACCGCTTGGATCGGGTGCTCGAGCCCGGATCGATCGCCGTTCAACCTAGCGGCCAGGCCGAGAAAGTTCGCGAGGAAGCTCTTGTCCGTCGCGATCTTGTCACCGAGGCCGGGCGTCTCTTTCAGTTCGATTACCTTGAGCCCAATGATGGACTCCCGTTGCGGAGAATACGCGTACATTGCTCGGATTACATCGGCATAGCCGCGCCCACTCGCTTCGATGACGACTCCCAGAAGCACGCCCGCCTTGTCATAACCGGCGAAGAAACGGGGCCCAGGATCCTCGAGACCTCTGAGTTGGGTAAGTTCTCCGGAAGGAAGCACACCGTAGATGACCTGCTTCTGGAGCCCGGGAAGAAGTTCACCGATCGCCTCGCGAGTGAGAATCTCTTGATTCTTGCGGATTGCATCGAGTGTGCCCACGTGAGCGCCAACGATCAACAGGCCGCAAATCAGCGACACCAAACCCATGAGTCGAATCATTGGAAAGCTGCCCTCACCACGCGGAGTCATGGCCGGGCCTTTCCGCCGGCGCCGTAGATGCGAGGCTGGGTCAGGTTGTCGATGAGAGGTGACGCGGCGTTGCCGAGAAGGATCGCGTACATGACGCCTTCCGGCAGCCCGCCTTTCAGGCGAATCAGTACAGTCAGTGTGCCCATGAGGCCGCCGTAGATCCAGACGCCGGCCGGAGTTACCGGTGAAGCAACCATGTCCGACGCCATGAAGACAGCGCCGAGCATCAGACCTCCTGAGAACACCATAAAAGCAGCACTCGGATAGCGTGTGGGGTCGGCGGCGTGGAAGGCCGCGCTCAACACGGCGGCGCTCATGAGCATCGCGCACGGAATTCGCCAGTCCATCATGTTGCGGGCAATCAGATACAGGCCGCATAGCAGAATCAGGAGTGCGGACGTTTCGCCGGCCGATCCGGATACTTGGCCGAGAAGGAGTGGGCCCAGTTCGGTGGAGACGCGATCGAACTTCTGCAGCATCAGCGGTGTGGCCCCCGAGAAAGCATCCACTCGCACTCGTGCGGTCCATTCGGTCAGGATAGGAGCCTGGAGGAAGGGCAGAGTGAGGGTGGAGGGGATAAATTCGTGAAATCGGCCTTCTGCCATCGCTGGCGAGTATGAGGAAATGGTGACGGGAAATGCCGCCTGCAAAAACGCGCGTCCCACCAGGGCCGGATTGAAAGCATTGAAGCCGAGTCCACCGAACAACATCTTTCCGAGCCCGACGGCGACAAAGCCACCCACGGCGGTCATCCAAAGCGGGAACGCCGGCGGCAACGTAAGTCCCAGCAGGAGCCCCGTGATCGCGATGCTGTAGTCGCCGATGGAGGATTCGCGGGAGGCGATCCGGCAGAACAAGTGCTCGGCGGCCAGGCAACTGGCAGTGGCTGTGACGATCAACGCGAGGGCGCTGATGCCGAACAGCCACACGGAATATGCGCACACCGGCAAGAGCGCCAGCACTACGTTGCGCATTATGCTCACCACGGACCGCTGCGTGTGGAGATGCGGAGAGGTGCGTAACTCGAGTTCGGGTGTTAACGCGGGCACTCGCGAGCCCTCCTCTCGCGGTTCATTTGTTTGGCGACGCGAAACTGCTGCACCAAAGGAATGTTCGAAGGGCAGACGTAGCTGCAGCATCCGCACTCGAAGCAATCGTTGAGGTGAAAATCGGTCTGCATCTCCTCAAAACGTCCCTTGCGCGCCAGCATACCCAGCCGGGACGGATTCAAGTGCAGGGGACATACGTCCACACAGGCGCCGCACCGGATGCATGGATAGATCCGTTTCGGCCTGCCCGCCTCGGCCCGCGTAAGGACGAGAACTCCGGTCACCCCCTTGGTGAGGGGCACATCCAGCAAGCTGATCGCAGGTCCCATCATGGGGCCGCCGAGAATGACCGCCGCCGCGTCTGCGGTGCATCCAGCCTGTTCGAGTACCCATCGGAGTGGAGTTCCGAGCGCTGTAAGGTAATTGCCCGGCTTGGTGACTCCCGAACCAGTGATCGTTACCACGCGCTCGATCAGCCCTTGATGCAAGGGAAGCAATTCGCCGATCTGCGCCAGCGTCGCTACGTTGAACACCGCGGCGCCGATGTCGGATGGAAGGCCGCCCGAGGGAACCTCGCGCTGGAGCAGTACTTTGAGCAGCATCTTTTCGGCGCCCTGTGGATAGCGCGTCGCGACGGACTCCACCGTGACATTGGGTACGCCGGCCACTGCCTTGTCGAGCGCCTCCACCGCGTCCGGTTTGTTGTCCTCCACGCCAATGATCGCTCGGCCGGCTCCGATCGCTTTCATCGCGATCCGGGCTCCGTGGACTACTTCACCGGCCTGCTCCACCATCACTCGATGGTCCGTGGTGAGGTACGGCTCGCATTCGCAGCCGTTCACCACCACCGTGTCCACCGTCTTTCCCTCCGGCAGTTTCAATTTCACGTGAGTAGGGAATGCAGCGCCACCCAGGCCCACCACGCCGGTGTCTTGCACCGCGCTCACGATCTCGCCCGGAGTCATGTGCTCGATGTCCTGGGGCGCGCCGTACAGAATCTCCTGGCTTGCCGACGGCCAAGGCTTAATATAGATCGCGGGAGCCATCTCACCTCGTGCGTTCGGAGCCAGTGCGATCCGTTCCACGCGGCCGGTGGCTGGCGCGTGCATCGGCACGGAAACAAAACCGCCCGCCTTCGCGATCGGCTCGCCGCGAACCACTTCCTGACCTTCTGCCACAATGGCTTGTGCCGGAGCGCCCGCGTGTTGCGACAACGGCACGATCAGTAGCGGTGCAAACGGCATACGGCGGATAGGCAGCTTGTGCGTCCTCTCCTTATGCTCAGGGACCGCCACGCCCCGTGTGAGCCGTTTGCCGTTGAAGAGTCCGAGTAGGGCCATAGTTACTGGAACTTCTTTGCCCGCGAAATCCACTTGTCGATGTCCTTCTCGTCGCGGCTGGACGGGGTGCCCGGATGAATCACCTGAGCTGTGCACTTCTCCGCCGCGCGAACAAGGTCTTTGTACGGGCCTCCCTTTGGATCCTTGACGTATGCATGTTTGTGGTTGTCATAGGCAAAGATCTTCGGGTTGATCGTGATGCACTCGTCGCAGGATGTACAGGAAGCCGAATCGATCCAGGGCGCGACGTGACCATTGCCCTGTTCCGGAGAGGGTGCCGCGTTGGCGGCCGGAAGAGCGAGAGGCTCCGCTACCGGCGCCACCGGCCCGGCGAACTCGTCGCCGGCCAGTTCCATCAGCCGGGTCGCTAGCGTCTGTACGATCTCCGCTCTCACACGGCCGGCAATTTCAGCGGGATCCACCTGAGGACGGTATCCGGCCATGGACTTGAGTATCCGCCAGAAGTTGCGCCGGTCCTCACAAGAGCGGACAATCGGCGAAGCCGGAATAACACGGATCAGCCGATTCTTCCGGTCAATAGCCCAGACGTAGGGGAATTTACTTTCGCGATCCCCTTCTTCAAGGGTTAGATACTCGGCGAGGGGGATCATATTGTCGTTCCAAGTGTCGCGCGGCGCCGTGCGGAACTGCTTGCGGAACCGCGCCTCCGTAATGGCGAAGTCAGCGAAAGTCATGGGAGTCTGCATGGTCGCCTGAACGCCATTCTCGTCGGTATATTCGAGCGAATAAACGGGCCAATCGTCGTCGATCGCCGGATTGCCCTCCAGGTCGAGGCACTCCTCGGGAGTTACTCCCTTGTCCGGGTTGTATCGAATCAAGGGGTAGGCCCGGGATTCGACGGCCAGCTTGCTCTGGTGCTCGGCGAGATCGTCGCCGATTCCATGTTCTGGCATACACGCGGCGTACACATTGAACAGGGCAGGGCGCCGCGAGTTCAGGCCTTCAATGAAACCTCAATCAAGTGAGTGACGTTGGAGATGCTCCCTGCATCACGTAAGTGGTCCGGTGCGCCATCGCGATCAGCGCGATCTCTTTTCGAACCTCGTCTTTACCCTGAAACGCCTTACCGAACTGGGCCATGTCGGAGACCTGCCCGGTGAAGCCGGACGTGCATGCCTGGCCACCGGTGTTCGAATACACCTGCGTGTCGAGCACGACGACCTTGATCGGCTTGCCCGCCATCATCATGCGAGACAAGTTCTGGAAGCCGATATCGTACATGGCTCCGTCGCCACCGATCGAGACCACCGGCGGACACAGCGCGAACTCCTCGCCGGTGAACTGCCGCCAGTCAAAGTAGGTGAAAGATCCGTCGTGCTTTTCCTTCTTGTACCCTTCCGACAGTTCAATCTCTGCCATGCGCACGGCCTTGAACCCGTCCGCCATCTTGGCCATATGACCTTCAAAGACGCCCATGGCCATCGACGGGGAGTCCTGGAAGAGATGGTTGGCCCAGGGAAACGGATAGGGGTTGAACGGATAGGTGGACCCCCAGACCGAAGTGCAGCCGGTGGAGTTGATGATCCCCATGCTCGATCGGCCGCCGCGGGTAACGCCCTGCGTGTACTGCCACCGGAGATGCTTGAGTTTGCCGAGTAACTGTGTCACCCAACGAAGCCACTCACCGTCGATGGGTCGCGCCGCATGCCGCTCGTCGAGCTTTTCGGAGAAACTGCTCAAGGTGACATCGTTGTGTTTTAGCTTTTCGAGCGCCTCCTCCACGCGTGAGCTGTCGCTGAGATCCATCGAGGAGGCCAGCTTCAACCGGATGTGCTGATCGAGGCGTGCAATCAGATCGTCGATGTGCGCCACTCGCCGCGCAACGCGGGGCTGCATCAAGGCTTCCACGGTGCTGACAAAGAGGTGGATAACCGTCTTCTCCCCACAACCCAAACAAGCACCGTCGCCGCCGATCAAAGCGCTGTAGTTTTTCTTGTCTAGGAGCAGCGTTTCCAGGGCTCCAATTCGCTCGTCGAGGTTCTCAATCCGGATGAACTCGGGGGGCGTCGTCGGCAAGGCTTCCCAGAAGGCCCAGTCCCGGCGCAGACGGTCCACCGTTTCCGGCGCCTGGGTCATCGGACGAAGGGCGTCGTCATTGCAGACCTTCACACACTCCATACAACCCTTGCAGGCGTAAGGATTTACGGTGATGGAAAGCAGACCGCCACTGCCTTTCTGTCTCTTCTCTCGAACACTCCAGTAGGGCTGGGTTACGGAAAACTGGAAGTCTCCGAGTGCTTCGCGCAGCCAGCGGCACTCCTCTTCCACTTCGTGCCGGTCCTTGGCGTATCCGGCCACGGTGTCGGCGATGGCCTCGTCCATCAGGCGACGGACGTCGGCACTCTCTCCAGCAGCCTGCAGCCGCAGGCGCAGCTTTTGGTCAATGGTGCGGATCGCTCGATTCAAATGCGTCACAGGCCTGCCGTGTCCGTTGGCGGATACAGCCTTTGCCGCCGTCTCGAGGACTGTGAGAACCGGATGCACGAGGCCGGGAATCGCGCTGTCGGGGCACACCGTGTAACAAGATCCGCAGGCGGTGCAGTTCTGTGGCACCCACACGGGATGCTCGAACCGGATCCCGGTCATGTCGCGAAAAACTCCGGTCAGCGCCGGAATCAGGCTGAGGCCGATAAAGGGATCGACGAGGTTCTCGTTGCCTTTGCCCGATGCGTAAAATCCGCCGGTCTGATCCCAGAATCGATGAATGTCGGTAAGCGCCGCGTCGCTGCCTGGCTGCTTTTTCAGCAGGACCGGAAGGCCCGGATCGTGACGCAACTGCAATTGCTCGCCCGCCGCCACCTGCTTATCCTGAATCTCCTTCATTTCATCGAAACCGCGGCGCACCACGCGCATGTTGTCCTGCACCACGCGGGCGCCCTTGGCTCCGAACTTATGCTGCAACTGGGTTTCGATCGATTCAAACAGTTGCTGCTCGTTCAACTTTGCCTGGGCCATCACGCCGGACGCCGCGAAGAATGCGCCCTGGAATGCAATTCCCTGCATGCGCAACTGCAACTCGGGATCGGTAGCTTCCTCGCGGGCGATCTTGAAGGCGTCCAGATAGTAAGTGCGAATGTCGTTCTCGATCAGAATCCGCTGGTAGCGCTCCGGTATCCGGCGCCAGACGGCCCCTGGGCTCTCCTGGTCACTTTGGATGATGAATACGCCTCCGCGCTTCAGGCCCGCCAACGGATTCGAATGGCTAAAGACGTTCGGGTCAGGCGAAAGAACCACGTCGACGTAGAAGTACTCGCAGTTGATTCGGATGGGTTCTGGCGCAGCTGAAAGATAGTAAGTGGTTGGCTGCCCCTTCTTCTCGGAGCCATACTTGGGATTCGCCTTGATGTGGAATCCCAGCAGGTCGAAAAGCGTCATGGCCAGGTTTTTTCCCGTAGTGATGGCGCCCCATCCGCCCACGGAGTGAAACCGGACGGCGATGCTGCCGGGAGGCATCAGGTTCGGATTCTCGCTGCCGCGCACCGCCATTTGCTCTACATGGGAGTAGGCATCGGTAACCTGAATCTGGTGAAGTTCCTGCTTGGGGGTGAAGGGCTTGCTATGAGTGAAATCAACCGAGAGGTAGAAGAACCTCTTGCGGGCGCCGTCGGGTAGCATGTTTTCAATCGCGCCGATCAGGCCTTCCGGCTGCAGATCGCGGCTTCCGAGGCCGTAGGAGCCCGAATAGAGCGCGGGCAGGTCGTCCAGACTCCGATAGGTAGCATGATCGGGGTAGGGAAGTGCGCCTTTTCCCGCCCTGCCGTTCTCCATGCAACGCCCCAGGGCGGACCGGACTTCGCGCATCAGGGGCAGCTCCGCCGCCAGCGGTTGATCGACTCGCTCGAGTACGGCAACGCCCTTGCGGCCCTTCAGGATCTGGCCAACCAGATCGCCCGGAAACGGCCGGAACATGGTCAGGTTCACCACTCCCACCTTAAGCTTGCGTGTGCGGCGAAGATAATCCGCCACCGCCTCCGCTGTTACGATCATGCTGCCTTGGCCGAGTATCAGGTATTCGGCGTCGTCGGCGCGATAAGTCGAAACGCGATGGTAACGCCGCCCGGTCAAGGCGTGGAATTCGTCCATGGCCTGATCCGTAATCGCGGCGATGTGCTCGAAGAAGAAAGGACGTTGGGATGCGACGCTTTGCATGTATGCGTCCTGGTTTTGCACGGTCCCGATCATCACCGGGTTATCCACTGTCCAAAGCTCCGGAATCCGGCGCCGGGTTTCACCGAAAAGGATGCGCTGCGCCGGAGTCGGAGTGGGAATGATATCGTCCGGGCGGCCGAGATACTCACGGATCAATTCCCGCTCCGGCAGAGCGATCGATTCGATCAGGTGGGTGGTGAGAAAGCCATCTTGGGCGCAGATTCCCGGCGTCAGCGCGAGTTCGGCGATCCGGTGGGAGATTATGTTGAGATCGCAGACTTCTTGCGCGCTTTTTCCGAATACCTGGAAAAAACCAACGTCGTCGACACAATGATAGTCGTCGTGGCCGGCGTGCACGTTGAGGGTGGACTTGGTCATCGCCCGGCATCCCATGTTCAGCACGTAGGTAAGCCGCTTGCCGGCCGCTGCATACAAGGATTCGTGCATGTACGCGATACCCTGTCCGGAGGAGAAGTTGGTGGCGCGCAGGCCTGTCATCGACAGTCCGGCGGTGACGGCCGCCGCGGCATGTTCGCCTTCCGGTTCTATGAAGATGAGCGGGCGGTCCGATACGTTGATATGGCCTTTCGCCGTCTCTTCGGCCCAATATTCGCCCATTTGCGTGGATGGCGTGATCGGATACGCACCGGCGGCGTCGCTGGATTCGCGCTCACACATGATGACCGCGGTGTTGCCGTCCATCGCCTGCCGTACACCTGGGTACCGATACGTCTGCTTCGTGCTCATTAGTTTCCTCACTCACTGCCGGATCGTCAACGGATCCGCCTGCACCGGGCGTGCCGATTTACGTGTAATTTTGCGGGCGTCACGCCCCTTGCGCGGGCCTCGCTGTTCGTCCATCCATACAATTGCGCCGGTGGGGCAGCGTTCGATGGCTGCCAAGGCGCCTGCATGATTTCCGCCGTAGTCGATGACGGCGAGGTTATTCACAATCTGGATCAAGCCCGCGGGCGCGTCGGCCGCGCATCGCCCACATCCAGTGCAGGCGACGTCGCACAGCGATTCCGCGTCCTCACCCTGCAACAGGTTTTTGCAAGCCACCCAGAGCCGGTGATCCGATGCATGAAGGGAGAACAGACCCTTCGGACACACCTCCACGCAGTCCCCGCAGGCGGTGCACCGCGCCTCGCTCACCACCGGGAGCCCGTGTGCGTCCATCGAAATTGCCTCAAAATCGCAGACGCGCTCGCAGTCGGCCAATCCAAGGCAGCCCCAACTGCAGGCTTTGCCTCCGCCCGCGACCAGGGCCGCGGCACGGCATGTTCCGAGCCCTTCGTAGCTGGCGCGATTCACGGCGACATGCGAGCCTCCGGCGCAAGCCAGGCGCGCCACTCGTTTCTGTTCCACGCCAGCCGACACGCCCAGCAGCGTAGCGATTGCGATGATGCCATCGGGCGCGCTCACGGTACATTTGCCCGGTGCGGCCTCACCGGCCACCACTCGTTCAGCAAAGGCGCGGCACCCCGGGCTGCCGCAGGCGCCGCAGTTCGCATTGGGGAGCATACGTTCCACTTCGTCGATGCGCGGATCTTCCCACACGTAGAGCTTCTTGCCGGCCAGCGCCAGGATCGCCGCCAGCGTGCACCCGATGGCCGCCATCACCGCGCCGCTAATCAGGAAGTCGGCCATATCCCTCCGCGGTTGGGTGAAATCACGCAACTCTCCGTACACGTTTGCGACGAGTGCAACCAACGCCATCTCTTTGCAGACAGCGTTTTGAAGCCGCGATAGAAGTGCTTAGCATCCACGTGATTATTTGCCCGAAGACATTGCGGTGCAAATCACTCGCCGTATCCAGGATGGTCCGGTTGGTGCCCCGATTGCTCAAACACCGGGCGGACCTTGTAGGAACGCCATGGAAGCCGTATCGATCAGTCAGCCGGTAAAGACGGTGGCCGAGCACATCGTTGAGATCGTGAGTGACTCAGGGGAGGGCGCGCAGACCTGTGGCCAGATGTTCGCTTCGTTGTGCGCCCGCAATGGCAACGGCATCTGGACCGTGGAGATCATTCCGGCCGAGATCGAACCACCGGCCCGGTCGCGAGCCGGGGCGAGCGGTTTCCGCATCCGTCTTGCAAGCCGTAAGGTGACCAACGCCGGCGACGGCGCGAACGTGGCCATCGCCTTCAATGAGCAGGTTCTCTACAGCCGGATCGACAGCGGCGCGCTGCTGCCGGGCACGATCGTTTTTCTTGACCAATCGTGGGCGGATGATCCCGTGGACCAAATCCGGGAGAGCTATGCTCAGGCCACGGAAGACTTTCGCCAACGTGGCTTGCTCGTGGTGGAGATTCCGATTGAGGCCGAGTGCCGGAAGCTGACCGACGAACCGCGGCGCGGCAAGAATATGTGGGTGTTGGGCCTGCTGTCGGCCCTTTACGACCTGGATCCGGACTTGGTTCGCTCGGCGGTAACCAGGCGCTTCTCCAAGAAGGGTGAGTCCATCGTCGCGAAGAACATCGCCCTTCTCGAGGCTGGCTACCAATGGACGCTCGGTAACATCGCCGAGCGTTTCCGTGTTCCGCCGGAAACGTCAACCGGGCCGATGGTGGTGATGAATGGTAATCAGGCGATCGGGCTCGGTGTGATGGCGGCAGGCATCGAAGTCTGCTCGATGTACCCCATCACCCCGGCGACTTCGGCCTCGCATTTTTTGGCGCAGACGTTCCAGCAGGTGGGCGGATTCGTCCATCAGGCCGAGGATGAGATCTCCGCGATCGGTTTCGCGATCGGCGCCTCCTACGCGGGCAAGACCGCGGTCACGATCACTTCAGGCCCTGGTTTGGCGCTGAAGACGGAGTTCCTCGGCTTCGCCGTGATGGCGGAGATCCCGTTGGTGGTGGTTGTCGTGCAGCGCGGAGGTCCGTCCACCGGACTGCCTACCAAAATCGAGCAGGGCGATCTTCTCGCCGCCCTGTACGCCTCGCCGGGGGACAGCCCAAAGATCGTTCTTGCGCCGGCCACCATCGAGGAGTGTTTCCATTTCATGATTTTGGCGCGAAAGCTCGCCGAAGAGTTCCGGGGGCCCGTGCTTGTGCTCAGCGATGCCAACTTGGCCACTGGGCAGCAGCCGTTCCCGCGGCCGGAGCCGCGTGAGAGCTGGCTGGGTGGAGCGGTGGACGCGTCGATGTGGGAGTCCGGCACGCCCCCGTTCGCCTGGGATCCAGAAACAGGCCTGTCGCGGCGGCCGATTCCCGGCCAGAGAGGCGGCCAGTTTGTGATTACTGGCCTCGCGCACGACGAAGCCGGGCACGTGGCCTACGAATCCGGTATCAACCAGCGTGCAATGGATATGCGTAGCCGCAAACTCGCGGTGCTGCAGCAATCGTTGAAGCAGCCCGCCATCCACGGCGACGCCGATGGTGACCTGCTGGTGGTGGGCTGGGGGTCGACGCTCGGTGCGATCGAGGAAGCCGTGGACCGGTTACGCGGCGAGGGCCTCCGTGTCTCATCGCTGCACCTGCGCTTCCTGTCTCCGATGGAGCCCGGGCTGAAGGAAATCTTCGCGCGGTTCCGTCAGGTGATGACGGTGGAGATCAACTACAGTGACCAGCCGGGCCATCCCTATATCACTGAAGATTCGCGCCGGTACTCGCAGTTGGCATGGCTGTTGCGCGCGCGGACCCTGGTGGACGTCGATTGCTGGTCCCGCGTGCCCGGGAGTCCCTTGCCGCCGGCCCAAATTGAGAGGGAATTGCGGCGACGCCTCGAGGGCGTCCAAGGATAGGAGTTCGTCATGCATGGATTGAGCAGGGATTGGGAGATCGAGCCGCAGCCGGTGGTCTGCACCCTGGAAGACTATCAGGCGGCCAAGGCGCGCTGGTGCCCCGGCTGCGGCGATCACTCCGTCTTGCGCGCGGTGCAGCGCCTCGCGCGGGACATTCAGCTTCCGCCGGAGCGTACGGTGGTGGTGTCCGGGATCGGCTGTTCCAGCCGCTTCCCTCACTACATGGCCACCTACGGGTTCCATGGTCTCCACGGCCGTCCGTTGCCGGTGGCGTGTGGGATTCGCAGCCGCCGCCCGGATCTCGATATCTTCGTGATCACCGGGGATGGAGACTGCTGCGCAATTGGAACCGCGCACTGGATTCATGCCATCCGCTACAACATGAATCTGACGATCCTTCTACTCGACAACAACATCTACGGATTGACGAAGATGCAAACCTCGCCCACCACGCGGCACGGCGAGAAGTCCAATACGCATCCCGGTGGATCCTATTTCGCGCCCCTGAATCCCATATCGGTGACTCTCGGAATCGCCAACGCCAGCTTCGTGGCGCAGACGCTCGACTGGAACCCGCCGCATCTGTACGCCACGATAAAGGCGGCCCACGAGCATCAGGGAGCCTCCTTCGTGCGGGTGTTTCAACGGTGTCCCCACTACACCTCACACATATTTCAGCCGGCGCAGGAAGACCCATCGAACGTTCTGGTGATGACCCATCCCAATGGCATCAATCCCGATCCCGCCGCGCTAGGAATGTTCCCCAACCGCGTGGAGCACGATCCGTCCAATCTGGCGGAAGCGCGGGCTTTGGCTGACCGGCCGGAAATGTTCACCATTGGACTGTTCTACAAGTCCAATTCGTGCTACCGATACGATCTGGAAGCTGCGCACGGCCTTGGGCAATCCGCGGCGGAGAAGAATACGGGCCTCGCTCAGGCGCTGGACCGATTCGCTGTTTGAGTCATGCCCGGAAAGCAGCCAGTCATGAACCAAGTCAGCGATTCACCGCTCGCGGCGGCGAGCCCGGCGTGGCAGGAGCACCTGCGTACGTTTCACCTTACCGGTCATGGTCTCGAAGACCCAAACCCTCAGCCTCTCCGCCCGGCGGTGGTCGACGCCCTCATGGCGGCGGGCAATTTCAAGAGCGAATTCCCCGCCTTCGTGTCCGCCGGCTCGGCATTGGCTAGCCTTGCCGAACTGCTCGGCGACAACGGCGAGCCAGTTTTGGACGCGCTGAGAGAAGTAGCGATGGATCCGGCGGGAACCGCCATTGACGCGATCCCCGGCAGTTCCACGATGCCCCCGGAGGCGATCGTTCGCGCCCGGGCGACTTTGTCGAAAGGCATGCTGTTTCCTTGCGATGCCCGGTCACTGCCGCGAATGTACGGGAGCGTTCTCCACGCCGCCAGGCGAACGGTACGGGCCGAATGGCTGGCTCGCGTGAAAGATCGCGCCGATCGTCTGCGCACGCTGCTTGCCGCCGGAGCAACGTCCGGCAGCACCGATCCGCGGACCAACCTCGAATCCGCTTTCGGGGTTGAGGGCGGTCGGTTGCTCGACGCCGGAAAGCTGACTCAGGCATTGGGGCATCTTCGCGGCGCCCCTCGCATCGGCGGCGAAAGGCGCGCGCGCCTGGAATCGGCTCTGGCTGCGCTGGACAAGGCCACGCGGGAGGCCTCCGCCGAGCCAGCCGCCTGGGCGTTCTACTCCGGCTCACCTCCCCCCGGGGCCGATCCGCTTGGATGGGAGTGCCGCCCCACAGGCGACAGCTTCGCCGCCGCGCTCGAGTTCGTCCGCCACCTCCTCGATCGCATGACACCGGTGTGGCGTGCGACACGATTGGCGGGGATCGAACTCGAATCGGCCTATGACGACGTCGTACATGGCGAGCGTCTCGCGCGTTTCACATGGCATTCGGCGGAACCGGAGGAACTGCTTGCCCTGCCGCCGGTGATCGTCGTCGAGACGGCGGACCGCGTGGCGGAAGGATCGCTCACCGCATTCGGACGCCTGCTGCGCTCCGGCTATCCGGTGCAGATTCTGGTGGCGAGCCCAGCGATCGCGCCAGACCTCCCGGAACTCGGCTATCTGGCCACCGCGCATCGCCAGCCGTTCGTCCTCTCGGCGTCACTGGCGCTGCTCGGCCATCTGGCGCACGGGCTCGCCCAAATGGCGGTGAGCGTGCGCCCGTCCGTTGCCGTGGTCGCGGTGCCCGCGCCGGGGGAAGGATGGCGGGAAGCGACGGCCGCGGCGATTGCGCGGACGCACCCCATTTACGTCTTCGATCCCGAGAAAGGGGAGCATTGGCGCACCCGGCTGTCGCTTTCCGGCGACGAGGACGGCGCGAACCCATGGATCGGCGTCGAGACCCGGCCTGGTTCCACCGAACGGTTCACTCCCGCGCACGCGGCGGCGGTGTCGATGTCGATGCGACGCCACTTTCGCTTGATCCCCGCGGACGCGCCGGACGGGTCTCTCATGGAACTGGGCGAGTATCTCGATCGATTCGAGAAGGAGCCCCCGCTGGCCGTTCCGTTCCTTTGGGTTCTCGACGAGCATCGCCAATTGCGCCGCGCGGCCATTACGCGTGAATTGGCCGAGTACTGCGCCGATCGGAAAGATCTCCTCCGCGGCCTGCGCGAACTCGCGGGCCGGGAAGGCTCGCCCGCTGTCCCCGCCGTGGACGCGTGCGCGGATCAGCCCGCTCGCCACCATGAGTGCGATCAAGCTGCGATTGCGGCCGCCCGGCAGTCGGCCGCGGCGGCCACCATCAACCGGCTCGTCCAAGTTCTTCTGGGCAGCACCCCCGCGACGTTGAAGGCGCCTCCATCCGGAGCGTCCTTGCCTTCGCCCAGGGCCGCGACGCCGCCTCCCCTTGCGGTCAGCCCGGGGCCGGAACCTGCTTCGCAGCTTCCCTACATCGAATCTTCCCTTTGCACGAGTTGCAACGACTGTTGCAGAATTAATTCACGGATGTTCCAGTATGATGCGAACAATCAGGCCTACATCGCCGACGCCTCCGCGGGCACCTTCGCCGAATTGGTGAAGGCAGCCGAGAAATGTCCGGCCCGATGCATTCATCCTGGCGCCCCACGGCCCGATGATTCCTCCGCGACAGCAGCGATGCTCGCCCGCGGCGCCAAGTTCGATTAGAGGCATCCCCATGACTGTTGGCTCGCTGATGAACGCCACGCCCGTCACCGTTCCCTTGGCTGAAACCTTCGCCGGCGCTTACCGCCTGATGACGAGCCAGCGGCTCTCGTCGATTCCCGTGGTGGACACTCGCGGCGTCTACCAGGGTATGTTCGATTTCCAAGACGTGTGGGAACTGCTTCTGCCGCGAGCCGCTTTGCTAGGCATGGAGTCCCTGACCAACCTGGCATTCCTCTCGGAAGCGGTGAACAAGTTGCACGACAAGCTCGAGCAGGCGGGCTCGCGCCCCATTCGCGAATTTCTCGATGCCACGGCTCCGCCTGTCCATCCCGACACGCCGATCAAGGAAGTGATTCTATTGTTCCATCAGTACAACGTCAGCCTCCCGGTGGTGGAGCGCGGCACCAACCGTCTGGTTGGGATGATCTCGCCGTGGGAAGTGCTCGACGCTCTCCAATAGAAAGCAACTATATCGATGGAACCACATTCCGTCCACGTCGCATTTGGGGCCAGCGCAGCCCTGGTTGCCTCGCTGGTATTCGTAGCCGTCTATGCGCTGGTGGTTTCTGAGAAGCTCAACCGGGCAATCGTGGCTCTGCTCGGCGCGGGCCTGATGATCCTGCTGGGCGTGGTAACACAGGAAGCAGCCATCAATGGGATTGACTTCAACACCATCGGCCTGCTGCTCGGGATGATGGTGCTGGTGGGAATCACCGGCAAGTCCGGCCTGTTTCAGTTCGTCGCCATCTGGTCCGCCAAAAAGGCCGGCGCACGGCCGCCTGCCGTGCTGATCATGCTCTCTGTCATCACGGCGCTGTTTTCCGCGCTGCTCGACAACGTAACCACGGTGCTGCTCATCGTCCCCGTCACTCTTCTCATCGCGGAGGAGTTGAAGGTGCAGTCCTATCCATTCCTGGTTTCCGAGGTGCTTTGTTCCAATATCGGCGGCACCTCCACTCTGATCGGCGATCCGCCGAATATCATGATCGGTTCTGCGCTCGACCTTACGTTCAACGATTTCTTCCTGAATCTCGCTCCGGCCATTGCGATTGTCCTGTTGGCAACGCTGATTCCGATGTGGCTTGTGTGGCGCAAAGACTTGGTGACCACGGAGGAGGCCCGGCGCCACGTGATGGAGTTCAACGAGTGGGAGGCAATCCGCGATCCGCGCCTTCTCAAACAATCGCTCTCCGTGCTCGGTGTCGTCATTGCCGGCTTCGTGGCCGCTCACTCCATCCACATCCAGCCCGCGACGATTGCCATGTTCGGGGCCGCTCTGCTGCTGCTGCTCGACAACTACCGGCGCCCGGCCGAAGATCAGGCCCACAACGTACACGCGGCCTTTGCAGAAGCGGAATGGGTGACGCTGCTATTCTTCGTCGGGCTTTTCGTGTTGGTGCACGGGCTGGAAGCTGCAGGCGTCATCCGGTGGCTGGCGCAGGAACTCCTCGCGGCAACCGGGGGCGATTTCAAAGTCACGACGTTCGCGATTCTGTGGGGATCCGCGCTGTTGTCGGCCTTCATCGACAACATTCCCTTCGTGGCCACGATGATCCCGCTGATCAAATCGATGGCGCCTGTGTTCGGCGGCGAACACGCGCTGATGCCTTTGTGGTGGGCCCTGTCGTTGGGCGCCTGCCTGGGTGGAAACGGAACGTTGATCGGAGCGTCGGCGAATCTGGTGGTGGCGGGCATGGCCGAACGTGCCGGTCAGCCCATCCGTTTCATGGCCTACCTGAAATCGTCGTTCCTGATCATGCTGCTGTCGATCGCGATCAGTCACGTCTATCTGTACTTCCGATTCCTGTAACGCTGGGTTCGTTTCAGGTTCCAGTGCGCCGCCGTCAGTCCAGTGCGACAATCGGCTCCCGTGGATGCTGTCGCGATTCCCCGCTTTTCAAGATTGCCAGCCGCGCCGCAATCGGCCCGATGAGCTCGGAAATCGCCACCGCCGCCAGGACCACGGTCGACACCGCCGGAGCCTGCTCGGGAAACCGGCGGTTGATGGTCAGCACCAAGCCTAGGGCGAGTCCGGCCTGGGACATCAGCCCAAATCCGATCAGTTTCTGAACCACGTCCTCCAATCCTGCCCGGCGAGCCCCGTATCGTGCGCCCAACACCTTGCCTGTTGCGCGCGCTACCACATAGATCAGTCCGAACGAACCGAGCGTTTTCAACTGGAGCAGGTTCAAATCGGCGCCCGCGATCACGAAGAAGATCGCGTAGAACGGGGGATCGCTGCTCGACAGTGTCTTGTACAACCGGCGACTGTTGGTGGAAAGGTTCACCATCGTCCCTCCCACGGCCAGACTCGCCACCAGCGTCGAGAGCTCGAGCACGAGGGCCGCGCCCACGCACAGGAGCACGCTTCCGGTGAGCAGGATCAATATCTCGCCGTGTTCCACCACCCGAGTGGCCCAGGAAGACAGCAGCAAGCCAACCAGGAACCCCAGTGCCACAGATCCGATTAACTGCCACACCAGAGGAAAGAGCGAACGGTAGAGAGTTGTCAGAATCTCTTGGCTGCCCGCGAAGCTCGTACTCAAATCAATGGCCGCCGCCACCAGACTGAAGCCGGTAATGCAGAGGATGTTGTTGAGCCCGATTACTCCCAGAAGCGTCTCGGTCAACGGACCCGCCGAGTTACACTCGCGGATCACCATGAGCGTGGACGCCGGAGCCGTCGCAATCGCCACCGAGCCAAGCAGCAACGAGACCTGCCATGGTTGTCCCATCAGCAGCATCGCGGCGCAGACCAGCAGCGCAGCCAGTAGGGATTCCGTGAAAGTCACCTGCATTACGCCCAGCCCGAGGGCCCGCGCCCGCTGAAACTCGAAGATCGACCCCACGGAGAATAAAATCATCCCCAGCGCCACTTCGCTAAAAACGCTGAGCGTCTGCAGGTTGTCATGACTCACCCAGCCCAACACGGAGGGGCCCACCAGGACGCCCGCCAGGATGTAGCCCACAACCTCGGGAATCCTTACGAGCTTCACCAGGTGCCCGGCCGCCAAGGCGAACAGCAAGATCAGTCCGAGCGAGGAGAGTTCGTTCATGCTATTTCAGGAAAACGCCGTATCTGGCCGAGCCGCGCCGCAGAACCAGGAAGACGGAGTTTGGGTTCTCGTCCGACAGAGCTTCGCGTACCGCAGCCGGGTTGCCCGGCTGCTCGTTGTCGATCGAAACGATGCGATCGCCCCGGAGAATCGAAGCGCGGCTGGCGCGGCTTCCGGCAGTAACGCTCCTGATTTCGTAACCCTCAGAAGCACCCGAGATCGAAACCCCGCCGGCTGGCTTGGACTGCCAGGATTTCGCGCGGAACTGTATCTTGACGCGCTTCCGGTTCCGCTGCACCTGCAGCTCGAACTTCTCATCGCCTGCCGGCAGCACAGCCTTGTACCAACTGCTCCGGAGGTCCACCGGGTTCCCATCCACCCCCACAATCACGTCCCCCGGGGCCAGTCCGGCGGTATCGGCGGGAAGATCGTCGACGACCTCGGTAACCAGAAGTCCCCCCTCCAGCTTGAAATAGGCCCGGGAGGTTTCGTCCAGTTCAGCCACCCGGATTCCGAATCTGCGTTCCGCCTGTCCTTCCGGACTGTTGGCCTCCGCGACGATTCCGTCCACGCCCTCCGGAGTTACAGCGGCAAGCCCGCCATTGCATCGCAGCACCATCGCGAGCAGGTTTCCTTCCAGATCGAATAGCCCCCCGCCCACCGATCCTTCCGTCAGCGGCAAGCTCGACTGTATGGCTGCGTATTCGAATTCACCGCACCGTGTAAGCGCAAGGCCACTATAGGTGCCGGGCGTGAACAGATACTGGCCGCCCTCCTGGCGGGATACGAGAAGGATCCATATTCCGGGGTCAAGACGTTGCGCGTCACCCTTGCGCACCGGTTCAAGGGACGAGCTTGGCGGAGCCCGCATCGCGGCTGCCGAGAAGCGGGAGGATACCATTTGCGGAGCGAGACTGACGTGACCGGAGGTGGTGATCGCGCTCACCTGCGTGGCCGAAAATCGCGGAGATCCGGCGGTCAAGATCAGTCCGCTGCCATTCCAGACCACGCCGGTGGATGCCCATTCCTCGATCCAAACGAGACCCGGCTGGATGGACGCCGCGATCTGAGCGAAGTAGACCGCCAGATTCTCCAGGTTGCGGCGCTGCGTTAGCGTTTGCAGGCGCTGCATTTCCGCCTGAGAGATAGAAGTAACATCGGGGGCCTTTTCCGGCTTGATCAGAACACCCACCACGAGGATGAGCGCGGCGATCCCCGCCAGGAGTGCAACGAATTGATTCTTGGATAGTCGTGCAAGCATTAGCCGGGTTCTTATCCGGGGCCTGTCGGGCAAGATGGCGCGAGGGCCGCCGCTTCCCCTGGATGGAGATGCCGGAATCCGGAGCCGGTGAGTGTTGCGCGCCGCTCCCACGATCGCTACGTGGCGATTATCCCAGCTTCTGTCCTACTTTTTCCGCTCGATGACCCACTCGCAGTGAGGATCCCCGTGCAGCATGTTTTTGGTGAGTTTGAACGTGAAATCCGGGTTGAGGCTTTCGACGGCTCCGTCGCCCCATCGTTGATGTCCCACGCCACACGTGTCCATCTCGAGGCCTTGTTCTTTCCACCTCTTGTGCCATGGGCATTGCGTGGTCTTTCCCACGCATCTGTCGGCGCTCGATTCGACGATTTCGAACTCGAACTCCGGCCCCATGGACGCAGTCGCTAGAAGATGCGTCGCCCCTTCCACGTCACCGGCGGTCTCCGTCGGCAGTCCGAGGGTATCGGCAAACTCCTTCGCTCCCTTTCCGGCTCCGAACCACAGAGCCCCGTTGAACACCTCGAACTTCTCCTGGCCTACCGCTTGTTGGAGGGCACTGGAAATTGCAATGTAGGCGCCGGTCATTCCCTTCGTTGCGATCTCCCACCGGGTCTTCTCGGGAACCGAATCAATTTTCTCGGGCATCTCGCATCACTCCATTCTTTTGCTGCCGATTGAACGCCGAACCGGCCCGCAGCGTCTCTGGCCGGCTCGGTTCATTGTAGTGCATGTGATCCGTGCTGGCGATCCATGCTTCCTGCCGTGCTTCCTGCCGGATTGTGCGGCGATCCCGTATCCGCCAACCTGCTTGTGGGAGGCGGGGAGCGTGGCCCTCGATTGGCAGGCGTTTGGAGCGCCGGAGCGCGGCGTCACGAGCAAACGAACCGCTGTTGGTCCATTCGCACGGCCAGTGGTTCCCCTATCTTCCGAACCGAAGGTCATTTCGCCCGCCACTTCCAACGGATGCGTGAACTCTACGCGGAGCGCCGCGCCGCCGTCGCCAGGGCTCTCAGGGACGTCTTTGGTAACGGGATTGACCTGCAATTACAGAAAGGCGGGATGCACCTTCTCGCTCGTTTCCCTGCGTGCCGGCGCGGGGGGCGCAGGGCAGCGATCTCAAGAGTAGTACCGGAGGTTGGTGGGGAGTGAGTGGTGGCCAGGGACGGAATTGAACCGCCGACGCCAGCCTTTTCAGGGCTGCGCTCTACCAACTGAGCTACCTGGCCACAACCTCTCCAGTTTACCAGACCCTACGTCGTCTGCAACGTCTCCAGGTTGGCCGCCGTGTCGCGCGACACGATCTCGTGCAGACTGTTACCGTGCGCGTCCATAGTCACAATCGCCATGAACCGGTCCACCTGCAAATGCCACATCGCCTCCGGAATTCCGAACTGTTCGAGCAGATGAACTCCATTCACCTTTCGCACGCATCGCGCGTACACCTGCGCCGCACCCCCGATCGCGTGCAGGTAGACCGCGCCATGCTCCTTGTTCGCCGCCAGTGTCCGGGACCCCATGCCGCCTTTGCCGATCACCGCGCGCACGCCGTACTTCCCGATCACGTGATGTTGATAAGGCTCCTCGCGAATGCTGGTGGTTGGTCCGCCGGCTTTCATCTTCCACTCGCCGTTTTCCTGCAGCATGACCGGACCGCAGTGATAGAGCACCGCGCCATGAAGATCCACCGGCGGATCGTTCTTCATCAGATACGCGTGAATGGCATCGCGGCCGGTGTACATATCGCCGTCGATTAGCACCACGTCGCCCACCCGCAGAGCTCGCGCCTGCTCTTCCGTGATCGGAGGCGTCAACACCACTTCGCGTCCCGTGAGCCGGAATCCCTCCGCTTTCGCCATTCGCTCCACTGGACGCTCCGGATCGCGATAGAGCCAACCGTTGATCGCCCCGCTAGACGCGTCCAGCCGCACTCCGAGTCTGCGAAATGCCCAGCAGTCATAGGCCACAGAGACGAAAAAGCTCGCCGGAAGCCGGTTTGCCGCCGTGATCTTGCAGCCGATCAGCGAAACGTTCCCGCCGAAACCCATCGCGCCCACACCGATCCGGTTGGCCTCTTCCATGATCCCGGCTTCGAGCTTCGCCAGTTCCGGCACCGGATTCACGTCGTCCAGTGTCCGGAACAACTGATACTTGGCCAGCAGATATCCGTGCGCGCGGTCACTGCCGATGCACACCCCTAACGCCCCCGGCGCGCAGCCCTGTCCCTGGGCCTGCCACACCGCGTGCAGGATGCACTTGCGCACGCCTTCCAGATTCCGGCCCGCGCTGCCCAGATGATCCAACTGGCAGGGCAGCGAATACTGAATGTTCTTGTTCTCGCACCCGCCCCCCTTCAGCAGCAGCTTCACCTCGATCTCATCCTGCTCCCATTGGTCGAAATGGATCACCGGCGTCTCTTCGCTCAGGTTGTCACCGGAGTTCTTGCCCGTAATCGAGTCCACCGAATTCGGCCGCAGCTTGCCCCGGCGCGTCGCCTCCACGACGGCTTCCCGAATCGTCTTGGCGATCGCCAGTTGATTCACCCCCACCGGCGTATGCACGACGAACGTCGGCATCCCGGTATCCTGGCAAATCGGCCCTTCGTCATCGTGCGCCATATCGATGTTGGCCGCGATGATGTCGAATGCTTGCGCCGATTGCGTGGCCGGCGTCTCGTTGGCGGCCGCTTGGCCCATTGCCGCGCGAACATCCGGCGGAAGATTGGTCGAAGTTTGCGTAATCAGTTCTATTAGGCTGTTGAGCAGAAATTCCATAGCAGTTTGCTCCTATCGTAGCTTTACCCGGACGATCGCATTCAGACCAGGCTTGACGTTCGGGTCGCCGGCGTTGAATTCCACCCGGACCTTGCCGTCTTCCCCCCGCGAGCATTTGCCTTCCATGGCCGCCGCCAGTTCCACAATCTGCACCGACGCCGCGAGCGGACCGCTAGCCAATGCCTCATCCATCGCTTTCCTTTGTTCCGGGTCCGGTTCCACGATCACCATCAATTCGCCTGGATTCACGGCAATCTGAAACAGGTCCTCCATGTCCGGCGTCACCTCGGCCCCTTGCTCCACCCGAATGCCCACCAGAACGCCGTCCACCGGTGACCGGATCTCCGCCGCCTGCATCGCGCCGGTGGAATCCTCGAGCACGGCCAGCTTTTCTTCCAGCACCTTTTTCGCGTTGTCCAGATCCTGCTGCGTCGCCCCGATCCGCTGCTCCGATTGCCGCGCCAACTCGCTTGAAGCGTCCGCCTGGCCCCGCGCCGCTTCCATCTCCTTTTCTGCTTTCTCGTGGGCCAGACGCGGCGTCACGCCCTCGTTGTAAAGGATCCGTTGGCGTTGAGCCAGCTTGTCGAGCCGGCTGAATTCGGCGCGAGCGCGATCGGCGTCCGCCGCCGTCCTCGATGCTTCCAGCCGGGCCGCGATCAACGCGCTCTCGAGGTTATTCACGCGGTCCTGCGCCGTCTCCGCTTCCAGCCGTGATGCTTCACGCGCCGATTCCAGGCCCAGATTCTTCACCCGCCCCAGCAGTTGTTCTTCAAAGACCGCCGCGCCTTTCTGCACCTCCAGCGCCTCGAGCGTCCCCTCGAGCGGCGCCGCAATGGCGATGATGTTTCGGCCCTGCACCATGCCTTGAAAGGTCATCTCCGCCGGCGGCGGCGCTTCCTGTTTCGTCTCCACTACCGCGGCCGGGGGCTTCTTCAGCGGCTCCCGCGATCGCACCGCCCACCAACCCGCGGCCCCGAGAAGACCGGCGAGAATCAAAGACCCACCCACCAGAAACCATCGATCGGTATGACGTCTCTTGTCCTGTTGTTCCGCCTCGCTACGCCGTCGCCATTGCGGGGATTCGTCCACAATCCGATGATACAGTAACAGGCATGGATGGCCCTGTTTACCGCTCGATCGCCGCTGTTTTCGCGCGCGTCGGCAATCTCACCTTCGGCGGCGGAGACCCCACCATGCTCGTGCTTCGACGCGAACTCGTCGAACGCTTCCGCTGGATGGACCACCAGCAATACAGCCTCGTCTACGGCCTGGCCCGCGTCACTCCAGGGACCAACGTTCTCGCCTTCAGCGCCGGCGCCGGGTGGGTGCTTCGCGGCTGGCGCGGCGCGCTGCTGGCCGTGCTGGCCTCGTGCCTACCCTCGGCGGTGATCGCGCTCGTGCTCGCCGAGTTCGTCCAGTCTGGACAATCCAACGCGTGGGTGCGCGCCGCGATGCTGGGCGTAAACGCCGCCGTCGTCGGCTTGATGGCGGCCGGCGCCTGGTTGCTCATCCGTCCGCATTACAAATCCGGAGCGCGGACACGATCCATCGTTTTGGCCGGAATCGCGCTCCTGTTGGCCGCGCCGCCGCTTGGATGGACGCCCATCCCGATACTCGCCATCGCTCTCGCATTGGGCTTGCTGTGGAAGGCGCCCTACGCGATATGAACCTGATCCTGCTCTACCTCCTACTCGCCAAGGCCACCTTCACTTCCTTCAGCGGATTGTCGTCGCTACCCATCATTCGGAATGAACTGGTGCTCGATCGCGCCGTGATCACCGATCGCCAGTTGAATACCGCCGTTGCTGTCTCTCGCATGACACCCGGCCCCATGGGTCTCTACGTCGTCTGCGTCGGATACTACGCCGCGGGGCTGCCGGGCGCCGCAGCCGGGTTTCTCGCCATGGTAACGCCTGCCTTCCTGATCGTCCCGCTGCTCGCGTGGTTTTCCCGCCGGGCCCAGACGCCGCTGCTTCGCCAAGCCATTTCCGCGGTCACGCTGGCTGCCGCGGGGCTCGTGCTCGCTACCACCATCCCGTTCGCCCGCGATGCCTTCACCGGGGCACTCCCGGTGTCGGTGGCCGCGGCCAGTTTCGCGCTTCTCGCATTCACTTCCCTCGATACTCTTTGGGTGATCGGTGGCTCCGCCGTGGCCGGTATGCTGCGGATCTTGTTGGTCAAACCGTGATTTCCTTGCTATACTGCTGAATCGAACAGTGGAGCTACGATGTTAGGAATACGTCTTGGTGACGACATCGACGACTACTGCATCAAGTGCAAACGGATCACCAATCACGCGGTGGTCTCGCTCATGAACGAAGAGGCCGCCAAGGTCCGTTGCCGTAGTTGTTACAATGAGCACGATTTCAGGCACGAACAAGCACCTCCCACGAAGAAAGAGCTGAAGAGACTGGCGATGCTGCAAGCCGGCGAAAACGCCGCGCAGGACGGCGCCGCTGTCGATAGCTCGTCACAGGAAGGTTGACTGTTCCAATGCCGAGGCTCGTGCCACGGCCGTCTTCTTCGGGTGTTCGGATGATCCCGTTGTTGGCCGCGGGATTCGTGTGTGCCATCGAGCCACCCAAGCCGAAGCCCGAACTTTATCCCGCTCACACCGCCCTCAACGCCATGACGCTCGCCGCCGAATACACGGGCTCGTCCGTCTTCGGCCGCCGTGACACGTACTATCTTCCGAACTATCTCGTGATCGACGCTGCCGTTTTTCCCGCGCCGCGCAAGATCGTGCGTCTGTCGAGCGGCCATTTTCGCCTGCGTGTGAACGGCAGGAAGGCCCTTCTTCCGCAGCCGCCCGGTATGGTCGCCTTGGCCGTCAACGATCCGGCCTGGAGCATGAATCGCCGATGGGAGACCACCGGCGGCGTAGGACCGGTCATTCTCGGCCAGCCCCGCCGCGCTCCATTTCCCGGTGACCCCACAGGCTCCGATCCGCGCAATCGCGCTCCCCTCCCGCGTCCCGTGGAAAACGAGGATCGAAGCGGAGTGGAGAAAGAACCTCCCGAATCCATGCAGGATGTCGTCAAAGGCGAGGCGCTGCTCGAAGGCCCCGTCGAACAGGCCGTCCGCGGCTACCTGTACTTCCCGTATCAAGGCAAGCTGAAATCGGTGAAGAAGCTCGAACTCCTCTATGACAACGGTTTCCAAACCGCGTCGTTATCTCTGCCCTGAAACCTCGTATCATAAACCTCATGCCTCAGCCGAACGTAGAGCCGCCGGACGTGGAGCGATGGCTAGGTGGACCCCTGCCCGGCGTTGACCCTCTTCTCGCGCCGATCTTCTACTCCTTCGAACAGACGCGTCTGGAACTGCGCCTCCATAGCGAAGGCCTCACCCCGGTCGAATTGTGGCGCAAACCGTTCGGCCTCACCCCCGCCGGCTTTCACATCCGTCACATCGGCGGCGCCGCGGACCGCCTCTCCACATACCTCCGTGGCGAATCTCTCTCTGACGGGCAACTCGCTTTCATGAAGCTCGAATCCCAGCCCGGCGCCTCGCGCGCCGAACTGCTCGGCGATCTGGACGCCCATCTTGGGCGCTGCGAAGCCATCGTCCGGTTGATTGACCCCGCCTCCCTTCGCGAGCCCCGCACCGTGGGCCGCAAGAAGCTCCCCACCACCGTCAATGGGCTCATCGTTCACATCGCCGAACACACCCTACGCCATCTCGGACAAGCCATCACCACCATGAGGCTCGTGCGCGCCGCCGGTCCGGAGCACGGGTGACCCCTCCCAAGAAACTCGGCCTCCTCGACGCGACTGCCATCATCGTCGGCTCGATGATCGGTAGCGGCATTTTTCTCGCCCCCGCGCTGATCGCCGCCATCGTCATCGAATCCCATCTGGGCATCGGCAGCTTCATCGGCATTTGGATCGTCGGCGGATTCCTCACCCTCTGCGGTGCGCTCTCCTATGGCGAACTCGCGGCCGCGTTCCCGCGCACCGGCGGACAATACGTGTTCCTGGTAGAGGCCTTCGGGCCCCTATGGGGCTTTCTATACGGCTGGACGTTGTTCATGGTGATCCAAAGCGGCTTCATCGCCGCGGTGGCCGTCGCCTTCGCGAACTACCTCGGTGTATTTCTGCCCACGGTCAGCCAGGCCAACGCCCTCATCGCCTGGGGCGGGGTTCGTGTCTCGAGCGTGCAACTCACCGCCATCGCGCTGATTCTGATTCTCACCGCCGTGAATTCACGTGGCCTGCGGGAAGGCGCCTTTCTCCAAAACTTCTTCACCTTCGCCAAGGTCAGCGCCTTGATCGGTCTGGTCGGCTTCGGTTTGCTCAGCGGACGCGGCGACTGGTCTCACTTCGCCCCGCTCGCGCCGCGAGCTGTCGACACCGCCGTGCTTGCCGCCTTCGCCGTCGCGATGTCGAAGGCGCTGTTCGCCTATGACTCCTGGAACATCGTTACGTTCGTCGCTGAGGAGACGGACCGTCCCGAACGCACCCTGCCCCGCGCCCTGGCGCTCGGCACCGGCGCCGTCATGCTGCTCTACACGCTTGCCAGCGTCGTCTACCTCGACGTGATCCCCATCGCCGAAGCCGCCGCCGTGCCCGATCAACGCATCGCCGCTCGCACCGCCGAAGTGCTGTTCGGCCCCGCCGGTCTCGGCCTCATTTCCTTCGCGATCCTGCTTTCCACCGCCGGATGCGTCAACGGACTCGTTCTCTCCGGACCCCGTCTCTACTACGCCATGGCCCGTGACGGCCTGTTCTTTCGCGGCGCCGGTGAACTCCATCCCGAGCGGCGCATCCCGGCTCGATCTCTCCGCCAACAGGCCGTCTGGTCCATCGCGCTCGTTCTGTTCGGAAGCCTCGGCGAGCGTGGCGCGCAGCTCTACAGTGATTTGCTCACCTTCACATCCTTCGCCTCGCTCCTGTTTGCCGCCCTCACCGTCGCCGGACTATTCGTCCTCCGCCGCAAGCAGCCGGACCTTCCCCGGCCTTATCGCGTCGCCGGGTACCCTTTCGTGCCCGCGCTCTATTTGATCGTTGCCGCGTTTTTCTTGATCTTCATCGCCGTAGGCGATCCCCGCAATTCCGGCTTCGGTCTGTTTGTCATTCTGCTCGGTCTGCCTCTGTATTGGTACTGGCGGCGAGCGCCCCAACGCTAGCAGGCAGCACCGGCGGACGGATCGACGCAGCGCGCCATCCGAACAACGTTTCCACGATGGGTCCGCAGACGCGGCCTTGGCACGGCCCCATTCCGCATCGCGATTGCAGCTTCGCCTCGCGCCAGCCACCGTGCCCGCGCAGACGCCCGAGCGTGACGTTCTCGCATCGGCACACCGTGGTTTCCGCCGTCGGAACCCGGATCAGTTCCTCGCGTAGCGCGAACGTCTCCGCCAGCAGGCCCGCGAAGCGGCGTGTTCGAGCGCGGCTCGGCGTCAACGCTCGCGCCGGCTCCAGCTTCCCAGACGCCGCCAGTCCCGCAATGCGACCCTCGATCTCCGCCGCATCCACGCCGCCGATCCCCACGGGCTCGCCCGCGCACCACACACCCTCGACGCTGGTGCGCTGTAGTTCGTCCACCGCCACTGCGCCGTTTTCTACGCCGCACCCCAACACTTGTGCCAGTTCCGTGTTTGGAACCAGTCCGTATCCAGCGGCCACATAATCACATTCGATGCGCGACTTCCGTCCTCGATCGAGGATCGTGACCGCGCCCGGTTGCGCCTCCACGATCCACGCACCTGGGAGATACGGCACTCCAACCAGACTCGCCCGCAGCGCCGCCGCCTGCGCCAGCTTTGCCGGCCTACCTAGCAGTTGCATCGCGAACCGCCGTATCCGCGCGGCGTCCGCTTGTTCCACGATCGCGGCAACCACCGCCCCGCGTCGCTTCAGATACGCCGCCACCGCCAACAGCAGCGGTCCGCTCCCCGCCACCACCACCCGCTTGCCGCCGGTCGCCAAGCCGTTCTTCACCATCGCCTGCATCCCGCCCGCTCCCATCACGTGCGGCAACGTCCACCCGGGGAAGGGAATCCAGCGCTCTCGCGCGCCCGTGCACAGCACCAGCTTCTCGAACGCGATCCGGAGCGGCAGATCTCCGCGCTGGGCCAACAGCACCCGCCCGTCGGCTGCCAACACGCTGGTATGGGTCAACACCCGCACCGCGCCCGTCGACGGGGCGCGATGCGCTTCGCCGCGCCAGATCTGTCCACCCACGTCCGCGTTCTCATCGATCAACAGTACGCGCATCCCCGCGCCAGCCGCCTCGCGCGCCGCCGCCAAACCAGCCGGGCCCGCACCCACAATCGTCACATCGGCCTTTTCCAGCCGGGCCGCGTCCCAGTCCAATCGCGCAGGCGGCCTAGGCATGCACGTCCGCACGCGATCCTCGCCGCAACACTGGAAGCAGATCCCCATTCCGCAAAACTCAGCCATGTGCGAACCTCGCCGGAAGATAGGGCTCGATCGGGATCCCCGCCGCATGCCCCAGGATCGACGCCGCGATCAATTCTCCCGTAGCCAGTGACGTCGTAATCCCCAGCCCTTCGTGCCCCGTCGCCAGCCACACTCGCTCTATTTCCGGATGCGGACCAATCAACGGCAGGCTGTCCGGGGTCGCTGCCCGAAAGCCCGTCCATGTGCGAATCACCGATAGCGCCGCCAATCGCGGCATGTACTCTACCGCGCGGCCCAGCATGCGCGCGAGCATCCGATGCTCCACTTCCGGAGTCTCCGTGTCGTACTGGCGCGAGGAACCGACAAGCACCTGCCCCGTCCACCGCGGCTGCACGTTGAACGCGACGGACTCGGCATCGTGGCCATGCGCGCTCTTCAGGTAGCCCAACTCCACCAACTGATGACGCACGAAATCCGGATACCGGTCCGTGATCGCCAGGTGACCCTTTCGTGGCCTCACCGCGATGTCCGGGACAAGCTGCCCGGAAGCCGTTCCGCAAGCCACAACCACCGCCTTCTCCCGCAGCGCCGCCACCGTCGCCACCGTGCTCGAATGAAACTCCGCGCCCCGCGCGATCGCCCGGTCCAGAAGCCACCGCGCCGCGCAAGGCGCATAGATCACGCTGTCCCCTCGCACCAGCAGACCCCCCGCAAGCCCCGCGCGCAGGTTCGGTTCCGCATCCGGCAGCGCCGCAGCGTCCAGCCACTCTGTGCTCACTCCGCGTGCAGCGTACCACTGCTGCTTGGCGATCCCCGCCCCCATCTCTTCCTCATCGGCCGCCACCCACAGCGTGCCACGCCGCTCGAACTCGATCTGCGCCGGCAGTTCCGGGACCAACCTGTCCCACAGCCCTTGCGAATAACGCGTCAGCGTGAACTGCGCTTCCGAATCATCCATCGCCACGATGTGCCCCATGCCCGCCGCCGTCGCTCCACCGCCTGGCGTGGACCCATCGTAGATCGCCACGCTCAGCCCCTTCCGCGACAACGCATCCGCGCAGGCGGCGCCCACGATTCCCGCGCCTACCACCGCCACGTCGCGAATCATTTTCGAATGCCGGCGGCGAATGGATCCGAGGAATCGAACAACAAGCTGCCTTCCGCGCACACCCACGCCCGTCCGCGAATCCACGGGTGCACCTGTCCGTCCACGCGCCGATACGAGGCCTCGAACACGCTGCCCACGATACTCTCCTGCCGCCACAGTTCGCCCTCGCCCAATTTCCCCGCGGCCGCGAGACACGCCACCTTCGCGCTCGTGCCCGTCCCGCAGGGTGACCGGTCGTACGCCTTGCCCGGGCACAACACGAAGTTCCGGCTGTTTGCCCCGCTCGACGCAGCCGGACCGAACAACTCGATGTGATCGATCTCTTTTCCGTCGTCGCCTCGGATGCCTTGCCGCGCCAACTCGCCGCGCACCGCCCACGTGAATTCCGTCAACGCCTCCACGTTGTCGGGCGCGATCCGCTTGCCGTGATCCTCGGAGAGAAAAAACCAGTTCCCTCCCCACGCCACATCGCCGGTCAGGCTCTGTCCACCCACCTGCACACGGACCCCGGTCGCGCTTCGGTAGCTCGGCACATTTTCGATGGTCACCGCGCCGTCCTCATCGAGGATCGCCGTGATTGCTCCCACCGGCGTCTCCACCCGATGCGTCCCAGCGCCGATGCGGCCCTGGTGCCGGAGCGTCGCGATCACCCCGATCGCTCCGTGGCCGCACATGCCCAGGTAGCCCACATTGTTGAAGAAGATGACTCCCGCCGCGCAACCAGCATCCACCGGATCGCACAGCAGCGCGCCCACCATCACATCGCTGCCGCGCGGCTCATTCACCACCGCGGAGCGGAAATCGTCATGATGCACGGCAAATCGCGCCAACCGGTCCGCCATCGATACCGCGCCCAGATCCGGCCCCCCGCCCACGATCGTTCGCGTAGGCTCTCCGCCCGTGTGCGAATCGATGAACGAGATCCGCCGCATGGGCGTGTTACGCCGTGGCGCCAAGCGCAGGCCGTGTTTGAAGAGCCTGCCGGATGATGCCCAACACCTGCTCGCGCTCCGCGCCTTCAATCGCCAGCCGCGGTGCCCTCGTGATCTCGGATCCCAAACCCACTTCCGCCATGCACAGCTTGATGTACTGCACGAGTTTGATCTTCGTGTCCAGATGCAGAAGCGGTGTGTACCAACGGTACAAGGCGCGCGCCTCATCCCAACGCCCGCCGGTGGCGAGTTCCCACAATACGCGATTTTCCTCCGGGAACGCGTTCACCAGCCCGGACACCCAACCCTGCGCTCCCAGCATCACGCTCTCCAGGACCAGATCGTCCACGCCGGAAAAAAGCAGGTACCGGTCACCGCAGGCGTTCACCAGATCCGTGATCCGCCGTGGATTGTCGGACGATTCCTTGATCGCCACGATCGTTTCTTCGCTCGCCAACTCGCCGAACATCTCCGGCGTGATGTCCACGAAGTACGAAGGCGGATTGTTGTAAATCATTACTGGCAGCCCGCTCGCCCGTGCTACTGACCGGAAATGCGCGATCGCTTCGCGTCCGTCGGCTTTGTAGATCATCGCCGGCAGCACCATCAGCCCGTCGATGCCGATGCGCTCGGCGTCACGAGCGAACCGGCACGCCGTCCGCGTCGTGTTCTCGGCAACCCCGCTCAGCACCGGCACGCGCCCACCGATGGCCTCTTTCATCGCCTTTAACACCGTCAGCTTCTCGTCGTAGTCGAGCGCCGTATTCTCGCCCACACTCCCCAGCAGAATCATCCCGTGGACTCCGGCCTTGATCATATGATCGAGATGCCGCGCGGTGGCATCCAGGTCAATCGACTCATCGGCGCGGAATTGCGTTGTGGCGGCGGGATAGACGCCGTGCCAGTTCACCTGCATATCGAAACGAGTTTATCAGGCGCAGCCCGGCCGGTTCACGTCCGCGTCAATCCGCAATCGCCTGGTAGGCAAGCTGCTTGAACAAATTGCCCGGATCCGGATTCGACCGTGGCGGCAACACCTGAATCATGTAGATCCCGATCAGCTTCTCCACCGGATCGATCCAGAATTTCGTTCCCGCTAAACCGCTCCAGTTGTATTCCCCTTTCGATCCATTCAGTCCACTCAGCGCCGGATCGGTATGTACCGCGAAGCCGAGCCCGAAACCATAGCCCGTCGGTTGCGTGCCGGGAATCTTACCCAGGTGATCGGACGCCATCAAATCCACTGTCTTGCGGCTCAGCAGCCGGACTCCATCCAGTTCGCCCCCGTTCAGCATCATCTGGCTGAAACGCAAATAGTCAGCCGCCGTGGAGACCAGCCCGCCGCCGCCGGAAAAGAACGTCAAGTCGTCGTTCAGAAAATTCCTGGACATCGCGCCCGGAGCCAATTGCAGGTGCGCGCCGCCTTTGTCCGGAGAGTACATCGCGGCGAAACGGTTCTGCTTGTCCTTGGGAACGTGAAAGCCGGTATCTTTCATGCCGAGCGGTGCGAAGATGCGCTCTTCGAGATACTGGTCAAACCGCTTGCCCGAGAGGGCTTCGATCAATTTCCCTTGCACGTCGACCGCTACGCTGTAATGCCACTGCGTGCCCGGATGAAATCGCAGCGGCAGCTTCGAAAGCCGTGTGATGAAATCGTCCAGTACGGTCGCGCTCAACGGCTTCACTTCTTCATACATCGTGTCCACCGCGCTCTTGCTGAACAAGCCGTACGTCAGTCCCGCTGTGTGGCGAAGCAGATCCTGCACCGTCATCGGACGCTTCGGCTTCACCAGCTTGTTGCCGCCCGGGTCCTCTTCGAGCACCTGCAAATTCGCGAACTCTGGAATGTACTTCGACACCGGATCTTTCAGGGTGAACTTGCCCTCTTCGTACAGCATCATCAGCCCCGTGCTGGTGATCGGTTTGCTCATCGAGTAGATCCGGAAAATCGTGTCGATCCGCACTGGCGACTGTTTCTCGCGGTCGGCGAAACCGGCCGTTTCCACGTAGGCCACCTTCCCCCGCCGCGCCACCAGCGCCAGCGCGCCTGGCACGTGCTCCGCCGCTACGTCCGCCTTCATCGCGTCCGTGATCCGCCGCAGCCGTGTTGTCGATAACCCCACGGATTCGGGCTTGACTACGGATCCCTTGTCCAGCGCCGCCACCGGCAGCAGGCCAACCGTGAGCGTAAGTGCGAAAAGTCTGCGCGAAATTAGCATTTAGCCTGCACGATACCACGCTCAGTATTCCAATTGCACCAGCAACTGAACTTGCCGCGCCGGGAAGCTCTCGAGTGATCCGCCATAGCTCGAAACAGGCCCGGACGGCATTGCGAAATAGGGGCTCACCCGCTCCGGCCGTGTCCGATTGGTCAAGTTGAAGCTCTCCACCCCAAACTGCAGCAGCGCCCGTTCGTGAAACACCGGGATCGTCTTCATCACCCGCAGATCCACGCTCACCGTCGCGCGTGTGAGAAACGGGTTCCGGGCCATCCCTACCGGACGCGCCGAAATCGGATAGGCCCCGGTGCGAAGCGAGTCTGTCGTAAGGAGCGCGTTGATCGGGCGTCCGCTTCCCGCCACCACGATCGGTGCTACGGAGATCGATTCCAACCCCGACTGCAGCCATTCCGGCAGGACATCGACATCCGGCAACTCGAACAGCGCGCTTGCCGCGAATCGCTGCCCCTGATGTTGGCGCGCCAACGCCCAGTCTTTCCGGAAATCGAAGGGGTCCAACGGATGCTCGTCAAAGTCCGACGCGTCGTCGCGCGTCCGCCCCACGCTGTAAGTGAAAAGGTAAGCCAGTTCGCGGCTTAGCCTGCGGTTCAACGAAATGGAGGCGCCGGTGTAAGCCGATCGCGACGTCTGCTCCAACAGATACGCCGGAGGCAGTGCGCCGCTGGCATTGCGCACGCGAGGGAGATGAAAGCCCCGGATGTGGCTCGCCTCCACCGAAAGCGTCGTGTCCTTGCCCATGCCATGCTCGAGCCCCACGGTCAACTTGCGGCTGTATGTGGACGGGAAGTACGTAGACGCCCGGTAGACGCTCTTCCCCAGCCCGCCGAGCGGCGCCGGCAATGTTCCTGCCCGCGACGCCGTAAAGGCCCGGACCGCCTCGCCCCCCACCGCATACTGCTCGAACGCCCGCGTTCCATCTTTTTGAATCGCATCGTTGAGAAACGCGAGCGGATAGCGATCGTAGTAGAGCCCGTATCCGGCACGGACCACCGGTCCACGGCTCGTTCCCGGACGCCACGCCAGCCCAACGCGCGGTGCAAAGTTGTTCGACGACGCCGGCAGACCCGCCGGCATCGTCTGCTTATCGAAACGGACGCCCACCTCCACATGCAGCCCCGGCCTCGCCTCCCACCGGTCCTGCAGCCACAGTCCGATCGGGGTCGTCGACATGCGCGTGTGCGGATCTCCAAAGGCCTGGATGAATACATCCGGGCGTCCCGCCGTAAAAGCGGCAAGATCGGGAAACACGAAAATGCCCGCGAACCGGTTGCGGAGCGCGCCATCGAAAGTCACTCGGTGCGCATCCGCGCCCGCACTCAGCCGATGCCGGCCCAGCGCCGCGTTCAGGCTCTCGACGAATTGATAGTGCCGCTCGGTCCGGTCCGAATGCAAACGGTAGAACTCGCCGAGAGTCGCTACGCCGGGTATCTCGAGCATGGCGCCTGTATCGTTCGGACGCAGTTCCATCGAGCGTCCGGCCACTTGAACGCGTACATCGTTCACCACCGCGGGCGACGCCACACGCAGCCAGTTCGCCACCAGGGAATGATCCGAGGTGAGGCTGCTACCCTGCGACGAACGGTCCGAGAAATTCTCCGGACCCTGCACCTCTCCGCGCACCCGCCCGCGCGACCACGCGTACCGCGCCGAAACCGTGTCCCGCGCGTCAATCTGGTGATTCACCTTCGTCGAGAATTCCGTCCCGCGCGTCGACGTGCCGTACAATCCCCGCAGCACCGATCGCACCGCCGCACGCGAATATTCCGGTGACGCCAGCGCCCTGTTCATAATCGCGACCGCGCCCGCCGGTACATCGGACCACTCCTCGGCGGACTCCCGCTCATGCTCGATCGCCGTCGCGAAAAACGTGCGATCCCGTCGCACCGGTCCCAACACCGAAACGCCCGGCTGGTAGCGCCGGAATCGCGGATCCGCCGCACCCGCCACTTCCGCCTTCCGTGCGTTCAGTGCTTCGTTCTGCGTGAAGAATGTGAAGTCGCCGTGCCACAGGTTCACGCCCGATCGCGTGACCATATTCAGTAATCCGCCCGCCGCCCCGCCCAACTCCGCGCCCACCGCCGATCCAGCCACGCGAAACTCCTGCACCATCTCGAGCCCGATGGCCACCCGGTTGCCCCCCGTGGTCTCGTCGCGGTTGTCGGTGCCGTCGATCAGGATCGCGTTGTTCCGTGCCCGCATTCCGCCGAAGGTGAACCCGCTGTCGCCCAGCGGCGCGCGCACGCCCGTCATAGTGCGCTGTGAGCTCGAACCGGCCGATTGCGACACACCCGGCGCCGACAGCACGAAGTTCAAGTAGTTCCGGCTGCGCGCCGGCGCTTCCTCGATCCGTTCTCCGCCCAACGCCGCGCTCGCCGTCGCCGCCGCCGTGTCCACGGCGTCAGGCTTCTCGACGACGTCGATCCGGTCTGTAACCCCAGCCGGCTGCATCGTAATTCTCTGCTCGGCCGTCTGTCCGATCGAGATGACGAAAGGCTCGGTGTCCACGGCGGTGAAACCGGGCGACTCCAGATGAAGCGTGTACGATCCCGCGGCGAGATTGGGGAGATGGTATTGGCCGGAGGCGTCGGTGGCCGACATCCGGCTGGTCCGCGTATCTTCGTTCCGAGCCGTCACGCGAACGTCCGCAATCGCCGCCCCGCTGCTGTCGAACACCGCCCCGCGCACGGCCCCCGTCGGTGCGGACGTTTGGCCGAGAACGCAGCCGGCGCAAAACAGTATCAATACGGGGAGTGCCGGTGGACGGTCGGCTGTCTTCACGGAAATCGATGGATCCTGTTGGTCGGGGCGGCGGGATTTGAACTCGCGACCCCCTGCGCCCAAGGCAGGTGCGCTACCAGGCTGCGCTACGCCCCGACATTCGCGTGCCTTTTCATTCTAAACTACTTCCTCCGCGGTCAGCCTCATCGGTCCGAAGCCGCGGAGCGAAGTCCACCGCGGCCGTTGGCAAAACCGCGACCGGTCCCTTCAGTTTGGCATTTGGGGAACTGGATGAGGACCCGTACCGACGATGGGCAGCTACGCTTCCCGCGCCACGGCCGCCCGAGCGGCGGAAAGAAACTTTGCCGATTCCCCCGATGGCATTTGCGTGAAGATGGCCGCCACGAGTCCTCTTCTCTTGTCTACGATCAGTTGAGTCCCGTACGCGCCGCCGTGACCGAATACCACTACCTGGCCGCTCGCGTCGAACTCCATCCTGCGCCAGCCCAGCCCATATTCTTCGCCGGCCGCGCCCGTCTGGCGCGCCTGCATCGCACGGACTGACTCTTGCGAGAGAATGCGTTTGCCGTTCGATTCCCCGTCGTTGAGATGCATCTCGAGGAATCGGACGGCGTCGCCGGCAGTGGCATACAGGCCGCCGGCAGCCAGAACGAAACCATCCGGACGGGGACCACGACGGCCCGGCAACTCCATCACGGCAGGCACCGGTTCAAACCCGCCTCCCTTGCGGCGCTTGTAGATCTGCGGAACTCGCGGCGACAGATCGACGGCCGAACGGAACTGTGTCTCTCGCATACCCAAAGGTTCAAGCAGAACCTTGCGCATGTATTGCTCGAAGTCCTGTCCCGTGATCTTCTCGGCGATGCCTGCGGCCACGCAGAAGGAAGCGCCACCGTAAGAAAATTTGGTGCCGGGCTCGTAGGCCAGAGGAGCCTTTACGATCAGCGACACCGCGTCGCGGAGGGGGCGGTCGAAATTGCGGATTGGCTCCACGACTTCTCGAGGGGCATCGTTACCGAAAAGGCCCGACGTATGCGACAGGAGCTGGCGTATGTCGGAGCTGCCTGCGAACTCCGGATAGAACTTCCGCACCGGATCATCCAGCCGAAGCTCCCCCCGGTCCACCAGCGTCATGATCGTCGTCGCCGAAAACGGTTTGGTGCTGGAGGCGATCATGAAGATGTCTCCCACCCGCATCGGACGCTTCTCTTCGATCACGGCCCAGCCCGCGGCTTCCTCTACCACATTGCGGCCTTTTTCGCGGACCACAACCACGGCGCCGGGGATCTGCTTGGATTCGACCGCCTCCAACATCGCCTTGCGCAGCGCCTCGCCGGGGTTCGCGGCCCGGGCCGCGGCGGCAAAGAGCGCGGCTGCTGGCGCGAAGACATGGCGCCGGCGAATCATGTGAGGATCTCCGTGAGCACCCGTCCGCCGGTATCGGTGAGTCGCTTGAAGCGGCCGTCATGCAGGAATGTGAGCACGTCCTGATCCAGACCGAGCAGCCGTAAAACCGTGGCATGCAGGTCACGAATCCTTAGCGTTTGTGCGATGCCGCGCACCCCGAATTCATCCGTGCCGCCGGCGGTCGCTCCCTGTTTGACGCCGGCTCCCGCGAACCAGCTCACCATGCCCCACTGATTGTGGTTGCGGCCGGGATACTTGGGCGACCCCTGAATGAACGGCGTTCTTCCCATCTCCGATGTCCAGACCACGAGGGTATCATCCAGCAACCCGCGCTGTTCGAGATCGGCGAGTAAGCCGGCAACGGGCTTGTCCACTTCGCGGACCCGGGCGGGTAGCAGCGAATCGAGTTCCTTGTGGTGATCCCAACTGAACTGCCCGTTTTCCCAACCGTGCACCATCAATACGAAACGGACATCCTTCTCCACCAGGCGACGCGCCATCAGGCACTGACGCGCGAAGGGCTCTGTAATCGGATCATCCATGCCGTAGAGTTGCCGCATGGATGCGGGCTCGTTGGCGAGATCGGTCACCTCGGCCGCGGCCATCTGCATCCGGAATGCGAGTTCATACGCGGCGATGCGCGCCTCGAGAACGCCCGCTTCCGCCCGTGAAGCGGCGTGGCGTTCGTTCATCCACCGGATAAAGTCGAGCTCCTGCCTGGCGCGGGTGCGGTCGACGCCGGGCGGCAGCGCGAGGTTAAGCACCGCCGGTGCGGTGGGACGAAACGGCGTCCCTTGGTAGGTGGCCGGCAAGTAGCCGCTTTGCCAAACGGCCGGACCATTCACCGGTCCGCCGCGCGGGTCATGGAGAACGACGTAGCCGGGAAGGTTGCGGTTCTCGCTCCCGAGTCCGTAAGT
>JAWKHI010000035.1:0-76059 GCA_041394885.1 Bryobacteraceae bacterium | reverse complement strand
CGCGGTATCGCCGGCGACAACAGCGGGTGGCTCCCTCTCGGCCTCTGGGCCGTCCCCGGCGCCACCACCAATCCCGCCGTCGCCTCCAGCACGCCCGCCCGCGCCGAAGCAAGCACCGTCAACATCTCCACCACCTTCACCGATACCGCCGGATTCGCGGACCTCACCGTCCTCAATCTGCTCATCAACAACGCCATCGACGGACGCAATGGCTGTTACCTCGCCTATGTCCGAGCCGACAACAACATGGTTCTCGTCAACGACGCCGGAGACGCCGGTGGCCCTTACGTAGGATCCCAACCCATTCCCGGCGCCGTCCCCATCGCCAATAGCCAATGTTCGCTCGACACCGCCGCGTCTACCGTCTTCGCCTCCGGCAACACCCTGATTCTCAACTTGCGCCTCACCTTCACGGGCGCGTTCAAGGGCAACCGCGTCGTCTATGCCGCCGCGCGCGGCGGCGCCGGCAACAGCGGCTGGCACGCCGTTGGAACCATCACCGTTCCGTAAACGAAAGGGGCAGATCATCGATGCATCTACCAGTGAGGATCGCAACCGCCGCAGCTCTGTGCTTGCTGGAAGCGGCTGCCCAACAACCCATCCCCAAACTCGGCTCGACCAGTGCTTCGCTCCGGCCCTTGGCAAGCCAGAAGCGCCTCGAGGACAAATGCGCCGTCTTGCTCGAATGGCTGCAAAGCTCGGGTGTTCCCGCGGCGCAGGCTCGCTACGGCATACGGCCCGGAGCGAACGTGTTCGCCCCCTTTGCCGACGAGCCGATGACGCAGGTGTTCGGCGCCCCCTATGACCGGCTCGAGCCCAAGCATCTGGCCGACATTTACAACAAAGTCGTACTCCGCTGCGCCGGTGCGCCGATGCCGCCGCCGCGTTTTCAAGGGGGATTCAGAAGGGGTCCCAGCCGGGAGCTCCAGAGCTTCGCCGAAGCGTTCAACGGCTACCAAATGCTCCTTGGCCAGGCTTTCACCGTCGAGCAAAGGGCCGTCGAACCCACCGCCATCCGGGAACACCTCCGCACCTTGCGCGAGCAAATGCAGTGGGCTCAGAAGGCGCTGAGCGCCGCCGCGTCGGGGCCGGGCGAGCAGGTCTACCGCCAGATCGAGAGCGATGAGGTCGCCCTGAAATCGCAAATGGCGCTCCTGAGCTGGGAGGATCGCGAGGCGGTTCGCAACTACCTGGCCGCCCGCAAGAGCCAGATCGCGCCTGATCTCGTACAGGCGTGGCTCGAGCGAAGCAGAAACGCGCCGAAGAACCTGGAGAGCGCAGGAATGCTCTCGCGCGAGCGGGCTGCGATCGACCCGGCCATGCTACTCCTTGCCGATCAACCGCGGCAGACGGCGGAAACCGAGTATCAGACCTTGCTCGAGGCCTGCCTGCGCGACGGCTTGGCCGCCGAAGAATCCAAGCTGCCGGGCATCCCTGCGAGCTTGGAGGGCCTGAAAGTACTGCGTGCGTGGAAAGATAACTTCGATACCAACTTCGCTCCCTTTGCCCTGAAGAGTGTCGAGGCCGCCGGGCAGGTCTTCGAACGTCACCGTGCCCGTGTGATCGCCGGCGCGCTGCCGGAGTGGTCCCGCCAGATCGAGGCCCTCCCGCTCGAACCAGGGTCCGTCACTGCCAGCCAGGGAGAGATCCAGCGCCTGTTCTTCTCCGGACCCCGGGAACGGCTCTCCGGCTGGGGCGAGTTTCAAGCTCCGGTGCGGGCTCTGGAGGCGCGGATTAAGGCCGCCGAGAACGCTCAGAAAGCGCTTCGCGAGATCGAGTTTCTGAGCCGGCGGCGGGACGACATCCTCGCCGGAAAGGCGCTCTATTACGCCAGCTTCAGAACCGCAGGCATGGGAAACGCGAAGCTGTTCCGTGCGATCTTCAATGGCCAGTTCGAGGGCCTGGAGATGGCCAGGGATGACGACCGCTTCATCAGCCTCATGTCGAGCTACATGCGCGTCTTCGACCAGAAATGCTCGCAGCACCTGCCGGGCGACGCCAGGCAAGTCACGTCGCCGGTTTGCACGGAAACGACCAGGCAAACGACTTTCCGTGGAGCCACTCCCTTGTTTTGGCGCGATTACTGCAGCCTATGGGGCGAGCAAAACGAGTACCGCGCCGATCCTCGCCTCTATGAGCCCTACGCCGAACTCCGTCGCGAAAGTATATCTTCCGCCTTCTCCGGAGATTTGCTGACCAACTTCGTCAACGCGATCAATAGCGTCAGAACGGGCAAGGCCGCGCAAACCGCCGGTGAGATGATGTCCGTGCTTCGAGACATGCACCGGCTCATTCCGGAGAACGGCTGCACCAGTCCAGGCCTCCAGCGCTTTCAGGAGAACATGCGCCGCTTCGCCGCCAAAGAGCCGGCCATCCCGTTGGAGGGTCCAACAGAACCGGCTTCGGCCAGCCTACCCTCTCAGACCCCGGCCGTTGACTTTGCACGCCTCCTCGATGACCTCGTCACGGCCAACGCCAAGTCGTGGATGGTGAATCGCTACGTGCCCGGAAGCATCCGCGATGCCGAGGTTCAAACCGACGAGCGAGGCGCCGTTGCGGCCGCAAACGCCATGTACACCTATCAGTCGCTCGGCGGACCCATGAACGGGAACGTCCGGCTGTCGTTCAAGGAAGGCGTCCCGCAGTGCCTCTACTTCTGGGACAAGCCCACCGTCTGTGCTCCCCCAGACTCACAAGTGACCACTGCGCTTCGCAGCGGCGCCTACAAAAAGTAAGTCCTCCGGAAGCAAGCGAAAGGAAACCTGTGCGCCTCACAAGAAACGCCGTTCTCGCCCTCGGCATCGCCGCCGCGCTTCACGCCCAAGCCGTACCCACGATCCGCTCGGTGGTCAACGCCGCCAGCTTCGAACCCGCGACGCTCCCCGGCGGCATCGCCCAAGGCTCCATCGCCACCGCCTTCGGCACAGGATTGGGCCCCGCCACCGGCGTCGGGGCCAGCGCATTCCCCCTGGCGTTCACGCTCGCGGGCACCTCCGTCCGCCTCACCCAGGGCGCGCGCAACGTCAACGGCATTCCGATCTTCGTCCGCAACGATCAGGTCAACTTCATCGTCCCGTCCACCACGCCCACCGGCACAGTGGAAGTCCGCTTCGTGCGCGATGGACAAATCAGTCCGCCCGCCACCGTGCAGATCGTGCGAAGCGGTTTCGGCCTGTTCACCTTCACCCGCGACGGCGTCCGTGCTGTGGCTCAGAACGTCATATCGGCGTCACAGGTGCCCCTCAACCTCCCCGACGCGCCTGCCTTCCCGGGCCAGACCTTGATCGCCTATGGCACCGGACTCGGTCCCATCGCGGCAGCCGACAACGTCGCGGCCCCTGCCGGCGACCTCCCAACCCCAGTCGAGGTTCTCGTCGGCGGCACGCCCGCGCGGCGCACCTATTCCGGACGCAGCCCTTGTTGCGCCGGGCTCGATCAGGTGGCGTTTCAGTTAGCCGAAAACACGCCGAAAGGCTGCAACGTGCCCGTCGTGATCCGCGCCGGTGGACGCGATAGCAACACCGCGAACATCGCCGTCGCCAGCCAGGGCGACTCGCGATGCGGGGCCGCTACGGGACCGGCGCCAACGCCGGGCACGGGCACGGGTCCAACGCCCGGACCGGGCGTGGACGAGGGGTATCTCATACAGACCTTCGAGTGCGAGAACGGGTCGTTTGGCGACCTGTCATTGTCTGATTCCTTGAATACCGTCTTTGCCAACCTGAGCTTCAGCAGCGTCTCCGACTGCGGCTCAAAAGTGCAGACTCCGGTATTGCCCGCTGGCTCCTGCATTGTGACTGGACCACCCGCCCCAGGAACCACTCCGGTAGTCCTCGAGCGCGTAGAGATACCTTCGCCAACTACGCCGGTTGTGCGTTCTCTCGATTCCGGACCCGCCGTCACCATCCGCGGACCAGGAGTGGAACTGAAGCTGGTCCGCGGGATCCTCGGGCCGGCAACTTTCTATAGCCTGGATCGTGCCGCGAGACCGGTGCAAACTCTCCCGCCGGGCAGGTATACAGTGACTCTCGAGGGTGGGCGTGACATCGGCCGGGCGGAGGACTCTTTTGACTACGAGCCCGTCCGGATCACGGCTCCGGCGCAGGGGGCCACGATTAGTGCCCAACAGCCTCCCACGATCCGTTGGAGTGGCGGTTCGGGGCTGACACAGGGGGTATCCCTCACCCTTTCGCTTGGATCCAGTTACGGTATCGCCTGCAGCCTCGCCGATGGACGCGCGGGAGCCTTCAGCATACCGGAATCCACTTGGAGCCAACTCCCCGCCAGCGCCCGAACAGGTCAGGGTTTTGCGCAGGTCTTCTCCAGCATCACAGCCACAATCCCAATGTCTGAACTGGATCGTGGTTTGCGGGTCCGCATCCCGGCTGGGCCGGTAAACTCCTTCCGCTTCGGCCCCTGACCGGCGCGAACCTCCACTTGTCTGTTCCACTACGATGATCCTATGAGCGCAACCCCGCACCCGCGGGTGACGGCTACGACGATCGTGGCAAGTTCTACCTGTACCCGCAGATCCCTTCCTTCCGGGAGTATCTGCTGGTCTCGCAGTGGGAGCCGAAAAGGAAAGTTTTCGAACGGACCGGAGATGAGGAATGGACGCTGCAGGTGAGCGGAATCGAACTCCCCGAACCAACTGCCTGACACTGGCTCGGTCTGTGTGCTTCTTCCTCGCGCTCGCCGCCACAGCCTTCGCCGCATCCGGCCGCGTCACCATCCATCCCAAGTTCCGTGCCGCCATCAACGGTATCGGCATGCACCCGGACGGCGTCCTGTACGTCACCGCCGACTCTGGCTTGCTTCGCTACGAAGGCCGCGCCTTCACTGCTGTCCCGGGTTATCCCTATCGCGACGCCAACGACATCGCGATTGCTGGCGGCGGCTGGGTCTGGATCTCGAGCTTTGAAAAAGGCGTGGTGCGCTATCACCCCTCTTCTGGATTTCAAACCGGACTCAACCCCGGCATCGCGGGAAACTTGTGGGCTGCCGGCGAACTCACGTACCTGCGCGACGCTTCCGCCAGATCCCTCTCCCGAATCGACGCCGCGGGTTCGTTCCAAGCAATCCCGCTTCCGGACCCGTGCCCGGAACCCTTCTGGCAGGAATTCTGGCTGCGGTGCGGGAACGGTTCCCTCCATCGCTTTGACCCGTCCTCCTCGGAATTGATCCCGGTTCACGGTTTCCATCCCGCCAAGGGACAGTTCCTGGACTCGCAAGGCAGATTCTGGTCCCTGTACGGTCATCGCGCCGAAGCCTGGGTCGATGGACGGCGCGTGCTGTCTATCGAAACCGACGCCGCTTGGTCGTCGACGCTGCCGATGTTCCAGGGCCGCAACGGACAGGTGTGGCTCTGCGACTCCCATTCCGTGCGTGGCCTTTCGCCGCCCATGGAATTCGAGATCGGTGCCCACGCCGAGATCACTGCCCTTCATGAAGACTGGCAAGGCCACGTTTGGGTGGCCGACAGCGCAGGCGCGCTTTGGGAACTCATTCCTGGCGCCGAATGGGAACAATGGTCCGCCGCCTCCTTCCGCGGCAAACCCGTCCAGGTGCTGCGCGGCAGCAGTGGCGAGAGGATCGCCGTCGCCGGATCCAGTCTCTACCGGCTCGACGAGGCTACCCGAAGCTGGAGCACGATTGCGGCCGTTCCCAAGCCCTTCGCCTACGTCCTTCCCTTGCCCCAAGGCGGATTCATCGCCGCTTTGCGCGACTACGGGTTGGCCCGTCTCTCCGACAGTGGCCGCATCCTGGAGCGCGTCCCCGGCAGTGAGAGCGAATGGCTCCAGGATGACTTCCGCAAACTCGTCCTCGCCCCAGATGGAACTATACTCGCCGGCAACAAGAAGGGTTTCTTTGCGGTGTCCGCCTCCGGCCTGCGCCAGGTCAACCTGCCCGGCGTCTGGAACGGCTACGGAGAAAACAGTAACGGCCTCCCGTTTGTCCAGGCCGTCGACTTCGAGTACGACCCGGCGGGCACGCTTTGGACTGGCTACAGCCTCGGACTGGCGGCGCTCGGCCCCGGCGGTGCCTGGCGGCAGCGGATCACCGCCCCGCCCCTACGTGACCTGCGCTCCATCGCCTTCGCGCCCAACGGCGATGTATGGGCCGCGCAGCGTCACGACGGCTTCTTCTGGCGCCTCCGCGGAGACGCCGTAACGAGATTCACCGGAGACAACGGCTACAAGCCCGAAAAAACATGGTTCCTGAAAATCGATCGCCGCGGCTGGATCTGGCGCGGCTCGAGTGACGGCGTCCACCTCAGCAATGGCGTCGACCTGGCCCCGGAGGATTGGCTCTTCCTCGACGCCGGCGGCGAGACCGCCCAGTACGGCTATTTCGAAGACCGCGACGGGTCCATCTGGATCTCGGGCTCGCAAGCCGTCCTCCACCTCCGGCCCACTGCCGGCTGGTTTGCTGACCGGCCCGGTGGGCCCGTTCTGACCAACATCGTTGTGAACAAACAACGTCTCGATCGTCTCCCGGACGCGTGGGACCAGCCGCTTCGCCACCTCCAACTCGAGTTCTCACGCCTCACCGCTGCTCCATTCCGGCAGGACCTGATCCGGTACCGCTTGATGCCCCGCTTCTCTGACTGGCGCGTCGCCCCGGACGGACGAATCGCCATCGACGACCTCGCCAACGGAGACTACCGGTTGGAAGTCCGTGAGAAGGGCTCAAACGAAACGATGCAGCACGCCTTTCGCGTGGGGCCGGCATCGCGTCTGTCGCCTTGGTGGCTTTTGCCGCCCTTGCTCCTGGCGGCTACCCTCGGCTACGCAACCCGCGAGCGCCTGGCCTATCAGTTCCAAAAGGCCCGTTACCTCATCCGCCGTTGGCGCGCCGGCCAGATGCGCAATGTCGAGACCAACGATCTCACCGGACGCCTTCTCCACGGGCGCTACCGCGTCCTCCATCGCATCGCCGGCGGCGGCTTCGCCCGCGTCTACCAGGCTCTCGATGAAAAGACCAGCTCCACCGTCGCCGTCAAGGTCCTCAACCGCCGCCTCGGCGAAGAAGCCTGGGTCCGCGCCCGTTTCGCCCAGGAAATGGCCGCCCTCAATCTCGTGCGCCACCCCGGCGTCATCCCGCTTCTCGACTCTTGGGTATCGCCCTCCGGCGAACCCGTCCTCGTCATGCCGCTGATTGCCGGCTATCCCCTCCGCGCCGCCCTTACCGGCGAGCCTTGGGAACCGCGGCGCACGGGCGATCTGATCGCCAAACTGGCGGACTCGCTCGCCGCCGTCCATGCCGCCGGCGTCGTTCATCGGGACCTCAAGCCCGAGAACATCATGCTCACTGCCGACGCCGAACCGGTCCTGATCGACTTCGGCACCAGCGGATTGCTCGGCGCGGGGGAAGGCTCGGGTCACACCAAAGTGCTCGCCGGATCCATGGAATATCTCGCCCCGGAACGCCTGCTCGGCCACTACTCCCCGGCCAGTGACACCTACTCGCTCGGCGCCATCGCTTTCGAGTTGCTCACCGGAGTCAAGGCCGCCCAGTCCGGAATCGAAGTGTCCACCGGGAAAATGAAGAGCGCCGCGCATTATGGGATCCCCGAAGGCGCGGTTGCCCTACTCTCGGCAGCCCTCGATCCCCTGCCCGAACGCCGCCCCGTGGACGTCCGCTCCTGGGCCCGAGAACTCGCGGAAAGCCTCGGGTAGCGGGCCAGGATCTACCGCAGCCGCCTGGCCATCCACTCCCGGGCAAATTCGCAATCGGCGGTCACCCGCCACGCCGCCCGCTTCTGCCGCGCCGCAACCTCGTTCGTCGTCCACCCCTCCACTTCGATCCCCCAGAACGCTTCCGCCGCCCTGGGATCCAATCGATGCAGCCGTTCCCACAAAGCCCGCGCCGCCAGCCCCATCGTGGACTCCGGTTCCGAAACCAACGGATACAACGCGCGCACCGTCGGCTCCGCGCGCGCGCGCACCTCCCGCTTCCGCCCCTTGTCGATCAATACCTGGCGCATCGAGCGCGACGCCAGGTTAAGGAAATGCTCCCGGCTCAGCACCCGGCACTGGAACCCCTGCAGCCGCACGAATAACTCCGACATCAAGTCCGTGGCCTGTGTCGTCCTACCGCCAAACTCACGCTGTAGCAATCGCCCCGCGGCACGGCGCACGTCTGAGGAGATGATTTGCCAGGCGAGCGCGAGCGCCGCCCGGTTGCCCCCTTGACCCTCCCGGAACAAAACTGTGAATGTCGGCGTATTCATCGTGATACTCAGTGGATACCCAGTTAGTTTCTCACGATATCACAACATTCCCGCCTTGCTCCCTCCCGCTGAGGTACAAAGAGCGGCGCCTGCTGGAAAACGGGGCCATCTCCAAGCTCTGTCACGAACTCGGCTTGCAGGCTCCGCCAGGGACATCGCCAACCGCCACGACATCACTGTAGCGTTGTCGATGAATAGTACGGCATCGCCGCGTGGACCCGGCGGACCGCTATCGAGTACCGAAAATGCGCCTCGGATTCTCCACCACCATGGCATGGATGGCTTGGCGCGATACGCCGATTCTCCTCAGATAGGGAATAGTCTTCCGCGTCGTGTACAGCAACCCATCGGGGTTAAGATTGTCACGCTCAGCGTCGCCAAAGACCCAGTCGTTGGATAAGAACAGGTGGCTGACGAACTGAGCGTCGACGAGCTCCTTGATGCACTCCACTCGTCTTTGCCAGGACAAAGCCGCTCTAGGCGCCGCTCCCCAGAAGGCGTGGTCCATTCCCAGCGTGTATCCGCGTCTTGCAAGCCCCAGGAGGTAGCTCATATCGTCGGTATCGTTGGAATGCCCCAGGACCACGGCGCTGGCACGCAGGCCCTCCTCCCGGAAGATGGCCGCCTGCGCTTCTCCGCCGCGCTGGCGCGAGTTCGTGTGCGTCGTAACGGGAACACCCGTCGCCTTGCTGGCGCGCGCGGCGGCTTTGAACACGTTGACCTCTGCCGGAGTCAGTGTGCCAGAACGAGCGGCGACTTTGATGACACCTGCCTTGATATCCGTATCATCGATACCTTTCTCGATCTCCTTGACGAATAGCTCGGCGACTTCCGCTACGGTTCGTGTGTGGTAGGACTCGGGCGCAAACATGTGCTGGCCGGTGCATGCGACGATGTTTACGCCTGACCGGCGTGAGACCTCTTGGCCGAAGCGAACATCGCGCCCAACATCGAAGGTGGTCACATCCACAATAGTGTGGACGCCCTCGTCTCGCGCCTCTTTGAGCTTGTCAACCGCCTTGGCCACCGAGCTAACCCTGCTACCGAACTGTTCCTCCGCGCTTTTGCAGATATGCTCATGCGTCAGCGTGAAGCCGAGTTTAGACGGATCAATAGCGCCGAGGACAGTCTGAACCATCCCGTAGCGATCCGGAAACTGATAAAAGCCGGCCGACTCGCCGCGGGTGTCGAGGAGTGATGGGAGGGCGGCCGTCGTTCCGGTGTACGCGCTACTCATGCCTGCACGTCATCCGGTTGAATAGGACACGCATCCTGGATTCAAGATCCCTCCTCAATCAAGCTGAACCAACACGCCCCCAAATCACTGCCACCGCAGCACCGTCACACCGGCCACCACCAGAAAAACCCCAACCGCCTTCTCGATCGACAACCGCTCCCCAAACAGGACCATACCCAGCCCCAGCGCCATCGCCGCCTCCAGACCCAGCACGATCACATAGTTGCTGCTCATCTCGGAATCGCGCATCGACACCGCCTGCATCGCCGATCCAACCAAAAAGCAGCCAAACACCGCGAGACCGGGAGTCAGCTTCGTCAGCCCCGCGGACTCCTTCATGAACACGCCGCCCACCGTGTAGGCCCCCGCCGCCAGTATCGCCAGGATAAGCGCCACCCGTCACCTCCCTCTCAATCGACGGGTATCGAACGACCCGCCCTACTAAACAAAGTATGTCGCCAAAGGCCCGAATCCGTTGAATCCCACTGACGAATAGCTGCTCGTGTACGCCCCGGCGCTCAATATCTCCAGACGATCGCCCTCGCGCAAATCCAGCGGCAGCGAATACGGAGTCCTCTCATAAAGAATATCCGCCGAGTCACACGTAGGGCCAGCCAATATGACCGGACCTTCCGCCCCTCCATGGCCCCCCTCCGGCCGGATCCTGTATTGGATGCATTCGTCCATCGTCTCGGCCAGCCCTCCGAACTTGCCCGCGTCCACGTATACCCAGCGCGGCTCCTCCGGATTTCGATGGGAAACCAGCACCACCTCCGTCCGGATCGTGCCCGCGTCTCCCACCAGCCCCCGCCCCGGCTCCAACAGCACCTCCGGCTCGAACTCCGCCACATGTTCCCGCAACGCCGCTTCGATTCGGGCTGCGTACTCGCTCAGTTCCGGAGCCGGCCCCGCGTAGTGCGCGGGAAATCCCCCGCCGAGATTCACCATCGACAACGGCGCCCCGCGTTCCCGCAGACGCCGGAACAGCCGCCCCGTCATGGCGATCGGCCCTTCCCAAGCCCCCGGATCGGTCTGCTGGGACCCTACGTGGAAAGAGACTCCCCACGGCAGCATCCCGCGCTCCACCGCCCGCATCAGTAGCCGCTCCGCCATTTCCACGCCGCACCCGAACTTCCGCGCCAACGGCCAACAGGATCCGGTCGATTCCACCGCCAGACGGCAGAACACCTTCGCCCCCGGCGCGTGCCTCGCCAGTTTCTCCAACTCCTCCTCGCAATCGAAGGCGAACAATCGGACGCCCATCCGATAGGCGTAGGCGATGTCCCGCGACTTCTTGATCGTGTTCCCGTATGAAAGCTCTTCCGCCAGAGCTCCCGCCCCAAGGCATATGTCCACTTCCGCCGGGCTCGCCACATCGAACCGGCACCCGGACCGCGCCAGCACCGCCACCACCTCCGGCGCCGGATTCGCCTTCACCGCGTAGTGAACCCGCGCCCCTGGAAAGCATCGGTGAAACTCCCGCGACGCCGCTTCCACGCCGTCCAGGTTCATCGTCAGATAGGGCGTGGCCGGTTCCTTCGGCTCTCTCGCCTCGATCGTGTGTCCAGTGTGGCACGTGCGCCCGGTAGGGAAAGATCTGTTCATGATCATGTTTTTGTCTCTTGCCCGATACCAGCGGAAATCCCGGGCCGTTTGGATCGCCTCCCCCCAAATGACCTCGATCCTTGATCCCATTCCCACCTGTTTTCCGCTTTGTCCACTTGGAGGCCCGTGTATGGGGGTAACACTGCCAATCGACTCCGCCGCGTGGTATAAACGCGAAAGAAATGTCGGACGACATCGGAGGCGTCACGCTCCTTCTTCGTCAATGGACAGACGGGGATCAACAAGCCCTCGAGCAGCTCATTCCCCTTGTCTACGGGGAGTTGCAGACGTTGGCCCACCGCCAGTTGCGCCAAGAGAGGCCCGGCCACACCCTACAAACCACCGCCCTGGTCCACGAGGCCTATATCCGCTTAGCCGGACAGGAGTCCAAGGAATGGAAAAACCGCGGCCATTTCCTAGCCGTCTGCTCCCAGATTCTCCGCCAGGTTCTGGTCGATGCCGCACGCACACGCTGCGCAGCCAAACGCAACCTTGGACAAGCGCCCGTCCCTTTCGACGACCGCACGCCTCTCCCCGGCGCACCCTCGGACGCCGCGCTCATTGCCCTCAACGACAGTCTCGAACAATTGGCGAAAATCGATCCCACAAAAGCCCGCATCGTCGACCTCAAATACTTCGGCGGCTTCAGTATCGACGAAATCGCCGCTTTGCTAGACATCTCATCGGCCACCGTCAAACGCCATTGGGCCGTCGCCAGAGTCTGGTTGTTCAAGGAACTCGAGGCCAGCTAGCCTGCCGGCACAGGGCGGGGCGCCTTCGAGGCGCCAAAAGATCAGCCGCCCCAGCTCCGCTGTGCCGGCGAGTCCTTGGAAGGCGAAGGCCAGCGAAGGGAAAACCACGAAAAGGAAAGGACGACAGGTGGAAACTGACCTCTGGCTCCGCGTCGAACGCATCACCGGCGAAGCGCTCGCACTCCCCGCCCCCCAGCGGCTCCCCTTCGTCCGGAGCCAATGCGCCGGCGACCAGACCACACTCGATGCCGTCGTCTCTCTCCTCGACGCCGAAAAGCGCATGGATGCCGCCTACCTCGAGAACACCGCCGTCGATTTCGTCCGCGAATCCTACGGCCAGTACCGTGCCCTCCGCGAAATCGGCCGCGGAGGCATGAGCGTCGTCTATCTCGGCGAGCGCACCGGTGACGAGTTCAGCCGCCAGGTGGCGATCAAGATTCTCCTCGCCCCGGGTGCGCTCACACAAAGCGAGACCCGCATCCTCGCCTCGCTCGAGCATCCCAATATCGCCAGGCTGTTCGACGCCGGCGCCACCGCCTCCGGCTTCCGCTTCCTCGTCATGGAGTACGTCGACGGGGTTCGGATTGACCACTACTGCCGGACCCTCGGCCAACGTCAGCGCCTGCGCCTGTTTCTCGACGTCTGCGCCGGAGTCCGCCACGCCAATCGCGCTCTGGTTGTCCATCGGGACCTCAAACCGGCCAATATCCTGGTCACCGCGGAAGGCGTGGTCAAGCTGCTCGATTTCGGCATCGCCAAGCTCCTGTCCCTCGATGCTTCCGCCGATCACACCGCCGGCGTCCGCGCTTGGACACCGGACTACGCCAGCCCCGAACAGATCCTCGGCGAGCCTGCCACTGCCTCCACCGACGTTTACTCGCTCGGTGTGCTGCTGTGCGAGTTGATCGGAGGGCAAAAGCCTCGCGCCTTTGCCGATCTCCCGCTCGCCGAGGTCGTCGACCGCGCCGCCAATCAGGAAGTCGGCAAGCTCCCCCTCCAGGGCGACCTCGAGTTGATCGCCCGCAAAGCCCTTCGCCGCGATCCAGCCATGAGGTACGAGTCAGCCGGCGCGATGGCCGACGATATCGAACGCTACCTCGACGGCCGGCCCGTACTCGCCCGCCCCCACTCTTGGACCTACTCCGCGCGAAAGTTCCTCTGGCGCAGACGCTACCCCGTCTCCGCGGCCGCCATCGCCCTCGCCGCGCTCATCGCCACCGCCGCCGTTGCCGTATGGCAGGCGCGCATCGCATCCCAGCGCTTCAATCAGGTCCGGGGACTCGCCGGAACCGTCCTGTTTGAAATCTATCCCGAAATCGAAGGTCTCCCCGGCTCACTGCCCGCGCGGCAAAAACTGGCCAAGCGGAGCCTCGAGTACCTGGACGCCCTCGCCGCCGATCCCCGCGCCGATGCCTCGCTCCTCATCGAACTGTCTCGCGGCTACCGCCAGCTCGCCGACATCCAGGGCACCTCCGGCATGACCAGTCTCGGCGATTCCGGCGCCGCCCTGGCTAGATCCGAACGCGCCGCGAGCCTCGCCCGGCGTGCCCTCGAACAACAGCCCAGCGCCGAAGCACGCAAGGCGCTTTCGAGCGCCCTCACCCGCGTTGCCACCACCTACTCTCTCCGCGGCGCTGCCGAAAAGGGCTTCGGCGCCGCGCGCGAAGCCGTCAGCCTCAGCGAAGCCAATCTGGCCGCCGATCCCGCCAACGCCATCTTCGCCGAAGAGGCCGCCGAGACCTTGCACACCTTGGCCGCCGCCTATTCCCAATCCAAGGATCATGTCCGCGATAGTCTTCCTCTGTTCAAGCGTGTGATCGAAATCCGAGAGCGTATGCTCGCCGCCAAGCCCACCGATGAGACCCTACAGCGCGGCCTCGCGCGCTCCCATCAATACCTCGCCCGCACCCTGTTCGAACTCGGCGAAAAGTCCGAAGCCGAAGTCCAGGCCCGCATGTCCTACCGTCTGAACAAGGCCCGCCTCGACGCCGGCCATGATCGGGCCATGCTGCAGTTGGCCACCGATCTCGGATACCTCGCCGTTCTCGCCAACTCGCGCGGGGACCTTCAGGAAAACGTCAACCTCCTCGAGGAACAACTCCGCCTCCGCGCGAAACTCGCACAACTCGAACCCGCCAATGCACACATGAAGATGAGCGTCGGCGCTTCCATGAGCCGCCTCGGTTACACCTATGCCCGCCTCGGACGCATCACGGAAGCCATCCGCATCGGCGAACGCGCCCTGGCCACCCAACGCGAAGTCTACGCTCGCGACCGTGCCAATCTCAACGCCGTCCGCGAGCTGTACTATGCCCTCATCGATCTCGCCGAAACCCTTCGAATCGCCGGCCGAAAAGGCCAACTGTGCTCCCTCGTCAACGAAGCCATGATCCCCCACCGGGAACTCAACAAAAGATCCGCGCCCATGTCCGCCCGGGAACTCCAACGGCTCGAAGACCTTCGACGCGCCTGCAGTGATCAGTCCCCGAATCGCACCCAACCGCCCCGGTAGTCGATCTCCAAAACCCGTCCCCGTAACGCCCCATATCCGATCAGCCCCGCCGGCCGGATCCCCGCGCGGCGCCCCAACTCGCTCAAGTCCATCGCCACCGTCCGCGCATCGCACAATCGGGTCCCGTCCACCTGCATGCAGGCAAAACCGGCCACCGCCGCCGCGATCGGCTTCCCATCCACGCCCCGCGCCGCCGGCGCAACCCCACCCGCGCTGCCTCCGTCCGCCGCTACGCTCATCGCCGCCCCCGTATCTAGCAGCAATGGACCCCGCTTCGATCTTACGAACAGCAGATCCCCGTGACGCTCCACCTTCGTCCATCCCTCCATCGCCCCGCCACCGTCGTGCGACAACCGCATCGCCCGCCGACGGTAGTCCAGACGCACACGATACGCCCCGAACACCTCAGCCCCGATCACCCCATCGATCCCCCCGGGAAACGGCCGGTCCAGTTCCACCACTGCCGCTGGTCCCAATTCGAGCCCCGCCGCCAGCACAGAGGGCGCCATTGATGCGCGCCCGCTCACCCCGCCTCCAAAACCTTCCAGCCGCGCCGCCGTCCCATCCGTCAGCCCAATCACTTTGTTCCGCCCCACCGTGATGCCGGTTGCACCCGTGTCCACCAACAGCAGAAGCGTCCGCCCGCCGATGGTCACCCGGATCCCAGCGCCCATCTCCTCGCCCGCCGGTCCAAACACCGTCTCGAGCGGAGTCTCATACACCGTCGCCCGCTCCAATCGCGCCATCAGCGCTCGCCGCAACGACAGGTCCTCCGTGACGCTCGCGTACGCCCGCATCACTGCCACGTCGCCCGGCGACTCCACAAACGCCCGCGCAAGCCGCGATTCCGCCTCGCCCAACGCCACGTCCGGAAACAAAGGCGGCAGTTCAGCCCCACACAAACACACGCACCCCAGCAGCGTAGCGCTCAGCACAGACGCCGCAATCGGGATCCTCCGGTGACTGTTTCCGGCCAACATGTCAGTTCGGTTACAGTATATGACAATTCAGTTACAGGGATGTGTCCATTGCGTAACTGACTCCTCCATCGGGCCCCGGCTACAGCCACGTTACGGCTCGCCTTCGTTTGTGTCACAAAGATTCACCGTCTCGTAATGAAACCGTCACAGTCCGGCTGCTACCGTGTGGGTGAATGATCATGAAACATATTCGGCAGATTCTGTGTGGAATCGGTTTTTCTAAGAACGCGCGCCTCTCCGTCGCCGCGTTGTGCGCACTCTCCCTCTTCGCCCAGTCCGAACAGGGACGTCTTAACGGGATCGTCATGGATTCCTCCGGGGCCGTGATCCCCGGAGCCTCCATCACCGCGAAAAACCTCAAGACCGGCATCGCCCGGTCCGCGGCCGCCAACGACAGCGGACAGTTCGTCATCCTCAACCTGGCGGCGGCACAGTATGCGGTCACCGTCACCGCCGAAGGCATGGCCACCAGGGAATACAAGGAAGTGCCTCTCGCCGTCGGCGAGACCCGCGCGCTCAATGTCACCCTCGAACCGGAAGGCGTCGTCCAGCAAATCGACGTCTCCGCCGGAGCCCTCGCCGAGATCGATACCAGTTCCGCCCGCATCGGCGTAAACGTCAGCGAACGCGAAGTGGCCCAACTCCCCCTCAACGGACGGCAGATCTCGCAACTGTACCTGCTCGCCCCCGGCGCCACCTCCGCCGGAGGCGGATCCTACGACAACATCCGGTTCTCGGGCCGATCCAACCAACAAAACGCCATCCGGTACGACGGCGTCGAAGGCTCCTCCATCATCGACGCCTCGCCCGGCAACCTCAACGGACAGATCTCCTCCTTCTTCCGCCTCCAGGCGAGCTTGGAGAACGTCCAGGAGTTCCGCGTCGAGAGTAACAACTACCCCGCCGAATACGGCACCGGTACCGGCGGCCAGATTTCGGTGGTCACAAAATCCGGCGGCAACGATTTTCATGGCGGCTTGTTCGAGTACGTCCGCAACAACGCCTTGGATGCCCGCAATTTCTTCGATCGCGGCAAGTCCCCCCTCCGCATGAACCAGTTCGGCGGCTCCCTCGGCGGCGCCATCGTCAAGGAGAAGCTCTTCTTCTTCGGCTCCTATGAGGGCCTGCGCCAGAGCCTCCTCGTGCCGTTCCGCGAAGCCGTACCCAGCGCCGCCGCCCGCGCCCGCGCCGTCGATTCCATCCGGCCCCTGCTCGCGGCCTATCCCATTGGCGTCCAGCCCACCTCCAACCCCGACCTCGACCTCGCCTTCCTCGACGCCCGCCAGACCGTCACCGAAAACTCCGCCTCCATGCGGCTGGACTACCGCATCAATTCCAAGTACACCCTCTACGGGCGCTTCTTCCGGGACCAGGGCCGCTCCTTCCAACCCATCGGCGTCACCGGCAACGGCATCCGGGTCTCGGCCATTCCCCAAAACGCCGTGGTCAACCTCCAACAGATCTTGTCCCCTTCGGTGATCAACGAAACCAAGGTCGGCCTCAACGCCTACAAAACCCGTGCCTACGGATACGCGCCCTCCATCCCCGGCATCGATCTCTCCGCCCTCAGCGTCGTCGCCACCGGCAGCGTCGCCCTGTCCGGAATTACTACCCAAGGCGCATCGGCCGGCGTCGCCACCCCGGGCGGCCTGGTCCGCGCCAATTCCGCCACCAACGGACGCGGCCAGCCCTACACCAACTACTCCGTCTCCTTCATCGACAATCTCAGTTGGGTTAAGGGAAACCACACCGCCAAGTTCGGCTTCGAGTTCCGCCCCGTCCGCCTGTTTACTGACCGTCTCGGCGGCACCACCTATAGCTTCTCCAACGTCAATGACCTCCTCGCCAATCGCCCCCTCCAGATCCAGTTCCTCGGTGACATGAGCGCCCCCAGCCCCTTCAACAATGGCGCCACCGGCGAACGCGCCCTGCGTCAGGAGTTCTACATCGCCTACGCCCAGGATGAATGGCGCATCCGCCCCAACTTCACCATGTCCTATGGCCTGCGCTACGAATACTACAGTCCCTTCCGCGAGGCTCGTAACCTTGCCGTCGTCTTCGATACCGAGCGCGGCCAGCTCCTGCCCTCCGGCACCCGGCCATACCAGAGTTCCCGTAAGGCCTTTGGACCCAGGCTCGCCTTCACCTGGGCCCCGGAACGCTTCCACAACCGCACCACCTTCCGCGTCGGCGCCGGTTACTACTATGGCCCGGGCCAGCCTGAGGATCTCATCCAGCCCTTCGAAAGCGATCGCGTCAGCACCACGCTCGCTTCTGGTTCCGCATTCCCCATCAACCCGGCCCAGATTATCGCCGCCTACGACATCGATAATCCTCGGCTCCGCTTCCAGCCGCGCGCCTACGCGCCCGGCTACCGCGTGCCGGAACAGGTTCTCTCCTACACCGCATCCATCCAACAACGGCTCCCCGGCGAATCCGTCCTCACCGTCGCCTACGTCGGCAGCCAGGGCCGCAACCTCTTTATTCGAACCCTTTCCAATCTCATCACCGATGTCGGTACCAATCCCGCCACCGGCGCCGCCATCGTCACCCGCCAGTTCGGCGATCGCTTCGCCGAGGTCGACGTAAAGACCAGTGGCGGCGTCGATCACTACGATGCTCTCCAGGTCACCTTGAACCGGCGCTTCTCCCGCGGGCTTACTCTCGGCTCCTCCTACACCTGGGGCCACTCCCGCGGTAACTCCGGCGGATCCAATGAAACCGTCACCGTCGCCAACCCTTATAACTGGGACTACGACCGCGGCGACAACGGCGTCGACATCCGCCACAACCTCAACCTCAGCGCCCTCTACGAACTCCCCTATGGACCCGGCAGGAAGTTCGGCCCCAACGCCACCGGTCTTGCCGGCGCGCTGCTCGGCGGATGGCAACTCGGCGGCATCCTGAACGCACGCGCTGGATTGCCGCTGGACCCCTTGATCGTCCGCCCGGACGTCGTCTACCGCGACAATCGCGATGGCCGCATCTACACCAACCCCGTCGTCGTCAACGGCGCGCCCGTAACCACCGCCATCGTCAACGTACCCGGCGGAGGCGCTAGCCGTCAAATCCGCCGGCCAGACTATGTCTCCGGCGTCAGTCCCTACCTCCAAACGGCGGAAAAGACCGTCGTCCTCAATCCCGCCGCCTTCTCCATTCCCGCGCCCGGTGCCTTCGGCAACGCATCGCGATACTCGCTCCGCGGCCCCGGTCTCGCCCAGGTTGACCTCACCCTCCAAAAGAGCTTCGCCCTCACCGAACGCTTCACGCTCCAGTTCCGCGGTGAGATGTACAACATCATGAACAAGGCGAATTTCGCCAATCCCCCGGCCCAGTTGTTCAACGCCCTGCCCGCTGGCCCTAACGCCCGCACTGGCCTCCAACCCGGTCAGGCGTTCAGCCCCTCCACCGCCGGTGGCACCTTCGGCATCGTCAACTCCACCCTGGATCGCACCGTGGGTCTAGGCGCCGCGCGCCAGATCCAGCTCTCGCTCCGCCTCAGCTTCTGAGTCGATCACGTCCGGTTTGAAGTAAGTAACTCACTCACCGCAAACCGGTTCCACATTCCCCCGCCGCGGAATTGTTGACAGGGCCTGCAATAATCGCAGGGCTGGAGAAATCCAGCCTGTTCTTTGAAAACCGAATCCCGCGCGCCATGCCTGCGAAAATGCGGAACAAAGCCAATCCGGAAGCCGGTAACTATCGCAAAGAAAAGATACGAATCGACCTCCACGGTTGGCTTTGTCCCCCCGGACAAACCCAACCCGCTCCCTACAGCGGCAGTAACTCCTCACGGTCCGCATCGAATTTCAACCGCCGCTTCTGCAGATAGGCCACATTGCCAAGGTGCGACGCCTGCGCCGAGCGATGCCCGATGTACACATCCCCATTCGGCAGCCGCCGGCTCGCCACGCAATCCAGGAAATTCTGCACGTGTTCGATGGTCTGCTCCCGCGAGACTGCACCACCACCGGCGTCGCATTACGCCCCTTCGGCGTAAACTCGAATCGCTGCCGCGTGATCATCAGCCGGCCCTCGGTGCCCACCATTTCCACCGCCGCGCCCGTCAACCCCGGTGCCAGCGTCGCCTCGAACGTCGCCGTCCACCCCGCTTCCGAGGAATACTTACCGCCCGGATACTCCAACAGAACATTGATCGTGTCCGGCGCCGTCCGTCCATCCCGGTAATGATAGATCCCGCCGGCCGCCACGCCCGAATAGGGATTGTCCTGGTCCATGAACATATGCACCACGTCGATCCAGTGCGTGAACAGGTCCGTCACCTGGCCGCCCCCGAAATCGAGGTACGCCCGGAAATTCCAAAACTGCTGCGGATCCCAGTCCCGCCACTTCACCGGACCCAGAAAACGCGCCCAATCGAGATTGGTCGGCTGCGTCCGCAGCGCCGGCGGAGCCTGCTGAAGGTGCGCCCCGTTACCATGCCACCACGTGCGCGCAAGGGTGATCTTCCCCAGCTTTCCACTCTGGATGTACTCTTCCTTCGCCTGCAAATAGTGGGAACCGGACCGCTGCTGCATCCCCACCTGACAGATGCGGTTGTTCACTCGCGCCGCCTTCACGATCGCCGGACCTTCTTCCATTTTCAGCGTCAGCGGCTTCTCCACATAGACATCCTTGCCCGCGTTCAGTGCGTCGATCGCCGTGCCCATGTGCCAATGGTCCGGGGTCGCGATCAGCACCGCGTCCAGGTCCCGCGTCTGCAGCAGTTCCTGATGATTGCGGAAACCCTTGGCCGACGACGCCCCTTTGCTCGCCGCCTTCTGCATCGCTTCGTCGATCCGGGCGGAATAGACGTCGCAAATCGCCCCGACGTTCACCTTCTTGGTGTCCTGAAAGATCCCCATCACGTACTTGCCGCGCCCGCCCGCTCCGATCAGCCCCAGGTTCACCATCCCGTTGGCGCCAAGAATGCGGCTGTAGGACGCGGCGGTCATTGACGCGGCCGTCATTTTTACGAAATTTCTGCGATCGACCATAACGGCGATTATACTCGTTTATTAGATGGCACTCGACCTCTCGCGCCAACTCGCCGCGCATTGGCCCTCCGGTCAGACCGGACATATTCCGCTGCTCCGGGAGGCCGGCGTTCGCCTCGTGCTGACTCCTTCGCCCGATGCGGCCTTCGAGAAGTCCGCGCGCGAAGCCGGTATCGAGGTCATCGATCAGTCCCCCACCAAGGAAACAATCCCGGGAGCGTTTGACGACGGGCTCTGGCCCGGCATCCGCTCCCAGGGCCGCCGAGGGGGTGGCGATGAAACCGCCAGCGCCTCCCGCGAACCCTGGGTCGACGCCAACGGCTGGCGTTACGCCGTCGAGCGCGCCTTGCACCCCGAACGAGTGCCCGTCGGCGTTTTCGCGCATCGGGAACCTGAAAGGATGGTACCGTTCGAGACCCTGGAGACCGCACTCGTCGAAGCTCGCATCAATCGCGGCAATTTCGTTTTGGATGTCGAACCACGCTATCGCGAGGCGCTCAGCAAAGGCGACCCCAAAGCCCTCGCCGCCTGGAAGGCGCTCGGTCGCACCGCCGCTTGGCTCGATTCCAACCGCGCCTTGTTCGAACATCCGCCTGTACCCACCATCACCGCCCTCGTCGCCTCCGGCTTCAGCTTCGAAATCGCCAACCTTCTGTTCCGCCGCAACGCTGCCCCCGCCGTTGCCGCGGCCGCCTCTCCGCCCGCCCCCGACCCCGGCCGCATTCTCGCCCTCGTAGCCGCGGCCCTGCCTTCCCTGCCCCCCGCCGCGCTCGACCATGCCCGCGCCGGAGCCGTCGTCGTAACGGACTCCAAGCCGGATGCCTCGTGGAAAATCGCCAAGGAAGAGCCGGACCGCATCGCCTACTCCATGGGAAGCGGAACCGTCGTCGCCTACCGCAAACGCATCGCGGACCCGAGCGAGTTCGCCCTCGATGTGATTGACTTGATCACACACCGCCGCCGCTCCTGCCGTCTCTGGAACGCCATGGCCTCGATCCCAATCGCGACCACCCCAAAGTCAGGGGAAATGTTGCTCTCGGTCATCAACTACGGGTCCGAGACCACCGACGAAGTGCAGGCCCGTGTTCAGGGCCGGTACTCGCGCGCCAGGCTGCTCCGGCCGGAATCCGATCCTCGTGACTTGAAGATCTTCGGCCGCGGAACCATGACCGAGGTCTTCCTGCCTGGCCTGTCCCGTCTCGCCGTGGTCCACTTTTCCGCCTGAAGAGTTCCTTCAACCGCGGCCCGCTTACGGCAATTCTTCGATAACGGCAGTCCGCGCCACCGCATCCCCCAGCCTGCGCCTCCGCCGGCCCAGCGCCGGTAGCCAGTCCACCGGCCCGCACAACAGCATTGCCGTGCGAATGACGGCCCTGCCCGCCGGACAAGGCCGTCCGCTCCGCGCATCCACCGCCCGGATTCCGGCTACGCGTTTGCCCGGGCCGCGCCCGCCGCCCGCTGCGTCGCCAAGCAGCAGGTAGGCGAACGCGACCGCCAGACCTGCCGGCGCCGCCGGTTCGGCAGCCGGCATCCAACCGAGGGAGACGATCGCACCGGTCGAGACGCCCAGCGTCACCATGAACAGAAGGTCCAGCAGTCGCGCCAGGAATCGTGCCGTCAGCGGCGCGAGCCGGATTCTCCGGCGTTGCCCTTGCGCAAGACCCGGCGTCGTGGGCCAGCTACTTCTTCGGTACCGCGCAGGTGTCGGAGATATGCTCCACCGCCGATACTTCGAAGACGCTGTGACCGCCCGCTTCCACCGTGTCCCCCGTGAGTTTCACCTTGTGGTTGCCGGAGTGCTTCTCCAGATCCGCCGAGCCCCGGACCATCATCTTCTGCCCCGTGGCTTCCTGCTCGATCACATACTGCCCCGGCATGGGTGCCTTCGTTAGGCAGCCGGTAACCGTTTTGGAGTCGCCTTCCGGAGCGGCGAATGCGCCGATCGCCAGCAAGGCGCACGCGCCGAAAGAAAGTGTAGCCGTCCTTCGAGTGAGGGTCATACTAACTTACTCCTTTGCTCTTGTAACTTCGCCAGAGCGGTCCTGGCAGTCGGGAAGAGAGCAGTTCGGGTACCATTTCACGAAAGGTACTGTTAGCCAACGGCTAGAAAGCGGATGGAGGATATTTCGGCGGTAAGAGTTACCCGCTCAGGAACCCGATCAGGCAAAAAATAAGGCATTGTTACCGGATTCCGCGTCCTCTCCGCCGCCCTGCTCGCCACCCTCCATCGCCGACGCGGCCCGCCGTCGGGTACCCTGGATCTATGCGGTCCACCCGCTATGCTCGCCTCGCCGCGATTGCTCTGCTGTGCGCCATCTCCGCGCTCGTTGGCTGGGCGCAGAGTTCCGGACGCATCTGGGCTCGCTACGAGCACGAAATGCAGGACCCCATCGAGGACCCACCCGACGCCGATCACAAAGGCGAGTTCGTCCTCGGCCGGCTCCGCTACCGCTCCGCCATGGATGGCCGCCGCCGCTTCGGCGGCTACTCCCGTTGGGGCATCGACGCCAACAAAGGCGACCGCACCTTCCTCGCCATCATTCGCCGTCTCACCCGTATCGACATCCGTCCCGTCGAGTACATCGTCGACATCGATAGCGACGACATGTTCGATATTCCCTTCCTCATCGCCATCTCCGTCGGCGACTGGGACATCTCCCCTCCCCAGGCCGCACGCCTGCGCAAGTATTTTGACCGCGGCGGGTTTCTCATGGTCGACGACTTTCACAACGAGCGCGAATGGGCCAACTTCATGAACGGCATCCGGCTCATTGACGCCGGCGCCGCCGTCGAAGAGATCGAAAATGACGACCCCGCCTTTCACACCATGTTCGACCTCGAGCACCGCATCCGCGTACCCGGCGCCAACGTCGTCCACGGCGACGGCATCGAGCGCGGCGGTGTCATCCCTCATTGGCGCGCCGTACGCGATTCCCGCGGCCGCATGATCGTCGCCATCTCCTTCAATCAGGATGTCGGCGACGGCTGGGAGTTCGCCGATCATCCCGACTATCCCGAAAAGTACGGCTCTCAGGCCATGCGGCTCGGCATGAACTACGTCATCTACGCGATGACGCACTGAAATCCAAAACAGCTCTTGCGCAGGCTCGTTGGTTCTGTTATATATTGTAGTGTTACACACGGTAACGCTACAATGAGTAACCAACATGACGATCCACGGCCCGCTCTCGGCGATCTCGAGCACCTCATCCTCCAGCACGTCTGGGAACACGGCCCTTGCACCTCCGACAGTTGCCGCGAGGCGCTGCTGCCATCGCGGCCATTGAAAGACTCGACCGTCCGCACCGTGCTCCGGCGCCTCGAGGAAAAGGGCTTCGTCAGCCACACCGTCGAAGGACGGACATTTCTCTACCAGGCCGCCGAGCGGCCTCACCAGGTGGCGGCCCGCGCCGTCCAAGGTATCGTGGACCGTTTTTGCGGCGGGTCGTTCGAGGATCTGCTCGTTGGCATGGTGGACGGCGAGGTGATCACCCGCCGCGAACTGGAACGAATCGCGAAGAAGATCGCGCAGGCTAAAGGAGGCCGCTCATGACTTTCGACGTGTTCACACTGATGGTGGAAGCTGCCGCGCGTTCGGCTCTGCTTGCCGCCGTCGCCGCTCTCGGGCTGGCCGCATTTCGGGTGCGGGACGCCGCCCTGCGCTCCGCCGTCTGGACAGCGGTGACCGCGGCCGCGCTGCTCATGCCGGCCGCAATCCTGTTCGCACCGAAGGTCGCCGCGCCGCTGCCCGCCGCCATCGAAGCAACGCCGGCTATCGTGGCGCCCATCGCTCTCGCGGGCGATCTCCCCGTCCCGGCGGCGCCTGCCAGCGCCCCTGCGTTACCATGGCGTGCCGCGGCCTCCTGGCTCTGGGCCGGCCTCGCCGGCGGATTGCTCATGCGCGTGATGGGAGGGCTGTGGTGGAGTGCGCGGCTGCGGCGCGCCGCCACGCCCGTCGAGCAACTCGGCCCTAATGTATTTGAATCGGACCGCGTGCGAGTCCCCATCGCTATCGGCGTGTTCCGCCCGGCCGTCATCCTGCCCGCCGGCTGGCGCGAATGGCATCCGCGAAAGCGGCGCGCCGTTCTGCTGCATGAACTCTCCCACATCGACCGTGCTGATTTTCTGGTGCAACTGGCCGCCTCGGTGCACGCCGCCTTGTTCTGGTTCAGCCCCATGGCTTGGTGGCTGCGCCGCCACCTGGCCGCACTCGCCGAGCATGCCAGCGACGATCGTGTCCTGCGCGAAGTGGGCGACGCTCCCTTCTACGCCGAGGTCGTCTTCAGCTTCCTCGGTAGTCCGGCGGCCCCGGCGGTGGCCGTTCCCATGGCACGCGGCTCGCGGGCCGGCCAACGGATTGAACGTATTCTCACCGTGGGGCGGACACTCGCCGCCGGCGTCGCCCCGCGCACCATCGCTGGTATTGCCGCCATCGCCGCGGCGTGCCTGTTCGCGGTCTCCGCCATTACCTTCGCACAAACGCCTCCGGCTCCGCCCGCGCCTCCGGCTCCGCCCGCGGCGCCGGTTCCCACCGTGACAGCAGCCCCACTCGTAAGACCGGCGCTTCCCGCGCCGCCGCCTCCGGTGAAGCTCGCCGCCGCAGCCATTCCACCGTTGGCCCCGGCGCCGCCGGCCCCTGCACCGCCTGCCCCACCACAGCCGCCCCGGCCCGCCGATACTGGCATCCACATCCAATCTCACGACGGGAAGAACATCCTGCGCATCAACGATTCCTCGGTCCGTTTCAATCGAGGCGAGAAAGACTACGTGATCGAAGACAAGACCTTCCTCGCTCAAGTCTCCGAAATGTTCCGGCCCACTCGCGAACTCGGCGAACAAATGCGTGCGCTCGGGCTGAAGCAACGCGAACTCGGCCGCCAGCAGCAGGAACTCGGCAAGAAGATGCACAGTGCATCCGCGCCCATGCGGGATCTCACTGCCGAGATCGAACAGATCCGCAAGCAAGCCGACGGGCTTCACTCTAAAGGCTCCGCCACACAGCAGGAGATCGGGGCGCTTCAATCGCTCGTCGGCCAGTTGCAGGCTCGGATCGGACAGATGCAGGGAGCCGCCGGAGAAGGCCACACGGCCATCGGAGCCGAGATGTCGGCGCTCGGCATGAAGCAATCCGAGTTGGGCGAACAGCAGTCGGCGCTCGGCCTCAAACAAGCCGAACTCAGCCGCCAAATCCGGGAGAAACTGGACCGTTTGCTGGACGACGCGATTCGCGACGGCCGCGCGCGCGAATTGCGCTAGTTCGGTTTCGGCTCTAATTCCGCCGCCGCGCCGAGCATGCCGCGGCGGTGGAACTCGGTCTTGCAACGCACCGTGATGTCGCTCTGCATCGCGGGCTCGAACCGGTGATCGTAGACGTAGGCCTTCACGCGGACGCGCGTGTACAAACGCTGATCGAGGACGTCGGAAATCAGCACCACCACCGGTTTGGCCACATGCAGGAAAGGGCACGTGTACGCGGCTTCGTACCCCACCTGTTGCGCCTCCACCGGATCGGAGTCATGGGGTAGAAAAACATCGGTCACCACCTGGCAATCGGGAACACCGGAGTTCGCGTTGAACACCTGCGTCGAAAGGATGTCGGCGTTGGGGATGGTGACGCGCGTGTCGTCGGGCGTGGTGAGCTTGGTGCTGCGAAGGCCGATGTGATCGATCTCACCGTAGGCCTCGCCCATTTTCACGCGGTCACCCAGTTGATAGGGACGGTCGGTGAGGATGACGAGTCCGCCGACGAGGTTCTTGATGAGATCCTGCGCGCCCAGGCCGACGGCGATGGCGGCGGACCCCACCGCGGCCAGAAACGTCTCTCGCGTCGGCGCGATCAGGTCAAAGCAAATCAGCAGCGCGACAAACCACAGGGAGATTCGCAGAATCGGCTCGGCCCACTTGATGAAAAACCGCGCCCGCGGCGTTCGCGCGCTGGCGGCGTGCAGCAGCGACGTGAGGTAGCGCAGCAGCAGCCACGTCGCGGCCATCACGAGCACCACCGACACGATGCGCGACAGCGTAAAGAACTCGAACAGGTTCAGTTGACCGGCCGGCACGCCTTATTTTACCGGATCCGGATCGTCCTGATAATGGATGGCGAATGGCTTGTTGGTGATAAAAAGCACCGTCACGTCGGCTTCCTCGGTGGCGCCATGCGCCATCGCCGGCCCCTCGGGAAACCATACGAAATGGCCCGGGCCGTAGGATCCCTCGTGCGTCACCAGCGTGCCTTCGAGCACATACATCCCGTGCGCGCACGGGTGCGTGTGGCTCTTGTTGATCACCCCGGCCGGGTAGCGCACCAACCGGATCTCCATCCCTGTGCCGGGATCGGTCACCAGATTCTTACGGTACAGAGTGCGGCCCAGGTGCTCATTGAACCGCTCTTCCCAGGGAAGGGCGGCGGTGTCGATCGCCGTCAGTGTCGGTTCGCCGTTCATTGCGGAAACTGTTTGGAATCGATCGCCGGGATGAGCCGGGCCGCATTCCCGAAGTAGACTTTCTTCAAAACGATGTCGGGAAGGTCGAGTCCGTACATCTGCCAGAACGCATGCCGCCGGCGATAGTAGTCGAAGTATTCGTCCGCCGTCTCGAGCACGCGGAAGTAGGTGTGATACTCCACCGGGTTGTAGCTGTCTTTGCCGAACAGGATCCGGTTCTGGAAGCGGATGAAGAACCGCCGCGCGGTGCGGGGTTGACGTCCGAGTTCGGCCAGTACGGCACCGATCTCGGTGTACATGTTGGGCATCTCCTCCATCAGCTTGCCCAACTCGGCCAGGTTGTTCCCGTACCAGCCCAGATGCGCGTTGATGAAGTTGGTGCCCTTGTGCTTCCGGAAAACGGCATGCTGCTCGCCGATGATCTTTTCCCACGGCGGATACTTGTCGAGGGTCCGCTTGCGGCCCGGCATCTCCTTCAACTCGAGCCACCGTTCGTTGTCCTTGTCGTGCGGCAGCCAGAACGGCGCCGGATCGGCGGTGTGAATCAGCACCGGAATCTTCAGGCGTCCGCATGCGCTCCAAACGGGGTCGAACCGCGAATCGTCCACCTGGATCCGTTTGCCGTGGGAATCCTTCACGTCCATGCCGAGGTTCTTGTAGATCTTGAGTCCGGCGGCGCCGTGGCGAACGTCCTGCTCGAGCGCCTGGACGGCCCGCCTGCTCCATTCCGGGTCGTCGATGTTGGCGAAATCGAGATTAGCGAACACCACGAAGCGCTTGGGCGATTTCGCCTTGAGCGCGGCTACGGTCTGTTTGAGCCTGTCCCCGCTCCGGCCATCGAGATTCACCATCACGGCCATGTTCAGATCGTCCATCTCCTTGAGCAACTGGTCGATCTTGTTCGGCGCGATCATACCGCGCGGATGGCCATGCACGTCGACGAAGGGAAACCGCGCGCGCGTGACCTTGTGCTCGGGAACCACCAACGTCGATTTCGGACGGTAGTCCTCGAACGAAACGGTTTGCGCCATCAAGGCGAGCGGCACTAGAAAGAGACCGTAACGCATGGTCTTAACGAGTATACACACATCCCGCATTATCAGGTTCCCGCGGCCATGAGCTCACTCACACGCTGATGCAGCTGGCGGGTGAATTCGTCCGGATCGACCGAATCCAGCCCGGCGGTGGAAATCACGTCGCCAACGATCAACCGCACCAGCCCGGGACGCAACAACAAGGCGCCGCGCGGCATGACGCGATCGGTGCCGAGAATCGCCATGGGCACCACCGGGACTCCGGTGTGAAGCGCCAGATGGGCGGCTCCGGCCTTGAACGGCTGCAGCACGCCCGAGCCGCGGGTACCTTCGGCGAAGATGACCACCGAGGCGGCGCGCTGGCGCAGGAGCTTGGCGGCTCCGGCGAGCGACCGTGCCGCGCCGCGTTTGTCTTCCCTCGGAACGGCGACATGACGGCCCCATCGCAGGTGATGGCCGATGATGGGGATCTTCAAGAGAGATTCCTTGGCCATGAAGCGGAATTGAAACGGCAGCCAGCCGGCCATGAGCGGCGTGTCGGCCAGGCTGAGGTGGTTGGAGACGAAAATGTAGACACCGGCCGGATTGAGTTTCTCTAGCCCCTCGGCGCGCACCCGGACCGCAGCCGTCCGCAGCAGCAATCTGGACCAGAAACGAGAGATGCCGTGGTGGCGTGTGGGATCGGAGCGGAACAGCTTTGCCAGGGCGCCGTTCAGCCAGAACGAGAGGAAACAGAACGCGGAGAAAGGAGGGGAGATGACGTTGGTGCGAAACCAGTCCACAAGCAACCGCGAAGTCTGGGGCGTGGCTCGATCCGAACGGGGGATCAGGCGCTGGCGACCGCCTTTTTGCGGGAAGCCCGTTTCTTTTCCGCGGGCGGCTGGCGATCGCTCTTCTTGAGATTGGGGATGACGATCGACGCCACGAATTTCTTTTCGCCGTGATCGTCGAACTTGATCACCACGTGCTCTTCGTTGCAAGAGAGTACACTCCCGAGACCGAACTTTCCGTGTTCGACTTGGGCTCCAGTGGGGAAGGCGGGCTTTGTTGCCATGTTGATACCGGTATCTCTATCATAGCACAAGGCATTTTCATTCGCCTTCGTGGCTGCAAACGGGGCGGTCAGGAAAAAGGTGGCGTCCCCAGCGGGATTCGAACCCGCGTTATCGCCGTGAAAGGGCGGTGTCCTAGGCCGGGCTAGACGATGGGGACGGATCAGCCGGCGGGCACACGAGCCGGCCGGCGGCGACGTTACAGAGTCTTGAGATAAGCGATCAGATCGTCTTTCTCGTTCTTCTCGAGCATCTCTTCGTACGGCGGCATGCCGTTGCCACCCTGGTCCACTTTTTTGCGGACGTTTTCCTCCGTCGGTTTGGTCTTACCGTCGGCGAGGGTGGCCTTCTTGAAGAGGCCCTTCAAACCGGGACCCATCTTTTTTTCGTCGCTATCGGCGGCGTGACAAACGCCGCACTGTTCGAAGACTTCCTTGCCCTTGGCGGCATCGGCGGCGTGCGCCATGGAAGCCAGGAGCATGACACCGGCAGCGGAACCGAGAAGAGATCTAAAGTTCATAACGAAGAAGACGAGCCTCCCAAGGGTTCAGTATACAACGAAGTTGGCGAATGAGCAGCATTCGGTACTGATTTCAGCCCCCGAAAGGGGAGCTTCCGCCCTCTGTCTCCGGCTTCTAGTTCCCCCGAACGTCGTAGCACCAGACCACACCGTGGTCCCGGATGTAGAGCCGGCCGCTGGCAAGCACCGGATAGGCCCAGGCCTTCTCGCGCGCGCCGCGCGGGTGCGCCGGAGGACCGGGCGGCGTGAACCGTCCTTTCTCGCGATAGGCCTCCGGGGTCGCCTCCACCAGGGCGACGTCGCCATCTTCGCCATGAACGTACAAATGCCCGCCGGCGAGCAGCACCGACGCAGCTCCGACGCTTTCGTTTTTCCAGGCGATCTTGCCGGTGGCGAATTCGGCCGCCACCAGCCCTTCGCCGGTGGTCCCGTAGATGTAGTCACCGCCGCGCACCGCGCCGCCGATGGCGCTCGGGAGGCCACGCTCGAAATAGACCTGCTCGGCCGACACGCCGTCGCCGGTCTTGGTGAGCTTTACCAGCGCGCCCACGGCCATGCTGCGCGCGGTGCTATAGATGTAGTCGCCGTGCGCCACCGGCGTGGGGATATTGGCAGGCCCTTTGCTGGTGCCGTCGTAGCGCCAGAGGACCTTGCCGGTGGCGGCGTCCACACCGACGGTGCCTTTGGCGAGGAACTGCACATATTGTTTGCGCCCGCCGCCGTGGGCGAGAATGGCCGAGGCATAGCCGGCCGCTTCACCGCCCGGGATGGCCATCTTCCAGATGACGGCGCCGGTCTTCTTGTTGAGGGCGAGCATGGTGGCTTCGCCGCCGCCAGGGGTGACCACCACCGTATCGCCGTCGATCAAGGGCGATTCCGAGTAGGCCCACTTGCCGGGCTCGCCTTGAAAGTCCTTACGGGTATTTTTCTGCCAGCGGACTTTGCCCGATGCGGGATCCAGACACATCAGGACGCCGTCGGAACTGAATGCGTAGAGCAGGCCACCATCGAGCACGGGCGTGGCGCGCGCGGCCGGATACGAGGGCGCCTGATCGGGATTGCCAACGGCGCTGATGCGTGTGGACCAGAGGAGCTTGCCGTCTTCCACGGAAAAAGCGCGTACGAATTCGTCGGCGAGACCCTGGTTGGCGATCAGGTACATACGGCCGCCGGCGACGGTGGGCGCGCCGTAGCCCTCGCCGGCCGAGTCGATCCGCCACAACATCTTCGGGCCTTCCTTGGGCCATTGCTTCGCCAGGCCGGTTTCAGCGGACACGCCGTCGCGGCTTGGTCCGCGCCAGTCAGGCCAGTCCGCCGCGATGACAGAGGCGGCGGCGAGGTATAGCAATGCGATGGATCGGGACATGGTTCTATTCTGCAGCAAAACGGGCGAAATCGGTCCATCGCGCCGGGCGCCCGTGGATAGGGGCGATCCAGTCGACGTCGAGACCGAGGCGGTTCACATGCTGGAGCAAGGTCCGGCTGGCGGCGGTCGGCTTGGCGGGGGCAGGGGTATCGTAGAGGTCCGCTTCGATGACGATGCGCTCTTTCGGCAGGTAGGCCATCAGCATGCCTTCGGCATGTTCGAGCGGCTGTACATAGGTGATATGCATGCTCCGGGCGCCGTCGCTCAAGATGTAGTTCTCACGGACGGTCTCCCATTGATAGCCTTCGGCCACCTCCGTGGGCGGCCACAGCGCCAGCATGTCCGGAGCGAGGGTGCGGGGAGTGTAGTTCAGCACGTCGCGATGCAGAAAGTCATAGTTCTTGATGTGGGTGATGATCGTGGCCCCAATGTGCATGTAGGTCCGGAGCCCGCCGATGTGGTCAAAGTGCTGGTGCGTGTTCACCAGGAACCGGATCGGCTTATTCGGGATCAGCCGCACGATCTCCTCGATGACGGCCAGATTGCGGGCTTCGTCCACCGGCGCTTCGACGACGGCGATGTAATCCTTGAAGTCCACGGCGACGCTGTTGTGGGAACCGCCTCCCAGCAGATAGACACCTTCGGCCATCTTCGCCGTATCGACGCGCACCGGGAACGTGGCCGCCCGGACGGGCGCGGGCACGGCGGGCGGATCGGCGCAGGCGTTGGGCTCGATCTTGCCGATGGGTCCACCGAAGGCGTTGTGGCCGGCGGTGATGTTGAGCCCGCCGAAGTTGTCGTCCCAGCCTTCATGGTGATGCCAGACGGTGGGGAAGCGGATGCCGCCGCCCGCATCCACGTAGGTGGCGTTGGCGAACTCATGCTCGTAGTTGGCGTCGCCGAGCACCGGATCGGGCACCCAGGTATGGATCCGCTGCAGCAGGTTCTCCTTGTTGATGGTGGCGTCGACGCGGTACTTGCCCATGAGGGCGATGGAGACGACGGTGACTTTCTCGGGAACGGTGGTGTTGCCGTCGCGGCCCGATTCGCCGAGTTCCCATCGCCAGACGGCGCGCGGGTTGGCGCCTGGCAGCGCGGCGGCTTTCAGGAAGCCATGGGGATTCAGCCAGAGGTCGACCTGCCAACGCTCGGCGTCTTCGGGCGAAGCGGGAACGGGCGGCGACGAAGGGCCATCGGTATGCCAGGCGTGCGAACCGTTCACGATAAAGGTCTGGCGCGAATGCTGCTGGAGCGGCGTGCCGCCGAGCCATCCGAAGCCGTACTTCCAGGACGCCGGATTCTGGCCCGGGGGCCGGTCAAACTGCTCCACCATCGTGCGCGCGTCCCAGTTCATCTCGCGGCGATAGTTCCGGAGCGGGGCACCGCGCGGCCAATCGATGTTGACGCCGGATTCGCGCTGTTGGCCCACCATGCCCGTGTAGACGCCGTCGCCGGAGATGGTGACGCAGCGGAGCCGATCGGCGCCGATGGCGAGGCGGGCGCGCGCGAGAACGGGCGAGGGATCGACGAAGCCCGGCGGCGGTTGCGCGATCGCGGCCGAGCAAGCCGCCAGCACGAGGAAAAAGGGACGAACCATTTCCGATGAGTATGTCACAGCGGCACTCCCGGTACGGGAGCCAAGGCGCGTGGATTATGATGGGGATTCCGTGTCCAAGAAGAAAGCCGCCGCCGGCGGACCTACGCCCATCTCTTACGCCGACGCGGGCGTGAGCATCGAGGAAGCAGACCGAGCCGTCAGCCGGATCAAGAAACTGGCCCAAGCCACGTTTTCAAAGAACGTGCTCACCGGAATCGGGAGCTTTGGAGCCGCGTATCAATTGAGGGGCTGGAAGCAGCCGGTGCTGATCAGTTCCGCCGACGGCGTCGGCACGAAGCTGAAGATCGCTTTTCTCACCGGACGCCATGACACGGTGGGCGAGGATCTGGTGAACCACTGCGTGAACGACATCATGGTGCAAGGGGCCGAGCCGCTGTTCTTTCTCGACTATTTCGCGACGGGGAAACTTTCCGCGGCCGTGATGGGGCAAGTGGTGGAAGGATTGTCGCGCGGGTGCGCGGCCAACGGCTGCGCGTTGATCGGCGGCGAAACGGCGGAGATGCCGGGCTTTTACCCCGATGGCGAATACGACCTGGCCGGCTTCATCGTAGGCGCGGTGGAGAAGAAGGAACTGCTCACGGGGGCGCAAGTGCGCAAGGGCGACGTGCTGCTGGGCCTGCCTTCGACCGGCCTGCACACCAACGGGTATTCGCTCGCCCGGAAGCTGCTGTTCGACACGGCCGGCTACACGGTGTCGACGAAGGTGGACGCGCTGGGGGGGAGCGTCGCCGATGAACTATTGAAGGTCCACCGGAGCTATGCGGCGCCGATGCGGCTATTGCGCAAGCATAAGCTGCTCAAGGCGGCCGCGCACATCACTGGAGGAGGCATCACCGACAACACGCCGCGGGTGCTGCCGAAGGGGCTGGCGGCGGAGATCCAGCTGGGATCGTGGCCGGTGCCGCCTGTGTTCGCGTTGCTGCGGGAGATCGGCAACGTACCAGCCGATGACTGGCGGCGGACGTTCAATCTCGGCATCGGCATGATCACGGTGGTGCCGGCCGGACATGCCGCGCGTGCGGTGCGGCTGCTCGAACGAAGCGGCGAAACGGTGTACACGCTGGGCCGCGTGATTGGCCAGCGCCGGGGCGGCGCGCGTGTGGTGTACCTGCCGTGAAGAAGCGTCTCGGCATCCTGCTTTCCGGACGGGGATCAATTTCCAGGCCATCGCGCTCAACGTGGCCGCGGGCGCGCTGGACGCCGAGATCGCAGTGGTGATCGCGAATAAGCCAGACACGGGCGGGCTGGCGATCGCGCGAGAACTCGGACTGCCCGCCGTGGAGATTCCTTCGAGGGATGGACCGGGAATGGCACGACCGGTTGCCTGATCGCCGAGTTGACGGCAAGGGCGTGGATCTGGTGTGTCTGGCGGGATATATGCGACTGCTGAGCGCGTCGTTCGTGCGCGCCTTTTTCCCAGCCGCGTGCTCAACATTCACCCATCGCTGCTGCCGGCGTTCCAGGGCTGGACGCAGTATCAGGCCTGGGAGCGCCAATTGAAGGTGAGCGGCTGCACGGCCACATTTCGTGGATGAGCAACTGGACCACGGCCACGATCGTGCGGCAGGCGGCGGTGGGGTACGGGATGACGATACGAGCGAGACGCTGGCGGCGCGCATCCTTGCCGCCGAGCATACGATATACAGCGAAGCGATCGCGCTGATCCTTTCCGGCGATTGGCGCGTGGAGGGGCGGCGCGTGATCGCGGGGAAAGGAGCAACTACGGGATGAAGCGCAGAATCTTCATGGGCGCCGCCACGGCGGCTTCGGCACAGCGGGTGTGGGGGGCGAACGAGCGGGTGAGCGTGGGGCTGATCGGGGCCGGCGGACGCGGCAAGTTTCTGGCCGGAGAGTTCAAGGAGATCGGCGCGCCCGTGAACGGGGTGTGCGACGTCTACGAGGCGAACCTGGCAGGCGGATTGAAGATCGCCTCGAGCGGCGCCAAGGGATTCGATCAGTACAAGAAGCTACTGGCCGACAAAACGATTGACGCAGTGATTGTAGCCACGCCGGACCATTGGCACGCGCAGATGACCATCGACGCGGTGGAAGCGGGCAAAGACGTCTACGTGGAAAAGCCGATGGCGCACACGATCGCGGATGGCTTCCGGATGATCGAAGCCGCTCGGCGCACCAAGCGCATCGTGCAGGTGGGCACGCAGCGGCGGAGCTTTGACCTGTTTCTCGAAGCCAAGCAACTTTTCGACACCAAGGTTTGCGGCGAGGTGCAGTTGGTGAATTCGTGGTGGTACAACCACACGTCGCGCCCGCGCGAGCCGCAGATCGATGGCAAAGTGGACTGGCAGCAGTGGCTCGGCAACGCACCCAAACGCGATTTCGATCCGATGCGGTTTCGCAACTGGTATTGGTTCTGGGACTACTCCGGCGGGCTGTTGGTGGGCCAGGCGGCGCACGTGATGGACGCGATTCTGTGGTTCATGGGATCGAGCTACCCGTTGGCGGTTACCTGCGCGGCCAACAAGACGCAGATCACGGAATGGGAAGTACCGGAAACGGCGGTGCTGACGGTGGAGCTTCCGGAGAACTACGTGGCGGTGTTCACGCTCGGCTACAAGGCAATGCGGTACAACGCCTACAACGATCAGATGAAGCAGTTCCACGGCAATAAGGCCCGTTTCGACGTGAGCCGCGAATCGTGGGCTCTGTATCCGGAATCGCGGGAGATCGAAATGAAGCCGTCGCGGACGATGAGCCGGCCGGGCAGCTTCAACTCGGCGGCGCGGGCGCACATCCGCAACTTCCTGGAGTGCGTGGCCTCGCGCAAGGATCCCAATGCGCCGGTGGAAGCCGGGCAAGCCACCAACATCGTGCTCTGCATGGCGATGGACGCGCTGCGGAGCGGACGCCGGCTGCGCTGGAACAACTCGACGCGAAAAGTAGAAAGCTGATTTTCATGAACCCCCAACCCCCGACAAAAGTAACGCTGGTGAACACCGCCGATTATCGTGAGCACTACGCCAACAGCGTCCAGGTACGCGTGAATCTGTGGGACTTTTTCCTCATGTTCGGCACCATACAGCAAACGGCGCAGGACGCGGTGACGATCCATAACTTCGAGGGCGTTTTCCTGAGTCCCCAGCAGGCCAAGGCGCTGGCCAATCTGCTGAACCAGAACATCCAGCAGTATGAGTCCGCCTTTGGAGAGATCCGGCTGGAGCCGCTGCCCGGGGCGGCGCCGGCGCCGGGAGACCGCACGCTGCAATAGCAGACCGGGTTGGTAAACTCGCAAACGGAGGTGCTGCCATGCTTTCTCTGATATGGACCCTGATTGTCGGTCTGATTGCCGGAGCGCTCGCCAAGACGTTCATGCCGGGGCGTATCCGCGGCGGGATGCTGCTGACGCTGGCGCTGGGCGTGGGGGGATCGATCGTGGGGCGGATGGTGGGCCGCGCGATCGGGCTTTACGCCACCGGAGAGACGGCGGGGCTGGTGATGTCGGTGGTGGGCGCGATGCTGATTTTGTTTCTTTACGGCAAGATCAAAAACTGAACCGGTCCCGGAATCACCGGTACTCGAGGCGGCGCAGAAGACCCGCGGCTCCCTCCGGAGCGCCTTGGGGCAGGTAGCCAGCGCCGACGGGCGGATTGCCCGACTGGGGTCCGCACTGGAGTTCGATGCTATCGGCGTTTTTGCCGCGAATGGCGACGAGAGCCGGATCGTCGATGGCGAGCACGAGTGGACCGGCCGCGGTCCTCAAATGCACGCGCGCTCCTTCCGGCCGGCACTCCAGGGCCTCGAAGATTCCCTCGATTTCGGCGAGTTGGGTGCTCGGGACCACTTCGAGGAGGCCGTCGCCGGCGACGTCCTCGGCGGTGAGGGGACGGCGGCGAAGCGTGGGCGGCGCCTGATCGGTGAGGTCAGCGAGGGCCGGGGGCTCCTCTTCGGCGCTCGACTGCGGCGGCGCGGCGGGACGCTCGACACCGGCTCTCCCGGCTTGATTGCGCCGCGCGGCTTGACTGGCGTAGGCATCCAGCCGATCTAGGTACGCAAGCAAGCGGTCTGACTCGAGGACGTCCGTTTCTTCGACGGCGTACTTCCTGGCCATCCGCGCGCTCTTGCGCGCCTCGCCTTCCGCCTTCAGCCGCAGATAGGAATGCGCGAGCATCCGGTAGAGGCGCGATGCCTTGGCCGGCGGCACCCGCTTTGCCTGGGCGAGTTCACTGAGCGCTTCGCCATAGCGCTGCTGGCTCAGCAGGAGCGAGCCGAGCGTAAGCCGTGTGTCGACGTCGCCGGGCTCCAGCTCCAGATTTTTCTGGAGCGCCTTGACGGCGTCGGCGTTGCGATTGGACCGCATGAGCAGATTCGCGTAGTCGCGATAAAGCGGCGCGGAGGCCGATTGCGCGGCAACAGCCTTTTCGAAATGGGCGAGCGCCCTCTCGTCGCGATTGCCGTAGAGGTGAATGTAGGCGAGCACTTCGTGGGCTTCGGCATTGGCGGCATCGGAGGCAAGGGGTTCGGCCAGGGTGAGGGCTTCCTCGAATTGGCCGGAGTTGGTAAGCACGCGCGCCAGGATGAGGTCGGCTTCGGAGCTGGAGATGGGCGCGATGTCGGGCGATTCGGCGAGTTTTTCGAGCTTGGCATCGACGTGGATGACTCTGTAGCTGTTGCCGCGCATGTAGCCCTGCAGGTCACGATCGACGGCCGCGAGCGACTTGCCGTAGAGTTTCTCGAACACCTCGGCGGCGGGCGTGGTCTGAACGGCCCGTACGAACTGCGCGGACTTGGGCCGGTAGTCATCCTCCATCATCACCATGTGCGCCAGCGCCCAACTCTGGGCGTAGAAAATGCTGATGCGATTGCTTTCGTCGCGATAGGCGGATTCACGGCCAGCGCCGGTGAGGTCCGCCAGGGGGAGCCACGTGTTCCGCATGAGGACCTGGAAGCGGGAGGGCTCGAACTCACCCACGCGGATCTTGCCGCCGATGGGCCTGAGCGTCGAATAAAATTCGGCCATGCCCTCGCCCAGCCAAATGGGCAGCTTCATTTCGAGGCGGCGCGCGAGTAAGTGGACATACTCGTGAATCGCGACGGAATAGAGCGAATCACCGAGGCTCTTCATGACGATATAGTCGCGATCGACGCCGGGCTGATAGAAGGCCGCGGCCCACTGGTATTTGTCAAAGCGGCGAAACTCTTTCTCGCTTTTGAAACCGACGATGCGAACGCGCTTTGTTTCTTTCGGCTCGAGCCCCATGGTGTTGACGAAGAAGCCGCGAACCTGTTCGAAATGCTGGATGGCGGAGCGTGCGGCGCCCGCGCCAGCGGGTGTGTACAGCTCAAAATGCGGACTGGTGGCGCGGATCCATTGATCGCGGGCGAGGGCGGCTGGGGCGGTGAACAGGGCCACGCAGGCGAGTGCGGCCCCAGAGGTTTTGAGACTGTTTGCCTTTCTTCGAAGCATTGACTCCTCCGAGAGAAATTATAGCCGCAGTAGAGATCGTAAAGCGGAACGGGTAAGTACGGAATATCTCCGCTTGACTAGGAAAATATCGCCATTGGCTCCAGCACGAACCGGCGTCAAGGTGGAACCATGCGTATTTCCGTCCTATTGCCCGCGCTGGTGTTGACGCCGGCACTTCACGCATCGCCCGTATCCACTTACAGCATCACCGACCTCGGGGCCGGGACGGCAACGGCGTTGAACGGCTCCGGCGGGGCGGCCGGCTGGTATGTGGATCCGTTCGGTTACACGCATGGCTTCGTGTACGAGGGCGCGACGCGAACGGATCTGGGCGCGGGCACGCAAGCATTCGCGGTGAGCGGGAACGGCATGGCCTACGGACAAACCTACGACGCATTGGGCGATCCTTCGGCGACACAGTGGCAATCGGGAACGCCGTCAGCGCTCGGGGGGGCGACGAGCGCGGCCCTGGGCGTGAACGCGGCGGGCGCGGTAGTCGGCGCGAGCAACGGTACGGCGGTGATGTTCCAGACGGGGGGAGCGGTGGGCATCGGCCCGGCGGCGGGCTGGAGCGCCGCCTATGCGATCAACGATGGCGGCGCGGCGGTGGGCACGGCGCAACGGGCGAGCGGGGCGTTCGGGGCATTCGTATTTCTGCCTGGGATCGGACCGGTGTGGCTTGCGTCGCTGGGCGGAACCAACAGCTATGGCGCGGCCATCAACGCGTCCGGCGCCGTGGCGGGGACGGCGCAGGTTTCCTCGGGCTACCTGCACGCTACGCTGTGGAATCACAGCAGTGGCGGCGCGCAGGACCTGGGCACCTTGGGCGGCGTCCATTCGGGCGCATACGGGATCGGCGCTACGGGTGACGTTGTGGGTTATTCGCTCACGGCTTCGGGAGATTCGGCGGCTTTTCTGTACACCGGCGGATCGATGCTGGACCTCAACAGCGTCTTCGATGGCGGCAGTGACTGGGTTCTGGAGGCGGCGTACGCGATCAACGGGCTGGGGCAAATCGCCGGCACGGGCCTGTACCGTGGCGCGCGGCACGCATTTCTATTGGATCCGGGTGTGGTGGAAGCGCAGACGTTCGCGGCCGCCGAGACGGCGAGCGCGGTGCCGGAACCGTCGAGCATCGTGTTGGTGGGCCTCGCGCTGCTCAGCCTGCCGATACTGAGGAGGAGATGAGTCCGCGCAACTCGTGGATGTCCGAATTTCCGGATCGCACAGCACGGAGCCGTGTGATCTACTAGATACTTGCGCGTCACCCCGACTCTCGTCGCCGGTTTGTCGCTCACAGCAGCCGCGATGCTGCCGCTCGATTCGTGTGCAAAGGCGACGCCATCGGCGATCGAGCGCCTGCACGCCTGCGAAATCGAGGAGGGCCCGGCCGACGCGTATTGCGGCAAATTGGCGGTTTGGGAAAATCGCGAATCGAAGACGGGGCGCAAGATCAATCTCAAAATCGTGATCATGCCGGCGTTGAGCAGAAAGTCCAGCGCGGACCCGCTGTTCCTGTTCGCGGGCGGCCCGGGGCAAGGCGCGGCCAAGATCGCCAAGAACATGGGCGGCGCGTTCCGGCTGGTGCAGGACACCCGCGATCTGGTCTTCATTGACCAGCGAGGCACCGGGGACTCCAATCCGCTCGACTGCAAGGGCGACGAACACGATGCCGACGACCTCAACAAAGCACTGCGCCTCGAGGTGCCGCTCGAGGTGTTCCGCGACTGCCTGAAGAAGTACGATGCCGATCCGCGGCTGTACACAACGCCGGTGGCGATGGACGACATCGACGAAGTGCGGCGGCATTTGGGCTATGGCCAGATCAATCTCTGGGGCGGATCCTATGGGACACGGGCGGCGCTGGTGTTCTTGCGGCGCCATGAGGACGCGGTACGCAGTGTGATCCTGGACGGCGTCGCGCCGCCGGACATGCGGCTGCCGTTGTGGTTCGCGCGCGACGGGCAACGATCCTTGGACCTCACCCTCGATGCATGCACGGCGGACCCGGGGTGCGCGCGGCGCTTTCCTGACCTCCGTGGGAAGGTGAAACAGGTACTCGAACGGCTGGAGCGCAAGCCACGATTGAAGCTGACTCATCCGCGCACGGGGGAAACCGCGGAAGCGACCGTGTCGCGCGAGGCCATCGCGCTGGTGATCATGGGCGCGCTGTATGCTCCGGCCACGGCGTCATTGCTGCCGCGGCTGATCGAGGACGCGGCAGGCGGTAATTTCGAGGGCCTGCTGGCCTTGGCGTTCATGGGCGAAGCCAGCAGCGATACGGGGATGAGCCAGGGCATGTTTCTATCCGTGGCGTGCGCGGAAGACATGCCGCGGATCCAGCCGGCCGACGTGGCGGCGTCAGCAGCGGGCACTTTTCTTGGCGACGCCATGTTCCGGACCCGGATGAAAGCCTGCGAGTTCTGGCCGGTGGGCAAGGTGCCGCCCGAATACTATCAGCCGGTGGTGAGCGACAAACCCACGCTGGTATTGTCGGGACGTCTGGACCCGGTGACGCCGCCGGCATGGGGCGAGGGCGTGGCGAAGCACCTCTCCAATTCGCGGCATATCGTGGTGCCGGGCGCGGGGCATGGGGCATCTTCGGCCGGATGCGTGCCGAAGCTGATCCGTCAGTTTCTCGAGGATGGGTCCGCGAAGTCGTTGGACGCGGCGTGCGTGGAACACGTTCATCGGCCGCCTTTCTTCGTCACCTATTCCGGCCCGGAGGCGGGTCCTGTTCCAGAGGCGCGGAAATGATCGCGATCGACGGACTGGAGAAGCGCTTCGGACAGGTGCTGGCGGTCCGCGGAGTAACGTTCCAGGCACCCGATGGCGCGGTGACCGGGCTGCTGGGAGCCAACGGCGCCGGCAAGACGACGACGCTGCGAATGCTGTCGGGCCTGATGAAACCGGATGCCGGGGCGATCACGGTGGACGGCATCGACGTGGTGGCCGATCCTTTGACGGCGCAGGTCCGTATGGGGCTACTGCCGGATTCGCGGGGGCTGTACCCGAGGCTGACGCCGCGCGAGCACGTCCGCTATTTCGGGGGGCTGCGCGGTCTCGAGGGGCCGGCGCTCGATGAGCGCGTAAAGACGATGATCACCAAGCTCGGGCTCGGTCCGGTAGCGGACCGTCGCGTGGAGGGATTCTCCCAAGGCGAGCGGACGAAAGTGGCGCTGGCGCGCGCGCTGGTGCACCATCCGCGAAACGTGATTCTGGACGAGCCCACCAACGGTCTGGACGTGATGAGCACGCGGGCGATGCGTGAGCTGATCCGCAGGCTGCGCGAGGAGGGATGCTGCGTCTTGTTTTCGAGCCACATCATGCAGGAGGTCTCCGCGCTGTGCGACCGCATTGTGGTGATCGCGCATGGAACGGTGGTGGCTGACGGAACACCGGACGATCTGCGGGCGCAGACCGGTTGCGAAAATCTCGAAGACGCCTTTGTCCGGCTGGCGGGTCTCGAGGGCGACGAGCCGGCGGAGGCATCGGCATGAGTCTGGCACGAGCCGGCGTGGTGGTTCGCAAGGAGTTGATGGATGGGCTGCGAGACAAGCGGTCGATCTGGTCACTGGTGTTTTCGTCGCTGGTGGGTCCGCTCTTGATCGGGTACATGTTCACCGCGATCGCGGAGAGGCAGCGCGGGGCCGAGGAGGTGAAGCTGCCGGTGGTGGGCGCCGAACACGCGCCGGCGTTCATGGAGTGGCTGGGCCAGCAAAGCGGCGTGGAGATTGTGGAAGGTCCCGTGGACGCGGAGAAGGCGGTGCGGGAGCGCAAGCAGGACGTGGTGCTGATCATCGACAAGGATTTCACGGACAAGTTCTCGCGCTCGCTTCCGGCGCCTGTGAAGCTGGTGGCCGACGAAACGCGCGACACGGCGAGGCCCAAGGTGCGGCGGGTTCGATCTCTGATCTCGAGCTACTCGAACGGAATCGGCGCGCTGCGGCTGATCGCGCGTGGCGTGAGCCCGACGGTGGCGAGCGCGATTCGGGTGGAAGACGTGGAGGTGTCGAGTTCGCAGCAGCGGGCGGCGCGCATCCTCGGCTTCTTGCCGATGTTTCTGATGATCGCGTCGTTCGTGGGGTGTCTGCAGATCGCGGCGGACTCGACAGCGGGTGAGCGGGAGCGCGGATCGCTCGAGCCGCTGCTGCTGAACCCGGTGTCGCGCCGTGCGATCGTGGTGGGAAAATGGCTGGCCGCTGCGGCGTTCGGCGCCGCGGCGGTGTTGTTCTCCGCGGCGCTGTGCACGGCGATCATGCACCGCATCCCGCTTCATGAATTGGGGGCGCGATTCCGGTTCGGCGCGCCGGAGGTTGCCGCGCTGCTGCTGCTGATTCTGCCGGCCGCGTTTCTAGGCAGCGCGCTGGTGATGTTCGTGTCGATGTTCGCGCGATCGTACAAGGAAGCGCAGAGCTATCTCGGCATGTTGGTGCTGCTGCCGATGCTGCCGGGAATGTTGACGGCGCTGATGCCGATGAACGACCGGCCGTGGCTGGCGCCGATTCCGATCCTCGGCCAGTATGCGCTAATGAACGACGTCATGGGCGGCAAGATGCCGCACGCGATTTTCTTCGCGATCGCAGCCGCATGCACTATCGCCACCGCCGTTGGCCTGGTGGCGCTGACAACGAAGCTGATTCAGCGCGAACGCATTATTTTCGGAAGATAGCCACTTACTATGTCCGTACCCAGTGTCCTGATGATCGGCGGCGGCATGATCGCCCACGACCAAATCCTGCCCTCCTTGTATCAACTGCAGCGGACGGGCGTGATCGGCGACATCGCCGTGGTGGCGCAGCGGGCGCAAACCGTCCGCGCGCTGGCGCAGAACGAAATGATCCGGCGGGCGTTTCCGGGCCAGAGTTTCCGGGGCGCGCCGGATTCCGAGACGCCGCAGCCGGACGCCTACCGTGGCGAGTTGGCCGCGCTTGCGCCGCGGCAGATCGTGATCGTCGCCACGCCGGACCAGTTTCACTACGAAATGGTGATGGCCGCGCTGGCCCACGATCAGCACGTGATCGCGGTGAAACCGCTGGTGCTTTCGGTCGCCGACGCGCGGCGCATCGAGCAGGAGGCCAAGCGCCGGGAACTGTTCGTGGGCGTGGAGTATCACAAGCGTTTTGACGACCGTAGCTTTCTGGCGCGCCGGCGGTATCGCGAAGGGTTGTTCGGCGAGTTCAAGCTTGGCACGGCGCGGTTGATGGAGAAGTGGTACTACCGCAACTCGAATTTTCAGAACTGGTTCACGTGTGACCAGACCGATTCGTTCACCTACATCGGCTGCCACTATGTGGATTTCGTGCACTACGTGACTGGGCTGATGCCGGCGTCGGTTTCCGTGTACGGCATCAAGGACAAGTTTCCGAATGGGAACGAAGGATACCTGTGGACCGATGCGCGCGTGATCTGGAACAACGGCGCGTGCCTGAACGTGCAGAACTCCTTGAGCTTCCCCGACGATGCACCGGGATCGAACACGCAGGGCATCACGATGTATTTCTCCGATGGCGCCAAGGGCGCTTGGCTCGATCATTCCGATCAGTATCGCGGCATCAAGTACTGCTACACGCGTCCGATTGACGCACCGGGCGGAACGGCGTTCGCGGAGCCATCGACGGAGTACTTTCAGTATGTGGACACGGGCGGGCCGGGGTTGCTGCCGGTGGGTTATGGATTCCGTTCGATCGATTACCTGGTGCGGTCCGCGATACGGGTGGAGCAGGCTGGCGCCCGCCGCGCGGAAGTGCTGCAGGAAATCGACGAGGCAGGCGTGGCGGCAACGCCTGCCAATAGTTGGTTCAATGAAGCAGCGGTGGAAGCTGGCCGGCTCTCGATCCTGAACGGTGGACGGGAAGCCGTGATCGCGCCGGACGGCGTTCGGCTTCGCGGATAGGCGAGGCGGTGGTTCCTTACCTGCTGAGCGTGAAGACGGTGCCGGACCGGCTGCCGGCTGAGCGCGCGTTCCCGTTCAATCTGCATTTCGTCGAAACGCTGCATCTGAAGTTCCGCACGCCGGTGACATTCCTTGTGGGCGAGAACGGTTCCGGAAAGTCGACCCTGCTCGAAGGGATCGCAGCGCTGTGCCGGCTGCCAGTGTCGGGTGGCAGCCGCAACGAACTGGCTGACAAGTATGGACCGGAGACGGACTCGACGCTCGCCAACGTGCTGCGGCCTGCCTTCCGCAAGCAGCCCGGCGATGGCTTTTTCCTGCGCGCGGAATTCGCGGCGCACTTTGCATCGCTGCTCGACGAACAGGCGGGAGGCCACATGTATGGCCTCGCATTCGAGCGTTACGGCGGGCAATCGCTGCACACAAGATCCCATGGCGAGGCGTTTCTGGCGATCCTGCAAAACCGCATCCGGCGCGGTTTGTTTCTATTCGACGAGCCGGAGTCCGCGCTATCGCCGCAACGGCAGCTGGCGCTGCTGGCTTTGATGACGGATCTGGTGAAGACGAAGGAGGCGCAGTTCATCGTCGCGACGCACTCGCCGATACTGCTGACGTTTCCCGGAGCGTCGATTGTGAACTTCGACGATTCCGCGCTGCCGGAAGTGGCGCTGGAGGAAACGGCGCACTACCGGATCACGCGCGGGATTCTCGATGATCCCGAACGCTATTGGCGGCACTTGCGCTGAGGCGCGTCCGCGCCGGGCGGGTAGGTCTCCCGATAAGATGGAAGCAGTCTCAACCATGCGCAACCTTCTTTCGACCTGCCTGCTGCTGGGCCTCATGAGCCCGCTTTCCGCCGCCGACCCCGACTGGGCGACGCTCGACGCGGAAACACTGCGCCACTTCCAGGCGCTGATACGCATGGACACGCAGGACCCTCCGGGAGATGAGCGGCCAGCGGTTGAGTATCTGAAAAAGGTGCTCGAGGCCGAGGGCATCCCGGTGAAGATTTTCGCGCTGGATGCGAAACGTCCGAATCTGGTGGCGAGACTGAAAGGGAACGGGTCCCGCAAACCACTGCTGATCATGGCGCACACCGACGTGGTGAACGTCGACCCCTCCAAGTGGCCCACGTTCGGGCCGTTTTCGGCCGCTCGCGAAGGGGGCCACATTTATGGCCGGGGCACGCTCGACGATAAGGACAACGTAGCCGCGTCCCTGATGACGATGCTGGTGCTGAAGCGGTCCGGTATTCCGCTGGCCCGTGACGTGATCTTCCTGTCTGAATCGGGCGAGGAGGGCAACACGAAGGTCGGCATCGCCTATATGGTGGAGAACCATTGGGCTGAGATCGAGTCCGAGTATTGTCTGGCCGAGGGCGGCGCGGTAATCCAGCGCGACGGCAAGGCGATTTCGATGAACGTGGCGACGACGGAGAAGGTCCCGTCGCGCGCGCAGTTGGTGGTGAAGGGAACGGCGGGACACGGGTCCGTACCGCTGACCGACAACGCGATCGCGCGCTTGTCCCGCGCCGTGGCGAAGGCCGCGGACTGGGACACGCCGATGAAGCTGAACGACACCACGCGCGCCTACTTCGAGCGGCTGGCGGGCATATCGTCACCGGAAGCGGCGGCACACTACAACGGACTGCTGCATCCGGACCGTTCGGCCGCCGCACAGGACTATCTCCGCCGCAATGAACCTTCGCATTATTCGATGCTGCGCACGTCGATTTCGCCCACGATCATCAAGGCCGGCTATCGCGTGAACGTGATTCCGGCGCAGGCGGAAGCGACGCTCGACATCCGCGCGGTGCCCGACGAGAACCTGGACACCTTCTTCGCGGACCTGGCGCGGGTGATCGGTGACGACCGTGTGGAGATCGTACGCGCGGCCCGCGATCGTGATCCGCTGCCGCCGTCGCGGATTGACAACGAGGCGTTTCGCACCCTGGAAACGCTGCAGCGGAAACTGTATCCGGGCGCCGCGACGCTGCCTTCGATGCTTACCGGCGCCACCGACATGGCGTTTCTGCGGCGCCGCGGCGTGCAATGTTATGGGATCGGTCCGCTGGTGGATGCCGCCGATGCGCAGAAGGGATACGGACCGCATTCCGATCAGGAACGCATCCTCGAGAAGGAGCTGTACCGTTTTACGCGCTTCCACTATGAGGCGGCGGCGGAGATCGCCCGGGCGCGCTAAGGCGGGCTGAAGGAGAAATCCATGGATCTGACAAAACCCGCTGGCGTCACCCTCGGCGGTGGACGCCGCTGGCCGAACCTGTTTCGCTTTCCGAGGGCTCTGCGCGACGCGATTCCGGACTATGGCGACCGCGTACTGGCTTTCGACGCCGTCTCCGGATCCACCAGTAACTTTCCCGCGGAGATATCCGGACTCGGGGGAGTGCCGCTGCTGGAATCGACGCCGCGGGCACAAGCACATTTTCTCGTTCACGAGACCGGAAACCTGGACGGGAAGTATGTCATCTCGGCGGATCTCGATGCGGTTACCATGCGTGCCCTCGGGCGGTTTCTGGTGGAGCTTGCCGACCGGGCCGAATCGCAGCCTCCGCGGTAGGCCGATCGATCCGAGCCGTCAGCCCTTCCAGGCGCGCAACTCGCGCAATGCGTCGCGGGCGATCCAGCGCGCCGCGCGGGAATCGATTCGGGCAATGCGCTCGGCCTCGGCAATCGCTGCCGCGTTCAGAGATTGATTGCGCTTCCCGATTTGCCGCAGCGCCCAGTTGACGGCCTTTTTGACGAAGTTACGCTCATCGGTGGCCGCGCGGCGGATCAGCGGCAAGAAGCGCAGCAGACGGGCGTCCGAAGCTTGTTTGTCGTGCATCGCGAGCGCGGCCATGATGGCGAAACCGGCACGGCGCACGAACTCCTCGTCCCGGCTTGACCACTCCCTGGCCTTCTTCCATGCCCACGGCGTCTTGTCGAACAGATGCCAGCAGGCGGCGTCGCAAACGGCCCAGTTGTCAAAATCGCGAACCCAGTCTTCGGCGACGCTTTCCGTGATTCGATCGGGTTCGGCGAGAAAACACGCGAGCACACGCGCTTCGTGGATCCCGGATTTCCAGAGTTGCTCGGCGAGCACTTGACCGCGGCCGATCCGGCGCGCCAACTTTCTGAGCGCCGTTACACCGATGCCGAGCATCTTTCCGGATCGGATACCGAACCGGGCCATCCCTTCGACGTTGCGCGGATCCGCGAGGGAACGGAGTTCCGCGAGGATCGACTCGGCGGTCGCGGTGTTCATTTCACCGCGATGACCTTGAAGCGCACATCCATCTCATTGCGCGTGCCCACCAGGCCGAGCGCCGCTTTGGGCGGCTTGATTCCATAGTCGGTGAGCTTCACCGTCGCGCTGCCGGTGAGCGTGAGCCGTTCGGCTTGGGCGGCGAGTGTGACGGCCACTTCCGCGGGTTTGTCGATTCCGCGAATGGTGAGCGTGCCGCGCGCGGTAAAGGTCCCGTCGGGCTTCTTCTCGATGGTAGTGGAGACGAAGCGCATCCGTGGATGCTTACTCGCTTGGAGACCGTTGTTTCCCACCGCTTCGTCGTGGATATCCTTCAGTTGGGACTGCTTCACCCAATCGTCTTTCACCACGACCGAGGCGGTGTCGATGGTCAGGTCCACGCGCGATTTTTCCGGCGCACCTGCGTCATAATCGAGCTTACCCTGGTAACGTTCGAACAGGAAGTCATGTTTCTTGCCGCCCATGATGGGCCCCGTCTTGTGTATGTAGAGACGGAAGTCCGAACCGGGCTGCGGCTGGATGGTATAAGTTTCCGCCAACAGGGCGGCGGAGGACAGGAGAAAAAGGAGGACTTTCATTCAGGCGACCTTTACCGGTTGAATCTGCACCAACTTGGCCGGGGCGACCTCGGCCTGAAACGACAGCACATCCATGGGGCACACGGAAACGCAGATGCCGCAGCCGATGCAAGAAGTGTTGCCGTTGTCGAGAACCTGCTGCTTCAGCGCGAAACTCATCACGTCAATGCCGACCTGGCAGTTACGGGAACATTCCCCGCACGCGATGCACTTATCGTTGGAATGAATGGCGAAACGGCTTGTCTTGATGCGCGTGAATACCGCGCTATAGACGTGCATCAGTTTGGCCAGTGGACACCAGTAGCGGCACCACACCTTGCCGCCCAAGAACGGATACAGCGTAACGGGAATGATCCCCACCAGCCATACGTCGGCGATGAGGCGGTACCAGACGAGCGCGTCGCCGTGGGTGGCGCGAAATAACTCTACCGTATCCTTGAGTAGAACCATCACGGTGATCACCGCGGCCGCTCCCAGCACCAGCCAATTCATCGCTTCCCAGCGGAGACTGGCCTTACCCTTTGGCGCGTTGTGCCTCCAGCGGTCACCGAGTGTCTCCGCCAGCCCGCCGCAGCCGCAGATCCAGGAGCAATACCGTTTGCCATGAAATAGGGTCAGAATCGGGATCAGGAGGAAGCTGAGCACCACTCCCCAGACGATCCAGATCTGATGCGGCGACCCGAAGAAGGTGTAAAAGAATAGCGGCCACGCATAGACAATCCCGTAGGAGCGCCACGCCTGATCGGCGAACACCGGGTCGCTCGCCAGGCGTTCCCCCACCCACTGGTATCTCACCGCGTATTGAAACAAGAACTCAGGGATCAGAAAGAAGAAAATCCATTGAAAACCGAGCAGGCTGGTGTAACGCCAGACCTGGAAGCGGTCCTGGCGATCGACTCCCCAGCGCTTCATCGCCTGAAGACCGAATCCGGTCATGAGCAGCGTGTAAGCCACCGTGTACCAGAAAGACATGGGGCGGTCAAGGAACGAGAATGCTTTGTAACCCCATCCTTTGTAGGGCCAGAACTCGAAGCCGGTTCCCATCTTCGCGCCGTAAATGGTGTAACAGATCAGGAATGAGAGGGTCAGCCATGCGTAGCGGTTGCCGCGCAAACCGGCCGCGGCCATGGCGCCGATGCCCATCGCGGCCGCAACACCGCCGGCCCATTGCAGGCCCCCCAAAGACGCCTGCCCCGTCTTGCCGCCGAACACCCAGAGCCCGAACATCGCCAGCGCCAGCGCCAGCAGACCGACCCATGGGCTGCCGTTCCACTCGTTCTCCAGCCGGATACCCATGGACTCGAGAAACGCCGTGGGCAATTCGGCTCCCACCAGCACGAAGGCGTGATCGTAGGGCCGCTGGGCGACACCGTCCTTCGTCTGGAGCGAGTAAGTTCGCTCACCGAACGAAGTTACCTGGGAATCGAAGATGACTTCGATACGGCCGGCCGCGCGCGCTTCCTCGAGCGGCCGCGCAAACGTCACCGAACAAGCGGCTGAAGGACGATCCGCGGTAGGGAGAGCGTCCTTGTTGCGCTCCGCCAGCGCGAGAGCCGCCTCACGGCGCTCGCCACCTCACCACCACGAGAATCCGCTCATCGCGGTAGTGGCCCGGGCTGTAGAGCGGTGATACACATTGGGCCGGTCATCGCCGGGCACCCGAAGCGCGGGTTTCACGCTGCCCAGTGGCCAGAATAACGCGGCAGGTCCTGTGGGCATACCTTAGCGATGTTGACGTCGAAACCGCCGTCCTTTGCGCTTCGTGAGAGACTCCACACCCTCTTCGGTGCGAACGTCGAGCTTGTTATCGCGGACAATCTGATGCCAACGGGCAAGCAGATCTTCCTTGCGCGCGCATAATCGAGCCATAACTTCCCACTAGCGGGTTTTGAATGTCCGGCTCCGCGTAAAGCCCATTTGCCCTCGAGGAAATCCTGATCGTGTTGGCGATCGCTGACTCTTCGAGCACCAGTACGCGCAGGCCAGCACTGCTGCAACTCGAGCGCGGCGTTCAGGCCGGAGGCGCCCGCCCCGGCGACCACAACGTCCCAAACACCCTCTTCGTTCGATTTGGCACCGGGCAGCGCGGCAGTAGTTGGCCACACGGTAGCCGTGCTCAGCGGCGAGTTTCACCACCAGGAGCGCCGGACAAATCGCCGATGACGAAAGAGTCCACGGACGGCTTACTTTCGAGATTGGAGTCCACCACGAGGCGCCCGGCCACCGGGATTGGAACTGTCGAGGATCGCCTGCAGGGTTTGGATAACGGTTCCGGGCATGGCGGCTAATTCTTCGCCGCATGCACCTCTACGAAGATACGGTGGGCGTCGGCTGGATCTGCGAGGAGCAGGCATCGGCCGAAGGATGATTGGGGGCGCCGCAACCGGGGCGCGTGGCCGTGGTTTTCCGGGAGGCTTGGCAATCCGGACGGTACGGTGCTGCCGATGGCGGGCGACTTCAAGGCGAGGGCGAGCGTGGCGGGCGCGGAAAGAGGAAGCCCCATCGCGAACCATCGCCGCCGACAGCCCCTTTTCGACAGCCATGTGCGCGCATGCGCCGCCGAACATCAGCCCGGCCAGCACGAGCACGCCACCCCAGAAAAACGCGCCCGACTCGCGCTTGCTCTGCTGGTTGGAAAAAATCATTCCTTCGGGCCTGAACTTGGTGACATATTCGAGCGGGTTGGCCAACAGATCAGCCTCCATGGCCCGCATCACGGCCACCCGCTGACCGTCGATCACGTAAGCGAGGTCGTCTTTGGACACACGCGAATTGCACACCACGCAGGTCTCGCCGTCTTTGGCAGGCATGGGGCCGACGATGTGCGGTTTGTTTTGAGCGGGCGCGCTGGCGCCAACCGACCAGATCACCGCAGCCAGGGCGGCTGCGGCGATCGATCGCCAGAGATGCTGCGGACGGGTGCTCATGGCATTCGCTTGATCTGTGCCGCTGGATCTGTACCGAAGTGCGTCTTTTGCGGGACGTTGTCAAGTCCGGACGGGCCTCCAGCCTGTAAATCCATTCGGCCTCCGTCTTTATTCCCCTACGGGATCGGATACCATAGCCGGTATGTCCATTACTCATGGCGGGCTCTACGATCGCGCTCGCCCTGGCGGCGGCATCGTGCGGACCGGCGCCGCCCGTAAGCGCCCCAACATCTTGTTCGTGATGACCGACGATCACGCCGTGCCCCACCTCGGCTGCTACGGCAACAAACTGGTGACGACGCCGCACATGGATCGGCTGGCCGGCGAAGGGGCCCGGTTCACCAATGCCTTCGTGACCAACTCGCTGTGCGCCCCGGGCCGGGCCACTGTGTTATCGGGCGCCTACTCGCACGTGCATGGTATCCGCGGCAACTCGGAATCGAAGAACGCGGTCGAGAAGATGGATCCGAACATTCCCACCTATCCGCAGATCCTGCAGAAGGCCGGGTATCGCACCGGAATGGTGGGCAAATGGCACCTGAGTCACGATCCGGTTGGGTTCGACACCTGGTGCGTGCTTCCCGGGCAGGGTCTCTATTTCGACCCCGACTTCATCGATAACGGCAAGCGCCGTAAGATCCCGGGCTACGCCACCGACATCACCACGGATCTGGCGCTGGACTTCCTGAAGCAGGAATCGGAAAAACCCTTCTGCCTGGTGTATCAGCACAAAGCGCCGCACCGTCCGTTCCTGCCGCCCGAGCGGCTCAAAGATCTGCTCAAGGGGACCGAGATCCCCTACCCGGAGACGTTCAATGACGACTACGCCACGCGGCGCGTGGCTCGCGAGGCGGAAGACATGCGCTTCGACGTTTCCGTGGCGGGCGACTATAAAGATCTGCCGCCGAAGCTCTCCCCGGCCGAGAAAAAGAAATGGGTGTACCAACGGTTCGTGCATGACTACTACGGCTCGATCAATGCCGTGGACGAGAACCTGGGCCGCGTGTTGGGCTTGCTCGACGAGCGCAAACTCACCGACGACACGCTGATCATCTACACTTCCGACAACGGCTTCTTCGTGGGCGACCATGGCTGGTACGACAAGCGCTTCATGTACGAACCGTCGCTGCGGGTACCGCTGATGGTGCGCGCTCCGGGCGGAAAACGCGGCCACGTGCCGGAAGCGATGGCGATGAACATCGATATCGCGCCGACGATTCTCGACTACGCCGGCGTCCCCGCGCCGGGTACGATGCAGGGACGAAGCCTCCGTCCGGTGATCGAAGGGGCGGTCCCGGCCGACTGGCGGCAATCGATTTACTACTCCTACTACGAAAACTCGTGGGTCCTTTCCGGGAAGGGCAAGGAGGCGATGGCGGACCCGAGCTTCCAGTACTTCACGCCGCACCGGATCGGCCCGCACCGGGGTGTCCGCACCGCCACGCACAAGCTGATTCATTACTACTCGGAAGGCGACTACTGGGAACTATTCGATCTTACGGCGGACCCCAACGAGCTGAATAACATTTACGGCCAGCCAAGCGCCGGTACGGTTACCGCGGAGTTGAAGACGGAACTCGAGCGGCTTCGGCAACACTACGGCGACACTGCCGACGCCGCGGCGTAGGCCATCAGAACGTCATCCGCAAGCCCATCTGCATGATTCGCGGACCAGAGGTGGTATCGATCTGCCCCGGCCGTGCGGCGCCGATGTTGCTGCGCGGGTTGTTCAGATTGGCGTGATTGAACGCGTTGAACATCTCCCAGCGGAACTGAAGCTGCGCCCGCTCCTTGATCTGGAATCGCTTGAATAGGGCAAAGTCGAGATTCCAGTCTCCGGGCCCAACCAACAAGTTGCGGCCGGCATTGCCGTAGCTGCCCGCGTTAGGCAGCACGAAAACCGACGGATCGAAATAGCGGGCCATCAGTTCGTCGCGGGAGCGGCCGCCATCCAATCGGGGGTCACCGGTGACGTTGGGCCTTTGGGTCCCGGTGCCGGAAAGGGCGACGTCGCGTCCGGAAGTCACCGTGAACGGGCGGCCGGCCTGGGCGATAAAGATACCGTTGGTTTGCCAACCGCCGAGGATCCACTTGCCCACGCCCACCTTGGGACCGGGAACTTCCCACAAGAAGGAAGCGACCATCCGGTGCCGGACGTCGTAGTCCGACAGCGCCTTATCGGCGCGCAGGTTCATCGTATCTTGCCCGTTGAAGCCATCGACGTCGATCGACATGCCGTCGATCGATTTCGACCAGTTGTAACTGGCGAGCAACGTGAAGCCTCCGGAGAATCGTTTGTTCAGTGTGAACTGGAGAGCATTGTAAGTGGAATTGATCACATTCTCGTAACTGATGATACTCGCGAATTCAGGGCCGTAAATACGCCGCGCGGGGATGTTGCCGACGGTAGCGCCGGCCCGGAAGAGCGCGGGGTTGAGTTCACGGCGGATCGGCAGCCGGGTGCCTTTGGAGCCGAGGTAGCCGGCCGTAAGGACATATCCGGGCGCCACTTCGCGCTGAATGTTGAAATTCCATTGCTGCACATAGGGCGCGGCGAAGAAGGGATCGACGCTGAGGCCCACCGTCACGGGACGCAGGAACCGGTAGGCGGCGCGCTCGGCATCGGTGGCCGGCGGCGCGTAGGGGAACGGATTCACCTGGCCGGCATAAGGATCGCTGAAGCTGCGCGGCTGATTCACGGTGATCTGCAGGGAATAAGGCGGCGAGTTTACGAAGTGGCTCAACTCGTGGAAGCGCGGTATGTCGTAAAAGAAACCGTAGGCGCCGCGGATACTCGTCTTGCCGCCGGCGGTGGGGCTCCAGGCGAAGCCGATACGCGGCGCGAGGTTATTGAGGTCGCTGCCGGTGCCGCCCCGGGGAACGCCGGCGTCATCCTGGTAGACCATGCCTAGCGGCGCGGACGGGAACACGGTGGATTGCTGGCCGGGACGAAACAGGGTGAGTTCGTTGGCCGCCGAGTAGAACGGGAACTGCGGTTCGTAGCGCAAGCCGAAGTTGAGGGTGAGCCGTGAGGTGACGCGCCAGTCGTCTTGCAGGTAGAGGGAGAAGGTCTGGGCGCGGATCTGATTGATGCGAACCGAGCCCTGGGTGAAGTTGAGCGGGCGTCCGATCAGAAAGTCCGCAAAGGAGCTGCCGGTGAACTGGCCATTGAAATTGAACTGAGGATCGACGCCGTTGGCGGTTACACGGTCGCTCTTGGACCAACGGTATTCGCCGCCGAACTTGAGCAGGTGGCCGCCGCGTGTCCACGTAGCATTTTCGAGAAACTGATGCGTCGGACGGTCAATGAGCACCAGATTGTCCTGGTTCAAATTCCAGAATCCGTTCACCTGGCCGCGATAGTGCGGAACGAGCACCTTGCCTAGGGCGTCGGCGCCGCCGCGATTGACGTTGACGCCGAAGTCCCGATAGCCGATACCGGCATCGGAACCGAACGGCAGCGGACCGCGATCGATCAAAGACTTGTTCCAGGTGTACTGCGAGACGAGCAGGAAGGTGGGCGACAAAGTCCAGGTGTGTTGGCCCGTGACGTTCCAGGTGCGGAAGGCGACCTCGGACTGGAGCACGGGCAAGCCCGCCACGGCCAAGTCCTGGGCGGTGGTACGGAAGAAGCGTCCGCTGAGGCGCTGGCTGTCTGTGACGGCGTAATCCACGCGGCCCAGCGCCTGATTGGAATCGGTGGATTCCGGCGGATTGAATACGTAGCGGCTTCCGGAGGCGTTGGCTTCGGGAACCTGGAGGGCATCCAGGAACTTCAGCGAGGCAGGATCGAAGCGGGTGGCCGGGATCAAGGAGCCAGGGAACGGCTGGGTGGTGAGCGGATCGCGGGGGCGTACCGACGACGAGGAAAAATCGCCGCGGCGCTCGGCGGCGGTGGGTACAACGAGATTCGATCGCGTGGTGCCGGTGCGCTGGCGGACGCCTTCGTAGGACCCGAAAAAGAACGCCTTGTTGCGGATGATCGGCCCGCCCACCGCGCCGCCGAACTGATTGCGGCGCAGCTTGCTTTTGGTGATTCCGAAATAGCTGCGGGCGTCGAGCGTGTCGTTGCGGAGGAACTCCCACAGCGAGCCGTGGAGTTGATTGGTGCCGGACTTGGTGACCGCGTTCACTACCGCGCCGGAATTGCGCCCATACTCGGCGCTGAAGTTGTTAGTCTGGACGCTGAATTCCTCGAGCGCGTCGGGGTTAGGCACCACGGCGGCCACGTTCTGCTGCGGATCGTTGTTGTCGCCGCCATCGAGCATGTAGTTGGTGGAGGTGCCGCGTCCGCCGTTGACGGCGATACCGTCGTTGCGGTTGAGCGTGCCGCCCCCGGGGGCGGAAACGGCGCCGGGCACCAGCATCACCAACTGGAGCGGGTTGCGGCCGTTCAGCGGTAACTCGGAGATCCGCTTCTCGTCCACCACCTCGCGGATGGTGGCGCTGACGGTGTCCACCTGGGCCACCGCACCGGTTACGGTTACCGATTCCGAGGTGGCGCCCAGTTCCAGCCGCACCGCTACTTCACGGCTCTGATCGGCGTCCAGCCGGAACGATTCCGAAATGAACTGGCGAAAGCCTTCCTTGGAGGCCTCCACGCGATACTCACCGACGGGAAGGCGCGAGAAGTGGAAGCGTCCACCCTGGTCAGACTGGGTATTGAAGACAAGACCCGTGCGCGTATTCACCGCGCGGACCGAGGTGGCGGGCATGACGGCGCCCGAACTATCCTCAACGTCGCCGAGGATCTGGCCGGTGGATTGAGCCAACGCCGGCATAGCGGCTAGCAGCGTCGAAAGCAGACACGCATATCGAAAGCTCATTGAGTGACCCCTAAATGGAATTGCACCCAAGCTATCACAACCGGACGCGCTTGGGAAGAGGTTTCGGGAGGAGAGGTTTCGGGAGGAGTTTTTGGAGCTAGATGGTCCGGCGATAGACGTCGCTGGTTTCGCTCACGGCCTTTTCCCAGGAGAAGGCCTGGCAGCGCGACAAGCCTCGGCGCGCCAGGTCTTCCCTGCATCCGGTATCGTCCATCAGCAGGGACAATCCGTGGGCGATCGAATCGGTGTCGAGGGGATCCACCAGCATGGCCGCGTCCCCGGCCACTTCCGGCAGCGCGGAGCAGTTCGAGGTGACGACGGCGACGCCGCGCGACATCGCGTCGAGTACGGGCATGCCGAACCCTTCGTCGAGGGACGGGAAGGCGAATACGCTCGCGCTGGCGTAGAGATCGTCGAGCACGGCGTCGCCGACCCATCCCGTGATTTCGATGTCGGCGCGGCGCGGGCTGCGGGCGATTCGCTCGAGCACGGGCTGCGCCTCGAAGCCGTCGCACGATCCGGCGAGCACCAGCCGCCATCCAGGACGTGTCCGCTCGAAGGCTTCCACCAGCCGCAGAGTGTTCTTCCGCTTTTGGATCGCGCCCACCGACAGAATCAGCGGCTGGCGGGTCACGGCGGCAGCCGGCGGAGCCGGCGCACGTACGCCGTGATGGACGACGTGGATGCGGGAGGGTTCCACGTGGAGAAGGTCCCGCACCTGGTCACCCGTGAACCGGGAGACGGCGATCACGCAGAAGGCGCGCGCGGCGGCGTCGCGGGCCTGGGCAGCGAAGCGGGCGCGAAACTCGGGCGTGGAGTATTCGCCGGTGAGAACGAACAAATCGTGAAAGGTGACGACGGCGGGAATGTGGGAGAGCGAGTGGGGCAGACGCTGGTTCAGCCCGTGAAAAAGGTCGCACCGCGGCAGCCCAAAGCCGGATTGAAACAGCGGACGGCGGCGGGCGCGCGGAGCGAGCGTGTCGCGAAAGGAACGGAAAAAGCGATGGGGACGATAGCACCACACCGTTTCGAGAGACGGGTCCCTTGCCAGACCGTGCAGGATCTCGCGGGAATAGACTCCGACGCCGGTGAGCCGATCGCCGAGGCTATGGGTGGCGTCCAGCGCAACTCTCAAACTGCCCATTGTGGCACAGGAGTTGCTCGGCGGCTTCGACGAGTTGATCGATGGAGGAGGCTCCCGAGGGCGTGTCGACGGTGGTGGCGTTGAAGCCGAGACTGGCGAGAGGGAAAGGGCGGCCGTGTCCCTCGCCGAAGCAGGCGACGGCGAGCCGGTCCTCGTCCCAGCGGCCGGCGAGGGAGTCTTCCGGCAGGCCGCGGCGGAGCAGATCGGCGGCTTGGAGTAGACGCAAGTCGCGGGACTGGGGTTCGGAGCTACGGCCGTCGACGCCGCGGCCGTCGTAAAACGTGAGGGTGAATGGAAGCCCCAGGCGGGCGGCGAGCATGCCGTCGCGCCGCAGGGCGCCAAGGAAGCCGCGGCGATTGTAGAGACCGGTAAGACTGTCGGTGAGCGCGGTGGCCTGCACGGCCCTCCACAGGCCATGGCGCTCGATGGCCGCGCGCAGGGCGCGAGCGAGCGGCATACAGTCGATCTCCTCGCGGATCAGGTAATCCTGAGCGCCCATCCGCACCAGACGGACTCCGAGCGCTTCCTCGGCCATTGGAACGAGAGCGACGAAAGGGCTGTCGGGCGACAAGGTCTGGAGCCGCGAAAAGGACTCGGCGCCGTCCACGGTCAGCATGTCGAGCAGCACGGCGTCGAAACGGCCGGCTTGGAGCGCCGCTGTGGCATCGGGGAGGTCCAGGGCGTAGTCGCGGACAAACAGGGGAGCGAACACGCCGCTCGACCGTAGTTCCGCCCTTTCGGTAAAGGCTTCCTCCAGCAGGTGCACCTGTTCGAGATCGCTTTCGACGACGAGTATGTGGTGGGCGGTTTCGTTCACCGGGTCCTCGCAGGGTTAGTGCGGCGAGGCGGCGCGGATTCTCAATCGAAGAAGAGGTCGTCGAAGGGGGCCGAGGGAGGGGCGGGGGAGAGGCGCCGGGCGCGTTAACCGGCGATATCGTATTCCTTGATCTTCCGGTAGAGAGTGGTGCGTCCGATTTGGAGCATGTAGGCAGCACGGCTGCGGTCCCCACCGGCGGCGCGCAAGGCCCGCTGGATGTGCTGTTTTTCCACCTCATGCAGGGGTAGTATGGCGTTGGCGTCTTCCGATTGGGGCGGGATGCGTCCAGAGGAGTTCGCTCCATTGGATGGCGCCGGTGCGATGGCGCCCACCGCGTGCGCGAGGGCGTGTCCCCGCCTGGCATGGACGAAGTTCTGCACCGTGGTGGGCATGTCGGCCGAGTGGAGCAGGGGGCCGGTGTTGATCGCCACCATCTGTTGCACGCAGTTTTCGAGTTCGCGTACGTTGCCGGGCCAGTCATAGGCGAGGAAGGCGTCGATCACCTCGGTGCTAAGCTTGTGCCCGCGGCTGTAGCGGGCAAGAAAGTGCTCGGCCAAGGCTGGGATGTCGTCTCTCCGGTCCCGGAGCGGAGCCAGCTTGATGGTGACGACGTTGAGGCGGTAGTACAGATCCCGCCTGAAGTTGCCTCGATCCACCTCCTTGAGCAGATCGCGGTTGGTGGCGGCGATAATGCGGAAATCGGAGCGGCGGGAGCCGACCGAGCCGACGGGGCGGAACTCCTTCTCCTGCAACACACGCAGCAGCTTGGCTTGAAGGTCCAGCGGCAGTTCGCCGACCTCATCGAAGAACGCGGTGCCGCCGTTGGCCATCTCGATCAAGCCCAGCTTCGCGCCAATCGCGCCGGTGAAGGCGCCCTTGGCGTGGCCGAACAGTTCGCTCTCGAGCAGCGGCCCGACGAGGCTGGAGCAATCGATGGTGACGAAAGGTCCGTCCGGAGAGGCGTGATATACGCTCCTGGCCACCACCTCCTTGCCGGTTCCCGTCTCCCCCAAGATAAGGACGGGCCACCGGCCGCGCGCAACCTTTTCCACGTTGCGTAGAACCTGTTGGGTGCGCGTAGAAGTGCCAACCATGAGCGGTGCTGCAGTCGTAGCTCCGTTCATTCGAGTGTCTTGATTTCCTCCACTGTAGTGGGTTCGGACGGCTTATCACTACGACGAAAACCGCAAACCCTGGTTAGCCGCATCGTTCGATCCCTCTCTCTATTTGTGTAGTGCGACTACCGTTCTCAAAATCTACCGCTAATCGCGCACCAAGTACAAGAACCAGATCGGGGTATCGACGTAGGTCGCTTGAAGGAACACTGTACCCCTGTAGGGGAAACGTTCTAGTACTTTGTTCCCGAACAGGGTAACGCTGTGGAAAGCCTGTGGAAAGCGTTCGGACAGTTTGTGGATGCCCCTTCCCGGGGGTAAAGACGCTTTCCTCGCTGGCCGGATGAAGCTCGCTCAGGGCACGGCGGTGATCACCAGACGGACGCGCGCGGTACCGGGCCGGATCATGTCAAGATCCTTGGCCGCGGCGCGGGAAAGATCGATGATGCGTCCTTTCTTGAAAGGTCCTCGATCGTTGATGCGCACCTTGGTTGTTTTTCCGTTGTCGAGGTTCTGCACGCGAACCTCGGTGCCGAAAGCGAATCGTTGATGAGCGGCGGTCCACCGGTCCATATCGTAGATCTCGCCGCTGGCGGTGGGGCGTCCATGATAACCGGGTCCATACCAACTGGCGATGCCGCGTTGGGAGGATCCGATGCGAGGAACCACGACCTTGGAGCGGCGTGATCCGCAGGCGGAAAAGCAGAGAAAAACGATCGCGGCGAAAACGGCAACGGGCAAGGTCCGCATCCGGGGCGCACGCGATGAACGCGGCGAAAAACACGTTGTAGAAGGGCCGCGAGGCATAAAACAATTTTAGCAGTGTACGTTTTTTCGATGTTCATCCGCGCGTGTGGATGACAAGCGATGGCGTACTCGAAAAATTTCTCTTGACATTCGCTGCGGATCACCTTATATATGAATCACGCTGCGGTCTCACGCAAGAGATCGCAAAAATTTTGATGTTAGGGAGAATGAATCAATGAAGTACGCAACCAAGAAGGCCGCGAAGAAAGCTCCGGCGAAGAAAGCCGCCGCGAAGAAAGCTCCGGCCAAGAAGAAAGCCGCCGCGAAGAAGAAGAAGTAACAGCTTCCAGACGAGCACCCGGCATCGGGTGCGAACGCGGTGAACGCAGTCAACACCGGCCCCGAGGTATCGGGGCCGTTTTTTATTGGAGCAGTGGTATTTCGTGCCCGGGCCGGCTTGGCGCGGGCCCGGCGCTTTGGGGGCGAGTGAGGGTCAGCGCTGGCCGGGGAACCAGAACCGGTGAACGGGGAGAGGCATGGGGGAATCGGCGCCTTTCACTGATTTCCAGATGATTTCGTTGAGCGCGAACATGGGAGCCAGATCGACGTCGGAGAAGTCCATCTCGAGCGACTCGCGCGCGCCCCAGGCGGTGACAGTGTTCTTCTCGTCCATGTCGAGCGCGGGCTTGGAGTGCGTATAGGGCGTGGGGTCCGGCGTGGCGGATAGGGCGTTGTACATGGGCGTGGCGGCGGCGTCGAACTGGCTCATCGGAGGAAGACCCAGCAGCAGTTCGATGGTGCGCAGCATCGAGGACGTGGTGTAGAGCGTGCTATCGAGGAACCCGCGCTTGGTATAGGGGCTGATGACGAGCCCGACGGTGCGCCGGGCGTCGACATGGTCACTGCCATCCTGCGCGTCGTCTTCGATGACGAAGATCGCGGTTTCGGGCCAGTAACGGGAGTGGGACACGCGATCGGCGATCATGCCGACGGCATAGTCATTGCTCGCCACCATGGCGCGCGGCGTGTTCTGCCCCGGGGCAGTGCCTCGCGTGTGATTCTCCGGCAGGCTCATCACGATGTAGTTGGGCAGGCGCTTGTTGGGATCGGCGCTGTCGTAGTTGCGCTCGTACTCGTCGAACTCGCGGATGAATTCCCTGGCGTTGTCGGTGTCGCGCATGCCGGGCAGCTTGTATCCGGGCGCGACGTGGCCGAGCAAGCCGCCCACGCCGGGCGACGCTTCCATGGTGGTGCCGTCGCTCGCCCGGGTGGCGTATTCGCCGTAGCTGCGGTAGGTGAGCCCCTTCTTTTTCGCGAGATCCCACATCTGTCCGGCGGCGGGAACGTAGGCTTCCGACATACCGCCGCGGTTGCTGTGTCCTCCGTATTGGGGCGGCCAATTCTTCTCGTTGTAGTCGGTGGCGTAGGCAGAGTTGGACCAGGAGTGGCCGTCGACGCTCACCTCGCCGTCGCAGTAGAGGTTGTCGAGCAGCACGAATTCCTCGGCCAGGCGATGGTGATTGGGCGTGACCTCGCGTCCGAAGATGGTGAGCCGAGGGTCGCCATTGCCCTTGGGGATGTCGCCGAGCACCTGATCGTAGGTGCGGTTCTCCTTGATGATGTAGATCACGTGGCGGATGGGCGAACCGGCGCCTACTTCGCGGGGCACCACGCTCGGGGCCGAGGGCGGCTTGGCGTTGGCCAGAAGGTCATCGTTGTAGGGGACGTTGGCGTACACCTGCCGGGTCCACGGCCCGATCTGCTTCTTGAGATTGGCGAGGCTGAGGATGTTGATGCTGCCTTTCTGGAGGCTCTTGACGGATCCGTTGCCTTCGTCGCCGGGAGGGAGCGGCGAATGGGGTCCGCGCGGGTTGGCGTAGGAGCCCATGCCCTTGCTGTTGCCGATGTAGAGGGTGGATTCGCGGCCGCCCGCGATGGCGAGCGCCGAGGGATACCAGCCGGCGGGAATGAAGCCGATCACTTCGCTTTCGCCGGCCTCGGCCACGCGCGCCACGGCGATGGCGTTGTTGTCGGCGTTGGCGACGAATAGGGTCTTAGTGGCGCGATCGAGATGCAGCGCATTGGGAGTGGTGCCTTCCGGAGCACGCGGGAACAGGGACACCGTGATGCGTTCCACGGCGCGGCGCTTGGCCGTATCCACCACCACCACGGTATTGTCGTTAGCGCAAGAGACGAACAGGCGGCCGTCGGGGCCGAGTTCCAGATCGTTCGGACTATCGCCCACCTCAATCGTGCCGGTGACGCGATTGGTGGCCGTATCGATTACGCTCACCGAGTCACTGCCCCAGTTGGAGACATAGACGGTGGCGCCGTCGGCGGAGATCACCACGTCGTACGGGCTCGCCTGCACCGGGATGCGGGTGATCAGCTTCGAGGACGCGGTGTCGAAGACGGCGACGTTGCCGGCGTTGGGCGACAATCCGCGATTGGCGGCGTAGAGCAGGTCTTTCTTGGGATGGTGCGCCAAGCCGGACCAATAGATCTCTTCGAGGGGAACGGTTTCCTCGAGCGTGGCGGCGGGCTTATCCGAGAGCCTGCCATTGGCGTAGCCGAAGACATAGATCGGCGCGCGCGCGGGATCGCGGCGGCTCTGCTGATTGCCGCCGGAGACGAACAGCCTGTTGCCGGCCGGATTCCAGGCGAGACCGAACCAGGCGGCCTTGAGCGGAATGCGCTGAATGGCGTCGCCCTTGGCCGCGTCGATCACCACCAGCCCGTGCGGGTTGAATCCGCCGTGGCTCGCGATGACGGCCTTGCCGTCGGGCGAGACCACCAGGTTGAGCACCATGTCCTCGGTGGGGATCGGCTTGCCGGCGGGCGTGATCCGCCAGCCGTTGGGCAGGAAGTAACCGCCGTCCACCGGTTGCGGCTTCTGGCCGGACGAAACGGCGGCCAGGACGAGAAAGAAGGCTAGAACACGCATAGTGAACTATTATTCCTCGTTTTCAGGCAACGCGGAATGACGGAGCCGTTTCAATTCCGCTATGCTCGGAAAATCGATGCGAGTGGCGGCTTTTGCGCTCCTGACGGCGATGTTGGCGGCCCAGCCATCCGGCCCCCAGCCGCTTGGCGCCGCATTGGATCTGCTGCGCGACAGCAAGACCGGGGCGGCGCGCGCGATTCTGCGCCCATTGCTCGAAAAATCTCCGCGCGATGCCGAGCTCTACTATCAACTCGCGCGATCGTACCTGATCGACTTTCACGAGCGCCGTGACCCCGCGCAGCAGCGCACCGCGCTCGCCCTGGCCATGGAGGCGCTGGGCAATGCCATCGAGCGCAACGGCGACCACATCCCGGCGCTGAAATCAAAAGCGGTGCTGCATGCGCGCGCCGAACTGCTCTACTATGACCCGGACCTCGCCTATAAGCTCGCCGCGCGCGTGGCGGAACTGCAACCCTCGGCCAACGAATACCTGCTGAGCCTGACCGATTGGCTGTCGGGCGAAGTGCGCTTCAGCGCGGAATCCGCCCACCGCGTGCCGCATGATCCGCTGCTGGGGCTCGACCGGTCCATCGCGCTGCTCGATCGCGTGATCGATTCCTCGGTCCCCTACAGCAACGAAGAAGCGCTCGGCTTCTATCAACTGGGCCGGACCCTATCCCGCCGCGGCGACTTTCCGGGCGCGGTGCGGTATCTGGAGCGGGCGCTTTCGCGGCCGGCCAATGAGGCCATGAGCGCCGAAATCATGCGTGAGACCGGCGCGGCGCAATTCCGGATGGGAAACATGGCGGAGGCGGCGCGCACGTTTTACCGTCTGGCCGGCCGCGACCCCAGCGCCGAGAATCAATGGCTGCTGCACATCGCCATCGAAGCCTGGAAAGACGCCGCCATCGAGTTGCCGGCTGCCATGCGGTTTCCAGTGCCGCCGAAAAAGAGCGCGCCGCAAATCGCGTTTCAGGACATGGCCCCGGCGATGGGCGTGGACCGGCTGGATGGCAACGGCACCTGCGCGGTGGGCGACTACGACGGCGATGGCCGTCCGGATCTGTTCCTGTCCGGCAGCGGAACTTTCCTTGGCGCCTACCGCAACGAAGGCGGGCGTTTCCGCGAAGTGACCGGCGAAGTGGGCCTCGGCAACGTTCCTTCCGGCTACAGCATGAATCTGGTGGATGTGGACGGCGACGGCCGGCTGGACCTGTACCTGGCGCTCAACGGCTGGAGCGGGCCGATGGCCAACCGGCTGTACCGCAACACGCCCACGGGCTTCGTGGACATCTCGAAGGAGAGCGGCGCGGCCGACGCGGGGTCCGGCTTCGTCTCCCTGTGGGGCGACCTCGACAACGACGGCGATCTCGATCTGGTGGTGGCCAACGGCGTGTTGAAAGACGGGTCAACGCCGCAGTTGTACCGTAACGACGCGGGAAAGTTCGTGAAGGCCACCGCCGAGGCCGGATTGCGCGAGCCGGCTTCCTGGGGCGCGATCGGCGTGGCGCTGGGCGATTACGATCGCGATGGCGACCTCGATCTGTTCGTGAACGGGCTCGGAGGCGCGCCCAACCGCCTCTATCGCAACGAGGGCGGCTTCCGGTTCCTGGACGTAACGGCCAAGGCAGGCGTCGCGCAAGGGCCGCACAACGGCTACGTGGCCTTCTTCACCGACTATGACAACGACGCTTGGCCGGATCTGCTTGTGACGAGCCTCGCGCCGTGGGACGCCGTTCTCGAGGGATTGAAAGCCGGCTTCGACTTCACCCGCGTCCATCCCGACAGCGTGCGCCTCTATCGCAACAACCACGACGGCGTCTTCACCGACGTCACGGTTGAGGCGCGGCTCACTCCTCCGATGGGCGTGATGGGCGCCGGCGTGGCCGATCTCGATAACGACGGGTTCGTCGATTTTTATTTCGGCACGGGCGATCCGCAGATGACACGGCTCGAGCCGAACCGGTTCTTTCGCAACAACGGCGACGGGACGTTTTCCGACATCACGGCGACGACGGGGTTCGCGCGGCCCGGAAACAAAGGTCATGGAGTTTGTTTCGTCGATATCGACACCGATGGCGACCTGGACGTGTTCGCGCAACTGGGCGGCCATTACCCAGGCGATCATGCCCGCGACGCGTTCTACGGCAATCTAAGGGGCAATACGAGCCATTGGATCGCGTTCGACCTCGAAGGTGCGGGAACCAACCGCTTCGCGGTGGGCGCGGCGGTGGTGGCGCGCGCGGGTAAATTGACCGTGTATCGCGAGGTGAAGGGCGGCGAGGGTTTCGGGGCGACGAACCCGTACCGGGTCCACATGGGGCTCGGCGCGGCGCCGGCGGTGGACTCGGTGGAGGTGCACTGGCCATCCGGCAAAGTGGACCGGCTCGGCAAACTCGCCGCGGATCGCGTGGTGCGCTTGAAAGAGACGGCGCCGCCGCGGTAGCTACCGCCTCCGCAGCACTTTCCCCGGATTCGCATCGGTGAATTTGTTGTTGTCGATCACCAGCGCGCCGTTCACCATCACGTAGGGAATCCCCTGGGGAAACGCAAGCGGGTTTTCGAACGAAGCCATGTCGCGGACCTTTTCCGGATGAATGACGACGAGGTCGGCGGCCATCCCCGGCGCAAGCCGGCTACGGTCATAGAGTCCCAAACGGTTAGCGGCCAGCGACGACATCTTGCGGATCGCCGATTCCCACGAAAGCACCTTGGCATCGTGCACGTAGGTTGCAAGCACGCGAGGAAAGGCTCCGAACGCCCGGGGGTGCGCGCCGGTGGCCTTCTCGATCGCCGTGGGCGGCGCGTCGGTACAGACGCTCACCCATTCCGTGCGCAGCGCCAGATGCTTCTGGGCTTCGTCCATGCTGCGCGGATTCACGCTCACCTGGCCCGCCGCCACCAGATCGAAGAACGCCGTCCAGCCATCGACGTCGCGCATACGGGCGATCTGGAGGATTGACTTGCCCTCGAACCGTTTGTCGGTCTTGGGGCCCACCGACGCCACCAGGACGTTGTCCCAGTCGCGGCCCACATGGCGGAACCAATTCTCCCAATCGCCGGTGGATTCGACTTCGTCGCGCAGCGACGCGCGCACCGCCGGATCCTTCAGGGTGGCCAGAAACGGCTCCGCGCCCTTGCCGTAATGCCGCGGATGGAGGAACGATCCGAGCCCGATGCCGTTGCGCACGTAGGGATAGATGTCGGCGGTGACGTCGCGGCCGGAGTCGCGCGCGGTTTGTATCGCGTCCACGGCCTTCCGCATCAGCGGCCAGTTATCCTCGCCCGCGGCTTTGAGATGGAAGATGTGCACCGGCACGCCAGCCGCTTCTCCGATGTGCATCGATTCGCGGACGGCGTCGAGCACGCCGAAGCTTTCGTTGCGCATGTGCGTGAGATAGATGCCGCCGAATTGGCCGGCGACCTTAGCCAGTTCCACCAGTTCGTCCGTGGTGGCGTATGTGCCCGGCGGATAGATCAGCGCGGTGGACAGGCCCACGGCGCCGTCTTCCATGGCTTGCCGGACGAGAGCGCGCATGCGATCCAGTTCCGCCGCCGTCGGGGCGCGGTTTTCGACGCCGAGCACCATCCGCCTTACCTGCGCCGCGCCGACGTTGTGGACCACGTTGATCGGGATGCCCCTGGCTTCGAGCGCATCGAAGAAGGGCGCGAACCGCGGCCACCGTTCGCTCGGCGCCACCGAGCCGCCTTCGCCCGCCAGCATCGTGGTGATGCCCTGCCGCAGCTTGCTTTCCGCCGCGCGGCGATCGCCGAGCAGCGGCTCGCTCGAGGCGCCCATCATGTCGACGAAACCGGGTGTGACGAAATGGCCCTTCACGTCGATCACGCGCTTGGCCCCGGTCCCCACGCGTCCAATCGCCGCGACGCGCCCGCCGGCGATGGCGACGTCGGCGCGGTACCAGGCGTTGCCGGACCCGTCGATCACGCGGCCACCCTGGAGGATCACGTCGTATGGTTGCGCGCCGGCGAAGGTGGCTACCAGCGCGGCGAGCAAAAGAAGTCGAATCGTCAGCGGCATTATCGAGCTATTATGACAGTCTGTGCTAAGCCGATTCGCCCGCGACGTCCGGGAGGGCTTGCAAAAGTCGCCGCAGCGCGCGGTCCCTCCCTTTTACTTCTACGACGCGGTGGGCACCGCGCTGTTTGAAGCCATTACGCACCTGCCCGAATATGGATTGACGCGCGCCGATGAACGGCTGATCGAGCGATACGCGCACCAGATGGCCGCGGGAACTCCGTCCCACGTGATCGAACTCGGCAGCGGAACGGCGCGTAAGACACGCCCGATCCTGGAAGCCGCCGGTGTTGCGGGACCGATCGAGTATCATCCCATCGATGTCTCCGAAGAAGCGCTGCGGCAATGCGCATGGTCACTGGCGGATCTCGACGGCGTGGAGGTGTTTCCGCGCGAAGCCAGCTACTTCGAAGGTTTGCGCGCGATCGCCGGAGCCCGGTCCAACGGCGGCCGCGCACTGGTCCTGTTTCTGGGCAGCACCATCGGCAATTTTGACCGCGTGGGCGCGCGTGAATTTCTCCGCGGCGTCCGCGGATATCTGCGCGAAGGGGACGCGATGCTGGTAGGCGCGGACCTGGTGAAGCCGGCCGGGCAACTGCTGGCCGCCTACGATGACCCCACGGGCGTCACCGCGGCGTTCAATCGCAACCTGCTGGCGCGCATGAACCGAGAGCTCGGCGCGGATTTCGATCTGCGCCGTTTCCGTCACGAAGCGCGGTATCGCGCCGTGGAGCAGCGCGTGGAGATGCATCTGGTGTCGACGGGCGCCCAGACGGTGGCGATTCCGGGCGCCGAGCTCGACGCGGTGGCGTTTGCCGAGGGCGAATCGATCTGGACCGAGTCCAGCCACAAGTTCACCGTGGATGGGCTCAGCTCTCTGGCCGAGTCCGCCGGGTACCGGTTTGGGGAGCACTGGGTAGACGCGGAATGGCCCTTCGCCGAGGCGCTGCTGGAGGTGGTCTGACCCCGTGCCCGCGCTCATCGGCTTCCGCGGCGTGGAGGTTCGGCTCGGCGGACGCGCGGTGCTGTCGGGTTTGAACCTGGACGTGGAGGAAGGCGAGACGCTGGTGCTGCTCGGCCGCAGCGGATCGGGAAAGACCACCGCTCTGCGGCTGGTGAACGCGATGCTCTATCCCGCGTCGGGCGAAGTCCGCGTGGAGGGGCGCGCGACGCGGGAATGGGACCCGATCCGGCTGCGGCGGCGGATTGGCTACGTGATCCAGGAAGGCGGCCTGTTCCCGCATTTCACCGTGGCGCGCAATGTGGCGCTGCCGGCGGCGCTCGAGCAGTGGCCCGCGGCGCGGATCGGCGAGCGTGTCCGCGAGATGCTGTCGCTGGTGAACCTCGATCCGGATCGCTACGGCTCCCGCTATCCCCGCGAGTTGTCGGGAGGCGAACGGCAGCGGGTGGGCGTGGCGCGCGCGCTCGCGGCAGACCCGCCGATCCTGCTGTTCGACGAGCCGTTCGGCGCGCTGGATCCGGTGACCCGCGCCGAACTGCAGAACGAATTCGGCGCTCTGGCGCGGCGTTTGCGCAAGACCGTGCTCTTTGTCACCCACGACGTCCGCGAGGCGCTGAAACTCGGCACTCGGATCGGGCTGATGCGCGGCGGAAGGATGGAAGGTCCCACCACACCCGGGGAGTTTCTGCGCTCCCAATCGGAAGAAGCGCGGGCATTTCAGGCATGCATGGACTAGCCGGACAAATCGCGCGCGCGACGCTCGAGCATCTATGGATGGTAGGCGCGGCGATGTCGATCGCCATCGTGGCGGGCGTGGGATTGGGCATCGCCATCACGCGCAAGCAAAGTTGGCGGCCGTGGGTAATGAGCGCTGCCGGCGTGATCCAGACCATCCCGAGCCTGGCGCTGTTCGGATTCCTGATCCCGCTGCCATGGATCGGGGGCATCGGCAAGCGGACGGCGATCGTCGCGCTGGCGCTTTACGCGCTGCTGCCGATTCTGCGCAACACGCTCACGGGAATTCTGGAAGTGGACCGCGCCGTCCGCGAATCGGCGATCGCGATGGGGATGACGGACCGGCAGGTGCTGCGCGGCGTGGAGCTGCCCTTGGCCGCGCGCACGATCCTCGCCGGCATCCGTGTGGCGGCGGTCACCACCATCGGCACGGCCACCATCGCGGCGGTGATCGGCGGCGGCGGATTGGGCACGTTCATTTTCCGGGGCGTGGCCACGCTCGACACGACGCAGATTCTGGCCGGCGCGATCCCATCGGCGGCATTGGCGCTGGTGGCGGAAGGAGGGCTGGGATGGATCGAACGGCGATTCTCTCCGGGGCGCTGACCGCGCTCGCGTGCGTGATCGGCGGCTGCGGGGGCGAACGCCGCCTGACGGTGGGCTCCAAGAATTTCACCGAACAATTGATCGTGGGGGAAATTCTCGCGCAGCATCTCGAGGCGCGGCTCGGAGTGCCCGTGGACCGCAAGTTGAACCTCGGCGGCACGCTATTGGCGCACCAGGCGCTGGTGAGCGGCGAGATCGACCTGTACCCGGAGTACTCGGGCACCGCTCTGCTGAACGTGGTGAAGGCCCCGGCCGAAGCCGGCGCCCGCGCCGTGGAGGATCGTGTCCGCGCGGCCTACCGGGAACGATGGAACATCGAGTGGATGGCGCCGCTCGGTTTCAATAACACATTCGCAATGGTGGTCAAGCCCGAGGATGCCATCGTGACCCTGAGCGATGCCGCGAAGAGGGCAAAGCCCTGGAAGCTCGGCGTGGGCTACGAATTCGAAACGCGTCCCGACGGCCTGGCGGGCCTGCGTAAGATCTATGGGCTACCGCTCGCGGGCGCGCCCAAGGCGATGGATCTGGGGTTGCTCTACGCCGCGCTCGAGCAGGATCGAGTGGACATGATCGCGGCGTCGGCCACCGACGGCCTGATCGCCGCGCGCCGGCTACGTGTGCTCACCGACGATCGCGGATACTTTCCGCCCTATCACGCGGCGGTGGCGGTGCGCGCGCCGGCTCTGGACCGGTGGAGCGGATTGCGCGCGGCGCTCGAAGAGCTGGCCGGCACGATGAGCGACGACACGATGCGGCGGTTGAACTACGCCGTCGACGGCGAGCATCGCGCGGTGGAAGCGGTGGCGGCGGAGTGGCTGGCTTCCCGCTGATATCAGAACATGCCGTTATCGTTGGCCGCGGCATCCGGGATGATCTGCAGCACATCCCAATGTTCGACGATCTTGCCGCTGCCGTCGAAGCGAAAGATGTCGATACCGGCGTAGTCGTGATCGCCCGGCCAGTGCTGATGACAATGGAGGACGACGAGATCGTTCTCGGCGATCGCCCGTTTGAACTTCACCCATTTTCCCGGGTAGCCGGCGGCCATTTTCTCAAAATAGTCGATGAATGCCTGCTGGCCGTCGCCCACGCCAGGGTTGTGCTGGATGTAGGTGTCCCCGGCGTATCGCTCGATCGCATCCCGCGGCTGGCACTGGTTGAACATCAGGTCATAGAACGCCATCGCATCCCGTTTCATTCGATCCGTTCGGCTTTCCATTGCGTCTCCTTCCCTATGTGACCCGGCCCGCCCTATGCGACCCGGCCGCCCTATGTGACCCGGCCCGCCCTATGCGACCCGGCCCGGTTCACAGCCAAAACACCTTGCGGCGCGACCGCAGCAGCCATATGAAAAACGGCCCGCCCAGCAGCGCCGTCACCACGCCCACCGGCAGTTCCGCCGGCGCCACGATTACGCGGGCAAAGCCGTCGCATAAAGCCAAAAACGCGGCGCCGCCCAAAAACGAACAAGGCAGCAGCAAACGATGATCCGGATCGAGCCGCAGGCGCAGCGCATGCGGCACGATGAGGCCGATGAAGCCCACCGGTCCGGTAAAGGCGGTGATCAATCCGGTGAGGAACGATCCGGCCAGAAAGCCGATGACGGTGAGCCGCCGCACGTTCACCCCCCGCGCCGCGGCCCATTCCTCGCCCGCCGCCACCGCGTTCCATTCGCGGCCTTGCGCGATCACCACCGCGCAAACCGCGCCAGCCATCGATGCGATCACCGCCAGCGTGCCATACCGCACCGGCTCGATGCCGCCCATCAGCCAGCGCGCGATCGAGAACGATTGCGACAGGTTGGCGAAGCTGTGCAGGAACAGGATCAGCGATCCGCAGATGCTGTTGAGCGCCACGCCGGCCAGCAGCAGCGTGAATGACGACACGCGCCGGCCTTCGGTGGCGATCGCCGTCACCAGAGCCAGCACCGCGCCCGCCCCCGCGAACGCGCCGATCCAGATCGCCGGCAACCCCGCGATCTCGCTCCATCCGAGTGAGATCATGATCACCGCGCCGAGCGCGGCGCCGCTCGAAACGCCGGTGGTGTAGGGGGTCGCCAACGCGTCGCGCAGGAGAGCTTGGAACAACGCTCCCGCCAGCGCCAGGCACCCGCCGCCGAGCATCGCCAGCAGCACGCGCGGCAGCCGGAAATGGACCAGCACTTCGTAGTGCGGCGATTCCCCAGCCAAGGCGCGGCCGAAATCGAGCGAAGACGCGCCGGCCAGGATCGAGATCGCGAACGAGACGGCGAGAAAGGCGCCGCAGACCGCGATGGCAACGTGGAACGAACGGCGGGACGCCTCAGTCGCCATACACGATCCAGGGCCGCCCTTCCGGAGTCTGGAGGGCGCGCGCGGGCACGCGGAACACTTCCGCCACGCGCTCGGGCGACAGCGCATCGGCGGGCGCGCCGTCGGCCACCAGGCGCCCCTCACTCAGGATCAGCACACGGTCGGCATACCGCGCGGCGAGGTTGAGGTCATGCGTCACGGTCACGATGAGGCTCCCGGCGCGGGCGCGCTCGCGCAGCAGACGGTAGATAGACACCTGGTGCTCCAGGTCCAGGTACGTGGTGGGTTCGTCGAGCAGGAGCGTCTCCGCCGACTGGGCAAGCGCGGAAGCCAGCACCACCCGCTGCCGCTCGCCGCCGCTGAGCGATCGAAAGTCGCGATGCCGGAACTGGAGCGTATCGGTGAGCCGCATTGCCGCTTCGGCGTGGGCGTAGTCGTCCCCGGTTTCGAACATGCCCGTGGCATGCGGCGTACGGCCCATCAGAACCACTTGTTCGGCGGAGAAAGGAAATTCGAGATGCAGGCTTTGCGGAACGAAGGCGACGTGACGCGCAAAGGGCCTCCGCTGCCAGCGTTCGAGATTCAAGCCGTCGTAGGCGCAGACGCCGGAGTATCCGCCGCGCAGGTTTGCCATGATGCCGAGCAGAGTGGATTTGCCCGCGCCGTTGGGGCCGGCGATCGCCGTGAGCCCGCCCCCGTCCACCGCGAGCGAAACGCCGCTCAGCACGGGCGTGCCCGAGTACCGCATGCCGACGCCCGCCAACTCGTAACGCGCCATTATCGCGTGGGCTCCGGATGCAGCAGCCGGGCGAACTCTTCGGCCGCATCGGCTATGCGCGGCCCGGGAACTACGAAGATGTCGGAGTCAATGGCGTGGACGTTGCCGGTCCGAACCGCGGCGAGCATCTTCATCGGCTGCCACAGCCGCAGCACCGCTTGGCGATGAGCGGGAGTGCCGGCGGTTTGCGACATGTCGCCCATGTCGAGAATGAGGTCCGGGTTCACCGCCACCAGGGACTCGAGCGACACCTTGGCATAGGCGAGCGGGCCTTGCGCCAGGGGATTGCGTCCGCCGGCAAGCGCGATCAGTTCGTTGAGATACGATCCTTTTCCGACGGCGATGAGGCCTTCCAGCCGCCCGGGATTGCGTCCCACCAGGAAGATCATGCTGCGCGGAGGAAGCTTGGCCGCGCGGACACGGACGGCTTCGAGGCGCGCGCGAATCCGGCTCACCAGTTGGTCCCCACGGATGGGCACGCCGCCGGCTCGCGCGATGGCCCGCATCGAGGCGTAGATTTTGTCGAGCGTCCCGAACTCCACTTCGAGCACGTGCAGCCGCAGCCGCCGCAACTGGTCCACGGCGTTATTGGGCAGCCGTTCCACGATCACCAGGTCCGGCTGCAGAACGGCGATCGATTCCAGATTGGGCTCGAGGTAGGTGCCGATCTTGGGAAGCCGCCGGACGGCTTCCGGATAATGGCAATAGTTGGAAACGGCGGCGACGTTGGGGCCCAGTTCGAGCGCGAACAGGATCTCGGTGATGGCGGGTCCGGTGGAGACGATGCGCGGAGCCGCGGCGGCGGCGAGCGGCCACAACAGCGCGGCGACTCCGATCCCGCGAATCGTCATGCCAGCGCCTGTGTCAGATCGTCGATCAGGTCCGCCGGGTGCTCGAGCCCGATCGAGGTCCGGATGAGATTGCGCGGCGTGGTGCTGGAGGGGCCCTCAACAGACGCCCGATGCTCGATCAGACTATGCGTGCCTCCCAGGCTCGTGGCGCGCAGAAACAGCCGCGCCCGCGCCACCGCCGCCATCGCCTCCGGTTCCCCGCCGCGCACCTGGAACGACAGCATACCGCCGAACGCCGACATCTGGCGCGCGGCAAGCGCGTGCCCCGGATGTGTTTCGAGTCCGGGATAGTAGACGCGTTCCACCTTGGGATGTCCGGCGAGGTACCGCGCCACCTCCAGCGCATGAGCCGATTGCGCGCGGACCCGCCACGGCAGCGTCTCAATGCCGCGTAGCGTGAGCCAGCACTCCATCGGCGAGGGCACCGCGCCGCCCACTCGCTGATTGCGCCGCGCGCGCTCGAACAGGTAGTTGTCGTGGCGCGTGATGAGCGCGCCGCCGAGCGAGTCACTGTGGCCGTTGATGTACTTGGTGGTGGAGTGCATCACCATGTCGATCGAATGATCGAGCGGACGTTGGAGGACGGGGGTAGCGAAGGTGGAGTCGCACACCGTGATGGCTTTGGTGGCGCGCGCGATCTCGCCGATGGCGCCGAGGTCGATGATTTTCAGCAGAGGATTGGAGGGGGTCTCAAACCAGACGAGGCGGGTGTTTGGACGAAGCGCGGCGCGAAAGGAATCGATCGAGGAGAAGTCGGCGTAGGAGGTCTCGATAGGCCATTTGCCATAGACCTCGTGGATCACACGGCGGACGCCGTAGTAGACGTCGTCGGAGGCCAGGATATGATCGCCGGGCTCGAGCCCCTGTATCACGGCGGCCACGGCCGCCAAGCCCGAGGAAAACGCCAGCGAGTCCTTGCCCCCTTCGAGCGCCGCCAGGCACTGTTCGAGGGAACGCCGGTTGGGATTGTTCTCGCGCGAGTAGCTGAAGCCGCGTGGGTAGCGTCCGTCGGCGTCGCGTTCGTAGGTGGAGGAGAGGTAGATCGGTGACGCGATCGCGCCCGTGGCCGGATCGGGATGCCGGCCCGCGTGGACCGCCAGTGTCTCGATTTTCATCTCCTCCCAGTGTACGGCGGGCGCGGCGGCCCCGCCCGGGAAAAGGGAAAGGATTTATTGCCAGGTGGCCACCTCCCGCCAGTCGAGGAACGACGGCTGCAGAAGCACCGGAGCGTTGTCGTCCGGCTCATCGAAGATCTCGTCAGTGCCGATGGCCTGGCTCAGTGCTGCCAGCGCGACGGCCGTTGCGTTTGCGTTTGTGGGTTCGCTTGCGGTTGTCATGGTGACCGCTCAATGTGCAACCGCGCTGCCAAATGCTCACACAATGAAATCAATGCCATAGCGGTATCGATGGCGCGCGCCGCCGGACAAACCGTCCCGCGCACGACAAGTTGTCGTGGATCGGCGCCCCTTGCCGCACGCAAGCGGCTACACTCAGAAAAGAAGCCCCATGTCATCCAATTCACTTTCGATCGCGGGCCGCACGTTCCGGTCCCGACTCATCGTAGGAACGGGCAAGTACCGGACGTTCCCCGAAATGAAGCAGTGCCATCAGGAGTCCGGCGCGGACATGGTGACTGTGGCTGTGCGCCGCGTCAACCTCACGGACCGGACCAAGGAATCGCTGCTCGACTACATTGACCGCGACGAGATCTTCATCCTGCCCAACACCGCCGGCTGCTACACCGCCGACGAAGCCATCCGCACCGCGCGCCTGGCCCGCGAGGTGGGTCTGTCCCACTGGGTGAAACTCGAAGTCATCGGCGACCAAGCCACCTTGTTCCCCGACAATCAGGGGCTCATCGAGGCCACTCGCGTGCTGGCGAGCGAAGGATTCGTGGTGCTGCCCTACACCAACGACGATCTTGTGAACGCGCGCAAGCTGATCGATGCCGGCGCGGCGGCGGTGATGCCCTTGGCGGCGCCGATCGGTTCCGGGCTCGGCATCCGCGATACCGCGAATTTGCGGATCATGCGCGAGATGATCACGAGCGTGCCGCTGATCGTGGACGCGGGTGTGGGCACGGCGTCGGACGCGGCGGTGGCCATGGAACTGGGCTTTGACGGCATCCTCATGAACACCGCCATCGCCGGCGCGAGCGATGCGGTGAAGATGGCGCGGGCCATGAGGCTCGCCGTCGAAGCCGGACGGCTTGCCTTCGAAGCCGGGCGCATCGAGCGGAAGCTCTACGCAACGGCCAGTTCTCCGCTGGCTGGCGTCATCCACGCGTAAGCGCTGTTCGAAGCCATACAATAGGCGCGTGCGACTTCTCCTTTCCGCCCTGCTCGCGTCCACCGCGGCGCTCGCCCAGCCTGACGAAGACGCGCTCCGGCGCATGCTCGAAAGCAAACACCAGGTAACGGCGTACCTCGAGCAGCGCGCCGCCGCCATCACCGCCCGGGCCGCCGCCGAGATATCGTCGCCGGAGACCTGGGCCCGCGTGCGTTCCCAGCGCCTGGAACAGATGCGGGACATGCTCGGGCTGCTGCCATGGCCGGCGCGAACCCCGCTCCACGCGCGTGTTACCGCGCGCGCCGACAAGGGCTCCTACTGGGTGGAGAACATCGTCTTCGAGAGCAGCCCCAAGATCTACGTCACCGGCAATCTCTACATCCCCAAGTCGCCGGGACGCAAACCCGCGATCGTCTACGTCTGCGGGCACGCCTATTCGCCCCAGGGCAACAAGACCTACTATCAGCGGCACGGAATTTCGTTCGCCAAGAACGGCTACGTGGCGTTTATCCTGGACTCGATTCAGGTGGCCGAAGCCTTCGCCGTGCATCACGGCGTCGGGTGGCAGGAGATGTTCGACTGGTACTCGCGCGGCTACACGCCCGCCGGTGTCGAGGTCTGGAACGCGATGCGCGCCATCGACTACCTCGAGACCAGGCCCGACGTGGACGCCGCCCGCATCGGCATGACCGGACGCTCCGGCGGCGCCGCGATGAGCTGGTTCACCGCCGCCGTCGACCCCCGCGTTAAAGCCGTCGCGCCCGTGATGGGCATCAGCACCTACGCCGCCAACGTCCGCGAAAACACGCAGCGGCTCCACTGCGACTGCATGTTCACCATCAATTCCTGGATGCACGACATGATGCATCAAGGCGCGTTGATCTCGCCGCGTCCGCTGCTGATGATGCATGGCAGCAAGGACGCCCTGTTTCCCGTGGCCGGCTACCAGGAGTTCGAGCGCACCGTCGGCGCCATGTACCGCCAGGCGGGCCGCGCCGGTGACTTCGGCAACATCGTGGTGGACACCGGCCACGAAGACTCGAACTTCCTCCGCGAAAAGGCCGTCCGCTTCTTTGACAAGCATCTGCTCAAGGCCCCCGCCGGCCGCCCTCTCGATATGGACTACTCCAACGCTCCGCCCGAATCGCTGGCGGCGTTCGAAGGCAATCCGCCGGCCGACGCGGCCAACTACCGCGTTCACGAAGTGTTCACCACACCGCCGCCGGCTCCCGAGCCAGCCAGCCCCGGCGAGTGGAAAACGCGGTCTGCAAAAGTGATCGCGGCGATCAAGGAAAAGGTGATCGCGGCGCCGCCACCGGGAGCGCTGCAAATGCGGCTGAACGGCAAAGCTTCGGGCTACGACGATGTCAGTATCGCCGGCGGTGACGGCGTGGCGGTGCGCTTCCTCATCCGGCGTCCGGCCACGGAGAAGACGAGCGTCGCGGCCCTGCTCTACGTGGCCAGCGAAGGCGAGGATCCGCGCGCC
>JAWKHI010000034.1:0-76916 GCA_041394885.1 Bryobacteraceae bacterium | reverse complement strand
CCGCCGAGCGCGCCGCCGAGAACAAGCAGCAGCAGGACTCGTGTGACCTTCATTCGCGGCTGCTATTTGATGGCAACGAATCGGATGCAGACGGGGATCGGCTGGTCAATCTTGTCACCGGTGGGGGTGAGCTTGCCGGTGGATTGATCGATCCGGAAAACGACGATGGAGTTGGAGTTCTGATTCTCGGCGAGGAGGAACTTACCGGTAGGGTCAATGGCGAAGTTGCGCGGCACCTCGCCCTGGGTGGATTCATTGCCGAGGTGGGTGAGCTTTCCATCGGATCCGATGCGGAACATCGCGATGGAGTTGTGGCCCCGGTTGGATCCATAGAGGAAGCGTCCGGAGGGATGGACCAGGACTTCGGCGGTGGTGTTGCCAGGCGGGTTGACGCCGCCGGGGATCGTGGAAATGGTTTGGATCTCGGTGAGCGTGCCTTTGGCGGCGTCCCAGCGGAAGGCGGTGACGGTGGCCGCCATTTCGTTGATCACGTAGGCGTACTTTTGGGAGGGGTGGAAGTTGAAATGCCGCGGTCCCGATCCTGGTTTCACAGAGGTGTAGGGAGGATCGTTTGGCTCGATTTTGCCGTGCGCGGGATCGAACTTGTAGACCAGGACACGGTCCAACCCAAGATCGGCGACAACGGCGAATTTGTTGCTTTTGGCGATGTTGACCGAGTGGGCGTGGGGCCCGGACTGTCGCCGTTTGTCGGCGCTCGAACCTTCATGCTGAATGGAAGAAGACGGGGCACGGAGCGATCCGTCGGGGTTGACGGGAAGCACGGTGGTGCTGCCGGTGCCATAGTTAACGACAACGAGGCTGCGTCCGGTCTTGTCGACGTTCAGATGGCAGGGGCCGCCGCCCTGGGTCGGCTGCTTGTTGAGGAAGGTGAGCTTGCCCGAAGCCGGATCGATGGAGAAAGCGCTGACGGCGCCGCCCTTGTCGCCGCCGGCGTTGGGCATTTCGCTCACCGAGTAGAGAAAGCGCTGGTTGGGGTGAACGGCGACGAAGGAGGGATTGGGTGTCTCGGCGGCGACGCCGAGCGAGGTGAGCTTGCCAGTGGTGGAGTCAAATCGATAGGCGTAGATGCCCTTGCTTTCGTTGCGGGTGTAAGTGCCCACGTACATGAAATACTCGCCTTTGGCGGCCAGGGCGGCGAAGGGCAGCAGGACGCCGGTGAGGGCGAGCAGAGAGAGGGTGCGAAGAGTACGCATGGCTTCAATCAAACCGCAGGTTTCAGCAAAACGCAACCTGGACCGGCACGCGGAGGGTGGAATCGCGGTTGTCCGGCTGAAACCGGATGGTGCGCGCGTCCGTCGGAGGAAACATGGAACCCGCGCATTCCGGCCTATCGCGATGGACCGGCGGCCTATGTCAGGTCGCCACGTTGACCGTGCTGATGGCGGTGCAGGGCGCGGCGCCTCTGCTCGCGCAGGCACCGTACCGGCGTCACTTCATTTCGGTGGGCGGGGGCGGCGGTGTTCCGGGCGCGGAGGTGAAGCCCTACCTCGCCACCAGTCCGGTGGTGCGAGTGGCGTATGGTTATCGTTTCGCGAAAAACTTCCAGGCAGATATCGGGCTGGACACGATCTTCCACGCGGCGAAGGTGCGGGATTTTTACGAGAGCGACTTCGGCGATCTACGGATCAAGGACTATCAGTTTCTCGTGCCGATGGGGGGGCGCGCGGTAATCCCGGTGAAACGGGTGCTGTTGTCGGCGGGCGGCGGCGGGGCGTATATGCGCTATCAGGAGCGTGTCCGGCAGCCGTTCGGCAACAGCTTCCAAATCGATTGTCCGGTCTGCCGTTCCCGCAGCGGGTGGGGATACTATGCGCTATTGGGGGCGAGCGTGGCGCTCGATCGTTACGATCATTTCCGGCTGGGGGTGACGACGCGGGTTTATCGCGGGCGGACGGAGGGGGACGCGTTCGGTCCGCTGCCGGCGATCCGGACCAGGGACACTTGGATCAACACGGTGGGTGAGTTTACCATCAGTTTTTGAATAACAACAAAAGATTCTCGTCTATTGCGCTAGAATTTGGGCATGGTGCGATGTTTCCGGATGCAGTCTGCTTGTTCAACGGGAGCCGGATGGGGCGTGAGGTTGGCTCTGTGCGCCGCCTGGGCCTGGGTGGCGATCGCGCAGACGGGCAAGCCTGCGCTGCCACTGCCGGACTTCGATATTCGAGGCGCGCGCAACTCCCAGTGGATGGAACTGCGCGGCGCGGGCCGTGCCGCGGCGGGCGATGCGGCGGGGCATGTACGGGCGCTGGTGAGCCAGGCGAACATCGACCCACGGCTGGCATCGACATTCGAATTGACGGCGGCTTCCGGCACCGGAGTCCTGACATTCCGGCAACAGTTCTCCGGTATTCCGGTGTATCAAGGACGGATCGACATCGCCACCGGCGGCGTGTCCCTTCGCGCGTTGCTCGATGGCGTGGTGACGCAGGCGGCGGTTGAGACGCAGCCCCGGCTGAATGCGATCGAAGCGGCGGAGATGGCCCGGCGCGCGGCGGGGGTGGAAGGCGATACCCGGCAGGCGGGTGCGGCTCATCTCACCATATTCGGCGTGCGTCCGGACGACCCGCGGCTGGCGTGGCGGATGGCGTTGGAGAGTTCGGGTTGGTGGTACGAAGTGGTGATCGACGCCGAAACGGGCGCGCTGCTGAAGCGTAGGAACCTGGTCCGGCGGGCTGGCCGGGCGCGCGTCTGGCGCAAGTCTCCCCTTGATGCCGACAGGGACCTTGCGCCGTTGCCGGATGCATGGCTCGCACCGGGGGTGATGCAGACCAGTGGCAACAATGCCGACGCCTATCTGGATGCCGATTCCAATGACCGTCCGGACCCTTTGTCGGCCGATGGGATCAGTAACGGACGCGCTTTCAGCTTGACGCAGGATTTCGATTTTCCCGGCCCGGAGGGGTCCCGAGGGGGTGATCCGCGAACGGGGCGCGCCGCGTCGATCACGAACTTGTTTTATTTCGTGAACCGGGCGCACGACTATTTCTATGCTTTGGGATTCGACGAGAAGTCCTGGAATTTTCAGAAGGACAATCTGGGCCGGGGCGGCAAGGGTGGCGATGCGGTGTTGGCGGAGGCGCAGGATCCCGCTCTGCTGGGCAACGCGATCATGATCGCGGCGCCGGAGGGCGAGGCTCCCCGGCTGCAGACCGGAATCTTCACCAGAGGCACTTCGACGCGGTCCGACGACCGGGACAGCGCGCTCGATGGCGATGTGGTCACGCACGAGTATGCCCATGGCGTGACGGACCGGATGTTAGGCCGCGGGACCGATGTGTCGTGCATGGCGGGGTATCAGTCGGCGGCGATGAGCGAGGGATGGTCCGACTATTTCGCGTCGAGTTCGTTCAACTCGCCGGTGGCGGGGGCGTACGTTTCAGCGAACACCCAACGGGGGCTGCGGCGCTTCAGTTATGCGGACAACCCGCTGCGCTACTCCGATCTCGGTGGCGCGCGCGGGTACGAACCGCACGACGATGGGGAAGTGTGGGCCGCGGCGCTCTGGGATCTACGGACGGTGCTAGGCGCCGCATTGGCGGATAGGCTGATCTTCGAAGCGTTGCGCGTTACGCCGTGCCATCCGTCGATGCTCGACGGGCGGGACGCGATCGTGGCGGCCGATGAGGCGTTGAACCAGGGCCGGAATCGCCGAGCCATTTGGAGCGTATTCGCCAAACGAGGCATGGGCGTGTCTGCTTGCGGCATCGATGGAAACCTGGATTTGCCAGTGTCGGGATGGGCGGGGACGGTGCATGTTTCCGCTTTCGACCTGCCGAAGGATCTGGACGCGGGCGCTCGTCCAGCGGCTGGTGTGCGCTGCGGCCAGCGAGGGCCGCGGGTGGCCCCGGCGGGGGTGGCGTACGAATTTCAAATTCCGGTGGATAGCGCTGGTGCTTTCTTCGGGATCAAGGCTGGGCCCGCCGGGATGACGGTGGATCTGGACGGGCTGGTGCGTTTCACGCCGGGCAGCCAGCCGGTGCGGTTCCAGGTTGAGGTGCTACGCCCGGGGTCAGACCCGGTCCTGTTCACGGCATTGGCGCCGGTGGCGACGCCGCTGACTCCCGGTGTCCCTGTGCGGGCATCGGGCCGCGCATCCGATTTCGCCTGGTACTTCTTCGAGGTGGCGGAGGGAACGGCGGTAGGCCAAGTAAAGATGCGGGGCGGAACCGGAGACGCCGATTTGATATTGATCGACCCCGCCGGGCGGTTTTTCGGGTCGTCGGAGGGGCTGGATAACAACGAGACGATCGGAGTCTCGAAGCCGATGCCAGGGTCCTGGACCCTACTCGTGGCGCCCTACGACGACTATTCCGGCGTGGAGGTGAGCGTCCGGCTGGCGGAGCCGGAGTACGTGGCTCCGGGGCGAAGCGTTCTGAATTTGGCCGAAGCGCCGGGCGGCGAGTTGTATTTCCGGACCGTGGTTCCCCGAGGTGCGCAGCGGTTGACGGCGCGGATTTCCGGGGGCGCCGGAGACGCCGACGTATTCGTGCGCCGAGGCCAGGCGGTGGTTTGCAAGCCGGTGAGCAACATTTTCTTCGACCGCATCTTTAATTGCACGCCGCGCGACGGTGGAGCGACGGGCCCGGGAACCAATCATGCGGCGACGGTGGAAAATCCGTTTCCGGGCGACTGGTACATAGCCGTGCAGGGCGCTGATGTTTTCTCGGGCGTGAGCTTGGCCGTGGAGTTGACGACGGTGGGCCCGGCTTTGATCGGGAGCCGCGCGGAGATGGCGTTCACTATGCGTGAGGGGGCAGTGCCCCAACCGCAGACGCTCGCGATCTCGGAATCGGCTGGCAAGGCGCTGACCTGGACCGCCGCGGTACAGACGTCGGACGGCGGGAAGTGGCTCTCCGTGACGCCGGAATCGGGCGCGACTGCAGCCGAGATCCTGGTGTCTGTGAACGGAGCGGGTCTGGGTCCGGGACGATATACGGCGAAGGTGGTGTTGACGTCGCCTGGTCTCGCCGAGTCACCGAAGGAGATTCCGATCTCGCTGACGGTAACCCCCGCTCCGCGTATTGCGGCGAGCGCTACCGCGATCGAGTTCGCCGGCACAACGGGCAGGGATGCGGATTCCCAAACGGTGCGAATCTCGACCGGGGACGGAGCACCGTTGGCATGGACCGCGCGCGCATTCACCAATGACGGCGGGGGATGGCTCACCGTGAGCCCGGCGGCGGGGATGGGATCGGGAGAGGTTCGTGTGGGCGTGAACTCGGCCCGGCTTGCGCCGGGACGCTATTTGGGCCGGGTGACGGTAGCGGCTGCGGGTGCGATCGCGCCGGTGGAGATTGGCGTGATGCTCGAGCAATCGCTGCCGGTGCGGATTCGCGAATTGAGGCATGGAGCAACGGGGACATTGCTCCATGGGATTACCCCGGGATTGCGGGTCATCGTGACGGGGTCGGAACTGGCGGCCGCGTCCGCGGCGGCGGAAGGTCCGCCTTATCCGGAGCGGCTGGGCGATGTGGAGGTGCGGTTCAACGGCATGCCGGGCGAACTGGTGCGCGTGGCCCCGACCGCGGTCGAGGCGGCGGCGCCGTTCGATTTGGCCGCGGCCGACGTGGAGATCGTGGTGCGTCGCGGAGCAGCGTCGAGCAACGCGATCCGGCTTCCGCTGGTGGAACAGTCGCCGGGGGTGTTTTCCACGTTCGGGCCAGGCGAGGGCGGGTTTGGGATGGCAGGTTGGATGGTGTCGGAGGACGGCGAGACGATCAGCCGCGCGCGGCCGGTTATTGGCGGTGAGACGGTGACGATATTGACCGCGGGACTTGGCCGCACTGCCAACGATGGCGCGGTGGCGCGGCCTGTGCGGGTCCTGTTTGACGGTGTGGAGAGCGAGACGGCGGGCCAGTGGTACAGCGGGCGGCTGCGCGGTGGCGTGTATGAGATCTTCGCGCGGGTGCCGGAAGGGATTCGGCGGAAGTATCCGGTAGTGGAGTTGCAGAGCGATGCCGGCGTTTCGCACGCGGTAACCGCGGGCGGCCCGTCGATCGCGCGGATTTCTCCCGCCCGATTGGCTGTAGGGGTAGACACGGAGATCCGAATCACGGGTGCGAATTTTCCCGCGTCCGCTGCCGTGGCGATTGGCGAGACGATTCTAATGGCGGAGGCCGATGCCGGCGGCCGGACGATCGTGGTCACCCTGCCTGGTTCCGTGATTGCGAACGAAGGCGGGTTGGAGGTGCGTGTTTTCGATCCGGCCGCCGAGAGCGAGGAGCCGAGCAACCGCGTGCGCATGGAGGTCACCCAGCCCTAGGCAGGCCTTGTAAGCTAAACGAAAGTGGCTTCTCTCCTCCGCGCCGAACTGCTTGCCCAGGCACCGGATCTCGGTCGCCAATTCCGCTCCGCCCGGCCTTTTCCGCACGTCGTGATCGACGGATTCCTGGACGGCGCTTTTCTTCGCGGGCTGCAGGAGGAGTTTCCCGAATTCGACACCAGCCGCACGCGCAACGAACTGGGGCGCGCGGGCGGGAAGGCCGTGCATGAACGGATTGCGTCGCTCGGACCGGCGTACGCGCGTTTCGACGCCTGGATCCAAACGCGCGAATTTCTGGAATGGTTGAGCGAATTGACCGGGATCCCCAGGTTGCTCTACGATGCCGACTACGTGGGCGGCGGCACGCATCAGAACATGAACGGCCAGGAACTCGACACGCACGTCGACTTCAACTACCATCCCAAAACCAAGCTGCACCGGCGCCTGAACCTGATCCTGTTCGTGAACCCGGAGTGGGAGGCCGGCTGGGGCGGGAATCTGAATGGGGCAGGTCGGCGAGCAGCGTGTCGCGACGCGCCGGCGGCCAACCGATGCGTGATCTTCGAGACGTCCGAGGTGTCGTGGCACGGGTTCGGCGCGGTGGCGATGCCGGAGGATCAGGCGCATTTGGGCCGGCGGTCGATCGCGGTCTACTTTTACACGAAGGATCGCCCCGCGGAGGAAACGGCGCCGTCCCACAGCACGTTCTACATCCCGAGGCCGCTTCCGGAGCGATTCACGCCGGGGTACACCTTGGACGAACGGGACGCCTGGGAACTGCAGGTGTTGGTCGAGCGGCGGGATCAACAGATCCGATTCTTGTACGAGCGCGAGCTGGAGTTCGGCCGGATGATGCAGTCGCCGACGTTCCGGCTGGCGCGGGCGCTGGCGTGGCCGGCTCGCGTGGTGAAGCGGCTGGTTGGCAAATAGGCGTCAGCGGCTCCTCCACAGGGCGATGCCGCCGAGGAGGCCGTTCAGGTTTGACGCGATCTCAACATTGGGGGGCAGCGGCTGCTCAACCAGTTCGGCATTACCGCCGCCGAGATACAGACGGTCATAGTGGAACAGGTTCTCCCAGTTGGCGATGGCGCGGCGGACGTATTTGTTCCAGCGGGCGACGCCATATTTTTTGAGACCGGCCTTGCCCAGGCAGTCTTCATATGTCCTGTCTTTTCGAAACAGATGGTGCGCGATTTCGAAGCCGGCGGCGAGGCGGCCATCGAGGTAGAGAGCAGCTCCGAGGCCGGTGCCGAGCGTGGCCACCATCTCGAGTCCTTTGCCGGATACGGCGGCGAGGCCCTGCACGGCGGCGTCATTTTCAGTGAGCACGGGTTTGCCGAGCCTCTGTTCCTGTACGCGGTCGATCTCGTAGCCGGGCCAGTGGCCATCCAGGTTGGGCGCGGTGTGGACGACGCCATGTTTGATCACGCCGGGGAAGCCCACCGACACGCGATCATAGCCGCCGGCCCGCGCGGCCAGTTCGGCGATCGTTTCCACTACGGCTTCCGGCGTGGCGTTCTGGGGCGTCTTCTCGCGGAGGCGTTCGCCAAGCGGTTCCCCGGCGGGGTCCACCACTAGCACCTTGATTCCGGTTCCGCCGATGTCAACGCAAAGCGTACGTGGCTGCAGAGTTTCGGTCATCGCAGAATTCTCACTTTATGGGCCCGTCGGATGGCGAGATGGGGGTCCACCGAGAGCGCGGTGGCCAGAGCATCCGACAACGCCGCGTTTTTTGCGATTACCGTCACCGGGCTGGAATCCCGCAGCGCCCATCCGGAGCGCGGGTCTATGATATGCGAGTATCTCACGCCATCGAGGACCACGAACTGTTCGGCGTCACCGGAGGTGGACACTCCGGCATTCCGGACGACTTCGACGCGTCCTCCCGCGACGGCGATGCGCCAGCCGGGCAGGCCGGGCGGAGGGTCCCCGGCGGCGATATCCCCGCTGGCCGCCACCAGCGCGCGGGGAAAGCCGAGTCGCCGCAGTTCGGCCAGTATTCGATCCGCGGCCCAACCTTTCGCGATTCCGCCGAGATCGAGCTGCATATCGGGCGCGCCGAGGCGTACGCTGCGCCGGCGTGCTTTCAGCGACACTTTGCGCCAGCCGGTGCGCCGGAGGGCCGCATCGATGTCGGCGGCGGCGGGCAGGGCGCGGTTAGCGCGCGCTTCGCGCCATAGCTTGACGACGGGGCCCGCTGTGGGGTCAAACGCGCCCCCGGTCTCGCGGGCGAGTCCGTGGGCGAGGGTGAGGATGTCGAACAGTGGGGGGGAGACGGCTGCGTTACCGGCGCGGCACAGGCGGTTGAGTTCGCTCGATGGCCGGTAGTCGGAAAACACATCGTCGAGTTGATGGGCGAGGGCGAAGGCGCGGGAAAAAGCGATCTTTGCCTGCTCCGGGCCGGGTGCGTAGAGGGTGATGCGAAACAGGGTGCCCATGGCGGGCTCCACCGCTTCGAAGCGGCTATCGGCGGCGGGGGCGCTCATCGCCGGGAGGAAGAAGAGCGCTAGCACCGCGCCGGCGCGCAAGGGGCGCCGGATCCGGTCCTGCTTTTCGGGAGGGTCAGTCGTGTAGAAGAAAGGTCACCTTCAGGCGGACTCGATATTCGGAAATGGCGCCGTCGCGGACGATGACGTAACGATCCTCGATCCAGGCTCCGGTAAGATTGTCGAGTGTCTGGCCAGCCCGCTCGATCGCCATCCGTATAGCGTCATCGAATCCGCGGGGGGACGAGGCGCAAACTTCAGTGACTCTGGCCGCGCTCATCTCTTGATTTCACTCCAGTTCCAGGCCGGCGACGATGTCGCGCGGGCCCCGCTTCGTTAACTTAATTTTACCTCACGGTAGAGATTCCGGATCGATCGTAGAACGCTGGCGGGCATGCTATACTCGGAGAGTTTGCAATTCTCGCCGTCTGGACTCTCCGACGGTATCAGTTGGAATCACCATGCCGAAACTCAAGACCCATAAAGGCGCCGCCAAGCGCTTCAAGAAGACGGGAACGGGCAAGTTCAAGAGGAATCACTCCGGGGCTCGCCATATTCTGACTTCGAAAGCGCGCAGCCGGAAACGGAAACTGCGCCAGGGGACGATGGTGGACGACGCGAATCATGACGCCGTCGCTTCCATGCTTCCCTACTAGCCTTCGTTCCGAAGATCAACCGGTGCTGGGAAACCAGTGCCAAGGGCTGAAAAATTGCCCATCGAGTGGGCAGGCAACATTCGCACGTGCCTGACCCACTCTTGAAAAAAGGAGAAAAACGTGCCCAGAGTGAAACGCGGTACAAATCGTACCGACAGCCGCAAAAAAGTCCTCAAGCTCGCCAAGGGCTACTTTCTTACCAAGAGCAAGCTGTACCGTTCGGCGCAAGAAGCCGTCGAGAAAGCGCTGCGTTACGGCTACATTGGCCGCAAGCACAAGAAGCGCAGCTTTCGATCCCTGTGGATCGTCCGCATCGGCGCCGCATGCCGGCCGCATGGAGTGTCGTATTCGCGCTTCATGGATGGGCTGAAGAAGGCGGGGATCGACCTCAACCGCAAGGTGCTGGCCGACATCGCCGCTACCGATGAAGCGGCGTTCGCACAGCTTGTGGAGAAGGCCAAGGCGGTCTTGGCGTAGGCGTCCCCCGGATCGCCTGCTAAAATCACGGATCAGGAGGGACGATGGATCCGGATACGCTCGCACTACTCGAAGACAAAGTGCAACGCGCCGTGGAGACGGTGACGGTGTTGCGCAAGGAGCGCGACGCGGCGCGGCAGGCTTCGGCAGGCCTCGAAACACTGCAATCCCGCGTGAGCGATTTGACCCGGGAATTGGATGCGCTGCGGGCTGACCATGACGCGGCGAAGGCCGAACGGGACACCTTGAAAGCAGAGCGGGAGGCCGTCAAAGAACGCCTCCAGAAGCTTCTCACCCACATTGACCGCTTGAACTCCGACACCTGATCGGCGTATGTGCATGGCGCGGCGGGTGCGGTATTCTTCAAAGCATGGAACATGAGTCCGGAGCGCGCCAGCAGGTACGCGTCACCATTCTCAATCAAAGCTTCACGCTGGTCACCCAGGGCGATCCCAACGAGATGATCGAGTTGGCCAACTACGTGGATGAGTTGATGGACTCCGTGGCGCGAAAGTCGCCCAATCTGGATGCGACGCGGGTGGCGGTGTTCGCGTGCCTCCATCTGGCTGACCAGTTGCGCAGCCGGGATGCCGAAGTGGATTCGCGGGTGCGGCAACTGGGATCGCTGCTGGACCAGGCTCTGGGCGTGGAAGCGGGTTGACTCTCCGCGCTATCGCGGCCGCCGGAACTTCTCCCACTCAGACCAGGAATGCTTGCGGGAACCGGTGTATTCAATCGTGTCGAAGAAAGCGGCGTTGCCGGTTAGGCGCGGGTCGCCTTCGGCGCGCAGCATCGCCTCCATGCGGGCCTGTAGTTGCCGCTTTGCCTGAGCATGGTCGAGAGAAGCCGCGAGGTTGTTCACGCACTCGGGGTCCTTGTCCATTGCATACAACTCCTCCGGCGGACGCAGGCCGAACGACATCCGGTAGTATTTGTCGAAGCCCGATAGGATGGCCGCTTTCGACGGGCTGTCGTCGCAATTCCGGTAGCCGGTTTCGGGATTGCCGGCCGGCCAGCGCTCCGGTTCGAAGTTGCGGATGTAGAGGTACTCGCGGGTTCGGATGGCGCGTACGGGATAACCGGCGTCGCCGGGGCGCCCGAGGTCGTGCCGCTCCTTGCCGATCAGCATGACGTCGCGCGACGCATCGACGATTCCGGCTTTGTTCGATCGTAGGATGTCGGTGAAACCGCGGCCGGTCATCGACTCTGGAGCCGGGACGCCCGCGGCCTGGAGGAAGGTAGGCGCGAAATCGCGCGCGTTGATGAAATCATCCACCACGCGTCCGGCCGGGATGTTGCGGCCCCATCGCACGGCGAGCGGGATGTGGAAGCCGTTCTCGTAGATCTGGCCTTTGACGCGCGGGAACGGCATGCCGTGATCGGAGGTGACCACCAGCAATGTGTTGTCGAGTTCGCCGATCTCTTCCAGCCGTTTCATGACACGGCCGAGGTGTTGATCCACCCATTCCACTTCCTGACCGTAGTCGAGCAGGTCACTGCGCACGATCCTGTTGTCTGGGAAGTAGGCGGGCACAGTGACGTCGGCGATCTTGCGCCCGGCGCGGATCCCGGAGCCCTCTTCGTAGACGCGGTGGGGCTCATGGGTTCCCAGCCAGAAGCAGAACGGCGAATCCTTGGGCCGTTGTTCGAGGAAATAGTCGAAGTTCTTCGCGTAGTCTTTGTTCGACGCGCCGGAGACCGGCGGCTTCAGCATATGTTTCTGGTATTCGCGTCCCGCCGGGTTGTGCGCGAAGCCGGTGGATTTGAAATCGCCGGGACCCCATCCTTTGCCCGTGTAACCGACGGCGTAGCCGGCCTTCTCGAGCAGTTGCGGATAGATGGGAAACTCGTTCGGAAAAATACTCATGTGGTTGACGGCTTCTGCGAGTTGCCATGAGTTCCGCCCAGTGAGAATGGTGGCGCGGGAGGGGCTGCACTTGGGATTGGAGGTAAAGCAGTTGGTGAACAGGACACCTTCCCGGGCCACGCGGTCGAAGTTAGGCGTGCGTACCCACGGGCATCCATAGGCGCCGGCATGCTGATGGCCCCAATCGTCGGCGATCACGAACAGCACATTGGGCCGCTTGTTCTGCCCGATGATGGCCGGAGCCGCCGCGCCCAGAATGCCCGCCCCAGCGGCTCGCGCAAATGCCCGTCTCGATAGTAGATTCCTCATCTCACGCTCCTTTTGTGCTCACAATGCCCCGGTACGGTACCTGAATATCCAGTGGTCCCGGCCATTTCCCGCGCAGTTGGAGACACCAATGGACGGCATTCCAGGTCAGGCGCTGGACCGGTTCGAGTGCGAAGTCGCCCGGGTGCCCAAGCGTGGTGAAAAACACGCGCGCCGCGTGGGAGTTCTTCCACGTCCAGGCGACGGGATTGGGTTCGGCCGGTTTGTTCGGATTCACGGACGTGCCCATGAGAAGCTGTTCGGCGGTGGGCGGCGGCCACTTCGGCAACACGCGGTACAGCCACGAAGGCACGTGGAATTTTTCTGGCACGCCCCGCAGGATCGGGTGGCGGGCCGCATCCGGAATGATGGCGACGTCGGTGGACGACTTGTGGCCGTAGTGGCTATGCCCATCGCCGCCCCATCCTGGAGGCGCGCCGAACACGTGGGTCGCGAACCGGTTCCATTCCTCGAACCGGTGACCCCTTGGATAGTTGAACGAATGTGACGAAGTCCGGAACCCGAACACCGGGCGGCCCGAGTTCACGTACTTCTCGATGTGGCGCAGTTGGCGCTCTGGGAGCCGCCGCCAGCGGAGGAAGAAGACGGCGAGGTCGGCTTTGTCGAGTGCTTCGAGGCCGGGGATGTTCTCTTCGGCGTTCTGATCCGGTTTGGCGCTCAGCACGGTGCAGCGGAACGCGCCGCTGCGGTCGAGCGCGGAGGCGACGAGCGGCATCGTGGATTCACCGGAGTATTCATGATCGCCACAAACGAAGACGACGCGAGGCTTGCTCGCCGCGTGGAGCGGAAGGGCTCCTGCCAGGAGAAGGCGCCGGGAAAGAATCATTGGCTCTTGCTCCAGTCTATGCCAGGGCGAGCCGGACGCCGCCGTCGAGGCGGCCAGCCAGGTCCAGGGAAGGTGCGTACTCGATGTGGAGCACCCGCCGCGGGAGACCGTTGGAAATCTTTGACGAACGGTGAATCAGGAGGGGACGCATCGCGATTACAGTCCCTTTCGCGGCCGGGCACTCGACAGGTTCGGTCCGGCGCACCCATCCGTCGATCTCTCCGCCGGTAAGAACGCCGGCCGCATGGGATCCGGGCGCGACACGCAGGGCGCCGTTGCCGGACGAGCAGTCATCCAGATGCAGGCGCAGGGCCACCACCGAGGCCAGCGCCCACGCGGGTGCGATGGCGTAGAGAATGCCTGCCTTGCGTGACCATGGTCCCCATCCGGGCGCGTCAAACCGGCGGTTGAGGGGCAAGGCGAGGTCCTGATGCCAGGGGACCAGCCAATTGGCGGCCGCGTTCTTGTCGAACAGCGTTGCCCGAATTGGGATTGCCGTTTCGCCTGCCGCCGGGCGCGCCAAACCGAGCATCCGCGGGTCGAGTGCGAGAGCGGCGATCTCGGGGTCCGTCAGGAGGTTCCTGGCTCCTGCCCGGGACTTTGCGCGCGCGGCTGGTCTGCGTGAATCGGGCTGGCATGAATATGGGACGAGGAGTGCGATCAAGCGATCGCACTCCTCCACGGAAAACAACCTTCCGGTGATGGTGTATCCGGCGTCGTTCAGGCCCATACCGAATGAGCGTACCGAACAGCTCAGACCCGCCGCAAACGGAAGCTCGCGCTGCCGGAGGTCGGCGGCGACAGGGACTCGAGGAGCCGCTCGTGCATCTCCTCCTGGAACAGGTAGTGCGTCTGCCCGTCTTCTTCCACCCCCACCGCCAAGCCTTTGTTCACCAGCAGCAGGCAATATTGCTGCTCTCCGGGAGTCAACGCCTCCGCGTCCACACGAGGCATCCCCATGCGGCCGGGCTGGAACTTGCGCAGCAGATCGCGCGCGAAGGCGTGATCGGGCGTCGAGTCCAGCACCGCGCCCGCGGCCAGCCATCGATCCTCGGAATCGCCGTGGAAATAGGGTCCCGACGACCACGCCAACAGAAACACGACGATATCGATGAACGCGGCGAGAGCCAGGGAAAATACGTGACGGCTGCCCGGCGCGGTCACCAGTTCCTCGAGTGACCGCATAAGGTTCTCCTGGCCGGAGCCGGCGCTCTCGACGAAATCGGAATAGGAGGGCAGGGCTGGCCGTGCCTGCGCCGAGCCCTCGAGCAATTGCTCGGCCGGGCCCCATGGCAGCGAGTCATAACTCTGGCGGAAGCGGCGATACTGTTCTTCGGCGGGCATCTCGGCCCGTAGAGACGCTTTGGTTTGCCGCACGGTCTCGATTCCGCGCTCCACTTCCGCCACGGCCTGCCGCGCGAGCTTGGTATGCCTGTCAAACGCGGTGTAGCGTACACCGGCGCCGGCGCCTTCGCGATACCCAGCCTCGTAGGACTTGGCTTCGGCGGCCACGGCTCCCCGGATACGGTCCAGGTAGGGGTCGGCATCTTTGCCGCGCGAGATACCGCCATGCGTCTTCTCGGCTTCGGTCATTTCTTCGAGGGCGACTACGTAGCCGCGCCCCTTGGCGGCCGCTTCGGCGAGGACGCGTTCCGATGCGCCCGCCGCCGCGTTCAACTCATCGAACAGAGCGCGGCGCATCACGGCGGGCCGTTCGCGCTCATTGAACCACGTGTAGAGGCTCACGTAGGAGAAGACAATGGAGACGGTCGCGGTGATGACATAGACCGCAGTGAGCAGAACACGATCGCGCCGCGTGAAACCGATCAGCCAAGCCACCATCACCAGGGAGATCTGGATTCCCAACGAGGCGATGACGGAGAACCATGTGGACAGGTACAACGCCATGCCCTGTTGCGTTGTATAGAAAGACACCACCGACAGCAAACAACTGGCGGCGAACAATGCTTGCACGAGAGGTTTCGCAAACCCGGCGCGCGCGGGCGACCCGCCTGGAGACACGAATGGCATGAGGACTCCTTGCCGTAGACATACGACTCGAACGCGGGCGAAGTTCAAAAAAGTTCAAAAAGTTACGCGAGCTTACCGTAAGAGGCCGGATCCTTACCTTGACCGGTGCTTCCAAATACCCCACACTGGACCAACCATGACTGACCTGCGCTATCCGATTGGCCCTTTCGAAAGACCTGCGGACCGTTCCCCCGCCCAGCGCGCGGTCTGGCTCGATCAGCTTGCCGAACTGCCGGCGCACGTCCGGGCGGCAGTCGCCGGTCTGCCGGAGGGAGGGCTGGATCGCCCCTATCGGGACGGTGGTTGGACGGCTCGGCAGGTGGTGCACCATCTGGCCGACAGCCATATGAACAGCTATGTCCGCTTCCGGTTGGCGCTAACCGAAGAAACGCCGTCGATTAAGGCTTACGACGAAGCGGCGTGGGCGGAACTGGCCGACGCCCGGACGGCGCCGGTGGACCTCTCGCTCTCGCTTCTGGGCAGCCTGCACGCGCGGTGGGTGGCGCTGCTCCGCTCGGTGGACGAGCCGGCCTGGAATCGGCGGCTGATCCATCCCGAGTCCGGTGAATTGGATCTCTACACCATGCTCGGGCTCTATGCGTGGCATGGGCGGCACCACCTCGGCCACATCCGTTCGATTCGCGCTTGAGGTTGCTCGAGGGCTGGCTGGCGCGACGGACGATTCGTGCCGCGGGGCGATAAGATGGTGGGCGATATGGTTGCACGCCTGTGGCCGTCGGTTGTCCTCGTCGCGGCACTGCACGGCCCGTTGGTTCTCGCCGCGGAAGGCGACGAATTGTTCGAGCGGAAGATCCGTCCGATTCTCGTGGAGAGGTGTTACTCGTGCCACAGTGCCAAGGTGGCTGCGCCGATGGGTGGTTTGCGCCTCGACGTGCCGCTCCAGAACGAGCACTCCCGGAAGCGCCTGCTGCTGGCGATCAGCTATACCGATCCGCAACTGCGCATGCCGCCGACGGGTAAGCTGGCGCAAGAGACCATCGACGATATCCGCCGTTGGATCGAGATGGGCGCGCCGGACCCACGGGCGAACGCCGTCGGGCCCGCGTCCGCCGAGGCAGGTTCTGACAACGCGAGCGTGGCGCGGGCCCGTGACTACTGGGCGTTTCAACCGGTCCGGAAGCCGGTGCCCCCGCCGGGCGCGGCCGCAAACCCGATCGACCGTTTTCTAGACGCGCGGATCGGCGAGAAGAAACTGAAGGTGTCGGCGCCGGCGGACCGCCGGTCCTGGCTGCGGCGGGTGTCATTGGACCTCACCGGCCTGCCACCGGCCCGTGCGGACCTCGACGCCTACCTTGCCGACGTCTCCGAGAATGCCGATGAGAACGCCGTCGAACGGCTGCTCGCTTCCCCTCACTACGGGGAGCGGTGGGCGCGCCACTGGATGGACCTCGTGCGATTCGCGGAAACCAACGGCCACGAATTCGACAACAATAAGCTCGATGCGTGGCAGTACCGGGACTACCTGATCCGGGCATTCAATGCGGATCTGCCCTATGACCAGTTGGTCCGCGAACACATCGCCGGCGATCTCCTGCCCAATCCGCGATTGGCGAGCAACGGCGCGTTCCTCGAATCTCCCATCGCCAGCGGCGCATTCTGGTTCGGCGAAGTGCTCAACTCCGCGGTGGACTCCGTGAAGACGCGGGCCGACACCGTTGACAATCAGCTCGACGTGGCGGGCAAGGCGTTCCTCGGGCTCACCGTGGCATGCGCGCGGTGTCACGATCACAAGTTCGATCCCATTCCCACGCGCGATTACTATTCGATGGCGGGCATCCTGCACAGCACGTACCTGCGCGAGACCGTCGTCGATTCCCCATCGCGTGTGCGCGAAATCGAGCAGGCGATGGCAAAGGTGGCTGCGCGGAACCGCGACTGGACCCCGGCCGCTTCCGGTAAGGCGGAACTTCGCGCCGGCGACGAGTTGTTCGAGGATTTCGGCAGCGGATCATTTGTTGGAAGCTGGCAGACCGCGGGGCAGGCGTTCGGCCAGGGGCCGGTGCGTGGCTATGCGAACTCGGCCGGGCCGGGTGCGAATCAACTGGTGGGATCGCTTACCTCGCGCAAGTTCCGGATGCCGAAACTGTGGGTCCACGTGCGGTTGGCAGGCACCAAGCCCAGCGCCGCCATCAAGGAATCGCAGTCGATTCGAGTGACCGTGGTAGCCGATGATCACAAGAGCGCTCATCTCGTTCCATCGGGCAAGCCTGGGTTCGAATGGGTCTCGGCGCGGATGACCAAGGAGATCGGGCGCGAGTGTTACTTCGAGATCGTGGATCGAGCGCGCGACGGCCACATCGTGGTGGACAAGATTGTCATCTCCGATGAAAAAGAACCGCCCGCCGACCCGAGTGCGATAGCTTCGCCGGTGAGGCTGGCGGAAGACGGCGTGCCAATTCCCGAATCGGTATGGGCCATGACCAGCCAGGATGAGAACCCGCACGATATCCGGCTGCACATTCGCGGCAGCCACACCAACCTGGGAGACGAAGTGCCGCGCGGCTTTTTCCTCGAGGTAATCACCGGAGCCGGGCAGCCGCTGGTGAAACAGGGCAGCGGCCGGTTGGAGCTGGCCGATTGGTTTGCGCGCGGCTCCAATCCACTCACCGCGCGTGTGATGGTGAATCGAGTCTGGAAGCATCACTTCGGAGCCGGACTGGTGCGCACACCGGATAACTTCGGCAAAACCGGACAACGTCCGTCGCATCCGGAACTGCTGGACTGGCTGGCGGCGTCGTTTGTCGAAAGCGGATGGAGTGTGAAGCAACTGCATCGCTGGATGGTTCTGAGCGCGGCCTACCGGCGGTCGAGCAAGGCGGATCCGGAAGCGGAAGCGGCGGACCCCACCAACGCGTTGTTGGCCCGCTACCCGGTCCGGCGGTTGGAAGCGGAAGTCATCCGTGATTCCATGCTGGCGGTGGCGGGAACGCTCGCGCCGCGACTGTTCGGCCCGAGCGTGATGCCGCACATCAGCCGCTACCAGGACGGCCGCGGCAAGCCGAAGTCCGGGCCGCTCGACGGTGATGGGCGTCGAAGCATCTATGTCCAGGTGCGGCGCAATTTCCTTACGCCGATGTTTCTCGCGTTCGATTATCCGCTGCCGGTGTCGACGATCGGCGCTCGCGGATCGTCCACCGTGCCGTCGCAAGCTTTGCTGATGCTGAACAATGAATTCGTGCTGCAGCAGGCGGGCGCATGGGCCGATCGCGCGTCGAGCCGGGAACCCGACCCCGCGCGCCGTCTGGAGCGCATGTACGTGGAGGCCTTCGCCCGCCCACCGGAAGACTGGGAGCGGCGCGAAGCGCTGGCGTACGCGGATCGCGCCTCCTGGACCGATCTTGCGCATGCGCTACTCAACTCGGCGGAGTTTCTGTATGTCCAGTGAACGCACTCATACGCGTCAGCTGCTTTCCCGGCGCGAGACGCTCTGCCGGGCGGCCAACGGCTTCGGAGGAATCGCTCTGCTCTCGATGCTGGCGGGAGAGTCACAGGCAGCCACGCCTGGACCCCATCACGCGGCCAAGGCGAAGTCCGTGATCTTTCTCTTTATGGACGGCGGACCGTCGCAGATGGATACCTTCGATCCAAAGCCGCGGCTGACGGAAGAGAACGGAAAGCCGCTCCCATTCCGTCCGCCCACTACCGTGTTCAACATCAGCGACAAAGTCTACGGATCGCCGTTCACATTCAAGCAGCACGGCCAGTCCGGGGCCTGGGTGAGCGACTTGTTTCCGCACGTGGCCGAGTGCGTGGACGACATGACGATCATTCGTTCCATGGTGGCGAACCATTCCGAGCACACGGCCGCGAATTACTTCATTCATTCCGGATCGGGCTTTCAGGGACGTCCGAGCATGGGCGCATGGATCAACTATGGTCTCGGCAGCGCGAGTGAAAATCTGCCCGGGTTCGTGGTTCTGGAGAGCGGCTTGATTCCTCCGGGTGGGATGGATTGCTTCAGCAGCGGCTTCCTGCCGGCGAGCTACCAGGGGACACTGTTCCGCAAGGGGGAACATCCGATCGCGGATCTGACTCCGCCCGAGGGCAAGTCCGCCGGCCAGCGCGACAAGCTGGAATTCATCGGCAAACTGAATCGCGGCGTGCTCGACCGATTCGGAAAGGTGAGTGAGATCGAGGCTACTATCTCCAACTACGAACTCGCCTATCGTATGCAGGCGGCCGTTCCGGACCTGCTGGACTTCTCGAGCGAAAGCGCCGCGACGCGAAAACTCTACGGCCTGGACGATCCGCTCACCGAAGAGTTCGGGCGCGAATGCCTCATTGCGCGACGATTGGTGGAGCGCGGCGTTCGCTTCATCGAATGCCTGTCGCCGGCGCGCAAGGGCATTGACCGGTGGGACCAGCACTCGAACATCGAGAAAGGGCATCGCATCAACGCCAAGTCCACCGACAAGCCCATCGCGGGACTGTTGAAGGATCTGAAGTCGCGCGGATTGTTGGATGACACGCTTGTCATCTGGGGCGGCGAATTCGGACGGACACCGAATGCCCAGTTCCCCGACGGCGGATACGTTTCCGTTGTGGGCCGCGATCACAACCCGTTCGGTTTCACGATGTGGATGGCGGGCGGCGGCGTGAAACGCGGCTGCGTGCACGGCGCCACCGATGAGTATGGATACTTCGCGGTGGAGAACAAGGTCCACATGCATGACCTGCACGCCACGATGCTGCACCTGCTCGGCATCGATCACAAGCGCCTCACCTACTACTACGGCGGCCGGAACATGCGGCTCACCGACGTTCACGGCAACGTGGTGACGGAGATCCTGGCGTGACGGCCAAACTACGTGCGATCCTGGACGAATTAGCGGCTGATTCGGGTACCGTTCACTTGATAGGCGAGGATGGCCATCTCCATCTGGCCGCGGCGATCGGCATCCCGGAAGCGGTGCGGAAGATCGTGGAGGTGGTCCCGGTGGGCAAGGGCATGGCCGGGTTGGCGGCGGAACGGCGCGAGCCGGTGCATGTGTGCAACATTCAGACCGACGCGAGCGGCGATGTCCGCCCCGGGGCGCGCGCCACGGGACTGGAAGGCGCGATCGCCCTGCCGATGTTTCGCGGTGACGCGGTAGTGGGTGTACTTGGCGTGGCCAGTCATCGCGAGCGGACTTTTACCGAAATCGAGATCGCACGGCTGCTCGCGCTCGGCCGTGAACTCGGGGCCTGATCGAAAAAAAGTGAGGCAGGCGCGCAGACCGCCCGCCTCACGCCACCCGAACTATGCAGTCATTCGGCGGCGAAAGCCGATGGCAAGCAGACCGATGGCCATCAGCAGGAATGCTCCAGGCTCGGGAGCATCGATTTGCCTCGAGATTTCCTGGACCTTGAGATCCACGAAGGCCGCTGTGAACGAAGTCGCCGTTGCGCCGCCGGCGCGCAGTTGATTCAGGTCCCATCCGGCCCCGCCGCTGGCCAGCGCCAAGCTAACGTAGTCCGCCTCGGTGGTCCCGAAGCCGCTGCCCGCGGCTCCGTTGCCGCAGGTGCTGAACCCGCCCGCGCCATCGGCCACGTATCCGGTCGAGCCGGGGGCGAGGCCAAGCGCGCCGCCGGCGTCACAGGAAAACGCATTGTCCACTACCGCGTTGAGAAGTGCGTTTTGCCCAGCCAACATCGTCTGGATTCCGCTGACGCTGAGCGTCGCGTTGCCGTTGTCGCGGTCTTCGTCGGTGACCAGGATGTAATTCACGGCGGCGCCCGGCGTGAAACTGAAATTGTTGAAGGCGAAGTCCAGGCCCGAGTAGCCGTCTTCGAAGCCGCCGCCGATGGTGAGCCCCGCGGCGGCGGTGGCGAAGTCCGTAGCGCTGCCGTTATCGAGCAACTCGCGTCCGAGATTCCCACCGCCTCCGCCTCCGAAGCCGTAGAGCCCGAACGAGGCCGTGTGGCCCATTCCGGTCAACTGCGTGTCCATGCTACTGATCATTCCCGGGAGCCATGCATGTTCGCCTGCCATCGATCCCGATTCGTCCACTACCACGATCACGTTCACCGCGCCGGCTCGCAAAAATGCGGGCGCCATAAGAGTTGCACCGGCCAATAGACACACCGGTAGCGTTGTCAGTTTCATACTTGCCTCCTGTTTGTGGTTCCCTGTCGGGTAAGGCGTGTCCCTCTTCGACGCGCTGCCGTCCTGCCGGCTGCTCTGTGAAGTGCCTTACGTATGGATTGTGTCGCTGGTACTCGAACCGTTACAGGACCATTCACCGCCGTGTTCACGATAAGATGCGAATGAAAGCTCATGCATCGCCGAAAAGCTTTAAAAACAATCGTGACTGTTCCTGTTTTGCCGGCCGTGGCCGCGGCCGCACCGCCCGATGCGGCTCCCGATCGCCCATGGCTGGGGCCGGAATACTGGGCCAATCCGTTGCAGGATTGGCGCCTGCGAAACAACCGCATGGAGTGCTTCGTCTCCGGTGGCGACCGCAATGTGTTTTGGCTCACACGCGAACTCGGTCCGCGGGGAGACTTCGCGATGTCGGTCCGCCTGGGCCGGCTCGATGACGCGAGGGCCGTGGGCTGGGCTGGATTTCGGATCGGTGTGAAGACATGGTTCGGGCAATGGAAAGACGCCGCCGTCCGCGGATTCGGTCTGCACGCCGGCATTACCGCCGATGGTGAGATGTTCCTGGGTAAGCCGGCGGGCGGGCCCAAGATCGATACCACGGGCGCAACGCTCGAGCTGCGGCTGACGGGCAGTCGCCTCATCCTTTCTTCGGGCGATAAGCGCGTGGAACGCGACGTTCCTGAGGATTGGCGCGGCTGGTTGGAGGGCGGCGTCGCGCTTGTGTGCGGTTCGGGCCCGATTCCGGAGAATCCGGAACCGATTGTGGAGCCCGCGTTCGCCACCGCGCCCAAGCCCGGCACCAATCGCGGAGGCGCGCTGCGATGCTGGTTCAGCGACTGGAAGCTCAGCGGCGCACGCGTGGTGGAGCGGCCCGAGCGCGCATGGGGGCCGATCCTGTTCAACCAATACACGCTCAGCCGCGGCGTGATGAAGATGACGGTGCAGTTCGCGCCGCTGGCCGATTCCGAATGGGGTCCGGTGGAATTGCAGGTGCGGGGCAAGACGGTCGCTCAGGCGCAAGTGGATCCGTTTTCCGCCACCGCGATATTCCGCGTCGCGAAATGGAACGACAAAGCGGACGCGACCTACACGGTGGTGCACGGCGCGCATCGCCTCTCGGGAACTATCCGCCGCGATCCGGTGAACAAACCCAAAATCGTGGTCGGCTCGCTCACCTGCCAGAATGACTTCGCCTATCCGCATCAGGAGATCGCGGACAACGTTGCAGTCTCCAAGCCCGACATTCTCTTCTTCACCGGTGACCAGGTGTATGAGCGCAACGGCGAGTACGGTATCCAGCGCGGCCCTGTGGAGACGGCGCGGCTGGACTATCTGCGCAAATGGTATCTATTCGGCTGGGCGTGGGGCCATCTCACGCGCGACATCCCTTGCGTGTGCCTGGCCGACGATCACGATGTCTATCACGGCAACATCTGGGGCGCCTCCGGGCGCAAGGCCGAGTACGCCGACGCGGAAAAGAAAGATCAGCAAAGCGCGCAGGATTCCGGCGGCTATTCGATGGATGCGCGATGGGTGAACATGGTACAGCGGACTCAGGCGAGCCATCTGCCCGACGCCGCGGACCCGGCGCCCGTGGATCAGGACATCAGCGTCTACTATTGCGACCTTCGGTGGGGCGGCGTAAGTTTTGGCGTCATTGAGGACCGAAAGTTCAAGTCCGCGCCTAAGGTGTTGATGCCGGAAGCGAAAATTCGCAACGGATGGATCCAGAACCCGAACTTCGATTCCGCCAAACAGGGCGACGTTCCGGGAGCGCAATTGCTCGGGGACCGGCAGGAGAAGTTCCTGGCGCAATGGGCGCGTGACTGGAGCGGCGGGGTCTGGATGAAGGTGGCCGTGTCTCAGACGATCTTCACCAACCTGGCCACGATGCCCGATTGGACCACCGACGATGCGCCCACGCCCAAGCTTCCCGTGGAGCCCCTGGGCGGGTACGCGAAAAAAGAAAAGAAGGTGCAGGATCATGACTCCAACGGTTGGCCGCAAACCCCACGCAATCGCGCCGTCCGCCTGCTGCGGAGTTGTCTGGCTGTACACTTGGCCGGGGACCAACACCTGGGCAGCCTGGTGCAGTACGGGGCGGACGAATTCAACGATGCGTCGTGGGCTTTGTGTGCGCCGGCTATCTCGAACCTGTGGCCCCGGCGCTGGTTTCCACCCGAAGAGGGCGGCAATCGCAAACCGGGGTCGCCTCGCTACACCGGCGAGCACCTGGACGGATTCGGCAACAAGGTGACCGTGCATGCCGTGGCGAATCCGCATCAATTCGGAATCAAGCCGGCGGCCCTGCATGAACGGGCCTGCGGCTTTAGCATTGTGGAACTGGATCGCGCCACGCACCGCATCCGGATGGTGAACTGGCCGCGTTGGGTGGATCTTTCCAAGGCGGGGCAGAAGCCGTATCCGGGCTGGCCGGTGACCATCGAGCAGGTGGACAACGGTCTGTCGAAGACGAAATTTTCACTGCGGTTGAAACGCAAAACGCGAGGCGTGGTGGAGGTGACTGACGCCGCGACCGGGGCGCATGTGTGGACGTGGCGGCCAGCGGTTCCAATCGATCGTCTGCCGGTATGGCGCGCCGGCCGGTATCGGGTGAAGCATGAGGGCGGCGAGGAGGTGGCGGAGGCCACATAGCGGCGCCGCGGACTTGCGACAATAGTCGGTTATGCCCAAACTGTCCATCCAAGATCTCGATCTCGCCGGCAAGCGCGTATTCATGCGCGTCGATTTCAACGTCCCGTTGAGCGACGACGGCCAGCAAATCACATCCGACAAGCGCATCCGCGCTTCTCTTCCTTCCATTCGTTTCGCGCTCGAAAAGGGCGCGGGCCTTGTGCTGGCCAGTCATCTCGGGCGGCCGAAGGGCAAGCCGAATCCCGCCATGTCGTTGAAGCCGGTGGCGGCCCGGCTGGCCGAACTGCTGGAGCGTCCGGTGGCGATGGCGCCCGATTGCACAGGAGCGGAAGTGGAGGCGATGCTGCCCCAACCGGGTGAAGTGCTGTTGTTGGAAAACCTTCGCTTCCATGCCGCGGAGGAGGCGAACGATCCCACGTTCTCCAAACAACTCGCCGCCCTTTGCGATGTCTACGTCAACGATGCATTCGGGTCCGCTCATCGGGCCCACGCATCCACGGAAGGCATTGCGAAGTTCGTGCCGCAAGCCGCCGCGGGCCTGCTGATGAACAAGGAACTCGAATACCTCACGCTGTGCACGACGAATCCGCCGCGGCCCTGCGTGGCGATCCTCGGCGGCGCGAAGGTCTCCGACAAGATTGAAGTCATCGAGAACCTGATGAAGTTCGTGGACCGCCTGATGGTGGGCGGGGCCATGGCTTACACGTTCCTTCGGGCGCTGAATCAACCCACCGGCAAATCGCTGGTGGAAGAAGACAAGATCGAACTGGCGTCGCGTCTGATCGCTGCCGCGGGCGACCGTCTTCTGTTGCCGACGGACCACGTCGTCGCCGCCGAACTGAAGGAAGGCGCCGCCTGCGAGACTGTCACCGTGATTCCCGACGGAATGATGGGGCTCGACATCGGCCCGGCCACCACGGCGCTCTACGCCGCCGAGGCAGCCGCCGCTAAGACCATCATCTGGAACGGGCCCATGGGTGTGTTCGAAAAGCCGCCGTTCGACAAGGGCACGATGGCCCTGGCGCATGCGGTGGCCGATTCCAGCGCGACTTCGGTGGTGGGCGGCGGCGATTCCGAGAAGGCCGTGAAAGCCGCGGGAGTTTCCGACAGGATTTCGCACATCTCCACGGGCGGCGGCGCGTCGCTCGAATTCTTGTCCGGGATCGAACTTCCGGGCGTCGCCGCGCTGACGGAAAAGTAAGGAAGCACGCCATGATTTCGCGCCGGGTCTTTCTCATGCAGGCGGCCGCGGTGAGCCGGAGCACGAAAGTGAAGATCACCTCAGTGAAGGCCGTACCGATTCGATTGCTTCCCACCAGCCGGTTCGGAGTGAGCAAGTTCAAGGGAGATCATGACCCGGCGCGCAATCGCTGGTTCGGGCCGTTCTCGCAGCTATCGGGCTCCATCCTCGTGGAAATCAAAACCGACCAGGGCGTCACCGGTTATGGATTGGGGGGCGGGGGCGGCGCCGCGTGCTACATCATCGAGAACCATCTCAAGGACTTGCTGATCGGCGCCAACCCGCTGAACGTGGAACTACTGTGGGACCAGATGTTCGCCTCCACCTCTTTTTACGGACGCAAGGGTGTCGTCATCATGGCGATGAGTGGCATCGACTTGGCTCTGTGGGATCTCGCAGGCAAACACGCGGGCTTGCCGGCGCACCGGCTCATGGGTGGTCCTGTAAAAGACAAAGTGCTGGCGTACTTCACCGGCAAGAACCTGGAACTCGGCCTGAAGCTCGGCTTCAAGGCCTTCAAGTGGCCGATGGATATCGGCCCGGAAGACGGCGACGGTGCGATCGCGAAGATCGTGGAGGTACTCAAGCTGGCGCGCGAGACCGTCGGTCCCGACGCTCTGTTGATGATCGATTGCCTTTGCCGGTGGACCGTTCCATTTACGCTCGAAGCTGCCGAAGCCATCGCCGACGCGGGCGTCGGGCTCCACTTCATCGAGGAACCGATCCTTCCCGACGATCTCGCCGGGTACGAGAAGCTGTGCCGTGACGTGGCGGGGACCAAGATCGCCTGCGGTGAGCACGAATATTCGCACTATGGGTTTGAACTGCTGCTGCGTCAGGAAGCGGCGCACCTTCTACAGCCGGACCTTACGTGGTCCGGCGGCCTCACAACCGGACGCCGGGTGGCTACTCTTGCATCGGCCCGCAAGGTTCCGGTGATTCCCCATCGCGGCGGCAGCGTCTATGGGATGCAGTTGATCATTGCCAGCGACAACTGCCCCATGGCGGAGAGCTTTGGCACCGGCGAGCCGGGCAACGAGATGATGGGGCTATTCACGTCGCCGTTCGAAAAAGGGTATTATCGTGCTCCAGAGGGTCCGGGGATGGGCATCGAAATTCCGAAAGAGGTACTGAACAAAAATGGCCTATAAGACTCTGATCGTCATCGCCCTGGCGGCAATCCCGCTGCTGGCCCAAGTATTCAAGCTCAACCGCGAACAATTGATCGAGGTGACGGCGGCGAACAAGTATGAGCGATTCGCCGATGGCCGTCCCAAGGTTCCCGACGCCGTGCTCGAGCAGGTGCGCGAGTTGACGATGGAGGAATGCTGGGGCGTGCTTCGCAACCAGAAATACCTGAATCAGTACGAGGGAAACTGGCGGATCGTGCATCCCGAGACCAAGCTGGTGGGCCGCGCGGTTACCGCCCAGTTCATGCCGCTGCGTCCGGATTTGAACGATCTGCTGCTGCAGGAACTGAAGCGCAAGAATTTCACCTCCGCCGCGCATCAGTGGGTGATTGACCAACTGCAGCCGGGCGACGTGCTGGTGGTGGACATGTTCGGCAAAGAGGATGGCGGATCGCTGGTTGGCGACAATCTGGCGGCAGCGGTGAAGTCCGCCACCCAGAACGGAGGCATCGTCGTCGACGGCGCAATCCGGGACCTGGAGGGCATCTTCCCGCTCGGCATGCCCGTCTACACGCGGCACGCGCATCCTTCCGCGATTGCCAACGTCCAATTGACCGGCTACAACATCCCGGTGCGGATCGGCCAGGCGACGGTGCTGCCCGGAGACGTCGTGCTGGGAGACCGCGAAGGCGTCTACTTCATCCCGCCGCAATTGGCGCAGCCGATTGTCGACCGCGCCGTGGAAACGCACATCCACGACGAATGGACCAAAGGCAAGTTCATGTCCGGCAAATACAAGTCTTCGGATTTGTATCCCCGCCCGAAGGATCCGGCGCTGCTCAAAGAGTACGAAGACTACAAGGCGTCCAAACTGGGAAAGAAGTAGCGGGGTTCACTCCGATTGGAATGCCCGCAACAAGCCGGCGGCCGCCACCTCCGCTGATTCCGGCCCGGGCAGGCTTCCCTGGGCGAGGCGCGGGTTCCCTCCGCCTCGTCCTCCGAGGGCTTCGAGAAGCGGCTTCAAGATAGCCACGGCACTTTGACCACAATCGGCGGACACCGCCAACAGCACGGAATTTCCCGCCACGACGGTGAACACGGCGGAGGGCGAATCGGTGAATGATTGCGCCTCCGCGCGGGCCTTATCGTCGATGGAGTCGTTGAGCCGGCGCGTGGCGATCCGGAGTCCGCGTGCGTCCGGGGCGGTGGCCTCGTAAAGTTCGCGCCCTCGCGCCCGCGCGGCATCCACACTCAGCCTCCGCAGCAGCTTCTCGGTGGCGGCCAGCCGCTCCCCGATCTCCGCGCCGGCCGCTCGCAATCCGTTGCACTCGCTCTTCCAGTAGCCGATTGCGCGATGTCCGCACAGGAATTCGACGCGGACATTGCCGCGCACTCTATCCAGGCGCCGGATCGCGACCGGACCGATCTCGGCTGTCCCGCGAACGTGTGTTCCTCCACAGGCACTTCGATCCAAATCGGCGATCGTCACAATCCGCAATGTGCCTTCCCGTTCCGATGCCTTGCGCAGGCCGGGGTCGCCTCCCTCCTGGTAGGACACGGTCACGGGCCGGTTTTCGAATACGATCTTGTTGGCTAGCAACTCGGCGGCTTCAATCTCCGATGGCGAGAGCGAGGGGCGGTCGATATCGATGGTCGATGCAACGCCGATGTGAACGCTCACAGTGGCGATTCCGAATAGCTGTCCAAGCACCGCCGACAGCAGATGTTGGCCGGTGTGCTGCTGCATGTGGTCAAACCGGCGGTCCCAGTCAATCGCGCAGTCGTAGTTGCCCGCCGCCAGGGGATGTTCCATTTCGTGGGCGATGCGGTCGCCCTGATCGGCGACACTGGTCACCCGGACGCCGCCGATCGCGCCGGTGTCGAATGGCTGCCCGCCCGAGGTTGGATAGAACGCCGTTTCGTCCAAGTAGATCGTTGCGCCGTCTGCTTCGAGGACCGCGGCGCGGAAACTGCGCAGGTACGAGTCGTCGTAGTACAGACGCCGCGTCATCGGATGGCGGTCACTCTACGGCCACCAGCGCATACTCGCTGGCTACCGTGTCGAACTGAATGCGGACCGGAACGTCGCCGGAGACGCTTTCCTGCGGGACCTCCACATTCATCTGGTACACGCCGAAGAAGCCCGGGATCAGGCCGGCGTACGACGCTTCTTGAATGGCGCCGGAATTGAGCGCGAGCGCTCCGAAGTAGACACGCTTCTGCGCGGACGCAACGGGGCGCAGATCCGTGGCGGGGGCCGGCTGGCCGGCCACAGAAGCCGGGTCTGTTCGCCCGAAGCCGAACCCGTACATCACGATCGTCTCGCCGCGCTTGGACGGGCGGCTGTTCGGGAAGTTCAGGTCCCGAGGCAGTGAGAGCGTGCCGTCGGGGTTGAAGGCGATCGCGAAATAGTCGCGAGTCTCCGGAATGTTGATCCCGGCTTCGCGCAACCGCAGCTTCAGGAACTTGGGTGAGGCCGCGACCAATCGGGTTGTGACGGCGTTGCCTCGTGTTCCTCCGCGCTCGATGCGGATCACGCCCTCGCCGGGAGTGACATCGTAGGGGATCTGCGCGTTCACCTGGTTGTAGGAGATGAAATACACGGGCGCCGGTTGATCGTTGACGAATACTCTAACTCCTTCGAAATCCGTGGGTGCCTGTGGCTGCGAATTCAGTTTCGCTTCGCCGAAGTAGAGTTGCTCGCCTTTGATGGCGACGATGCCGCCGGCGGCGATCACGTCGCCTTCAAGGAAGTCCGCATTCTCGAGCACACCCAGATAGTCGATCGCGGGTGGGGCCTGCGCCACCACTTCCAATTCCACTGGTACGCCAAGCGGGCTGTTGACTCCGTTGGTGGTGAGCGCGACGTTGCCGGTGTAGACGCCCGGCTCCACGTTGGCCGCGTCGACGGTCACCGTTACCAGATTTGTATTCTCGATCCTGGCCGCGGTGAGCCAATTCCCTCCGGAGGCAACCGTGGCCGCGGCTTCCGTGAAGGTGAGCGTGCCCCTGCCGCGATTGAACACGCGCAGCGTGCGCGATAGCTTGGTGGAGTTCTGCGCCACGCGGAGCCGGAGACGCCGCTCACTCACGGCGGCGATCGGACTCGAGGTCACCTGATAAGTGACGGCCACCGGGTTGTTGGGAATGGGAACCGCGCCGCGGTAGGTGCCTTCGGCCAGGCCCTCCAGGTGCTTCGCATTGATGCGGTATGGAATCACGAAATCGAAACTGGTCTCGCTGTGCTGCGTGAGCGTAAGCCAACTTCCCCCGTTTTGCGTATTGGGGGAAACCGCGAGCGTTGCGTTGGTGGAAAACTCGAAACTGTCGGTGGAGCCGTCCGGCGGCGTGTACAGATTCACCGACGCAGGTGCCGCGTTGCCGACCTGGACGATGACTAGGATGTTTTGCGGCGCGTCAAGGGCGTTGGGGTCCGCTACGCGGATCGTCGCTGTGTGTCGTCCCGCTTGTAGTTGCTGGGTCGAGAAAGCCACCGTCAGCGGGATGCACTCGCGCTCACGGCCGAAACAGGGGCGCAGGGCTCCGGCCGTGGCGCGAACCCAGGTTGCCGTGGAAGTCAAAGTGAGGTTCAGCCGGTCCGCGCCGCCGGTTCGCAGCGCGTTGAGCCCGTCGTCTCCAGCCGCGAAGACCTGGATCTCTCGCGACGGTGCCGCGCCGCCTTGCGCCACGATGACCGGGCCGACGACGGTATCGCCCAGGCGAAGCCGGATGGCCGCATCGGCCCCGGCAGTCAGGCCGAGGAGGAAGAAGACGGAAACGAGGTGAGGGGTCGTCAAGCGCATGCTGTGGGTTGAAACGAGAAGGGATGGACGGAATCTTCTTTCCGTCTTTCGTCATCATAACATGCGTAGGTCTTGTCTCCGCCGTCATTGAACGATAATAGAAGTTACTTTACTGCAGGTCTGCCAACACGCATGTTCTCCACGATCCGCGAGCAATTCGACACCATCTTTCGCGAAGACCCCGCCGCCAAGAGCCGCCTGGAGATCGTGCTGTGTTACCCAGGCTTTCACGCCGTGCTGCTCCACCGCGCGGCCCATCGCCTGTATCGCGCGGGATTCACACTGGGCGCGCGGGTGATCTCCCAAATCAGCCGTTCGCTCACCGGCATCGAGATTCACCCCGGCGCACGGATCGGGCGCCGGTTCTTCATCGATCACGGTATGGGTGTGGTGATCGGAGAGACCACCGAAATCGGCGACGATGTGCTCCTTTATCAGGGTGTCACCCTCGGCGGGACGGGCAAGGAGCGGGGCAAGCGTCACCCCACGCTCGGCAATGGAGTGGTGGTGGGAACCGGTGCCAAGGTGCTGGGCAACATCGTCGTGGGCGATTGCTGCAAGATCGGCGCTGGATCGGTGGTGGTGCACGGTGTGCCGCCCCATTCCACTGTGGTCGGAATCCCCGGAAAAGTCGTACGGCGTCACGGCGTGGCCGAAGGCGAGGAACTCGAGCACGGCAATCTGCCGGATCCGCAGTCGCAGGAAATCGAAGACCTGCAGCGGCGCGTGAGGGAACTCGAGACGGCCGTGCAAAACTTCGTGCATGGGCTGGACGCAGCCAAGAAGTAGAGCGGCAATTCATGCGACGCGCCTCAGGGCCTGGGCTTGGCCTTGATTGCGGTTCGCGGCCACGGCGGTACCACGTAGGCCTCCACTAGACTTTCATTGCCGTCCGTGTCGATTGCTTTCACTCCAAAGACCCGGTCGTCGATCGAGACGTCTTTCAGCACGAATTCCGTCTTGTTGCCGGCATCGAACTCTTCTTCCCAGAACGGCGCCGTCGTCGCTCGCATCACAACCCGGTAGCCGGCTACGTCGGGGGCCTTGCTGGCCGTCCACCGCAGGCGTGCGTCGTAGCCTTTTCCCTCATCCCCGCCGCGCGCGATGTTGGCTGTCCGTGAGGTCTTGTTGGCTGCGTTGCTGTTGCGTTGCGCGCTCGGCGGCGGCGCCTTGGTGATCACGGGCGGATCGGGTGCGAGCGCCAGGGCGGCCGCTACGGCTGCGTTCACCCGCGCCACCTTCGCCGTGTAGGCGGGCGACGCGTTGTCGAACGTATCGGTGGCGGTGTGCTGATGCGCATAGTCCTCCGCCGGTGTGGTGAACCGTACCGCTGCGTAGCCGCGTTCGTGGAACGGAGTGTGGTCACCGCCGCGGCCGAAGCGGTCCCGGGCGAATACCGGATCGACCCGGAACCCATCGCCGTAGCGCGCGGCCACGTCGCGGACCAGCCGCAACAATTGCCGCGAACGCGAATCCGCCGGACCATCGGCGAATACGCGCACCACATCCCCGATGTTCCGGCCGCGGCCATCCACATCGCCGCCGATGATGTCGTTGTTCAGTACCGCCTCGATCCGGTCGCCCGTTTTGCGCGCCTGGTTCGCGTGGAGTGTGCTTCCGATGAGGCCGTACTCTTCCGCGTCAAAGGCCGCGAACACGAGCGTGTTGTCCCACTCGTACGCGCTCAATACCCGCGCCAGTTCGAGTACGGCGGCGGTTCCGCTGCCATCGTCGTTGACTCCGGGAGCCGCGGCGGCGACGCTGGCGGCGTGATCAAGGTCCCGGGCGGACTCGGGATCGGCTCCGGCCTTGCGCGGCTTGTAGATCATGTGAAGGGTGTCGTAATGGCCGGAGATGAGAATCTTCCGCTCCGGAGACTGGACACCCGGTAGCTCCGCAATGATGTTCACGACATCGGCGGTGCGATAGAAGCGCCCCCGCTTCTTCACGCGGTAGCGGTCCTCACGAACGCGCAGCCGCGGACTCGCCTCGCGGAACCGTGCGGCAATCCAACGCCGCGCCGCGCCGGCGCCGCGCGTGGGGTGCTCCTGATCCGAGAAAACGTTGCGCGTCTCAAATTCGCCCAGCGCCTTCATGATTTGGGCGATGCTACCCTCCGAGACCGCCGCCGAAGCGTCACGGATGCGGGCTTCCTGGGCCGCGAGGAACCCGCAGCCGGCGCTGCAGGCAAGCATGAGGAGACCGGCGTAACGCATGTCTCCACAGAATAGCGGCTCTTAGGCAGGAGGCGTCGCGCCTGACAGATCCAGGCGCGCGGTCACGGTGGGATCTCCGAACTCCTGTTCCATCTTGAAACCGAGCTTGCGGCACATGGCCTGCATCGCGCGGTTTTCTCCGTGTATCTCGGCGATGACGTACTGCACGCGCTCGCGCTTGGCGACGTCAACCAGATGACGAAGCAGTTCGGTGCCGATCCCCTGGCCGTGGAAGCGATCCGCGATCATGAGCGCGAACTCGGCCTCGGTGGTTCCAGCGATCTTCTGGACCCGGCCCACACCCATGATCTCCTGCTCTCCCGATTCCGGATCCTCGCGCACCGCCACCAGTGCGATTTCGCGATCGTAGTCAATGAAGCAGATCCGGATCATCCGTTCATGCGCGACGCGCTGGTCGAGGTTGATCGCCTGCAGGTAGCGGAAGTATACGGTCCGCTCGGAAAGCGTCTCATGAAAGCGTACGATGAGCGGCTCATCTTCCGGCGCGATCGGGCGGATCTTCACTGCTTCGCCGGACTTGGTGACGAAGTCCCACCGGTACCGCAACGGATAGGGCCGGATGGCGGGCCGTGGCACCTGCTCGAGTTGCAGGCCGGGCGGGTGCAGGACGATGCGCGCGTCGAGCGCCAGCAGGCCATCGCCCGAAGCCAGCAGCGGGTTGATGTCCATCTCGCTGATCCAGGGTTGTTCGGCCACCAGTTGGGAAAATCGCACAAGCAACTCTTCGAGTTCTGCCATGTCCACCGGCTTCTGCCCGCGCACGCCTTGCAGCGCCTTGTAGATTCGCGTCTGCTCCATCATGCGGCGGGCGAGCGTTGTGTTGAGCGGCGGCAACGCCAATGCGCGGTCCTGAAACACTTCCACCAGTTGACCTCCCACGCCGAAAAGCAGCACGGGGCCAAACTGCGGATCGATGCTCGATCCGAGGATCAGCTCGTAGCCCGCGCGCCGGATCATCGGCTGCACGGTGACGCCGAGAAAATGGTCCGCTCCCGCTTTGGCCATGACCGATTCCTGAATGGCGAGGAATGCGGCTCTGACGTCGTCCGCGCCGGCCAGGTGAAGGCGGACGCCGCCGACGTCGGTCTTGTGCGTGATGGTTTCCGAGTGCAGCTTCAGCACCACCGGATAGCCGATCGATTCGGCCGCGGCCACCGCATCGTCCGCAGACGGCGCAACGCGGCAATCGGTGGTGGGGATGCCATAGGCCGCCAGCACCTGTTTCGACTCGGCTTCCGTGAGCAGCGTCCTGCCCTGTGCGCGGGCCCGGCCAATGAGCGAGCGGACACTCTCGCGGTCAATCGGTGCTTCTTCCTCGAGCAGCGCCGGTGTTTCGTAGAGGCCGCGCAGATTGTAGGTGTAGCGGTACATGTAGTAGAACATGCGTGCCGCCGTGTCCGGATATGGGAAATTGGGAATGCCCGCCGCGGTGAGGATCCGCGCGCCGGACTCCACCTCAGGACCGCCCATCCAACTCGCCAGCACCGGCTTGCCGCGATAGTGCGCGTAGGGCTTGAGCGCTTCGGCCGTTTTGGTGGCATCGGTCATCGCCTGGGGCGTCAGCACCACTAGAAGGCCGTCGCTCGATGGATCCTTGGCGGCGATCTCGATGGCCTTGGCGTAGCGATCCGGGCCGGCGTCGCCGAGGATGTCGATCGGGTTGCCGCGGCTCCAATGAGCCGGTAGAAAGCCGTTGAGCGCGTCCATTGTTTCCGGGGCCAGATCGGTGAGTTGGCCGCCTTCGGAAATCAGCGAGTCCGTGGCGAGCACCGCCGGACCGCCGGCGTTGGTGAGAATCGTGAGGCGCCGGCCCTGCGGCGGCGGCTGTTTCGAGAGCACCTCCGCCATGAAGAACAACTCCGAGATGTTGGTGACGCGCAGCACGCCGATGCGGCGGAAGGCCGCGTCGAGCACGGCGTCGCTCCCCGTCATCGCGCCGGTGTGGGACGCCGCGGCCTTGCCTCCCGCCGCGGTGCGTCCCGCCTTGATGACTATGATCGGCTTGCGGAGCGCCACCTCACGCGCGGCCGACAGGAATGAACGAGCGTCGCCCACAGACTCCATGTAGATGAGAATGCTGCGCGTCCGCGGATCGTTGCCAAGATAGTCGATTAGGTCACCCCATCCCACGTCCACCATCGCGCCGATCGAAACGAACGCACTGAACCCCACCGACGCCTCCACACTCCAATCGAGCACGGCCGTGCAGAGCGCTCCGCTCTGGCTGATGAAGCCGACGTTACCGGGCTTGGCCATCGTGGCCGCAAAGCTGGCGTTGAGTCCCGTGGTGGGCGACATCAGGCCGAGGCAGTTGGGTCCAATCACGCGGATGCCGGATTGCTGCGCGATCTGCTTCACCCGTGCCTGCAGCGCTTCGCCCTCCGGGCCCAGTTCCTGGAAGCCCGCGGAGATGATGATGGCGTTGGTGACTCCCGCGGCTACGCATTGCTCCATCACCGTGGGTACGGATGTGGCGGCGGTGGCGATCACGGCCAGATCCACTTGCGCCGGCACATCGGCGATCGAAGGATACGCCTTGATCCCGAGAATACTCGCTCGCTTTGGATTCACCGGGAAGACGGTTCCGCCGAACGGCGAACTGATGAGGTTCCACAGAGTAGTGCGGCCGACCGAGCCTTCACTCTCCGAGGCCCCCACCAGCGCGACGTTCCTCGGGCGGAAGAAGCGGTCCAGCGGATTCTCTTTGCGGCTTAGCAGGTCATGCGCGGTTTCGGTGTTCTTTTTGATGCTAGTCATGCGATTGTTGCGTTGATGGCGGTGTTACCCTATCGGTTTGTTGGAACTTGACAGTATTTGCAAACACTACGACACTGTGGCCGGCCCGCTGAAGATTCTCGACGGCATTGCGCTGCGGGCCGCGCCGGGGGATTCACTTTCGATTATGGGCCCCTCCGGCAGCGGGAAGAGCACGCTGCTATCCATTCTCGGTGCTCTGGAGCCGCCCTCCAGTGGAACCATGCGTCTGGATGGGCAGGATCCGTTCTCGATGCCGGAGCCGGAGTTGGCGGCTTTCCGCAACCGCGCCGTCGGATTCGTCTTTCAGGATCATTGTTTGCTGCCGCAATGCACCGTTCTCGAGAACGCGCTAATTCCCGCAATGGCCCGTGGGGGAAATGCCGCTGAAGACGAAGCCCGGGCCCGCAAACTGCTTGACCGCGTGGGGCTGGGCGGCAGGCTCACCCACTTGCCCTCGCAACTCTCCGGCGGCGAGAAGCAGCGAGTGGCCATCGCGCGTGCTCTGATCCGGGAGCCGAAGCTCATGCTCTGCGACGAACCGACCGGTAACCTGGACCGCACCTCGGCAGGCGCGGTGGCCGATCTGCTGTTCGGGTTGCACCGCGAGCAATCGGTGATCCTGGTGATCGTGACCCACAGTGAGGCGCTGGCCGGGAAGGCGGAACGCCGGTACGAACTCAACGCCGGGCGTCTCATGGGGCTCGGCTCATGAGACGAGTTCGCCGTGTGAGACGCACGGTATGACCACCGCCACCTTGATTCGGCGCGGGCTGGCCTACTATCGCCGCACGAACCTGGCGGTTGTGGCGGGCGTGGCCACGGCCGTGGCCGTACTGGCGGGGGCCTTCCTCGTCGGTGACTCCGTGCGGTCCAGCCTGCGGCGCATTGCCGTTGAGCGCATCGGAAACACGCAGTCCCTGCTGACAGCCACGAATTTGTTCCGTGAGCAGTTGGCCGGCGCATTCGGCGACGCTTGCCCGATGATCGTGCTCGAAGGCATCGTCACCCACCAGAACAGCGGCCGCCGCGCTTCGGGAGTGATGGTGTACGGCGTCGACTCCCGGTTCTGGAAATTCCACGGAAAGGCGTCCCCGGGAATCGCGAACCGCGACATCGCACTGAGTGCGCCGCTTGCCGCGGAACTGGGAGCGGCGGCCGGCGACACGATTCTGTTGCGTCTGGAAAAGCCCACCGACATTCCGGCCGAGTCCCTGTTCGGACGCAAGGACGATGCCGCTCCGACGATCCGTTTCAACGCGAAGAGCGTGCTCGCGTCGAGTGAACTGGGCGAGTTTTCCCTGCGGCCCACCCAGGGTTCGGTGCGCGCCATCTTCGTCCCGCTCGACAGGCTCCAGAGCGAGATCGGAGCATCCGGCCGCGTCAACACCATCCTCACTGGCACTACAGCCGCACCCGTGGAACAGATCCTTGATAGCGCCTGGACCATCGAAGACCTTGGCTTACGGATCAAAGCACTCGACGAAGCCGGCGTCATCCAGTTCGAGACCGCGAGCGGCATCATCCCGGATGCGCTGGCGGATGCGGCGCGTTCGGTGGCCGGCGGGCTCGGCCTGAGAGTTACGCCCGTGCTCACCTACATGGCTACGACGCTGCGCGCCGGCGACCGTGAGATCGCCTATTCCCTTGTGGCTGCGATTGACCTGGCCGAACTCGACGAGCGCTTCAAGGATACGGCCACCGATGCCACGATCGTCTTCAACGAATGGGCCGCGCGCGACTTGAACCCGCGCGAAGGAACGCCCGTGACGATGGAGTATCTCTACTGGCACGCCGACGGCCGGTTAACCACCGAGAAAGCGCAGTTCACCGCCGGCGGTGTCGTTCCCATCGAAGGACTGGCTGCCGATCGCGACCTTTCGCCCGAGTATCCCGGCATCACCGACGCCGAAAACGTTTCCGATTGGGATCCGCCTTTTCCGGTGGACCTCAGCCGCATTCATGACCGCGACGAAGAATACTGGGATCGCTACAAAACTACTCCGAAAGCCTGGATTCGCATCGATCGCGGACAGCGGCTTTGGCAATCGCGATGGGGCAAGGTGACGGCTTTGCGCATGGAGCCGCCCGAGGATCAGGACGACGAAGAGGCGCTGAACAAGGCCGCCACCGAGTTCCGCCAGCGGCTGCGTGCGGTCGTGAAGCCGGAAGAGAACGGCTTGGCCGTGATTCCGCTTCGGGCCAGGAACGAAGAAGCCGCGCGCGGCGCAACCGATTTCGGGGAGTACTTCAGCTACTTCAGTTTCTTTCTCATGGTTTCCGCTCTTCTGCTGGCGGCGCTGTTTTTCCGGCTCGGCATCGAACAGCGGTATTCGGAAATCGGGCTGCTGCGTTCGGTTGGCTTCGACGCGTCCCGGATCCGCAAGCTCTTCTTGAGCGAGGGCATGGTGCTGGCCCTGTCGGGTGCGCTGGTGGGCGCGCTTGGCGCCGTCGCTTATGCATGGACCATTCTCTATGGGCTTGGCACATGGTGGTCCGGTGCGGTAGGGACATCGGCGTTGTCGTTGACGGTATCGCCGGGTCCGCTGGCGGCCGGTGTGATGGGTGGCGTTCTAGCCGCGATGCTGGCCATTTTGCTGACGCTGCGCGGTATCCGGGACTGGTCACCCCGATCTCTGCTGGCCGGTGCGGCGGCGCACGGCGTCGCTTCCTCCAAGTCGCGCGCCCGATGGGTGGCCATTGGAGCCGGTCTGGCCGCTGCCGGACTACTTGCCGCGGGGGGAGCGGGCGCGATTCCCGCCGCGGGCGGATTTTTCGGAGGAGGCATGCTGGCCCTGGTTGCCGCGCTCGCCCTCTTGCGCGCCCGGTTGCAGACCGCCACCTCCAGACTGGTTCGGTCCCGCGCCGGCTTGGCGCTGCGCAATCTCTCGCATCGGCCCGGAAGGACGGTTCTGTCGGCCGCTCTCATCGCTTCCGCCACGTTTTTGATCGTGTCGGTGGAAGCCTTTCGAAGGGATCCCCACGCGCTGCAATCCGATCGGCATTCCGGCGCCGGTGGGTTTCCCTTGATTGGCGAATCCGTGCGGCCCATTTATCTGAACCCGAATTCGGAGCGCGCCGATCTCAACCTGCCGGAAACACCCGGGCTGCGATTCGTGCCGCTGCGACTGCGGCCCGGAGACGACGCCAGTTGCCTCAATCTGTATCAACCGCAGAATCCGCGCATCCTCGGCCTGCCGGACTCGTTGATGAAAGAGGGGCGTTTCTCCTTCGCGGCCGGATCGTGGAAGGATCTGGAAGCCGACGCCGCCGACGGCGCGATTCCGGCTGTTGCGGATGCGAACTCCATGCAGTACGTTCTTCACAAGAGCATCGGAGATGAGTTGCTGCTACCGGGCGGGCAGCGCTTGCGCTTTGTCGCCGCGCTCAGTGACAGCATTTTTCAGAGTGAGATCCTGATCGCTGAACGCAGTTTCATCCGGGCGTTTCCGCGGCAACAAGGTTTCCGCGTGTTTCTGATCGAAGCGCCTGAGGTGGGCCGCAAGGAAACGGTGGCGGCGATCGAGAGCGCGCTGGCCGATCATGGCCTCGATGTCACTGCCACGGCGGACCGGCTGGCGGCTTTTCACCGTGTCGAAAACACGTACCTATCCACGTTCCAGAGCCTCGGGGCGCTCGGCCTTCTGCTCGGAACGATCGGACTCGCGGCGATTTTGTTCCGCAACGTGTATGAGCGGCGGCGCGAGTTCGGGCTGCTTGCGGCGGTCGGCTATTCGCGCGCCGATCTCTCGCGCTTGGTGTTGACCGAGAACCTGGCACTGCTTGCCGTGAGCCTTGCCATTGGCGCAGGAACGGCAGCCTTGGCCATCGCCCCCGTGCTCGCTTCACGCGGCGTCCGGTTTTCGGCTGTCTCCATGGGCTGCCTGCTGCTGGCCGTGCTCGCAACCGGCCTCATCGCCACGGCAGTCGCCACGCGATTGGCGCTGCGGTTGCCGCTGGTCGAATCTCTCCGGTCCGGCTGAGCTTAGAATTAAGGTGTGATCCGCATTGTCGGCTTGTTTCTGGCAGCATCGCTGTTTGGCCAGAACATACTACCGCTGCGTGAGGTCCGCGCCGGCATGCGCGGCGTGGGCCGCACCGTGTTTGCCGGCGACCGCGTGGAAGAGTTTCAGGTCGATATCCTCGGGGTGCTCGAGAACGCAGGCCCGAAGCAATCGATCATCCTGGGCAGACTCTCCGGTGGTCCACTCGCCGGGTCCGGCGTGATGCAGGGCATGAGCGGAAGTCCGGTGTATGTGGACGGCAAACTGCTGGGCGCGGTGGCGCTGGCGTTCGCTTTTTCCAAAGAACCTATCGCGGGCATACGCCCTATTGAAGAGATGTTACGCAGCGATCCTCCCCGCCGAGCTAGCGGGCGCAGCCTCGATGAGTTGGCGAAGAATCGGCCGGAATATGCCGCTGGTGGCGCCCGAATGCTCGAGATCGCGACGCCGCTGTCGTTTGGGGGCTTCACGCGCGGCGCCATCGAGCAGTTCACTCCGCAACTGCGAGCGCTCGGGTTGGAGCCGATGCAGGGCGCCGGTGGGGGAGGGCGCGCAAACCGCGGCGGAAGTCCGGCGCCACTGCAGCCCGGCTCCATGATCAGCGTGCAATTGGTGAATGGTGATCTTTCTGTGGGCGCCGACGGCACCGTGACGCACATCGACGGCAATCGCGTGTTCGCCTTCGGCCACAGATTTCTGTCGATGGGTCCAACCGAAATGCCGTTCGCCCGCGCGGAGGTTCTCGCGCTGCTTCCCAACCTCAGCACCTCGTTCAAGATTTCCGCCGCGCGCGAATGGGTGGGCGCCATCACCGCCGACTACAGCGCCGCCATCGCCGGGCGGATTGGACAGCGGGCGGCGATGGTCCCCGTGTCGATCAATGTGAAGGGCCGTGATTTGTACAAGATGGATATCGTGGAGGACCGGCTGCTTACGCCGTTTCTTCTGCAGATGGCCACCTACTCGGCCATAGACGGCACCGAGCGCACCACTGGCTCCTCGACCGTCGACGTGAAGGGCAGGATCCGGTTCGCGGCGGGTGCTCCGGTCAGCATCGACAATACCTACGCCGCGGAGACCAACGTCGCGCTGCTGGCCTCGCTGGCTGCTTCGATCCCGTTGAGTTACGCGATGCAGAGCGGATTCGGTGAGTTCAAACCCAAGGGCATCGATCTCGATATCGATGTACAGGACGACCGCCGGCTGCTGCGAGTCGAGCAGCTCTGGACGTCCCGCACCCGCGTCCGTCCGGGCGAAAGTTTTGACGTTCATCTGCTCCTCGGCGGCCCCGGAGGCGTGGAGATGCGCCGCAAGGTGGAGTATCGTGTGCCAGTGGGCGCATCGGCCGGCAACCTGCAGATCACCGCTGCCGATGCGATGACCACCAATATCGCCGAGTATGCATCCATCCTCACACAACCGCCGGACACCGCCGGCCGCGTGGTGGAGATCTTGAACGGCCTTCGCGGCAACAGTGCGGCCACGCTGCGGATTAATCGCGTGGAACCGGGTTTCGTCGTGCATGGCCGCCACCTGCCGGATCCTCCTCCCTCCCTGGCGCTGTTGCTCCGCAATGATCCCGGCGCCGCCACGCCCGCGGCCACGTCGAAGCTCGCGCAGTTTGACTTTCCCATCGACGGTTGGGTTGTCTCCGGCGCTCGCACCACTTACGTACAAGTACTGGACGAATGAGAATCCCCGCTTATTTACTCGTTGTGTTGCTGGCTGGCTTGCTCGACGCGGCAACGCCTACCGCTTGGGAGATGACAACATACCAGGATTTCGTCAAGGGTAAGTTCGAAAATATCGCCCTTTCCAAAGACGGCCGCTTGAGCCTGGCGCCGCAGCTCCAGACCCTTTTCGCTTCCGAAGAGCCGGCGGTGTGGAGCCTGGCCATGGGGACTGACGGCGATGTCTATCTCGGAACCGGTCACCGGGGCAAACTCTATCGCATCGACAAGGCGGGAAAGAGCGAGGCCATCTTTACGGCACCCGAGACCGAGATCTTCGCGCTGGCGATTGACTCCGCGGGACGGCTCTATGCCGGCGCCTCGCCTGGGGGCAAAGTCTACCGGATCGACAGGGGCAAGGTAGAGGAGTATTTTTCCACTGGCGCCACGTATGTTTGGTCCCTGACCTTTGGTCGCGATGGCGCACTCTTTGTCGGCACCGGCGGCGAGGGAAAGATCTTTCGGGTGACAGCGGCGGGACGAGGCGAACTATACTATGAGACCGGCCAGGGGCACGTAACCAGTCTCGCTGTGGATTCCAGCGGCTATCTGCTTGCGGGGACCGAGCCCAACGGGATCCTCTATCGCGTGACGGCCAAGGACAAGGCGTTTGTACTTTACGATGCTACGCTCCCCGAGATTCGTTCGCTCGCCGTGGCCGCCGACGGTTCGGTTTATGCTGGCGCGATGGGCGGTTCCGTCGCCAAGCAGACCAAGCAGGCGCCCGGGACCAAGCCGCAAGTAACTTCCACTGTCACGGTGTCCGCCGCGCCCACCACCATCACCGTCACCGATGAATCGGTGCAGCAGGGCGAGTTGAAACCGAAGCCTGCTGAGGCGGCGGCCCAAACATCCGCCGCACAACCGGCGGATATTGCGACTTCGGTAATCGATTATCCCGGCGTCGAGAAGTCCGCTATTTACAGGATCCGGCCGGACCTCACTGTGGAGACACTCTGGAGTTCCACAGAGGAGAACGCCTACGACCTGGCACTTACTCCGCGCGGGCTGCTGTTCGCCACCGACAACCAGGGCCGCGTCTATAGCCTTGACGATCGCCGCCGCGCCACCCTGATGGTGGAAACGCGCGACGGCGAGGCGCTGCGATTGCTGTCGCGCGATGGCAGCACGTGGGTGGTCACCGGAAGCCCCGGAAAGCTGTACCGTCTCAACGGGACGCACGCGCGCAAGGGCGAGTTCGAGTCCACCGTCCATGACACCGCCTCGGCGTCGCGGTGGGGAAAGCTCAGTTGGAGCGGTACGCTTTGCCAAGGCTGCCGCGTCGCGCTGCGCGCCCGCACCGGGAACTCGGCGCGCCCCGATAAGACGTGGAGCGATTGGTCGGCGCCATTGACGGACTCGTCCGGCAGCGCGATCCCTAATCCGAACGCGCGATACGTGCAGTGGAAGGTCGAAATGGAAGGTGGCGCGTCGGCGAGCCCTTCGCTAGATTGGGTTCGGCTGCCGTATCTGCCGCAGAACGCCAGGCCCGTACTGAGGAGCCTCACCGTCAGCGCGCAAACCGCGTCGGCGGGCGCCGCAAAGAATGCTACGGCATCCAGCGCCACCTACAGTATTACCGTCACAGACACGGGCGACGCCGGAGCATCGTCCGCGTCCGGAACCGCGACCCAGCCTCTTACCCGCGCCTCCCGGGAGCAGATCCTGGTGAGTTGGCTCGGGGAGGATAGCGATGGCGACAAGTTATCGTACACGATTCACTTCCGGCCCGAGGGGGAAAGTAACTGGACCCTACTCAAAGAGGATCAGACAGAAACGCTGTATCTTCTCGACGCCGAGGCGTTCGCGGACGGACGTTACTATTTTCGCGTCACCGCTTCAGACCGGTTGTCGAATCCGGCTGGCGACGCGCGGGAGGAAGAACTGGTCAGCGCGCCGATTCTCGTCGATCGAACTCCACCCACCGTGCGGCTGGGGACCCCATCCCGCTCGGCAAACGGCCTTGAAGTCGGCGTGGAAGTACAGGATTCGGGTTCTCCCCTGAAGGCCTGCGAGTACTCGGTGGATGCCGGGTCATGGATGCCACTGGCGCCGGTGGACGGCGTGCTTGACTCGGGCAACGAATCCTTTGTCGTGCGGCTCACCGCGGCCGAAGCCGGAAAGCTGGTTGTGGTGCGGGCCCGAGACTCGGCCGACAATGCTGGATTGGCGCGCGTGGTGGCGCGCTAGCGGAAAGCGTCGCGCTAAGCTCCCGACTTGGCGGACTGGGCTTTCGACGCTGCCCCCGGCTCCTCGCCGTACTTTTTGCGATGCTCTTCCGCGGCCCCGGACACCCATTTGTCTCGGCGGACCCGATCCGGGAATTCCTCCAACTGCGCCGAGAAGTAGTCGACCTCTTCTTCCCCCCAATCCGCAATCTGGCGGAAGAAGAAGATTCCCAGTGCGTTGAGTTTCTTTTCCAGAACCGGGCCGACCCCCCATATCTTCTTGAGGTCGTCTCCTTCGCCCGCTTTCGGCCGCAATGGGATTCGCTTGCGCAGCTTCGTAATCTCGGCATCGCGCTCGGCGATCAAGCCGTTCAGCCGGGTTTCGAGCGTGCCCGCCGACTGCCGGCACTGTGCTAGCGCCGCTTGGGTCTCCTGCGTCTGGGCAACGGCCTCCCGATAGCGAACCGTCAGAGGCTCAATGTCGGCCACACGCCCACGCAATGAAATCAGTTCGTCGTCATAGCCGGCGATGCGTTTGTCGCGTTCGGCCAACTGTCCCATCAGTCGTGTGACCTCCGCATCGCGCTCGGGCCCGAGCCGTTCCATCTCGCCAAGACGCCCGCGGAGTTCAGTCAGTTCGTCGTCGTAGCCGGCGATGCGCTTGTCGCGGTCGGCCAACTGTCCCATCAATCGTGTGACCTCCGCATCGCGCTCGGGCGCGAGCCGCTCCATCTCGCCAAGACGCCCGCGGAGTTCAGTCAGTTCGTCGTCGTAGCCGGCGATGCGCTTGTCGCGTTCGGCTAACTGTCCCATCAATCGTGCGATCTCGGCATCGCGCTCGGGCCCGAGCCGTTCCATCTCGGTGAGACGCCCGCGGAGTGCGGTCAGTTCGTCGTCGTAGCCGGCGATGCGTTTGTCGCGTTCGGCTAACTGTCCCGCTAACCGTGCGATCTCGGCATCGCGCTCGGGCGCGAGCCGTTCCATCTCGGTGAGACGCCCGCGGAGTGCGGTCAGTTCGTCGTCGTAGCCGGCGATGCGTTTGTCGCGTTCGGCTAACTGTCCCGCTAACCGTGCGATCTCCGCATCGCGCTCGGGCCCGAGCCGTTCCATCTCGGTGAGACGCCCGCGGAGTGCAGTCAGTTCGTCGTCGTAGCTGGCGATGCGTTTGTCGCGGTCGGCCAACTGTCCCATCAATCGTGTGATCTCCGTATCGCGCTCTGGAACCAGCCGTTCCATTTCGCCAGGCGCCCACGCATTCATTCGTCTCACCGTCATAGCCGGCGATGCGCAGGTCGCGATCGGCCAACTGCGCGATCAACGGTGCGAGCTCGTTCACGCGTCCGGTCAACTGCGCGATCTCGGCGTCGCGCTCTGGAACCAGCCGTTCCATCTCGGCCAGCCGCGCCCGCAACGCATTCACCTCACCGTCATAGCCGGCGATGCGCAGGTCGCGATCGGCCAACTGCGCGATCAACGGTGCGAGCTCGTTCACGCGTCCGGTCAACTGCGCGATCTCGGCGTCGCGCTCTGGAACCAGCCGTTCCATCTCGGCCAGCCGCGCCCGCAACGCATTCACCTCACCGTCATAGCCGGCGATGCGCAGGTCGCGATCGGCCAACTGCGCGATCAACGGTGCGAGCTCGTTCACGCGTCCGGTCAACTGCGCGATCTCGGCGTCGCGCTCTGGAACCAGCCGTTCCATCTCGGCCAGCCGCGCCCGCAACGCATTCACCTCACCCTCATACCCGCTGATGCGCTTATCGCGGTCAGCCAACTGCGATGGCAGCGAATCGAGTTCCCGCAAACTCGCCGTCAATCGCGCGATGTCGGCATCCTTGGCCGCCGCCAGTTCGGCAATCCGCCGCTCGGCGGCCTCCAGGCTGCGGTCACGCTCGGCCACCACTGAGGGCAGGGGCTCGAGTTGGCTAAGCCGAGCGCGCAGGGAGTCGATCGCCGCCTCTTTCTCCGCCCCGGCGGCCCCATGCCGTGCTTCCATCTCGTCGTACCTTCCTCGCAGTGCCTGCAGTTCGGCGTCCTTGTCCCGGATCGTGGCTGCGAACCGCTGCTCCCACTCGGTCAGTTTGGCGTCTCGCTGCTGCACCTCATCACGCAGCGTTCCGATCTCGGCCACCCGCAATTGCAGCGGTTCCAGTTCGGCCACGCGCGCCCGCAGTGGCGCGATTAACCCAACCTGCTCCTGGAACGGCTCCAGTTCCGCTACGCGCGCCTGGAAGGCGGCTACTCGGCTTTCCGACTCCGCCAGCGCTCTTTCCGACTCGGCCAAGCGGGCCGTGAGCGGCCGCAGCGCGTCCAGTTCGCTCACCGTCGCGTCCAGATCGGCGCGCAAGCCCGCGATGGTCCCGTCGCGCCCGGCCAAATCCTTGTCTCGAGCCGCGAGCGACGCCGTGAGCGGCTCCAACTCGGCGACGCGGCCGCGCAGCTTTGCCATCTCGAGCTCTCTCTCGTTGGAGAGGATACCCATGTTGCGCAGTTCCACGTCGCGTCTCTTCACCTCGGCATCGCGCGCCGCCAGGTTCCGTTGCAGCTCGCTCACACGCCCGCGCAGCGGCTCGAGTGCGGCCACTGCAGCGTCACGTCCGGCAACGGCGGCCTGGGCCGCTTCCAACTCGGCGCGAAGTCCGGTGGCTTCGGCGCGGCCGGATTGCGCCTCGCTCGTCAGGGCGTCAATTCGGCCTCGCAGAACGTCTAAATCGGATTCCGCGCCGCTCAACTTCCCCCGCAGATCGGCGGCCTGTCGTTCAGCGCCGATGGCGGAGGTCCGGGCAGCGGCCAAGTCGGCGTCCAATCGCGCGTGCTCGCCGCGCAGTTGACCGATTTCGGCGTCCTTTGCCGCAATCGCCTCCGCGGTGATTTGCGATCCCTTCCCGCGCAGCCAAAGCCATGCTGCCAGGGCGCCCAGTAAGGCCGCGGCCAGCAGGCACAGCACAAGTTCCGATATGAGGTAGGTCATTCGAGGGAGCTCCTTCTCAAGCAATACGCCATCGGCGGCTATTGTTCCCGCACGACGAACTCGATCCGCCGGTTTGCCTTTCGCCCGGCCACGCTGTCATTGAAGGCTACCGGTCTGTCGGACCCGAATCCTTCGGCGCGCATCCGGTCCGCGGCAATACCCTTACCGGCGAGGTATTCCCGGACCGAGTCCGCGCGATCCTGGCTCAGTTTTCGATTCGCGGCAGGAACACCGCGGGAATCGGTGTGGCCTTCAATATTCACCTGGAGGTGCGGGGCGCCCCGTAGCACTCCGGCCACTTCGTCCAGAATTGCGCGCCCTTCTACCGTAATATTGGCGCTGGCGGTTTCAAACTCGACGTTCTTCAGCCGGATCAGCTCGGTGAGTTGCCGCTGGATCTCTTCGGTCTTCGGCGGTGGCGGCGCCGTTGCACTCACCAGCTCGACACGCACCGGGCGCCGGACGCCCCACACTCCCTCCACCACCTCACGCGCACGCGTGCTCACCGCCGCGGACCCGCCGTGGCCGCGCAAAACCGCATCGCGCCCATCGAAGGATAGTCCTAACGGCGAGATGCCCGCTGCCTGCAACGCCTGTTGCGATTTCACGAGCAGATCGCTTTGGATCGCCGGGGCGTGGTGCCGGACGCACAGAAAACCGAGGATCAGGGCGGCGATCGCCGCTAGTAGCGGACCTGCGTTCATCGCGAACCTCCAGGATCGGCTCGCGGTCGACCTCGCGGGCCGCTTCAAATGTGGGTATCGTCTTAACCATATGCCACACTTGCACGCCTGGATGCAATTGTTTCGCCGAAAAAACCGGGACGTAGCACTGACTTCGGCTAGGAATCGTCCATCAAGCCATTGAATGCACGCTACTTACATGGAAAGCAAGTAAGAACGTCCCGAGAGTCCTCTACCACTCCGCGTAAGGGGTGCCTTCGAGCGAAGTTTTGTCGGAACCGGAGCGGACGTCAAAGATACCCGGCTCGGTCTGATTCACGCTGGTGAGGGCATCCTCCATGATTGTCTTCCACGTCTGATTGCTGCCCGTGATCGGATCCTCGGGTATCTGCCGCAGGTAGCCTTCCGACACCAGATCCTGGAGGCTCTGCGGTCCTTTTTGCTTGTCGTAAGTGTATTCGTCGATGACGGTGCGGAGCGTGAACAGGTTGTTCTTGAGAACGCTCTCGCGCGTCCGCAGGATCGCTTTCTGATAGAGCGGAACCGCGATGGACATGAGGATCGAGACGATCGTCAGGACGATGATGATCTCAACGAGGGTGAAGCCGCTCCGGAGAAACTTACGGCGAGTCAAGGTTCGCTTACCATTCGGCATAGGGTGTACCATCGGGAGCCTTGTCGAAAGTCTTGGTGTAGACGTCAAATACGTTTTGTCCGCCCCAACTCGTGGACGTGGGGTCGTCCTTGGAACTGCGCATTCCCCATTCCCGCTGTCCGGTAAACGGATCCTTGGGGATGCGCCGCAGGAACTTGATCTTCTTATCCACGGCCCCGGATGCCTTCACTCCCTTGATCAGGATCTCGAGATCCGCCGGGTAGCAGTCGGAATCGAGCTTGTTCTCGTCGGGCGCGATTTGCCCGTAGTCACAGGCATCTTTGTACTTGTCAATGGCGGTCCGCATTTCAATCAGCGCCCTGCGCAGTTCCTTCTCGCGCTCCCGCCGGACGCGGAACCGTGTCAACGGTAGCGCCATCGTGGTGAGCAGTAGCAGGATGGTGAACGCCACGATCAATTCGATGAGCGTGAGTCCTGCCAGGTGCTTCCGTCGTCGGCGCATGGGCGGATCCGTTGCTACTCCACTGTGACGGCGAGCGCGGTCCTGTCCGACGCTACCGGTTGCTGTTCGGCCGTTCGCAATCCGAGGTCCACCACACTGACGCTGGTCGATCCGGCCCCCACCGCCTGGAACATCAGATTCACCAACGTGCCGGATCCCGAGATGGGCGGCGCGCCCGCCGGGCGCTCGATCGTGATCACCGCCTCGCCGGCGTCGTTACGGATGTCGCGTGTGAACAAAGCCATTTGCCCGTTCCCATCCATCAATCCGCCGCGCGCGGCTTCGGTGAGCCGCAGCACTTTCGGATCCCAGCGCAGCGTCAGCGGGGCGGCCGCCACATCCTTCGCGTTGTTCAAAACCACCGTCACCGTCACCGGCGCCGCCACCTTCGCCGTCACCTCGCCCGGCGCAAACACCAGTTGGGGCTTGCCGTCGGCCGGAGCCGCCGTCGCCACCGGTGGGGCGCCCGGCAGCGGGAGCGGACTTGCCGGCGCGGCCAGCGCGGGTGCCGTGGTAGGCTTCGGTTGCGGCGCTGGCGGCGGCGCTTCCGCCACGGGCTCCGGCTTGGATGCGTAGTTCAGCCGGACCACCGTGTCGGAGCCAGCCGCGATACCTCGCAAGTTCAGGTCGCTGAATTCCGGCACCCGCACAATGTGAGGCACCAGTGCGATCAACAGTTCTCCCTGCGTCCGCTCCACGTTCTCGCCGGAAAACAGCCGTCCAATGACGGGCAGGTTGCCCAGCCCGGGCGTTCCCGAAATGCCGCGCGTGTCCTGATCCTGTCGCAACCCGCCGAGCAGGCTGACCTCGCCGGTCCTCAGCCGGATGGTGTGCGTGAACTTCCGCTGCCCGATCACCGGCTGCGCCAGCCCGCCCACGTCGATGCGGTCCCGAATATTGGAAATATCCACTTCCACCTGCATCGTCACTTCGTCGGCCCCATGGATGGTCGGCTGGATGTCCACGTTCACGCCGACGTCGGCAAATTGAAACTGGGTGCTCACCAGGGGCGAAACGCCCACCGCGCCCACCCCGGGCTGAAAGCTGCCCGTGGCGTATGGGAACCGGTCGCCGATCTTCAGGCTGGACTTTACGCCATGCGTGGCTCGAATCTGCGGCGACTGCAGCACCCGCGTCCCACGGTCTGTCATCAGCGCTTGCAGCAGTGCGTTGGGAATTGCCATCGCGAAATCCGCCGCCCGGATGTCGCCCAGGCGCGTCAGCGCGACGGCCCCCGATGTTGTGGTGGTGCTGGTTCCCGTGCCCGTACCCGTACCGGTTCCGGTGTCGGTGCCCGTTCCGGTGTTGGTTTCCGTTACCGATCCGAGAGACGCCCGCGGCGAGAATGCGATCGGCAGCCGCAATCCGTTGGTGCCGCCCGATACGAACGTCGCGGCCAGGTCCCGGGTGCGCGTCCGGTTGGCTTCCATCACAAATACGTCGATCACCACTTCCGCCTTGGGCTTGTCGAGATCCGCCACCAGTTTTTCCGCCAGCGCCACTTTGTCCACCTCGCCGCGCACCATGATCACGTTCTGTGAGTTGAAGGTGAACACGCGCCGGATGTCGGTCATCGTGCGGAGAATGGTCGCAATCTCCTGCAACTCCTGTGGCGTGGTGAGGTTCTTTAGATAGAACGTCTTCACCACCATTTCCTCGTAGTCCCGCCGCTTGGTCACGTTGTCGTTGGTCAGAAAGATCGTGTTCTCGGAAATCGGCTTCCAATAGGTTTTGGTCAGCAGCGACAGGTGGTTCAGCGATTCGTCGAGCGAAGTATTGGAGAGGTCCACCGAATAGTTTTTTCCGGTGGATTGATACTCGGGATCCCAAATCACGTTCAAACCGGCCAGTTTCGCCAATGTTTCAAACAACACCCGCACGGGTTGGTTGTTCATTTTGAGAGTGCTGATCTTGCGCGAAAGCGGCTTCAGTTCCGGTACTGCCTGCATCGTATCGAGCCGTGCTTCCAGTTCCTCTTCCGGATCTTTGATCGCTCCCTGCTCCGCGCCTTGGCTCGCCGATCCGCGCTTCCGCCGCTCAATCGCCTGCATCACTAGCTTCAATTGGCTGATGGCGATCGAAGATCCAGGATCGGTGGCGATCGCCCGCTCCAATTCCACCACCGCCTCCTCCAGTTTTCCCTGTTCCCTCAGCTTCATCCCACGTTCTACATGGGCTTGGCCCGCCTGAAACCGGGTCCGCTTTACCGCCAATTGGTAGGCGGCGTCGGTCGGATCGGTCTCCACAGCCTGCTCATAAAGGTCGAGAGCCTTGTCGAAGTCCCGTTTGGCTTCGGCCACTTGGCCGTCCTTCAGCAGTTTTTCGCCTTTGCGGGTCTTGGCCCAAACCGGTTCGGATGTCACGCCCAGCCCGCCAGCCACCACCGCGGCCGCCACCCAGAGTCTTAGTAACTGTTTGAATCGATGCATCTTATGTCCGTCGAACCGCTCCGGATGGCGATGTTGGCCCGCCACCGCACGGCTGTGTTACGATGTGGGTGAATCGCGTCCATCCCTAAACAATTGACGGATCGACAGTTGCAACCGTTGAGACGATCTGTGCCCAACCCCTCAAAATCCGCGCCCCGAAAGACCGCGCAAGGCAAGAATCTGGACTCTCAGTTCAAGATTCTGAGCGACAACCGGCAGGCTCGCTTCAACTACGAGCTGATGGACAAGTTCGAGGCCGGATTGGTGCTTACCGGCACCGAGGTCAAGTCGGCCCGAACCGGCAAAATCAACCTCCAGGACGCTTTTGCCGAAATCGGCGCCCGCGAGGCTTGGCTATGCAACGCGCACTTCAGCCCCTATACCCATGGAAATCGGTTCAACCACGAAGCCATGCGCCGCCGGAAGCTGCTGATGCACCGTCAGGAGATTGAGAAACTTTACGGGAAAACACGCGATAAGGGACTGACCGTTGTACCTGTCCGTATCTATCTCAAGAATGGTCTGGTCAAGTGCGAGATTGCCCTCGCCCGGGGTAAGAAACTGCACGATAAGAGGGAGAGCGTGCGGGTGCGTGAGCAGGAGTCCGAGGCTCGCGCCGCCATCGGCCGATTGAGGAAATCGGGCGGGTAGTGGAAGAGAGAGGGAATTGATGGAAACGCAGATTGCTAAAATTGCCGCCAACGGCATCTCCGCCGACGCTCTGATCGTCCCCGCGATGGAGGACCACCCTCCCGTTATTGGCGCGGCCTGCGACGCCGCCATCGTCCAGCTCTACGCCTCGGAGGAGTTCAAAGGCAAGGCGCAGGACGTTGCGCTCATTCATGCTCCCGCCGGGCTCGCCGCCTCGCGCCTCATTCTCGCTGGCGCAGGCACTCAGCCCGATCTCCGCCGCGCCATTGGCGCCGCGATCCGGTTCGCGCGTACGCGAAAGTTCAAGAAGGTGGCTGTATGGTTGCCCACGGCACTCACGTCGGAAACGGCCGTCGAGGCAGCCGTCGAAGCCGCCATTCTCAGTGACTATGAGCCGGACTGGCTCAAGTCCGAGCCTGTGTCCCGCATCTCGTCGTTCTCGTTGGCAATTTCCCCGGATTTGCCAGCCGGGGTCGTGTCCGGCGTCGAAGCCGCTTTCGCCCGGGGAGTGGCGCTCGCCGAATCGCAGAATTTCGCCCGGGATTTGTCCAATGAACCTTCCAACGTCTTGAACCCCACCGAATTGGCCAGCCGCGCCAGATTGATGGCGAACCAGACCGGGTTGGAGATCGAGATACTCGAAGAAGACCGGCTGCGGCAGTTGGGCATGGGCTCTTTCTCGGAGTCGCGATGGGCAGTTCGCAACCACCTGCGCTCATTATTGTACGGTACCATCCCCCGGGAGGGAATACCCCCACAGACCATTTGGCCCTTATCGGGAAAGCCGTTACATTTGACAGCGGCGGAATCTCGATCAAGCCCGCCGACGGCATGGAGAAAATGAAATACGATATGTGCGGCGGCGCCGCTGTCCTTGGCGCCATGCGAGCCATCGCCGCGTTGAAGCCTTCTATCCCAGTCACTGCGTTTGTGCCCGCCGTCGAAAACATGATCAACGGGCAGGCCCAGCGTCCCGGCGACATCGTAAAGACACTCTCCGGCAAAACCGTCGAAGTGCTCAATACCGACGCCGAAGGCCGCCTCATCCTCAACGACACCATCACGTACGCTCAGCGCCTCGGCTGCACCCACTTGGTGGACGCCGCCACACTCACCGGTTCGGTCGTAGTAGCGCTCGGACACGTCTACACAGGCGGTTACACCAACGATCAGGCGCTGCTGGACCGCGTCTTGTCGTCAGCCCGCCGCCAGGGCGAGAAAATCTGGCAGTTGCCGCTCGAAGAGGATTACAAAGAGGGGCTCAAGAGCGCCTTTGCCGACATGGCCAATATCGGTACGCGCTGGGGCGGCTCAATCACCGCCGCATGGTTTCTCAAGGAGTTTGCGGATCCTACGCCCTGGGTCCATCTCGACATCGCCGGCACCGCATGGCTCGACGAAGCCAAGCCCTGGATGGCCAAGGGCCCCACCGGCGTGATGGTGCGCACCTTTGCGGACTTGGCGTTGCGCTGGGGACGATAGAGCCGTCGGGGCGGCGAGCGGTTCATTTGGCCCGCTGGTAGGTCATCCGCCAGATTGACATCAAGGCATCGCAGCCGCGATGGAAGTCCTTTCGGAAGTCCACGTGTTGTAACCCACTGAGTGTCCACGACAGTCGATCAAGGTCGCAATCCTTGATTACGACAGGCACTATGCGCCCGACGTATCTTTTTTCCTGCAGCGCGTAAATCAGTTCATGCTTGACCCATCGGGAGTCCACCGACTGTGGCGACAGCACCACCAGAAACCAGTCGCAGCGCTTCAGCGCGGACCCGATCTCGTCGTGCCACTGTTGCGCCCCTCGAATGCTTTTCTCGCTCTAGAAGCAACGCACGCCGTGTGCGGCCAACACCTTCGACAGACGACGTCCGAAAGCGCCGTTGCGGCTCGAATGGGAAAGGAATACCTCAACCGGTGCGAACCTTGATTTTCGGGACATACGGAGGCCGTGTGAGCGAATCGGCAATTTCCTTACCGGTGGTCGCCGTGCTCTGGTGATGGATCATCTGCAATTCGTTCAGGATCCACGGAACCTGGCGCGTGGGTCTTAGCAAAACGGGGATGAGCCTTCCACGCAGGTGCTTGGCCCCAAGGGCATATTCGATTTCGTGCACCACCGAACGGGATTCCATCGCGGCTGGAGACAGCAGAACGACGAGCGCGTCCGCGCTATCGAGTGCGCTTCGAAGTGTGGATGTCCATTCCGAACCAGGGAGCAACTCGAAGTCGGGGTCCCAGACCCGAAACCCTTCACGCTGGAGGTACTCGGCCAGTTCCCGTGCTGGCTTGCTGTCAGCGTGGGCATAGCTGAGGAAGACTTTGGTCGATGGCTGCATTCCACCCTCGACTCATTCTAACAGTTTGGCCTGTTTTCGCCGGCCCCCTTCAACACGGAAGGAACGTAAACACCGCCACCCCAAGCGCGAACCAAAGCGCCGCGAACACCAGGCCGTACCCGAAGAACTCCCGGAAGTTCACCCGTGCGATTCCCGCGATCACCATGTACCAGAACGGCGCCGTCAGGTTCCCCATGTGGTCGCCTACGCTCAACGCCAACATCCCCCGTTCCACCGTCACACCCACCGCCAGCGCCGCCTTTGAGGTTACATAGCCCTGAATAGCCCACTGCCCCCCACTCGAAGGAACGAAAATCGAAACCGCTGCTCCAGACAGCGCGGTTAGTAAGGGGAACGTGTACGGCGTCGACACCCCCGCCACTGCCGAGGCGACGAACTCGCCCACCGAGGTGAACTGAATCAAACCCGCTACGCCCGCGTACAAGTGATAGAGCACGATCACCGGCCATGCCGACCGGACCGCGCGCTCCAAAGCCTTCATGAACCGATGCACACTCCCTTGCAGCAACAGGCACGAAGACAGCAGGATCGTGTTGAGAGAATTGATGTCGAGCCCGAGCTTCTTCGTGAAGAAATGCGTGTAAAGCCACAGCCCGAGAATCGCCGTGAGGGCCAGCGTCACGATCGGGCTGTGCTCCAGCCGCTCGGAAAAACCCGCCGGTTCGGCATCCGGCTCCGGCTCGTCGGTGGCTTTCAACGCCTCCGGAAATTGTGAGACCGGCCGCACGGTCTTCGGCATGAGCGCGCATCCCACCACCATCAGCACCGCCGGAAATGCCAGCGTCTGCACGATCGCAGCCGGTGACCAGATCGTTCGCGATAGGGGCACCACGCCGATCATCTTCTCGAGAAAGTGTCCAGGCGTCGCAATCAGCAGCGGCGCACTCGCCGACAGGCCGTACTGCCAGCACGAATTCGCCGCCCAAATCAGGGCGAGGAAAAACAGAAAGTCGATCTTCAGCCCGCGCGCCTCCGCCTGTCGCGCGAAGTGGATCGCCACCAGCGGCGTCAGCGCCATGCCCAGGCCCCAGTAGAGATAGGAAAGAAACGCCGAAAGCGCCACCGCCAACATCACAACTTGATTGGCCGTGCGCGGCCACTCCGACAAAGCCACGATGGACCGGCGGAACACCGGCGTCGCCCCCAGCACGGCGCTCAATGTGATGATGAGCGTCATCTGCATCGTGAACGGCAGCAGCATCCACAGGCCCCGGTAGTAGGCGTCGGTGGTCGCGGCCGCCGTATCGCCCAGCCAAAACGCCATGCCGAACAAAAGCAGAAGGAGAACCACCGAAGCCGTCACGGCGTCCGGAACCAGTTGACCCATCAGCCGTGAGAAGCGATCCAGACGATCATGCATGCGGGCCATCATACCGCGCCCGCCCCGGCCCACGGCCCCGGGCAGCACTGCGGGGAAATTCCCAGGGCCGGACTTTGCATCCGGCCCTGGGCCCTACCGTCAGAACGTCAGACGAAGCGCGAGCTGAATCGTCCGGGGCAGATTCGCCTGCGACGTGATCCGCCCGAACGTGCGGCTGGTCGGATTAGTGTCCGGCGAGTTGAAAACCGCGTGGTTGAACAGGTTGAACGCCTCCCCCCGCAACTGCAGCCTCACTCGCTCCACGATCGGAATCGATTTGATGATCGAGAAATCGATCGTGTTGATCTTGTCGGACCGGTAGCCGGAAAACCCGCTCGGGAAGAAGCGCCGGTTGCGGTCCAACTGCCGCCGAGGGTCGGTCTCGAAACGGGTTGTGTCGAACGCGCCGGCGATTTTGCGGGCGTCCCATCCGAGATCGCCGCCGTAGTAGATCATGTTGCCCCATCCGGAAGGCGCGCCGGATTGGAGGTTGAAGATCCCGGCCATCTGCCACCCGCCGATGAGGCGGTCGCCCCATGCGCCCACGCCGGACGCCAGCCGTTTACCCTTGCCGAACGGCAGTTCATACGTGCTCGAGAAAACGAAGCGGAACGGACGGTCCTCGCCCGCGATGCGGTATTCCAGCCCAGGGGCGGACGCATACAGCCGGCCGGTCGCTTCGAGGAACTTCGACCATTGGAAGTTCGTCAGAAACTGCAAGCCGTTGGAGAAGCGTTTGTCGAGCCGCATCTGCATCATGTGGTAGTTGGAGTACCCGATGGTCTGGGAATCCTCCCGAACCCCACCGTTGCCGGAAAACTGCGGATAGGCCCGCACCAGATTCTCCACGCCGATGTTTGAGCCGTTCAAGCCGGTGCCAGGGAGCAGTCCACGGAACGGATTCGGCGCCAGCGCCGAGAGCCGGTCAATGGTCGCCTGATCGCGCGTGAGCGACGACGACAGGAACGAATCGGGCACATAGTTCAACTCGCGATCCACCGGCAGGCGGCGCGCGCGCGAGCCCATGTAGCCAATCTCGAACACCATATCTTTCGCGATTTCATGCTGGATGTTCACGTTCCATCGTTGCGTGTAGGGCTGATCGAGTTGCGCCGCCACGTAGCGCACGCTTTGCCCGAGAAACGTATTCACTCCGAGCGACGAGCCCACCGGCTGCAGGATCCCGCTGGGAAATGGGTTGGCGAAGGTGGCGGCGGGCGAAAGGAAGTTGTTCAGCGTAGCCACCAACTGCGTGGTCTGGCTGAAGCCCGGCTGCTGGATGCCGAACGTTCCGGCTGTGTTATAGAAGATCCCGAAGCCGCCCCGGAATACCGTCTTGCCGCCGAGAGCGCGTGGCGACCACGACAGCCCGAACCGCGGTGCGATCGCGTTGCTCGGCGTTCCGTAGATGGCGCGATTGGAGGGATCGGCGAACAGCACTCCGCCGGTGGGATTGAACTGCGCCGCCGCGAGGATCGCGTTCGGCGCGGCGGTGTAGGCCGCTTTGGCCGCGTTGGTAACGGTGAGCGACGCCGCCGGATCGAAGCCGCGCACGGCCCGGTTCCAACGCTCGATCGTGCCGGTTTCTTTCTCGTATCGCAGCCCTAGATTCATCGTCAGCGTGTTGCTCACGCGCAGGTCGTCCTGTAGGAAAAACGCGAAGTATTTCGAGCTCTGCGTGCGCGTAGCGTTCACATCGAAGCTGCCCCCAGTGGGCATTCCGAGCACGAAGGCGGCGATGTCCTGCCCCAGTGGAGCAGCCGGCGAGTTATCGAGCGGGCCGCGCGTCCAGTTGGCGTTGAACTGATACAAACCCGACGAGTTGCCGAAGCTGTTGGAGCTCTCGCGCTGCGTTCTCAAATCCGTTCCGAATTTCAGCGTGTGACGTCCCGCGATCTTCGTGGCGGCCAGAAAAATCTGATAGCTGTCGAATGGCGTCCTGTCCCCGCCGGAATCGCCGAAGTCGGTGATGTTGCCGAAATCGATCCGCGGGATCACCAGCCGGTTGCTCGCTGACTTGAGCGACGACGGCAGGCCGAGCGTCGTGAAGTCGAACCCGTCGTGGGGCCGCGTGCTGCCTTCGACGAACCGCGTCCAGTTCACGCGCGTGTTCACGAAAAGCGTCGGCGTCACCGTGTAAACATCGTCGAGCGTCACGCCCCAGTTCACGCGCGAGAGAAAATTGCCGGTCGCGATGTTGGAGAAACGGTTGCCCCTGTTTTCCACACGCTCATTGGTGCGCGTGGAAAGGAACAGCTTGTGCCGGTCCGATACGTTCCAGTCCAGGCGTCCCAGGTAGGAGAAGAACGTGTCGCTCCGGATGGCGTTGTTGAAGTAGTTGTTGGTGCCGTCCGCCGCCGCTCCAGTGAAGTTCGGCGCCGGAAGAAACTGCAGGAAGTTCTTCGAAATACCGCTCAGACGATTGGCTGGAATCCGGTTGCCGGCGAACGGCTGCCGGCGGATGCGGCTGCCTTCGGTCGCGCCGGTCGTCGGATCGTAGATGGTGTAGGCGCTCGAAACATTCAGCAACTGCGAGAAATCGCCGTCACGCTGAGCGGCGGTGGGCACGGTGGAGAATGTCGGTTCGGGTTCCGATTGCCGGATGCCTTCATACCCGAAGAAGAAAAACAGCTTGTTGCGCCCGTTTAGGACTTTGGGAATGAAGACCGGTCCGCCCACCGTAAGCCCGTATTGATTGAATCGAGTCACCGGCTTCTTCTGCCCCGCGGAGTTGGTGAAAAATGGCGTTCCCTTCAACCGTTGGTTCTGGTGAAACTCGTACAACGAGCCGTGAAGCTCATTGGTGCCGCCCTTCATCACCACGTTCACCGTGCCGCCGCCCGTGTTACCGTACGCGGCGTCAGGCTGGAACGACTCCACCTTCATCTCCTGCACGGCGTCCACCGGCGGGTTGTAGGCCACGCGCCGGTTACGTGTCATATCGGGCGAACCGTCGAGCAGAAGTTCGTTCGACTGTGCCTGGCCGCCGCCCATGGAGAACCCCGATGGCCCGGCGTTGTCGAACGGGCGCGTGAATCGCGGATCCGACGACGGCGTCACGCCATACGACAATTGCGCGAGCGTGAGCGGTGTCCGGCCATTCATCGGGAGCGTCGCGATCTGGTTTTCCGTGATTACCTGGCCTACCGAGGCTGTCGCCGTCTGCAACATCGCGATATCGGCGGTCACCGTCACGGCCTCGGCCTGGGCCCCCAGTTGCAGAGCCATATTGATGGTTAGCCGCTGGTTGGTCCCGACGTTCAGGCCTTCTTGTACGAACTTCTTGAAACCCGCCAGTTCCGCGGTCAGCGTGTAGGGGCCGGGCGGAAGAAAGGGAAGAGTGTAGTTGCCGTCGGCGCCGGTGGAGGCGTCATAACGCGCACCGGTATTCTTGTCGACGGCTTGGATAGCAGCGCCTACGACGGCTGCGCCGCTGGGGTCGGTCACTTGACCGGATACTGTGGAGCGGTATTCCTGCGCCAGGCAGGACATGGCCGCGCACAGCGCCACGAGGGTACTGCGAAAAGACATAATAGATCCCCTTACTATCGAAACCCGGTGAGCCGGATCCCGCTGCTCCAATTATATCTCCGCAAACTATGAACCGGGCGTTACTTTTCCAGCCGGTTGACGCGCGCTACCCGACGATCGCCCCGTCACGCATCCGGACCATGCGGTGCCCATAAGCGGCCGCTTCCGGATTGTGCGTGATCATCAGGATGGTCTGGCCCAGGCGCTGGTTCAGGTCCCGCAGGACGCCGAGAACCGCGTCGGAATTGGCCGTGTCCAGGTTGCCCGTCGGCTCATCGGCTAAAAGGATTGCCGGATGGTTCACGATCGCTCGGGCAATTGCCACCCGCTGCTGTTCGCCGCCCGACATCGCCCGCGGCTTGTGGTCCAGCCGGTGGTCGATGCCCAGCAGTTTCAGGATGTCGTGAAAGGCAGGGTCGTGCTCGAGGGGCTTGCCGGCGATGTGCCGCGCGATGCAGATGTTGTCGTGCGCGCTCAGGGTCGGCAGAAGGTTGTAGCGCTGGAACACGAACCCGACCTTTTCCTTGCGCATCTGCGTGCGGCCCCGGTCCGTCAGGTGGGAAAGGTCCACTCCGTCGATGGTCACCGATCCCGACGACGGCGGCGTCAGCCCGCCCAGGATGTGGAACAGTGTGGATTTGCCGGATCCCGACGGTCCCACGATCGAGAGAAACTCGCCGCGCTCCACAAACAGGTCCACCCCGCGGAGCGCTTCCACGCTCAAATCGCCAACCCGGTAGACCTTGTGCAGGTCGCGGATCTCGATGATCGGCTTACTCATACGAGATGGCCTCGAGCGCGTCTTGGCGGACGGCCTTGAGGCCGGGATATAGCGTTCCGAGCAGCGCGCCCACCAGCGCGATGACGGTGGTGGTGGGCCACCAGTCCGGCACGATGATCTGGGTGAACGCGGGGCCCGTGTAGGTGTTGACGATGTAGCGCGTCCCGTAAGTCACCGCGATCCCCGCAACCGCCCCGGTGAGCGCCAGGATCGCCGTCTCCCGCAGCAGGATCCCCAGAATGTAGCCCGGCGACGCGCCCAGGGATTTCAGAATGCCGATCTCACGTGTGCGCTCGAGCACCGCCGTATACATCGAAAGAAAAACCACCAGGAATCCCACGATCACCCCGAGCGCGATCACGACAGCGATAAACGGCCTCAATCCCGGCACCCCGTCCACCGAGAACAGCGACATCCACTCTTCCACCGAATAGATCGGATAGCCCGCCAATTGAGGATTCGCCTTCAACGCCGCCACCACCGATGCCGTATTGGCCGGATCATCTACCTTCAGGAAAATCTGCGAAAGTTTGCCCGCTGCGCCGGAAAGATCCTGCACGGTCTCGAGCGGCAGCATCATCCGTGACAGCTTACCGGATTCATAGATCCCAGCCACCTTCCAGTCCCGATTCCACAGGTTGATCACTCCGCCCGGCTTCAACTTCTTTTGCTGCGCGTACCGCTCGTCGATGATGATTTCGTTCGGCCCGGTGATGGGTCCGCCTTTGAGAAATCGTAAGGGTCCGGAAAGCTGCTCGAACTTCGCGAAATCCACGCCTGCGACGCTCTCGAGAATTCCCGCGCCCGAATTGGCGCTTCCGGTGGCGAGCGTCACGTGTGGCTGCGTCTCGAAGAATCCCAGCAGCTTCTCCGGCATCGAGACTGAGTTGAAGCTCATCAGCGAACTGCCCGGAGGGCGAACCCAAATGTCGGCGCCAACGCCGCGCGCTCGCCGCTGTGACTCCTCGATGACGCCGCGGCTCACGCCAACCAGCGTCAGGATCATGGTCACTTCAATCGCGACGGCGCACACGCTGAGCAATGTGCGGACAGGGCGGTGCTTGAGGTTTTCGAAAACGAGCTTGTTGATCAAGACAAACTCTTAGTGTAGCGCCCCGCGCGAAGGTGCCGAGGCCGGCGGATTCAGAGCCCGTGCCAGGCTCTCCGGCTGGAACGGGAGTTCACGCAGTTCGTGTACTGGCAGGCCTTGCGGGTCAATCTCCACGATGCGCCGGCCAGTCTTATCCGCCACCAGCCGATTCCCTCCTGGAATGTCCAGCACCGCGGAAAGCGCTCCGATCCGCAGCGGACCCTTCGCGTCAAAAAGCAGCATCGATTGCGGAGCACGGCCCGCGGCCGGCCGGCGGTCCAGGATCCGGCCCGATGGCCAGCCCAGCGTGATCTGCTCGTTGCCGGCCCGGATGTAGAGCGAGAGCCGGTCCGGAGCCGGTTTCAGGTGCTTGTCGAAGAACGCGAGCATCGCACGATCGGCCTGTTCCTGATCGTCGCCCTTGAATCCGTGCCCCGCCCGGTCGATCGTTTCCAGGTGCTCCTCCACGCCTGCCGCGCGCAGCCGCGCATGCAGGTCCACCGACTGTTGGTGGGGAACGTTGAGATCGAACGTGCCGTGAATCGACTCGACCGGCGCCGAGGAAGGCGTCACCCACTGGATGGGGCTCGCCCGCAGATGGCCGGTCCGCGCCCATGGCAGTTCGCCCCCGGTCAACGGCGGCAACGCAGACGCCGCATTGCGGCTTCCCCCATACGCCGTCGTCATGTCGGAGCGGCCATACAGATTCACCACGCACGCCACCGCGCTCGAGTATTCCTGATTCGGTCCGTCGCCTTCGAATTCCGGCACGCCTCGCGTCACGCCCAGAAACAGCGCGATCGTCCCGCCGGCCGACACGCCAATCGCGCCGATGCGGTCCGGATCGATCGAATACTTTCCGGCGTTGGCTCGCAGGAAGCGCACCGCCGCCTTGGCGTCGTACACCGGGGCAGGGAATTGATACACCGGTGTCAACCGGTAGCTGGCCGATGCGGCCACGTAGCCCGCCGCGGCCAGTTTGCGCGCCGTCCCCAGAAACCCTTGCCGCGTGCCTCCGCTGAATCCGCCGCCGTGTATCAGCACCACCGCTGGATGCGGACCCGGCGTGGAAGGCCGCACCAGATCCATACCGAGAGTCACACCGTCCATCTCCGCGTACGGCACGTCTTTGTCGTGAATCGGGTCCTGCGCCCATTGCATTGCCGCGCACACAAGGAACAAAGCTACCAGTCGCATCTTGTCTACAATGACAGATTCACCATGCGAATTGGGGCCCACGTTTCCGTTGCGGGTTCGCTCGAGGGCGCTGCGATCCACGCCGGTAAGATCGGCGCCAATACGATTCAGATTTTTTCGTCGAGCCCCCGTATGTGGCGCGGCGCCAGGCTGGACCCCGCCGAAGTGGCCCGATTCGCCAAAGCCCGCGATCGCTTCGATGTATCCCCGCTCGTGGTCCACGCCAACTACCTCGTCAACATGGCCGCCGCTGGTGACGGCATCTGGGAGAAGTCCGTGGTCGCCTTCCGCGAAGAATTGGGACGCTCCATCCAACTGGGTGCGGACCACGTTGTGGTGCACCCTGGCAGCGCCAAGGGACAAACCGCGGAACAAGGCATGGAACGCTTCGCCGCTGGGTTGGTGGTCGCCGGACAGGGCGTAAAATCGGCGAAACTTTCCGTCTTGCTCGAAATCACCGCGGGCCAGGGCCAAGCGTTGGGTGCCCGATGGGAGGAACTGGCGGCGATCCGCCGGATGGTGGAGGGACGCGTCGATTTCGCCGTGGGCTACTGTCTCGACACCGCGCACTGCTGCGCCGCCGCGGTCGATTTTTTCGAAGCCGCCGAAGGCCTCGGAATTGAGCGAATTCCCGTGATCCACGCCAATGACTCCAAGGTTCCCTGGGGCAGCCATGTCGATCGCCATGAATACATCGGTCGTGGCCACATCGGGGAAGACGCCTTTGCCCGGATCTTGAAGGATCGGCGATTTCGCGACAAGGCGTTCATCCTGGAAACGCCTTTCGAAGAAGAAGGCGACGACGCCGCGCAAGTGGCGATCCTGCGTCGCTTGGCGGGGGATTGATCGATGGCCAGGCCCAGAGTTTCGGTTCCGGTGACACCCCTCCGCCGTGGCGTTGAAGCTCTCGCCGCGGGAGTCCTGGTTGCCTTGCTGGTTTACGTATGGACGATGTGGCCCCAGATACCGGAAAGAGTCCCCACTCATTTCAATGTCCACGGCCGGCCGGACCGATGGGGCTCGGGCCGCTCCCTTCTCCTGCTCATGCCCGCGCTCGCCCTGGCCAACTTCGTCGGATTCACTGTATTGACCCGCCTGCCGCACCTGTACAACTACCCATTCAGGATCTCCGAGGAAAACGCCCCTCGCATGTATGCCATCGGCGTTTCCTTCATGGCCTGGATGAACCTGGAGATAGTGCTCCTGTTCGCTTTGCTCTCATGGCGGCAAATGGAGGTGGCCGTGGGACGCGCGGCTGCGTTAGGAGCGTGGCTGCTTCCAGGCGTGTTGGCCGCCAATGCCGCCACTCTCGGAATCCATCTCTGGCGCATGCGTCAAGCGGCCCGGTAAAGCCCGTTTCGGGAGTCCCCCGCAATCGACACGCTAAACTAAGAGTTTTTATGCCAGAGAAGGCGTTTGACCATACAACCATCGAGACGAAATGGGTGGAGGCGTGGAGCGACCCTGCCCTCTACCGCGCGCTCGACGACGGCAGCAAGCCGCGCTACTACGTGCTCGAGATGTTCCCTTATCCCAGTGGACGCCTCCACATGGGCCATGTGCGCAACTACTCGATCGGCGATACGCTCGCCCGCTACATGTGGATGCGCGGCTACGATGTGCTCCATCCCATCGGCTGGGATTCGTTCGGAATGCCCGCCGAGAACGCCGCCATCAAGAATAAGATGCACCCGCGCGATTGGACGCTGTCCAACGTCGAGCACATGAAGCGGCAGTTGATCCGTCTCGGCTTCAGCTATGACTGGTCCCGGGAAGTCAACACCTGCCTCCCCGATTACTACCGCTGGAACCAGTGGTTCTTTCTCAAGATGTGGGAGAAAGGACTTGCCTACCGCAAGAACGCGCGCGTCAACTGGTGTCCGGACTGCGCAACCGTGCTCGCAAACGAACAGGTCGAAGAAGGACGCTGCTGGCGTTGTTCCAGCCTCGTCGAACAGCGCGACCTCGAACAGTGGGCTCTCAAAATCACCGCCTACGCCGACGAATTGCTCGCCGAGACCTATGCCGGCCTCGAGAAGGGTTGGCCCGAGCGTGTGCTCACCATGCAGCGCAACTGGATCGGCAAAAGCGACGGCGCGGAGGTTGACTTCACCCACCAAGGCACCGGTGAGAAGATCCGCGTTTTCACAACCCGCATCGACACCATCTACGGCGCCACTTGCGTGATCCTCGCGCCGGAACATCCGCTGGTCGCGCGCCTCATGCCCGGTGACGCGCACGCGCCGGTCAAGGCAATGATCGACGAGATGGGCCGCAAAGGCCCGGCCGATGTCGAAAAATCAGGCCTCTTCACCGGCCACTACGCCATCAACCCGTTCAGTGGCGAACAAGTCCCGATCTGGGTGGGAGACTTCGTCTTGCTTGGCTACGGCACAGGCGCCATCATGGCCGTGCCCGCCCATGACGAGCGCGATTTCGAGTTCTGCCGCAAGTACGCGATCGACGTGCGTCCCGTGATTCGGCCTGTCGACGGCGAGTTGGCCGACGGCGCTACCATGACGGCCGCCTTTCCCGGCTACGGCGTCGTCGAGGCGTCCGGCGAATATGCCGGGATGCCGAGTGCCGACGCCCGTGCCCGCATGGCAGCCGACGCCCAAGCTCGTGGATTCGGCAACGCGGCTACTACGTTCCGCATCAAGGATTGGGGCATCTCCCGTCAGCGTTATTGGGGCACGCCGATCCCGATGGTCCATTGCGACGCCTGCGGCACCGTACCCGTGAAATACGATGACCTCCCGGTGGAATTGCCCTACAACGTGGAGTTCACCGGCAAGGGCCGTTCGCCGCTCGCCAACGTGGAAGAGTTCGTCAACACGCCGTGCCCTCGATGCGGAAACCCCGCCCAGCGCGAAACCGACACGATGGATACCTTTATCGATTCGTCGTGGTACTTCTACCGTTTCTGCGATCCAGGCAACGACCGGCTTCCTTTTGCCAGGGAAAAGGCGGACGCCTGGTTTCCCATTGACCAATACATCGGCGGCGTCACACACGCCATCCTCCACCTGATTTACTCGCGTTTCTGGACCAAGGTCATGCGCGACCTCGGCATGGTTTCCGGCAGCGAACCCGCCGCCAACCTGTTTACCCAAGGCATGGTGCAGTTGGGCGGCAAGGCCATGTCCAAGTCCCGCGGCAACATCGTGGACCCGGACGAAATGGTGGCCAAGTACGGCGCCGACACCTGTCGCATGTTCACCCTCTTTGCCGCTCCACCGGAGCGCGACATGGAATGGAACGAGTCGAGCGTCCAGGGCCAGTACCGCTTCCTCACGCGTGTGTACCGGTTCGTGACACGCAATGCCGGTATGACCCATGCCGGCGAGCACAGCGCCGCCGACAAGCGCGCCTTGCGGAAATTGCATCAGACCCTCCAGAAGATCACCGGCGACTTCGACAACCGATGGCACTTCAATACCTCCATCGCCGCGCTCATGGAACTGATGAACACGCTCGAGGCCGAGGAAGCGGAACTGACCGGAGCCGCCGCGGCCGAGATCATCGAAAAGCTCTGCCTCATGCTCCATCCCTTCGCCCCGTTCCTCTCCCAGGAATTATGGACCCATGAACTCGGCCGCCAAGGCCAGTTGATCCGCCAGCCTTGGCCTGTCTGGGACGAAGACCTCGCTCGCGAGGACGGCGCCGAGATCCCGGTGCAGGTGAATGGCAAGCTGCGCTCGAAAATCGTTGCCCCGTTCGGAACCTCGAAACAAGACCTCGAGCGTATGGCTTTTGACGACCCAAAGGTGAAGCCCTGGGTCGACGGCAAACCCGTCGTCAAGGTAATCGTGCTCCCGGACCGGCTGGTCAACATCGTCGTGAAAGGATAACCCCATGGGCATCCGTGCTCTCGTGTTCGACCTCGGCAACGTCATCGTACCGTTCGATTTCAACAACGCCTACCAGCGCATGGAACCCCTCTGCGGGCTTGACCGCGGCGAGATCCGCACCCGGATCTCCAGCCGTGACCTCGCCCGTAGGCTCGAAAGCGGCCAGATCGAGCCGCTCGATTTCGTCGACGAAATGAACGATCTGCTTGGCACCCGGTTGAGCTACGACGAGTTTCGCGAAATCTGGGTGTCGATCTTCTTCGAGCGCACCCTCATTCCGGAATCGTTCTTTGCCGCCGCCCGCGAGCAATTCCCGCTCGTGCTTCTATCCAACACCAACGCCATCCACTTCGATTGGATCGCCGAGCGGTTTCCCGTCCTTGGTCATTTTCACGGCTGGACCCTTTCGCACAAAGTGGGCGCGCAGAAACCGGACCCGAAAATATACGCTGACGCCGTGCGACGTGCCGGCGTCTCGCCCTCCGAATGCTTCTTCACCGACGACATTCCCGATTACGTCGCCGGCGCCCGCAACTTCGGCATGGATGCCGAGCAGTTCACGGGATACGAATCGCTGCGGGCCCAACTGGCCGCCCGGGGTATCCACATTCCAGAATGACCGCCGCTGACTTCCGCCGCATCGCGCTGAGCCTGGATGGCGCTTCGGAGGGTTCCCACATGGGAGCCGCTGACTTCCGCGTCGGCGGACGCATCTTCGCCACGCTCGCCTCGGTCCGGCTTGGCTTCGGGAATCTCATGCTCACCCCGGAAATTCAAGCGGATTTCGTCAGTGAGCGGCCCGATGTCTTCGTCCCTATCGCTGGCGGATGGGGCCGCATGGGGATGACCCACATCCGCCTTGCCGAATCGACCGAAGATGTCCTGACGGGAGCGCTACGCACCGCCTGGAAACTGCGCGTTGACAAGAACGCGAAAAGCAAGGGCGCATCGAAAAGGAGCACGAAGACGAAATAACGCGCCCGCCGGTCTCAATGCGCGCCGGCCTCCAAGAACCGCCGGACAGCCGCCACCGCCGCCGGTCCGCGATCATCCCGCCAGACTGACTCGATCCGCTCCTTCTCCTCCGGCGTCAAGTACCACGAGGTCGGTGTCTGTTCGTCCGGGAAGTCTACCCGAAGCGAAGTCAGGTATCCTCCCCGATGCTCGATTACCTCGCGCAGCATCGCCACATCCGCCTCGTTCCGCGATCGCATTCCAGTGCTCCAGACTCCCAGTAGCGCTTCCGGCGGCGCCATCAATTGGTAGAACCATCCGCGTTGCGTCTTCTCCACCGTCTTGTCCCCGAACGGTCCAACCTCGATTTGGATCAGCAGCACGCGCTTCCCGCGGGCGGACGGCAGGGCTTCCAGTAGGAAGTCGATCGAACTGGCCACGCCATAATTGTCGTAGTAGCCGCCGTCCACCAAATGCCCGCACGGCGATCCTTTGCACGTGGCCTCGGCCCGGCTTGCCGGTGACACATAGGGGAATGCCGCGGACAGCCGGGCTGCCGTTGCTACTTCGATATCCTGCCCGGGCAGGTCGTCCAAAAAGTGCCGCCGCCCCACCAGCTTTGTTTTCAGGTTGAATGTCGAAAGCAAATATCGCGCGCCAGTCTCGGCGAGGGTCGCATTGAAGACCGCCGCCGGACGCGCGCCGGACCGGGCATCGGACGCCCATCCGCCAAGTGTCGCCGTGGCCAAAGGCTCCATCCCACGGTAGCGCAGCCACGCTCGGGAGAGCGCCCACGCCCGGTCCACGTGCTGCGGGAACAGGATCGGTATCCATGACCGGAAGAAGTCCGGAAAGGCCAATCCCCACGCCACATAGTCCAGGCTCGCCGCCGAAGCCAGGCGGAAAATCGGATTCGTTCCCCCCGATTCGCCCAGCACCGCGCGGATCAACTCCGCGTGCGCAATGTCGCCGTTCCGGTAGCAGGCCGTGAAGTACATCAATCCCACGCTGCCTCCCGAGACTCCGCTCACAACGCGCACATGCGGCGCGAACCGCCCCGGCAGCGCCTTCGTCAATCCCTCCACCACCGTGGCCGTCCACGCCGCCGCTTGGATCCCGCCTCCGCTCGCCGCTACCGCGATGATCGTATCCGGATCCGCCTTCGGTGGATGCTTTCCGATCAACTCGCCCGGTGTGCCCGGATCGAACTGGCCCGGGTGCACCGGATAGACATGGTCCGACCGCGTAAAGAAGTATCCACACAACGCCAGTAGGATCGCGACCGGCAGCAGCACCGGTATCCGCGCCGGGTCCAGCCAAAATGTAATTCCCGAAAATACCCAGCAGTAGACCAGCACTAGCAACACCACCCACGCCAATGTCGGCACCGTGCTTCCGGCCTCGGCATCGGCCACGGCCATGATCGTGTCCCGCTTCACGGCCAGATACCGCACATAGCCGAATATCAGGTAGGCGGCGATCGACAACGCCGCAAGCACCGCTGAAATCGCGTGACCCGGATAGGGGCGGTCTGTGGCCGGATCGATATAGCCACCCGGCGACGCCATCCATCGGAACACTCCGCTGAGAATTTGCTCCGGTTTGCCCGTTGCCGTCAATACCCGGATCGTCGCGAGCGTGGACGCGAATGCGGTCATGCCTAGGGCGAGTTCCAGGATCGCCTGCAATCCCCATCCGTCCGCCGGACGGAGTAGAGCCAGATAGTAGAGCGCTCCGGCAAAGTAGGCTGCGCCCAGTACGCACGTGAGCAACGAAAGCCGAATCGGCCGGGTAATGATCTCTCGGCCCCAAAACAGGGGAAGGGCCGGCACACCCGCAACGCGCGCCGCCCCATACGAAATCACCAGATCCGTAGTGGTCAGTAACGCTGCCGCTGTCACCAACACGGCAAAGGTCACCTGCCAGACGTCCCACTGCCGCACCGCGAACATCCCATGACCGAACGCCTTCAGTGGACCTTGCGTCGCCAGGTAAGGAAAGGAAACGAAAATCGCCCCGCACAGCAATGGCGTCCGCAGCAGGTGCGCATACGGAAATAAGTGGCGCATCAACGCGAACGCGACGGCAAAGCAGGCAAGGTACGGGACCAGAGACATGGATGCACCCTCCGTGAGGATCGGTCCGGGTCAGTCTCGATCTTGCAATAACCGCTGGTTTCGCGTCAAGACACACGCCTGCCCGCTCGCAGCCGCACCAGCGCCCTCACCGCGGCAACTACGCCCGGACCATTCGTTCTTTCGTCTTGTCCCACGCCACGTAATGCAGCTTCCGCAATGACTCCACGCCCATCGCCGCCGCTACCACGCCGTAGTAACCGAGAGTGCAATCGCAATTCAGCGGCTCATTTTTCCGGATCGCCGCCTGCAGGTTCTTGTGATGCAGACCTACGTCCTCGGCGCCGCTCTTCTTGTGCACGATCATCTTCGTCTCTTCCTCGAACGCGCGCTGCGGCTGAATGTAGAACCCGTCGCTATCGAAAAACAGCGTACCCTTGCGCCCGCGGATCATGTGCTGGATCCGCGAATCATTACCCATCGACGACACCAGTTGCACCGTCAACCCTTCCGGATAGTCCAGCAGGATGTTCATCGTGTCCGGCACATCGCCCATCAGGTTGTCCCACCCGAACTTGCCGCCGCTCGCCACCGCCCGCGCCGGGAACGTGAGCCCCAGGCTCTTGATGATCCGCGTAACGCGATGGATGAACAGGTCGCTCGCGATGCCGCTCGAATAGTCCCAGAACCGCCGCCAGTGGAAAAAACGCTCCGGATCGAACGGCCGCTTTTTGGTCCCACCCTGCCACGTGTCCCAGTCGAAGTTCACCCCCGGTTTCACGTCCGGATCCGGCTTCGTCCACAGGAAGTCCTGTTCCTTGCTGTTGCGCGAATAGTCGATCTGCGCCAGCACCACCTTGCCCAATGCGCCGTCTTTGATGTACTTGTTCGCCGTGATGTAGGAGTCGTCGGAGGTGCCCTGCACGCCCACCTGCATCTTCACGCCGGTCTGCTTGATCTTGGCTACTACCTGTTTGGCCTGATCCACGTTGTACGTCATCGGCTTCTCGCAATAGATGTGCTTGCCGGCGTCGGCCGCATCCATCGTGCATTGCGCGTGCCAATGCTCGGGCGTCGCGATGAGTACGTAGTCCACTTCCTTGTTCTCGAGCAGCTTCCGGTAATCCCGGTACTTGTTCGGCGCGCCGGTCAGTTGCGCCGATGCGTCGGTTCGCTTGTCGAACAAGTCGCAAACCGCCGTGAACTCGAAGTTCTCGGCGTCCTTCATGCGGACCAGTTGCCGCATATGGCCCGTGGCCATGCCGCCGCATCCGATCACGCCGATACGCAGACGGTCATTGGCGCCGGGAATCGCGGCGTAACTTTTGGCGGTCATCAGAGCCGTCGAACCGGCAAGCAGGTGCCTACGAGAGAAAGACATGCCCTGATTGTATGACACCCATGCTATGGCCGGAAACCGGACCCCTCCCCGGCCTTAGCGCCAGTGCTTCACCACTTCCAGCACGAACCGGTCGCGCAGCGCTTTCACTTCATCCACACTCTTTCGAGACCAGTCGTAGAATCCGCGTCCCGCCTTCGCGCCCACTTCGCCACGGCTCACTTTGTCCCGCATCAACTGCGGCGCTCTCGGCTCGCTGTACAAGTCTCGCGACACATAGTCGACAATCCCTAGCCCCATGTCGAGCCCCACCACATCCTGATGCTCGAAGATTCCGTAAACGGGAAGCCGCAATCCGAATCCGTTCTTCGCCACCGCGTCTACCGCCTCCACGTCGGCGATGCCCGCTTCCACGATGTGAATCGCCTCCCGCACCAGCGCCATCTGCAGCCGGTTCCCCAGCTGTCCCGGAGTATCTTTGTTCACCATCACCGCCACCTTGCCGCAATCGGTCAACGCCTGCCGCAGATCCTCGGCCATCGTCCGGTCGGTCTTCTCTCCCAGCACGATCTCCACCAACGGCATCAGATGCGGCGGATTCCAGAAATGCGTCGTGATCACACGCTCCGGCCGCGTGCACCGGGATGCGATCGCGGTGATGCTGAGCCCGGAAGTGTTCGACGCCAGCACCGCGTCCGGCTTCGCGATGGCATCCATCTTCGCGAACAACTCCTGCTTGAACTCGAGGTCCTCCGGTGCGGACTCCACCACCAGGTCCGCCGCTGCGATCGCTGCGTCGAAATCGCCGGTCGCCGCCAGCAGGCCCTCCGCCCGCTTGGCCCGTTCGCCGGCCACGAGCCCGTTTTCCTCGAGTAGCCGCAGTTGCGCCTTCGCTTTCTCCACTCCCTTGCGCCACCCCTCTTCGGTGCGGCTCACGATCGTCGCGCCGATCCCTCCCAGCGCGAGCGTCATCGCGATCCCCGGACCCATCATGCCGGTGCCGATCACCGCCGCTGTTTCGAATCGGCGATCCGGCACCGCTTAACGGCCCCCTTCCTTCAACTCGATCAAGAGGGACCGGTATGGCTTCGAGCCGACATTCACCAGCCGCGGCGCCTTCTCAGACCGGTCATGCCAGATCACCTCGCCCGGCTTTCGCTTCCGCACCGTCTTCTCTCCCGTCGCCGGATCGGTCCGTTCGTATTCGCAATCGTCCAGGAACACGATCACCTGGTCCGTTGGCCGGATATGCGGTTCGCGTGGCGAGCCGGGATCGTAGGTCACTTCGCTCACCCGCACGCGCACATTTTCAAGCAGAAGCTTCTTCGATGGCATTCGATTCCTCTCCCTTCGGAACGTACTCTTCTCTCACCAGAAATACATAGGCCGCGATGCCCAGCATCAGGAAGAAACAAATGGCCAGCATCGGGGCCGTATACCCGCCGGTTACCTGTTTCAGCCACCCCGTCAGCAGCGGTGCCACTACGCCCGGCACGTTCGCCGCGCAGTTTTGCACCCCTACGATGCGCCCGATCGCCGCCCCCGGCAGCAGCGTCTGCGTCAGCGCCCAATAGTTCGCGGTCATCATGCCCAGCCCGCTCAGCGAAAACACGGCGAAAAACAACGCGACGTTTTCTGACTCCGCGTAGGCCCCAAGCAACTCTGTCGAAGCCACCAGGAATCCTGCGATGATGAACGCTTTCCGTGTCCGCACCGGGTCTCCCCCGCGGTCGATCAATCGATCCGCCGCCCAGCCCGATAGCGTCGCCACAACCGCCATCCCGATGAAGCTGAACGACGTAAACATCCCCATCTGTTTCAGGTCCAGATTCCGCGCTTCCTTGAAGTACGCCGGCAGCCACGTCATGGCGTAATACACGAAGTACTGATAACAGAACGTCCCGATCACGATGCCGATGATCACCGGGCTCTTCATCAACCTCCAGAACGGGACCGTGCTTTTGCTGCCTGCCGCGCGCGCCTGCGTCTTCTCGAGCTCCCGGTCGTCATCGCGCACGAACAGCACCCACGGCACCAGCCACAATAGCCCGCCTAGACCGATGATCAGGAACATGTTCCGCCACCCGGTATTGGCCAGCAGGTAGGTGGCGACGATCACTCCGATCGCCGGCCCCACCTTCGCCGACGCCATGTACAGGCCGATCACCAGGCCGCGCTGGTTCTCATGACAATTCAGCCGGATCCAGCGCATCCCGGCCGGAGTCACCATCGATTCGCCCAATCCCAGCAGGAAACGCAACGAAAACAGTTGCCACACCGTCGAGGTGAACGCGGTCGCCGCCGACAATCCGCTCCATACCAGAAAGCCGATCGCGTACGGCCACTTCACTCCGTACCTGTCCACGAACCATCCCGCCGGTATCTGCAGCGCCGCGTAGGTCCAGAAGAACGCCGACCCGAGATTTCCCCTGTCCAGGTCCGACAGCCCGAAAAATTCGATGAAGTCTTTGCTGGCGAGCGCTACGGAAAGGTTCACGCGGTCGAAATAGGCGATGATGTAGCCGATGCACAACAGCGCAATGACTGTCCATCGCCGGCCTGCGCTTGTCGTCGGGGGAGCGTTCATGCCGGATTCGCTACGATATCACACCGTGCTGCCGCGCCCCCTACTCTGCCCTCTGCTAATAGAGAGACTTTACCCGATATTGGTTGCCGTCGCGGCCGCTAAACACGAACTCTCCCCCGGCCGCCTTCATGGACGCGATCCCGCCTAGCGTCGCCGGCGCCTCCAGCAAAAACACCTGGTACCGCCGTTCTTGTTTCTCCGCCGAGTCGATATAGGAAAACAGCGGCCGCCCAAATATCCGCCCCTTCCGTAGCAGCACCGGAAACGGCTGATGCAAGCCCGTCGTGCCGAACTCCAATCCACGCGCCGCCGGCTTCCCGTTCTCCACATGCCGCCACATGTTGAGCCACGGATAGTCCCGCACTGGCCAAACGTAGCCCACCAGCAAACCTTGCGCCGCGCTTACCGCCGTCGTCCACCCCCACTCTTCGTCGATCACGTAAGAGACCACATTCGGATTCGGATCGTCGGTAAGGTAACGCAAGCTCACCGGCAAGCCGTCCTTCAGCGCCTGCGGCCATACCACCACCGCGTCTTCCGGATTCGGCAGCGGACTGGACTGCATGAAGCCCCGCCGCGCATTGGAATCAACCACCGTGGCGGCATCCAGGAACGGAGGTCCGATCGTCGGATGCTGCACCATGTTGTACGGGCGTCCCAGTGGCGCTTCGTTCAATACCGTCTCGGTCACCATCGCCGACGTCCCCTCGAGCTTCACCACGCGGCGCACTGCCAGCCGCGCCATTGTCAATTGCACCGCCATTTCGAGCTCGGTGCCGGACGCGCCCAGTTTCCGCCACATCCGGTGCGGCGCCTCGCCATGAAAAGGCATCCCCGCCGCCAGTTCCGCCTCCGATGGCTGGCCCCACCGGTCCATGCACAGGAAATGCCCGCGGGGATGCGACGCCTCCTGCGACTGCTGCTGCCACGTGAACGGATTCAGTCCGCCGGCCTTCAGGTGAAAATCCACCATCCCGCCACCGCCCAATTCCCACGACATTTGCGCCGCGCCGCTTTCGAGCGTCACCTTCTGGCCAGATAAAGGGAGAGCCAGAATCAGTGCACAGATCCAGCCCGGAGCGAGTCTTGTCATCGTTGTGCCATTATAATGCCCGCATGGCGAATCCCCCTGTGAAAGCCCGATCGGGCTTTGTCGTCGGGCAGCCCGAAGCCGCCGCGGCCGGGCTCCGCGTGCTCGAAGCCGGTGGCAATGCCGTCGACGCCGCCGTCACCGCGGCGCTCGTTGCCGGTGTCGTCGCTCTGCCTTCCTGCGGCATCGGCGGCTATGGCGGTGCCGCGGCCATCGCCATGAACACCGGCAAAATCGCAGCCATTGACTTCAATACCGAAGCGCCAGCCGACTTTCCCCCTACACCACCCAATCATGGCTGGCTCGCCGCCGGTACTCCCGGCACCCTCGCCGGACTCGACCTTGCCCTCCATCGCTACGGCACGCTCCCGCTCCGCCGGGCCCTCCAGCCCTCCATTCGCTTCGCCACCGAAGGCTGGAAACTGTCTCCCTCCATGGCTGCCGCCATTGGCGGCAAAGCCGCGATCCTCCGCAACGATCCCGCGTCCGCGCAACTCCTGCTTCCCGGCGGCAACCCGCCTCCGCCCGGCACCCTCTTCCGCAATCCTGACCTCGCCCGGATGCTCACCCAACTCGCGCGAGACAACTCCTCGGAAGCCTTCTATCGCGGGCCCATCGCCCGCGTCATCGCCAACGCCTTCGCCCGCGGTGGTGGTTCCCTTTCCGAGAAGGATCTGCATGCCTACGAGGCGCGCGAGGTCGTGCCCCTCCGGATCCACGTCGGGCCATTCACTGTCGCCACTCCGCCGCTCGCCTCCGGCGGCGCTACCACGCTGCAGGCCCTTCAGGCCGCGTATCGGCTCCCCTTCGACGATCCAGCCCGCCGCGCCCACGCGCGGCTGGAATGCCTTCGCCTCGCCTGGCAAGACCGCCTCACCCTTTTCGGCGACCCTCGCTTCGTCGAGGTCCCCCTCGAACGTCTGCTCTCCCCAGCCCACGCCGAACAAACCGCTGCACGCGTTCGAACGGCCGCCGAAAAAGGACGCCCCCTCGATCTGCCCGAACGCACGTTCACTTCTTCTGGCACCATCCACATCTCAGCCGCCGACGCCGCTGGCAACCTCTGCGCCATCACGCTCACCCACGGCGACGGCTTTGGCGCCTGCGTTACTGTACCGGGGCTCGGTCTTATTCTCGGCCACGGCGTTTCGCGGTTTGAACGCACTCCCGGCCATCCCAACGCCCCCGGCCCGCGCAAAAGCCCACTCCACAATATGTGCCCAACCGTGGTCCTGCGCGGCCGCCAGCCCCTGCTCGCCATCGGAGCCACCGGAGGCAAGAAGATCCCCAACGCCGTGTTCGACGTCCTCACCTACACGCTCGTAGATCGGATGTCTCTGCAGGACGCCGTCAAAGCGCCTCGTGTCAACACCACCGGCGGACTCGCCCTCGCCCTCAACAATCGTTGGTCCGATGCCGATGCCGCCAGGATGTCCGCTCTCGGCTTCCGGGTCGCACGCTCCCAGGGGGCCACCATTCAGGCTGCCACGGCGGACGAAAGCGCGTCCGGACAATGACGATCTCGGTCGACATCGCCGCGCCGATCGAACGCGTCTGGAAGGCCGTCACCGATGAGAAGGAAATTCCACGATGGTTCGCCCCCGTCGCTCGCGTCAAACCAGGCCTCGGCGGCTCGATCTTTTTGTCCTGGGGACCGGGCATGGAAGGTGAGGCGCCCATCGTGGCCTGGGCCGCGCCGCACCGGTTTGCATGGCGCGAGGAAACCACAACAGTCGAATTCGTTCTCGAGTCGGCCAGTGCCACTACCCGGCTGAGCGTCACCCAGAGCGGCAATCCTTCGCCTTCCAACATCCATGCCTGGCAGACTTTCTTCGCAATGCTGAAGTACGGCCTCGAGACCTATCCGAACGAGCCCGCCGTGAATGTAGCGCGGCTGCGCCAACTCGACCTGCCCCGCGAACAGGCTTTACTCCTCGCCCCAGCGTTCCCCGGCACTACTGTCGCCGCGCCGGCACCCGGATACTGCTGCCAGACCGTCGACGGCGTGGATCACTCCCTTTTGGCCTATTTCATCGAATCCGGCGGCGGCGCCGTCACAATCAGCATCGAGTGGATCCTCTACGGCCCTGCCCGTGCATACGCCGCCCAAGCCGCAGACCGTCTCGATCACTTCCTCAATTCGAGCTTCGCCACAGACTCCAGGTGAACCTCGTCCGGCCCGTCGGCCAGCCGCAGCGTCCGCGAATTAGCCCAGTCGAACGCGAGCGGAAAATCGTCGCACACCCCCGCTGCCCCGTGCGCCTGCACGGCACGGTCAATCACCCGCAGCGCCACGTTCGGCGCAACCACCTTGATCATCGCGATCTCGGCCCGCGCCGCCTTGTTGCCCACCGCGTCCATCATCGCCGCTGCCTTTAGCACCAGCAATCGCGCCTGCTCGATCTCGATGCGTGACTTGGCGATCTCCATCCGCAGAGCTCCCATCTCCGCCAGCGTCCGCCCAAACGCCACCCGTGACTTTGCACGCGCGCACATCATTGCGAGCGCCCGCTCGGCCGCGCCGAGCAACCGCATACAGTGATGGATCCGGCCCGGCCCCAGCCGGCCCTGGGCGATCTCAAAGCCACGCCCCTCGCCGAGCAGGATATTCGACGCCGGCACGCGCACGTCTTTGTACTCCACCTCTGCGTGCCCGTGAGGCGCATGGTCGTACCCATACACGTTCAGCAGCCGCGTCACCCGCACCCCCGGCGTATCGAACGGCACCAGGATCATCGACTGCTGCTTGTGCTTTTCCGCCGACGGATCCGTCTTGCCCATGAAAATCGCGATTTTGCACCGCGGATCGCCCGCGCCCGTCGACCACCACTTCGTTCCGTTGATCACGTATTCGCCGCCGTCGCGCACAATGGACGCGGCGATGTTGGTCGCGTCCGAAGACGCGACATCCGGCTCCGTCATCGCGAAGCAGGACCGCATTTCCCCCGCCAGCAGCGGACCCAGCCACTGCGCCTTCTGCTCCTCGCTCCCGTACCGGACCAACACTTCCATGTTTCCCGTGTCCGGCGCCGAGCAATTGAAGACCTCAGGCGCCCAGAACACCCGGCCCATGATTTCGCACAAAGGCGCGTACTCCAAATTCGACAGTCCCGGCCCATGTCCCGACTCCGGCAGGAACAGGTTCCACAACCCTTCCGCCCGCGCCTTGGCCTTCAGTTCCTCCACCAACGGAGTCGCACCCCATCCCACCGTCTTTACCTGCTCGTGATAGAGCCGCTCGTTCGGATACACGTGCGCATCCATGAAATCCATCAGACGGCGGCGGTAGTCTTCCACCCGGGGCGAAAAGTCAAAGTTCATATGCTGCTAGCTTATCCTGCTACCTGCTATCCTGCGAATTCGCATGATCGTCACCGTCCAGCAGCACATCCTCCAGCAGCAGGAAGAGCTCTTTCCCGGCGCCCGCGGCAACTTCTCCTCCCTGTTGTCGGGGCTCACCCTCGCCACCAAAATGATCCAGGCCAAGATTCGACGCGCTGGACTCGTCGACATCATCGGTTCGGCTGGCGAGACCAACGTACAGGGTGAAACGCAGCAGAAGCTCGACGTTTACGCCAATCAGGCGCTCCTGCACATCCTCGGCGGACGCGAAAGCGTCGCCATGCTCGTCTCGGAAGAAAACGAACAGCCGATGGCCATTGACCTGTCGGAAAACGGCAAGTACGTCGTCGTCTTCGATCCTCTCGATGGCTCCTCCAATATCGATGTGAACGTGAGCGTCGGCACCATCTTTTCGATTTTCCGCCGTCCCGAAGGCGCGCACGGAGCAGCCGCTGTGCTCCAGCCCGGCTCCGAGCAGGTGGCCGCCGGCTATGTCGTCTACGGGTCGTCCTCGATATTCGTCTACACCGCCGGCCAGGGCGTCTACGGCTTCACGCTCGAACCCGACATCGGCGCCTACGTTCTCAGCTATCCCAACATGCGGATGCCGGATCGCGGCCCCTATTATTCGGTCAATGAGGCCAACGCGGGCAGCTTTCCCGATCGCTACCGGACCTACCTTGGTGATCTGCGCTCGAAACAATATGGGTCCCGCTATATAGGATCTCTA
>JAWKHI010000033.1:0-78000 GCA_041394885.1 Bryobacteraceae bacterium | reverse complement strand
CTGCCACCGATGCCGATGCCGCCGCGCCCGCCAGAAACCACACCCAGCGCCGGCCTTTGTTCTCCGCCGCCACCGCGGCGGGCGCCGCGAATGCCGGTGCTTGTGGCGCGGCTGCTCCCTGCGGCAGATAACGAGGCACATACCCGCCGCGCGGAACCTCGATGCGGACCGCCGCCCCTGGATTCTCTAGCGAATAATATTCCTCCAGCTTCCGGCGCAACGCGTAGGCGCGATTTCGCACGATCGCGTCCTCGGCCGGCGAATAGCCCGGTGGGCGGCCTAACGCATCCACCCCGATCTGGTATTCGTGAAGCTGCTCGCTCTGCCCCGCGATTTCGGCCTCGCACACAAAGCGCAGAAATGCCTTGAGCTGGTCGCTGCGATCGAACGTCCTGCTGTGGAGGACGGCTTCGAGCGCTTCCCGCTTCTGGTCCGGATTGACGATATGGTCGACGTGGCCCACTGACATGGAACAATCTTCAGGTTTGAACCGATTGTACACCTCAGGCCATGGCTCGACACGGCGCGCCGGCTTCGAGACAGTCAGGCTCGATGTTTCATCGAGTTAGCACCCCGCCGCCGGACGGTTCGCCAACCGTTCCACACCTTACGCCTCCCGAATGTTGCGCTCACACTGGTGGGCATGAAGCTTCGTTCGCTCCTTCTCTGCTTATGTTGCGCCGCCGTGTTGGCCGCCCAGTCGAGCACCGGCGAGATTGCCGGAACCGTCACTGACGAGACGGGCGCGGCCGTGGCGCGGGCCCGCGTCACCATTCGAAACACCGACACAGGGGAGACGCGGCAGTTCGATACCGGAGCTTCCGGGACCTATGTCGTCCCGCAGCTCAATCCCGGGCCCTACCAGATCACTGTCGAGAACGCCGGCTTTCGGCGGTTCGTTCAAAGCGGAGTCGTCCTACAGGTGGGCCAGCGCGCGCAGGTGGATGCCGTCCTCTCGGTGGGCGCGGTCAGCGAATCGGTGGAAGTCTCCGCCCAAGCCCCTCTGGTCGACGCCACCGACGCTTCGCTCGGCCAAGTCATCGAAAACCGTAAGATCCTGGACCTGCCGTTGAACGGAAGAAACATACTCAGCCTCGCCGCGCTTTCCACCGGCGTCAACCCCGGCAACAGCTTCGGCGCCGGCCTCCCCGACGGGCGCGCGGCGCTGATTCAGGCCGCCTCCTCGAATGTCCAGATCAACGGTGGCATGACGCAGCACAATGACGTCCTCATTGACGGCGTTCCCCTCTCGGTGTGCTGCCAGAACCAGATTTCCTTCCAGCCCTCGATCGATGCCACACAGGAGTTCCGCGTACGCACCAACATGTTCGACGCCCAATATGGCCGCACCGGCGGTGGCTTGATTCTGTTCGCCAGCCGCGGTGGCAGCAACGAATTCCACGGCAGCGCTTTTCAGTTCATGCGAAACCGTGCCCTGGACGCCAACAACTTCTTCAACAATCGCACCGGCGCGCCCAAGGGCCACTTCGTCTATAACCAGTTCGGCGCCCGCGTGGGCGGGCCCATCGTCCACAACCGGCTCTTCTTCTTCGTGAACTACGAGGGGATCCGCAACCGGCGCGGGTCGTTTTCCTCGGGGCGGACCCCCACCGCCGAGGAGCGTAACGGAACGTTTCGCGACGCCATCTTTGACCCGCTCACCGGCTCCACCGCGAACAGCTTCACCCGGTCGCCCTTCCCGAACCGAACCATCCCCCGCAGCCGCTTCGATCCGGTCTCGGTCAACCTCGTTCCCCTCTATCCCCAGGCCAACGTCGCCGGGGCGAACAACTTCAACAGCAACGCTTCCAACTCCGACACGGAAGATCAATACAACTTCCGGCTGGACTATCAAATCACCGCGACGCACCGGCTGTTCGGCCGTTTCTCCCTCAGCCAGAACGACGGACGCCTGCCGGATGACTACGGCAACATCGCCACCCCTGCCTGGAACCAGGAGGTGAACAACTACAACGCCGTCTTCGACGACACGCTTACACTCTCGCCCACCTTCACGTTGAACCTCCGCTACGGCTACTCGCGCCAGCGCAACTTCCGTGTCGCCTATAGCACCGGTACGGACCTCACCACCTACGGCTGGCCCGCCTCCTACAACGCCGCCCGCCAGGCGGAACTGCTGCCGGAAATCCGCCCCGCCGGCTTCCTCGGCCTGAGCCGCGCCACCGTCGCCCGCGATGCAGGCGATGTCCATGCGATCGGCGGCAACGCCACCAAATTCCTCGGCCGCCACTTCCTGAAATTCGGGGCCGACTATCGCGTCTACCAGCGCAACTCCACCAATAACGGCAACGCCGCCGGCAACTTTAGCTTCAATACCGGCTTCACGCGCGGGCCGGATGCGTTGCGCGGCGGCGGCGGCAACGCGTTCGCGAGTTTCCTGCTTGGCTATCCCGCCGGTGGTTCGCTCAACGAAGTAGGGTCGTTTGCGGCCACTTCGCTATACCAGGCCTTCTATCTGCAGGACGACATCCGCGTGAGCGATAAACTCACCGTCAATCTCGGCCTCCGCTGGGAGGTGGAATTGCCGCGCGACGAACGCTATGACCGGCTCAGCTACTTCAATCCCACCATCGCTTCGCCGCTCGCCCAACTCGCCGGAGTCCCCGGGCTCACCGGCGGCCTGCAGTTTCTCGGCGTCGATGGCGAGAGCCGCCAGCAGAATACCGATTGGAACAACTGGGGTCCGCGCTTCGGCTTCGCCTATCAGTTGAAGCCCCGTACGGTCATCCGCGGAGGCTACGGCATCACCTATCAACCGATTCAGACGCGTTATCAGAGCGGATCCAGCCAGGGCTTTTCCGCGTCCACCTCGATCGTGTCGTCACTCGACGGTGGACGCACGCCCGCCGTCCAGTTGCGTAACCCCTTTCCCGATGGCTTCAACCGGCCGCTCGGCAGCTCCGACGGTCTGTTGAGCAGCCTCGGACAAAGCTTCGGAACACTCCTGCGCGCCGAGCCGGTCGGCTACGTCCAACAGTTCAGTCTCAACATCCAACAGGAGCTGAGTTCGGACCTGTTGTTCGACATCGCCTACTCCGGAAGCAAAGGAACCCGCCTGCCCATGCCGCTGTCGCTGAACCGCATTCCGTCGAACCTGCTCTCCCAGGGCCAGGCGCTTCTCCAGCAGGTGCCGAATCCTTTCCGGCCCTTTGTCTCAGCGGGCGCATTGAGCCGGGCCACCATCACGCGGCTCCAGTCGCAATTGCCCTATCCGCAGTTCGGAAACCTCACCGCCAACCTCAGCCAGCTTGGCTCGTCCACCTATCACGCCCTGCAGCTCAAGCTGAACAAGCGCTTCAGCCGCGGCTTCAGCGTGCTGGCCTCCTATACGTTCGCCAAAATGATCACCGACACCGCCGGCGCCGGAACCGGCTTTCTCGAGGCCGCCCCCGGCTTCCAGGACGTCTACAACCGGCGGCTGGACCGCGCCATCTCGCCCGAGGATGTTTCTTCCCGGTTCGTGATCAGCTACGTCTGGGAGCTTCCCTTCGGCAAGGGCAAGCGCTTCCTCGACAGCGCGCCCGCCGCAGCCGAATTCCTCCTGGGCGGATGGCAGGTGAACGGCATCACGACCTTCGCCGCCGGACAGCCCATCGTCATCGGCAACGCAGTGCCCACCACCTCCGGGGCTTCCCGTCCGAACAACAACGGGCGCAGCGCCGCCAAAAGCGGCCGTATTCAAGACCGCCTCAACGAGTACTACGACCGCAGCGCCTTCTTCGCTCCGGATCCGTTCGGCTTCGGCAGCTCCCCCCGCACTCTCCCCGACGTGCGCTCCGACGGTCCTCAGAACTTCGATCTCTCGCTGTTCAAAAGCTTCGCCATCGCCGAATCGAAAAGCATTCAGTTCCGCGCCGAGTTCTTCAACCTCTTCAACACTCCGCAATTTGCCGCCCCGGGCAGCAACGGGCGGGACTCCAACTTCGGAACAAGCCAATTCGGCGTGATCTTCGTGCAGAGAAACGTTCCGCGCGACCTTCAGCTTGCGTTACGATTCAACTTCTAACTCCATGATCCTCACCCGCCGTAGCCTGCTCGTGGCCGCCGCCGGCGCCCTCGACAGGCGAATGAACGTCCTCTTCATCGCCGTCGACGACCTTCGTCCCGCCCTGGGCTGCTACGGGGATCGCTACGCCCGCACGCCCCACATCGACGCGATTGCTGCCAAGGGGACGGTATTCGAGCGCGCCTACTGCCAGCAGGCCGTCTGCGGACCGTCACGCGCCTCCCTGCTCACCGGTCTCCGGCCGGACACCATCGGCGTCTACGACCTCGATACTTCTTTCCGCGTCCGTGTCCCCGATGCCGTCACACTGCCCGGCCACTTCAAGGCGAATGGCTATCACGCCGAAAACATCGGCAAGATATTCCACGGAACTGACAAGATGAACGACTCACGATCATGGTCGGTTCCCGAGCGTCTGCACATGGTCAACAAACGCGACCAGTACGTCCTCGCCCGGAACAAAGACGCCACTGACGACTGGAAGAAGTTCGACGCCACCGAGATCGCCGATGTCCCCGATACCGCCTACATCGACGGCCGCGTGGCCGATGATGCCGTCTCCACTCTCAGGCGCCTCCGCGGCCGGCCCTTCTTCCTCGCCGTCGGCTTCACCAAGCCCCACCTGCCCTTCGCCGCTCCAAAAAAATACTGGGATATGTATGACCGCCGCGAAGTTCCCATCTATCCGAATCAGACCAGACCAAGGAACATGCCGGCTCACGCCCTCACCGCATACAGCGAACTCCGCAGCTACGCCGATGTGCCCGATCGTGGACCCATTCCGGAAGACAAGATGCGCGAAGTGATGCACGGCTACTACGCCGCCACCAGTTACACCGACGCCAATGTCGGTAAGGTGATCGCGGAACTCGACCGGCTCGGCCTGCGCCGCAACACCGTCATCGTGCTTTGGGGTGACCACGGCTGGCACCTCGGCGAACAGGACTATTGGGGCAAGACCACCAATTTCGAAATCTGCACCCGCGCGCCCCTGATCCTGTCCGTACCCGGACACGGGAAAGGCCGCACCAAAGCACTGGTCGAGTTCGTCGACATCTACCCGACCCTCGCCGAAGCCTGCGGCCTGCCTGCCGTCCGGGGACTCGAAGGCGTCAGCATGATGCCGCTGCTCGCCAATCCGCGCCGGCCCTGGAAGAAAGCCGTGTTCAGCCAGTATCCGCGGACCCAGCCCTCGCGCGTGATGGGCCGATCCATGCGTACGGACCAATTTCGCTATACCGAGTGGGGAGACCAAGCCGTGGAACTGTACGATCATCGCGTTGATCCGGAAGAAACCGTCAACGTTGCTGGAGAAGCCGGCCGCAAGTCGACCGTGGATCGCCTCCACGCCATGTTGGCCGCCGGCTGGCGCGCCGCCCTTCCCGTGATGCTGCTGACCCTGGTGGCCGCCTGTGCACGCCAAACCGAGACAGCGCGGCCGCTCGAGCGCCTGCTGGCCGATGAGGCATCGCTCGCCGACCCGGCTGCACTGTCGATCGTTCCCGCGAAAACGTCGACCGTATTCCGCGGCGAAGAGGGGAAGTCCGGGTTCAACCTGCACTCCTACATCACGCACTACGACGGAAAGTTCTGGGCCGTGTGGTCCTCCGGCCTCGTCGGGGAAGACGAACCCGGACAGAAGGTGCGCTATGCCACCAGCGTCGACGGCCACATTTGGAGCGAACCCGGTCTCGTCGCCGACGCCCCCCAAAAGCCCGGACGCTGGATCGCGCGCGGAATCTACGAAGAAGGCGGACGGCTGAAGGCGCTGGCGGCCTACGTGGAGGGAACGGCGCGAGATCTCCCGCCGGGTCCTCTGAAATGGTCCGCGCTCCGGCTGGAGCGCTTCGAGTGGGATGGCAGCCAGTGGCGCTCGGAAGGGCTCTACATAGACAACTGCATGAGTAACTACCCGCCGCGGATGCTGGGCGGAAAGTTATTCATGACCTGTCGCGACGGCGAGCGCCGGACCTCCATCGCCCGCGCCGCACCCGGCGGCCAGTGGGAACTCGAGCGTCTGCCCGGCTCCGTCAACGAGAAGTTCAGCGAACCGAGCTGGTACCTCGCCGCCGATGGAACGGCGCATTTGATCTTCCGCGATGCCGAGCGTTCGAAATACCTGCTCCGGTCAGTAAGTACGGATCAGGGGAAGACCTGGCCCGAGCCCGTGCGGACCAATTATCCCGACGCCACCAGTAAGAACTTCTCGGGACGCTTATCCAACGGTTGGTACTACCTGATCAACAACCCGAATCAGAAAGGCCGCGACCCGCTTGCCATCTCGTTCAGCAAGGATGGCTGGCAGTTCTCGCGTCCCATGGCGCTTCGCGCAAAAGCGTCCGAACGCCGCTATGCCGGCGGCGCCAAGGGCACGCGCAGCTTCCAGTACCCGCACGCCATGGAGCGCGATGGGTCACTCTGGGTCATCTATTCCACCAACAAGGAAGACATCGAGATCTCTGAATACCGGATCGCGGATTTTGGACTTACCCCCGAAGCAACCATGCTCGCGCCGCCGGGCGCTCTCGCCGCGCCCATGGACGTTCCGCTCGCCCCCGGCAGGACGAGCCTCGTATTTCGCGGCGAGCAAAACAAGTCCGGCTTCAACCTGCATTCCTACCTCGCCCATCACGACGGTAAGTTCTGGGCAATCTGGTCATCGAGCAAAGTGGGGGAAGAAGACCCTGACCAGCACATCCGTTACGCCTCGAGCACCGACGGCCACACCTGGAGCAGCTCCGGCGTGGTGGCCGCGGACCCCGACGGGCCCCAGGGCCCCGCCCGATGGATCGCCCGCGGCGTGTTCGTCTTCCAAGGCAAGCTGACCGCGCTCGGAGCCTACATCGAGAGCGCGGCCTACCGCAACCGCGGCAGCGGCGACGTCTGGCAGAACCTCCGCCTCATGAGCTTCGAATGGACGGGCGCGGAGTGGAAACCCGCCGGGGTGTTCGCCGATAACTGCATGAATAACTTCGCGCCCGAAACTTTCGGTGGCATGCTGATGATGCCCTGCCGCGACAAACGCATGGACGTGTTCCTGGCCGCCGCCTCCGCGCCCGGCCCCGGAGCCTGGAAGTTCACCCCGATCGCTTCCGATCCTCCGTTTCATAAGATGGATGAGCCGACCCTCTACAAAGCCGCCGACGGCACGGTGCACATGATCATCCGCGACGGCGCCCGCTCCGGCTACCTCATTCGATCGATCAGCCGCGACGACGGCAAGTCCTGGTCCAAGCCCGTTCACACCAATTTCCCGGACGCCACCAGCAAGAACTTCACCGGGCGTCTATCGAACGGTTCCTATTACCTGATCAACAACCCCAGCCAGACATCCCGCGATCCTCTGGGCATCGCCTTCAGCAAAGACGGATGGACCTATGGAAATCCACGCCTGCTGCGCAAAGGCTCTCCGCCCCGCCGCTTCGCCGGCCGCGCCAAGCCGAGCGGCAGCTTTCAGTATCCGCAGGCCCTGGAGCACCAGGGTTCGCTCTGGGTGATCTACTCGACCAACAAGGAAGACATCGAGATTTCCGAGTATGCCATCGGGGCGCTGGGAATCCCTCAATGAAATATCTTCTCGTTTTATTGGCGGCGATGCCCGGTTTTGGCGCGCGCGAGTTCGACGTCGTCGTCATCGGCGGTACGCCGGGCGGAGTCGCCGCCGCCATCAGCGCCGCCAGGGCGGGGCACACCGTCGCGCTTGCCGAGTATCATAACCACCTCGGCGGGATGTCGGCCAGCGGCCTCGGCAAGTCCGACATCGAAAACCGCGGAGCCATCGGCGGACTCTTCCGGGAGTTCGTCGGACGCATTCACCAGGATTACATCCGCCGCTATGGCGCTGGCTCCCCCAATGTCAAGCTCAGCCGGGAGGGTTACTACTACGAGCCCTCCGTCGCCGAGCGTATCTTCGACGAAATGGTGGCCGCGGAAAAGCGCATCACTGTCTTCAAATACCACCGGCTGGAGGAAGCCTCGCGCACCGGCAGACGCGTCGTCGCCGTCCGCCTCACCAACCGCGCCAACGGCGAAGCCCTGGAACTGAGAGGCGCCGTTGAACTCCGGGGCAAGGTGTTCATCGACGCCACCTATGAAGGCGATCTTGCCGCCTACGCCGGAGCCCGCTACCGCCTCGGCCGAGAGTCCCGGGCGGACTTCAATGAGTTGCACGCCGGCGTCGTCTACCAGGACTATGAGACGCGCACCTTCCTCACTGGCACCACCGGCGAAGGCGATGATCGCGTCCAGGCCTACACGTTCCGGCTCTGCCTGAGTACCGATCCCGCCAATAGCCGCCCGATGCGTTCGCCCCCGCCCGCCTACGATCGCCGCGAATACCTGGGCTACATCGATGACTGGAAGGCCGGCCGCATGGGTCCGCCCAAGGTGATGAAGGAGGGCGTCGGGTATTTCGCCCCCACCTTCGGCACCGTGGTCCGCGCCCTGTCGATCGCCGAGATCCCCAACGCGAAAACCGACGTGAACATGAACCCTCGCCCGCTCGGGTTTCCCTTCACTGAGATCAATCAGGATTACACCGAAGCCGGCTGGGAAGAACGCGAACGAATCACGGCTCGCATCCGCAACCTAACCCAGGGTCTGCTCTACTTCCTCCAAAACGACCAAGCCGTTCCCGTCGAGCAGCGCGGCCTGGCGCGCCGCTATAACCCCGCCGCCGACGAATTCGCGGACAACGGCAACTTTCCCTGGCAGCTCTACGTGCGCGAAGCGCGCCGCATCCGTGGCGTCTACACGCTGAGCGAAAACGACGTCATTGCCCCACCCGAAGGCGGACGCACGCGCGTGCACGCCGACAGCATCGCCGCCGGCGAGTTCCCCCTCGACAGCTTCCCCGTCCGGAAGCGCCAGCCCGGTCACGACGTCGCGCTCGAAGGATACCTGTTCATGCTCGACAACATCACGCGCCCCTATCAGATCCCTTACCGGATCATGGTTCCGGAAGAGGTGGACGGGCTGCTCGTGCCCGTGGCGGCGTCCACCACCCACGTGGCTTTCTCGACTATTCGACTGGAACCCACCTGGATGGCTCTCGGCCAGGCGGCCGGCCGCGCGGCGCATTTGGCGATCGAATCCGGCAAACAGCCGAGAGCAATCGACGTTGCGCGCCTGCAGCGTGACTTGCTGCGCGACGGCCAGGTGGTGACTTACTTCCGCGACATCGATCGCGACGATCCCGCTTACGCAGCCATGCAGTACTTCGGAACCAAAGGCTTCTTTCGCGACTACCACGCCGGCGCCCGCGAGCCCGTCACCCGTCAGCAGGCGCGGGATTGGCTACGCCTGGCCGGCGTCGCCACGAAAGCAGCCGCCCATTGGGACTCCGCCGGGCCGCTGGCCCGTGCGGATGCGCGCACGGTGCTGCCCGCTATCGCCGCCGCCGCCGAACGGACCGTCTCACGAGGCGAGTTCTGCCGCGCCCTCTATGAATCCGCCGGGCACTGAGCCCAGAGGGGCGGAGCACGCAGCTTGGGAGTTTCCATCTGGCGGACGCGCGTTCTGTAATGCTAACCGGAACGCCCTTCCTGCTGGAGGTTCGATTCCCGCCGCCAGGTTCCCGGCGCCTTACCCACGAGTTTCTTGAACGTGCGGCTGAAGGCGGCTTCGGACTCGTAGCCGACGGCTTCTGCTACCGCGGCCACTCCACTGCCATCGGCCAGGAGACGGGCGGCCAGTTGCATGCGCCACAAGGCCAGGTACTGCATCGGCGGATGGCCTACTATCCCGGTGAATCGCTGCGCGAAAACAGATCGCGATAGACCAGCCACCCGGGCCAGGCCTTCCACGGTCCACGGCCTGCCGGCGTCCTGATGCAACGCGGTGAGCGCTCTTCCAACCATCGGATCCCGCAGACCGGCAAGCCAGCCCGTTTGATCGGCCGGAAGAGTCTCCAGATAGCGGCGGATTGCTTCCACAAACACGAGCTCGGAAAGACGCGCCAGTACGTTCTCGCCACCCGCTCGCGGCCGGCCCGATTCACTGTTGGCGATATGCAGCAAAGTGCCGAGCCATCCGCTTCTTGCCTGGTCGCCGGAACCCGGCAGATGCATCACCCTCGGCAGAGACGTGAGCAAGGGATTGAACGGAGTTTCATCGCAGCCGAGGAAACAACACAGGATCCGCGATTGCTCGCCTTCGCCCGCTGCCCGATCGTAAACCAACGGCAGGTCCGTGAACGGCGGCGTGTAGATCGACATATCGAGAATCGGAGGCAACTCCAGAGCACTGCGAAGCACGTGCGCGTCTCCCTGCGGAAAAACAAGCAGATCCCCCTCCTGCAGCCGAATCGGAGATTGGCCGGCAATATTTCCCCATCCGCTTCCTCGCGCGATCAGGTGATACTCGATGACCCGTTGCGCTCCCGGCATCACTTTTGCGGCTATCTCCCGGGACGCAGGCGCCTCGAACGCCCAAGGCGGGCTCACATTGAATTCGAAATAGACCGCTCCCGACAGGCGAACCGTGCGCAGCACGTCGGATAGAACGTCAGCACTCATGAGCCCCCTTTCTGACTGGCCGTTCGCCTCCACCACAAGGACGAACGTGCAGCCAGACGATCTGCAAGCTAAGACAGACGCTCACGCATGGACTCGATGGGGCTCCTGCCCTAACGTGGGGACATGCCGGCCGAACATGACGGCAAATCACCTACGAGTTCAAGAGATAGGATATGACAATCAACATTCCCCATAGTTCCCTGACAGAATGCGCCTCCACCCGGGCGGGCGACCTCGCGGATCGCCTGGAGAAAGGGGCGGGCGCGCTCGCGGCACTAGCGAGCACGCTCACCCAGGCGCAATGGCGCACACCCGTCCCCGGCGATGGGCGCAGGATCGGCGTGATCGTGCATCACGTCGCGAGCGTGTATCCGCTGGAAATCGAACTGGCCCAGCAAGTCGCCGCCGGCCAGCCCATCACCGGCGTCGCGATGGAAGACGTCCACGCGATGAACGCGAAACACGCCAAAGAAAACAGCGAAGTGAACCGGGAAGAAACACTGGCTTTGCTCGCGCGCAACAGCGCAGTGGCCGCGGCCGCGATCCGGGCGCTGAGCGACGAGGCGCTTGCCCGGGCTGCTCCGGTGTCCTTGTACGGAGACGCCATCCTGACGTGCCAGTTCGTGCTGGAAGACCATGCCGTTCGGCACAGCTATCACCACCTCAGTCTGATCACCAGGGCACTGCAGATGGCATGAGCACGCGGTTGAGAGTGCCACTCCGTCCAGCGTGCATTTGGATATGGTTCCGGCCGCAGACTTCATACGGCCGGATCCAAGCCCACTACCGTTGCGCGGTGATGTGTGCTTGTTCGTACGGCATGGGATCAACCAGGGATTGGAGGAAGCCGTTTCCGGATCTCTATCTCTCGAGACAGCAATCGCTCCCTGCAATTAGTGCTCAAAAGAAATTGGTCATGGAATTCTGGCGGAGAGAGAGGGATTCGAACCCTCGATAGAGTTTCCCCTATACACGCTTTCCAAGCGTGCGCCTTCAACCACTCGGCCATCTCTCCGGGGGACACCGGACGCGAGCCCGCAAGCCCGCATCTCTTCAGTGTACCGCGATCCGCGACCGCCCACCTTCATCCCAATCCGCCAGCCCTGCGCCGATCCCGCCGCCATGCTGTAATTGACCTATGCAGATCACCAAGCTGCTCGAGCAGGTGCACGCCGGTGATCCGCAAGCCCTTCGCAATCTCATCCCCCTCGTCTACGACGAATTGAAAAGACTTGCCGCCGGACATCTCCGCCGCGAGGGGCCCGCGCGCCCCATTGAGACCACCGCTCTCGTTCACGAAGCCTTTCTCCGCCTCGCCGGCGGACAGCACCCCTCCTACGAAAACCGCTCCCACTTCTTCGGAATCGCCTCCCGCCTCATGCGCCAGATCCTCGTCGACATGGCCCGCGCCCGCGCCGCCGCCAAGCGATCCGCGGCTCTCGAAGTCCCTCTAACCGGCCTCAACGACGTTGGCCGCTCTCCCGACGACACCCTGCTTGCCATGGACGAGGCTCTCGAACGCCTCGCTGGCGAAGATCCCCTGAAAGCGCAACTCGTCGAAATGAAGTACTTCGGCGGAATGACCGCCGAGGAAGCCGCCATCGCCCTCTCGCTGTCGCCCCATGTCGTCCGCCGTTCGCTCCGCGTCGCCCAGGCGTGGCTCCAGAAGGAGATGGCTGGATGACACCGCGCGTCGAGGAGCTATTTCACCTCGTCGCGGACCTCCCGCCCGGCGCCCGCGCCCGCTACTTCGCCGATCACGGCGTCGACGAGCAAACCCGCCGCGAAGTCGAAGCCCTCCTCGCCTTTGACTCTCACGACACCTCCGCCCTCACTCTCGACATCGGCGCCGCCGCCAGCCGCGCCCTTTCCCTCCTCGACGCCCAAGGCGCCCGCTGCGGCTCCTTCCGCCTCATGAAAGTAATTGGACGCGGCGGCATGGGCGTCGTCTATCTGGCCGAACGCGACGATGGCGAAGTAGCCCAGCGCGCCGCCGTCAAGCTCCTGCGCCCCGGCCTCGCCGATCATCAGCATGAGCGTTTTCTCCAGGAACGCCGTATCCTCGCCAGCCTCACCCATCCCAACATCGCCGGCCTGCTCGACGCCGGCCGCCTCGACGATGGCCAGCCCTATCTCGCCATGGAGTACGTCGAAGGACAACCCATCGACGACTTCACCGCCAGCCTTCCCATTCCCGCCAAAATCCGCCTGTTTCTCAAGGTGTGCGCCGCGGTCGCCTACATGCACAGCCACCTCGTCATCCATCGCGACCTCAAACCCGGCAACATTCTCGTCACCGCCGGCGGCGAACCCAAGCTCCTCGACTTCGGTATCGCCAAGATTGTCGACTTGGCCACCGACGCCACGATGACCGGCCTTCGCATGCTCACCCCGGACTACGCCAGTCCCGAGCAGGTCCTCGGCGAACCCATCGGCACCGCCAGCGACATCTATTCCCTCGGCGCCGTGCTCTATGAGATCCTCACCGGCCACCCGCCACATGCCTTCGAAGACCTCTCCCCCGGAGCCGTGGCCGCCGCCATCACCCGCCAGGCCGTCACCCGCCCCAGCGCCGGCGCCCCGGAGTTGAAGGGCGATCTCGACGCCATCCTCATGAAGGCACTCCGCCGGGAGCCGCAAGAACGCTACGCCACCGTGGACCAGATGGCCGAAGACCTCGAGGCGTTTCTCGAATCCCGTCCCGTCCGCGCCCGCAAAGGCGACTTCCTCTATCGCGCGCGCAAATTCGCCCGACGCTACTGGCTACCCGTGGCTGCCGCTTCGTTAGCCTTGGCCGGACTCTCCGTCGGCCTCTGGGTGGCCAATCGCGAGCGCGCCATCGCGCAGCGCCGCTTTGACGATGTCCGCCAGCTTTCCAGCAAATTGTTCGACATTGACCGTCAGGTGCGTGAGTTGCCCGGCGGCGCCAAGACACGCCAATTGATCGTCGACACCTCCCTCGAGTATCTCCGCCGCCTCGCCGCCGACGCCCGCACGGACCCCGAACTCGCGCTCGACGTCGGCGGCGCCTACATGCGCGTCGGTCGCGTCCAGGGCGTTCCCATCTCCACCAACCTAGGTCAAACGGACAACGCCGAAGCCAATCTCCAAATCGCCGAAAAGCTCATCCGCTCCGTCGTCGCCGTCCAGCCCGGCAACCGGACCGCTCTCCTGCGCATGGCTCAGATCACGCATGACCGCATGGTCCTCGCCGAAGGCCGCCGCCCGGACACCGCTGCCCTGCCGCTCGCCCGAGAGTCCCACCAATGGCTCGACAAATACCTCGCCGGCGGACCCATTGGCCCCGACGAGAAGGAACAACCCGTCATCGCCGGCATGAACGTCGCCAACTGGTACATCAAGAAGGATCTCGTCCCGGAAGGCGTCGAATTGCTCCGCCGCGTCATCCAGCTAGCCAAGACCACGGGCCAGCCCCACCAGGCCGGCGCCGCCCAAATCGTCGTGTCACGCGCGCTGCGCCAAACCGGAGATCTCAACGGCTCTCTCGCCGCCATCGTCGAAGGCGTCAAGCTCCTCGAACCCTTGCCGGGGAATAACAGTATCAGCAGGCTCAACACATACGGACTCGCCCTTGTTACACAAGGCGAGGTGCTCGGCGAAGACGAATCCATCAGCTTCGGCCGGTACGACGAAGCGGCCGGCCTCTTCCAGCGTGACCTCGAGATCGGCTTGCGAAGGGCGCAAGGCGATCCCAACGATACCGTTGGCCGGTTCACCGTCGCCGGATCCGGCACTCGCCTCGCGGGCGTCTTGCGCCACTCCGATCCCCGCCAGGCGCTCGCTGTCTATGACCAGGTTCTCCACTACTCGGCCGAGATCAAGAACAACTCCCGCGCGCGCCGCGGCGAAGTGACCGCCCTCGCCGGATCCACCTATCCGCTCCGGAAACTCGGCCGCGATGGCGAAGCACGGCGGCGTCTGGACACTGCTTTCGCGCGCCTGCAGGAACTCGGCCTCTATCCGGCCAAGGAAGTCGAGTTGGGCTCGGAGCCCTTCGACGTCCTACGCGCGCTCGCCGATCTCGAAGCCGGCATCGGTAGCCTCGGCCGCGCCATCGAAATCTACCGCCAACTGCTCGATCGCGTCGAAGCATCCTCGCCCCGCCCCGAATCTGTCCTCTGGGACGCCAACGACATCACGCTGCTCTACGCCCCTCTCGCCCGGCTCCATCGCGCCGCCGGCCATGCCGGAACCGCCAGCGATTTCGAGCAACGCCTGCTTTCATTGTGGCGCGGCTGGGATCGCAAACTCCCCGGCAACCCGTATGTGCGCCGGCAGCTCGCCGCGCTGCCCCAGCCCCGATAAAAATATCGGGCCCGTCCGCAAAATTCGTGCTCCGCTCGCGCAGGTAGAGGCAGGAAGCCCTCCGCTCTCGCCGGAACATGAGCTTCCGCACATCGGCGTCCTTGGAGAATTGCAACCATGCCCGAACTACAAACGCCTTCCGCGTGCGCCCCGATCGCCTCCGAGGTGGATTCCCTCGAACAGGAGAGAGCCGCACTGCAACAGGAACTCGTCACCGCCCCACCCGGCTTGAAGCCTTTTCTGATCCGCGAAATCCGCAAGATAGGCCTCGAACTCGCTGCCAAGCGAAGTGAACTGCGCCAGTGCCTCCTCATGAACCCGCCGCCTCCACGGCCGGACCTCGTCCCCGTCACCGTGCTCCTGAAACTCAATCACGCCACGAGAAAACTGGGCGTCGCCGCGCTCATCCGCAACGATGGGCTCGGCAGCGCCCACGGGCCCTTCGAGATTCATCTTGCCGTCACTCTCTTCCGCGGCGGCGCCACAACCTCGATCGTCCGTGTGTTCGAGGTGCCCGCCGGGGTAGTACTCGCAGGCGTTCCCGTGGCCGACCCCAACGCGCAAGCGGCCCTGCCAGGGCACGGCTTCACGCGCGAGTATCTCACCGAATCCATGGAGGTCCCCCTCTGTTACCGCGACGAAACACCGTCGTGCCGGTACGAGTTCGACATGCTGGTGGACGCCGAACACGTGGTCGCCGAGTCCAACGAGGCCAACAATCAGGTGCTGCTCAAGTGGTGGACCACCACACCCGGCGCCGCCCGGCGCGAAACACCGTTCGTGATCGAGTCCGAAGGCCAACTGCAATCGGCGTAAGGCCATTCGCGCTTCCGTAACCGCGGTCACGGAAGCGCTTCTCTCTTGCCAGCGCCCCGCGGCCACCCCGGGCCGCGCGAACCCTTACCGGCCTTCGCTCGACGGAGGAACCAGCCCCTTCATCCGCATATACGTAACCAGGTTTCCGTAATGCTCGAAGTTGTGGCTCGTGTTGAACGACAGCACGTTCAGCTTCGTCCTCTCGCCTCCGAAAAACTTCACCACTCCCGACGCTTCGGAGTCGGCGATCGAATACGCCTTGTCGCAGAACGCGAACGCGTCCTTCAGGGCCTGTGTCAGGTCCGCCTTCGACGTCTTCGTCTTTTCGATTTGCAGCTTCGGATTCGCCTGCCCGGTCACCGCCGAACAGAACGAATATTGCGCGTCCGCGATATGACCCAGAATCGCGCCGAACGACCGGACTTCCGGCGTCGGCTTGAACGAAAAGTTCTCCTCCGGCATCTTCTCGGCGGACTTCACGATAACCCCGCTAACCTGACTCTGGAGCGCCTTCGCTCCACCCATCAACGTTTTCATATCGGGGGCTTGGGCCCAGAGCGCCCCGGCGACAAAAGGAACGAGCAATATGGTGGACTTCATCCTTCCTGTTTAACACACCGGAGCTGCCAGTGCGGTATGCTGTCCATCACCGGTTTGCCTACTACTATCCGTCTCTGTCTGTTGATCCCCGCCTATCGCCCACCCGCCGGCTTCGCCCAACTCATGGACGCCATGCTCGACGCCGCCGGTGACCGCTTCGCTGGCGTGTTCGTCGTCGACGACGGCAGCGGCCCCGATTTCGCCCCCGTCTTCGAAGCTCTCGAGCGCGACCCCCGCGTCACCGTAGTCCGCCACGCCGTCAACCTCGGCAAAGGCGCGGCACTCAAAACCGGCTTCAACGCCTGCCTCGTCGCATTCCCCGATGCCATCGGAGTCGTCACCGCCGACGCCGATGGCCAGCACTCGCCCGCCGATACGATGCGCGTCGCCGAAGCCCTCGCCGCCAATCCCACCGAACTCGTCGTCGGAGCGCGCGCCTTCGAGGGCAAGGTCCCCTGGCGCAATCTGCTCGGCAATCGCATCACCCAGGCCGTGTTTCGCGTCCTCGCCGGAGTCAGTCTCTCCGACACCCAAACCGGACTCCGCGGTTGGCCCCGCAAACTCTGCCAGATGAGCATGCGCATCGGCGTCAACGGCTACGATTTCGAACTCGAAGCCCTCATGCGCGGCCGCCGCGAAGGCCTCATCCGCCAGCCCGTCCAGATCCCCATCCGCACCATCTACACCGACGGCAACCGCTCCTCCCACTTCAACCCCCTCCTCGACTCCATGCGGATCTACTACGTTTTCCTCCGCTACTGCGCCTCCTCCATGGCGGCCGCGTCGGTCGACTACGTGCTCTTCCTCTGGACCCTCGCCGTCACCGGCAGCATCGCTCACGGCATGATCGTCGCCCGTTCCGGCTCCATCGTCGTCAGCTTCCTCCTCGCCCGAAAGGCCGTCTTTCAAAGCCACGCCAATTGGGCCGGATCCCTGGTCCGCTTCGTCGGCCTCGTCGCCGTCATGGGCGTCGTCTCCTACAACCTGATCCAAGCCATGCACACCTACGCCGGCGTACCCGTCACCCTCGCCAAGATGATCGCCGAAGGGTCACTCTACCTGGGGAACTTCGCCATCCAGCGCGAATTTATCTTCACCAACCGCACAGAAGAGTAACGCTGCCCCTCTTCCCTCCCGCTCCCTTTCCGCGATAATAAAAGAGTCCTCCCACTATGCGAACGCTCTTCCTCAATCCGCCCTCCTTCGAGGGCTTCGATGGCGGCGCAAGCTCCCGATGGCCTGCCACCCGCGAAATCGAATCCTACTGGTATCCCGTCTGGCTCTGCTACCCCGCCGGCCTCCTCCCGGACTCCAAAGTCCTCGACGCTCCCCCGCACAAAATCTCCATTGAACAAACCGTCGCCATGGCCGGCGACTTCGAACTCCTCGTCCTGTTCACCTCCACGCCAGGCTTCCACGTCGACGAAAAAATGGCCGCCATGATGAAGGACCGCAATCCCAAACTCAAGGTCGCCTTCGTCGGACCCCCCGTCACCGTCGAGCCCGAAAAATGCCTCCGCTCCACCGCCATTGACTTCGTCGTCCGCCGCGAGTTTGACCGCCAAATCGTCGACTTCGCCAACGGAAGACCCCTCGCCGAACTCCCTGGCGTCAGCTTCCGCGACGGCTCCGGCTTCCAGCACAATCCCGAAGGCGCCTACATCGAAGACCTCGACTCTCTCCCCTGGGTCACCAAAATCTACCGCCGCGATCTCGACTTCCGCCGCTACAACGTTCCCTTCCTCCGCCATCCCTTCGTCAGCCTCTACACCTCCCGAGGCTGCCCCGCCATGTGCACCTTCTGCCTCTGGCCCCAAACCCACTCCGGCCACCGCTGGCGTCTCCGCTCCTCCGCCGACGTCGTCAATGAAGTCCGCTGGGCTATCGAAAACTTCCCCGGTCTCAAAGAGATCTTCTTCGACGACGACACCTTCAACTACAAACGCGAACGCACCATCGAGATCTGCACCCAACTCGCCGCGCTCCGCAAGGAACTCCGCCACCCGGACGTCACCTTCTCCTGCACCTCCCGCGTCACCACCGATTACGACACCCTCAAGGCCATGAAAGAGGCCGGCTTCCGCCTCATGATCGTCGGCTATGAATCCGGCGATCCCCAAATTCTCAAGAACATCAAGAAAGGCGCCACCGTCGAGATGGCCCGCCGCTTCACCAAGAACGCCCACGGGCTCGGACTCACGGTCCACGGCGACTTCATCGTCGGCCTCCCCGGCGAAACGCGCGAATCCATCCGCCGCACCGTCGACTTCGCCAAGGAACTCAGCACCGAAACCATCCAGGTCTCCATCGCCCATCCCTACCCCGGCACCGAATTCTTCGATTACGTCAAGAAAAACGACCTCATCACCATCGATTCCATGACCGACGATCAAGGTCACCAGCTCCCCAACATCATCTACCCCGGGCTCGACCGCGCTGAGCTCGTCGACTGGGTCGAGCGCTTCTACGGCGAATACTACTTCCGCCCCAAAGCCGCCTGGCGCGTTGTCCGCAAAGCCATCTTCAACGGTGACGAACGCCGCCGCCTCTACAAAGAGGCCCGCGAATACCTCGCTCTCCGCGCCAAACGCAAGAAGTTCGTCCGCGATCAGCGCGCCGCCGCCGCTTCCAGCGCCGGAGACTGAGCCCTGCCAAAGCGCAAAGGCCGCTCCGGCGTAGACAGAAACAACGGGGGAACTCGCGATCCCGAGTCGCCGGAGCGTGTCCGTTTTGCGCGAATTACTCCAAGCAAGACCGCTTTTTTCGTCGTTCTCGTCGTCGCCTCCAATACCCTCGGCAACGCCGCCCTCAGCGCTGGCATGCACGGATTCTCCGGCAATCTCCTCGCCGCTCTGCTCGATCCCTGGGTCCTCGCCGGCATCGCTCTCCTCATCGTCTGGACCGTCGCACGCATGGCCCTCCTCAGTTGGGCGGACTTGAGCTTCGTCCTCCCCGTCACCTCCATCGGCTACGTCCTCAACGCCCTCATCGGACGCTTCTTTCTCAACGAAACCATCACCCCAGAACGCTGGCTCGGCACCGTCCTGATCGTCGCCGGATCCATCCTTGTCGCCCGCACCGCGCACGCCCGCGGACCCGCCGTATGACCGCCCGCTGGATCCTCCTCGGCGCCGTCGTCGGCTCCACCGTCGCCAGTGACCTCCTCCAGAGCTGGGACATGAAACGCCACGGCGAAGTGCATGACTTCCGCCCTCCCGCCTCGCCCTCCTGTTCGCCCGCTGGCCCCTCGCCCTATCCATCGTTTTCATGGCCATCTCCTTCTTCGCCTTCCTCCAGCTCCTCGCCCTGGAAGACCTCAGCTTCGCCGTTCCCGCCACCGCCGCCAGCCTCGTCCTCGAAACCTTCCTCGCCAGGATCGTTCTCCACGAACGTCCGCGCCCCCGTTGGGCCGGAGCAATCCTCGTCGCCGCCGGCGTCGCCCTCCTGAGCCGGACATGATCCCAATCGCCATCGCCTGTATCGTGGCCCTCGGTTATCAGCTCACCGCCCTTTACGCCGTCCTCCGCCACCGCAACCGCCGCGACCCCCAACCCACCCGCTTCCCCCATTTCCATCCTCAAACCCGTCCACGGCGTCGACCCTCAATTCCTCGAAGCCATCCGCTCCCACGCCGCCCAGGATTACCCCCAGTTCGAAATCCTCTTCGGCGCCTCCGATCCCGAAGACCCCGCCATCGACTCCATCCGCGCTCTCCAGCAGGAATTCCCCCACCGCGACATCCGCTTCTTCCCCTGCGCCCTCGCCCCCGCCGACGCCCCCAACGCCAAGGTCGGCGTCCTCATCGAGCTCGCCGCCCACGCCCGCCACGACATTCTGCTCGTCAACGACAGCGACATCCACGTGCCACCGGGCTACCTCGCGAGCGTCGTCGCCCCGCTCGAGGACCAGCTACCGGCGTCGTCACCTGCCTCTACCGCCCCGCCGCCACCGCGATCCCGGCCATTTGGGAAGCCCTCGGTATCGCCACCGAATTCGTCCCCAGCATCCTCGTGCGCTCCCCTCGCCGGCGTCAAGGAATTCCGGACTTGGCTCCACCCTCGTGTTTCGCCGCCAGGATCTCGATGCCATCGGCGGCTTCCAGTCCATCGCCGCGTATATCGCCGACGACTATCAGCTCGCCAAACGTATCACCCAACTCGGACGCCGCGTTCACCTTTCGAAAACCGTCGTCGAAACCACCCTCGGCGACGGCGCCACCTGGTCCGGCGTCTGGAATCACCAGCTCCGCTGGGCCCGCACCATCCGCGTCTCGCGCGGAGCCTACGCCGGCCTACCGGTGACGTTCGCCACACTCTGGGCCCTCGCCGCGCTCGCCACCCCCGGCCTCGCCCTCCTCGGCGGACTCACTCTCGCCGCCCGTTTCGCCGTCGCCATCGCCGCCGGATGGGGCATCCTCGGCTCCCGGCTCGTACTCTTCTACGCCCCCTTCATCCCCCTCCGCGACCTTTGGGGCGTCGCCATATGGGCCGCCGGCCTCTTCGGCAGCAAAGTCCGCTGGCGGGACCGCTCCATCAAGCTCCGGCGAGACGGCAAAATCGCCTCCTCGAGAGTCTCCAAAACCGTCGACCTCCGCCGCTAACCGCCAGGTCGCCCTGTCCTTCGACAAAATTCGACAAAATGGGTTTGCGGTCGCCGCCGGAATGTGATAGCGTGCAATCAAGTCGGCGCCGAAAAGCCGGTGTACCAGACCGTCTTTCGCAGGCAAACCGGCCCAGATCGCAGCTAAGTAGTTGATCGAAAACGAGTTGTTACAACTTGCCGAAACACCCCAAAAACGGCTTAGGTTACGGATGGTCCGTAACCGATAGATCTCGTGGGGCTTATCGGATCGGATCGCCACGGAATCGGTGTTTCGGACCCGGATTCGGAGGAGGAAAAAAGGAGGTTACGGAAAATCGTCCTGCAAACCCTCTGGATGCAGGATGATGCAGAGGGTACAGTCGCGCGACTTCCCCGATGAGAAGGGGATTGAAACCCGTAGCCCAATAACTATTCGGATCGAGGATAAGATACGTCGCGCGACTTCCCCGATGAAGGGGATTGAACAGCCGTACTCAATGCCGCCCTCCTGCGCAAGGAGGGAGTTAGTCGCGCGACTTCCCCGATGAGAAGGGGATTGAAACCCCCTGCATCCGGATACTTACGCGGAGCGAGGTTTTGCTGTCGCGCGACTTCCCCGATGAGAAGGGGATTGAAACTTGCGATGGGACCGGTAGTGCCAGTTCCCGTTAGCGAGTCGCGCGACTTCCCCGATGGGTAGGGGTCGCGCCATGACGGACACACTGCCGCCGCTGGTCCTTGGGCCCGAACTCGTCGCCCATATGCCGGAGAACCCGGACAGCGAGTTCAGGAGATTTGCGAACGCTTCATGTTCACCGGCGAGGATCATCTTAGCGACAGTGGGGCCGGGCGTCGCGGCGCACAGCATCCCCCGTCTCTCCCCGGCCCAAAGGATGTACTCCGGCACGAGCTTCAAATGATCAATGAGAAGCTTGAGGATCTGATGGCCAAAGCTGGATTTCTGCCGCCCTGAAAAAGCATGGCTCCGTAATACCGTGCGTTAGTGGGCTGTCCCGCTTCCAGACAAAACGTGACAGGCGCAGGGCTTTGCTCTAGTCTGGAAGAAGGATAAGGAAAATCGTCATGCAGTTGAACGTTCCACCGGACCTTGAAACCCTGATCAACAAACGGCTGTTGAGCGGTGCTTACGCAAGCGCGGAAGACGTGGTACGGCATGCTCTGGAAGCGCAGGACGCCGAAGAAGGCTTGACCGGAGAGGAGCGTCGTGCCGTGGCCGCGCATATCGAAGAAGGCTACTGTCAGGCCGAACGCGGCGAGTTGATCGACGGCGCACAGGCGCAGCGGGAGATTCAGGCCCTCAAGAGTGATTGGCGTCAGTCCAAACGATGAGCGGTTATGCTCTCACGCCTTCGGCCAGGGCCGATATATTCGAAATCTGGTCCTACATCGCCGAAGACAATGAGGACGCTGCCGACCGCGTGGAACAGGCCATCTATGAGGCTTGCGCCTTCGTGGCCGAAGAGCCCTTAAGGGGGCACACGCGCACCGATCTCACATCCTTTCCGGTCCGGTTCCGGACATTGCCGCGTTACACCAACTATGCCGTCGTTTATAGGCCTGGCACCGCGCCGTTGCAGGTGATCGCCGTGCTCCACTGGAAACGCCAAACCGCACGCCTTCTGCGTCAACGCAAATAGCAACGGTCCGCCGGAGATGAACCGGCCCGAGTGTTGTTTTTATACTTGTCCGAGATGAGCCGTCAGAATCTGCCGGAGAGAATCGCCACCGAAGTCCCGGCGGCCCTGTTTCTTGTCGACCATGGCCGCGTCACGGGCGACGAAGGGCTCGGTCGCCGGTTTACGCTGGGCGAAGTCTTAAAGGGAACTGTCTTGGCGTGACGACAGGTTCAACCTGATCGATCTGGCGGCCCCGCCTGAGCGCTGTCCCTGAACGCCCCCACCCGCGATCACAACCCCGCGCAATCCGCTAAACCCCACCCCTGCAAACACTTCGCCCCGTCCATACCCCGAAACCCTTGCCACACCATGACACAATAGGATCGCTGCCACAGACGCAGCCCGTTATTTGACAGTCGAATGCGCCTCCGCCGAAACTTGCGGAAGCGGTAGAAACCGGAACAAAGCCAATCGGCCCAGGGCCAAGCCCCTTCGATGCAATAGGATAGCCGCCCCGCCGCCTGGCTTTGTTCCTCAGACCAAACCCGGTCCCGCCCCCAAAAAACGCCCGCCTAGTTCACCTGCTCCAGAATCGCGAAATCCCCCGGATTCCAAGCCTGCGCAATCACATACAACTTCCCGTCCCGCTCATGCAAAACCGCGTTGTGGATGTGCTTGAACTTCTCCAGCCCAAACGCCTCTTTGATCATCAGCGTCGAAACCAGCCGGTCGTTCTCCAAAATATAAACCGGCGCCCCCTTGCTCCGGTCCGGACCATCCAGTGCCCCCACGATCCCATAATTCCCCAGGTAGTCGATATCGCAAGGCAAGGACCCGAGCGGCATCTTCAAGGTCGACAAATACTGGCCGTGCCGCGTGAACCGGTCAATCTCCGCATTCGGCCGGTCCGCGATGTCCACCCGCCGCGCCGAAGGCACCGTCGTCACCCCATGCCCCGTCCCGAATTGTCCCGGACCCGTTCCCTTTCCGCCCCACGCCAGGTCATACCATTCCGCACGGAACGGACTCGTGCTCAAGATCCGCGCCGTCAACACCACGTCCAATTGCGAATAGCCCGTGCTCACATACAGCAGCCCGTCCATCTCATCGGTGTCGGTGGGAATGAAGTTCCCCGCCCCCGCGAAGTAGTCGTTCGCCAGCGGATACCCCAGATCCTTGCCCGCCTCGGGAGTCTTCAGCGTGTACAGCAGCTTGCCGTCGATGCTCGTGATATAGACGCTCGCCGTGCCGTTGCCCGGGAAGCTCAGAAACGGCGTTCCGTCCTTGCCGTACCAGATGCTCGCATTGTGCATGTTCGCTGCCTTCATCCCCGGGTCGGTCGGCAGCATCCGCGTCGTCTTCATATCCGCGCTGATCTGAATGATCCCCGCGCCCGGCAATGCAAAGTAGATCTCGCCCTTCCCGGGACGCCGGTCGATCGCAAACCCGCCGTGTGCTTTCTCGAGCACCGCTTGCGCCTCCGCCGGCAGGTGCGACGACGTGTACAGAAGCTTGAATCGCAGCTTCCCGGACCCCGTGGTGCCGCTCGCGCCCTGCGCGGCCCCCTGCGCCACATTCTGCGAACTCACGGCCATCCAACCGATGGCGAGCAGGCCGGCGAACGCCGCGCTCAGGACAAATCTTTGCATAGTGGCAATTACATCACAAAATAGCCGGACGTACTACTGCCCAAGCTCATGACACGCCGTGCACGCCACGCTCGCCTTCGTCTCCCGGTGGCACGCGATGCACGCTTTCATCGTATGTTCCACTTCCGCCACTAACGTGTCCCGCGCTTCCACCGCGCCGTGGCACCGCGCGCATTCGATCTTCCCCGCGTCCTTGGCCGTGTGCCGCGCGTGCGAAAAAATCACGAAATCCGCCAGCCGGTACACACGCTGCGAAGGGATCTTCTCCACGCCGCCAGGAACCGGATCGTGACACCCCTGGCACACCGCTAACTTCGGAAAACCCGCGCGCTCGCCCTTGGCCACCGTCGAGTGGCAAGTTACACAGGCGAGCTTCAATTCCCCGTGCTTTTTGTGGCTGAATCCGGCTCCGGTGAAAACAACCGCGCCCGAGATCGCCAGCGTCGCCAGACGCAATACCCGCATCACGCACCTCAGCATAACAACAACCGCTTCCCAGGAGGAACCACTTCCAATGACACGCTACCTCGGCTTCGACACCGCGTACTACCAGGGCGACAAAATCATGTCCGCCTGGAAACAGCACTCCCCCTACGGCTTCACCGGCTACTATCTCAAAGCGCCCTGCCACGGCGACGCTTCCTACATGGGTACGCGCGAACGCCTCGCCGCCATGGGATGGGGTTTCCTAATCATCTACGTCGGCCGCCAAGTGGAAGGGCCGTGTTCTTCGCGTCCCGTCTCCGCCGCGCTCGGATCGCTCCATGGCCGCGACGCCATCGCGAAAACCGCCGCCGAAGGCTTCCCGGACGGCTCGGTCATCTTCCTCGACGTCGAACGCATCGAGCGCATCCCCGCCGCCATGAAAGACTATGTACGCGCATGGTTCGCCGAGGTCAATGCAAGCCCCTTCGCCGGCGGCATCTACTGCCACGTCAAGAACGCCGTCGATTTGCGGGAAACCATCCTCCCCGGTCACCCCGCCGCCAAACCCGACCCCGTGTTCTGGGTCGCCGGCGGCAGGCGCTTCAACCCGGCCTCGAGCGTTCCCGCCGATTCCGGAGTTCCCTTCGCCCGCATCTGGCAAGGCCGCCTCGACACCCGCGAAACCTACGCCGGCTACAAGGTCAACATCGACATCAATGTCGCCGATATGCCGGATCCCTCCGGCGTCCACATCGCTACATCGCCGCGGCCGGAAGAACCAGAATCCCCCAAGGCCGGTCGCCGGCCTTCACCCTCGTCCTGACGCTGCGCGTCGCGATATCGATCACCGACACATCGCCGCCTGGCCCGTTCGCGGTGTAGAGCGTCTTGCCGTCGGGCGATATGCCGATCCCCCAGGGCCGCTCTCCGCCTTCGAACGAGTCGATCACTTTGTTCGTCGCCGTGTCGATCTCGAACACTTTATGGAACCGGCCGGTGCTCGCGTAGAGCCGCGAGGAATCCTTCGTGAGCACCAGCCCCATCGGCTTCACGTCCTTGTGGCCAAGGTCGATCATCGCCATCGGCGCCTGCTTCACCGCGTCGATCACCGCCACCGCCGCGCCGTTCTCGAGCGACACGTATCCGCGCGATCCGTCGCTCAGAAACACCACCGAACGCGGCCGCTTTCCCACACGGAACTTCTTCACCGCCTTGTTCGACGCCGTGTCGATCACCGTGATCGTTCCTTCCTCTTCCGAGGTCACGTACACGAACTTGCCGTCCGGTGTCAGCGTTACGCCCTCCGGCTCCCCGCCCACGCCTACCGACGCTACTACCGTGTCGTTGGTCAGGTCCACCACGCTCACCTTCGCGTCGTCTTCGTTCGACACATACAGATACCGGCCGTCCTTCGACAAATCGAACGACTCCGGGTCCTGCCCCGCGCGAATGATCTTCACCACCTCCAACTTCGCCACGTCCACAACCCCAACGCCGTCGGCGCCCCGGTCCGGCGGTGGCAGCGTGCTCTCGTCCACTCCCGGGGGCGCGAACGGCGATCCGCTCAACGCCACGTAGATCAGTTTCCCGTCCGGCGATGGCCGTATCCCGCGCGGCCGCTTGCCGAGCGGCAGCGTCTTCACCACCTCGTACCCCGCCGAATCGATCACGCTCAATTCGCCCGAGGCTTCATTGGTCACATAGATCCGGTGATCGCCGCGCGGCTTTTCCGCCTCCGGCGCCTTCCCCTCCTCGCGCGGCGCCGAAGCGCACGCGCTCAGCAAACTCCCGCCCAGCGCGCCGAGAAACTGCTTGCGATTGGTCATGACACCTACCTGCTGTTCATTACGAAGCCATACATCGTATCGCCCGCGGCCACGATGACCCACTGCGATCCGTCGAGTTCGTAGCTGATCGGACCGTTGGTTACGTTGTTTCCCAGATTGGCGTGCCACAACGGGTCGCCCGTCGCCGCGTCGAACGCCACGAAGTTGCCCGCCGGGTCGCCCCCGAACACCAGCTTCCCTGCCGTTGTCAGCAGCCCGCCGCGCGTGCCGCCTGCCTCGAATTTGCGGCTCCACCGCACCTTCCCCGTCTTGTAATCCACCGCCTGCAGCATCGCCTGCTGCCACCCGCCGCGGTCATTGCCGCCCCAGCCCTCCGGCTTCTCGCTGTCGTCGTAGATGTAGTAGATGCTATAGGCCTGCGACGCGTTCACGTAGAACAATCCCGTGTCCGGATTGAAGGCCGGCGGATACCAGTTCGTGCCTCCGCCCTGGTTCGGCGTCACCAGCGCGCCGTCCACTTTCGGCTCTTTGTCCGGGTTCGATGTCGGATGACCGTCCGCATCCACGCCCTTGGACCAGTTCGTTTTCACGAACTCGCTCGTCACCACGTTCTGTCCCGTCGCCCTGTCCAGAACGAAGAAAAACCCGTTCCGGCTCGCCTGCGCCACCAGCTTCCGCTTCTGCCCGTTGATCTCCCCATCGATCAGCACCGGCGTCTCCACGCCGTCCCAGTCGTGCGTATCGTGCGGCGATACCGAGTAACCCCACGCCACCTTCCCGTTGTCCGGGTTCACGGCGACGATGGACTCCGTGTAGAGGTTATCGCCCTTACGACCCTTTCCGGCGATCACCGGCTGCGGGTTGCCCGTACCGAAGTAAATCAGGTTCAACTCCGGATCGTAAGTCGGCGTGATCCACGTCATCCCGCCGCCATGCTGCGCCGCTTCCAGGCTCGGCCACGAAGATAAACCCGCGTCGCCCTCCTTCATCGGCACCGTGTAGGTGCGCCACTGCATCTCCCCCGTCTCCGGATCGTGAGACTCGATGTAACCCGGCCGGTCGAGATCGTCGCCGCTCACGCCCGTGATGATGTGGTTGCCCACCACCAGCGGCGCCATCGTCGCGAAATAGAACTGATCCAGATCGCAGATCTGCTGATGCCATCGCTCCTTCCCGTCCTTCAGATTCAGCGATACCAGGTTGCAGTCCGGCGTCTCGAAATACAGCCAGTTGCCGTAGATGCCGATGCCCCGGTTGCCGATGTGAATGCCGCCCTTGGTCTCCCACTCGAAATGCCAGATCTCACGCCCCGTGCGTGCGTCCACCGCCCACACGTGGTCGGGCACCGCGAAGTACAACACGCCGTTCAACTGCACCGGAGTCGCCGAAACGCGCGTCCCCCGGAACCCGCCTCCCGTTGCCCCCGTGCTGGCCTTGTAAACCCATCCCAGGCTCATCTGATGCACGTTGCCCGAATTAATCTTCGTCAGGGGAGAGTAACGCCGTCCCGAGTAATCCCCGTTGTAAGTCGGCCACGAATCCGTCGGCGCCTTTGACAGATCCACTTGACCGCTCAGCAGACCGGCAACGGCGGGCGCGAGCAGAAAATGACGCATAAGTCGATTCATCGAATGCTCTCCAGGTAAGCCACCACGTCGTGCATCTGCGTATCGGTGTACTTCGGCAGCATATCGATGTGGAACTGATAAGGGTCTTGCTTCTCGACTTTCACCTGCGCCGTCCGCTTGAACGAATGATACTCGCCCGCGCCGTCCCGCAGCGCCACGTTGAAGTCATCCAGATGCACCATCGTCCCGGTGATCGACTTCCCTCCGGTGTCCACCGTCACCATCACCGGCTTGGGCGGCGCGCCGCCGCCGAACCGCCGCCGGCCGAACCCGCCCGAATTCGGGAACATCGTCCGCTGCTGCAGCGTCGCCGCGTTGTACTTCCGCCCGATCCGCGCCAGATCCCCCGTCACCGAGTGGCACTTCGTGCACCCGCCCGCCCCGTTGAAGAACGCCTTGCCCGCTTCCACGTTCCCCGTCAGGATGTCGCCCACGTCCTGGTTGCTCCGCAGCGATCCGATCACGCGCGAGTGCAGCCAATGCGCCAGATCCCCGATCTGCTCCTTCGTCAGGTTCTTCGCCGGTGTCACCTGCGTCGGATGGTCGTTCTGGATAAACTCTCCGATCTTGTCGCCGTACCTGTCTTTCAAGACCACCAGCGAACGGATCAGATCCGCGCCCCGCTCCGATCCCGTCGCGTTGGTGCCATGGCATGTGATGCACTCGGCCGCATACACTTTCTTGCCGCGCTCGGCCCCGGCGTTATCCACGCGATGCTGGTCGTTCGGGCCGGTGGAAAATCCGCGAGGCGGGGAGGGTTTCGCTCCCGGCGCCGCCGGACGCGGAGCCTGCGCGCTCAACACGGCGCAGGTCAGAAGCGCAAAGGCCGCTCCGGCGCGGCTCCGAACTCGAAAGAAACCCGCCACCGCAGGGCGCCGGAGCGTGTCCGTTTTGCGCGAGTTACTCAGAAGGGATGCGGCGCACAAGGCCGTCGTTTTACGCATGCTTTGGTCTCCTGGCGTTTCGTCAAGGTATCGGCGAAACGCTTCCGCGTCAGGTTACTATCAGAACGAGATCGCGTCCCGCACCGCTTCCAGACGCTTGGCATCCAGGCCGGGCACCTTAAGCAGCGCGTCGAAGTCTTCGAACCGCCCGTTGGCGCGCCGATGCTTCACGATCGCCTCGGCCTGCTCGCGCGGCAGGCCCGCGATTTCGATAATCTCGTTGGCCGTCGCGTTGTTCATGTTCACGCGCCCGTGCGTCGCCACCAGATAATCCAGCGCCAGGATGAAGTCGTCGTCGGACCCCTTCGCCCCCTTGGCGATCATCTTCTCGAGCGTGTCTTCCCACTGCGACCGCGTGCGCCGGCTCGCCAGCACCACCTCCGCTTTATGGCAGGTCACGCACAGCTTCTGAAACGCTTCCTTACCTCCTGCCGGGCCCGTCTCCTGACCCCCTCGGCTTGCCGTCTCCTCGCTCAGCGCAGCCGCGGCGCACAGCGCAACAATGAAAAAGTGCCGGATTTTCACAGATTCATCATATCGCGCTCCGGCTGATAGAATGAAGGGCGGACTCCGGGGACGTAGCTCAGTTGGATAGAGCGGCCGCCTCCTAAGCGGCAGGCCGGCAGTTCGAATCTGCCCGTCCCTACCACTTCCTTCCATGCGCCTCGCCGCCGTTGTGCTTCTCGCCGCCGCCCTCTTCGCGCAGGCCCCCGCCGCCCGCCGCGCCCGCATCCTTGAAAACATGCAGACCGTCATGGGCCCCATGCCAGCGCTGTCCACCATCCCGCTCGGCGTCCAGGTGCTCGACCAGCAGCGCACCGATCGTTACCTGCTCCGCAAGATCACCTTCGCGCCAGAGCCTGGTGACCGTGTGCCCGCCTATCTCTTCCTTCCGCTTTCCCCGGGCAAGCATCCCGCGATGCTCTGCCTCCACCAGACCACCAAAATCGGCAAGGCCGAACCCGCCGGCATCGGCGGCAAGCCCAATCTCCACTACGCGCGCGAACTCGCCGAACGCGGCTACGTCACCCTCGCGCCGGACTATCCCAACTTCGGCGACTATTCCTTCGATCCCTACGCCAACGGCTATGCCTCGGCCACCATGAAAGGCATCGTCAACCACCGCCGCGCCGTCGATCTTCTCACCTCGCTCCCTCAGGTCGACGCCGCTCGCATCGGTGTCATCGGACACTCCCTCGGCGGACACAACGCGCTGTTCGTAGCCGCCTTTGAGCCGCGCGTCCGCGCCGTCGTCACCAGTTGCGGCTTCACCGCGTTCCCCAAATATTACGGCGGCAATCTGAAAGGCTGGAGCCACAAAGGCTACATGCCGCGCATCCTGGACCGCTTCCACGCCGATCCCCGCGAGATGCCCTTCGACTTTCCCGATATTCTCACCGTCATCGCTCCCCGCGCCGTCTTCATCAACGCCCCCCTGCGCGACGCCAACTTCGAGGTCTCCGGTGTCCAGGATTGCGTCCGCGCCGTCCAGCCCATCTACCAGACCCTCGGCGCAGCCTCACGCCTGGTCGCCGTCCACCCCGACGCCGCGCACGATTTCCCGCCCGATATCCGAACCCAGGCCTACGAATTCCTCGACGCCAACCTGCGCTGATTTTACAAGTTGCTTACCTGTCCCTGACGACTTGCCGCGGCGCTCCCGATAGCCTGGATTCATGAGTACCGCCACTGCGAAAGCCCAACCCGGCGTATCGCCCTCCATGTCGAACGTGGAGGCATTCCAGGGCCGTCTGCTCCACTCCCTTTCCGGTGCTTTCGACCTGTTCGCCATCTACCTCGGCGACCGCCTCGGCTTCTATCACACCCTGGCGACGCACCGTCCCATGACCGCCGCCGAACTCGCCCAGGCCACACGCACCCATCCCCGCTACGTGCGCGAATGGCTCGAGCAGCAGGCCGCCACCGGCATCCTCGAACCGATGGGCGGCGAGACCGCTGACGATCGCCGATACGGCATCAGCGCCGCCCATGCCGAAGTCCTTGCCGACCCCGAAAGCCTCAACTATCTGGCCCCGATGGCGCAGATCCTCAACGGCGTTGTCCGTCCCATGGATAAGCTCATCGCCGCCTTCCGCAGCGGCGGCGGAGTCTCATGGGAAGAATACGGCGCCGACGCCCGCGAAGGGCAGGCGCGCATCAACCGCACCATGTTCCTCCAACAACTCGGCCAGGAGTGGATCCCCGCGATGGGCGACATACACCGGCGCCTCGGCGCGCCCGGCGCGCGCGTGGCCGACATCGGCTGCGGAGCCGGCTGGTCTGGCATCGGAGTCGCGCGCTGTTATCCCACCGCCCAGGTGGACGGCTTCGACCTCGACGAAGCCTCGATCGGCATGGCCCGCGCCAACGCCCGCGACTACGCCGTTACCGACCGCGTCTTCTTCCAACACCGTGACGCCGCCGACCCCTCCCTCCGCGGCCAGTACGATCTCGCCATGGCGCTCGAATGCATCCACGACATGTCGAATCCCGTGGCCGCGCTTCGCACCATGCGGCGCATGCTCAAGCCCGGCGGAGCCGTGCTCGTGGTCGACGAACGCGTGAACCACACGTTTCAGCCCGGTCCGCATGATCCCGCTGGCAGCGACGTGGATTGGATGATGTACGGCTGGAGTATCCTGTGTTGCCTCCCGGCCGGCATGTCGGAGCATCCCTCGGCTTGCACGGGCACCGTCATGCGTCCGGAAACCCTCGAGCGCTACGCGCGCGAGGCAGGATTCGAACGTTTCGAAATCCTACCCGTCGATCATCTCTTCTTCCGGTTCTACCGGCTGGGCTGATTCCCGCCCGGCTACTTCAATTCCGGGCTCTGCGCCGTCGCCGGCTCCGCCCCCGCGTTCCGGCGAATCACGCCGCTGGCGTCTGTGAAATAGGTGTAGCGCCCCGTGGCGCCGAACTGCGTCGGCAGCGCCGTGATCGAAAACCCTTGCGGCGTCCCCTGCAGCGTGAACTTGTATCCGTTCTTTTCGCCCTTGGCGATCTCGCCCGAAATCAGGTCCGACGCCGTGGCGCTCGGCTGTCCGCTCGAGGGCGGCCCCAATTCCGTCAGGCTCTGTGCATAGCGCCCGAAGCTCGACATGTATTGCGTCTGCGCCGTAATGAGGTTGTGAACCTCCCGCACCGCCGCCGATTCCTTCGCGCTCATCAACGCGATGTTGATCTTCGGAATCGCCACCGCGCCGATGATCATCAGGATCGCCACCACGATCAGCAACTCCATGAGCGAAAACCCGCGCCGCAACAGGCGGCGGCGCGATAGGCGGGTCAAGGGCTTGTATCGATTCATGTATTGCTGCTCCACTTTGTTCTCTACTGCCTATTATGACGCTCCCCGCGCCGGACACGTGCAGCCCGCGGACGGAAAACGGGGAGCACGGCGCCTCCGTGCTCCCCGTTTCGCATCTCCCACACCGGGACTGCTAGTTCTTCTTCTTGCCGCCCATCCGGCCGCGGCCCTCGCTCGACGGCGGAACCACGCCCTTCAAACGAAGATGGACCGCCATCTGCGCGTACTCATGCTCGATGTGGATCGCGTTGCCGTAGAGCGTGCCCAGGCGCGACCGGCTGCCGCCGCGCATCCCTTCGATCATCTCGCCCGCCTTGGCGTCGGTAATGGAACCATATGCCTTCTCGCACTCGGCCTGCGCCGCCTTCAACGCGCCCACCAGGTCCGCCTTCGACGTCATGTCGCGCGCCCCCGCCGTCTTCCGTTCGCCGTTGTACCCCGAGCACTGCCCCATCGCGGAATCCGCGGTGTGCGCTACCAGATCCTTGAAGCTCTGGCTCTCGGCGGCGGGCTTGAAATTGTAGTCGCCTTCCGGCATCTTTTCGGCGGCGCCGATCACGTTGTTCATCGTCCGGCCCCAGCTCTGCCGGAGTTCCGTGCTCAACGGATCCTGCGCCCAAAGCGCGCCGGCCAGCGCAAAAGCGGTAATCATAAGTCGATTCATCGATAGCACTCCTTGCTTGTCTCTGCGATTCAATCCAGGGTTTCGCCGGGCGGTATGCCCGGACCGGCGTTCTTCAAATTTGGCGTGGCTGTTCTAACAAACGTTACGTCCAGCTACCTGCACAGCCCCTTTGCCGAACGATATTAACATTTCTATGCACAGCCCGTTTGCGGAGGGGGCGGCACGTGCAACAATGTTACGGGAGGCTCGGCATCCTCAAAGTCTGCGTTCTGGGTACATCGAGTTCGGGCAACTGCACCTTCGTCGGCAGTTCCCGCACACGCATCCTCATCGACGCGGGGCTGAGCCGGCGCGAAACCTTCGAACGCCTCTCCGCCATTGGCGAAGACCCTCTCACCCTCGACGCGATTCTCGTCACACACGAACATAGTGACCATGTCCTCAGTGTCGGGCCCATCGCCCGCAAGGTCGGCTGCCCCGTCTTCTTCACTCATCTCACCGCGCCGCTCATCGATTGGTGTGGGCGCGTCGTACCCGCGCTCGAATGCTTTCAGGCTGGCGCGCGCTTCTCCATCGGCGATCTCGATGTGACCAGCTTCACCATCCCTCACGACGCCGCGGATCCGGTCGGGTTCACCGTATCCTGCCGCGGCGTGAAAGCCGGTCTCGCCATGGATCTCGGCTATCTTCCCGAGTCGGTCAAGTTCCACTTGCGCGGCTGCCACGTGGTCGTGCTCGAGTCCAATCATGACCTCGACATGCTCAAAGTCGGGCCCTACCCATGGTCAGTGAAGCAGCGCGTCATGGGCCGCAAGGGACACCTCTCCAACGACCACGTCAGCGACTTCATTCGCGACGATCTCGACGGGGAAGCGCAAACGCTCGTCCTCGGCCATCTTTCCGAGCACAACAACCACCCGGAAATCGTCCGTCTCGTTGCGCAAACCGCCCTCGACCAGTGCGGGTCGTCCACGCGCCTGGTGGTGGCCGGTGCTCGATCGGCTTCCGAAGTCTTCGAACTCGGCTAGCCGGTCCGCTTATTCTTTCCTGTCGAGCAGCGCCACCCAGTCTCTGTCGGTATCGCCCGGCGGCAGCCCGATGGAAACCTCACCCGGACCCTCCACCATCTCCTTGGATCCCTTCACGAGCGCCCCGCCCTTCCGCGGATCGAACCACTTCACCCGGTAGCTCCCTTTCGCCAATTGCAGACGCGTCTCGCCGCCGGCCGGAAGCTGCACCGCGATGGTCTGGTCGCCTTGCGCGAACACACGGCCCATGGCGCCGCTGAGTATCATTTCATCCCGAGGCGTCATCTCCCAGAACCGGAGATGGGTCCGGAAGAAATCGAGCGCATGGCGCGTCTGGCCCCAAAGAATGTCGCGGGACCGGAAGTCTTCGCAATTGATATCCATGTGCGCGTAGTTGGATCCGAAATACCACTCCACACCCGCGCCGCCGCCCATCAGGTTACCCCACAGCGCGTGGATCCGCGGCTCGTCATGCCCGGGATCGTCGGCATCGGGCACCACGCCCTTGCTCGCCGTCTGCTGTTCGTCGCCGAAGATGGCCCACTTTCGCCCGGCCTCGGCGGAACGCGCCCGCAGGATCAGCGCCTCACGATGATAATTCCGCATCGAGCCTTGAATCGACGTAGCCTCGAAGTTAGGATTGCCGAGCAGTCGCGTATAAGTGGTGAGCGCCCGGTTGTTATGCGTGTGGACGGTGATCGGATGACGATAGGCGTCCTGAGACCGTATGTAGGCCGCGATCTGTTTCCGGTCCGCGTCCGGCGTATCGTTCTCCTCGCCCAGATTCCAGATTAGCGCCGCATGATGAGAATACCGAGCGGCCAGCTCCCGCAGATATAACTTACGGATCGGATTCAGTCCGTATCCGCCGCCCAGATTGCCGTCGTTCTCGGTCTCCTGTGTCACCACATGCAGCATGATGCCCAGGCGGTCCATATGCCGGAAAACGATCTCCCATTGATCGAGTTTGCTCACATCGAAGCGGTCTCGCACGTCGGGCGAGGACCACATCCAGGTATCGCGCCCATCGCCGCCGTCCAGATTGTAAGTAAGAAAGTAGACGCTATTGGCGCCCTTGGACGCCAGATAGTTCAGCGCGCCGATGATGCCCTTACCCTTGCCGCCCTTCCAAGACGGATCGCCCTGCTTCCAGTCCCGCACGTGCGGCTGGTACTTATGAATGAACGGCCCCACCTTTTTGTAACTTCCCGAATCGGCGTCTTTGTCAAACGTCTGGTCGAAGTCTGCGTAAGCGAGAAAATTCTCCGGGCTGTCCGCGCCGCCCTTTAGGTAGTACTCGCCCGTTCCCGCCCATCGCAGGTAGTGCCCGCCCACATACTCGAGCATCCCTTTGCCCGTGCCGGCGGACGCCGTGAAACTGCCCCGCGACGGATCGAGCGGAACCGCCTTTCCCGCTCCGGGATCGCCGCTGAGAGCCACGTCGATGCCCGCCCGCAGCGACGCCGTCCAGTGCCACTCGCCTTCGAGCGGCGGCGCGAAATGTACACGCCACTGATTGCCACCCTCCGCCGAACTCTCGCCAGCCTTCCCGTCCGCCGCGAAGTAACCCGGCGCCGTCAAACTCCGGCCGCTCGCATCGTGCTCGAACGTCACCGTCAGGCGGAAATCGCGAAACGGATTCGGATCCCCGGACTCCGACGCTTGTGGACCATCGAAGGTCAGCGTCACCGGCTCCCAACGCCTCCGTTCGCCGTCCAGCTGGACTCCGGCCTGCAACGCGGCCGCCACCGCCAGATAAGCAATCGCAATTCTACTCATAGTCATCCCAACGACCATCGCGCCAAACGAAGCACCGACAACGGCGGGCTCGCCAACTTCGCTACTGTCGAGCCCGAATTTCGAAACTCGTACCACAAGGTCAATAACGATCCATCGCCCAGCTCCACCGTCGACGGATATCCGAGATCGCCCGTCCCGTCCGCCGACAGCACAATCGGCTCGGACCACGTACGGCCATGATCCTCGCTGATTCGCGCGTGATTGCCGCGCGGATCGCGCCGGTAGCCGTAGCTCATCAATAGGCGTCCGTCGCGCAGGCGCAGCAGATGCGACGGCAATCCCCAAACCCCGATCGGCCGGGGGACGCTCCACGTTCGCCCGCCGTCGGTGGACTCGCTCTGTAGCGTCTCCCGGTCGTTCGCCTTGTTGTGGTTCCGTATGTGGGCCACAATCCGTTTGTCCGCCGTCTCCACCGCGTGCAACTCGTGATAGTCGGCGAAGGCGTCCCCCGCGCGCGACGGGATCTGCGCCAGCCATCGCCATGTCACGCCATCGTCGGTGGATTCGCACACCCCGATCGCGCCATTGTTCGGATACCGCTTGCCGGGATAGAGCAGCCGCCCGCCGGAAACCGCCACCGGCCCATGCGGACTCGTTACGGGAACCCGGAACGGCGCCGACCACGTCAGCCCCCCATCGGTGGAACGTAGCATCCATGCGCCCAGCAGCCCTTGCCGCTCGTCGGCCGAGGTGGCATGCTGCACCGCGCGCCACCGGTCTAACCGCTCGGGCTCCCAATCCTTCGCCTCCGCGAGCACTTTCTCGTAGGCCAGTGAGGTGAACGTCGTCACCAGCAGCGATCCCCGCGCCGTTTCAACGATGCCCGAATCCCGGTCGTCGATCGGTGTATCCATCAACACACGGGGCCAACTCCACGTGCGGCCCTCATCGCGCGACGTGATCGCTTCCACGCGCCCGAATGGGCACACGTGCGCCTCGCGTCCGCCAGAGTACGAGGCCACCAACTCCCCGTTACGCCGCCGCGCGAGCGTCGGCCACGCGTGATAGTAACGCGGCTGCCGCGATATCACGTCCACCGTTTCGATCCGCGCCTTGGGAGCCGGTGCGGCACGGCCAACGCCGATTAGCGCCGGCGCCAACCCGAACAACGCCCGCCGCCCGATCACCATGCTCCTGTTACCATGCTGGCGTCACCACGCGAAGCTTCGCCTCCCGGTACGCGATCGACGCTTCCAGTTCACGGCGGAACTCGGCCGCGTCCACGCTCCGCGCGCTTGCGGGCAGGATCAAGTAGCCGTCGTCGGCGAAGTCACCGCACCAAACCATCACTTCGTCATCGGTCCACTCGCGGCGATACTGGCGGATCTTGGGGTCCGGGATGCGATCGAGATACGTCCGAAGGTCCGCGGCGGTTTCGTCGCCCGGGTCGCCGCCATGTTCCTGCGCATAGTTCCAGGCTGGCATCCGCATCATTGTAGTCCTTCCCGCCACGTCTATTCAATGCAGGCCGTACAATCATAAGGATCGGTGCCGGAACTCGAATCCCAACTCGCGGCTATTCACCCTGTCTACGCGCTGGTGGCGGGGCTTGCTCCCGGCGCGAGGCCAGACGCGGCCAGGATCGCCGACATCGTAGTCGCCGAGCAGTTCCGCACGCCTTCTTCTCTCGGCCCGGGCGAAGGCATCGCTTGTCTGCGGCGCGCGCTCGAAGCCGCACAGCCGGACCGCAAGTGCGCCCAATTCATCCTGGATCATTTCGCCCAATGGATGCAGGCCCTCGCCGACAACGGCCGCGACACGTTTCTCGAACAGTTCCCCACCCTCGCTCCCGCCGCCGCGGACCTGGGCGAAAGCGGCATGAAGCGCGTCATCGACGCCACCAATCGCGAGCCCCGCAAGTTCGCCTGCGTCGCCGCCTACGCCATGACCACCAAGGACGCTATCCTCGCCATGGCCAGCCTCGCCGCCGTCCATTCCATCGCGGACCTGCAGCGCTTCACCGCCGCCTTCCCCGCCGAACGTATGGAGGAAAGCCGCGACGCCGAGCGCCTCCCGGCTGCCCTGGCGCGCGTTCCGGAAGCCTTGCCGCTGGCGGCATCACTCATCGCCGGCGACGTGTCCGCCGCCTATGGGACGCTTGTCCGGCTGCGCAGCGTCGAACGCTCACCCGCCTATCTGGCCGCCTTCCGGACACTCGTTGAAACCGTCGGCCTCCAGGCCAACGGATGGTGCCTGGATACCATGCCTGGCTTGTTCCAGCGTCTGGGCGCGGATCGCATGAACGCGTTCGTGGAGACCGCCGCCGGCATCGCCCGGGACTTCGGCGGCCATGCCGGGCAGGCTTTTCTCGAGGGCCGCGTGCCGGCCGGAAAGGATCTTTTAGCCGGATGACTCGACGACAACTACTGACTTCCGCGCTCGCCGCGGGCCCACTCACCACCAGGGTGGCTCGCGCCGCTGGGCGGCCCAACATCGTGATGCTGCTCGCCGACGATCTCGGCGCCTCTGACCTTTCTTCTTACCAGTGCCCGGACATCAAGACGCCCCACATCGATTCACTCGGCCGCCGCGGCGTGCGCTTCACGCAGGCCTACTCGAACGCGCCGGAATGTTCGCCCACCCGCACCGGCTTCCTCACCGGACGCTACCAACAGCGCGTCGGCGGGCTCGAGTGCGCCATCGGCGTGGGCAACGTAGGCCGCTATGACGAAGCCGAGTGGCTCGCCGCGCGCGGCGAACTGGGGCTGCCGGTTTCGGAAACTTCGATCGCGCGGATGCTGCGCGACGCCGGTTACGCCACCTGCTGCTCCGGCAAATGGCACCTCGGCTACACCGGGCGCTTCGCCCCCAACGCCCACGGCTTCGACGAGTACTTCGGCATCCTCGGCGGCAACGCCGACTACATCACCCACCGCGAGGAGGATGGGACCAACGTTCTCTACCGCAACGGCAAGCCCGTTGAACGCACCGGCCACGCCACGGATCTCATCGCCGATCACGCCATTGACTGGCTCGCCCGCGTCCGCCCGCGCGACAAGCCGTTCTTCCTCTACGTCCCCTTCACCGCGCCGCACACCCCGTTGCAGGGGCCTGGCGACGCACCCGTGGCCGACAAGTCCAAGTGGAACGCCGGCACCCGGGCCACCTACGTCCGGATGGTGGAGCACATGGACCGCCGTGTCGGCGACATCCTCACCGCGCTCGACCGCGCCGGCGCCGCCTCCGACACACTCGTGATTTTCAAAAGCGACAACGGCGGTTACAACCGCAGCCGCAACGTCCCGTTCCGCGGAGCCAAGAGCTCATGCTGGGAAGGCGGCATCCGAGTCCCGTGCCTGATGCGCTGGCCCGGCGTGCTGCCCGCTGACGCCACCACCACGCAGGTGGCCATTACCATGGACGTTTCCGCCACCATCCTCGCCGCCGCGCAGGTGCGGCCCACACGCCCGCTCGACGGCATGGACCTTCTGCCCATACTCACCGGCAAGAAGAAGCCCGTTCCGCGAACCCTCTACTGGAGTTACAAACGCGCCAAAACCCGCCGTTGGGCCGTCCGCGACGGCGATACCAAATACGTCATCGACGACGGCGCCGAGCACGTGTTCGATCTGGCCGCCGACGTGGAGGAGAAAGTGAATCTCGCCGAACGCGACCCCGCCGCCACCGCCCGCCTCCGGGGCAAACTCGCCGCCTGGAAGAAAGAGGTGGAGCCGCCGCGGCTGCGCGAGTTCCGCCAAACGCATCCGGAAACGGCTCAGTCTAAAGCGCAATGACCCCAGAACAATTCCGCCTGCACGGCCACCGGATGATCGATTGGCTGGCCGAGTACATGACCCACATTCGCGAGTACCCAGTGGTCTCCCCGTCGCAACCCGGCGAACTGATCGATGCTCTTCCTCCCTCCGCGCCCGAACATCCCGAGCCGATGGACAATATCTTCGCGGGCTTCCAGGAACAGATCCTGCCCGCCATCACCCACTGGAACCATCCGCGCTTCCATGCCTTCTTCTCGGTGAGCGCCGCTCCAGAGGGCATTCTCGCCGAACTGCTCACCGCCGGGCTGAACGTCAACGGCATGCTATGGAAATCGTGCCCGGCCGCCACCGAGCTCGAGCAGGTGACCACATCGTGGCTGCGCCAATGGCTCGGCCTTCCTGAAGACTTCTTCGGCATGATTCACGACACCGCGTCCACCGGTGTAATGCACGTGCTCGCCGCCGCGCGGCAGTATGCCGACGCGCCGCTCGCGGACCTCGTCCTCTACTGCTCCGAACACACCCACTCTTCGGTGGAAAAGGCTGCCGCCACCATCGGCCTCACCGCCTTGCAGGTGCGCAAGATCGGAGTCGACCCCTTTTTCCGCATGGATCCGGCGCTCCTCGCCCGGGCCGTGCAGGAAGATATCGTCGCCGGCCGGCGCCCGTTCTGCGTGGTGGCCACCACGGGCGCCACACCGGCCGCGTCGATTGATCCGGTTCCGGCCATCGCCGACATCGCGCAGCGCCATGCGTTATGGCTGCACGTCGACGCCGCCTACGGAGGTTCCGCTGCCATCGTGGAAGAGCGGCGCGGGGTGCTCGCCGGTGCCGAGCGGGCGCATTCGCTCATCGTCAATCCGCACAAGTGGATGCTCACACCCATCGATTGCAGCGTGCTCTACACCACGCGTCCGGAAATGCTGCGCGCGGCGTTCTCGCTGGTGCCGGAGTTTCTGCGCACCGCTGACGATCCGCGCGCGCTCAACCTGATGGAGTATTCGCTGCCCCTCGGCCGCCGGTTCCGCGCCCTCAAGCTTTGGTTCGTGATGCGCGCCTGGGGCCGCGAACGCATCGCCGCCATGATCGACGATCACTGCCATTGGGCGCGCGAACTGGCTTCCTGGATCGAGGAACATCCGGACTTCGAAATCGCCGCGCCAGTGGAGCTCTCCCTGGTCTGCTTCCGCCATCGCGCGGGCGACGCGGCCGGCCGAAGGCTGCTCGACGCGGTGAACGCGAGCGGCTTTGCGTTTCTCTCGCACGCCGTACTGGACGGCCGCTTCGTGCTGCGGTTCGCCATCGGCAACTACCAGACCACGCGGGACGACGTGCGCGCGGTTTGGGACCGCATCGTTGCGCTGGCGGCTTGAATCGCCCTACAGAATATTGGCCAGCACGCCGCCATCGATGAGAATCGTCGTGCCGGTGATGTAACTCCCGGCGTCGGTGCCGAGCAGCAGCGCCACGCCGGCGATTTCCTCTGGCTTGCCCCAGCGCTTCAGCGCGGTACGGTTGGTGAACTCCTGCTTCTGCTCGTCGTTGAGCATGCCGAGCGGCAATTCGGTGAGAAACGGTCCCGGCGAAATGCAGTTCACCGTCACGCCAAAAGGACCCAGGTCGAGGGCGCTCGAGCGCGCCATCCCGATGAGCGCGGCCTTGGTGGCACTGTAGACGTTGCGCCCGAGCTTGCCGCCCAACCCGAGCACCGATGAGATGTGGATCACCCGGCCCCACTTGCGTTCCATCATCTGCGGAAGCAGGGCGCGAGTCAGCCGCATGATGCCGCTCAGGTTCAGTTCGACGATCTGGTCCCACGCCTCGTCGGTGATCTGGTCCGCGCGCTGCGGAATGTTCGAGCCCGCGTTGTTCACCAGAACGTCCACGCGTGCAAACCGCGCGAGCGTCTCATCGGCCAGCCGCTGCGCCTCACCGGCCTTGGCCAGATCCGCCGTCATCCACTCCACGCGCGCCCCCGGCAGCCCATCGCCAATTTCCTTGGCCGCCGATTCCAACTCCGGCGCGTGGCGGCTGCAGATCATGATACCCGCGCCATGCTCGGCGTAGGCGCGCGCCATGGCCTTCCCCAATCCTCGGCTGCCGCCCGTTACCAGTGCTACCTTGCCTGTGAGATCGAATAGTTGTTCGTACATAGAGAAGAACAGTCTCTCACGATCGGGCTGCCCTCTGTTCCACAATGAGAGGGCAAAACCCATGACTCCGATCAAGCCATTTCTCACGCCGGCGCTAGTGGCCGCTTGTTACGCGATCACCGCACTCCACGCGCAGCAGAGTGCGGCCTCCTCTTGGCGGACGCTCGAGACCGTGGCCAAACCGCACCCCCGGCACGAAGCCGCCTTCGTCGCCGCCGGCAAGAGGATCTATTTGCTTGGCGGGCGGCGCATCCAGCCCGTGGATATCTTCGATCCGTCGACGCGCACATGGACGCACGGCGCCCCGCCTCCCGTCGAGGTCCACCACTTTCAGCCAGTGGTTTGGGAGGGCAAGATCTGGTTGGTGGGAGCGATGACGGGGAAGTACCCGCATGAGACCGCGCTCGATCATTTTCCCGTCTACGATCCGCGCACCGATTCCTGGTCGCGCGGCCCCTCGCTGCCCGAGGACCGGCGGCGTGGCGGCGCGGGCGCCGTGATCCATCGCGGCACCCTCTACGTGATTTGCGGAATCATCAACGGCCATTGGGACGGCCATGTCGCCTGGCTGGATGCACTGGACCTTCGAACCGGAAAGTGGACCCGCCTCCCCGATGCCCCCCGCGCGCGCGACCATTTCCAGGCCGCCGTGATCGCCGGCAAGCTTTATGCCGCCGGAGGCCGCCGCTCCTCGGGCGCCACCAAGGAAGTGTTCGAACTCGTCGAGCCGGCCGTCGACGTGTTCGATCCGCGCACCAGCCAGTGGACGACGCTCGCGAGCGGCGGCAACCTGCCGGTTCCACGAGCCGGATGCATGGCGCTTGCCGTGGGCCGGTATTTGATCGTCGCGGGCGGCGAAAGCGCGACGCAGCCGCAAGCCCACTCGAACGTGGATGCGCTCGATACCCGCACCGGGCGCTGGAGGCAACTGCCGACATTCGCCCGCGGGCGCCATGGCAGCGGACTCGTTCTCATCGGGCGCACCGTCTACGTCGCCGCGGGATCCGGGAACCGGGGTGGAAGCCCTGAGCTCGACTCCACCGAAACGCTCGTACTTCCCGATTGGGTACGCTGACTGATCGATCAAAAGCGCAAAGGCCGCTCCGGCGCGGCTCCAAACATGCTGGAAACCCCCGATCACAGAGCGCCGGAGCGTGTCCGTTTTGCGCGGTTCCTCAAAAGCGGTACTTCACGGCGTATTGAAAGATACGCGGTCCGCCGCCGCGGCCCACTCCACCCACCTGGTTCACTTGGCCGCCGGCCACGCCATCGAAGAACGTCATTGGAGCGGTAATGATGAAGTTGGTGTGGTTGAGCACGTTGAACGCCTCGAGCCGGAACTGCAGGTTGTGCCCTTCGCGGATCCGGAAGTTCTTCGACATGGCCATGTCAATCGAGAAGAGCCCGGGCCCGTCGAGGATGTTGCGTCCCGAATTGCCGTAGCCGAACGGCTGGAAGCCATACTGGCTGGTAGGCGGACAACTGGCGAGCGGCGTGGCGTTGGGGGCCAGGTAGCACGGCACGGACTCGAACGCCTTCACGTCGTACCAGCCATAATCGACACCTTTCTTGCCCGGAAACGATCCATCGGGGATGCGGCCGTTGGTGACGCGGTTGGGGCGCGCCGATCCGCCTTGATCGAGATTCGGAGTCGTCGTCTCCACGGTGAACGGCGAGCCAGAATAGGCCGTGGCGGTGCCGGAAAACTGCCAACCGCCCAGCACGCCCTCGGTCCACGAGTTCCAGTTGGAACCCCACCGGCGCCGCTTACCGAACGGTAGCGTGGCGTTGCCGACCATCGTGAAAACGTGCCGCCGGTCAAAGTCGGAGCGGCCCCGGTCGAGCTTCAGATTGCGTGCGTTGAGCGCGCCGGCGAATCCACCGTTGGACTGGCCGCTTGCCTGCGTGGCGTCGTCGAGCGATTTCGAGAACGAATAGTTCACGCGCCAGAACAGCCCCCCGCGGCTGCGGCGCCGCCAGGAGGCGTTGAACGCCTGATAGTTCGAGTTCGATCCGGTGTTATAGATATTGATCACATTGAACTGAGGATAAGGACGTGCGAAGCCCTCGCCGGCGATCACGCTCTCGAGATTCCGGAACGGCTGGTTGAAATCGTAAAGGCGCTGCAGGTGCGTGCCCTTCGATCCCCGGTAGTCGAGCTCGATCGCGTTTCCGGCGAACAGTTCCCGTTCGATCGTGAAGTTCCAAGACTGCAGATACGACTGCTTCGGATCGAGGTTGTAGCCATTGGCGGTGGTGGTGCCGGTGAGCGTGGTTCTGGTGTCCGGGAATGGCGTCTGCAGCGAGACCAGGTTCGGCGTGGCGTTGACGCCCACGAAGTTTTGGTTGATCGCGAAGGGAAACTGGTTCGACAGGCTGTTGCGCAGGTTGTTGAGGATGTCGCCGCTGAGGAAGATACCCCAGCCGCCACGGACTACGGACTTGTCGCCAAGCCGGTAGGCGAACCCGAGACGCGGCGAAAAGTTGATCCAGTCCGTGGAAACGACGCTCCGTCCGCGCCCCATGGAGGCCGCTGTCGCCACCGAGCCACGCAGGCCGGTAGTGTCGAGCAATTCCTGCAAGTTGGCTGGCGCATTGGCGTCGCTCGCGATCACCAGTCGCGTCGTGTTCACGTCGTAGACCGCCATGCGGTCGTACTTGTCGAACGGCGCCCGGTTCACCTCCCAACGCATGCCGAGGTTCAACGTCAGATTGCGGGATGCCTTCCAATCGTCGTTGATGAAAGCGCCGTTGTAGCGCTGCCGCCAATAGTTCCGATTGAACCCCACCTGCCGCGTGACGTTGTTCAGCCACCCCAATTGCATGTCTGCCACCGAGTGTCCCGTGCGGTTGCCGACGAACCGGAAGGTTCCGCGCTGGTTGTTGAAGTAAGGCTGGTTCAATTGAACGTTATTCGCGTTGTAACCGAAGCGGATGTTATGCGCGTTCTTGATCCAGGTGAACTTGGCGCCATACTGCCAGTCCGTGACGAAATACTGGACGGGCATGTTCGCTCCCGAGCCCAGATCCGGATAATTGTTACCGGTGAAGATCTGCGGCCAGTCGAGCAGGTGCGGTTCGTTCTTGGCCTCGCCCGCCGGGATCAGATCCGGCAGCCCGAGTTTGGCGGAAATATTCTCGCCGGCGAAACGGCCCCGGTCCCACGTGGCGCTGCGGCTCACGCCGAACCGGAACTCGGCCAATAGATTGGGCCGGAACATATGGGTGTAGTCGACGCCGCCCAGTGACCGGTTGTCTGTTGTGAAGATCCCGAACAGCCCGGTGTCGCTGCCGGTGAACGGATTCTGGGTGTGCGCCGCGCGGATCTGGTATCGCACGGCGAGGTTGTTCTGGCCGATCTTATGGTCGATCTTGAAGAGCGGGCTGTTCCACTTGTCCACATCGGCCGCCACGGCGAAGTAATTGAACCCCGTGACGCCCGCCTCGCGGTTGGCGAGCGGAAACACGCTTACCAGACTCACGCCGATCGGGTCCATGCGCGATGCCGGGATACGGTTGTTGGGGAAACAGGCCGCGCGGTTGGTGTTGGTGCAGGCGCCGGTGGCAAGACGATCGAACAAATTCAGCCGTTGGCCGTTCAGGTTGACAGACTCGGAGTAGTCGCCGGCGCGCTCGGCTTCGGTGGGCACGCGTGACAACCGGGCGGCCTCCTGATTGGCGCGTAAGCCTTCGTAACTGGCGAGAAAGAACGTCTTGTTGCGGATGATGGGGCCGGTGACGGTGAAGGCGAACTGGTTCTGATGCAGCACTGTCTTGTCGCGTTCGAAGAAGGCGCGCGAATCGAAAATGTCATTGCGCAGAAAGTAGTTCGCGTTTCCGTGGAACTGGTTGGTGCCTGAGCGAAGCACCATGTTCATCACGCCGCCGGCCATGCGTCCGTACTCGGCCGAGTAACCCGACACCTCCATCTTGAACTCCTGCAAGGCGTCGATATTGGGCCGTGTCTGTGCCGCCGCTCCGCGCGCGTTGCGATTGTCGAAGCCATCCACGTAGAAGTTGGTGTTGGAGGCTCGCGCGCCGTTCACGTTCAGGCCGGACCCCTGCCCGCCTTCGGCACGCGGCACCACACCCGGCGTGAAGAAGGCCAGATCGGTGAAGTCGCGCCCGGAAAGGGGCAGTTCCTGAATCTCAGCTTGCACGATCACATCGCCTTTGATCGTTCCGCTTTCCGTATTAATGGTGACGATCGCCGCGTCCACGCTCACCGACTCGGTGACCGCGCCGACCTCCAACCGGATGTCGCTGCGTAACACCTGCCCCACTTGCAGCACGATGCCTCGCTCGAGGTGTCGCCGGAACCCGGAATGCTCGGCGGTGAGCTCGTAGTTTCCGGGAGGAAGACTGGTGACGGTGAAATCGCCGTTCGGGCTCGAATCCACCTGTCGCGTGAGACCGGTCTCCACGTTGCGGACGCTAATTGTGGCCCCGGCTACGGCGGCCTGTGTGGTGTCGGTGACCAATCCGGTCATCGTCGCCAGGTTTGCCTGCGCGTAAGCGGCGCAAGGCAGAAATAGAAGGCAAACAGATAGGTAGGTTCGGCGGATCGCCCAGAGCATAAGACTCCCCGTATGCAGCTAACTCTCGATGTTGAGGAGTTTACACCCGTCGAAACAGGAGCGCAAGCGTTTTCTGGGAGCTTAATTTCTGTTGCTCTAGAATCCGATCCGCAGGCCGAGACGGAAGAACCGCTGGTCATTCCCCTCGCGGCCTGTATTCTGCACACCGCCGATCAACCCGAAGTTAGCCGAAGCCACATCCGAATTCGGATTCGCGAAGTGCGGCGTGTTCGACACGTTGAACGCCTCGCCGCGAAACTGCGCCGTTACGCGCTCGGTGATATTGAACTTGCGGAACACGCCCATGTCCACGTTGATCAATCCTGGTCCGCGCAGCACTCCGCTGCCGCAGGTGCCGAACCGCGCCACATTCGGGTCCACGGCATTCGGATTGGCAAGGCCGCTCCGGTCCCACCACTGCGTACGCTCGCCGATGGTGGTCACCGGACCCAGGCAATCGGCGTATTGCCCGCTGCCCGGCGCGTTCAGTGTGGTGCCGGGCGCGGTGGGTGTCACCGGTTGGCCCGTATTCAACCGCGACAATGCGTTGATCTGCCATCCCCCCAACAACGCCGCCGCCACGCCGCTCTGCGCCCAGCGTTTTCCTTTTCCGAAGGGCAGCTCCGCCACACCGCTCACCACCAGATTATGGCGAATGTCGAGCGGTAGCGACCCATAGTTCTTGTCCCAGTACAGCGGGTGGTTCACTCGCGGAGCCGCCGTCGAAGCCTCCGCGGTGTATCCGAGCGAATGGCCCCACGTATAGGAGAGCTGCATCTGGTAGCCGCCGCGGAACCGGCGCTGCAAACGGGCTTGCAGCGAATCGTACTTGGTGGTGCCCATGTGTCCGATGAAGGTGGTGGCGGCCGTACGCCCGAACTTCTGCTGCAACTGCCGGCCTGCGTTGCCGCGGCCCAGGTCCGCCCAGTTGGCGTTGAGGAACGAAGTCTGGCGTATCGATCGAGTCGCCACGTATCCCGCGGACCCGATCCAGTTCCCCAACTGCTTTTCCACCGTGAAATTCCAGGACTGCACATAGCCGCGCCGGAAGTTGCCATCGGCGGTGATAAAGGCCGCCGTTCCCGGCAGCGGCAGCCGTTCCTGTTCGGGCACGATCGGGCTCGCCGGCAGTCCCTGATCGAGCGTCGTCGAATAAGACCAACTGGTGTCGAACGCCAGGTTCTGCACGAACTGGATCGGATAGTTCGCGCGCAGATCGCGGCCCAGGCTGAACGGATCGTAGGTGATCCCATACCCTGCGCGCACGATCAGTGTGTCGGTAGCCCGCCAGGCGATACCCAACCGCGGCGAGAACAGCTTCTTGCTCTGCGGCAGGCCGCAATTTTTGGGCGTCGACCCCAGGCCGCACAAGATGGATTCGTTCGTATCGAAGTCATACCGCTCCAGGCCGCGATTGGGTCGCGTCGGGAATGGATAGTACTCCCAGCGGATGCCGTAGGAAAGCGTCAGCCGCGGACTCACCTGCCAGCGGTCCCGCGCATAGAGGCTGTAGAACGTCGCGCGGATGTTGTATTCAGGCACCGACAACACGTTGCGGCCAGCCTCGCGCGGCAGCCCCAGCAGCACCGACGCGATGCTGTTGTAGTCGTTGGCGGCAGGCCCGCCGCGGCGCGTGGTGGTGGAGTTGCGGAAGGTGAACCCGCCGGCCGGCCCGCCAACGGCGCCCGCGGCGTTGGCCACGCCCTGGTTCAATTGCAACTGGTACATATCGGCGCCGAAGCGGACATCGTGCGCGCCCTTGGCCCAGTTGCCGTTGCCCACGTACTGATACTGATAGTCGCGCCCGAAGAAGGGTGAGTTGTTACTGTTGCCCAGGTTTGAAAAACCATCGATCGGCATGCGGCCCAAGCCCCCGGAAAAAGACGTCGTTCCATTGGTGCCGGGGATACCCAGCACGTCGCGCGCCACGTTGGTTTCCAGATCGGGGAACAGCGCATTGGTGTCGAGCAGCATCGCGCCGTAGTAGCCGTCGAACACCAGGTTCGGTGTCGCCAGGTAGGTGGTGGAAATTGTGCCCGAGTATGTCCGTCCGAATCCGTTGCCGGGGCGCGAATCGGTGGGATGTACGGCGGGGCCGGCGAGGATTCCGAACGGAGGCGGATTGTCGGTGCCGTAGTCGAGGAAGCTGAGCCGGAGGAAAGTGGTCCACTTGTCGGTCAGGTTGATGTTGACCTTCGTGTCGAGCTGGTCCCGGTCATAGAGATAGTTGATGGCGGCCAGGTAGTTCAGGTTCAAGCCCAGGCCGCCTTGCCCCGGAGCGTTCGGCAGCGGCCAATCCGGCAGAGCGAGGATCTTCCTCGAGGGTCCGGAAAAGCGCGACTGCGGAATCTGGTTGCCCGGAAATGCAACGCGATCCCGCGCGTAGGCGTTGGTGTTGGCGCGGTTGAACGCCGCTCCCGAAAGCGGATCGTAGATCGGCGTGGGAGACCCGGACATGTCGCCCGCGCGCATCGCCGCGGTCGGTACGTCGAGGAACCGCTGCGCGTTCTGGCGCTCCGCCGTCCGTTCCCAGCTCAAAAAGAAGAACGCCCGGTTCTTCTTGATTGGGCCGCCGATCGTCGCGCCGCCCTGGTTGTAGATGTACTTGGGCCGGCTGGCGGACCGGTTGCTGAAGTACGGATACGCGCTCAGCTTCTGGTCGAAGTGATGGAGGTACGCCGATCCGTGGATGGCGTTGGTGCCCGATTTGATCTGCAGATTGATGGCCGCGCCGCCGGCCAGCCCCTGCTCGGCGTCGAACGAGTTGGTCACCACGTTCACCACCTCGATCGATTCGAGCGTGGGATTGATGCCGGTCATATGCGGCAGATTCGGATTGTAGGCTGTGGTGCCGTCGATCCGCACGTTGTTGTTCTGGTCACTGGTGCCGTTGACCGAATAGCGCACCGAACGCGTGGGGTTGGCCGGCACCGAGTGCGCGTTGCGCGGCGGCGTGAAACCCGGCAGGGTACCGAGCAACATCTGATAATTGCGCCCAACGGGGATCGGCACGTTCTCGAGCGTGGTCTTATCTACCTCATGGCGGACTTCGGCGCGATCGGTCTGTAGCGTCACCGAGCTCGCCTCCACCGTGACCTGTTCGGACACTTCGCCGATCTCGAGCCGGGCGTCGGCGCGGGTGAGGTTGTTCACGGTCACCTCGACGCCGGATTTCGTGAAGACACGGAAGCCGGGTGCTTGCACGGTCACCGTGTAGACACCGGGCGGGATGGTGGCGAATCGAAAAGTCCCGGTTTCATTCGCCGCCGTTTCACGGGTGGCTCCGGTGGCCACGTGGACAATCGACACTCTAGCGCCGGGGATAGCGGCGCTGCTTGCGTCGGCGACGTTGCCGACCAGGCCTCCGTAAAGGATCTGAGCGTGGGCCGACGGTGCGGCGGCGGCCAAGAGAAGAGAGACAACGGACCAGGATACTGAGCGCATGGCGATCTAACCTCGCCACGATCATACTACAGAACGCTAATTTATTACTGTTTCTCAATTTCTTGTGCGCCGCCTGGCTCTACCTTCGAGCCGTGGCCCGCTGCAAGTCGCGGGCCAGTTTCGCCAGATAAACGAACTCCGCCCGCAATCCGTCGGCATCCTCGCCGATAGCGTCCTCCACCAACTGGACAGCGCTATCCAGGCTCGCCGAACCCCGATGGGCGGAATCGCGCAGCACCATACCGAATTGGGCGACGCCCGCGGCAAAGCGGAAATCCGGCGATGGCGCATCCTGAAGGCCGTGGGCCACGGCGAACTGGAGTTCGCGGCTTGACGAGGCAGTCGGCTCCTTGTAGCGAATCTTCACCGTGGCCACTTCCTCCGCGTGGCCGGTTTGCGCCGCGGGCGGCTCTTGGTATTTCAATTTCACGCCGTACGAACCGGCATCGCTCGCCGATGGGGGCGCCAATTCGTAGAGGGCCGTGATCGCGTGTCCGGCGCCCAGGTCGCCCGCGTCCTTGGCATCGTTGGCGAAGTCCGCGTCGTTGAGGCGGCGGTTATCGTACCCGATCAACCGCCATGCCGAGACATGCACCGGGTTGAACTCCACTTGCAGCTTCACGTCCTTGGCGGCCGTTACCATCGTGGCGCCGAACTCGCGCACAAAGCTCTTTCGCGCCTCGGCGATTGAATCGAGATAGGCGTAGTTGCCATTGCCGTGATCGGCCAGCTTCTCGAGTTTGGAGTCCTTCAGGTTGCCGTAGCCGACCCCGGCCACCGTCAGAAAAACCCCGCGCCGGCGCTCCCGCTCGATCAGTCTCACCATGTCCTCATCCGAGTTCGGACCCACATTGAAATCTCCGTCGGTGGCGAGGATCACTCGATTGTTGCCGCGCTTCATGAAGTTCTCCGCCGCCACGCGATAGGCCAACTCCAGGCCTTGCGCGCCCGCGGTGGATCCGCCTGCCTCCAGATGCTCGATCGCATCGAGGATCCGATCCTGCCGGGAGCCGGGAGTGGCGGGCAGCACCAATCCGGCCGCACCCGCGTAGACCACGATCGCCACCCGGTCCCTGTGGCGCAGTTGCCCGGCAAGCATCCGCATCGCACGCTTCACCAGGGGCAGCTTGTTCTCCGGCTGCATGGAACCGGACACGTCGATGAGAAACACGAGGTTCGACGGCGGGAGTTCCGCGGTCGCCAGTGGGCGGGTTCGCACCGCCACCCGCAGCAGCTTGTGCTCCGCGTTCCAGGGAGCGCGTCCGATCTCGGTGGTTACGGCGAATGGCTCTCCGGCTTCCGGTACTCGATCGGAATAGTGGAAATAGTTCAGCATTTCCTCGATGCGGACCGCGTCCGGCGGCGGGAGGCGGCCATCCCGGAGAAAACGTCGGACGTTGGAGTAAGATGCCGTGTCGACGTCGGCGCCGAACGTCGAGAGAGGCCGCCGGCTCACCGGTTGGAAGCCCTCCTCCTCGGCGGCGGCGTACTGCTCGGCGTTGGCTTGGCGGCGCCGATAGAGCGCCTGCTGGGCGTGCGGGCGGAGGCGGCGACTTGAAGCGGCGGCCCCGCCGGGAACGCTCTACCGAAGATGTTTGCGCTTGTAGATGTGGCGTCGCCGCCGTCACCTCGACGGTTTCCGCCACCTCTCCGACCTGGAGAGTGCAGGTGAGGCGAAGCTCCTGGCTGCCGAGCGTCACGGTACGCTCATATCGCCTAAATCCGGTGGATTGCACGATAATTCGGTACTGGCCGGGCTGTAGCGGCGGGGACGAATACGATCCTTCGGCGTTGGTCACAGCGGTCCAGATTGGCCCGTCGGGCAGCCGCTTGATTTCCACGGTTGCACCGGCAACCACAGCGCCCGACTGGTCCACGACCGTCGCGGAGATCACGCCAGGCGCAGTTTGGGCGGCCCACGGGATCGAGAACGCCAGCAGAGCGGAGACGAGAATTCCGGCCCGCGTCAACGAACGGCGGACCGCGCGCACGTTATTGGAATGTTTCATGGAGACCCCTTTCACGACACGTTTCTATCGCCGGCACGCTGGCCAAGCGACCTCATCAATTGCCGTTATCGTACGCCGAATTAACCTGTAATTCAATGTGTCAACGTGTTAACTCCGAATCGGATGGGCTCGCCGCCAGGCCGCCCGCTCCGCGCCAATCTAGGTGATCTGCGCTGTGAAACCGGGTGACAACCCGAGGGCCGCCGGCTAAATTTTGCGTCCTGCGCCGTCGATGGCTCCCTAGAACCCCATGGCACATCGAACGGTCCGGCCGCGCTTACTCTCATCCTCCTCACTACTCCTCTTCCTGGCGCTCGGCCTCGCCGCGGCGAGCCCCGCGCGCGACCTCTCAACTTTTCCCGAGGACTGGCGGCAGGTTCGCACGCAGTTCCTGCGCCAGCGCTTCGCGGTGAGTGTGGATGGGGAAGGGCGCCGCGCCGCCAACCCCGTTCAGCGGTGGACCACGCGATTCGACGGCGAAGGCTTTCTCGTGACCCCGCATTCCGGCGGCTGGACATGGGGGCTGGCGCTGGAAGGCTGGGGCCGGACCGGCGGCAAGCCGATCCTTCCTGGCAGCGCGGTCGCCGAGGCCGGCGGCAACCGCCTCGCCTACCGCTGGAGCGCGGACCTCGAAGAGTGGTTCGTCAACCGCCCCAGCGGGCTCGAGCACGGATTCACCCTCGCCCGCCGCCCCGCGGGAGAGGGCTCCGAAGCACGGCTCCAACTCCGCGTCCGCGGCGGACTTGCGCCGGCCACCGACGGCCGTGACCGCATTACCTTCGCTGACCTGCAAGGAAATGCAGCCATCCGCTATGAGGGCTTGCATGTGTGGGACGCCCGCGGCCGATCCCTTGCGGCGCGGATGACTGCGTCCGGCCAGCGGTTGGTCATCGCTTGGGACGATAGCGGTGCGCAGTATCCGGTGACCGTGGATCCTGTGGCGCAGCAAGCCTACTTCAAAGCGTCCAACACGCAGGCCACCGACGAGTTCGGTAGCGCTGTCGCCATCGACGGCGACACCGCCGTGGTGGGCGCGCCCAAGGAAGACAGCGCCGCGTCCGGCGTGAACGCGGACCAGATCAACAACCTCGCCGATGGCGCCGGCGCCGCGTATGTTTTCGTGCGCGTGGCCGGCGTGTGGACCCAGCAGGCCTACCTAAAGGCATGGAACGCGCAGGCCGGGGCCGCCTTCGGCGCGAGCGTCTCGATCGCCGGCGACACGATCGTGGTGGGCGCACCCGGCGAGAGCGACGGCGGCGCCGGCAGCGGGGCCATCTACGTGTTCAAGCGCAGCGGCTCGGTCTGGACCCAACAGGTCTATCTGAAGGCATCGAACGCGGAGGCAGGCGACGAGTTCGGAACCGCGGTGGCGATCTCGGGCGACACGATCGTCGCCGGAGCGCCCAAGGAATCGAGTGGCGCCACCGGGGTGAACGGCGATCAGGCCAACAATAACCAACTCATTTCCGGCGCCGCCTATGTGTTCGTGCGAAGCGGAACGAGTTGGACGCAGCAGGCCTACCTGAAGGCGTCCAACGCCGAACACGGTGACCAGTTCGGCACGGCGGTGGCCATCTCCGCCGAGACGGTGGTGGTGGGCGCCAACGGCGAACGCAGCAACGCCACCGGTGTCAATGGCAATCAGAGCGACAACTCGGCGTTGGCGAGCGGCGCCGTGTACGTATTCACCGGCTCGGGCGCATCCTGGACGCAACAGGCGTACCTCAAGGCTTCCAACACCGGAACGTTCGACGATTTCGGCAGCGCGGTGGCCATCTCTGGCGACACCATCGTGGCCGGTGCTCCCGGCGAAGACAGCAACGCCACCGGCGTCAACGGCGCGCAAGGCGACAACAGCTCGTCCGGGAGCGGCGCGGCATACGTATTCGTGCGAGGCGGCGCATCCTGGACGCAGCAGGCGTATCTGAAAGCATCGAACACCGGCAATGGGGACGCTTTCGGGCGTTCCGTGGCCGTGGCCGGGAATCGAGCCCTGGTGGGCGCCGATTGGGAAGACAGCATCGCCACCGGCATCGGCGGCAACCAAGCCGATAACGGAGCCGGCCAGAGCGGAGCCGCGTATGCCTTCGTCCGGTCCGCCGGCTTGTGGACGCAGGAGGCGTACCTAAAGGCTTCCAACACCCGTTTGAATTCGTTTTTCGGAAGCGCCGCCGCGCTATCCGGCAACACGGCGCTGGTGGGCGCGCGCTGGGAAAACAGCGCCGCCACGGGCATCAACGGCAACCAGAACAGTACGTCCGCGCTGGCCAGCGGCGCGGCGTACGCATTCACCTTCGATGACGCCTCCGGGGGATGCACGTACTCGCTAAGCGCTGCCGCGGCGAACGCGTCTTCGGCCGGCGGCAGCGATTCCGTCACTGTGTCCACCGCGCCTGGATGCGCTTGGACGGCGGTGGCGGGCGTGCCTTGGATCACGATCCTCTCGGGATCGTCCGGCTCCGGTTCCGGCGTGGTGACGTTTTCGGTGGCGGCCAACGCCGGTCCGCAGCGCTCCGGCAACATTGCGATATCCGGCAAGATTTTCGCCGTCACGCAGGACGGCGCACCGGGCACATCGCCGATTCCGAGCGTGGGTGCGCCGAGCCCCGCCTCGGGAACCGGGTTCAGCGCCACGTTTGTCTTCACGTTCCAAGATGGAAACGGTTCGTCGGACCTCAACGTGCTCAACGTCCTGATCAACAATGCCATTGACGGCCGGAATGCGTGCTACCTGGCCTTTGTGCGGTCTCAGGGCACTCTCTTGCTGGTGAACGACGCGGGCGAAGCGGGCGGGCCATTCGCCGGCGTAGCCGGGCTGCCCGGCGTGGGCGTGATGGGCAACAACCAATGCCTCATCGACTTGGGGGCGTCTTCGGTGGCGGAATCCGGCAACACCCTGACGCTTACTCTCCAAGTGACGTTTCAATCCGCGTTCGCAGGCAACAAAGTGATCTATCTCGCCGCGCGCGACAACGCCCTCAACAATAGCGGCTGGGTGGCCAAGGGCGTTTGGACCGTGCCCGGCGGCGTGTCCAACGGCACTTCGATCACGGGCATGACGCCGGCGAGGTCCACATCCAACACCCTGACGCTCACCACCGTGTTCGCCGATACAGGCGGATTCGCGGATTTGAACGTGCTCAATATCCTGATCAACGAGGCCATTGACGGCCGCGCCGCGTGCTACCTGGCCTTCGTGCGCTCCGGCGGGTCACTGCTGGTGGTGGACGACGCGGGCAATGCCGGTGGTCCGTTTGCCGGCTCCGTCAACATCCCGGGCACGGGCGTGGCCGCCAATGGCCAGTGCAGCATCAATGCCGCCGCGTCGACGGTTTCCACCAGCGGCAATACGCTCACGCTGACGCTGACCTTCACGTTCACGCCGGCCTTCCGTGGGGACCGCATCATCTATGTGGCGGCGCGCGACATCTCCGGCAACAACACCGGGTGGCGCGCCATGGGCACCATTAGCGTGCCCTAGCGGCCCGATCCGGCCTTAGCCCCACCACGTCTCGCCGGGTGCGAGATGGGCCTTGGCGACGTCGGGATTGAGCTCGATGCCGAGGCCCGGCTTTTCGCGCACGGTGAAGTAGCCATTTTCGAAGATGGGGCCATCGTGGATCACCAGATCCTGCCACCAGTCGATGTACTTAGCCAGTTCGTGGATGCGGAAGTCCCGCATGGACGCCGCCGCGTGGGCGGAACCGATCGTGCCCACCGGGCTCGCCGGATTGTGCGCCGCCGTGGCGATGTAGTAGTTGTCGGCCAGATCGTGGATCCGCTTCGATTCGAGCAAGCCGCCCGATTTCGGGATGTCGATGTGGACGATGTCGCACCCCTGCATCTCAATCAAGCGCCGGAAGCCGTCGCGCGTGTACAGGTTTTCCCCGGTGGACACCGGCACGTTCACCGCATGGGTCACCCGCGCCATCGCCTCCAGGTTGCCCGGCGGCACCGGATCCTCCAGCCACATGGGCTGGGCCGGCTCGATGACTCTGGCCATGTTGATCGCATCCCGCACATCGTACTTCCAGTGCGCTTCCACGCCGAAGTCGATGTCGGGGCCGAGCGCGTCACGCACCGTCTCCATCGCTTTGCCGATGCGGCGCAGATCGCGGAGCGTGAGTCCGCGGGTGTAGGGATCGTGCCCGGGCTCTTTGTACTGCGGGTCCGCTCTGGGTGGGATGCCGTCGCCCTGGAACTTGAACGCGGTCCAGCCGAACTTCTCGGCGCGGGCGGCCTGCACCTGGTCCCGCCATTGGCTCATGTCTTCCACGTTCTCCACGGTCTGCAAGGTGCGATAGAAGCGCACGCGATCGCGGAAGCGGCCGCCCAACAGATTGCACGACGGCGTCTCGAGAATGCGTCCGGCCAGATCCCAAAGAGCGATCTCGATGCCGCTGGCGGCGGTGACGGTGACGCCGGCCAACGCTCCAGCCCCCGCGCTCCGCATGAGCATCTTCGTGTATAGCCTGTCCACGTTGAGTGGATCCTCGCCGATCACATGCTGTTTGAGCTGGTTCAGGACCAGGTCTTTCACGCCGGGTCCCCAATAGGCTTCCCCGATGCCGTGAATGCCCGCGTCGGTTTCGATCTTGATGAGATTCCAGTCCCAGGTGCCGCGCACGATCATCACCTTCACGTCGGTGATCTTCACCTTGCCCTTGTGGGCGGCTGCGAGGCGATGGAGCGGAAGCGTGCCGAAGGCGGCCGCGGTGCGGAGGAAATCGCGTCTGGTCATGAGGAGAGTCCGGTTGTCATTGTATCGCCAGGGCTGGCGCAAAAAACGTCTTGACGGCACGCCGATATTCCAATACCATTTGGTTATGCAACCGAGCGGTTATGCCTCTGCGCCGGACCTGAACGCCACCTTCGCCGCGTTGGCGGACCCGACGCGGCGCGCCATCCTCGCTCGTCTGGCAACGGGTGAAGCCTCGGTGACGCAACTCGCCGAGCCGTTCGCGATGACCCAGCCGGCCATCTCCAAGCACCTCAAAGTGCTGGAGCGGGCCGGACTGATTACGCGGGATCGAGCCGGGCAGAGCCGTCCGAGCCGTCTGGAGGCGAGGCCGCTGGCGGAAGCCAGCCGATGGCTCGAGACCTACCGGCAATTCTGGGAGGCGTCGTTCTCGCGGCTCGACCATCTCCTGGATGACTTGCAGTCCACTCACAAAAGGGCCAAACGCCCCAGAACGAACAAGCGATAAAGGATCCCCGATGTTCTACCCGGAAAGTTTCCAAATCACAACCCCTACTGACTGCGAGATTGCAATTGCACGCGATTTCCACGCGCCGCGCCAACTGGTGTTCGACGCGTTCACCAAACCGGAACTGGTGCGTCAATGGCTGTTGGGTCCGCCGGGATGGACGATGCCGGTGTGCGAGATTGACCTGAGAATCGGCGGCACCTACCGGTATGTATGGCGCAAGGAGGGCGTTCCGGACATGGGTATGGGCGGCGTCTTCCGCGAAATCGAAGCACCCATGCGTCTGGTGGCCACCGAAAAGTTCGACGAAGCCTGGTATCCGGGCGAAGCGGTCAACACCACGTCTTTCGTTGCCAATGGCCCAATTACGAGGACGACGATCACCGTCCGCTACGAGTCCCGGGAAGCCCGCGACACCGCGCGCCGGTCCGGCATGGAGTACGGCATGGCGGCCGGACTCAACCGGCTCGAGGAACTGTTGTCGTCGAAGCGGGTGCCCGGTGCAATTCAATGATTGACACCCCGGCGATCACACGAGCTCCGGAGCAGTTGGTGGCCGCCATCCATCTGGTGATTCCGCGCAGCGAGATTCAATCCGTCATGGGTCCGGCACTCGGAGAGATCCATGCGGCGATCCGGGCGCAGGGCCTGGAACCAACTGGGCCCTGGCTGACGCACCACCTGCGAATGAGCCCGGCGGAGTTTGACTTCGACGTCTGCGTGCCCGTGGCGGCGGCTGTTGCGCCCACCGGCCGCGTGGTGAGCATCACGCTGCCCGCGGTCCGCGTGGCACGGACCATTCACCGCGGCGCCTATGAGGGCCTTGCCGCGGCGTGGGGCGAATTCGGTGGATGGATCACCGCCAACGGACACGTCCCTGGCCCGGATCTCTATGAACGATACCTGACCGGACCGGACACCAGTCCCGATCCCGCGCAGTGGCGCACCGAGCTCAGCCGGCCGCTTTCGCCGGGCGCCTGAACGCGGCCGGTTCGCTACACTGGTCCGGAGTCACCATGGCCACCCTGATAGAAAAACCCGCCGTCGTCGCCGCCGCCGGCAACAAGCCCAAACGCATCGAGGAATACGTGGGGCGCGTTCGCTCCGGCACCGAAGGAGTGAGCGTAGCGCGGATGCAGAGTCCGGGTGGATGGGTGGAGCCGGGCCAGACCCCGGAATTCGACGAATACACGGTTGTGCTGGCCGGCATGCTGCGGGTGGAAACGGCCGATGCCACGTTCGATGTTCGCGCCGGACAAGCCGTGATCGTGCGCGGCGGAGAGTGGGTCCGTTACTCGAGTCCGGAGGCGGAAGGCGCCGAATACGTGGCGGTTTGCGTGCCCGCATTCTCGATGGACACCGTGCATCGCGACGCTTAGCAGCTTTCTCTCAGACTCGCGAACAACAGACACGCCGGGCGCTTTGGAATGAGCGCGGGTCTCTCCAGGATCGGAGCCGCGCCGGAGCGGCCTTTGCGCTTTTGAGGAACACGCGCAAAACGGACTCGCTCCGGCTCTTGATACGCGGCGAGTTCCTGGATGTTCGGAGCCGCGCCGGAGCGGCCTTTGCGCTTTTGACCGCTGGCGGAGGCGAGGGCCATATACTGGAAAGCGGAGAGACCCGTCATGAGGCCCACCGCGCTATTCCTGCTTTCCTTGTCCGCCGCCCTGATGCTCAGCCCGCCCACGCGAGCGCAGAAACCGGACTTCGCCGCCGAGATCCGCCCTCTGCTCCAGAAGCGCTGCACGGGTTGCCACGGCGCGGCCATGCAAAGCAACGGGCTTCGCTTGGACGATGGCCCATCGGCCCTTAAAGGCGGCTATTCGGGTCCGGCGCTGATCCCCGGCAACGCCGCCACCAGCCGCGTCATCCAGCGCGTCAGCAGCACCGACGCCGCCACGCGGATGCCGCCCGGGGCGAAGCCGCTGCCTGCCGCCGAGATCGAGTTGCTGCGGCGATGGATCGATTCCGGCGCCGAGTTTCCGGCATCGGCCGCTAAGGCCGTGGCCAAGCCCAAGTCCACGCACTGGTCATTTCAACCGGTTCGCCGGCCTGCGTTGCCCGAGGTAAAGCAAGCGTCATGGGCACGCAATCCGATCGACCGGTTCGTGCTGGCGCGGCTGGAGAAGGAAGGCTGGACACCTTCGCCAGAGGCGGATAAGATCACACTCCTGCGCCGCGTCTCGCTCGATCTGACAGGCCTGCCGCCCACCGCCGCCGAGGTCGCGCGGTTTACCGCGGACGGCGGAGATCGCGCCTATGAAGACGCCGTCGATCGCCTGCTGCAATCGCCCCGCTACGGCGAAAAGTGGGCCCGGCACTGGCTCGACAACGCGCACTACGCCGACAGCGACGGCTATGAAAAGGATCTTGTCCGCCAATACGCCTGGCGCTATCGCAACTGGGTGATCGATGCGCTGAACGCCGACATGCCGTACGACCGCTTCACCGTCGAGCAACTGGCGGGCGATCAACTCCCCAACGCGACCGTGGAGCAGCGCGTCGCCACCGGGTTCCTACGCAACACTCTCACCAATCGCGAGGCCGGTGTCGACCGCGGCGAGGCGCGCTTCGAGCAGCTCATCAATCGGGCCAATACGGTTGGCACGGTGTGGCTCGGGCTCGCGGTGGGTTGCGCGCAATGCCACGATCACAAGTACGATCCGATCACGCAGAAAGACTACTACCGCCTGATGGCGTTCTTCGATCGGGCCGACGAACGCGACATCGACGCGCCGCTTGCCGGCGAGCGCGGTCCGTACGAGGCCGCCTTTCCCGCCTACCAAGCCAAGCGCAACGCCTTGCTCGCCGAGTACGAAGTACCGTCGCTCATGCCGGTGTGGGAAGACCGGCTCCGCGACGCCATTGACTCCCCGGGCAAAGTGCCCGAGTGGGACTTCGCGCTTACGTCGATGAAGGCGATGTTCGACGGCGCGGTGCGGGTGCTGCAAACGCCGCGCGAAAAGCGCGAGGCCCGCGATCAGCTCCGGCTCACGGACTATTTCGTGGAGCGGAGCGGCCCCGCCATCGGCCTCGAAAAAGCCAAGGTCGATCGCCTGAAGGATCTGCGCAAGAAGCTCGGCGCACTCGACAAGACGCTGCCGCCGCTCACACAGGCCTATACGATGGTGGATGACCCCGCCGCCGGCCCGTCGCATCTGCGCGTCCGCGGGCAGTGGGATCAGATGGGCGTCGAAGTGGAGCCCGGCGCACCGGCGTTTCTTCACAGCGATCCGGCAAGCATGACCAGGCTGGAACTGGCCCGGTGGCTGGTTTCGGCGGACAATCCGCTCACTGCCCGCGTGGCCGTCAACCGCGCCTGGCAGGAGTTTTTCGGGCGCGGCCTCGTCCGGACCAGTGAGGACTTCGGCGTGCAAGGCGAAGCGCCCTCGCATCCGCAACTGCTCGACTGGCTGGCTTCCGAATTCGTGGCCCAGGGCTGGAGCAACAAGAAGCTTCACAAGACCATCGTCATGTCCGCCACCTACCGGCAAGCGTCGCACTCACGCCCGGGCATTCAGGCGAAGGATCCCGAAAACGTCCTGCTCGCCCGCCAATCGAGACTCCGGCTGCCGGCGGAACTGGTGCGCGATTCCGCGCTCGCCGCCGCCGGCTTGCTCGACGACCGCATCGGTGGACCGAGCGTACATCCGCCACAGCCGGCCGGCGTGGCTGAGCTGCGCTATGGCAACAAGGATAAATGGATGGCCGACACCGGTCCGGACCGCTACCGCCGCGGCCTGTATATTCACTTCCAGCGCACCACGCCGTATCCGATGCTGATGAATTTCGACTCGCCGGATTCCAACACCAGTTGCACCCGGCGCGGCCGCTCCAACACGCCCCTGCAGGCGCTCAACCTGATGAACGACGAAGTGTTTCACGAGGCCGCGCAAGCGCTGAGCCGCCGGATCGCCAAGGAAGCGCCGGCGGGCGTGGGCGAACGGATCGACTTCGCGTTTCGCTCCGCGCTCGCCCGCGCGCCCACAACCGCGGAGCGCGCGCGGATGGCTGCGTTTCATGACGAGCAGGCCAGGATCAACCCGTCCGGAGACGCCTGGACCGACGTGAGCCGCGTCCTGCTCAACCTGGACGAATTCGTAACGCGCGAGTAACAGGAGAATCGCATGCTATCGGCAATGTATCGAAACCGCCGCAAGTTCTTGAGTGACGTCGCCTGCGGCGTGGGTGCGATGGCGCTTGGAGATCTTCTCAACGCCGCGCCCAACAACCCTCTAGCGCCTCGCAAACCGCACTTCGAAGGCAAAGCCAAGTCCGTGATCTTCATGTTCATGGAGGGCGGGCCCAGCCAGATGGATCTCTACGATCCCAAGCCCGAACTGCAAAAATGGAACGGCAAGCCGGCCCCGGAATCGATCGTCAAGCAGTTGCGCCTGGCGTTCACCAAGAGCAACGCCTCCGTGCTCGGCAGCCCGCGTGTCTTCACGCCGCATGGCCAATGCGGCATGGAAATATCGGACTGGCTGCCGCACATCGGCGCCAACGCCGACGACATCTGCCTCGTCCGTTCCATGGCCACCGATGCGTTCAACCATCATCCGGCGCAGCACCTGATGTTCACCGGGTCGCAGATTTTCGGGCGTCCTTCCCTCGGCGCATGGTCCGTTTACGGGCTGGGCAGCGAATCGAAGAACCTGCCCGGCTTCGTGGTGCTGGCCTCGGGCGCTGGCACCTCCGGCGGAGCGTCGAACTTCACTTCCGGGTTCCTTCCCTCGAGCTACCAGGGGACGCTGCTGCGCAGCGCGGGCGATCCCATTCTGTATTTGTCCAACCCGGAAGGCGTGACGATGGAATCGCAGCGCTCCGCCCTGAACGCCATTCGCGACTTGAACCAGATGCGCATGGACACCACCGGCGATGAGGAGATCGCCTCACGCATTCAGGCGTACGAATTGGCGTACCGGATGCAATCGGCGGGTCCGGAACTGGTGGACTTCTCCAAGGAGTCGCCGGAGACGCTCGACATGTACGGCATCAACGACGAGACCACGCGCGCCTACGGAACCAACTGTCTGCTGGCGCGGCGATTGGTGGAACGCGGCGTCCGCTTCGTGCTGTTGATGAACGCGTCCTGGGACAGCCATACGCAGTTGAACAAGAAGCTGAAGGCCAACTGCGATTCCACCGATCGCGGCGCGGGGGCGCTCGTGAAGGATCTGAAGCAGCGCGGCATGCTCGATTCCACGCTCGTCGTGTGGGGCGGGGAATTCGGCCGGACGCCGGTGAGCGAGGTCCGCAACACGCAGGAGGAAGGCAACGCCGGCCGCGATCATCATCCCGAGGGTTACAGTATGTGGTTGGCCGGAGGCGGCATCAAGGGCGGACAAGTGATCGGCAAGACCGACGAAATGGGATTCTTCGTGACCGAGGACAAGGTCCACGTTCACGATCTGCAGGCGACCATCCTGCACACGCTCGGCTTTGACCATGAAAAATTGACTTACCGCTATATGGGCCGCGACTTCCGGCTTACCGACGTGCATGGAAACGTTGTGAGAAAGATGCTGGCATAGATGAACAGACGCGATTTCATGGCCGCCCTCGGCGCGGCCCCTCTGCTGCAACAAGGTCTCCCGGGCCAGGGCGGGCGCAAGCCCAACGTCCTGATGATCCCGGTTGACGACCTCAATGACTGGATCGGTCCGTTGGCCGGACATCCGCAAACCGTCACCCCGAACCTCGACAAGCTGGCCGCGCGCGGCGTCACGTTCCGGAAGGCCTATTGCCAGGCGCCGATGTGCAATCCCTCGCGCGCGTCTTTGATGACTGGGATGCGGCCTTCCACCACGGGCGTCTACGCCAACGACGACGTTTGGCGCGACGGCGCTCCGGACGCGCTGACGATGCCGCAGTATTTCCGCAAGCACGGATACGCGGCTGCGGGCGGCGGCAAGACCTTTCACGGCTCGCAGAACGATGCCGCGTCCTGGGATGCCTACTACACCTTCGACGGATTCGTGCATCCTTCCAAAGCACCTGTGAACGGCATTCCCAAGGCCGGGCACTTCGATTGGAGCCCGATCGACATCCCGGACGAAGAAACAGCGGACACAAAGCTCGCCAATTGGGCGGGCGACATCCTGGGACGCAAGCACGGCAAGCCGCTGTTCCTGGCCTGCGGGTTCTATCGTCCGCACCTGCCGTGGTACGTGCCGAAAAAGTACTTTGACCGTTTTCCGCCCGATCAGGTTAAGCTGCCGGTGGTGCTCGAGAACGACCTCGCCGATGTGCCCAAATCGGCGATTCGGAGCCTGCGGGACCACGACAACGTTACTTCCACCAAGCAATGGAACAAGGCAGTCGCTTCCTATCTGGCGTGCATATCCTACGCCGACGCCAACATCGGACGCGTACTCGACGCGCTCGAACGCGGTCCCAATCGCGACAATACGATCGTCGTGCTTTGGAGCGATCACGGCTGGCAGCTCGGCGAGAAGCAGCAGTGGCGTAAGTTCACCCTGTGGGAGCGATCCTGCCGTGTGGCGATGATGATCGCCGCTCCGCAGGCAGGTCTGGTCAAGGCGGGCGGGCACTGCGATCGAACCGTGGAGTTGCTCGACATCTACCCGACGCTCACCGATTTGTGCGGCCTCCCTGCCAAGAGCGATCTCGAGGGCCGCAGCCTGCGGCCGCTGCTGGCGTCGCCAGATGCCAAGTGGGACAAGCCCGCCATCACATCCGACGGTCCGGACAAGATCAGTGTGCGCACCGAGCGTTGGCGCTATTCCAAGTTCCCCGACGGCGAAGAATTGTACGATCACGACGCCGATCCGCGCGAGTGGACCAATCTGGCGGCCAAGCCCGAATCCGCTGCGGTGAAAAAGCAGTTGGCGGCATTGCTGCCGTCGCGCGTCGAGCGGAAGAAGCTCCGGCGTTGGAGCCAGATTCCGGCTGAGGAGAAGAAGATGTACAAGGTGGCGCCGGGGCGGCATCCGATGCCGGATGCGCAGAATGACGTCGGGTTGCCGAGTACGTTGTAGGAAGCGGCGCCATGCGGATTGACCGGCTGATCATCGAGAACTTCAAGGGCTTTGACCATCGTGAGTTCCAGTTCCACCCGTCGGTGAATCTACTGGTCGGCGTGAACGGATCCGGCAAGACATCGGTCCTGGAGGCATTGTCGGTCGCGATGGGCGCGTGGTTCCTCGGGATCCGGGGCTCGGACTCACGACACATCCGGAATGACGAGGTCCGGCTCAGGGCGACGCTGTCCCCTGGCGGACGTGCCCGCGAGGGCGAGCGGGTCAACTGGGAGTCCATGTACCCCTGTGCTATCCAGGCGTCCGGCGTTGTAATGGAAAAGGCGTTGTCCTGGCGAAGGGAATTGAACACCCCGGAAGGCCGTACGACCTACGGAGGCGCCCGCGAAGTAAAGGAGATCGCAGCGAAGGCGGATCAGGAGGTCAGGGCGGGCGGCGAAACCGTTCTGCCTCTTTTGTCATACTACGGCACTGGTCGGCTTTGGGACTTGCCGCGAGTCAAGAGCGAGAGAACTCTCGTAAGCAAGCAAAGCCGTTCTCGCCTCGCGGGCTACAACAACAGCGTAGATCCCAGGGTGGCGGTTGCTGACTTGTCGCGATGGTCGCCAGCGAATCCTGGATCTCCTACCAGCGCGGGGGCGAGGAATCGCATCTCTACTCTACGGTGCGCAAAGCGATTCTCCAATGCGTGGAGGGTGGCCAAGAATTCTACTTTGACGCCGCACGCGGCGAAGTGGTTGTGGAGATTGGCTCACAAGGGATTCTGCCATTCAACAGTTTGAGCGACGGCCAACGCACGCTGCTCGCGATGGTGTGGGACATCGCGCAGAAGGCGGCCATGCTCAACCCGTCTCTAGAACAGAGTGTCCTCGAAAAGACGCCCGGAATCGTCCTCATTGACGAACTCGACCTGCATCTGCATCCGGTCTGGCAGCGTCGCGTGATCGAGGATCTACGGACTGTTTTTCCCCGTATCCAGTTCTTCGCGACCACTCATTCGCCATTCCTCATCCAGTCCTTGCGATCCGGAGAAGAGTTGGTGATGCTCGATGGGTCTCCCACGGCTGAGTTGGCGAACAAGAGCCTGGCCGATATTGCAATGGGCATCATGGGTGTTCCCGTCCAGGTTAGCCAGCGCTATAGGGATACCGCAACCGAGTATCTCCAAACACTCGAACAGTCCCAGAGGGCCCCAGAAGCAAAGCTCGCGGACTTCAAGCAGAGGCTTGCCGACAGCATCGCGCCGTTTGCGGACAATCCTGCCTTTCAAGCTTTTCTCGAGATGCAGCGAGCTGCCAAGCTCGGCGAGTGACCACGGATGCGACCGGTACGACGCGGTCCGTCTCCGCGAACCCTTGATTTCGAAGACTACACCGAAGCGAAAGCCGATCTGGTGGCGAGACTCGGACCTTATTGCAGTTTCTGCGAGCGCCGGATTCCCACCAATCTGGCTGTTGAACACATTCAAGCCAAACACCTGCACCCGAATCTCATCGGACGATGGGACAACTTTCTCCTGGCATGCGTCAACTGCAACAGCACGAAAGGAAAGAAGAACGTCCTTCTATCCGAGTTGCTTCTGCCCGACCGCGACAATACGTTCACTGCCTTCGATTATCTCGAGGACGGGCGGGTACTCCCGACAGAGAGTCTCACTCGCGATCGCAAGGAGATGGCCAGCGCCAGCCTTGCGCTAACCGGGCTCGAAAAGACCGGATCGGAAACACAAGATCAAAACGAGGAAGTGGTGGCGCTGGACCGTGCCTCGCAAAGGATGCAAAGCTTGGCTCATCGCCCGAGCGTCAAAGGACAATGTGATGAGCGCTCCAGGAAACAAGGCGCTAAGAGATCAAGTAGTCCTGACCGCGAGCCAGTCGGGCTTTTTTAGCATCTGGATTACGGTGTTCGCCGGAGATTCCGACATGATGGTCCGCCTGATCGATGCCTTCCCAGGCGCTCGCGGAAGCGGCTGCTTCGCTCCCGAGACAGGCAACTCCATAACGCCAGCGCCCAACCCGGATGGTCTGCTCCACGGCGGGAAAGCCTGACAAGACGCAAGCCTATCAATCATCCCTCCCCACTTCCGTATCCAGAGCCTCCACCGCCCGCCGCGCCTGCCGCCGCACCAGCGCGGCCTCGTGCTCGGAGCTATAGATATACTCCCAGCCTTGGCCCGCGCCGCCGCCCCAAGTCACATAGATCCGTAAGTTAGCTCCGGCCAGGCGGAACATCCAGCGATAGTTACCTGCCTGCTCGCTCCAGTAACAGTCGACGTAACCGCTCTGTGGCGTGTCCTCGATCGCCGAGATCCACTCTGCGAGAACCGTCGCGTCGCGGGACGTGATCGTCGCACGGCTGTCCCCATCTTCGATCCGGCAGATCAAGCGGCCGAAGTCGTCCTTTTCGAGCGAAAGTGTCATGCTCCCTTCCACAGTACGGCGATCGTGAGCGCAGTGTGGAGGAGCGCGATGGTGAGCATCCGGAAGCCCACCCGCCGCAGAGGCTCGTCCAGCACTTCAGGACGCCGCAATCGCAGCGCTTCGATCAACAGCAGCACTCCGGAGACGGCGATCGGAAGCGCCATCGCGCCGCCGGCGATGGCCGCCACCACAGCCGCCAAGGCCAACTGGCCCACCTGCATCCGGGCCGCGTCGCGGGTGGCCGCGCCTGGCGAACCCGCCGGCTTCTTGGCCGCCATCCGAGCTGCCAGCCGCGCGTGCACCACGAAGATCGCCGCGGCCGAATGCAGGCTCAGCAGAAACCACACCCAGAGTGACCACAACGGAATGGACCCTGTGGCCGCCAGCGCGGCGAAAAGCGCGGTCGTCGAAAGAGCGAACGCGCCCAGCACCTGCACCCAGATCGCGCGCTGCTTATTCCGGATCGCCGCCCAGACCGCCAGCACCGTCATGCTTATCGCCACGCCGGTCAGCATCAATACCGGGACCGGGGGAAGCCGCCACAACAGCACCACGCCCAAGGCGCCCAACGCCGGCGTCAGCCACAGGAGGGACCGCCTGGCCTCGGACGTCTCCGGATGCGGATCGCGCCAGATCCATCGCTGGCGGGCGAGAATCAGCAGCGGCTCACGAATGAGAAAGCTGAGCAGCACAGACGCGAGAGCGGCCACCACCAGCCAGTTCCATTCGCGGCTGACAATCACCGCGGCCGCGAAGGGTTGCAGCAGCATGCCCCACGCGCCATGCTCACGGGGAATCGGCGTCACGGATGGCCGTACTCATTCGCCCGCGGCACTAACTCGAAGTAAGTGTCGCTCGGCACGTTGGCGTGCCAGTAGCCGGACCATCGCGCGTAGCCTGTAAATCCGAAAAAGATCAATCCGAGGCACGCCGCCAGCGCCCATGCCGGAACCGGCCGCGGCCTGCCCGCCAGTGCCGGTGTCGACATCGCCAGCGCGTCCTCTACCGGGCAGGCCGTCACGCACTCGTAGCAGCCGAGGCACTCCGGCGACCGCACCTGCACCAGCACGTCCACCTTCAATTGCGAAGGACACGCCTTGGCACACTTGGCACAATCGATACACGTCTCCGTGTTCCTCCGAATGCGCAGCGGGCTCGCCCAGGAGAACAATCCCATCAATGCGCCGTATGGGCAAAGATAGCGGCACCAGAAGTTACGCACGAAGATCGAAAGCAGCATTAGCACGCCGAGTGTAACGGCGGTGGTGACACCCATGAACCGGAAGAAGTTCAGCATCTTCACATCGGCAATCAGGCCGTAAGGCCCACGAAGGAAGAAGGCGATCGCGGCGGCCGACATCGCGCCCACCGCGTAGAGAAACAACGCCATCAGGATGTACTTGAGAGACCGCAGCGGCCAATCGGCCCACTTGGGCAGATCCCAGTTGCGTCCGAAGGTGGATCGCCCCAGCCGCCACAGGTACTCCGACACCGTGCCCACCGGACACAGCCACCCGCAGAAGGCCTTCCGTAACAGGAGTGACGACAGCACGAACGCGATCAGGAGAAACATCCCCGCCGGCTGCATCGTGGGCAAGGCGCCCGTATCAGCCCAGAACTTGAGATTCATGAGCGACGCTATCGGCAGCCAACCCTCGATCCCCGGCGGGCGCGCTGCCCAGGCCGTTTGGCCCCCGGATTCATAGAACCGCACGAAACGGTAGAACTCGATCCCGATCCACACGTTCAGCGCCAGGAAGGCCAGTTGGACGCCGCGCCGGATTCGATGCGGGCGGAGCGGATTGCGGCGGCGAGTGATGGTTCGCTTGGGGCGGGAGCCGGTTCCGGGTTGTGCCGCTAGGGTCGCCATCGGCTTTGCTTCAACTTCTATCGTACTGCCAGGTGTGGACTCTTTTCGTGACCGGAGTCACGCAAGGGGATTGATGATATAGTCGGCAAACGATGTGGTCGCTGGGCTTGCCTGAGTTCTTCGTCATCGGCGGGGTGCTGCTCTTCGTCGCCATTCCCGTCCTCGTAGCGCTTCGCGCGAAGCCGTTGGGGCCGATGCCGTATCGGTGGGGTTGTTTCGCCGGCATCATGGAGCTCTTGAACTGGCCCGGCGATGAAGTGCCCACCATCGTTTTGATTCTCATGGCGGCTGTTTCGGGGGGCGCGGGAGTGGGCCTTCTGATGCGAAGGCGGTGGGGCGTTATCCTCTTCCTGGCCAGCGCGGCGATGTTTGTGATCTCGGGCGCGTACTCGGAGAAGACGCAGGGCCTTGCCGGAGTGGCCGTTCTGTTGGCGAGCCTGCTCATCGTGGGTCTCAGCGTGATCTACTTCAAGAAGCGCTGGCATCTGATGAGTGGCCCACCCGGAGCTTGACGCCTAATTCAAATAGACGAATTCGCTCGAACTCAGAATGCCCTTGCAGAAGCTCTGCCAGGCACGCGCCCGCCGCTCGGCCGGATCCCTCTCCCGATCCTCGAGCCCTTTGTCGATGCGCCCCAGGAAGGTGAGCGCCCGGTCCACCTCCGCCGGCGAAGGCGGCCTCGCCAGCGCCCGTTCGTACGCCTCCCGGATGCGCCCGGCATCGTCGAGTTGGGCGGCCAGAAGAGTGTCGGCCATGATTCGCGAGTGCCGCAGCATCACCGATCCGTTCATCATGAACAGCGCTTGCGGCGCAACCACTGTGGAACCACGGTCACCATTGCCGGTGGAAGGGTCCGCGAAGTCGAACGCGCGGAAGACGTCGTACATCGAACTGCGAATCACTGGCACGTAGACGGCGCGAAGATTGCGGTCGTAGTCAAGGTCACCCCCTTTGGCCGTGTTGGCGACATACTGGCGGTCCTTGTAATTCATCAACGAACCGCCCATGTGGAAGTCGACGTCGCCGGAGACGCTCATGATCGCATCGCGGATCGGCTCGGCTTCCAGACGCCGGCGGTTGGCGCGCCACTGCAAACGGTTCTCCGGATCCACCTCGGCCGCCGCTGCGTCATAAGCCGAACTCATCGCGTACGTGTTCGAGAGCAGGATCATGCGATGCATCTGTTTGATAGACCATCCCTTTTCGACGAACCGCAGCGCCAGCCAATCGAGCAGCGGCTGATTCACCGGCGCCTCGCCCAAACGGCCGAAGTTGTCGGTGGTCCCCACGATGCCCTTGCCGAAATGCCAACGCCAGATGCGATTTGCCATAACGCGCGCGGTGAGCGGGTTGTCCTTCCGCGTGAGCCATTGCGCCAACTGCAGACGTCCGCTTTCGGAATCCCCGAGCGTGGGCTGGTTCGTCCCGGCGAGGAAACCCGGGAACTGGCGCGGCGCCATCTTCCCGAGCGTCCAGTGGCTGCCGCGGATATGGATGGGAATGTCGGCGGCCTTCGCCGCCTCACGGACACCCATCGCGCGCGGGTAATCCGGTGTCGCGGCTTCGAGCTCCTTACGTTCGGACTCCAGCCTCGCGATGGCGCTTTCCACCTCCGCCGGATAGTATTCGCGGATGCCGTCGGGTGCGCGAAACGGCCCAAACTTCTCGTAGAGCGGCTCGCGGATCGCCTTCAGGCCAGGGTCGGCGACATTCTCATCGGCGGCGCGTGCGAACAGCTCCTGGTAGCGCGCGGCCAGTTGCGCGCGGTCAGCCGGCTGGAAGCCGGCGAACAACGCGGCGGCCGGCGACGTCCAATCGGTCAGCGTCCATTGGCCGTTTTCGAACGCGTTCCACGCGAAAAATATCGAATGCGGCGCGCCCTGGGAGCGGCGGATGTGGTCCACCCACTGCGACAGAAACCCCGGAAGCACATCGTAGCGCCGGGCGATTTGCGCCGCGGTCTCCGGCGGGGCCACGCCGGCGGGAAGGGGCGATGGCGCCACCCGCAGCTTTTCGAAAAACGCAAACCGCGTTTTGTGTTCCAAACGAATCGTGTTGGTTCCGGATTGGAACGGGAAAATGCCCTCGACGGACCATCCGCCCGCGTCCGGCGACGCGGCGCGATTCGCGATGGCCTCCGCGCCGTTCTTCATCAGGACGCCGTTCACGATCAGATCCGGCGTGCCGCGTCCCTTTTCCTGCTCGAGAACGTCGATCTGGTAGAGGCCGGCGGTGGGTACGTCGATACGGTATTCAGCGTAGAAGGGCCCCTTGGCGTCCTTCGGCACGTTGGCGCCGCCCCGCTCCAGCTCACGATTCACGTTGCCGCTGGCGAACCTGCCCGCCGCGACTGCGATCGCTCCCGCGGTATTGGCGGGCACGGGAGCGAGCTTCGTCTTCTCATGCCGGAGCATGTCGCCCGCGGCCAGCATATAGGCGCCCGCCTTCGCGCGCGCCGCGGCGGAGATTCGTTTGTTCTCGGCCGAGGTCAGCTTGCCGATCTCCTTGGTCTTGCCTTCGATCTTCTTTTCATGCGCTTCCAACCGCGCAATGTCGCCGGGGGGTGCGAGCACATACTCGTGCCACTTGGCCACCACCTTGAAGTTCTCCATCGTCTTGGAGCTCTTGAAGATGCCCGCGAGACCGTAGTAATCGGCTGACGTGATGGGGTCGAACTTGTGATCGTGGCAGCGGGCACAGCCAAGCGTGAGGCCCAGGAACGCCCGTCCGGCCGTGTCCAGCTGCTCGTCCACGATGTCCATCTCCATCTTCACCGGGTCATCTTCGGCCAACATCTTCGCGCCGAGGGAGAGGAAGCCGGTAGCGGTCCAGCGCTCGAAACGAGTGTCCAGATCTTCGGTGGCGGGAAGCAGATCGCCGGCCAGTTGCTCGTGTACGAATTGATCGTACGGCTTGTCTTTGTTGAACGCGGCGACGTTCACGTAATCGCGATAGCGGAACGCGCTCCTTATACACCAGGTTTTCATCCAGACCGTTGGAATCGGCGTAGCGTGAGCCATGTCCAGCCAGTGACGCCCCACCGCTGCCGTATCGGGGCGAAGCGAGCAGCCGGTCCACCACGACGCGCGGAACGCTTCCGGCGAATCGTCGTCGAGGAAATCCACCGGCATCGGCCGGCGCGGGCGGTAGGTCGGCGGAGGTCGAGTCGTCGCGCGGCGGATCAGGGTGCGCTGTCGGCGGCGGGGGCCGGAGAAAGCGGGGACTTCGCTTCCAGGTTGGCGTGATGAACGCATCGATCGGCGACTTCAACCACCCTTCGTTCTTCACCGCCGGAATCGCCGGCTCTACCGGCGGCGCGAATGACCAGAACCGTTTCGGGGCGGCTTCCTGTTTCCATCGACGTGCCCTACGGCGCTCCCATCTCCACCCAACGGGCGCCAGATCGGCGATCTCGGCATCCTTCAGCTTCAGCCCCGGCGGCATCTTCAACGTGCGGTCGCTCGTGTGGCGCAGGGCGGCGAGCAGTATGCTCCCAGCCGGCTTTCCGGGTATGATCGAAGGTCCCCGCGCACCGCCCTTGAGAAGCGCCTCGCGCGAGTCCACCCGCAGCCCGCCCATGGCGGATTGCTCGCTGCCGAGGCGGCACGCGTAGCAGCGTTTCACCAGCAGCGGCCGGATTCCAGCTTTGAAGAACTCTCGTTTGAGCCGCGCACACCGATGCCGCGGCGCGACAAGAAACACACTGAATCTCAACGTCCAGATTGTATCTGATTGGGCGGCTAGCCGATCTCGAGCGACGCCAGGAAGATCGCCGCCTTGGGCGTTTCGTGCGTTGAATAGTAGGAGAGCAAGCCGCGTGACGGACTGAGAGCAATGAAACCCGGGTAGGAGTTGTCGCCGCCGCTTGGGAGCGTGGCGATCTCGGTGAGAGCGGCCTTCTTCGGGTCGAGCCAATAGAGTGCGGTAGCCGGATCGGTGGGCTGAATCTTTCGCCGGCCGCCGGCGAGATAGCGGTCACCCCAGCGCTCGATCATCGGGCCGCCGACGTACCGGCCGAGGTCCCGGCGCTCGAACTTCGTGTAGGGTGGCCTGGCGATGCACAGTTCCGCGTTTCGCTCGCCGCCGCCGCGAGCGAGCGCGAGAATCGTGCCGTCCTTTTCGAACAGGAACGCAGTTTCGTTGCCGTAGTCTTCGGTGAACAAACCGGCTTTGCGAAACACGATGCCATCGTCGCTCTCTAGCAGCGCGCCTTGCGTCAAGGGAACGCTCTCGGCGCGGTCTTCCATCTTCACGAAATGACGCTTCCGCCGCGCGCATAGCCAAGCCTTGCCGCCGTACGCGGCTCCACGCCAGATGTAGTGACCGTAGGTGCCTTCGAGCATTTCCGGACCCTGCCACTGGCGTCCGTCGCCGGACCAGCATGCGAACCCGAGCATCTCGTTCATATCGCGCGTCTTCGGCGGTCCGTCGCCGCAATACCACGTGCCGGTGTAGACGAACAGCTTGTCCCGAAAGACGACGAAATGCGGATCCCGCACGTCGCGCTGCTTCACCGAGAACGCGTGGACCTGACGCCACTCGCCGCCATCGGCGCTTTCAAGCACAAGGATCCGCGACGACGGAAAGAGCATGTGACCTTCCGGGCAGGAACGGAACGTCAGATAGAAGCGGCCTCGAAAGCGCACCATGTCGGTGAACGCGTTGTGCTCGCCATTGTGGAACACGCGCCGCACCGAGGTCACTTTCAGCGCGTCGGCGCCGGGCAACGCGGGCGCCAGCAGCGTTCCGGCCAGCAATGTACGGCGAGGGATCCGCATTATCGCCGGGTCCGGACGGCGTGGCTGAGCGTGCCGTCCCAATAAGCCTCGCCCTGCGGACCATAGTCCGGGCCGAGTTTGTCCCAATCGGTGCGCGTGAGCCCGTTGCGGTCCCAAACTACCAGACCGTCTTTGATGGTGATCTCGGCGGCGAAGCGCTTGTTGCCGCGCAGCCGCGCGCCATATACGTCGACGAATCCGAAGTCGCCTTGCTCCAACTTCAGCACCGCGACATCGGCGATCGCGCCCACCGTGAGGTGGCCGAGCTCTTCCCGCTTGATCTGGCGCGCCGGCGCCCAGGTCGATTTTGCGACGATGTCCTCCACCGTCATCCCCATGTTGACGAACTTCGACATCACGTTGATCATGTCTTTCATGCCCGCGTTCATCGAGCTCACGTGAAGATCGGTGGAGATGGAATCCGGAACCCAGCCCTGCTTGATCGCGGGTACGGCGTGGCGAAACACGAAGCTGCCGCCGCCGTGGCCGACGTCGAACAGCACGCCGCGCTTGCGCGCCTGCCAGAGGTAATCGCGGACCTTTCCGTTTGCATCGAACATCGGGACCCAGGCGAGGTACATGTGGGTGTACATGTCGCCGGGGCGAAGTTTACTGGTGACGAGTTCCTCGAAGGGGCGTTCCGATTGAAAGGTCCCGAAGTCGACCATGAGCGGGATGTTGGCTTCCTTGGCGGCGGCAAGGCCGCGGTCGACGGCGGTCCAATCCGCCGGCTTGTAGTGGGCGGTCTTGATGCCGACGACGTATTCGCGGTTTTCGATCGCCGCGCGCGCGGTGGCTTTCGCGTCCATGTCGAAGACGTTCTGTTCGGTGTCGTTGCCGCCACCCATGCCGGTGCCCACGATGTTGAGCATCGACAGAACGCGCGTGCGCGAGCGATCGATGGTGCGGCGCTTGAACAACGGGAAGCTCTTCCAGCCCGACGAGCCTGCGTCAACGACTGTAGTGACGCCGGAGCGGAAAGAATGATCGTCCGGGAAGACGGCATTCTTGCCCATGTACTCGGAGCCCTCTCCGGCGAACACGTGGACGTGAAGATCGATGAGACCGGGAGCCACATAGAGGCCGCCGACGTCGACCGTCTTCTTTGCTTTCGAAGCCGGGATGTTGGCCTCGACGGCCGCCACCTTGCCGTTGGCGAAGGCGATATCGCGGCGGGCGTTGATCTTGTTCCTGGCGTCTAGGAGGGTTCCGCCCTGCAGCAAAAGATCGTACTCTTGCGCCAGAAGCGGCATGGCGAGAAGGAGGATGGCGTAGCGCGACATTGCTTGAATTATATATTGATGGGAATGAGGTTTCTGCTGTTGTTATTCGCCGCGGCCCTGAGTTTGCCCGGGCAGCGGGGCAAGTTCGCCACCGGCTACATGTACAGCTACTACGTGCCGCAGTCGGCGTCGACGCCGTGGCGGCCCGCTTGGGCGCCCGACGGAAAGTCGATCGTGTTCTCGATGTCGGGATCACTGTGGAAGGTGGCTGTGAACGGCGGGCAGGCGGCAGACACCGCCTACGAGTTGACGGCGAATGCGGGACACGACAGTTCGCCCGCGTGGTCGCCCGACGGGCGTTGGATTGTCTATACGTCCGAGGACGCGTCGGGCCCCGAGACATCCGGTGTGAATCTGATGCTGCTCAACACCGCCACCGGCGAGAGCACGGCGCTCACCCGCGGCAACACCATCCACCTGGACCCTGTTTTCGCGCCCGATGGAAAGCGGCTCCTCTACACGCGGAACCGCCCGCGCACCTCGTTCCACGTGTACGCGATGCCATTCGACAATGGCCGCGCCGGGGCCCCGGAACTGATCACCAACGAACACTCGTTCGGCCGCGAGAGGCTCTACTTCAACTTGCTCGACGATCACATTTCGCCATCGATCTCGCCTGACGGCAGGGAGATGCTGCTGGTTTCCAACCGCGGGATTCCGCTGGGCTCGGGCGCGATCTGGCGCGCGCCGCTGGCTGCCGATGCGATGAGCAAGGCCCGGATGCTGCTGCGCGAAGAGACCCTGTACCGCACGCAGCCACAATGGTCGCCGGATGGAAAGAGGCTTCTCTACAGTTCGCACCGGGGCAGCCAGAACAACAATCTCTACGTGCTGCCGGTGGAAGGCGGCGAGCCATACCAGTTGACGTTCGGAGACTGGGATCGTTTCGACCCGCGTTGGTCTCCCGATGGCGAATGGATCGCCTATGTATCCAACCGCGAAGGCCTGTCGCAACTGCGCCTGCTTCGGACCTTCGGCGGGGAGGATAACGGCGTCGAAATCCGGCGGCGCGTCCACCGGCGCCCGATGGGCAGGCTCTCGGTGCGATTGCCCGGCGCGGCGCGATTCTACATCACCGCCTCCGACGGCAAAGCCTACGCGCCCGCGACCGCGTTTCATCGCGTGGCCGGACGCATCACCCATCGCGACTTCTTCCACGCTGAACGCGGCTTCGTGGTGGACCTGCCGGTGGGCGAAGCCGTGCTCGAAGCCGTGAACGGCCTGGAACACCATCCCGTGCGGCGCGTGGTGCGCATCGAGCCGGACGCCGTGGCGAGCGTGGATGTCGAGTTCAGCCGCATGACCGACATGAGCGCCGCCGGCTGGTGGAGCGGGTCTGACCATGTGCACATGAACTACGCCGGGAACCTGCGCAACACCCCCGAGAACCTGATGATGATGGCGCGCGCCGAGGACCTCAACATGATCGGCGACAAGATCTGCAACAAAGACCATCGGATCTTTGACCATCAACAATTCACCGGACGCCCGCATGCGTTGTCGGATGATCGCCAGTTACTGACTTTCAACGAGGAGTACCGGCCGCCTTTTTACGGCCACATCAATTTCATCAATCTGACCAGGCACCTCATATCTCCGTTCACTACCGGCTATGAAGGATCGGCGATCGAGAGCCTGTATCCGAGTAACACGGATATGTTCCGCCTCGCGCGGAAGCAGGGCGCAATCGGCGGATATGTGCATCCGTGGTCCAGGGATCCGGAAACATCCGGGTATGCGGTGGCGCGTGGCTTTCCGGTGGATGTGGCGCTGGGGGCGATCGAGTATCTGGAGGTGCATACCTCGGCCGGCTACTTCCAGCATACGGCTCCGGTTTGGCACCGGGCGCTGAATTGCGGTTTCAAAGTGACTGCGTCGGCTGGAGAGGATTCGATCCTGAGTCTGCATGCGACCCCGATCATCGGGGGGAACCGTTTGTACGCTTACTTGGGAGACAAACTCGAATGGCCGCGTTGGGTGGAGGCGATTCGCGCTGGGCGGACATTTGTGACGAACGGTCCGCTCATTCGCGCCCAGGTGGACGGCGAACTGCCGGGCGGAGAGATCCGTCTGGCCGATCCCGGCAGCGTGGAGGTGAAGGGAATCGTCGAATCGATCGTGCCGCTCGAGAAGATCGAGATTTTCCTGAATGGACGCCCTGTGGAAACGATCGCCGTGGAAGGGGGCGCGGCAGGTGTGCGGGTGCCATTCCGTAAACGCGTGGCGGTGGCGCAAAGCGGATGGATTACGGTGCTGGCGTCCAACTCCAAGCCGCGGCATCCGGTGGACGACACCTACATCGTGGGCGAGACGAGCCCGGTTTGGGTGACGGTGGGCGGACGGCCGGTGCGGTCCCGCGCCGATGCCGAGTATTTCGTGCGTTGGATCGACGCCATTACACGCATGGCTGAACAGCACGCGGGGTGGCGTTCCAATCGCGAGAAGGAGCACGTGCTGGCGCAGTTCGCCGAGGCGCGCCGGGTGTTCCTCGAGCGTATGGGTCCGTAGCGGCGTGGTGCCGCGGGCCTCGACAAGGCTATACTCTCTACTCACCCAGTTTTTCTCAGGCGGAACAGAATCTTGCTCAAAGCTCGCGACGGCAGAGATCCCGGCGAACTCGCCGCGATGGACATCGACACCCATCTCGGCGACGGCGTCTTGCGGCGCAAGTACGTGGCGACGATGTTCGACATCCTCGCGCCGGGCTACGACCTTTTCACTCGCGTCTTCTCGTTTGGGATGGATCGCGGCTGGAAGAAGCGTCTGATCGAGGAAGGCGTGAAGCGCGCCGCCGTGAAGCCGCGTATTCTTGACCTGGCGTGCGGCACCGGCGATATCGCGATGGCGCTCGCCGAGCGGACGGCGTCACCGCTGGCGGTGGGCCTCGATTGCAGCCAACAGATGTTGGTGGAAGCGTCGCGGCGATTCGGGGACGGCGCGCCGTCCATTTCGCTGGTGGCGGGCAACATGCTGGACCTTTGCGTAGCCGATGACAGCGTGGACATGGTGAGCGTGGGTTACGGCATCCGGAACGCGTCTGACTATGCGCAGGCGCTGCGCGAAATCGGACGAGTGCTGAAGCCGGGCGGCATCCTGCTGAACCTCGATTTCTACAAGCCGGCAAGCCGCCTGTGGTGCAAGCTGTTTCTTTGGTACATGTGGCATGCGGGACGCCTGGCGGGGTGGCTCTGGTACCGCGAGCCGATCGTGTTCGGCTATATTTCGCCGTCCATCCGCCGGTATCTCACGCTCGACGAGTTCGACACTGCGTTGCGCCAGGCCGGGTTTGCGATCGAGTGGCGGTGGTCCGGGTTGGGTGGCGGGATTGGGTTGCACGTGGCGCGGCGGTTGTAATCCCCGGTATCGAACTATCTCTGCAACAACGCCGCCAGATCCCTCGCACCATCGATGATGCAGACTATTCGGATCGGCTTCGCTTCCCATGCGTAGACCACGACATGCGGGTACACGTTCCAGAATCGATAGCTCCGGTTCAGGAGTTCGTCCTGGCTTCCAGCGTGATGACGAAGCGCTTCTTCACCGCTTGCGAGTCTTAGTACCGCGGCGGTCCGCCAGCATTTGGCGCAATTCGGCGAACACCTCCTCGCCGTCGAGCAATTCCCCGGCCTCGGCTTGGGCGGCGCCGCGTTTCAGCTTCGCCTTCAGGTGCTCGAAAGCCTCGTCCCTTTCCCTCTCGCGACGCTCGAGCAGGCGTAGTGCCTCGCGGACCACCTCACTTGTCGTTTGATAGCGCCCGGACTTGACCCGGCTCTGTAGAAAAGCATCGAGCTCCGGGGTGATCGAAATGTTGACGGTGGTGCGGTGGGTCCCCATGGGTCCAGACTA
>JAWKHI010000032.1:0-79874 GCA_041394885.1 Bryobacteraceae bacterium | reverse complement strand
ATATAGCGAGGAGGGCCACTCCCGTGGCGGCGGTGATTTTCATGGGTCTTGTCTCAGTGTAAAGGGGGGAGGGTCCCATGCATCTCGCACCCCTACCGGGGCGCGGACCCATCCGGCAAAAAATAAAACAGAATTCCCAAAATCAAATAGACCCCCAGCAACTGGACGCCCTCGAACCAGTTTGACTCCCCATCCCGCGACACTTGCCCCGCGATTGCCACCGCTAACCCAGTCGCCATCACCTCCGCCGGCGTGAATACCAGATCCATCGGGCGCGGGCCCATGAAATGGCTCGCCACCACCAGCACCGGCGCCACGAACAGCGCCACCTGGATGCTGCTGCCCACGGCAATCCCGAGGCTCAAATCCATCCGGTTCTTCATCGCCACCAAGATTGCCGTCGAATGCTCCGCCGCGTTGCCGATGATCGCCACCACAATCACTCCCACAAACACGCTCGTCATCCCCAGCGTGTGCGCCGCCTGCTCCACCGAGCCCACCAGGATTTCGCTCATCCAGGCGATCAGCGCCGTCGCGCCGAACAAAGTTCCGAGCGCCCGCGCCACACTCCAAGGCGGACCATGGTCTTCCGCTTCCCCATGCCCGGACCCTGAAAACAACTGCTTGTGCGTGTGCAGGGAGAACACCAGGCTCGCCCCGTAGATCAGCAGCAGGACCACCGAAATTTCCAGGCTCAGGTCCACTTCCGCGAGCGTCAGATTCGCCATATGCGCGTTCCCGCCCAAATAGTGAAACGCCGCCGGCACCACCATTGCGATCACCGCCAGCGTCAGGATCGTTGCCTGCGTGCGCGCGCCCGCCGGATTGAAACTTTGCGTCTTGAACTTCAATCCGCCCGCCAGAAAAGCCGCACCCATCACCAGCAATATGTTTCCGATGATCGATCCCGTCAGTGACGCCTTCACCACGTCGAACATTCCCTGCCGCAGCGCGATCAGCGCGATGATCAATTCCGCCGCGTTTCCGAACGTTGCGTTGAGCAGGCCCCCGATCCCCTCCCCGGTCCGCGTCGCCAGATGCTCGGTGGCGCGCCCCAGCCAGCCCGCGAGCGGCAGGATAGACAGGCAGGCCACCGCGAAGATCGTCATGTGCGCATCCGGGCTTGCATGCTCCAGCCACACCGCCGCCGGGACGCAGACCAGAAACCAGTTCAGTGAGGGCTTCAGGATTTCTTTCATGGAGCGGCCGCCGGCTTCAGGACTTTCGCGCCGCGCTTCGCCGCGTCCGCTTCTTGCCCGGAACGATCGGCGGAGCCGACACAGACCATCGGCCCAATGGATATACCCGCCGGTATCCGCCCGTCAGGTTGGAGATCGTGACCGTTACCCCGCCGCCGGCGTCGCACTCATAGCGCTCCTCCATCTCCTGGCCCCCGCAATCCTGCCGCACCACCGGCATCTCGCGCAGGTCTTGTACCGATTGCTGCCCCGCGTCGAAGGGAAAGAAGATCTCATCCCACAGCGTGATCTCGCCGGTGGGCCTCCCCTCCGGCGACAGATGGCTGCATTCCAGATACCGGAAGTGACCGATATTGTGCGCCGGATAGTAACGGCGCACCACCGTCAGCGGCGGGCCCCCTTCGCTCGGCAATGGCGTCCCCTTGAGAAACAGCGGGTCGAACACCACCGTGTGCCCCGCTTCGGCCTCCCGCCAGACGCCGAACGTCCGCGTGAACCGCTCTCGGAGTGAGAACCCAGCGTGGGAGTCGGACTGAATCGCCAACCCGATCGCCGTGGACGATTGTGCATGCGCCGATCGCCGCACCTTCCGCCCATACCGCTCACGAAGCATCCGCGTCACCAGCGGCAGTTCCGTGGCGCCCCCGGCCACATATACGGACTCGATCGAATCCTCGCGTCCGTTCAGAAGGTCTTCGGTGGCGTGCAGAGTTTCCGCCACCATCGGCTGGCACCGCTCGTAGAATTCGCTCACCGGGATCGATACCGCGCTCCAGTCATCGGCTACCGTCTCCAGATCCAGCACGATACGCCGCGTGTTGGGATGAACGGCCTCCTTGCGCAGCCGGCACTCGTCCAGCAGCCGGAACCACTCCGATTGGGTCATCGCATCGCGCCGCTGCTGGGCGATGCCCGCCGTGTCCAACGCAAGCTCCGCCAGCACTTCGTCGAAATCGTCGCCGCCCAACGACGGGATGCCTTCGCTCGCGACAACCTCATGCCGGTTGTCGTCGAGTTCCACCACGGAAGCGTCGAAGGTGCCCCCGCCCAGATCGTAAACCAGGATCACGTCCTTGGGCCGCCCGATCTGCTTCGATCGCACCGCGTGCCCGTACTCGATACTCGCCGCCGAGGGTTCGTTCAACAATCCAAGCACCGCGAACCCGGCCCGCCGGAACGCCTCCACCGTCAGAAATCGCTGGTTGCCGTTCGCATTCGCCGGCACGCCGAGATGGATCTCGATCGGCTCGCCCGGCGCCAGCACCAGACTCGAGCCGCTTTGCAGCGCCTTGCGCAGCGCCTGGCAGAGCCCCGTCAGCAACTCGATCATCGGGTAGGTGCGATCCCCGGCCTGCACCTCCGTCAGTGGACCCGCATCCTGCAGATACCGCTTGATGGACCGGATTACCACCGCGCCGGGATCCTCTTGCGCCTGCCAGGCCTCCCATCCGTAGCAACGGTCGTTGCCCATGTTGGCGATGAGCGCTGGATACCAGCCGAAGCGGTCCCCCGATGGCGTGTCGAACGAGATGATCGGATAATTGCCCCGATCCACCGCCGCGACCACGATTCGCGTGGTGCCGAAATCGATGCCGAGCCTCACACGTTTAGAATAGCGCCCCACTGGCGCCCGGTCGCCCCCACTTAGAAAAAGATGCGGTCCGCTCAGAGAGGACGTGGCGAATGGACGTACACCTTGCCCGCCGCCACTGGCACCGTTTCCAGTTCCGGATACCGCAGCGCCGTCAACTTCCCCCCGAACACACATCCGGTGTCCACGTTCAACGTGCGATTCACCCACTCCGGTTCCCGCACCGGCGTGTGTCCGTACACCACCATTGCCCGGCCCTGATACTGCTCCGCCCACGGGTACCGCACCGGCAACCCGAACTGGTCTACTTCCCCCGTGGACTCGCCATAGAGCGCGAAGCCCTTCACCGCGCCAGACGTCCGCCCCTGCAACTCCTGTTTCATTCCCGCGTGCGCCACCACCAGGCTTCCGCCATCCAGCACCAGATGGCTGATCAGCCCGTCGAGGAAAGCCTCCACCTCCAACCGGAACTGGCTGCTCGTGTCGGCCAGTTGCTGCGTCGTCTCCCGCAGCCCGTGGTTCAACTCCATCCGCCGGCCGCGCAGCCAGCGCAGCAGCCGGTCGTCGTGATTGCCCGGAACCGCCAGGCCCACCCCGGACTGAACCGCATCGATCACGAAGCGCAGAACCTCCGGAGAATTCGGGCCCCGGTCCACCAGATCGCCCAGAAACACCAGCCGCCGGCCCTCGGGCGCCTCGATCGTATGCCGTGGCGGATCGCGGTCCTCTTGCGGCGACGTCGTCACTTCGTAACCCAACTGCTCCACCAGGTCCCGCAACTCCGCGTAACACCCGTGGATGTCCCCGATGATGTCGAACGGGCCTCGTTCGTCACGCCGGTCGCAGGGCAGCGGATGACGGTCCACCCACGTCTCGGCCACTTCGCCCGCCGTTTTCAGTTCGAAGATATTCGGGCCGAACCCCTCCCGCGCCAGGCTCGGTAGGGACTCCTCCAACTGCTGGCACTCATCGGCCACCAGCCACGGGCTCACCGGACGCTCGCTCGCCGCCGCCTGCTCCTGGCAGGTGACCGCCGGCAGCCGGAACACGATCGCCACCGGCGTCACATGATGGTGTTTGGCGATCTCGAGCAGCGGACGCCGATGCCGTAGCTTCACATTCGGCGCGTCGATTACCGTCAATAGCCCCCGTTGCAGCCGCCGCTCGGTCAGGTACAAAAGCGCGCGGTGAGCCTCTTCCCAGGCCTCCGGATCGCACGCGTCGTCGGCGACCATGACCCGGCACTGGTCCGCCGACAAGACTTCGGCGCCGAAGAAGTGCTTCCTCGCAAACGTGCTCTTTCCTGAACCGGACGCGCCCACCAGCACGATCAGCGATAGATCCGGTACGTCGATCTTCATCGAGTCAAATGGCCCGCGAGAACTTGCGTTTTCTGGGTTATCCTATGATGCCAGATTGACGCGGTCGGCGCGGAAACCCCGCACACCCCTCCCCGCTCGGCCTGCTCCTGCTTGCGGCCGCCCGCAGTAAGATAATATGATGTCGCTCCGGGTCGCCGACGCCTGCCCCGGGTTCTTGAAACCCCGCCAGGCGCACTCTTTCTTCTCTCCGAATATGTCCAAAACGGCCTGCGCCCGCGCTGCTTTTGCCGCCGTCTTATCGTTTCTCTTTTCCTGCGGTCCAAGCGAAAACACCGCCGCCGTCCTGGCCCAAACCCCCGAGCTTTCCCCTCCGCGGTGGGATCTGTTGCCCGGCATGCCCCCCTACCCCGAGCCCAACGACATCTACTCGGGCGGCCGCCCCGGCTTGCTCAGTCCCGCCGTCCGCGGCTTTCCCTCCCGCATCTATGTGCCCCTCAATGCCGCCAACCGCGTCGACGTCATTGACCCGGAAACCTTCCGCGTCATCGACTCCATCCCCACCGATCGCGAACCGCAGCACGTCACGCCCTCCTGGGATCTGAAGACGCTCTACGCCGGCAACGATCGCGGCAACACCCTCACCGCCATTGACCCCGCCACGGGCAAAAAGACCGGAACCCTTCCGGTCGACGATCCCTATAATCTCTACTTCACCCCCGACGGCCAATTCGCCATCGCCGTCGCCGAGCGCCTCCGCCGCCTGGACTTCCGCAACCCGGCCACCATGGAGATCGTCGAGAAAGTGCCCGTCCCCTGCCGCGGTGTCGACCACATCGACTTCTCCGCCGATGGACGGTACCTCATCGCCACCTGCGAGTTCTCCGGCGAACTCATTAAAGTGGATGTCGCCTCCCGCAAAGTGCTCGGTAAACTCGCCCTCCCCGATGGCGGCATGCCGCAGGACATCAAGCTCTCGCCGGACGGCAAGATCTTCTACGTCGCCGACATGGAAAACAATGGCATGCACGTCATCGATGGCGACTCCTTCCGTGTCCTCCGTTTCATCGAAACCGGCCGCGGCTGCCATGGCCTCTACGTCTCCCGGGACTCCAAGAATCTCTACATCTCCAACCGCGGCGAAGGCTCCGTATCGGTGATGGAGTTCGCAACCGAAACCCTGATCGCCAAATGGAAGCTCCCCGGCGGAGGATCGCCCGACATGGGCGGCGTCTCCGCCGATGGCAAGACGCTCTGGCTCTCTGGCCGCTACCACCGCGAGGTCTACGCCATCGATACGGCCACCGGCGAACTCCGCGGTCGCGTGAAGGTGGGCCGCGGACCGCACGGACTGTGCGTGTATCCGCAGCCCGGCCGCTATTCGCTGGGCCACACCGGCATCCTCCGTTAACCGGTGCTGCGCGAATCCGGCCCGAAGCGCTCCCTTCGACATGGTATATTTATTCACAGCGATGAATAAATATGCTGCCGGGATCGTCGGCTTCCGCGGCTACTCCGGCGCCGAACTGATCACCATCCTGCAACGCCATCCCCACGTGGAGCCAGTCCTGCTCGAGCACCGCGCCGATTCCGATGACCGCGCCCGCCCGCGTGGCGCATCCGGCCCCCGGCGCATGCCTTGCTCGGCCGAAGCCGCCCACGCCGAAGGTCTGGCCATCGTGTTCCTCGCCACCCCCGCCGACGTCTCCATGGACCTTGCTCCCGCCATGCTCGAGGCCGGTATCCGCGTCGTCGATCTGAGCGGAGCCTTTCGCCTCCGCACCGTTGAAAACTACACTCGCTGGTACAAAGAGCCTCACACCCAGCCAGGATGGCTCGCCGAGGCCGTTTACGGCCTGCCCGAACTCGGCTCGGCGTCCATTGCCGGAGCGCAACTGGTCGCCAATCCCGGCTGCTATCCCACCGCAGCCAGCCTCGCGATCGCTCCCCTGGTCGGCTCCGGTAAGCTTGACCTTGCCGCGGGAGTCGTCTGCGACGCCAAGTCCGGCGTCAGTGGCGCGGGCCGCAAGCCCAGCCTCAAGACCAGCTTCTGCGAAGTTACCGAAAACTTCTCCGCCTACTCCCTCCTGGACCATCGCCACGTGCCCGAAGTGCTCATGAACACCGGGCTCGCCGAATCCGAGCTCAGCTTCACCGCCCAACTGATTCCCATTCATCGCGGCATCCTCGAGACCATCTATTTCCGCGCCCCGCAAATCGCCTCTGCCGATGAACTGCTCGCCATCTACGAGGCGCGCTACGCCAAGGCTCCCTTCGTCCGGATCTACGATCCCGGCAAGGTCCCCGATGTGGCCTCCGTCAATCACTCCAACTTCTGCGACATCGGGATGAAGTTCGATCCCGCCACCGGCCGTGGCGTCGTCGTCAGCGCCATCGACAACCTCGGCAAAGGCGCCGCCGGTCAGGCCGTCCAGAACATGAACCTCATGCTTGGCCTCGATGAAACGGAAGGCCTGCTGTGAACGCCAAACTGCTCGTCAAACTTGGCGGCACTCTGCTCGACGAACCCGGCGCCCGGGCGCGTCTGTGCGCCGAAATCGCCGGCGTGTTTCGCCGCTCCCCCCAAATGGCCATCGTCCACGGCGGCGGCAAGCAGATGACCCGCTATCTCACGGAACGTGGCGTCGAGAGCCGCTTCGTCGGCGGGCTCCGCGTCAGCAGCCCCGACGTCATCGACGCCGTCTTGAAGGTGTTCGCCGGAACCGTCAATCATCAACTCGTCGCCTCCTTGGTGGCCGCCGGAACCATGCCCGTCGGGCTGACCGGCATCGACGCCTGCCTCACCGAAGCCGAGCGATGGAGCGAAGAACTCGGCCAGGTCGGGCGGCCCGTGCGCTCCAATACCGCCCTCCTCGACGTGTTGAACGCCAACGGCTACCTCCCCGTCGTCGCCTGCGTGGCAGGTGACCGCAACGGCGTCATCTATAACGTCAACGCGGACCAGATGGCCGCCGCCTGCGCCGCCGGCTTCTCCGCCTCCCGGCTCCTGTTCCTCACCGACGTCGCCGGTGTCATGGATGCGTCGAAGCAGGTTCTCCCCACCCTCACCCGCGCCGAGAGCCAGAACCTCATCGATACCGGAGTCGCCACCGGAGGGATGCAGGCCAAGCTCGAAGCCGCCCATCGCGCCCTCGACGGCGGCGTCGCCGAGGTCATCGTCGCGCCCGGCGCCGAGCCCGGTGTGATCGGGCGTATTCTCGACGGTGTGCAGGAAGGCACACGAATCGTCCCCTGACACAACCCGGGACCTCGAGCCACAAAGAACCGGAGAGAAACGAAGAAAGGAGCCGCGTCCATGATCATCCGCAAAGCCACCTTACGCGACATTCCCGAAATGCTCGGCCTGGTCAACGGCTACGCTGCCCACGGAGCCATGCTGCCCCGCACCGAGTTCGAGTTGGCCGAAGACATTCGCGACTTTGCCCTCGCGGAAGTCGACGGCCGCGTCGCCGGATGCGGCGCCCTGCACATCTACACCCCAACCGCCGCGGAAGTGCGCTCCCTCGCCGTCGACCCCGCTCTCAAACGGCACGGCGTCGGACGCGGCATCGTCACCGAGCTCGAACGCCAGGCCCTCGAAATCGGTCTCGCTTCCCTGTTCGCCTTCACCTACGTGCCCGATTTCTTTGCCCGCCTCGGTTATGACCAGGTGGACCGCGGGCTCCTTCCCCAAAAGGCCTGGAAAGACTGCCTGCGTTGTCCCAAGTTTCAGGCTTGCGACGAAATCGCCGTCCGCAAGCAGCTCCGCCCCATCGCGCCCGCCGAGCACGCCGCCTCGCGCCTCACCGTCCTCCAATCGGCGGCGGCGCCGTTTCCCGTTCCGAAAACAAATCCATGATCATTCCGTTCATCAAGGCCCACGGGGCGGGGAACGACTTTCTGTTCACCTTCGCCTCCCATCTCCCCGCCGTCACCCAGTTGGCCAACGCCCAGTTGGCCTCCATTGCCCGTGCGATCTGCCATCGCAACACCGGTATCGGCGCCGATGGCTGGTATCTCATCGAGATGCCTCCCGATCCCGGCGGCGCCGGGCTGCCCCGCATCCGCTTGTGGAACTCCGATGGCTCCTACGCCGGTCTCTCCGGTAACGGCACCCGCTGCGTGGCCGCCATCCTCGCCTCCCGCGGTCTGGCCGGTGATCCGGTGCGCATTCTCACCGGAGCGGGAGAACGAATTCTCCACCGGCGGCCGCCGGAATCGGAAACGGATCGTTCTTTGTGGTTTGAAATGGAAATGGGGGCCCCGCAAATAGGCGCGGTCCGTTTCCCTCTCCCCCTCGCCGCCGGTGAGCGCGAGGTGACGATTCTCGATGTCGGCAATCCGCAATGTGTCCTGGCCGTGGAGGAGTTCCCTCCGGACTGGACGGCGCTGGCCGCGGAAATCGAAGGCCATCCGCACTTCCCCAGCCGCACCAACGTTTCCCTCATTCGCGCCCTGGACCCCCACACCATCGAAGCCCGATTCTATGAACGAGGCGCCGGCCATACGCTCAGTTCCGGCACCGGATCCACCGGCGCCGCGGCCGCCGCAATTCTGCTAGATTTAGTGAAGAGTCCTGTTACGGTTAGAACCGAGTTTGGTCCCCTCTACATTCGGACCGGCGAAGTGCCGATAACTGACGGAGGAACTGTGTGGCTCACTGGCCCAGCCGAGGAAATCGGCACGGGTCAGTTCCTGTTCCTGGACGCGGACAGGTTCGCTCTTGCCACTTAGGGCGCCTATTAGGAAGAAAGGCTTCATTCGGATGGAAACCATGATCTCTGTCACCGCAGCCCTTGCGGAAAAAATTCGGAATCGCGAGGCTCGCTGCGCCGTCATCGGGCTTGGCTACGTCGGCTTGCCGTTGGCCGTGGAATTGGCCAAGGAAGGCTTCCAGGTCACAGGATTCGATGTCCAGGAATCCAAGTGCCAGCAATTGAACCTTGGCGAGTCCTATATTCAGGACGTCCCCACTTCCGAAGTCGCACCCCTGGTTCAGTCCGGACACCTCCGCGCCACCACCGATTTCTCCGAGATCGCCAACATGGACACCATCAACATCTGTGTCCCCACCCCTCTCGGCAAAACCAAGGATCCCGACATGCGGTTCATCGAATCCGCCTGCGACGACATCGCGAAGTATCTGAAGTCCGGCACCCTCGTCATTCTCGAGTCCACCACCTATCCCGGCACCACCGACGAGGTCGTGCGCGCCAAGCTCGAGCGTGAGGACCTTCGCGTCGGTCATGAAATCTTCCTCTGTTTCTCGCCCGAACGCGTCGACCCCGGCAACCCCCAGTTCCAGACACGCAACATCCCCAAGGTGGTGGGTGGCACCACCCCCGCCTGCACCGAACTCGGCAAGCTTCTCTATGAGCAGGCTCTCGACACCGTCGTCCCCGTCACCTCCACCCAGGTTGCGGAAATGGTCAAACTCCTCGAGAACACCTTCCGCATGATCAACATCGGCCTGGTCAACGAATTGGCCATCATGTGCGGCCGCATGGGGATCGACGTTTGGGAGGTCATTGACGCCGCCGCCACTAAGCCGTTCGGCTTCATGCCGTTCTATCCCGGCCCCGGCCTCGGCGGCCACTGCATTCCCATCGATCCTTTCTACCTCTCCTGGAAGTCCAAACAGTTCGGCGTCGAAGCCCGCTTCATTGAACTCGCCGGCCACGTCAACGGCCAGATGCCCCATCACGTCGTCGACAAAGTCTCGCTCGCCCTCAACGAAGACAGTAAGTCCGTCCGAGGCTCGCATATCCACATTCTCGGCGTCGCCTATAAGAAAGACATCGACGACATGCGCGAGTCGCCCGCCATCGACATCGCCCACCTCCTCATGGATCGCGGCGCGCGCATCACCTACAGCGATCCCTACGTTCCCGTGTTCCGCGTCAACCGCGAGGAACTGTTCGCCCAGGATCCGGTCCAGTCCGCCGAAGCCGCCGACTGCGTGGTCATCATCACCAACCACAGCGACACGCCCTACCCGGCCATCGTCGAGAAGGCGAAGCTAATCGTCGACACCCGCAATGCTCTCAAGGGTGTCCAGTCGCCGAAAATCGTGCGCCTTTAGGATCGTTCGCTCTCGGATCGCCGGCCTGCCGGCAGGCAAGACCCCCTCGTAACGCCGCGTCCGTCCACCCGTCTACAATGGGGACAATGGCAAACAGGAGGACCATGCTGTATCGATCCCTGCTGCTCGCGGCCCTGTGCGCCGCCTCCGCCGCCGCGCAAAGCGTTCAACTGGTCTGCGACGCCACTGCTGACCCGCGCCAGATCAGGCTCGAGGGCGTCACCGAAACCCTCGGTGAAATCGTCATCGTCTGCACCGGTACGCCCGGCGTCACCGTTGCCGGATCGCTCACGCTCAACGTCTCCGCCCTGGTCACCAATCGCGTCGATGACGATGGCCGCATCGACGCCGTGCTCGTCGCCGACACCGCGTCCGGCGCCCTGAACGTCGGCGGCCGCCCCCTCCTGCTCGGCCGCAATACCATAGCCTTTCAGGGATATAGCTTCGTGCTCCCCGCCAGTGGCCTCACCAGCTTCAAGATCACCAACCTCCTCGTCGATCCCTCCCTGCGCACCGAAAACGTCCGCGTCGCCTTCACCACTTCGGGCCAGACCGGGCTTGCCATCCGCAACAATCCCGTGATCGCCGGCGTGCCCCTTCCCGGTTTGCTGGTGAACGGATCAACCGGCCGTATCGTCTGCACCGGATCCCCGCTCCCCGACGAGTCTAATTTTTCCGGCTTCCTCAATGCCGGTACTCGCTTTGCCACCATACGCGTCACCGAAGGGTCGCCCGCCGCCTTCGAAGCCCGCCGCCCCAACGCCACCCACGGCGTCCGCATCCGCGTCCGCCTCTCCGGCTTTCCCGCACAGGCGCGCGTGTTCGTTCCGGACCGCATTGCCGGCGATAGCGCCGCCGGCCAGACCTCCGCCGGCGACCCGGTCTCCTCCGAGCGGAGGCTTCTACCAGCCCGGCACCTCGGACGGTTCTCTACCTCACGCGTGTCAGGGCGCCACCCAGGAAGGCATCGGCGGATTCGCCCTGGCGGGTTTCTTCGGTCCTGGAATCTTCCCGCTCACCTCCATCAACGAAGTCGCGCTGAACCGCGGCGACGGCTACGTCATCTACGAAACGGCCGATTCCAACTCGAGCGTCTACGAGAGCGCGCACATCCCCTTGTGGATCTTCCTGCCTGCCAACTCCGGGCTCGACGGAGCCGTCGCCCAGGCGGAAGTTTCCTTCGCACCCATCGCCGCCGCCGGAGCCACCGGCGCCCAGCCTATCCCCCGATTCCGCTTCGTGCAGCCTGGAAATGACTGCAACGTCCTCCGGGATTGCAACGCTTCGTATTTCCCCGACCTGTTCGTCGACGCTCCCACTCTCGCCGCCACCGTGCCCAACGTCGCCGGCTTCTACCAGAAATTCATCCGTGTCCTCAACGAAGGCGGCGGCCTGATGTTCTGGACGGCGAAGATCACCTTCCTCGATGGGAGTGGTTGGGCCAGAATCTTTCCCGAGTCCGGTATCAACAATGCGTCCCTGAACATGTCGTTTTTCCCGGAAGGCCTCGCGCCCGGAGTGTATCGCGCCAACCTCGCCATCGATGCCGGGCCCAGCGCCGGCTCCCGTTCCTACGCGATTACGCTGACCGTAAGGCAGGCCAATCCAGGGGAAGGGCAGCCGCCGCCCAACCCCAATCCGCAACCCGGACCACTACCCCAGCCCGTCGTTACTCCCCGCTACTGGACCGTCGGCAACGCCGCTAACCTCGCCGTCGCCGGCGTCGTGCCGGGATCGATCGCGCGCATTCAGGGCACCCGCCTTTCGGGCCGCGAGCGAACGGTTTCCTTTGACGGTATCGAGACCGTCGTGCTCCGTGTCGCCGATGACGAACTCACCGTGCTCGTCCCCGCCGAACTCAGTCCCGGCCGGAACGCGCGCCTGGTGATCACCGTCGACGGCGTGGCCGGCGCGGCCGTCGACGTTCCGGTCTCGGCTTCCGCCCCCGCTATTTTCCCCGGCGCCGTCTATAATTCCGATGGCTTCGCCAACTCGGCTTCGCATCCGGAGAATGTCGATGGAGGCGTCCTCCAGATATTCGCCACCGGTCTTCCCTCGGCCGCGCTCGGCATCATCACCGCCCGCATCCATGACCGCGTTGTTACCAGCCTCGTCTATGCCGGACCTGCGCCCTCGGTCCCGGGCGTTCAACAGGTCAACTTGCGGATTCCCGCCGATCTTCCCACCATGACTACCGAAGTGCTGGTGTGCGGAACCCCTCACGACACGCCTGGTCAAACCATCTGCAGCCAGCCCGCCCCCGCTGCCATTCAGCGCGACCGAGCCGGCGCCGCCGCCCACCCGGTCCGAGAGTGAAGATCTCCCTGTACTTCGCCGGCAAGCCTCGTGACCGGCATGCCAACGCCATCGCCGCCGAGTACGTCAAACGTACCTCGCGCTGGGCGCGTATCGAGATGGCCGAGATTCATCCCGCCCGCATTGACCTCTGGACCCGCCATCCCGCGGCCGCCAAGATCCTCTGTGACCCCGCCGGCAAACCGCTCGATACGCCCCGCTTCGCCGCCCTCATCGAGAGGCTCGAAACCGAAGGCCGCGACGCCGTCTTCGTCGTCGGCGGGCACGATGGCCTCCCGGAGGACTGGAAGCACCGCGCCGATCACCTCATCGCCCTCTCTCCGATGACCTTCCCCCACGAACTCGCACGCGCCATGCTCGCCGAACAGATCTACCGCGCCTTCACCATCCTACGCGGCCACCCCTATCCCCGGTAGCACAGCCCCGTATGCGTAAGCCTTTACCGTGAAGTCAAATTAACTGCCAGCCTCTTTAAAGTTACTCGCGAAGCAGATAGAATAACGCTGTTCTAAGTCAATCTATTGGGGGCGCCCATGCGAGTCCTTCGTCTTGCCACGGCTGTTGCCGCCTGCTCCTGTGCTCTTTTCGCCCAAGGCGAGCGCTGCACCGTCACCGGTACCGTCGCCGACACCTCGGGTGCGATCGTGGCCGGATCCAAAGTTACCATCCGGAATACGGCCACTAACATCAGCTTCACCGCCGATACCAACCCGGCAGGCATTTACTATCTCCCGGCTCTGCCTCCCGGTGAATACGACGTTACCGCTGAAAGCCAGGGTTTCCGCTCCGCCCGTGTCACCGGACTCCGGCTCACCGTTGGCCTTACCGCCACCGTGAACCTCACTCTCGAAGTCGGCACTGTGTCGGAAGCCGTCGAGGTCCGCGCCGCCCAGGTTCAACTCGAGGCCCAGACTTCCGGCCTTGGCAAAGTCGTTGAACAGCGCCGCGTCGTCGAACTCCCCCTGCTCGGGCGCAATCCGCTCTCTCTCGCCGCCACCGCCCCCGGAGTGATCCCCTCCTATGGCCAGCGCGGCACCGGCCAGGACATCGTCGGTGTCTCCACGACGTCGCAGATCAACGGCGGCCTCATGCAGCAGAACGGCGTCCTGATAGACGGTGGCGAGTCGCGCGGCACTACCGAGTCCGGCAACGCCTACACCGTGCCCCTCGAATCGGTGGCCGAGTTCAAAGTGGAAACCTCCTCCTATTCCGCCGAGTTCGGCCGCGCCGCCGGTGGCATTGTCAACGTCGCCACCAAGTCCGGCACAAACCAACTCCACGGTGTCTTTTATGAGTTCCTCCGCAACGATCATCTCAACGCCAACTCCTGGTCGAACAACCGGAACCGCGTTCCGAAGGGATTGTTCCAGCGCAACGAATTCGGAGCCGCCGCCGGCGGCCGTATCATTCGCGATCGGACCTTCTGGTTCGCCAACTACGAAGGCACCCGCCAGGGCAGCCCGGACCAGGTGCTCGCCTCGGTTCCCTACGCCGCCCAGAAACAGGGCGACTTTTCCAATACACTCGATCGCAATGGCAGGCTCGTCGCAGTCTATGATTTCCTCACCACTCGCGCCGACTCAGCCAACCCAGGCCGCTTCATCCGCGATCAGTTTCCCGGCAACAGGCTTCCCGCCAACCGCATTCACCCGATCTCGCAGAAGGTCGCCCCCTACTGGCCGGAGCCCAATCGCACCGGCGAAGCCTTCGGCCAAGTGAATAACTACTTCCTGTCGGGCAAGAATCTCCAGACCAGTGACAACTGGTTCGGACGCATCGATCATATCGTGAGCGACAAACATCGCCTTTACGGCCGGTTCGGCGGACGCCAACTCGAGTCCACCTCCTCGCTCGTGGATAGCCCCGCATTCCCCGCGCGCTCCATCAACTCCAACCCCACCCGCTCCGCGCTCATCAGCTTCACTTCCACGTTCTCCACCACCCTGCTTGGCGAGGGCCGCATCAGCTACAACCGGCTTCAATTCGACACCCACCCGGTGAGCGAGGGCTTCGACGTCGGCGGTCTCGGTTTTGGCAGCAGTGTTACTCAGAACATTCTTTTCAACCAGTTCCCGCAAGTCTCCGTCCAAACCTACGCCCAAGGCGCCGGCCTTGCCGTCACCCAAGCCGCTCCCAACGAATTCACACAACTCGGCGGCGTCGGCCGCAACCTCAATCCCCAAGACACCTGGCACGCACAATATCACCTCACCTTCCTGCGCAACCGGCACAAGATCAAGTCCGGCGTGGACCTTCAATTGATCAAGCTCAACGCCTTCAACTCCCAACAGTCCTCCGGACAGTACATCTTCGATCGCAACTACACCCAGGGGCCGGACCCCACCGTCACCGCCCTCAACTCCGGACACGGCTATGCCAGTTTCCTGTTGGGCGTTCCGCAAGCCGGCGCCATCACCATCACGCGGCCTCTCTTTCTCTACCAGCGCTACTATTCCCTCTACCTGCAGGACGATTGGCGAGTTACGGACCGCTTCACGTTGAACCTTGGCCTCCGCTGGGAGTACACAACCCCATACGCCGAAAAGTTCGGCCAGATCGGCTATATCGACTGGGATGCCATTGACCCCGTTTCCGGAGCCAAGGGCACCTTCAAACTCATCGAGCCCGGCGGCTATCAGAATGATCCCAACCGCAAGAACTTCTCTCCCCGCTTGGGCTTTGCCTGGCAGTTGAACGACAAAACCGTCATACGCTCCGCCGCCGCCGTCTTCTATGCCACCTATGTCGGCGTCAATGCCGCCGCCACCGATTTCGGCAATGGCAGCTTTCTCTCGAATGCCCTCTTCCTCGGCCCGCCGCCCGCTCTGCCCAACACGCCCCGCTCAACGGATCCTGGTCAAACCCCTTTGCCGGCGGCATCATCGTTCCGGATCGCAACACCAATTTCGCCGGTCAGAACGTGCGCGCCGACACCCGCAATCATCCCAACGCCTACGTCGGCAATTGGAGCCTCTCCATTCAGCGCATGCTCGACCGGAATACGCTCCTCGAAGCTGCCTACGTCGGGTCCAAGACCACACATCTCTATTGGAACCGCCAGCACAATCAGAACCGCCCCGAAGACGCCGCCCTCGGCGCGGCTCTCCTCCAGCCCGTCGACAATCCGTTCTTCGGCAAGATCACCTCCGGCGCCCTCGCCGGCCGCACCATCCAGCGCCGCCAATTGCTCCGGCCCTATCCCCAGTACCTCGACCTTCTCATCTTCCGCGATCCCTACGCCGACATGAGTTACCAGAGCATGTACTTCCGGCTCGAAAAACAGTATTCCAACGGCCTCACCCTCACCGGTTCCTACACTGTCTCCAAGACCATCGCCTCGACAACCCAATCCAATACCTGGGTGGTCGGGCCATCCAACCACCTCTACGACGCCAAATACAACAAGTCCATCGAGGCCAACGATGTTCCCCAGCGCGCCGTCTTCAGCTACCTGTACGATCTGCCGCTCGGCAAGGGACACCGCTTTGCCAACTCCGGCCTCGCCAGCCATGTTCTCGGCGGCTGGCAGATCTCGAGCATTACCGTCCTCCAAGGTGGCCATCCTGTCCTGATCACCGCCCCTGACAGCACCAACCTGCTCAACTTCTCCTCCACCAACGGCCGGGCCAACCGCGTCAAGGATCCCGTGCTATCCGGGGATCAGCAATCGTTGACGCGCTGGTTCGACACCACCGCGTTCGAACGGGCCGCACCCTTCACCATCCCCAACGATTCACTCACCCAGCCTCGCCTTCGCGGACCCGGTCGCGTGAATTTCGACACTTCCATCCTCAAGAACACCCGCTTCCGCGAGCGCTACAACCTGCAGTTCCGCGCCGAGTTCTACAACATTTCCAATACTCCGGCACTCGATGCCCGCGGCTCCAGCTTCGACGTCTCTAACGCCCTATTCGGACAGATCCTCACCGGTGGCAACCCCCGCAACGTCCAATTCGGCCTCCGCTTCGTCTACTGATCCCGTGTCTAAAGTCGCGCAGGCCGCGTTGCGAGCACCACGGGGTGGGATGCGAGGCGCGGTGAGGAAGATTGATGCGGGTCATCCATGACGAACCGGAATGAAGCAGACGGCGCCTTGTTGACCATGGGGCCGCTGCAACCCTTTGGGCGGCCGGGGTTTGGGGCTCGGCGAACGAGATGGCCCGCATCGCTGTTCTCCTCGCGCCTCGCCTGCGGGCGCAGATCCCGCGCCGCGCGACCCACGGGACTTCAGACACAGGCTTAGAGCGAGACGATACGGCCGTCGCGGAGCACGATGCGGCGGTTGGCGTGCGCGGCCAGGGTTTCGTCGTGGGTAACCAGGACGAGGGTGGTTTGTTCGCGGCGGTTCAACTCGAGCAGAAGGTCGAGCACATGACGGCCATTGGCGGAATCGAGATTGCCGGTGGGCTCATCGGCCATGAGGATGGGGGGCCGGGCCATGAACGCGCGGGCCAGGGCGACGCGCTGTTGTTCGCCGCCGGAAAGCTGGACGGGGTAGTGATCCAAGCGGTCCGCTAGGCCGACGATCCCGAGCAACTCGCGAGCCCGATCGCGTCCATCACCGGTGCAGTTCAATTCATGCGGCAACAGGACGTTCTCTTCCGCGGTGAGGGTGGGGATCAACTGGTAGCTTTGGAAAACGAATCCGATCTTACGGCCGCGGATCGAGGCCAATTCTTCTTCGCCGAGCGAGCTGATCTCGACGCCATCGAGGAAGATGCGTCCGGAGGTGGGGGTGTCGAGCCCGGCGAGGAGGCCGAGCAGCGTACTTTTTCCTGAGCCGGAAGGGCCCATGATGGCGACGATCTCGCCGCGCGGAATGGAGAGATCGATCCCGCGAAGGATCTCCACGCGATGCGCCGGAGTCTCGGCGGTTTTCACCAGCGCCTGGGTTTGGAGGATGGCTTCCACGTTAGAGTTTCAATTCCCAGCCCTTGCGGAAAACAGGCTTGAGGTACTTGTTGGCAGCGTCGTTGTTGGTGAACCGCTGCCGTGAGGCATCCCATTCGAGCTTGCCTTCCACGCGATAGGCGATGGCGCCGAGAGTGACCCACTCGGCGAAAGGTCCGGCGACGCTGAAATTCGAACACGCCGCTTCGCCGCCTTTGCAGGCGCGGATCCAATCCTGGTAGTGGCCGGGCGAGCGTGTGAGCAAAGGCGCGGGCAGCTCATAGTTTTTCCATCGTTCGGCGGGGAGAAGCTGCACACCTTCGCCGCGGGCGACGGTGGTCATGATGCCTTTCTCACCGACGAAGACGGCGCCGTTGCCGGTGAGCACGCCGGTTTTGGGAGGATCGCGGCGGGTGCTGCCGGGACGCCGGGACGGGTTCTCCTCGCGTCCGCGGCCCTTGGCGGTGAGGTTGTTGGGCGAAGGCAGGAGCACCTCGCCTTCCATGCCTTTGGGGCGGTAGGAATCGGGAGTCTCGTCCCGGCCAGCGTCGTACCAATAGAGCGAGACCGGAGGCAGGTTGCCGCGCTTGGGAAAGTCGTAGCGGAGCACGGAGCGGGTAGGGAAGGTCCACTGGCTTTTGCCTTCCTGCTTGATCACTTCGACGCTGACCGGCGAGGTGAGCTGCAGGGCGAGATGAACGGGGCCGAACACATGGATTCCCCAATCGCCAAGGGGACCGGTGCCGAAATCGAAAAACCCACGCCAGTTGAACGGCGCATAGAACTTGTTTTCCTTCTCATATTCGGCGCCGCTGCCGGCGACGTAGGGCCGCATGGCGGCTCCGCCGAGCCAGAGGTCCCAATCGAGAGTGTCCGGCACCTTGGTCTCGGTGGGGACCGACTGGACACCCTGCGGCCAACTGGGCGCACCGGTGGAGGCGTGCACCTCGCGGACGTCGCCGATCTCACCGCTCCAGACGATCTCGGCGGCCACGCGATTGGATTCGTGGGAGAAGCCCTGATTGCCCATTTGGGTGGCGACCTTGTATTTGGCCGCGGCGTCTGTGAGCAAGCGCGCTTCCCAGGGCGTGCGAGTAAGCGGCTTTTCCACGTAGACGCCCTTGCCGCGCTGCATGGCGGCAAGGGCGATGGTGGCGTGCATGTGGTCCGGCGTGGCCACGATTACGGCGTCGATGTTGTTGTGCTCTTTTTCGAGCATGACGCGAAAATCCTTGTAGCGGGCGGCCTTGGGATAACGCTCGAAGGTGGCGGCGGCGCGGGCGGAATCGACGTCGCACAGGGCGACGATGTTCTCACCGGCGCAGCCACGAATATCGGTGGCGCCGCGCCCACCGGCGCCGACGGCGGCGATGTTCAGCTTTTCATTGAACGGTTTGTAGCCGAGCGCCTTGAGGGAAGTGACGCTGCCGAACCCGGCTGCCGGGACGGCGCCCGCGAGCAGAGGTCCAAAGAAAAAGTGACGGCGTGAAACGTTTGGGGCCATGAGACTCACCATAGTACAATTCCAGCGCGCATAAGGATCGAAACAATGGCCAACACGGATGTCAGCAACTGGTTTGGAGATATCGTCGCGCACCCGAAGGTGCTGGTGGAGGCGAGTTCGGCGGAGGAAATCGCGGCGATCCTGCGCAACCGTAGGAAGTACCCGTCGCCGGTGCGCGCCTTTGGATCCAATCACTCGACGGCTGCGTGCTCGGCAGCCGACGGCGGGACGATGATCCGGATGCGGGGGATGAACCGTATACTGGCGGTGACGGCGGACACGGTCCGGGTGGAGGCCGGGGCGATCCTGATCGACGTGGCGCACGAGCTGCAGAAGCAGGGCCTGCAGTTTTACGTGAACACCGAGATCGGGAATCTTTCGATTGGGTCCGCCGCGTGCGCGGGCACCAAGGACGGATCGATGCCGGGCGAGTGGGGGCAGGTAAGTTCATATTGCATCGCGATGAAGATGGTGCTGCCGTCGGGCGAAATGCTCGAAGCCAGCGAAGACACGGACCCGGAACTGATGAAGATGCTGCGGTGCAGCTACGGCACCTTCGGAGTGGTGACGGAAGCGACGTTCCGCATCAAGCCGATCCAGCCGATGGAGGTCTATCACGAAACGTTCTCAGTGAAGGACTTCGCCGCGCGACTGCCGGAGCTGTGGGCGCGCGGCTGCTCGATGATGTACTACATGTTCCTGTTCGACGAGCTGGTGACGGTGGAATTTCGCAAATACAATCCGAAAGCCAAGGGGAATCCGGATGGCCACGTGTGGCCGCTTCGGAACTACCTTTGGTCGCAAGCGGGTCCGCGAACGTGTTTTCAGGCAGAGCGCGACATCCCGGACAAGACGGTGAGATACAAGGTGGTGGATGCGTTCGGCGCGCTGTGGCGGTTCAAGCTGGAGAACCTGGTCCGGAGCAAGAACACGGTTGCGACGGACCAGATCATCCGCTACCCCGCTGTTTCCGACGACAGCCGCTACACGTTCAGCTTGTGGGCGTTTCCGGAGGAGACCTACTCGAAGATACTGCCGCAGTACACGCGGTGGGTGAAGAATTACTACAAGACAGAGGGTTACCGGACGAATATGTTGCACGTGGGCTACCGGATCTCGCAGGATCAGGAGTCGCTACTTTCCTATTCGTTCGACGGCAGCGTGATGACGATCGACCCGGTGTCGACGGCCAATCCAGGGTGGAAGCCGTTTCTGGCGGCGTTCAACGAATGGTGCAGCGCGCGTGGAGGCAAACCACTGCCGAACCAGACGTTTGGGTTCACACACGAGCAGGCGGAAAAGGCGTTGGGCGAACGTCTGGCGACGATGTCGGCGAAGCGGGCGGAGTTCGATCCGGAGGGGCGGCTGTTGAACAGCTTCTTCGCGGCGTTTTTCGGGGTGTAGGACTCGCGGCGTAGGGTTCGCCGGGGGACACGATGATAAGATAGGCGGCATATGGCACGCCTCTGCCGCAGGACCCTCTTGAAGACCCTGGCAGCCGGAGTTCCGACACTGGCTCTGCCGGCCGCCGCGTCACCTCCTTTGACGTCACCAGCGGGCTCGATCGCCGAAATCAGCCGTGGCGGGATGACCTACCGCAGGCTCGCCAACACCGACATGTATGTTTCGCTGCTCGCCTTCGGATCGCACACCGATCCCCGGTACAAGCAGAAAGTAGAACACGGCAACGTACTGGTGGAGGAAGGGCAACAGCGGCGGGACCGTCTGATCGCGAAGGCGCTCGACCGCGGCGTCAATCTGGTGGACACCTACGAGAGCGAGGGACAGTGGGAACCGATGGCGCGTCTGGTCCGCGAGCGGCGCAACAAGGTGCTGGTGTCGCTGTGCCGGCAGTTCCCAATGTTCGTGGGCGAGAATATCGACCGCGCGTGCAAGCTGTTCGGGCATGTGGATCTGTACCGGATCTACATTGGCGGGGGTAAGACGCTCGACGCGAAAAACATCGCCGACTGGGATGTTCTGCGGCGGGCCAAGGAGTCCGGCAAAGTACGGGCGATCGGACTTTCCACCCATGACGAATCGCTGATGCTGGCGGCACTCGAGGAATTCGAGGGGCTGGACTACATCATGTTCCCGTACAACTTCATCCATGCGCGCGCGGACTATCTGGAGTTCATCCCGAAGGCGGCGGCGCGGGGGGTGGGGCTGATCGCGATCAAGCCGCTGGCGGCGGGTTCCATCGTGAAGCTGGACCCGAAAGCTCCGCAGGGCACGCGTCCGGAGCGCGACTTCGTGCAGCTTTATCACACCACGTATCGTCCGCTGCTGCCGGCGGTGGTGGCTGAGATCACCAAGAGCCTGGATCGATTGCCGGACGAGACGCTGTGCCAGGCGGCGCTGCGATTCGTGTATTCGCGGCCGTTCATGACGTGCGCGATGCCGGGAATGTTCGAGGAGTCGACACTGCTCGACAACTACGCCGGGCTCACGCGGCACCGCGAACTCTCGCACGAGGAGCGCGCGGCGCTGGGCGCGGCGGCGCAACTGGCGGCGCTGCGCGGAAACGAATGGCTGCCCAACCACTATCAATGGCTGGATCGACACTGGGGCGTCTGAGCCAGGGCAGGCTTGGGTTCCGCGCAGGCGTTCCCATCCTCGTCTTCACACTCGGATTGACACACGGAGCGAGGGCGCAGAGTTTCACTCCGAACGAGGCGCTGCAGCAGGCCGGAGTCTGCTCACGGTGCCACGTGGCGCAAGTGCTCGAATGGTCGGCATCGCGCCATACCAGGACGGGAACGGTGTGCCAATCGTGCCACGGGCCGAGCGCGGGACACGTAGCCAACGAGCGCAACCAGGTGAAGCCGGACCGGCTGCCCCGGGACGCCGCCATCGCGGGCCTTTGCGCCACGTGCCACACGGCGGGGTGCACGCGGACTCGCGAGACAGCGAATTGCCAAAGCTGCCATCATCCGCATGCGCTGGTGAATCCGAACGCGGGGAAACTCGCTCCGATCGCCGATCCGGCCGAGCAGCGCCGCGAAGAGTACACGCGGCGAATGGCAGCGGGCGAACGGTTGGCCGAGGCCGCGGACTGGAAGGCAGCCCTTGCCGAATTCCGGGCCGCGCTGGATCTCAGCCCTAACGACCGCCGGGCCAAGGCGAAGGCTCGACTTTGCGAACGCCGCATCGATCCAGCGATCCCCGGTTTCGAGATCCTGGAAGGAGCAGGCTTCGACGCGGAATCGGGATTGGCGCTGCGCGTGAAGGCTTCGGGCATAGAAATGGCGCTCATGCCGGGGGCGGAGTTCGAGATCGGCGCGGACGCACTGGCTGGCGCCAAGCCGCTGCACGCGGTTCGGATCGAACCGTTCTACTTGGGAGTCCGGGAGATTACGCAGAGCGAATGGCGGAAGTTCGCGAGCGAGGATCCGAGCGTCCACAAGGGTGACGCGCTTCCGGTAAACAACGTGTCGTGGGAGGACGCGACGGGTTGGATCGCCGCGGTGAACACTCGCATCCAAGGGGGCGGGTTCCGGCTGCCGACCGAAGCCGAATGGGAGTACGCCGCGCGCGCCGAGCCGGATCCGTTGACACCGGTGATTTTCAAGATGCTCGAGGACATCGCGTGGTATCGCGATAACTCCCGTCGCGAAAACACGAAGGAAGCTCCTTTCTATGAGGCGGACGCGTATGCGCCGCGGGCGGCCGGCAGCCGGCAGCCGACGGGCCGGGGTTTCCACGATCTGCGCGGCAATGTGTGGGAGTGGTGCTCGACGCTGCTCGCACCCTATCCTTACGATGCTCGAGACGGCCGTGAGTCGCCATCCGGTCAAGGACTGCGGGTGCTGCGAGGAGGTGGCTACGCGGACTCGACGCTCGACCCACGGCTGCGTCACAGTGACCGCCCGTCACGCCGGCAGCCCTGGTATGGCTTCCGGCTGGCGCGTAGCGTTCCCGACTAAGACGCCGTGGCAATCGATCGCATCCGGCACCATTTTCTGCAGAATCTGCACACGGCGCGCATGTGGATGCGGAGTCTCGGGGGGCCGATGCGCGCGGGCACGGCCCGCTACCGGCGCGGTCTTCGGGAAGAGGTGGAGCACTACTCCAAGGTCCACGGAGAATCGAAGAATCTGTTCGAACCGGCTCCCGCGGTGTGGGACCTGGTGCTCGACAAGGCGTCCGCCCGGATCGAGTCCCGTCTTGGAGCAGGATGGCTGGACTACGCGGCATGGCGGCTGGAAAAGGCGGACGCACGCATGCTTTCGCTCGGCTGCGGTGCGGGGGGTGTGGAATTGGCGATCGCGGCGAAGGCGCCTCAGGCCGAGTACGTGTGCCTGGATCTCAATGGCGACCTATTTGCCCGCGCGCGAGAAGGAGCCGATGGAGCGGGCGCCAAACGGATGGAGTTCATCGCGACCGATCTCAACTCCGATCCTTACGACCGCGGCCGATTCGACGTGGTGCTGTGTCACGCGTCGCTGCACCATCTGGTGGAGCTCGAGCATGTGATGGAAGGGATCGCGCGCAGCCTCGCACCGGAAGGGGAACTGCTGGTGATCGACGTGAACACGCCGAACGGGTTTCGCATGGCGGAGGCAACGCGCAAGGCGGCGGCCACGGTGTTCGCAACGCTGCCGGAACGCTTTCGCTGGAATCACGTCGGCTACGGAGAGGTCTGGCTGGATGACAAGATTTTCCAACCGCCGGCGATGATGGAGGGTATGGAGTGCCAGCGCAGCGCGGACGTGCTTCCGCTGCTACGCAAACATTTTCAGGAAGCTTTGTTCGTCCCGTATTTTGGGCTTTGCCGGCGTTTCTTCGACACGATGTACGGACCGAACTATCATTTGGACCAGCCGCTCGACCGCGCCATCGTCGAATGGATCTGGGAGCTCGATTGCGATTCGGTGGACCGCGGGGCACTACCTCCGGAATCGTTCTTCGGCGTGTACCGTCTCAAGCCTCGTTGAGCAATTCCCGCGCCTCGGCAACGATTCGGTCGAGGTGTTCCTCGCTCACCAGACTCTCGGCGTAGAGTTTGCAGATATTTTCGGTGCCCGACGGACGCGCGGCGAACCAGCCGTCGGCGGTGGCCACCTTCAGACCCCCGATGGCGGCATCGTTACCAGGGGCGCGCGTCATCCGGGCGGCGATGGGGGACCCGGCCAGTTCGGCGCGGCGGATCGATTCCGGCGTGAGGCGCTTCAGTTTGTCCTTTTGCTCGGGCGTGGCCGGAGCGTCGATGCGGGTGTAGAAACTCTCGCCCAGGCGCGCGGTGATCCCGGCGTGACATTCACCCGGGTCACGCCCGGTGACGGCGGTCATCTCGGCGGCGAGCAGACACAGCAGGGGGCCGTCTTTATCGGTGGTCCAAACCGTGCCATCGCGGCGCAGGAAACTCGCGCCGGCGCTTTCCTCGCCGCCGAAGCATACCGATCCATCTTCGAGTCCGGGTGCGAACCACTTGAAGCCAACGGGGACTTCGTACAGTTTGCGTCCGTGGGAGGCGACGACGCGATCGAGAATCGCGCTGGAAACGAGCGTCTTGCCGACGGCGGCGGCGGCACTCCAATCGGGCCGGTGGGCAAGCAGATAATCCACCGCGGCGGCCAGGTAGTGATTGGGGTTGAGCAGCCCGCGGGAGCGCGTGACTATGCCGTGGCGGTCCGCGTCGGGATCGTTGCCGAAGGCGATGTCGAAATCGTCCTTGAGCCTCACCAGGGAGGCCATGGCGTAGGGGCTGGAACAATCCATGCGTATCTTGCCGTCATGGTCGAGGGTCATGAAGGCGAAAGCGGGGTCCAGGGCGCGGTTGACGACGGTGATATCGAGCCCGTAGATCTCGGCGATGGGATCCCAGTAGGCGAGCGAGGCTCCGCCGAGGGGGTCCGCGCCGATACGGAGCTTTGCGTCACGAATAGCATCCATGCGGAGCACGCTTGCCAGGTCACGGACGTAGGGCAGGATGAGGTCCACCGGGGAGTAGCTGGGTTTGGCGTCGCGGCGAACACCGCGGTTGGCGGCCTGGAGCAATTGGTTGGCGCGATCCTGAATGGCGTTGGTGACATCGGTGTCGGCAGGGCCGCCATTGGTGGGGTTGTACTTGAAGCCACCATCGGCGGGGGGATTGTGGGAGGGCGTGATGACGATTCCGTCGGCCAATCCGGAGTCCCGGCCGCGGTTGTAGGTGAGGATGGCATGCGAGATGACGGGCGTGGGCGTGAGGCCGCCGCGCGATTGGGTGATTGTGGCGACGCCGTTGGCGGAAAGCACTTCCAGCGCGGTGCGCTCGGCGGCGGCGGACGCGCCGTGAGAGTCCTTACCGAGATAGAGAGGGCCATCGATTCCGCGGGCAGCGCGATACTCGCAGATCGCCTGGGTGATGGCGAGGATGTGCGCTTCGGTGAATGTGGCCTGGAAGGGAGTGCCGCGGTGACCGCTGGTGCCGAAACTCACCTGCTGGGCGGGATCGGCGGGGTCGGGACGGTTTGCGTAGTAGGCGGCTTCGAGAGCCGCGGCGTCAATGAGGAGATCAGGGGGGGCCGGTTGCCCGGCGAGGGGATGTGCCATCGAAACGACCATCGTATCGCACGGCAGGAGGAGGACCGGGCGGCGGCAATGTGATAGTCCTGAACAAATGGCTTTGTCACGCCGCGCCTTTTTTCCCACGCTCGCCGCACCGTTGCTTGCGCAACGCCAGCGCCCGAACATCGTCTTCATCCTGGCCGACGATCTCGGCTGGACGGATCTAGCCGTCTACGGATCCGATCTTCATGAAACGCCGCATACCACGCGGCTTTCCCGCGAGTGCATCCGGTTCACCAACGCCTATGCGGCAGCGCCGGTGTGTTCGCCGACACGCGCCTCCATCATGACGGGCAAGCATCCAGCGCGGCTGGGGATGACGATCTGGCATGAGGGTGCGGTGAACCCGCCGAAGAACCGGAAGCTGATCCCACCGGAGGCAGTGGCGAATCTTCCGCTGGAAGAGCGGACGGTGGCCGAACATCTACACGACGCCGGCTACCTCACCGCCGCGGTTGGCAAATGGCATCTGGGCACGAGCGGCTTCTACCCGGAAACGCAAGGGTTCGACGTCAACATCGGTGGCACGCACTGGGGCGCACCGCAGACGTTCCATTGGCCCTATCGCGGAAACAAACATTTCGGCGGCGAGACTCGCTACGTGCCGGGCTTGCCGTTCGGCGCCCCGGGCGAGTATTTGACAGACCGCCTGACCGATGAAGCGATCCGCGTGATTGACCATGCCGGATCGCAGCCGTTTTTCCTCTATCTGGCGCATCACGCGCCGCACACCCCGATCGAAGGGAAGGCGGCCATGGTGGCGCGGTACAAGGCGAAGATCCGCGACGGGATGCGCCACCGCAACGCCGCGTACGCGGCCATGGTGGAAAGCTTCGACGAAAGCGTGGGCCGGGTGATGGACCATCTGCGGCGCAAAGGTATGGAGGAAAACACGCTGTTGGTGGTGACCTCCGACAACGGCGGATTCATCAATCCGTTCGAAGGGCAGGCGGTGACCAACAACGCGCCGCTGCGATCGGGCAAAGGGTCCTTGTACGAGGGTGGGCTCCGTGTGCCGCTGCTGGTGCGGTGGCCCGGCCGGCGAGGGGCGGCGCTGTGCCATGAGCCGGTGGTGTCGACGGACCTGTTTTCGACAATGCTGGAGGCGGCGGGGGTGACGCAAGACGCACCGCCGGATGGCCGGAGCCTATCGGGACTGGCGCGGGATCCGGAGAGCCATCTGGGGCGAGAAGACCTGTTTTTCCACTACCCGCACTACTATCCGACCACGACGCCGGTGAGCGCGGTGCGGAGCGGCGATTGGAAACTGCTGGAGTATTTCGAGGACGGGCACGTGGAGCTGTATCATCTGCGGGAGGATCCGGGGGAAGAGAAGGATCTGGCGGCGGCTATGCCGGAGCGGGCGTCGCAATTGCGTGGCAAGCTGGCAGCATGGCGGAAGGAGGCGGGTGCGCGGATACCGGCAGTGAACCCGAGCGGGCGGTAGTGGGGGGAGGCGTCCGTTTGGGAGGTACTCCGGTTTGACCGTTCGCGCCGCGTGCGGTATCCTGTCAGGAGAGCATGGCAAACCACGTCTCAGCCTTGAAGGCTACCCGTCAGATTGAAACGCGCACGGCGGTGAACCGCATGCGGAAGACTCGTCTTCGCGGCCAGATCCGCACGATGCGGGCCGCATTGGCCGGCAACGACGTCAGCAAGGCGGAATCGCTGCTGCCGACGACGTTTTCGATCGTGGACCGCGCAGCCAAGTGGGGCATCATCAAGAAGAACACAGCGGCGCGTTACAAGAGCCGGCTGCACAATCAGTTGAAGAAACTGGCCGCGGCCGCCTAACCTGTTTTTCGCCCGGACGACTCAAAGCCGGGTGATTCCTGACCCGGGTCATTCAAAAAAGGATCGCATGGCCTCGAATTCGGCGTGGAAAGCCGTGAGCAGCGGGTCGGCTTTGTCGCCCAGCCCGATTTCTTCGAATACATCTCCGGGTGCGCCGTGCGGCATGCGCCACCAGGATTGGACGTGAATCCCCTGGCGCGAGGCAATCTCGTCGGCAGCCGCCACGATCCCGCCGAGGGAATGAGCGGAAGGCGCGCTGTGGTGAGCCGCCACCGCAGCCGTGATGGGGTTGGGCAGGTTCCAGTGGCGGAGCGTTTCTTCGGAAAGCTCCTGATGGCTGACACCGATCACCTCGCGCTCGCATTCCACGTAGGGCCGCGATCCCTCACAGTAGAGCACGCGGATCTGCTCATACTCCTCCGGCAGCGCCGCGGCCACCAGCAACATCCCCATATTCTGTAGCAGACCCGCGGCGAAGGCGCCCTCGGGATACTCGACCTCGGTTTCGGCCACGAGCAGGTCACCGAGAACCGCGGTGGCGACCCCGTGCAGATTGAATTCCTTGGCGGACCACCCCGTGGCAAACTTGGCCGAATTCCACATCCGGGCGAGCGACCAAGTCATGGCAGCGTTGCGCAGCTTGGCCAACCCGAGGATCGACACCCCATGGCGCACCGAGTTCACGGTACCCCGGCGGGCGTAGGCGGCCGAATTGACCAGGCGCAGGACGTTCCCGGCCAGTACGGTATCCTTTTCCACCAGATCGCCGAGGTGCGCAAAGGAGACATTCTCGTCGGCCATGGATGCGATCAACTTGTTGAGGACCGGCGAAAAGGCGGGCAATCGATTGATCGCCTTGACGGCTCGCTCGCGATAATCGCTCTTCTCGGTCGGTCTGGTGTCGGCTTGCGCTGTTGTAGTCATGACGACGGCTCCCGTATTCCCTTATCGGCCCGGTGGAGGACTGTATGATAAGGAGTGTGATGGAGGAAGCCCCTTTTCGTCCGGCTGCCGAGATTCCCGGCGAATCGCCTGACGTTTCTCGCCCGGCTTCGGTCGACGACGCGCCCGCTCCTCTCCTACCCCCGCCGCTTGCGCTCGCCCCGCCACCCGCCGCCATACATATCCGCAATTTGCGCAAGGTATACGGCTCCAAAGCCGCGGTCGACGGATTGTCGCTGGTGGTGCCGCAGGGTTGTTTTTACGGCTTCCTGGGCCCCAACGGCGCCGGCAAGACGACCACCATCAAGATGCTGATGGGCCTGGCGCCGCCCACCTCCGGGTCGATTGAGCTACTGGGTCTTCCGATGCCAGCCGAGGCCCATGAGATCAAGGCGCGCATCGGCTTGGTTCCCGACGAGTCCTTGCTATTCGACCATCTCACCGGACTCGAATTCGTCGAATTCGTGGGACGGATGTATGGCCTGGACCGAACGATGGCTCGCGAGCGCGCGCGGGAACTACTGGCCCTGTTCGAACTCGACGCAGCGCCGCGCAAACTGATCGCCGAGTATTCCAAAGGGATGCGAAAGCGCGCCGCGATGGCCGCCTCACTCATACACCGGCCGCAACTGTTTCTCATGGACGAACCCTTCGAAGGGGTAGACGCGGTGGGCGCGCGGTTGATGAAAGACATCCTGCTCGATCAGGTGCGCCGGGGCGCCACGATCTTCCTCACGTCGCATGTGCTCGAAGTAGTGGAGCGGCTGTGCTCGCGGGTGGCCATCATATCGGAAGGCCGGCTGGTGCTCGAGGCGGACATGGACGAAGTGCGGCGGGGCGAAGGGACGCTCGAGGACGCCTTTGTACGCCTGGTGGGCGTCGACCGGGGCGGATCGGGCCTCGAGTGGCTGTAAAAGGATCCCCGGTGAAGATCCGTCTGTTCAATACCCGCCACGCGTGGACGATTCTGTGGGCCCAGTGGCGGACCCTCATCAACTACTCCTCGCGCGGAGGCAACACCGCGGCGCTATTGTTTTCCGGCGTCACCTACGTGGCCTGGTACGGCGTTTCCGTGGTGGCCGCGATCCTGACGGCGATCGCCATCTCGCGAGCCGAAAGCGGTCCTGAACTGGTGAAACTGGCCGCGCCAGCGCTGCTGTTCATGTTCGGCTATTGGCAAGTGGTACCGATCCTGGTGGCGTCCACGGGCGTCGGGCTGGACCTGCGGCGGCTGGCCGTCTATCCGGTGAGCCATGCCGAACTGTTCCGGCTGGAAGTGCTTTTGCGCCTGTCCACGGCCGTTGAAATGATGTTGATCGTGTGCGGAGCGGCTGCGGGAATCCTGCTGAACCCGGCGCTGCCGAAATGGTCCGTCCTCGCGCTGGCGCCTTGGGTGTTGTTCAACCTTTTTCTCGCCGCGGGGCTGCGGAATCTGCTGGGGCGGCTGATGGCGCGGCGCGGGGCGCGAGAACTGATCATCTTCGGACTGGTGATTCTGCTGGCGATGCCGCAATTGATGCTGGTGGTGGGCGTACCGCCGCCGGCGGAGGCATTCCTGCGGCGCATGGCGACGGATTGGTGGCCGTGGCAGGTGGCGGCTCGTTTCGTGTTCGGCGGCTTGGACGCAGGCGCTGCCGTGGCGATGGCCATGTGGACGCTGGCGGCGTACCTGTTCGGGCGCGATCAGTTCGAGCGCGGGTTCCGCTTCGACGAGGAAGCGGCCCGGGCTACACCGGGGTCCGAGGGCTCAGCCCCGTGGTATGACCGTCTCTACAGGCTGCCGGGAGCGCTGCTGCCGGACCCGACGGGTGCGATCGTCGAAAAGGAACTCCGCTTCCTGAGCCGCGCCCCCCGCTTCCGGCTGGTGTTCTTCATGGGCTTTTCCTTCGGCCTGCTGATCTGGCTGCCGCTGGCGCTGCGCGGATCGCCGGGCGGCTTCTTCGCATCCAACTACCTGACATTCGTGACGGTGTACGCGCTGATGCTGCTCGGCGAGGTGAGTTTCTGGAATACGTTCGGGTTTGACCGCAACGCGGCGCAGTTGTACTTTCTGGTCCCGGTCTCGTTCGCCAGGGTGCTGGCGGCGAAAAACATCGCCGCGGGAATCTTCGTTTTTCTGGAAATCACGGCCGTCGCGGTGGTGTGCACAGTGCTGCGGATGCCGCTCACCATGGTGAACGTGGTGGAGTGCTTCGCGGTGGCGCTGGTGATGACGCTGTTTCTGCTGGGGATCGGCAACCTCGGCTCCACCTACTATCCGCGGCCGGTGGACCCGGCGCATTCGTGGCGGTCGGCATCCGGCGGCAAGTTTCAGGCGCTGCTGATGATCCTGTATCCGGTGCTGGCGTTCCCGATCCTGTTGGCCTATATGGCCCGGTTCGCGTTCGACTCGCAGTGGGCATTCTACGGAGTGCTTGCGGTGGGCGCGGCGGTGGGATTGCTGTTTTATTGGGTGGCGATGGAATCGGCCGTGGAAGCAGCGGAGGAGCGCAAGGAGCGGATCATCGAGACGCTCAGCCGGGGTGACGGCCCCGTGGCTGCCTGAGCGCGAAGCTACACTGGAGGTCTATGTCTCCGATAGGGACTCCTGCCGGGCCCACGGTTGCGCCGACGGCGCAGCGCGTCGAGCACTCCCGCATCCGCGAACTGGCCGAGATGGCGATGGCGATGCCGGGGGTGCTGCGTCTTTACTTCGGCGAGTCAAACCTTCCCACGCCGGACTTCATCAAAGACGCCGCCACGCGGGCGCTCGCCGAAGGATACACCTACTACACCGAAAACGCGGGCCTGCCCTCGCTGCGCGGCGCGTTGGGCGCCTACTACGCGTCGATGCACGGGGTGGCGCTCGACGCGATGAAGGAAATCGTGATCACCACTAGCGGCGTGCAGGCGCTCAACGTCGCTATTCGCGCGGTGCTCGATCCCGCGGACGAAGCCATCATCCTGACTCCGGCATGGCCCAACGGAACGGCCATCGTGCAGTTGTCCAACGCGATCCCGAAGCAGGCGCCGCAACCGCTGATCGACGGGCGGTACGGGATCGACTTCGAGGCACTCGAGGCCGCCGTCACCCCACGGACGCGCCTGCTGCTATACACGTCTCCGTCGAACCCGCTCGGCTGGAAGGCGACTGTCGACGAGCAGCAACAACTGCTCGATTTCGCGCGGCGGCACGGCCTATGGTTGATGGCCGATGAAGTTTATGAGCGGCTGGTGTACGCGGAAGAGCCCGCTGGCGGGCCCGTAGCCGCGCCTACGATCCTGAAACTGTGTACGCGCGACGATGCCGTGATCGTGGTGCAGTCGTTTTCCAAGAGCTATTGCATGACGGGGTGGCGCGTCGGGTGGATTGTGACCCGGGCGGATCTGGCGGCGCGGGCCGCCCAGTTGAACGAGTTTATCGTCTCCCACGCGCCGAGCTTTGCCCAACGCGCGGCGGAAACCGCCTTGGCGGAAGGCGAGCCGTTTGTGCGGGAAATGGTGGAGCGGCTCCGGGAGAACCGCGACTTTTGCCTCGAGCGGCTCAACACCATGCGGGGCGTCACGACGCCGCGCCCCGATGGCGCGTTCTACCTGTTCCCGCGCATTGAGGGACTAGGGGACTCGTTCGAGTTCTGCCGCCGGGTGCTGGCGGAAACCAAGGTGGGGCTGGCGCCGGGTGTGGCGTTCGGACAAGGGGGCGAGGGGTCCATCCGTATCTGCTATGCCGCGGAGCGAGGGATTCTGGAACCAGCGATGGAACGTCTGGGGAATTTTCTGGCGCAGTGGAGCCCAGTCACCGACGGGGCCTGATGGAGCCTCAGCCGCCGCCGGTGAAACGGCCGAGCAGGAACACGGCGGCGACGGCGATGACGACAATAAGGATTTCCATGGAGCTGATTTCAGTATAACGATCATGGTGAACGAGATTGCTTTCGAGATGGCGGCTTCGAACATACGGTTCGGCGCCGGAGTGACGCGCGAGGTGGGGATGGACCTGGCCGATCTCGGCCTCGGCCGGGCGCTGGTGATCACCGATCCGGTGGTGGCGATGCTCGCGCCGGTGGCCACGGCGCTCGAATCGCTCGAGGCAGCGGGCGTCGCGTTTCACGTGTACGACAGGGTCCGCGTGGAGCCCTCCGACGCCTCGTTTCAGGCCGCGATCGAGTTTGCGGGGCGGCACGAGTTCGATTCGATTGTCGCGGTGGGCGGGGGATCGGCGATCGACACGGCGAAGGCAGTGAACCTGTACACGTGCTATCCGCCGGAGAACTTCCTCGACTACGTGAATCCGCCGATCGGCAAGGGCAAACCGGTTCCCGGACCGCTGAAGCCGCTCATCGCGATTCCGACCACGGCCGGCACGGGCAGCGAAACGACCGGGGTGGCGATCTTCGACATGGAGTCCCTGCACGCCAAAACGGGCATCGCTCATCGCAGGCTGAAGCCGGCGCTGGGGTTGCTCGACCCCGACAATACGCGCACGCTGCCGCCGCAGGTGGCCGCCTCGGCCGGACTGGACGTGCTGTGCCATGCCGTTGAGTCCTACACGGCGATTCCCTATGGGACGCGTCCGCTGCCGGAGCGTCCGATTCTGCGGCCGGCGTATCAGGGATCGAACCCGATCAGCGACATCTGGTCCATGCACGCATTGGCGATCACCGCCAAGTATCTGCCGCGGGTGTACCGGGACGCGGACGACGCCGAGGCGCGCGGGCAAATGTTGCTGGCGGCCTCCTACGCGGGTGTGGGTTTCGGCAATGCGGGCGTGCATCTGCCGCACGGGATGTCGTACCCGGTTTCAGGAATGGCAGCGGCGCTCGAGAAAGGGTTCCGAATGCAGGGCTATCCCACCGATCATCCGATGGTGCCACACGGGGTTTCGGTGATTCTGAACGCCCCAGCGGTTTTCCGCTACACGGCCGCGGCCAGCCCGGAGCGGCACCTGAAGGCGGCGGAATTGTTGGGAGCGAATGTGTCGGGGGCGAACCCGGCCGACGCGGGGAAGCTCCTGGCCGATCGAATCAGCACGATCATGCGGGAGCTCGACATTCCGGAGGGATTACGGGCGCTGGGGTACCAAACTTCGCACATCCCACAATTGGTGGAAGGGACGCTGCCGCAGCACCGGGTGACCAAGTTATCGCCGCGTCCAGCCAATGCGGACCAGTTGGCGAAACTGTTCGAAGACGCGATGTAGGGTTGGGGTTCTATTATCTGCCGCCGCCGAAGACGGTCAGAGGTAGATCAACAACCACAACCCGTACAGGATCATGAACATTACCGCGGCCTCCACGGTCAGGAACAGGTAGCGGAAGAATCCGGCCATGAACTCGAACCGGAGAAACAGCGCCGAGATCACTCCGACGTAGATCGAGAAGGAGTTCAGCCCCCCCGGAATCGACTGATGGTAGAGGACCAGCAGCAAGTAGTAGATGAGCGGCCAGTTGGTGTCGGGACGTCCCTTGTAGCGCACCACGAGAGTCCAGATCGTCAGCACCAACAGGAGCACCGTGGTTATATTGGAGGCGGCGTAACGCACAACTTGCCCTCCCCCATATATCGGCGGATCAGAATGACCACATTATGCTGGTGAAGCCGGTGTGGGCACGATAGTTGTAAACGCGGAAGAAATCCTCATCGTAGTTGTAATACTGCCATCCCAGGTTCCAGCGCAGATTGGTGTGCAATCGCACCGAGACCCGCGCCTGCGGCGATTGATAGGCCACCGGAAAGGTCTGGACGGCGCGAAAGACCGCAGAAGCCGTGGCATCGGCAGCGCTTCCGGTTGCGGCGGCGGCGGCGCTGCGTCCATCGCCGGTATCCTGCACGCGGGTGTATCCGGCATAAAGATCCACGCGAGACTGCCAGCTCCACCGGACGCCGCCGTGAATCGCGTGGATGTTGCTCACATAAAGCGACCGTTCTCCTTCGACGAGATTCGCCGTGAAGTAGGCGATGCCGGTGAGCGAGTCGAAATGCTGTTTCGAGTAGCCCGCGTCGAGGGAAAACGCCGTTTTTGGGGTCCAACTGACGTCGACGGAATTGGTGCGCGACCGCGCGCTGTGTGTAAACAGGGAAACCGAATTGGCGTTGTAGCTGGTCTTGGACGCCGCGCCGAAGGTGAGCGCGCGCGTCCGGTACTGCACACGGGCGCCATAGGTGTGGAACTTCCGTTCACTGAGGGGGAAAAATGGCTGGTCAGCGCGCCCGATTTCCCCGTCGAGGGAGATCCGCAGGGGCCGGACCGGCTGGAGGCGCAGGCCGGCGAGTCCGGAGTGAATCCGATTGGTCTGCTCGTGCGACCGCACATCGCTGTCGAACCCCTCCACCGCTTCCTCTTCCCGGGACCGGATCCTACGGTCGGAGAAATGATACCCGCCGTAAAGGCCCAGCCAACGGGCCGCCTTGAGATTAAGGTCGGTCTGGTTCACCAGGCTCCGGAGGCCGAGATACTGGAAGCGGAATAGATTCAAGCCGAGCGTGGCGTTGTTGATTTCCTGGTAGACGCCGTCGCCGTCCATCTGGATCTGATGAAAGGCGGTGTGGTTGGTGAGCGTCAGATTCCGGGACGGGAACAGGCTGAGCGTGACCGACCCTGTGGACACGGGGCGGCGTCCTGAGCCTTTGACCAGAACTTGCCGGACACGGTCGGTGCCGCGCCGGTCCAACCCGGCGGCCATCTCGTCGAGCCGGAAGTCGCGCCGCCCGCCGGCATAGCTGAAGCGGGCGCCGATCGAGTACCAACTCTCGCGCTCCTGCTGGGCGTTGAAGCGCCAGAAGGGGGTGTCGCCGGAATAGGGCTCGGTGCGGGTGAACGAGGTCAACTGGTTCAGGTCCGTGACCGATGCCCCTGGGTGAGCCGCCTGAATAGCCGGACTGTTCTCTTCGTATCGCTGCCATCCGCGCAGGATCAGGAACCGGAACCCGGCGGCGGTGGCCTCCGCGCCCAGACGGAACTCGCGCTGCCGCCGGTCAATATCGGCAAACAGGGGATACTCGTCGCCGCGGGAATCGAACAACTGCGTGGTGACGAGCCCGGGACCGTCCTGGCGGTTGCCGCTGTAGCCGGCAAGGAGACGGAATCGCGACCGGGGCAGGAGGACGAAATCATGGTCCTGCCATTGGCGCCGGGTGTTCATGGCATGTCCGCCCAGGGTTCCGGTGGTGAGCCCGGGATTGACGTAGTCATTGATGCGGAAAGTGAAATCGTAGCGGTAGAGGGTGTTGTGCTGGATGCGCAACCCGGCGAACTGATACGGGTCATTCCCCAGGCCCTGGGTGTTGAGAACGATTTCGTCGAACCACTTGCCATGCCCTTCGCGCGAATGGATGGTGAGGCGGCTGCCGAGGAGGCGGACACCATTGCCATAGTTGACATCGCTGCGGTAGCGGGCCAGGTTTCCGTCAACGGAATGAAACCGGACGCCCAGTTCGAACTGATTGGTGACGTTGTAGTCGCCGAGGTTTTCTCCGCGGACGCGCCCGGTGGACTCCGGCGTCGGCGCCACCACCGGTTGTGCGAGCACCGGAGTCACGGCTGCGATCAGGGATAGTAGAAGGAAAATGCAGGGCATAGTGAGGTCTAGCGAAAGAACCGGGGGTCGGAATTGGAGCCATGCAGCCGGATGTGGCAGGTGGTGCAATTCTGGTATTTGGGATCGGTCATGTTGTGGGTGGAACTTTGTGTGGCTATCCCGTCGCCCTGGCGCCCGAAACTGCCCGCGCCGTTGTGGCATTCCAGGCACAGGGTGAACACCACCGGACGCCGCAACAGGCGGGGGTTCATCGAGCCGTGGGGCTGGTGGCAGGTCTCACACCCCTCGACGCGGATGGCTGCGTGTTCGAACACGAACGGGCCTCGCTTATCGGTATGGCAGCGCAGGCAGGGCTGCTCGCCGTCGTGCCCGGTGGAGACCATCCGCGGGCGCTGGCCCATGCGCCAGGAAGGCGACGCGGTTCCGTGCGGGTTGTGACAATCGGTGCAGGCGACGGCGCCTTCGTTGACGCGGTGCTTAAAGGGCATGGAAAACTGCGCCCGGACGTTGGTGTGGCATTCATAGCAAAGGTCGCGCTGCTGTTTGGCGAGCAGCAGCTTGGGTGTGGCCGGTTTGTGAATGGAGTGACACTGGTTGCAGGCGATGTTGGCCTCGGTGTGGGAGGACCGGCGAATCTCGGCGCGCGGGAAATCCTTGGAGTGGCAGGCCATGCATGCGTCGAGCGAGCGCCGCGAATCGAGCAGCGAGAATGCCCGTGGGATCGTCTTCTTGCCGCCTCCGGCGGCCACGTGGCCCTGGGCCGGGCCATGGCAGCCCTCGCAGCCGGTTCGGTCCGGCGGCTGGTCGCCTTGCGCCACGCCACGGTAGTGCGCGTTCTTGAAGAACCCCTGCCAGATGTTGGCGTGGCACGTTTTGCAGGCCTCGCTGCCGACGTAGCCGCCGGTGGCCGGGGCCTGGGCCGCGCTTAACAAGTGTGTCAGGAACGCGATTGTAATCAATAAGATGCGGACTAGAGACAAGTAGAACCTCAATTCCAACTATAGTGAAAAACTGTCGACTTTTTTGTTAATTTGGGTCAACTCTCCCGCGCGGGGCCATGAGAGGTTCGAGTTGGTACGAGTGTCCCAGGGCGATTGCCCGACTGGGCCATCGCCGGATTCGCGATGCTACCTTACGATCGAGACATGGCTTCTCATCGTTTGGCGGCACCCCTGCTGTGCCTGATGTATGCCGCGCCGGGCCTCGTGGCGCAGACCTCAATCTGGAAACCGGCACCCAACACGAGTTGGCAATGGCAACTCCAGAATCAACTGGACCTCAGCGTGGATGTAGAGATGTATGACATCGACCTGTTCGACAACGACGCGGCGACGGTGGCGGCGCTCCACGCCCGGGGCCGCAAGGCGGTCTGCTACGTGAGCGTAGGCACGTTCGAACCTTGGCGGGCGGACGCGTCGCGATTCCCCGAATCGGTGAAGGGCCGAGCGCTCGAAGACTTCGACACCGAAAAATGGCTCGACATCCGCCGGTGGGACGTACTCGGGCCGATCATGGAGGCGCGTCTCGACACGTGCAAAGCCAAGGGCTTCGACGGCGTGGAACCCGACAACGTGGACGCCTACACCAACCGCTCCGGCTTTCCTCTGACGGCGCAGGATCAGCTCGCCTTCAACATCAGGATCGCCGAAGCCGCCCATGCGCGGGGGCTTTCGGTGGGTCTGAAAAACGATCTCGATCAGATTCCGCAGCTGGTTTCGCACTTTGATTGGGCTCTGAACGAACAATGCTTTCAATATCAGGAGTGCGGCGTGTATGGCACCTTCACGCGCGCCGGCAAGGCCGTGTTTCACGTGGAGTACGAGGTGCGTCCGGAGGCCTTCTGCACCCAGGCCAACAGCATGAACTTCAACTCGCTGTACAAGACCTTCGATCTGGACGCCTACCGGGTGGCCTGCCGGGAGCCCGCCGCGCAAGCGTCGCCAGCCATCGGCGCCGTGGTGAACGCGGCCGGTTACCAATCGGGAGGCATCGCGCCGGGGGAGATTGTGGCGGTGTTCGGGAGCGGGCTGGGTCCGGCCGAGGGAGTTGCCGGACGCGTCGCCGGCGAGCGGTTCGCCACCGAAAGCGCCGACGGCACGGCCGTCTTCTTCGATGGCCAGAAGGCGCCGCTGCTGTTTGCGCAGAACGGCCAGATGCTCGCTGTGGCACCCTATGGCGTGGCCGGCAAGCAGACGGTGGAGGTGGTGGTGGAGCGCGGGGGCCGGCGTTCGGCCGGGGTCCGCGTGGGAATTGTGGACGCGACGCCCGCGTTGTTTACCAATGACTCGAGCGGCAAGGGTCCGGTGGCGGCGCTCAACCAGGACGGTTCCCGGAATGACGGCTCGCGGCCGGCGCGTCCCAATGAGATTGTGGTTCTTTTCGGGACGGGAGAGGGAATGGTGACGCCCATCCCCGCCGACGGACAGTTGAGCCAGGCTCCGCTGGCGCGGCCGGTGCTGCCGGTGAGTGTCCAGATTGGAGGAGCGGACGCCGAGGTGCTTTATGCCGGGCCCGCACCAGGGTTGGTGGCGGGAGTATTGCAGCTCAATGTGCGGGTTCCCACCGGCGTCGCGCCTGGACAAGCGGTGATCCAGGTGAGGGCCGGCGATGCCGCCAGCCCTGCTGGAACCACGGTGGCGGTGGGAGCCGCCCAGTAAGCCCTAGAACGTCAGGCGAAGGGACAACTCGACGTTGCGCTGCCCGGAGGCACCGGTGAACTGGCCGAAGTTCGGGTCCGTAATGTTGGTGACCAGGCCGCTTCGCGTGTGGCGGTTGAACGGGTTCAGGAACACGCCGCGCAACTCGACGCTGCGATGCTCGTCGATCTGGAAGATCTTCTCGAGCCCGAGATCCTCATTCACGAAATGGGAGCTGCGGATGTTGGGCAACCGGTCCGGCAGTGTGCCGAGACGGGTGATGACGTTGCGCCCGCCGGGATGGACGGGAGGATTGGTGAAGGCGGACGGATTCAGATACGTCTGCCCGCCACGGACGCCGCGGAAATTGATGGGAGCGTCGCCGTTGACGATGATCGGGACACCGGTCACCAGGTCTGCCCGGGCCGCGCCCACGGGATTGTTGATGCCGCCAGTGCCGATGCCAATGGGATCGCCGGCGCGGAACTGGTGGTTCCCGGTCAACTGCCATCCGCCGATGACACGGCCGGCGAGGCCGCTGATGTTAACCGCTTTCCCCGGACCGATGGGCAGTTCGTAGATCCAGGTCAACTTGGCCACGTGCGGATTGTGGAACGAGGCGATACTGCGCTCGAGGCCGCGGTTGAAGGTATCGGCGGCCGTCTCGCCATCGATGGAGCTCGAATTGAGCGCAATCGCCTTGGACCACGTGTAGGCGCCCAGGATCGCCAAGCCGTCGCGGAAGTGGCGCGTCGCCTGCACCTGCAGCGAGTTGTAGAACGAGGTACCGAAGTTGGCGAAAATCTGGCCGACGCTCGAAAACTGGGGATAGGGGGACAGCGCGCGCGTCACCGAACCGGCGAAACCGGGGTAGGGTTGCGGAATCCCGGTGGCGGGGGACCATTGCTCGCCGAGCACGTTGCCCATGGAAAGCAGCGTGGAGGGGAGTGCGTTCAGATTGTCGAGACCGTTCGCCTCGAGCCGCGTGCCTTTGTTACCCACGTAGTTCATTTCGAGAACGGTGGCGGCCGGAAGTTGATACTGGAAGCCGAGGTTCCAGTTCTGGGTGTAGCCGAGGCGGTTGGAGTCCGGGGCGATGTAGCCGATGCCGAGGTTGTTGGAGAGCGACGGATTCTTGTTCGGGAGGACGGCGGTGAAATCGGGATACCGGTCCTGGAGGTACATCACGGGCTCTTCGATGAAGCGGAGCGGGGTGTTGCCGGAGTTCACGGCGATAGAACCGCTATAGCCGAGGGTACCCGGGAAGGAGAAGCCATTCATGTTCGGCGGCATGTTGTTGATGCCGTACCCACCGCGCATGACGAGTTTCTGGTTCACTTCATAAGCGAAGCCGAACTTAGGCGAAATCTGGAACCAGTAGGTGTTCTGGAAGCCTTTGCGATTGAGATCGTCGACGAACACCAAAGCGCCGGAACGGTTGCCCGCGCCGGGATTGGCAAGACCGAGATCGACGCCGGACATGCGTCCGGCCACTTCGACCAATCCGCCGGTGACTTCCCAACGCAAACCGAGGTTAAACGTCAGTTTGCGGGTGGCCTTCCAGTCGTCCATGAAGTAGAAGCCGGCATTACGCCAACGGTAGCCGAAGTTCACCGGTGAGATGGAGCGGCTGGTGTTGTTCACCGCGCCCAGCAGGAAACTCGCGAACGAATGGCCCGTCTGGTTGATGAAGCCCGGCTGCGCGGTCTGGTTCGGCGAGAAATTGAAGTCTCCCGATCCGGACTTATTGCGGATGTTGAAGTAATAGCGCCGATGCTCGAATCCCAGCTTGAAGTTGTGCTTGCCGCGGATGAGCGTGATGTCATCCTGCAAGATGGTGGATCCGTTGTAGGATCCGCCGCGGTTCCCCGACGACAACCTGCCGCCGGCGCCGATGCCGCCGCCCTGGAACGGCTGTCCGCCGAAGGTGAGCACGGGGAAGTGAGTGCCTGGAACGTTCTGGATTCCGAGTTTCTGCGGCCAGTCCTGATCCACGTAGACGCTCTCATTGTTATTGCCGAAACGGTTATAGCCCAAGGCGAAGTGATTGAGAATGGTCGGGGAAATGGTGCCATCGTAGGAGAAGCGGACCATGGTTCCGGGCGTCTTCTGCAACTGGTAGACGCCGGTGGGCCGTCCGGGAGGCACGCCCCAGCGTCCGCCGGGCGAGTTGTTGCGCTCGCGGAAGTTCCGATTGAACAGACCCGAGACGCGATGGGAGGAATTGAAGTTATGGTCACCCTTGAGAGTAAGCATCCATTCGTCGAAGTTCGGGCAACACGCGCCGAGGTTGGGGATGTTGCGGAGCATGGTGTCGAACAACGGGTCGTCGATGCCGACATCGTTGACGATCTTGGTGCTGACGGGGCTCCAGCGGTTCTGCGGAACGATGTTGCCGGGGAACGGGTCACGAACCCAGGTATTGCCTACCTGCCGCGCGGTAGTGGGATCGTAGATGGCGCCGAACTGGACCGAGCGTCCGGCGGCGTCGGTGCCGGCCATGCTGCCGGAGGCATTGTTACCGGTGAAGGCGGAACTGAATAGCCGCGAGAAATCGCCGCGTTTGAAGTCCTGCGTCGGCAGTTGCGAAAACCCGGTGGAGGTGAAGTTCTTCACCTTCGTCCGCTCGAGGTTGTGGTAGAAGAACGACTTGTTGCGGCCGTCATAAATCTTGGGAAACAGGACCGGCCCGCCGACGGAGTAGCCGTAGTTGTTCTGCTTGAAGGGTTGGCGCGCCAACCCGGCGGCGTTGTTGTTCCAGCCGTTGGCGCGAAGGGCGTCGTTTTGCACGTAGTAGTAGGCGCTGCCGTGGAGACTGTTGGTGCCGCTTTTGGTGGCGAAGTTCGCCACCGACGTCTGCGCGCCGGTGTATTGGGCGCTCACAGTGCCGGTCTGCAGCTTGAACTCGGAGATCGACTCCGCCGATGGGCTGAACTCGTTGTTCGATCCACCTTGCAGATCGAACCGGCCCACCGAGATGCCGTCGATGAGAATCTCGTGGGAGTAGTATTGGCCGCCATTGATGGAGCCCTGGAAGGTGCTGCCGACGGTGCCGGGCAACGAGGTGAAGATGAACTGCTGAATCTGGCGCCGGCCGTCGCCGACCGTGATGGGCCATGTGTCGAACTCCTTTTTCGAGACATAGGAGCCGATTTCGGCGGTGCCGGTTTCGAGCAAGGGAGGTTCGGAGGAAACCGTGACCGAGTCACTGACTTGGCCCACTTCGAGAGTAAAGTCGATGGTGAGGGTCTGCGCGACAGCGAGGATCACGTTCTCGCGGACAGCGGTCTTGAATCCTGGCGCGGTGACGGTGATGGTGTAGGTGCCGGGGGAAAGGTACGGCATCCGGTAAACGCCGGCGGTCGTCGTTTCCGAGGTCGCCTCGACGCCGGTGGCATTATTGCGGGCCTTCACGCTGGCCGCGGGGATAACGGCTCCGGTTGGATCACCGATGGTGCCGTTGAACGTGCCACGTTCACCCTGAGCATGAAGGAAGGCAACTGCCGTGGAAACAAACAGAAAGACCCGGATCGTACGCATAGACCGCCTCCTGAAGGTCCCGCCTCAGGCAGGCCTTACAGGAAACGATATAGGCTTAATGAATTATAGTCAATCAATGTTTAAGAAGCTTAATTCTTAAACGATTAGCCATTTCCGACGATGCGGGCCTCGCTCGGCTTCAGCCCGCACCGTTCGAGGAGCTAGAACGTCACGCGGGCCGACAGCTCGATGTTGCGTCCGCCCAACTGCACACCCGTGTACTGGCCGAAGAACGGGTTGGTGATGTTGGTGACCAGTCCACCGACGCCGTGGCGGTTGAACGGGTTCAGGAACACGCCGCGGATTTCGAAGCTGCGATGCTCGTCGAGCTGGAAAATCTTCTGAAGGGCCAGATCTTCGGTGACGAGATGGCGGTCCCGCACGTTAGGCAGGAACTTGGAGAGCGTGCCCAGGCGCGTGATGATGTTGTTGCCGCCGGGATGCACCGGTGGATTCGAAAAAGCACCCACGTTCAGGTAGGAAGGCGCGCCGCGGGAGCCGCGGAACACGATGGGGGCACCTCCGTCGATGACGATGTTCTGCCCCGACACATAGTCGGCGCGGGCGGCTCCGAAGGGATTGCTGATGCCGCCGGTCCCGATGGACACAGGGAAACCGGATCGGATCTGGTGGTTGCCGGTGAGCTGCCAGCCGCCGAGTATCTTGCCCATGGTGCCGGGCACGTTGATGAGCTTGCCGTTGCCGATGGGCAGTTCGTAGATCCAGGTTCCCTTGAAGAAATGGGGGATGTTGAAGGAAGTGATGGTGCGGTCCAGCCCGCGGTTGAACTGGTCGGACGGCTGCTCGCCATCGATCGCGCTCGAGGTGAGCCCAAGCGCTTTGGACCATGTGTAGGCGGCCAGAACCGAGAGGCCGCCGCGCCAGTGCCGCGTCGCCTGGACCTGGAGCGAGTTATAGAGCGAGTTACCCCAGGGGTTGAAGATCTGGCTGACGCTGGTGAACTGCGGGTAGGGGCGCAGCGCCTGATTGACACGGCCAGCGAAGCCCGGGAACGGCTGCGGGATCCCAGTGGCGGGCGACCACTGATCGCCCAGGATGTTGCCGAGAGCGAGCGTGCTCACCGGCAGCGAATTGAGTTCTCCGTAACCGTCGGCTTCCAGGCGCGTTCCTTTATTGCCGATGTAGTTGATCTCGAGAACGGTGGAGGCCGGCAGTTGATACTGGATGCCGACGTTCCAGTTCTGGGTGTAAGCCAGCCGGTTGGAATCCGGTCCGATGTAGCCGATGCCGAGCCCATTGGAAAGCGCCGGGTTCTTGTTCGGCAGAGTAGCGGTAAAGTCCGGGTAGCGATCCTGGAGATACATGACCGGCTCCTGGGCGAAGCGCAATTGCGTATTGGACGAATTGACGTTGATGGCGCCGTTGTAGCCGAGCGTACCCGGGAAGCTGAAGCCGTTCATGTTGGGCGGCATGTTATTGATGCCATAGCCGCCGCGGACCACGAGTTTCTCGTTGACCTCATACGCGAGGCCGAGTTTCGGCGAGATCTGTTTCCAGTAAGTGCTCATGAAGCCCTTGCGGTTCTGATCCTCGACGAAAACGAGCGCACCGAGGCGGTTTGCGGCGCCGGGGTTGGGAAGAGACAGATCGACGCCCGACATCCGGCCGGCCACTTCGATGAGGCCGCCGGTGATCTCCCAGCGCAGGCCGACGTTCACGGTCAGCTTCTTGGAAGCCTTCCAGTCGTCCATGAAATAGAAGCCGACGTTGCGCCAGCGATAGCCGGGATTGGCGACGTTGACGGATCGGTTGGTGCTTTGGACCGCGCCCAGCAGAAAACTGGCGAAGGAGTGCCCGGTCTGGTTGAGGAAGCCCGGAAGGGCGGTCTGATCGGGTGAGAAATTGAAGTTACCGGAGCCGGACTTATTGCGGTTGTTGTAGTAATACCGCCGGTGCTCCATGCCGACCTTGAAGTTATGCTTGCCGTGGATGATGGTGACATCGTCCTGGAGAATGGTGCTGCCGTTGTAGCCGAGGCCAGCGTTGCCGGAACCGAGACGCCCACCGGCGCCGATGCCGCCGCCCTGGAACGGCTGCCCGCCGAAAACGAGAGTGGGGAAGGTGGTGCCGGGAACGTTTTGCAGGCCGATTTTGGAAGGCCAGTCCTGATCCACAAAGACGCTCTCATTGGCGTTGCCAAAGCGGTTGTAGCCGATGGCGGCGTGGTTGAGAATGGTCGGCCGCACGGTGGAATCCCAGGACAAGCGGACCGCGGTGCCGGGGGTTTTCTGCAACTGATAGACGCCGGTGGGCCGTCCGGGAGGAACGCCCCAGCGTCCACCGGGCGAATTGTTGCGCTCGCGGAAATTGCGGTTGTAGAGGGCGGAAATGCGATTAGAGGAACTGAAATTGTGGTCGCCTTTGAGGTTGAGCATCCACTCGTTGAAGTTCGGGCAGCAGGCGCCGATGGCCGGCATGTTGTTCAGCATCGAATCAAACAGCGGATCGTCGATACCGACCTCGTTGACGATTTTGGCCGCTACCGGACTCCAGCGTCCCTGCGGGACGATGTTACCGGGGAACGGATCGCGCACCCAGGTGTTGCCGACCTGGCGAGCGGAGGAGGGGTCGTAGATCGCACCGAACTGAACGGAGCGCCCGGCGGCGTCGGTTCCCACCATGGTGCCGGAATTGGCGTTTCCGGTGAAAGCGCTGTTGAACAGGCGGGAGAAGTTACCCTGCTTGAATTCCGGAATGGGGAGTTGGGTGAAGCTGGTCGATCGATAGTCCTTCACCTTGGTGCGCTCGAGGTTGTGAAAGAAGAACGTTTTGTTACGGCCGTCATAAACTTTGGGGAACATGACCGGCCCGCCCACCGAGTAGCCATAGTTATTCTGCTTGAATGGCTGCCGCTTGATGCCGGAGGCGTTGTTGTTCCAGCCGTTGGCGCGCAAGGCGTCGTTCTGGATGTACCAGTAACCGCTACCGTGCAGGGAGTTGGTGCCACTCTTGGTGGCGAAGTTGGCGACCGATGTTTGCGCGCCGGTGTACTGCGCGCTGACGGTGCCGGTTTGGAGCTTGAATTGCGACACCGCTTCCGCCGAAGGGCTGAACTCGTTGTTGGACCCGCCCTGGAGGTCAAACCGGCCGATCGAAATGCCATCGATCAGGATCTCGTGGGAGTAATACTGGCCACCGTTGATTGAACCCTGGAACGTGCCTCCCACCGTTCCCGGGAGTGACGTGAAGATGAATTGCTGGATCTGACGGCGTCCGTCGCCGACCGTGATGGGCCAAGTGTCGAACTCCTTCTTTGACACGTAGGACCCGATTTCAGCGGTGCCAGTCTCGAGGAGCGGCGGCTCGGAGGAGACGGTGACCGAATCGGTGACCTGACCCACTTCCACGGTAAAGTCGACCGTCAGCGTCTGTGCGACGGCGAGGACGATGTTCTCGCGGACCGACGTCTTGAACCCTGGCGCGGCGACGCTGATCGTGTAGGTGCCGGGGGAAAGATAGGGCATGCGATAGACGCCGGCGGTGGTGGTTTCCGCGGCGGCCTCAATGCCGGTTTCGGTGTTGCGCGCCTTGACCGTGGCGGCGGGAATCACGGCGCCGGTCGGATCCGAGATGGTACCGTTGAAAGTGCCGCGTTCGCCTTGCGCGAACAGGCTCAAGGAGACCAGAGACAGAAGGACTAATCGTGTAGATTGATTCATCATAGACCCCTATGCACTTACTGACCAGACTGTTCTGAACTATACAGTAAGCACGCCGGGCGGCGCAAGACATAAAGCCCTTATTTTCATAAAGATGAAGATTCCGCAAAGTTATGCGATTACTCTGCTGGCAATCCTGTCCGGCGGCACGGGTTGGCCGGCCGATCCTTGCGCGGAAGGAACCGAAGCTCTGCGCCGGCGGGACCTCACCGCGGCCGAGAGTGCGCTGCGCCAATGCACGCAGCAGGCATCGGCGCCGGTGGAAGCGCATCTCATGCTTTGCGGCGTCTATCAACTGCAAGGCGACGCCGTTGGCTTGTACCGGGCGGCCAGGGCCGGGTTGAAACGCTATCCGGCCGAAAAGCGGTTCTACCTGACCGCCGGGACGCATGCGGGCCGGGAGAAGCGGTTTCTGGAGGCCACCGAGATCCTCGAACCGGCGCATCGACGCTGGCCGGACGATGAGAAGGTGGCTGCGTTGCTCGAAAGCGCGCATCTGGGCGAGGGGATGGCTCAGTTGGATGGGGGCGACAACGAAGCGGCACTGCGCCACCTGAGCCGCGCGGCGGAGTTGGCTCCGGGGGACGTGGAGGCGATCCTGAACCTGGGCCGGGCACTGCATAATGTGCATCGCGGCGAAGAGGCGCTGGAGGCCTTCGATCGTGCCGTGTCCATTGATCCGAAGACACCGCTGGCGAACTTTCACCGGGGCATGACCCGCTATGGGCTCGGACGGTTGCAGGAGGCGATCGGAGACATCGATGCCGAGCTCGCCGCCAACGCGGGTTACGCCCCGGCGCTTCTGGTGCGCGGATTGGCGCGAATGGCGCTGGGAGAGTGGCAGGCGGCCGAGCCGGACCTCGACGCGGCGGCGAAGGCGATGCCGGCCGACGCGCCGGCGCAGTTCGCCCTGGCGCGATGCCTGTTGCGGCTGGGCAAGCGGGAGCAGGCCGAAGCACGGCTGCGGCGGACCATCGAACTGACGCCGGCCGATCCGTCGCCGAAGAACATGCTGGTGCGGGTGCTGTTCGAATCGGGCCGTGCGGCGGAGGCGAAGGCTCTGGCCGCGGAGGCGGCCGAGTTGGCGCGCCGCGAGCGCTCCGCGGCTCCGGGCCAGATCAAGTTTCAAAGTTACCGGCGGCCGGCGCCATGAGTATGGGACGGATGCCAGCGCGTCTGATTGCCATTGCAGCCCTGCTCACCGCGCAGAGCCCCGGTCCGGTGACCCCGGTCTTTACCGACACCGCCGCGCAAGCCGGGCTAACCTTGCGGCTCACCAGCGGCGACGCCGTCGAGAAGCGATTCCTAGTGGAATCGATCGGCGGAGGTATGGCGGTGCTCGACTACGACAATGACGGGTGGATGGACCTCTATATCCCCAACGGGACGACGATCGCCGCGGCGCGAAGCGGCCGTATCCCGCAGCACGCGGCGCTTTATCGAAACCGGGGCGACGGCACCTTTGTCGACACCGCCGTCAAGGCAGGCGTGGCGAACCAGCGCGCATGGGGGAAGGGGGCGCTGGCGGCGGACTTCGACAACGATGGCCTCGCGGACCTGTACGTGGTCAACTTCGGCCCGAACGTACTGTATCTCAACAACGGTGACGGCACGTTTCGGGACGGCACGGCGAAAGCGGGAGTAGGCGATGCGCGATGGTCGTCCGCGGCAGCCGCGGCGGACTTCGACGGCGACGGCGACCTCGACCTGTTCGTGGCCAACTATCTCGACTATGACCTGAACAACCTCCCGACGGAGGGCAAGTTCTGCCTGTATCTCGGTATTCCCGTGGCCTGCGGCCCCCGTGGACTGAAGGGCTCCGGCGATGCGCTTTACCGCAATAACGGTGACGGCACGTTCACCGATATCTCGAAGTCCGCCGGTGTGGCCGACGCGGCGGGGTACTACGGGCTGGGAGCGGCCTGGGGCGATTATGACGACGACGGAGATCCGGATCTGTTCGTGGCCAACGACAGCACGCCGAATTACCTGTACCGCAACAATGGCGATGGCACGTTCACCGACGCCGCAATCGAAGCGGGGGTGGCGTTCAGCGACGAGGGCAAAGAGCAAGCCTGCATGGGTGTAGAGTTCGAAGACATCGACAACGACGGCCGGCTCGACTTGCTGGTAACCAATTTCTCTGACGACTACAATACGCTGTATCGTAACCGGGGCGGCGGACGGTTTCAGGACGATTCCCACGCCGCGGGTCTGGTGCAGGACTCCTGGCGCGACCTCAGTTGGGGGGTGGGTTTTTTCGATTTCAACAATGACGGCTGGAAGGACATCTTCACCGCCAGCGGCCATATCTATCCGCAAGTGGACCGCGTGCGCATCAACACGAGCTTCCGCCAGCCGAATCGGCTCTTTGTCAACGATGGATCATCGAGATTGACACCGGCGGGCGCCGTGGGGGAGACGCGATCGAGCCGCGGAGCGGCGTTCGCGGACTTCGACAACGACGGCCGCGTCGACATTGCGGTGGCGGAAATGGACGCAGCCCCGTCGCTGCTGATGAACCGGACACCGGGCGCGGCGCACTGGCTGATGGTGAAACTGGAGGGCCGCGCGAACCGGTTCGGCGTGGGTGCGCGCGTGACGGTGAGCACAACCGGCGCCACCCAGATCCGCGAGGCGAAGGCGGGCGGGAGCTTCGCTTCGGCCAATGACCCTCGTCTCCATTTCGGACTCGGGACGCAATCGCGCGTGGATACGGTGACTGTGCGGTGGCGTTCAGGACGGATCACCAAGCTGACGGATGTGGAAGCGGACCGGATTGTGACGGTGAAGGAACCGGAGGACTGAGACTACCGGACGTAGTCTTGCGCCGAGGACACGATCAACAGAAGGCATCCTTGTTCGCTGGTGATGGCGCAGTGATCGGTTCCCGGCTTGGCGACGAAAAAATCGCCCGCGCGGGCCGAAAGGGAGCCATCGGTGTGGCGGACTTCGCCTTCGATCACCCAGCACTGCTCTCCCCTGGAATGACGATGGGCGGGGAACACCGCTCCGGGCGCGAGACGAAGGAGATTGGTGGCAAGCGAGGTTTCGCGATCGAAGGAGAGCGTCAGGAAATCAACGCCGGGGAAGGGCGTCCGCGTCCAGGGGCGGCGATCGGCCCGCAAAACGGAGAAGCCAGGCAGCGCTTCCTCGAAGCCGGATGGCTTGGTGCGAGGTTCGTGGGAGGGTGCGGCGGCGGCCAGCACGCGCGCGCGCAGGCGCGAGGGCGGAGCAACGGGCTCCAGACCAACGGCGAGAAGCGCGGCAGCGTGCAGGTACTCCTCCTCAATCGGCATTTGCGCGTCGTGGTTCACTAAACCCTCATTTCATTGTAGCGCGGCCCGGCGCTGCCGAGACTAGCAGGGCGCATCGGGGTCGGATCCTGCAACAATAGAAACATGCGTCGAGTTGCCTTTCTCGTTGCCGCCGCCGTGGCGCTGCTGGCCCAGTCCGATCCCAAGGAAAGAATCAAGAATATCGGAGAGTTGGAAAAGCAGGGCGCGGGCGCACTGCCTGAACTGGCCGGGTATCTGAAGGACTCCGATGACGATGTGCGGCGGGAAGCCGTGAAGGCGATCGTCTCGGCCGGCACGCAGAAGAGCCTGGATCCGCTCATCGAGGCCAGCCGCGACAACGACGAGGAGATCCAGATCCGGGCCACGGACGGTCTGGTCAACTTTTACTACCCGGGATACGTGCAGACGGGCTTGTCCGGCAACATCAAGCGTCTGGGCCGGGGCATCAAGGGCAAGTTCAGCGATACCAACGACCAGGTGATCGCCGGGTACCTGGAGCCGCGGGAGGACGTGACGAAGGCGATCGCGGCGCTGGTGAAATCCGGGTCGAGCCTGACGGCGAGAGCCAACGCGGCTCGAGCGGCAGGGTGTTGCGGGCGCGCGCGGCGACGCCGGAACTGGTGGACGCACTGCGATCGAAGGACACACAGTTGATGTACGAGTCTCTGGTGGCGCTGCAGAAGATCCGCGACCCGGAGACGGCGCCCGGAATCGGTTTTTTGCTCTTGGACCCGAATGAAAAAGTGCAGTTGACGGCCATCGAGACAACGGGCCTGCTGCGGAACAAGGACGCGTTGCCGAATTTGCGGGAGGTCTTGCAGCGGTCCAAGAAGGAGAATATACGGGCGGCGGCTTTGACTGCGGTGTCGATGCTCCCGGACGAGAGCAACCGGTACTTGTTCGACCAATACATCGGGGACAGGGAGGATGACATCCGGGCGTCCGCAGCGGAGGGCTACGCGCGGCTAAAGCAGCCTTCCGATTCCGAGAAACTGCGTTTGCTGTTTGCGTCTGAGAAGAAGATGAAGCCGCGGCTGGCGCTGGCGTTCGCGCTGGTGAATCTGGGCGGGCACGGCATCAGCGAGTTCAGCCCGCTGCAGTATTTGATCAACACGTTGAATTCCGCATCGTGGCAGGGAGTGGCGGCGGCGTATCTGCGGGAGTTGTGCTACGACAAGCCGGTGCGCGAGGCGCTATACGGAGTGATCAATCAGCGGACCAAGGACGAGAAGATCCACCTGGCGGAGATCCTGGCGCGGAGCGGAGACGAGGCGACGGTGCCGGTGATCGAGAATCTGACGCGGGACGCCGACGTGGAAGTGGGCCGGGTGGCGGCACGGGAGTTGCGGGTGCTGCGGGGGCGGCTTCCTTAGGCGGCTGGGTCGAAGCCTTACAATAAAATCAAACCGGAATCATGATCGCCACACCCTCCATCGCCGAAGAGATTCTTGCCCTCAAGAAGCAGCGCAAGGCTGTGATCCTCGCGCATCACTACCAGGAAGCCGAGATTCAGGAGCTCGCCGACGCCATCGGCGATTCTCTCGAACTGGCGCGCAAGGCCAAGGAATTCCAGGGTGACGTGATCGCCTTTTGCGGCGTCTGGTTCATGGCCGAAGCGGCAAAGGTTCTGAACCCCGAACGTATCGTGGTGGTGCCGGACAAAGACGCCGGCTGTTCGCTGGTGGACGCCTGCTCGGCCGAGCAGGTGCGGGCGTTCAAGAAGCTGCATCCGGATCACGTCATCGTCAGCTACATCAACACGTCCGTGGCGGTGAAGGCGGAAAGCGACATCCTGTGCACGTCGCGCAACGCGGTGGGGGTGGTGAATTCCATCCCGGCCGAAAAGCCGATCCTGTTCCTGCCCGACGTCAACCTGGGCAATTACGTGAAGAAGCAGACCGGGCGCGAAAACATGAGGATCTGGCAGGGCGCCTGCATCGTGCATTCGACGTTTCCGGCGCGGCGGCTGACGAAGTTGAAGGCGGAGCATCCGGACGCACTGGTGGCGGCGCACCCGGAGTGCCCGGCCGACGTATTGCGGCTGGCCGACTACATCGGCTCCACCTCGGGCATCATCGATTGGTGCAAGACGGCTCCGCGCGACGAGATCATCGTGATGACCGAGAGCGGCGTCCGCTTTTCGCTGGAGCGCGGCGCACCGGACAAAACCTTCTATTTCGTTCCGAACGAAAACTGCAACTGCAGCGAATGCCCGTACATGAAGCTCAACACGCTCGAGAAGGTCTATAACTGCCTGCGGGACCTGGAACCGCGCGTGGAGCTGGACGAGGACCTGATGCGCCGCGCGCTCGTTCCGCTCGAACGCATGCTGGCCGTGAAATAGATGTCCCTGACCGACACGTTCGGACGGCTGCACGACAATCTCCGGATTAGTGTGACCGACCGCTGCAACATCCGGTGCTTTTATTGCATGCCGGAGCAGGACGTGAAGTTCGTTCCGCGCGCCGAGATCCTGAGTTTCGAGGAGATCGCGCGGGTGGCGCGAGTAGCCGCGGGATTGGGCATCCGCAAGATTCGCGTCACGGGGGGCGAGCCGTTGGTGCGGAAGGACCTTCCATTTCTGATCCGGGAACTGGCGGCGATCGAGGGCATCGAGGACATCGCGCTCACCACCAACGGCGTGCTGCTGGCCGAGCAGGCGGGCGCACTCCACGACGCCGGGTTGCGGCGCCTCAACGTCCACCTGGATACGCTCGACCGGGAGCGGTTCCGGCACATCACGCGGCGCGACGATTTCGACCGTGTGATGGCGGGCATCGATGCGTGTCTTCGCTTGGGGTACGGCCCGATCAAGATCAACGCGGTGGCGGTGAAGGATCTGGTGGAGCCCGATATCGTGCCGCTGGCCCGATTCGGACGCGAGCGCGGCATCGAGATCCGGTACATCGAATTCATGCCGCTGGACGCGCAGGGGCTTTGGCTTCGTGACAAGGTGCTTACCATGGACCGGATGCTGGAGATGCTGGCGGAGGAGATTGGTCCGCTGGAGGCGGTGGCGGACGCCGACCCGCGCGCGCCGGCCACCGAATTCCGATTCGCTGACGGCGTGGGGCGAGTGGGTTTCATCGCTTCGGTGACAAAACCGTTCTGCCTGAACTGCAACCGGCTGCGGCTGACCGCGGATGGAAATCTGCGATATTGTCTTTTCGCGATCGAGGAAACGGACGTGAAGGCGGTGTTGCGCGACGGATCGCCGGACGAGCACATCGCCGAAGTCATACGGAGCACGGTGCACCGCAAGTGGATAGGGCATGAGATCAATTCGACGCAGTTCGTTCCGCCGCCCCGGCCGATGTATGCGATCGGGGGGTAAGGCTGCCGCGCTGGCTTTGGCGGTTGCCGCGGCGGGCTTCGCTCAAACAGGCGCGTCGCCGACGCCAGCGGCGCCGCCGGTGTACGGCAATCTCTGCGCGGGCTGCCATGGCGATTCTCTGGCGGGGACCGATCGGGGCCCTGGATTGGTGGAGAGCCGGTCTCTGCGCCGGCGTTCGTCAGGGCAGATTCGCGACCTGATCCGGAACGGAACCAGCGGCGGGATGCCTGCTTTCCCGTTACCCGGCGATCAACTCGACGCGCTGGCCGAATACGTGCGCGCATTCAACGTCTCCGCGTTCGAGGCGCCGCCCAGTGGGGACCCTGGCGCCGGGGAGCGATTCTTTTTCGGGAAGGGAAACTGCGGCGGCTGCCACATGGTGCGGGGACGGGGAAAGGCGAATGGTCCGGATCTTTCGGCGGTGGGGCGGCAATTGACGTTGCGCGAGATAGAGGCGATGCTCGACGATCCGGCGTCGCAGAGCGGCTCGCGATCGGCCGCGTCTTGCCCGGGGTGGGCGTTCTGCCCGCAGGCGCCGTGGCGCATGGCGAATGTCGAGTTGCGCGACGGGACGAAGCTGCGCGGCTTCGCACGGAGCGAGGGCAAACACGACGTGATCCTGCAGACGCCGGACGGGCGCATTCACACTCTCACCGATACGCAATATCGCAGCCTGACGTTCGAGGCCAAGCCGATCATGCCGGCACTCGCAGGGGCATCGGCGGCGGTGCGCCGTGACCTTCTGGCATACCTGGCGCGGTTGGGCGGCGTGACGCCCGGGCCAGTTGCCGGCGAAGTGGAGCCGGTGACGGAAGCGGAGCAGCGGGCGGTTCTGCATCCGGCGCGGGGGGAATGGCCCGGCTACCATGGCCTGCCATCGGGAAACCGGCACAGCACGCTCGAGCAAATCGACACGCAGAATGCCGGACGGCTGCAGTTGCAGTGGAGCTACTCGATCCCCTACAACGGGCTGGAAGCGACGCCGGTCGTCAGCGACGGCGTGATGTACATGTCCGGACCCAATCAGGTCTGCGCCCTTTCGGCCCGAACGGGCCGCGAGCTATGGTGCTACGTCCGCGCACGGACCGCGGCCAACACGATCGCGGGAGACGCGGCCAAGGGCGCCACGCGGGGCGTGGCGCTGCTCGGCGACCGTGTGTTTTTCGCCACCGACAACGCCCACTTGCTGTGTCTGCATCGGCTTACGGGGGCGCTGCTTTGGGAAACGGTGATGCCGAAGACGGCAGGTAAGTTCGGAGCGACGGCGGCGCCGATGGTGGTGAACGATCTGGTGATTTCGGGGATGGCGGGCGGCGACGGTCCGTTGCTGGGTTTCCTGGTGGCCTACCGCGCCACGACGGGGGAGGAGGTTTGGCGGTTCCGGACGATTCCGCAGCCCGGCGAGCCGGGGTCTGAGACGTGGCAAGGGAAGGCGATCGAGACCGGCGGCGGCGCAACGTGGCTGACCGGGTCCTACGATCCTGAGTCCGGATTATTGTATTGGCCGACGGGAAATCCTTTTCCCGACACTGACGGAGACGAGCGCGGCGGCGACAACCTCTACACCAATTGCGTGGTGGCGTTGGAGGCGAAGACCGGCAAGCTGCGTTGGCACTTCCAATACACTCCGCATGACCTACATGACTGGGACGCCACGGAACCCTTGGTGCTTGTGGATGCACGCTTCCGCGGGCGGGACCGCAAGCTGCTGCTGCAAGCCAACCGGAACGGATTCTACTACGTGCTGGACCGGACGACCGGTGAGTTTCTGCTGGGTGAGGCGTTCGTGAACAACATCACCTGGGCGAGCGGCATCGGCAAGGATGGCCGGCCGGTTCTTCTTCCAGGCAATGAGCCGACGGCGGCGGGAACCAGGACGTGTCCGGCTGTGCGCGGCGCGACCAATTGGTACTCGACGGCCTATCATCCGGGAACACGGCTGTTCTACGTGATGGCGGTGGAGGACTGCAACCTGTACCGCAAGGCCGGCTTCGGCGGCTACATTCCGCTGCACGATCCAGCGAATCCTCCGGCGAAGTTCCTGCGCGCGCTCGACATCGAAACCGGCAAGATCGCCTGGGAGATCCGGCAGGCCGGCCCGCCGGAGGCGAACTACTCGGGCGTGTTGTCGACGGACGGAGGATTGGTCTTTTACGGCGAAACGGGCGGAACCTTCGCCGCGGTGGATGCACGCAACGGAAAAACGCTTTGGCATTTTCCGACGGGGCAACAATGGAAAGCGTCGCCGATGACCTACACGGTGGACGGGAAGCAGTACGTGGCCATCGCGGCCGGAGGGAACGTGCTCGCGTTCGCGCTGCCTTAAGGATACGGCGTTAGCGCCGCTGCCGGCGCGCGAACTCAGCAGGCATTGCGGCGAAGGCCAGAAGAGACAAATAGTACGCGGTGGCGGAGACAGGGTCGCGCGTGGCGAAATACTCAGCCAGCGGGATGCCGCGCAGCTGGAGGACGAGCCCAAACTCAGCGGCGAGCATCAACACGAGAGCGATCAAACCGACCCCCTGCCAGGAGCGGCGCGGGAGAGGCGGCGCTGTTCGGCGGACGATCCATCGCGCAGCGCAGACGATCGCGGCGAGCATCACCGGCATTTCGGCGAGTTCTGCCCAGCGCGATCCGAGACGGGGAACGAGCACCAGCAAGCGAATGGGACCGAGGAGAAAGCCTGTGCCAAAGACGATCGCGAAGTAGAGCGCGGCGAGCCTGAACAAACGCAAGCGGCTATCCGGCGTCGGATCCGTCGAGGGGAACGTCGCAGCGGCAGCAATCGGAGCAGCCTTGGCATTTTCCGCAAAGGTGGTTAGGACAGGTGTCGCGGGTGCAGGCGCGGCAGATGGTTGTGGATGCCTCGCCGCAGATCGTGCACTCGAAGGTGTTGGAGTTGCCGGCCGGTGTCATTGGTTCTGTTCCATTCGGTTCTTGTCCATTTGGTTCACTTTTTCTTCGCGGCGGGTTTCGGCTGCCGGATCACTTGCCCGCGGCAGCGCTGCGCCTCTTCATTCATGATGCGGAGCTCGAGTTCCTTGTTGACTACGAGCTCGGAAAGATAGTTGCGGAGGCGCGCGCGATTGACGCCGTTTTCAGCCACCACGCCTTGGATGAGGTCCGCCAGCGCGGGATTTTGATAGCGGCGCACGCCTTCGCTCAGGGAATCGAGAAGCATCTCGAGCGTCTCTAGTTTGAGGTAAACCTCGAGAGCGAGGCTCATCTTTTCCGGGTCCGCCGACAGCGCGGCGGCAGCGCGGGTAACGTATTCAATTTCGTTCCGTGCGGAGGCGGATTGCTCGATGTAGGTGCCAGAAGCCCCGTCTTTCACCCATTCGGCGGGCTTGGTTTCTTCGAGCAGCGGAGCGAGGCGTTTGGTATGCGCGACCAGCGCATCCAGGGACGAGCGGAGCTGCCAAGCCGGGGTGACGCCTTCCTGGGCAACGCAGAATGGAGACACGCATAGAGTCAGCACAAGGACGGAGAATTGCCGCATCGTTACTTCAAGTGTAGGTGCGGGCCGAAGCCGGCTGCAAGCGGAGGGCTAGCGCAGCAGATCGTTGAGCTCCTTCACCTTGGCCGGATCGAATTTCAGCTTCCGGTCATAGGTCATCAAGCCGTTGACCTCCTGCTCGACGTCGGTGATCTGCGTGTAACAGATGCCGGCGATGGCGGGGATGCGGGCGATCGCCTGATAGAGCCCGGTGAGCCTCGCCATGGCGGAATCGGCGGATTTTTCTGTGCCAGCATAGCCCCACGCGCCGCCGGGCACGCGCGCTCCTTCCGGCACATAGGCGATCCCGCCGAACTCCGAAAGCAGGAATGGCGTGCCGTTGTAGGAATAGCCAGGCGCGAAAATCGCGCGGCCGTTGTTGGGAACCGAGGCGGCCGGTTTTCCCAGATCCTTGTATTTCTCGTAGAACGCTGGGCCGGTGCCGGTATAGTCGTGAATCGTGAAAAGGTCCATCGTGTCGACGTGTTCCCAACCGTCGTTGTCGATCACGGGTCGAGTGGGGTCAAGCGACTTCGTGAGCCAATAGAGCGCTTTCAAGTGCGCCTGTTGGGCAGAGTCGGCAAGGTTGGGCACGCCCCAGCTTTCGTTGATGGGCACCCACATGATCACCGACGGATGGCTCACGTCGCGCTCCACGGTTTCGATCCATTCGCGCGTGAAGCGGGCGGCATAGTCGGCATCGTATTCATAGGCGTTGGCCATTTCATCGGAGACCAGAAATCCCATCTTGTCGGCCCAATAGAGAAATCGCGGATCTTCGAGCTTCTGGTGCTTGCGGACGCCGTTGAAGCCCATGTCCATGGACGCCTTGATGTCGAAACGGATCGCGTCGTCGGAGGGAGGAGTGAGCAGCGAATCGGGCCAGTAGCCCTGGTCAAGCAGCATCTTGATGTAGGTAGGCCGGCCGTTGATCAACACCCGCCCTCCGCCGACCGAAACCGTCCGGAATCCGATGTAGCTGTTGACGGTGTCGAGCACGGTGTCGCCGCGGCGGACTTCGTAGGTGACGTCGTACAAGTTGGGCTGGTTGACGTACCACAGGCGCGGGTTGCGAACGCGGAGGTCAACGAAGGTAGCCGGATCGTCGGCGGGAACGGTGGCTGACGCCGCGACGCGATCGCCGTCGCGAATGGTGACCGAGAACTGCAGCCCGGGCGCGTAGCGCGCCAGCCGCGCTTCGAATCGAGCTTCCCCATCCATGGATGCATTGGCGCGAACACGGTCAAAATAGGCGTCGCCGACGGCCTCGAGCCAGACAGGCTGCCAGATGCCGGTGGTGCGGGTGTAAAAGATGCCGCGCGATTTGGGGAGCCAGAACTGTTTGCCGCGGGGGATGGTGCGGTCCGTGGGTGGATCCTCGGCGCGAACGACGACGGTGTTCGAGCCGGGCGTCAACAGCGGCGTAATATCGAAGCGGAACGGCGTGTTGCCGCCGGTGTGGCTACCGGCAAGCTGACCATTCACCCAAACCCAAGCCCGATAGTCGACGGCGCCGAAGTGCAGGAGCGTCCGCTTGCCGCTCCAGGCCGCGGGGATGTCAAACGAGCGTCGATACCAGACCCAGGGATGGAAGCCGGTGTCGCCAATGCCGCTTTGCTTCGATTCCGGACAGAAGGGCACGGCAATGCGTCGGGGTAGCGATTTCTTGCCCGATGGCCAGCCCTGTTCCACGCCTCGGTTCTCGTTGTCGAAGTCGAATTCCCAACTTCCGTTGAGCGATTGCCAGAGCGGACGTTCGAATCGAGGCTCCGGATATTCAGGACGGGGAAGGGTCTGCGCCGAGACAGTGGCCGCTAGCAGCAACAAGAACAGAGGCATTTAGCAAGGGTATCAAAGCAGGCCTGCGTCGAGGCTGTCGAGCGATCCTACTTCTTCGCTACTTCGGGCGCCCTACTACAGGCGGCAAGCGCGTCAATGGAGAAAAAAATCCCGCACCCGGAAGACCGGAGAGAGACCGGGTGCGGGTCTGTCGAGCGTACGGCCCTGCCGGAAGAACCGGCGAGGACCGCCAGGGAGGAAATCCCACTATTGCTTAGGCATCCGGCGTGCCAAACCGACTTTGGCCACAAATCAAGGGCTTAGGCGGCGCCTGCAGAACGCGGGCCGACAGAATGTCGGCGCAACGGCGACAGATTGGCGGCGGGACATGCTACGATGCGGTTTCACCCCATGGCCCATACCCGCGAGAAGGCGCAACTGATGAGCGCGAGCGAGATTGACCGGACGCTAGTCCGGCTCGCCCACGAAATCCTGGAGAAGACGACCGATGTCACCAAGCTGGCCTTCGTGGGAATCCGGCGGCGAGGCGTGCCGCTGGCGCAGCGGCTGGCGGCGAAGATCCAATCCATCGAGAATCACGCGGTGCCGGTGGGCGACCTGGACATCAATCTGTATCGTGACGATTTGACCACGGTGTCGAATCAGCCGGTGGTGAAAACCACGGAACTGCCCTTCTCCGTGACTGGCATGGACGTGGTGTTGATCGACGATGTGCTCTATACCGGACGAACAGTGCGGGCGGCGCTCGGCGCATTGTTCGATCAGGGGCGGCCGGCGCGGGTGCATTTATTGGCGCTGATCGATCGCGGTTGGCGTGAGTTGCCGATCGAGGCGACCTACGTAGGCCGGAAGGTGCAAACCGCTGCCAACGAAATCATCGAAGTGAAATTCGATGAAATCGACGGCATGGAGAAGGTTCTTTTGGTAGAAAAGATCGACTGATCCAGTCAACGGTCAACGGGCGAACATGGCGAAGGGACTGCTAGGCATCGAAGATCTGGGGCGCGAGGAGATCCAGACGATTCTCGACCGCGCGCGCGATTTTCAGGCGCCGAAGAAATACGACCTGCTGCGCGGGCGGATGATCGTGAACTTGTTTTTCGAAGCTTCCACCCGAACGCGGACAAGTTTCGAGATCGCGGCCAAGCGTCTGGGGGCCGATACGATCTCCATCAGCGCGTCGGCGTCGAGCACCTCGAAAGGCGAATCGCTGGTGGACACGTTGAACACACTTGGCGCGATGCGACCCAATGCGATCGTAATGCGGCACTCGGCGTCCGGCGCTCCGCATTTTCTTGCGCGCCACCTGCCGACACCGATCATCAACGCAGGCGACGGAACGCATGAGCATCCCACCCAGGCCCTGCTCGACGCGAGGACGATTCTGGATCACCGGCCCTCGCTGGAGGGGCTGCGGGTGGCCATCATCGGCGACATCGCGCATAGCCGCGTCGCGCGGTCGAACTTGTACCTGTTGAGCAAGTTCGGGGCAAATGTCGTGTTGTGCGGTCCGCCGACGCTGTTGCCAGGCGGGCTGCAGGCAATGGCGCCCGGATGCACGCTCACCTACGATATGCGGGAAGCAATCACGGGCGCGGACGTGATCATGATGCTTCGCGTTCAGTTGGAGCGGCAGCATGAGACACCGTTCCCTCCGAACGAATACTTCCAGTTCTACGGTCTGCGCCTGGAGCACATCGGCCTGGCGCGGCAGGAAGTGCTGGTGATGCATCCGGGACCGATCAATCGGGGGCGGGAATTGGCAAGCGAAGTAGCGGACTCGCAGCGGTCGGTAATCCTGAACCAGGTGGAAAACGGTGTCGCCGTGCGGATGGCCGTGCTCGAAAGGGTGATGAACGCGTCATGAGTTCGCTACTGATTCGCCACGGACGGATCATGGATCCGGCGACGCGAAGGGACGAGATCGGCGACGTGCTGGTGGTGGACGGGCGCATCGCCGGCGTGGGGAATCTGGCCGTTAACTCGGCCGATCGCACCTTCGACGCGGGCGGCTTGATCGTGGCGCCTGGCTTCATCGACATGCACGTTCATCTGCGCGAGCCCGGCTTCGAGTACGCCGAGACCATCGAGACCGGCGGAAAAGCAGCCGCGGCGGGAGGTTTCACCTCCATTTGCTGCATGCCGAACACGATGCCGGTGAACGACAAAGCGACCGTAACCAGTTTCATCGTGGAGCGCGCGAGACGGCTGTCGCCGGTGAATGTGTTTCCCATCGGCGCGATCACCAAGAATAGCCAAGGCGAAGAGCTAGCCTCGATCGGCGCGATGAAGCAGGCCGGCATCGTCGCGATCTCAGACGACGGCCGGCCGGTGATGAACTCGCGGGTCATGCGGCGGGCGATGGAGTTGGCGCACGGGTGGGATTTGCCGGTTATCGATCATTGCGAGGACCTCAACCTGAGCGCGGGCGGCGATATGCACGAAGGCTGCACCAGCATCCGGCGTGGGGTGCGAGGGATCCCCGGCGCGTCGGAAGACGTGATGGTGGCCCGCGACATCCTGCTGGCGGAGTTGACCGGCGCGCGGCTCCACGTGGCGCACATTTCGACCGCGCACGCGGTGAACATGGTGGCCTACGCGCGATCGAAAGGTCTGAAAGTGAGCTGCGAAGCGACCCCACATCATTTCGCGATCACCGATGACGAGACGATCCCGTACGACAGCAACTACAAGATGAAACCGCCGCTGCGTGGACGTCATGACGTGGAGACGGTGGCAGCAGGCCTGGCGTCCGGCACGGTGGAGGTCATCGCCACCGACCACGCGCCGCACCCGGGCGATGAGAAGATGCAGGAGTTCGAGCGGTGCCCGTTCGGAATCACCGGACTCGAGACGGCGATTGGCGTCACCATGCGCCATCTGGTGCATCCCGGCCGCATCTCGCTGATGCGTATGATCGCGCTCTACACAACCGGACCGGCCGGCGTGTTGGGGATGGCCGATCGGGGGAAACTCGTGGAAGGGTCGCCGGGCGACGTAACGATTCTCGACCCGGAAGCCGTGTGGACCTACGACGTGAACAAGAGCCAGTCCAAGAGCAAAAACTCTCCGTTTCACGGGGTGGAGTTCCGTGGCGGACCGGTGGCTACCGTGGTGGGCGGCGAAGTGGTGTGGACGTCCCGGATCGAGTAGCCTAGTTCGAAAGCCTAGTTCAACAGGTTTGCGACGGCGGCTTTCGCGGACTCTGGGTCATTGGCGAGAATCAATGCTTTGAATAGAGCACGCACCGCGTGCACGTCCGCAAGTTGCTCAACGCGAGCCTGATCGAGCAGACCGGGAAAACGAAGGTCGGCAAACAGAAGCAAGTCCCGGCGGGCCGCATCGAGTTCGCCTTCCTGCCGGCCTTCCTGCCGGCCTTCCTGCCGGCCTTCCTGCCGGCCTTCCTGCCGGCCTTCCTGCCGGCCTTCCTCCAGCCCTTCTTGCAGGCCCTTCTCGCGGACTTCGCGAACCAATTGATCTCCCAGTGGAGAGATCATCAGTAGCTCTTCGAGTGTGATTCCCATTCTGGCCCGTATCTCCTCGACCTCGATTTCATTGTAGTTGAGGCTGCTCCAGACCGCCAGTTCGGCGCGGAGCCGGCCGCGCAACTCGCGATCGGGCACCTGATTCATCTTGCGTATCGCCTCCGCGAGTTCCTCCCGTGTTGCCCGCATCCCGCCGACCAGGGGCAGGATCTCCACGTCGGCCTGGGCCAGGACAACGTCGGGCCTCATTTCCCAGAGCTTGACGAAGCGGGGCCTGCCAGTGAGTGTGATGGAGCCCCGATCCTCAACGACTTCGCCTGCGAGCCCGGCGGGCGCGTGCCGGCGTGACAACAAGACGACAGTGGTCCAGACCGGCGCGTCGTTCTTCATCGACAGCAGCGTGGCGCGGCGGCAAATCTGAATCAGGTCGCCAGGAGAGAATACCGACTCCGCCTCGAAGTGCTCGAGCCATCGGACACCGCGGCTTTCGAGCAGGAACGCGTGGTCCACGGTCTTGATCGACATGACCAGCTCCCGCTCCACGGCAACTACGCGCGTATCGGACTCGATCGGCGCGTGCCCGAACAGACGCAGCAGCGTCAGGGGACTGCGCTCGGCGAGGGACTTGAACGAAACATCGAAACGGCCCACGCCCTAACATAACTCGACTAGCACATTGCCGCGCCGGCAAAAACCCGTGCCGCGAGCTTGATCATCTAAGATAGATGCGTGAAACCTTTCCGGTACGTATTCCTCCTGCTATTCGTCCTCATCGGTGGCCAGATTCTGGCGGGTACCTGGATCGACTATGAATGGTGGAAGGAAATCGGTCAACTCTCCACCTGGTACAACATGCTGATCTACGGGGTTGCGCCGGTGGGTTTGGCTGGAATTTTGGCGTCCGTGGCGCTGTGGATGGCCCTGGCGCGTGGCTTGAAAGATGGCGGACGGAGTCTGCGCGGCATGCCGAACTTCGCCGGACTTTCGGTGCTGATTGCGCTGGTTGCGGGGATCTTCCTGGCATCGGCGTCGATCGATTCCGCCGCCGTGGTCCGATGGTTCGGGGGTCAGGGCGTGGGAGGGGAAGCCGAAGCATGGCGGGATCCGATGTTCGGCAAGCCGCTCGCGTTCTACTTGTTTTCGCTTCCCTTCTACCGGGTTGTGTATGGGTTTGTGTTGGCGCTGGCGGTGGTTACGGCGCTCGTATATCTGGTGGCGGCCCGGCTGGCGCCGATTCAAGCGCAACTCGAAGTAGCCGCGCAGGGCGGCCAATTCGACGTTCGCGCGCTGCGCCTGGAAAGCGGGTGGGCTGGAGGATTGCTCCGCGGAGCCGCGGCGCTTGGGCTTCTGGCGATGGCCGGCAACCAGTTTCTCAACCGGTACGACCTGCTGATGAGCGATCACGGGTTTCTCGTCGGCGCCGACTACGTGGACGAACATGTCCGGTTGCCGCTCCTTTGGGCCTTGATCGGCGCTTTCCTGATCTCGGCCGCCGGCGTGCTGATCGGACGGTGGAAGGTCGTGATTACGGTGGCTGCCGCTGCCGCTTTGTACGCCGTACTGCCTCCCGCTGTGAACGCGCTTTATGTGCGTCCGAACGAGATTCAATTGCAGAAGCAGTACATAGACCGCCACATCCAGGCAACGCGGACCGCCTTCGGGCTGGATAGGCGGGTTTCGGAGAAAGAGTTCTCGGCGCGGATGGATGCGCGGCCGGATATGAATAAGCACAAGGCGATCATCGACAACATCCGGCTTTGGGACTGGCGCGCCTTCCACGACACCGTTACCCAGATCCAGGCTTTGCGTCCCTATTATGTATTCGCCGATAGCGACGTGGACCGGTATGTCATCGACGGCGAACTGCGACAGGTGATGCTGACGCCTCGCGAACTCGACATCCGCCAACTGCCCGATGCGCAGAGCCGCTGGATCAATCCACATTTTATTTACACCCACGGCTACGGCATGGTGATGGCGGAAGCGAATCGGATCACAGCGGATGGGTTGCCGCATCTGTTGGTGCAGGACGCCCCGCCGCAGTTGAACACGAAGAGCCTGAAGCTGACGCGTCCAGAGATTTACTACGGCGAAGTGACGCACGAGCCGTTGTTCGTACGGTCGGGCCAGAAGGAGTTCAGTTATCCGTCGGGCAACGAGAGCGTGTTCACGCGATACGAAGGCACAGGTGGCTTCCCGGCTTCATCGCTGCTGCTTCGCCTCGCGGTAGCCATCCGGTATACGGACTTCAATGTGCTCCTTACGAATCTGTTCACCGACGACAGCCGCATGATCATCCGGCGCAACGTGGAGCACCGGCTGAAGACGGTGGCGGGTTTTCTGCAGTGGGACTCCGATCCGTATCTGGTAGTGACCGATGAGGGCCGTCTGATCTGGACCGTGGACGCCTACACGAATTCGAACTCGCACCCCTACTCGAGCCACATACAAATTGACGGAGAGCGCGTCAACTACCTGCGTAACTCGGTGAAGGCGACCGTGGACGCCTACAACGGAACCGTCGCGCTCTATATCGTCGACGAGGCCGATCCCGTGGTGGAGGCCTATCGCCGCCTGTTCCCGGACCTATTTCAACCGCTCTCAGCCATGCCGGCAAACATAAGGCAGCATTTGCGCTACCCGGAAACGCTGTTTCGCGCGCAGGCGGAGATTTATCGCCTGTTCCACATGCGAGACCCGCAGACCTTCTACAACAAGGAAGATGTTTGGGACATCGCCCGGAATCTTTATGGAAACGAGAATCGGCCGAATCCGGTGACACCCACCTACATCGTGGGGACGCTGCCGGGCGAGACGGAACCCGAGTTTCTCCTGCTGCTGCCGTTCACACCGCGGAACAAAGATAACCTGATCGGACTCATGATGGCCCGATGCGACGGGGAACATCTGGGCGAGCTGGTGTTCCTGCAACTGTCGAAGCAGGCCCTTGTGTTTGGGCCGATGCAGATGGAAGCGCGCATCGATCAGGATCCGGAGATATCGAAGGATTTGTCGCTGTGGAGCCAAAAGGGATCGACGGTGTTGCGCGGCCAGATGCTTGTATTGCCGGTGGAAGATTCTTTCCTGTATGTGGAGCCCATCTATATTCAAGCGGCGGAAGCGCGCATGCCGCAGTTAAAGAAGGTTGTGCTGGCGATGGGGAATGACCTTGTGTATCGCGACACCTACGGAGAGGCGCTCGAAGCTCTCGCGCATGTGCGGGGCGTATCGGCGCCCGGCGGGGCCGTATCGCAATTGGTGGAGCGCAGAGCGCAACAGACGGCGGGCACGGCCAGGGCCCCGGCGATGGTGGAGGGGAGCGCCGAGGACAAACGCAGGCTCGGTGAAATCCGCGAGCGGTTGCGCAAATACAGGGAGTTGTTCTCGCAGGGCAAATACGGGGACGCGGGCCGGGAGTTGGAGGCGATCGAGGGGCTTGTCCGCTGAGAGGTCCGCACGGGCATTACCGCTCATGGTCAGGAACGCCGCGTGCCAGCGGATCTGAGCGGCCCTGTCAAAGCCGGGGCTTTTGCCGCCGCAACGGTGGGACGGCGGAGACGCGCGCCGCGGGCGTGGGTGGAGGAAGTCACAGCGCGCGGAGAAACCGGCCCGTCCACGAAGCTTCGCACGCCGCGACCGCAGCCGGAGGCCCGGTAACCACCACTTCCCCGCCCCGATAGCCGCCGCCGGGGCCGAGGTCAATGATCCAATCGGCGTTGCGGATCACTTCGAGGTTGTGCTCGATAATGAGCAGGCTGCCGCCGGCAGCAATCAGACGTTGGAACGCGTCGAGCAGGCGGGCGATGTCGTCGAAGTGAAGGCCGGTGGTGGGCTCATCGAGAATGAAGAGCGTCCCCTTGGAAACACTCCCGGCCAGATGCGAGGCGAGCTTGACGCGTTGGGCTTCGCCGCCGGAAAGAGTCGTGGCCGACTGGCCCAGGCGCAGGTATCCCAGCCCGACCTCCGCCAACACCATCAGCTTGTTGACCAGCTTCGGCACGGTGGCGAAGAACGAGATCGCTTCGGCCACCGTCAACGCCAGCACTTCGTGAATGTTCTTGCCCTGGTATCGGATCTCGAGAATGCTTTGCTTGTAGCGAGTGCCGTGACACTCCTCGCACACCAGTTCGACATCGGCGAGGAACTGCATTTCGACGGTGACCGTACCATCGCCCTGGCAGTTTTCGCAGCGTCCGCCTGGGATATTGAACGAGAAGTGGCCGGGAGTGTAGCCGCGGCGGTCTGCGTCGCGCGTGGAAGCGAACAGTTCCCGAATGATGTCGAACGCCTTGATGTAGGTGACCGGGTTCGAGCGCGGTGTGCGGCCGATGGGGGATTGATCCACCAGCACCACCGCGCCCACCAGATTCCGGCCGATCACCGCCCGCCAGTTTTGCGGCGGGGTGTCTTCGCTCGAAGCTTCCTCTTCTCCGCTGAACGTCGCGGAAGGGACACCGCCGAGCGCCTTGTGGATCACCTCATGAACGAGCGTCGACTTACCGGAGCCGGAGACTCCGGTGACGGCGACCATCATATCGAGTGGGATCTCGACGTCGATGTTCTTGAGATTGTGGGCGCGGCATCCTTCGATCGCCACCGTGCGGCGGGGCTTGGGTTTGCGCGGGGCGCGCGGGGGCGCTGTTTGGAGTTCACCGCGCAGGTAGCGTGCAGTGAGGGTGCTTGCAGAGCCATCGAACAACTCGGCGCGAGTGCCGTGGAATACGATGCGGCCACCGTTCTCGCCGGCGCCAGGCCCAAGATCGAGGATATGGTCGGCGGCGCGCATCATGTCGGGGTCATGTTCGACGACCAGGACCGTATTGCCCAGATCCCGCAATTCGTGAAGAATCCGGATGAGCCGGCCGGTATCGCGGGGATGGAGACCGATGGAGGGTTCGTCGAGCACATAGGTGGCGCCGACGAGACGGGAACCGAGACAGGTGGCGAGTTGGATGCGCTGGGCCTCGCCGCCGGAAAGCGTGGCGGAGAGCCGGTCAAGAGTAAGGTAGTCGAGACCAACGTCGTTGAGGAAGCGCAGGCGCTGCCGAATCTCGACCAGCACCTTGCCGGCGATGGCGGCCTCCTCGCGCGATAGTTCCATACTCTCGAAGAAGTCCAAGGCTTCAACGACGTTTTTCCGAGCTGTCTCGGCGATCGTCTCACCGCCGGCGCGAATCCAGAGCGCTTCCGGGCGCAGGCGGGCGCCATCGCAATCGGGACAGTGCGCGTAGCCGCGATAGCGGCTGAGGAAGACACGCACCTGCACCTTGTACTTCTTTTCTTCCACCTCCGCAAAGAAGGCGAGGACCGCTTTCCAGACGATGGCTTTCTCCTGTTTGTCGAGCCCGTGGTAGGGGACATCGAGACGGAGACGGCCTTTGTGGGTGAGGAGAAAATCCTTGAGTCCCCAGGTGTAGTTGGGGCGCGACCAGGGATGCACGGCGCCTTCCTTGAGGGAAAGATACGGGTCTGGAATTACGCGTTCGGGGGCGTAGTCGATGGTATTACCGAAGCCCTGGCAGCGCGGGCAGGCGCCAGCGGGGGAATTGAAGCTGAACAGGTTCGGCTCCGGTTCCTGAAAAGCGCGATCGCAACTCTTGCAGGCGAACTTCTCGCTGAAGCGGAGGCGTGCGTCGCCATTGGCGGCTTCGAAGATGACTTCGCCGGACTCACGGTAGGCCAATTCAACCGCGTCGACGATGCGTTGTCGAAGGTCAGAGGCGCCACCGAGGGCGAGGCGGTCCACCAGGATGTGGACGGGCTTGGCGAAGTCGAGTTCGAGCAGGGATTCCGGCGTGGAGAACTCGAAGACGCGGCCATTCTGGTAGAGGCGATTGAAGCCCTTGGTGCGAAGGTCAAGGAGCCGGTCCCGCAATGCATCGGTGGATGCGGCGGAGTCGATGGGAAACAGCGCATACCAGCGCGATCCGGACTTCTCGGCCAGCATCTGGGCGGCGACGTCGTCGACGGTGTCGCGATTGACGCGGTCACCGCATTGCGGGCAGAAGGTGCGTCCTGCCCGCGCCCACAGGAGGCGCATGTAATCCCAGAGTTCGGTGGAGGTGGCGACAGTGGAGCGGGGGTTGCGGGTGGTGTTTTTCTGCCGGATGGCGATGGGGGGCGCGATGCCATCGATGTCGTCGACGTCGGGCTTCTCCATGCGGTCCAGGAACTGGCGGGCGTAGGCGGAAAGCGACTCGACGTAGCGGCGTTGTCCCTCGGCGTAGATGGTGTCGAACACGAGCGACGACTTCCCGGAGCCGGAGACTCCGGTGACGACGGTCATTTGTTCGTGCGGGATTTCGAGAGAGAGGTTCTGCAGGTTATGGACGCGGGCACCGCGGATGGCGATAGAGTCGTTCGCCGCCGGTTTGGCGGCTACACTCGCGGCCCGAGCGGACTTGGCCGCGGATTTCGAGGAAGCCGCGCGGGATGGGAATACAGGCGATTCCGGCACAGAGGGAAACTTCAGTTTAGCAACCGGCTGTGACAGAATGCTCCCTATGAGAATCCCTGCTCTCCTGCTCGCCGCATCCGCGGTGTGGGCGCAAACACCATCGCGCGGCCCCGAGGTTCCGGCGATGCCAAAGGCGCTGATCAAGCTGCCACGCACCGACATCACACGGGCGCGCTATCCGGCGGTGGACTTCCACTTTCACGGCCGGACGCTGCGCACGCGGGACGACTATGCGAGGCTCGTTCGCCTGATGGACGACACCGGGGTCGGGGTGATCGCGAACATGGACGCGGGGTTCGGCGCGAGCTTTGACGAGGCAATGCGAACGGGCGAGCCGTTCCGGGACCGGATCGTACAGTTCGCGCGGGTGGACTTCGAGGGGATCAATGAGCCGGGCTGGTCCGTGCGCACGGCGGCGGAACTGGAACGCTGCTTTCGAGCCGGGGCGGCGGGGCTGAAGATCAACAAGGCGCTGGGGCTGGAGTTGAAGAACAAGGACGGGAGTTACATTCAGGCCGACGATGCGCGGTTCGATGCGGTTTGGGAGGCGTGCGCCCGGCACAACAAACCGGTGATGATCCACACGAGCGATTCGTATGGGCGGTTCCGGCCGATCGGGCCGGAGAACGAGCGGTTCGAGGCGGGGCTGTGGCGGACCGACAACGCGAACAATTACTACGAGACCGGCCATCCGGCGATGGAGGTAATCGAGAAGGCGCGGGAGAACATGCATGCGAAGCATCCGAAGACAAGGTTCGTGAATGCGCACGTCGCGATGCTTTATTACGACATGGACAAGGTGCGGGCGCTGCTCGACAAGTATCCGAACGCGGACGTGGAGATCTCGGCATCGGTGCAGGATCTGGGTCGCGCGCCGCGGATGATGCGGGAGTTCTTTCTGAAGTATCAGAACCGGATCCTGTTCGGGACCGATGGGAACCCGCGGCGCGGCATCGACGAATTCTGGGTGCCTCACTGGCGATTTCTCGAGACGCTGGATGAGCACTTCGATCACCCGGCCCAGATCCGGTCCGCAACCGGGGCTCCACTGCATGGGCGTTGGAAGATATCGGGGATCGGGCTTCCCGACGATGTACTGCGGAAGGTCTACTACGAGAATGCGCTGCGGTATCTGCCGGCCTCGCGCGCGCCGATGCAGCGGATGGTAGCGGCCTCGGAGGCTGCGGCGCGCGCGGCTGGGGATCAGGTGGTTTGGAACTTCGACCGGCTGGACCGGATCGGGGGGCACGCGGTGACGGTATTGGGAGACCCGAAAGTGGTGGACACGCCGATCGGCAAGGCGGTGCAGTTCGATGGCGTGGACGATGCGTTGTTCATCGCGAACCATCCGCTGGCGGGCGCGAGGGCGTTCACGCTAGAGGCGATTTTCCGGCCCGATGGCGGGCAGCATGAGCAGCGATGGTTCCACCTGAGCGAACAGGATCCACTCACCGAGATCGATACGAACAACAGGATGCTGTTCGAAATCCGGGTTGTGGGCAAGCAGTGGTATCTCGACAGCTTCAACCAGTCGGGCGGCTCCGGCAAGGCTCTGATGAACAAGAACGCGCTGCACCCGTTGGGCGAGTGGCACCATGTGGCGTCGGTGTACGACGGCCGGGAGTTCCGTAACTACGTGGACGGGAAACTAGAGGGGTCCGCCGTGGTGGATCTCGGTCCGCATGGGCCGGGCCACACGTCGGCGGGGGTGCGGATCAACCGGGTGTTCTACTTTCAGGGAGCAATCCACAAAGCGCGCTTCACCCCTAGAGCCTTAGGGGTGGAGCGCTTTCTGCGGGTCCGATGACGCGAGGCGATTCGCTTTAGAAGCGAAGGGTCAGGCCAAACTGGAATTGGCGCTGATCGGCGGCGGCTCCGTTGATTTCGCCGAACTGCGGCGAGGCGAAGTTACCGTTGGGATTATTGAAGTGCGGCGTGTTGGAGAAATTGAAACTCTCCACGCGCAAGGTGAGCATCATGCCTTCGCGGACGGCAAAGTTGCGGAACAGCGAGGCATCGAGGTTGACGATGCCGGGCCCGACCAGAACATTGCGGCCGGTGTTGCCGAGGGTATTCTGGGCGGGATTGCGGAAGGCGGTGACGTCGAAGAACTTCTGTCCGGGGCCCGCGCCGCCGAGGTAGCTGATGGGGGCGATCCAATCGGGCCGCTGAGAGTTGCCGGGGGCATTGAGTAGGGATCCGGCGGCCGAGGGCGAAAACCAGGTGCCGGTCATGAGGCTGAGGATGCCCTGAACTTCCCACCCGCCGGCGACCCAAGCGGCGGCGCCGGAGTTAGCCCATTTCTTACCCTTGCCGAAGGGCAACTGATACATGTAGCTCTGCGTGAAGGTATGGGTGCGATTGTCGTTCATGCGGCCCTTGTTGAGCGGGACGCTAATGGGGATCGCGATCCCGGCGATATCTTCGCCGTAATTCAGTGCCTTGGACCAGGTGTAGGCGGTGGTGACCATGAGGCCTTCCGAGAAGCGCCGGTCGAATTTCACCTGCATGGCATGGTACCAGGTGTTGGTGCCGATAACGGCGTTCGTGGTGGCCACGCGGCGGAAGGCCTGGAACAATGGACGACCGTTGTTACCGGACCCGGGAATCATCGAGGCGTTGATATCGAGGTTGGTCTGGTTATTGACGCCGCGGTTGCCGACATAGGCTACGTCGAGGGCGAAGTTGCCGGGTAGCTGGCGCTGGAGAGCGAGGTTCCAGCTTTGGACATATGCAGTGGTAAGATTCCGCGGCGTGTTGTTGAAATTGCTGTTGAGCGGCGGGTTGCGGATGATGCCGTCCGAGGGGATCTCGACGTTCTGGAACGCCGGGAATCCTGTGCTCATGCGGACATCGGAGGGAATGAATGCGTTCGCCGCCGGATAACCGTTGTTCTGATTGATCGGATAGTTGAATTGCGCCGTGTAGCGCGGGATGTAGCTGATTCCGTAGCCGGCGCGGACGACGGTGGCGTCATTGAACCGGTAGGCGATCCCGAGGCGCGGACCGAAGTTGGTGTAGTTGGGATCAGCGATGCGGATGGGGATATCGCCGAGTCCGGACAGCTCCAGCGTGTTGTTGAAGTAGTTGTAGTTCGAGAAACCGCCGGGCAGGCGCGGTCGGCTGCCGAGTTGGATTTCGTAGCGGAGACCCATGTCGAGGGTGAGTTTCTGCGATACCTGCCATTTGTCCTGCACGTACCAGTTGAAGTTCTGCTCGCGGCGGGCGGGAAAGACGTAAGGCAGATCGCGACCGGCCAAATTGGGCACGTCGAGCAGAAAGGCGGCGACGGCATTGCCGAAGCCGCGGGCGGTGTCTGTAGTGGTGGAGGTCTGTCCGGGCTGGTATTCGAATCGGCCGCGCGGATTGAAGGTCTGCGTCTGGAGGAGGTCATTGCGTTCGCGGCGGATATCCATACCGAAGCGAACGATGTGATTGGTGAAGGTCTTCGAGAAATTGTTGACGAAGCCGAACGACGTCACCGAACGGGCCCAGGGCAGCGACGGGGAAAATCCGACGATCGGCGAGGAGTAGCCGTTGATGCGAATTTCGGTGAGGCCGCTGGTCCAATCGTCCAGGTTCACACCCCTGATGCCGATATCCTCGGAGGTCTTGAGACCGGTATCGGCATTAATAGCGTCATTGCGATTTCTCACAATGCCAAAGCGGGATTCCCAAACGAAGGTGGGGCTGATGACCTTGGAAAAGTTGATGCCGGGGGACTGGGTGCGCGCGGGGCCGGTGCCGGAGAAGCCGCCGCCGTGGGGGCCGCCGTAGATGCCGTTATTGGGGCCGTAGAGGCCGGGGTCATTGACGAAGGCCTTCTGATAGCTGTAGCGCACCGTGAGGCGATCATTGCTCGAGATGACCCAGTCGTACTTGAGATCGAACTGGTTGAGGCTCTTTCCGCGAACGGTGTTCTTTTCGTAGTTCTGGAGGCCTTCCCGGGAGACGGCGCGATTGGGCGCGTCGACGAAGCTGAGAATCTTCTGGGCGATGGGCGAGATGCGGTTGGCGGGGATGATCTTGCCGGGGAAGGGGGTGCGGCCGCTGCCGTTGGCGGCGCCGGTGGCGGGGTCGTAGATCGTGGTGGGGGAGCCGGAGAGATCGCCGCGGCGGAAGTCGAGGCCGGGAATGGTAACGAGGTTAACCTGACCAAGCTGGTCCCGGGCGCCCTGATAGTCGCCGAAAATGAACATCTTGTCGCGGACGATGCGCCCGCCACCGGTGCCGCCGAATTGGTTGTAGACGGTAGGCGCCTTGAACCGGGCGAAGGGCTGGATGGCCTGCACGTTTTCGTTGCGGTGGAACTCAAACAGGCTGCCATGGAAGTCATTGGTGCCGCTACGCAGGGTGACGTTGGTGACGGCGCCGCCGGCATTGCCGAATTCGGGATCGAAGTTGGAGGTGGAGATGTCGACGGTCTGGATAGCTTCGGCGGGAGGGACCAGCGCGGTGAGGTTGCCGTTGTCGATTTTGTTCTCGATGCCTTCGATCTGGAAATTATTGAACTGCCGGCCCTGGCCGTTGACGCGGACCGAGAGCGAATCCTGCGAATTGTAGAAGACCGAGTGGGGACGGAAGGGACGGCCGACGCCGGGGATGAGCAGCATGAGCCCCTGGTAGTTGCGATTGAACAGAAGAGGCATTTGCTGAAGTTGGCGCTGTTCGATCTTGCCGCCGGTGTCGGCGCGGTCGGTCTGAAGAAGGGGCGCGTTGGCGGCGCTGACGTTGACGACTTCACTGACAACGCCGGGGGTGAGTTCGAAGTTGACGCGAATGGTGGTGTTGGGGCGGAGGTCAATATCTGTCCGGACAGCGCGATTGAATCCGGTCATGGAAGCTTCGACCTGGTAGGTACCGGGGTCGAGGTTGACGAAGACGTAGTTCCCGCTTTCGTTGGATTGCGCTTCGCGCTTGAAGTTGGTTCCGGTCTCGACGAGGGTGATGGATGCGCCGGCGATGACGGCGTTGCTGCTATCGGAGACGGAGCCGAGGATCTGAGCCTTGAGCACCTGAGCGCGGGCGGAGCCGGCGGCGCACAGGAATACGAGAAGAGCGGCGACAAGTCGCATGGGTGACCTCCTGAAGTCGACTTCAAAAGTATAGATCCGTTAATGTATAGAGCGCAACTAAAAAAATGCGGGCCCTTCCCTTCGGGGCGCCCCGAAGGGGCATTAACGAGATTCCGGGGATTCGTGGATTGATGAGGCAGCGGAGGCGTCTGGCTGGAATTGCCGTTAGAGGGGCGGTAGACGTACCGCTTTCCAGACGGTCAAAGGCGAGGGCGAAGTCATTGGGTCGTATGGGGGAGCAGGCCGTATGGGAGTTAGGTCATGGCGGGGAAGCAGCCGATCAGGAAGACGACGGCGGAGCGGGCGGCGGGCGCGGTTATCCACCGCCGGGCCGGTTCACTTCCGCTTGCGCACGCAGCCCGGATAGAGCTTCTTCAGCTTCAGCACCTTGGGGTCGGAAACGTTGACGATGTAGGGGTTGCTGCGATTGCGGCCCGCGTAGTCCTGATGATAGCCTTCCGCGGTGTAGAACTTGTCGAGGGGCTCGAGTTTGGTGACGATAGGACGGTCCAGCACGTGTGCGTCGTCGATCTGCCGGATGTAGGCTTCGGCAACTTTCTTCTGATCTTCATTCGCGTAGAAAATCGCGCTCCGGTACTGCGGCCCGACGTCGGCGCCCTGGCGATTCAGCGAGGTGGGATCGTGGGCGACGCTGAAGAATATCTTGAGCAACTGGCCGAGACTGGTTTTCGCGGGATCGTAGGTGATGAGGATGGCCTCGGCATGTTTGGTGCGCCCGGTTGAGACGATGTCGTACTTGGCGGTTTCGCGGGTGCCTCCGGCGTAGCCCGAGACCACGTCTTCCACGCCGTCGACGATTTCGAACACGGCTTCGGTACACCAGAAACAGCCCCCGGCGAGGACCACCGTCTGGTTGCCGGCGGCGGCCTTCAGGTCCACTTCAGGCTCGGGAAAGCCGGTGGCGGCCATCAGCGACGCTCCCAGAAAGAATGCCAATCTGCCCATTCCTGCTCGTCTCCTTTTGCTTGGTCCTTTTCTCTCCTGATTATGGCAGGATGCGGCCGGAATCAGCCATGACGACGATCCCGGCCGGGGACTGGAGCCCGCCGGTATTGCTAGAACCGGAGAGTCAGGCCGAATTGGAACTGGCGCTGATCGGCGGCGGCGCCGTTGATTTCGCCAAATTGCGGCGAGGCAAAGTTCCCATTGGGGTTATTGAAGTGGGGCGTGTTGGACAGGTTGAAGCTCTCGATGCGGAGAGTCAACTGAATGCCTTCGCGCACGGCGATGTTGCGGAACAGCGACGCGTCGAGGTTGACGATTCCGGGGCCCTCCAGGATGTTGCGTCCCGCGTTGCCCAGGGTGTTTTGGGCGGGGTTGGCAAAGGAGGAAGTGGAGAAGAACTTCTGTCCGGGGCCGGTGCCGCCGAGATAGGAGACTTCGCGGATCCAGTTGGGGCGCTGGGAATTACCCGGGGCGTTCAGGAGCGATCCGGCGGCTGAGGGCGAGAACCAAGTTCCCGTCATCAGGCTGAGGATCCCCTGGAATTCCCATCCACCGGCGATCCACGCGGCGGCGCCGGACTGCGCCCATCGCTGACCTTTGCCGAATGGGAGCTGATACATGTAGCTCTGGGTAAAAGTGTGGGTTCGATTGTCACTCATGTGACCTTTGTTGAGCGCCACCGAGATTGGGATGGCGATTCCGGCGATGTCTTCGCCATAGTTGAGCCCTTTGGACCACGTATAGGCGGTGGTGACCATCAACCCTCGCGAGAAGCGGCGATCGAACTTGGCCTGAAGGGCATGGTACCAGGTGTTGGTTCCGATTACGGCGTTGGTGTTTCCGACGCGGCGGAATTGTTGGAACAGCGGGCGTCCGGCGTTGCCGGTGCCGGGCACGGTGGCGGCATTGACGTTGAAGTTCGTCTGGTTGTTGACGCCGCGGTTGCCGACATAGGCAAGGTCGAGGGCGAAGTTACCGGGAAGCTGGCGTTGGAGAGCCATGTTCCAGCTCTGGACATAGCCAGTGGGTTGGTTGCGCGGCGTGTTGTTGAAGTTGCTATTGAGCGGCGGATTCTTGATGATGCCGTCCGAGGGGATCTCGACGGTTTGGAACGCCGGGAATCCGGTGCTCATCCGGACATCGGAGGGGACAAAGGCATTGGCCGCGGGATAGCCGTTGTTCTGGTTAATCGGGTAGTTGAACTGGGCGGTGAAACGGGGAATGAAGCTGATGCCGTAGCCCGCGCGAACGACTGTCGCCTCATTGAAGCGGTAGGCGAGGCCGAGGCGCGGACCGAAGTTGTTGTAATTCGTGTCGGCGAGCCGGAGGGGGTTATTCCCGAGCCCGGCGAGTTCGAGCGTGTTGTTGAAGTAGTTGTAGTTGGAGAAGCCACCGGGGAGGCGAGGACGGCTGCCGAGTTGGATCTCGTAGCGAAGGCCCATATCCACGGTCAGCTTCGGGCTGAACTGCCACTTGTCCTGGACGTACCAATTGAAGTTCTGTTCGCGGCGGGCGGGAAAGATATAGGGCAGGTCGCGGCCGCTGAGATTGGGGAGGTCCAGCAGGAAGGAAGCGAAGGCATTGGCGAAGCCGCGGGCCCGATCGTTGAGGTCCGACGTTTGTCCGGGCTCATATTGGAAGCGGCCGCGGGGATTGAAGGTCTGCGTCTGCAGAAGGTCATTGCGCTCGCGGCGGATATCCATACCGAACCGGACGATGTGGTTGGCGAAGGTCTTGGAGAAATTATTGACGAATCCGAACGATGTCACCGAGCGCGCCCAGGGGAGCGACGGCGAGAAGCCCACGATCGGCGACGAGTAACCGTTGATGCGGATGTCGGAGAGGCCACTGGTCCATTCGTCGAGATTAGCACCGCGGATGCCGATTTCCTCGGAGGTCTTGAGGCCGCGGTCGGCGTTAATAGCGTCGTTCCGATTGCGCACGATGCCGAAACGGGACTCCCAGACGAAGGTGGGCGAGAAGACCTTGGAAAAGTTGATGCCCGGAGATTGGGTGCGCGCGGGTCCGGTGCCGGAGAAGCCGCCGCCGTGGGGTCCGCCGTAGATGCCGTTGTTGGGACCGTAGAGGCCGGGGTCATTCACGAAGGCTTTCTGATAGCTGTAGCGGACCGTGAGGCGGTCATTATCGGTGACGACCCAGTCATACTTGATGTCGAACTGGTTGAGGCTCTTGGCGCGAACGGTGCTCTTTTCGAAGTTCTGCAGGCCTTCGCGGGCGGGGATGCGGTTGGGCGCCTCAATGAAATCGAGGACGCGGCGAGCGATGGGCGAGATGCGATTTTGAGGGATGATCTTGCCGGCGAAGGGCATGCGGCCGCTACCGTTGGCGGCGCCGGTGGCGGGATCGTAGATGACGGTGGGGGAGGCGCTGAGGTCGCCGGTGCGGAAGGTGTTGCTCGGAATCGTGACTAGATTCACCTGACCCAGTTGGTCCCGGGAGCCCTGATAGTCGCCGAAGATGAACATCTTGTCGCGTACGATGCGTCCGCCGCCGGTGCCGCCAAATTGGTTGTAGACGGTGGGCGCCTTGAAGCGGGCGAAGGGCTGGACGGCCTGTACATTCTCGTTGCGGTGGTAGTGAAAGAGGCTGCCATGAAAGTCGTTGGTGCCACTGCGGAGAGTGACGTTGGTGACGGCGCCGCCTGCGTTGCCGAATTCGGGGTCGAAATTCGAGGTGGAGATATCGACGGTCTGGATGGCTTCGGCTGGGGGGACGAGAGCGGTGAGGTTGCCGTTGTCGATCTTGTTCTCGATGCCTTCGATCTGGAAATTGTTGAACTGGCGGCCTTGGCCGTTGACGCGGACCGAGAGCGAATCCTGTGAATTGTAGAAGACGGAGTGGGGACGGAAGGGCCGGCCAACGCCGGGAATCAGCAGGAGCAGACCCTGGTAGTTGCGATTGAACAGGAGGGGCATCTGCTGGAGCTGTTTTTGCTCGATCTTGCCGCCGGTGTCGGCACGATCAGTCTGGAGCAGCGGAGCGGAGGCAGCGCTGACGTTGACGACTTCGCTGACGACGCCAGGGGAGAGTTCGACGTTGACACGGACGGTGGTGTTGGGGCGCAGGTCAATGTCGGTCTTGACGGCGCGGGTGAAGCCTGGCATCGATGCTTCGACTTGATACGTCCCAGGGTCAAGGTTGACGAAGACGTAGTTGCCGCTTTCGTTGGTTTGTCCTTCGCGCTTGAAGTTGGTCCCGGTTTCGGTAAGTGTGATTGCCGCACCGGCGATGACAGCCTGCGTGGTGTCGGTGACCGAGCCGAGGATTTGCGCCTTGATTACCTGGGCGCTTGCGGACGCGGCGAAAGAGACGGCGATAGCGAAAGCGATCGCGATGCGAGACATGGACATCCTGACCTCCCTGTTGATTAAAGAATGTTTAATCATTAAAAAAATAACACACGGGGAGCGCGCCGTCCAGTGGGGCGAGGAATTTTAGCTGGAACGCCGGTCCAGGCGGAAGCCGTAGAGGAGGGTGGAGGCGAGGTAGAAGGCGGCGCAGGGCGCGAGGATCCAAAGGGTGTTGTCAGGGTCCGAACGGGTAGCATGGAGACCGGCAGTGACCACCGCAACCACCTGGACGAGACCGGGAAACAGGGATCCGGCGGTGATACCGCCGCGCGGCTGAAGCCTGGGATTGGTGACGGCCATGTGATTGCCGACGCCAAGGGAGACAAGCAGACCGGCGGCGGCGGCGATGGGGTCGAGGGGCAAGGTCAAGGGAACGGCGATCAGGGCCAAGGCGGCGTGTTTGGCCATCAGGACGCGCCAGCCGGGGATGGGGAGGAGCCGGTAGCGATCCAGGCCGGGACCGGCGTCGAGGGCGAACAGGTTCTGGGCGCACGTGCTGAGAACCACGACGACCATGAGGGACATGGCGGTGAGCGCTTCCGGCGGCACTTGCGACGGGCGCGCAAGGCGGTAGGCAATGGCCGCGGCGGCGAGGAGGAAGGCGATGTAGGGGTCCAGGAGACTGAGCAGTTCGCGGATGTTTTTTCGCACGAGTTCTCCAAGGAAGCCGGGGATGGACCGGAAAAGGGGAGCACGGGGAAAGGGGATGGCGAAGGCGGCGAGGAGCAGGGCGATCAGAAGGAATTGTGGGCGTCCGGTGATGACGATGGCGGCGGCGGCGATCCAGGCGGCCGGACTGACGGCGAGTGAGGCGATGCGAACCAGGCGAAGGTCCGCCGGAGAGAGCGGCCATAGGCGGGCGCGCTCGGGCGGGATCTTGCGAAAAGGGTCCGCACAGAGGGGAAACAAGGCGACGAGGGCAATCAGGACGAACAGAAAAGCTCCCGAACCCTGGAGCAGGAATAGGATCCAGAAAATGTTGTTGGAGGCGATGCCTTGGAGGCGGCGTTGGTCACGAAGGACGACGCGGGCGAGGGTGGCGACTACCGGCCAGACCCGAGCCATGGAAGTTCCTGGGGCGAGGGGGCCTCGACGAGTTGGAAGTAGTGGGTTTCGAGGGAGGCGGGCCGGTGGCCGTTGAGGGAGTCCCAGACCTTGACTCCGCCACGGATGAATACGACGCGAGAGGCGATCTCCTCGACGATGGGGAGGATGTGGGAGGTGAACAGAATCGTGACGCCGCGGGCGGCGAGGAGTTGAAACAGTTGACGAACGGTCTTGGACGTCACCGGGTCCAGGCCTTCGAAGGGTTCATCGAGGAACAGGACACGGGGATTAGGGAGGAGGGCCATGGCGAGGGCGGTCTTTTTGCGCATGCCATGGGAGCATTCGGCGGCGAAGGTATCGGCGCCGTGTTCGAGCCCGAGGGCGGCGAGGAGATGGGTGGCGCGGCCTGCGGCCTCACGGCGATCGATGCCCCAAACATCGGCGGTGAGGCGTAGGTGTTCGGCGACGGTGAGGGCGTCGAACAGGCCGAGGTGTTCGGGGACGACACCGGCGATGCGGCGGATCTCGAGGGAATGTCGGGCGACGTCGAGTCCGTTGACGGTGGCTGTGCCTTCGGTGGGTTCGAGGAGGCCGGTGAGCAATCTGATCGTAGTGGACTTACCGGCGCCGTTGGGGCCGAGGAGGGCGCAGATCCCGCCGGGGGCGATGTCGAGATCGAGGGCGGAGACGGCGGCGTGGTTACCGAATCGCCGGGTGAGGGAGCGGCAGGCGATCATAGGTCCAGGCTAGGATCCGGTGAGCGGCGGCTACCTCTTGCGGGCGAGGGTGAGGCCGTCGCCGATGGGAAGCAGGATGAGATCGATGCGGTTGTCGGCGGCGAGTTTGCGATTGAAGGCGCGGAGAGCGACGGTGTCTTCGTCCTGGACGGAGTCGTCGATCACCTTGGCGTACCAGAGCGTATTGTCGAAGGCGAGGAGGCCGCCGGGGCGGAGGAGATCGAAGCAGCGATCGTAGTAGGCGGCGTAACCGGTCTTGTCGGCGTCGATGAAGGCGAAGTCAAACGACCCGGCCTTGCCTTGGGCGAGTTGAGCGTCGAGGGTTTCGAGGGCTGGGGCGAGGTGGAGGTCGATTTTGTGCTCGACGCCGGCTTCGCGCCAATAGCGGCGGGCGATGGAGGTCCAGGCGTCGCTGATGTCGCAGGCGAGGATGCTGCCATCGGCGGGGAGGGCCATGGCGACGGAGGTGGAACTGTAGCCGGTGAAGACGCCGACCTCGATGGTTCGCCGAGCGGCCACGAGGCCGATGAGGAGGCGGAGCAGCCAGCCTTGTTCGGGCGTGATCTGCATGCGGGCCATGGGGTCAGCGGCGGTCTCCTCGCGGAGGCGGCGGAGGAGATCGGGTTCGGGATGGGAGACAGAGCGGATGTAGTGGATAAGCGGGTCTGTGACTTGGATGTGTTGGCTGGACAAGGGGACGGTGTTCCTTCAGTTTGAGAAAATTTCTTCCACTGCAATGCTAACGCTACCGAACAAGGAGACGGGGACCCGCTCGCCAGCGCCGTAGGTGGCGCTCTTGCCGTCTTTGTGGGAGACGCGGAGCAGGCGGCGGTCGGGATCGACTTCCCAGAACTCGCGGCAGCCGCCGCGGAAGCAGGTCCGTTCGCGGTCGAGCATTTCCGAGGCCGTGTTGGCGGCGGAGAGGACTTCGATGACGAGTTCGGGGGAGCCGAGAAGCCATTCCTCGTCTTCCGACCATCGCTTCGCGCTGACGACTGCGACGTCGGCGGACCAGATCTCATGATCCTTGGAAGGCAAAAAGGGCAGTTGAATGAGGGTGACCCATTGCTGGCTCGAGGCCGATCCGAGTAGATCGCCGAGCCGTTTCTGCATCCGGGTGTGGGATTTTTTTGGAAAGATCACGGTACACCGTCCTCCATTGGTCTGTATTGGGTAATTCGGCCCGGCTGGGCCGAACGCCGGTCTGGAGGCGGATATGTTTTTTTGTGAGCTTTGCGGACGGGC
>JAWKHI010000031.1:0-82742 GCA_041394885.1 Bryobacteraceae bacterium | reverse complement strand
AGCACCAGTACGATCGCCATCGCGACTAACCGCGTCCGCCGCCGTTTGGCCGCGCTCGCATCCAAAAACGACACCGCCTCCGCCCATTCCCCCGCGCCGTACTGCTCCCCCCACTCCTCGTTCCATCCATCCGTCTTCTTCCGCCGCAGCGCCGTACTCAATTCCGGATCGCCCCACAATCCGCCCTCCGCCGTCCTGCGCAGCCGGACGCTGTTCAGCACGTCCTGATACCAGCTCGCGCTCTCGGCCTCCTCGCGCACCCAGTCCTGCAGCGTCTCCCATTTCCGGATCAGGCTCTCGTGCGAGATATCGATCACCGCGTCGTCACCCAGCGCCGGGTCGCTCGCCACGAGGAAGCTGTTGTCGGCTTCCATGAAGAGCCGCAGCACCATCCGGACGCGCTCCCGCTCGGTCTCGGAGGCCGCGCCCACCACTCCGTAGATGCGTCCCAGCCGCGACGGACGCCGCACCGCGCGCCCTGCTTCGGTCGTCGTCAGGCACCGGAAGATACGCTCGCACAGCGCCCGGTCGCTCGCCTCGGTCAGCCGCGAATAGGCGCTCTGGGCATGACGGTTCAGTGCGTCGCGAAGCCCGCCCGCCTTGTCGTAGTGCCGCAAGTCGATTTGCGGTCCGCCTTCTTCCTTCCAGATCCGGAACGTCGACATCAACGCGTGCTGCAGGATCGGCAATTGATCCGGATCGTCGCCGGCGTCGTTGAGCAGCCGCTGCACCAGCCGTGGCGCGATCGCCGCTCCGGCCACCCGAACCGGACCTTCGATGGCTTCGCGCCTCTGTTCCCGCGTCAGCCTTGGAATCAGATACTGGCTCTGGTTCAGCGCTTCGGGAAGCCCTGTGAACTGCGCACAATCGCCCAGGAAGTCCGATCGCATCGTGATCGCCACATACACTGGCGTCTCCAACTGTTCCACTGCTTCGAGCAGCGACGCCACGAACAGCGACGCTTCTGCCCCGCCATCGGCCGTCTCCCGTTCCCGCCGGAAGCGGAATAACTCCTCGAATTGATCCACAACCAGCAGCAGGTTCTCCCGCGACGCGCCCACTGTCATTCGCGCCGCGTCCACCAGCCCCAGGCTCGTGCTGCCCAGCCGCGCGCGTAGCGCCGCCGCCGGTTCGCCTCCCACCGCGCCCAGCGATTTCGCCAGTTCGTCGAGCGGAGCGCTTCCCGGCCGCATCACCGCGATCCGCCATCCCGTTCCAGCGCCCGCCAGATGGCCGCTGTAGAGCGCCGGCAGCAGCCCCGCGCGCACGAGGGACGATTTCCCGCTTCCCGACGTCCCCACTACCGCCAGCATCCGGTGTTCGCCCAGCCGGCGCAGCAGCTCCCGTGTATGCGCCTCGCGGCCGAAGAACAGAAACGATTCGTTCGGCTCAAACGGGCGCAGCCCGGGAAACGGATGCGCCAGCGCCGCGCCCAGGTCGATCCGGCGGTCAACATCAATCGCCGGCATTCGCGCCCCCCGCCTCCCCGATGCCTCTGAGCGGACCGAGGAACGGCTTCAGATCGCCCAGATTGAAATCGGCGTCCCGTTCGATGACGTTCGGAAAATTCTGCAGCGCCGTCGGATCGTCCAGCAGAAACGCGCGCGAGCGTAACGGCGGCCGCTGCAGAATCTGCTCGGCCAACAGCACGTTCGGAGCCTGTTGGATCAGCCATTCGAGCGGCGCCGTACGCCGGTAGAGCAATACGCCGTCGCACTCCCGCAGCCTTTGCTGATGCTGCAGTTCGATCGTTGCGCCATTGCTCGGCCGGGCCTCCGGCAGGAACACGCGAAATCCTTCCGCGCTCACGATCTGGTCGCTCAAGGTGCGCGCGAACGCCGCGTCTTCATTCGAAGTCGGGTCGCACACGATATATACGCTCGGCGTTCCGTCCGGCTTCGGCGCCGTGGCGGTGGAAGGTGGCTTCAGCGTCCCCAGCACCTCGCCGATCATGGATCGCACCGGCTGATGCTCGAGCAGCGTAAACGGGATCGCGATGCCTTCGGCGTTCCGCACCCGCTCGATGAGTTTCTTCTGGAGCGGATCGCTGGTCGCCGCGGCTTCCCTCGATACCCAGAACAGGATGCGCTTGCCGTACTCGATCGCCAGATCCAGTTGACGCTCCGCGAACTTGTCGTACACCGCGCCCAGCAGGTGGACGCATAACTCCGAAGGCTCGATCTCGTCGCGGATCGCCTTGTCGGAATACAGTTCGTCGAGCGGAGCTTCCGGACGCACCACGTACCCCTGCGCGCGCAGCTCGTTCCGCAGGTCCGCCTCCTCGTCCTTCAACTCGAGCGACGGCGTGGCGACAAAAACCGCCTCGCCCATGCGGCGCATGGACTTCAGCACCGCGCCCACGTGATAGGCCGCCTCCTCGAGCCGCGCCCGGAACGCCTCGGTGCCCGGCACCAGATCCCGCTCCACGCCGTCCGGCGTCCGCACGAAGAACTCGAGGTGCTGCGCCTCGCTGAAGAACTCGAGATGCCCGTCGTTGTCCCACGGCCATTTGATGATCTTGAGAAACCGGTATGCCGACCCTGACTTCAACGGCACCTTCATGTCGTCGAGCGACGCGAAGCGGTGGAGGAACGCCTTGCGCTCGCGCGAGCACCATTCCGATTGCTGATACCCCGGCGAGAGGATGGCGACAAAGACCGCCGACCCCTCGATGGCCTCCTCGATCTCCTCGGCCCAATCCTGCCCGAACCGGATGTTCTTGGCGTCCTGCCACAGATTGGCGTCCGCGCCCAGCTTGCCGCGCAGTTCCTGCACCAGTCCGCGCTGAAACGCCGCGATCCACGTCTGATCGTCTTTGTGCGAATAGCTGATAAAAATGTCGTGCCGGCAATTGGCGACGTAGGGCATTCGTTCCTCGGTGCTCTCCGCCGCGGCGGGCGGGCATCAGGCCGGCGGCCACACCGGCCGCAAGGTCCCTATCAGCATATAGTGATTTGACTGACGCGAGCGTTTCACTCGCGCGGTGAGAACACCCGCCCCTACGTCGATGGAACCAGTTCCACCGCGCCCGCCAACCGGGGCGACCCCGCCACGGACTTCACCAGCCGTGCGTCGAAAGTCGCCAGGCTGCCGTTGTGCTTCAATGCCAGATCGAGCAGTATGAGGTCGGTAACCTGCTTCGATCCGATGAGCAATTTCCGAATTTCCGGACCGAGGTCCGTCATGGGTTGCTCCATCGGCCAGAAAGAGTGATGGCGATCCGCCGTGGCCGCGCGAAGAAACTCGATCGCAATGGCCGGCGTCCGCAACGCCCCGGCCGTGACGCGGCACGACACCCTTACGAACGCGGATTGCGTCACCGGACACGTGGCCCATCCCTCATGGCGCCGCTCGAGAAACCAACGGCGCGCCGGGACGTGGTGCAAATGTTCCGGCATGCCCATCGCAATGAGCACGTTGGCGTCAGCAGCCGGATCACGAAGGCCGCACGAGGAAACTGCCCAGTTCCCCATCTTCGTCGAGCAGTTCGGCCACAGTACGGTTGTCGAGCGAGATCGAGCCGGGCACGCTCGGCATCACCGGAAACCCGTCTTCGGAGTCGAGCCGGACCGGCCGGGCGAAGGATTCGCGGATCAATGCCGATATGGCCTTGCCCAGCGAAATCCCCCTCGACGACGCTACCGACTTGGCGGCTTCGATGACGTCGGGTTCAATGTCAAGCGTGGTTCGCATCGCAACATCATGATGTCACTTTCGCGGTTTGATGTCAATGGGTAGCGTGAATCTTCGACTCCGCTGGTTGCGTCACAATAGGGAGTACCGTCCGTGACCCCCACCCAGGCAGACTTCCGCGTCCATGGCCTCGACTGTGCCGAAGAGGTCTCGCTCATCCGCAAGCGGCTCGATCGCGAGCGCGGGATCGGGGATCTATCCTTCGACGTGGTTCGCGGTAAGATGCGTGTGGCCTTTGACGCGGGCGCCATCGATCCGGCGCGAATCCAAAAAGCCGTCTCGGAAACCGGACTGCGGTGCGAGTTGTGGACCGAGCAGACCGAATCGCTCGGATTCTGGCAGTCCTACGGCAAAGTGACGCTTGCCGCGGTGAGCGGAGCTTCGATGTTGGGAGCGATGGTGGTGCAGGGCGTCACCAGTGGCGATCTGGTCACCGCGCTACTGGCCCATGAGCACGCCGGCCATCATGTCTCGAAGGCGGTGGTGGCGTTGTGCGTTGTCGCCATCGCGGCCGGCAGCTACTTCGTGCTGCCGAAGGCGGCGTACTCGTTCCGGCGGCTGCAGCCGGATATGAACGCGCTCGTCACTGTTTCGCTGCTCGGCGCGATGTATCTGGGCGAATGGATCGAAGGCGCCACGCTCGCGTTTCTGTTCGCGCTCGCGGCGCTGCTCGAGACGTTCAGCCTGGCGCGGGCGCGCAAGGCCGTAACCGCACTGATGGAGTATGCGCCCGGTGAAGCGTCGGTGGTGCATGGGGACCACGAGCACAGGGTTCCCATCGCGCAGGTGAAGGTGAACGCGACGGTGCGTGTGCGCCCGGGCGAACGGGTGCCGTGCGACGGCGAGGTGGCGGCCGGAAACTCGGAAGTGAATCAGGCCATGATCACCGGGGAATCCATCCCGGTGTGGAAAACCAAGGGCGATAAGGTTTATGCGGGCACGATGAACGGCGATGGCACGCTCGATGTGCTGATCACGCATCCTTCCTCCGACACCACGCTCGCCCGCATTATCCGGATGGTGGAGGGCGTGCAGCACCGGCGAGCTCCATCGGAGCAGTTCGTCGAAAAGTTCTCCCGCTACTACACGCCGGCGATGATGATGCTGGCGCTGATCGTGGCGACCTTTCCGCCGCTCGCGCTCGGCAAGGATTGGGGTGATTGGTTTTATCAGGGGATGGTGATCCTGCTGATCTCCTGCCCCTGCGCGCTCGTGATTTCGACGCCGGTGAGCATCGTCGCCGCGCTGGCCTCGTCGGCCCGGCGCGGGGTGCTGGTGAAGGGCGGGGCGTTTCTCGAGGAAGCGGCACGGGTGAAAGTGGTGGCTTTCGACAAGACCGGTGTTCTGACCCGAGGCGAGCCGAACGTGAAAACGCTCGCGCCCCTGAACGGTTATACCGAAGAGCAGGTGCTGGCGCGATTGGGTGCGCTCGAAGCCCATAGCGGCCATCCGCTGGCGCGGGCGGTGCTGCGGTATGCCGATGAGCGCGGCGTGCGTCCGCTCGAAGTGGCTGATTTCTACTCTTATCAAGGTAAGGGCGCCGAGGGCGTGGTGGAAGGAGAGAAGTTCTGGGCGGGAAGCCTCCGCATGATGGCGGAAAAAGGGCTGGACGTGGAATCGCTCCGCGGCCGCCTGCCTCAGGGCGAAAGCAGCGTGGTGGTGTTCGGAACCGATCGGGAGGCATGGGCGGTGGTGACGCTCGAAGACCCCATCCGGAAGGACGCCATCGAGGCCGTCCAAGGGCTGCGCGCGGCTGGCATCGAGCGGGTGATCATGCTCACCGGCGACAATCGCGCGACCGCGGAGCGGGTAGGCGCGCATGTCGGCGTGGACGAAGTACGGTCGGAATTGCTGCCCGGCGATAAATCCGACACGATCGTTGCGCTCAAGCAACGTTTCGGTAAGGTGGCGATGGTGGGCGACGGCGTCAACGACGCGCAGGCGATGGCGGCCTCCTCGCTCGGTATCGCGCTGGCCACCACGGGCATGGATGTGGTGATGGAGACGGCCGACGTCGTCCTAATGTCGGGACATCTCAACAAATTGCCCTTTCTCATCAAACACGCGCGCCGGACGGTTGGTGTAATTCAGCAGAATGTCGGAATAGCCTTGGCGCTCAAAGCGGTGTTCCTGGTGTTGGCATTTTTCGGAGTGGCTACCCTGTGGATGGCGGTGGCGGCGGACATGGGGGCGACTTTGCTGGTTACCTTCAACGGTTTACGCCTGTTACGGGCGTAGGGTTACTGCTAGGCCATATCCCGTGCTACAGTTGGCTTCATGGTTAGGGGAATAACCGCTACACTGCTATTCTTGTCTTCCGCGCTTGTTTTTGCGCAGGTGAATGGACGCATCACGGGGACCGTTGTGGACCCGACGGGCGCGCCGATTCCGGGCGTCGCCGTGGAAGTACGGGTACCTGACGGGGCCCAGGCGATCCTTTCCACGGAGACCAATAGCGAAGGGCTCTTTACCTTTCCCGCGCTTCGGCCAGCGACATACGACTTGCTGGTGTCCAAGCCCGGTTTCGCGAAGTACAGCAACCGGCGCGTGAAGGTGGATCCGCTGGTGGAAGTTTCGCTAGGGCTCGTGAGGCTCGAGGTGGCCTCCACCGAGCAGGTGATCGAGGTTTCCGCCGAGGTCCAGGCGGTACAACTCACTAACTCCGAGTTGACCACCACCATCACGCGGGACCAGATCCAGAACCTGCCTGCCTTCGGGCGTCAGGTCAGCACGTTGTTCAACACGCAGGCGGGGGTGAGCAGCGGCCGCGGACCGACGGTGATCAACGGGCTGCGCACATCGGCCGCGAATGTCACCCTCGACGGCATCAATATCCAGGACAACTTCATCCGGACCAATTCGCTCGACTTCATGCCGATCCGGCCGACCATCGAGCAGATCTCCGACATGACGGTGGCGGTGGCCAACGCGGGGACGACGATCGGGGGAGGGGCGGCGCAGATCTCGCTTTCGACGCGATCGGGGAGTAACGACTATCACGGGTCGCTCTACTGGTACAACCGCAACAGCGCGGTATCGGCCAACGAGTTCTTCAATAACAGGGCTGGTGTGGAAGTGCCGTTCCTCAACCTGAACCAGCCGGGCGGATCGCTGGGAGGACGCATCATCCGCGACAAGCTGTTCTTCTTCGCCAACTACGAAGAGTACAGGCTGAAGCAGCAGAGCACGCAACTCAACACGGTGTTGACCCCATCGGCGCGCCAGGGCATTTTCGGCTGCGCGCGATGCTCGGCGTCCACCAGTTTGCTCGCGGCGCGCGGCATCTCCATTGACCCGGCCATCTCCGCCCTGCTACAGCAGCTTCCCGAGCCCAACTCCACCGACACCGGCGACGGCATCAACACGAGCGGCTACCGCTTCAACGCCCGTGAAAACGGCTTCCGGCGCCAAGCGGTCGGCCGCGGCGACTACTACCTGTCCCCCAGCCATAGTTTCACCGCCACGTACAACTACACCAAAGAAACCAATGACCGGCCCGACATCACCGACCAGTTCTTCACCCCGATTCCGCCCAACGGCACCGATACCGACCGGCATTTCCTGAGTACGGGCTGGCGCTGGACGGCGAGCCCGACCTTCACCAACGAAGTGCGCGCCGGGTTTCTGCGAAGCCCGTCGAAGTTCACCGCCACCGGAACTCCGGCGGTGCATATCGGCAACACCATTTTCACCAACCCGGTGAATGACTTCATGCCGCAGGGCCGTTTCACCAACACCTACTCGATGCAGGACAACGCATCGTGGTTGAAAGGCAAACACGAGTTCTCTTTCGGCTTCCAAACGCAGCTCATCCGCATTCAGCCCTATAACGACGCGGGCATCGTGCCGACGCTCGACCTGGGAATCAGCTCGCGGAACGCCACCGGCTTCACCACAGCCAACCTTCCAGGGGCCACCTCGGGAGACGTGAACCAGGCCAATGCGCTCTACTCGACCTTGGGCGGCATCGTCAGCTCCGCGGTGCAGTCGTACAATGTGACCAGCCGGACGTCCGGTTTCGTGCCTGGTGCGGGAGAGGTTCGCAATTTCTCTTACGACACATGGTCCGGGTATCTGCAGGACCGCTGGAAAGTCCGGCCCGGCCTCACTCTCACCCTGGGTCTCCGCTACGAATACTGGACGGTGCTGAAAGAGCGCGACAATCTCTGGCTGCTTCCGGCGCTCAAGAACGGCAACGTGATCGAAACCCTGCTCGACCCGTTGGCGCAATTCGATTTCGTGGGCGTGGGCGGGCGAACGATGTACAAGCCGGACCGCAACAACTTCGCACCGACGCTCAGCTTCGCCTGGGATCCGTTCGGCAACGGCAAGACGGCCATCCGCGGCGGCTATAGCATTTCGTTTTTCAACGATGACGCGGTGACGGCAATCCGCAACAATGCCAACACCAACTCCGGCCTGAATCAGGACAGCAACCTCGTCGGTCTCGCCGGCGTAACCGTATCGGGCGGTGTCCCCATCCCGACACCCGCGTTCCAGGTGCCGCGCACCCAGGCCGACAACTACGATGCCTCGCCTACCGCCGCGCTCGGCTCCCCCGACCCGAATCTGAAGACGCCCTACGTGCAGCAGTGGACCATCGGCGTGCAGCATGAGATCAGCCGCAACATCATCGAGGTCCGGTATGTGGGCAACCACGCCACCCAGCTGTTGCGCGCATTCGACTACAACCAGGTGGTGATCAAGGAAAACGGGTTTTTGGATGACTTCGTCCGCGCGCGCAACAATGGCTTCGCCTCTCTCGCGGCCACCGGACGCTACGCGCCCTCCTATACCGGGCCGGGCACGCAGCCTCTCACCGTGTTTCCCCAATTGCCCGGCGGCGGGCTGCTCACCAACGCCACCGTCATCAACAACATTCTCCAGGGCAATGCCGGCGAACTCGGGACCATCTACCAGACCAACGGCTTGAACGGTCCGGTGGACTTCTTCCGCAACCCGAACGCCCTCGGCGCCAATGTGATCAACAGCGGCGGCAACTCCACCTATCATGCGCTGCAAATGGATGTACGGCGCCGGTTATCCGACGGGGTGAATATCCAAGGCAACTACACGTTCGGCAAAGTGTTGTCCGACAACACGGGCGACGCCCAGTCCCGTTTCGATCCTTATCTGGACCTGGGCAATCCGTCGCTCGAGCGGGCCCGCGCTCCATTTGACCTTACGCACGCGATCAAGTTCAACGGCAGCTACGAGCTGCCGTTCGGCAAGGGCAAGCGCTGGTCGGCCGGGTCTGGCGTTGTGAACCAGATCTTCGGGGGATGGATCGTCGCCGGCATCATGCAGTGGCAATCGGGGTTCCCGTTCTCGGTGCTTTCCAACCGCGGGACGCTCAATCGCGGCGGCCGGTCGACGAACAAGAACACGGCGACCACACTGGTGACCAAGAGCGAAATCGACTCGCGGTTCGGCGTCCGCAAAGACGGCGACGGCGTCTATCTGATTGACCGCGCCACGATCAACACAGACCGGCGCGGGGTCAATTCCGATACGGCGGCGCCCTATGCCGGGCAGTTGTTCTTCAATCCAGGTCCGGGCGCGGTGGGGGCGTTGCAGCGGCGCATGTTCTCCGGCCCCTGGGCGTTCTCGATGGACATGTCGCTGCTGAAGCGGTTCTACATCCGCGAGAAGGACTATCTGGAGTTGCGTGCCAACGCCTACAACGTGGGGAACCACCCGACGTTTTCCTTCGGGGACCAGAACATCAACAGCACGGCGTTCGGACGGTTGACCAGCACGCTGAGCGACGCGCGCGTCTGGGAATTCGGCCTCTACTACCGCTTCTAATTTCCGCCGTTCGTACTGGAGTGGGGCGCGCGCCGGGTATACCGAAGCTCGCCCCACTGTACGCGTAATCCCTCTCCGCCCGCATCCGCTCAAGATCCGTGCCGGCCCATCCGATAAGACCCGATGGGGCCAGGAACACATATGCCGTCACAGGATCGGGCCGCTCTGAGCCGACCCCCCACAAATCGGCAGAAACTTGTTTGCGCCCGCCCGTGTTCATCATTGCGAACCGGTCATCAGAATCGATAGAAAGCGGAGAAAACAAGTGACACGGAGCAACAAAACCGGGGGAGTGGTATTCGCGGCACTGGTGCTGGCCGGGTTGGGCGCGAGGTTCGCATCCGGCCAGCCGGCCGCCGGGGAGGCGGCGGACGCAGGGGCCGAACCGTCTCTAGGCGTCATCCACGCCGAGTGTGCGTTGTTCGGCCCCCGCGGCCATCGGCTACGGGAATCGGGGCTGACCGCGCTTCCGCGGGATCGTTATCGCGCAAGCAGCGTCACGGTGGACTTCGTCCGTCAGGCCGGAGGCAAGACAACGACACACAGGGCCCCCGCCCAGGCCGAAATGGGGACCATCGACAGCCATCTGTTCCGGGCGATGGAGGAAGCTGGGGTGGCGCCCGCCGCGCCGGCCGGTGACTATGAATTCCTGCGCCGGGTGACGCTCGATCTCACCGGCCGCATCCCCACCTATGAACGCGTAGTCCGCTTCATCAATGCCCCGGCGGCGGACCGCCGCGCCCGCTACATCGACGAGCTGATCGGGTCACCCGCGTGGGTGGACAAGTGGACCATGTTCTTTGACGACCTGCTCGAAGTGGTGGATAACAACAACCAGGTGCAGCGGTATCCGGAGGGACGCAACGCGCTGCACAACTGGGTACGGCAATCGATCGCGGTGAACAAGCCGTATGACCGGATTGCGAGGGAACTGCTCACGGCGAGCGGCGATGACAGCTTCTCGCAAGGGGAGATCAACTGGATGGTGGGCCATCGCGTCACCGGCGGCCCCGCGCAGGACATCTGGGATCAGATGGCGGCCAAGACGGCGGAGCAGTTTCTCGGGATGTCGCACGTGAACTGCGTGCTGTGCCATGACGGGCGGCGCCATCTCGACTTGCTGAGCGTGTGGGGCAAGCAGGCCACGCGGCGCGATTCGTGGCAGCTTTCGGCCTTTTTCTCGAAGACCGCCATCCGGTCGATCCGGACCAATCAGGATCGGGGTCCGCGCAACTACTTCGCCGTGGCTGACAATCCGCGGCTCCCCGGCTACGCGCTGAACACCACTACTGGCAACCGCCCGGAGCGCAAGCCGATCGGCGCGTTGAGCGTGATCGCGCCCGAATATCCGTTCGGACCGGCGGGCCTCACGCCGGCGAACGGGGAGAACTACCGTGAGGCGTTGGCGCGGTTCCTTGTGGAAGACCCACAATTCGCGCGCGCGATGGTGAACCGCATCTGGAAGGAGTTCTTCGCCCGCGGCATTGTGGATCCGGTGAGTCAGTTCGACCCCGGCCGCATGGATCCGGCCAATCCGCCTCCGGACCCGTGGACGATTCAGCCCACCAATCCGGACCTGCTGAACGCGCTCGCGCGGGATTTCCGGGAATCCGGCTACGATCTGCAGGCGCTCATGCGCCAGATCGCGAACTCGGGAGCCTACCAGCTTTCGGCGCGCTATGACGGCGGCTGGAAGCCCGAGTACGAGCGGCTGTTCGCGCGCAAACTGGTGCGGCGGTTGTGGGCCGAGGAGATCGTGGACGCCATCGTGCAGACGAGCAACCGGCCGCAGGGATACAACGTCAACGGAGGGTTCGGACGCGTGGACTGGGCGATGCAGTTGCCGCAGACCACGATCGGCGGTTCCTTCCTCGACAGCTTCCTGCGCGGAGATCGCGTGGAGGAAGAGCGCCGTACCGACGGCTCGATCGCGCAGGCGCTGAATCTGATGAACGACGGCTTCGTACAGGCGCGGACGCGCGCGGCCGGTACGGGCGACGCGGCCTCGCTCGCGCGGAAGCTGCTCACCAAGTACACCGCCGCCAATAACCGCGCCCTCGTGGTGGAGATGTTCCTAACCGTCCTCACGCGCCAGCCGGAGGCCGCAGAGGCCGAATTGGCGGTAGAGGCACTCTCGCAGGGCAACCGGCAGCAACGCGTGGAAGACCTGTTGTGGTCACTCTACAACAAGGTCGATTTCATCTATAACTATTGATCGCCAATCGGGGGACACTGCGATGACATCCAACGAGATCCGTTTTCAGAAACAGTATGCGCGCCGCCCGCATCCGGTGAAGCAGTTCTTCGCGCGGCCCTATTGGACGCGGCGGCATTTTTTCCGTGCGCTCGGGACGGGCATCGCCGGGTCCGCGATCATGGGTGCGCCGGCATTCGGCCAGCGCATCGAGCGCCAGGGCGCGCCCACCATCAACCGCGCCAAAAACGTGGTAATGCTGCTGATGACCGGCGCCATCAGCCAGGTGGATACCTTTGACTTCAAGGAAACACCCGGCACCCCGATGGGGCTGCTGAAGCCGGAGACGATCAACGGCATCCGATGGCCGGCGGGCTTGATGCCGAAGCTTGGCGGACATCTCGGCGAAATGGCGATCGTCCGTAGCGTGAAGCCTTGGGCGCTCCAGCACTCACTCTCGCAGGCCTGGGTGCAGATCGGGCGCTCCCCGGCCGGTGTGCTCGGCGACGTGGCGCCGAACATCGGCTCCATCGTCGCGCTGGAAAAAGAAGCGGAGCGCAAGACCGGCCAGGTGTTTCCCACCTTCATGGCCCTCAACGCCAACAACGCCATCGGGTCCGGCTACATGCCGGTGGAGTGGGCGCCGTTCAAGATCGTGCCGGCGGTGGCGGGCCTCCCCGACACCACCAACCCCGACGGCGAAACCCGCTTCGCCGGCAAATATGGACTGCTCGGCAGTCTGGACAAGAAGCTGCGCACGGAGAATCCCTACAGCGCGGAGATGCAGGGCTATGACGCATTCTACGAGAAGGGCCGGCAGCTCATGTACAACGACGCCGTAAACCAGGCGTTCCGGTTTACCCCGGAAGAAGCCGCGCGGTACGGAGCGTCCGGTTTCGGCAACGCCTGCCTGGTGGCGGCGAAGGTGCTGGCGGCCAACGGCGGCACGCGCTACGTGCAGATCAACTTCGGAAGCTGGGATCACCACCAGAACATCTACGACGATACGAACCTGCCGCGGATGACGCGTATTCTCGACGACGGCCTGTCGCAGATGCTCTCGGATATGAAAGCGAGCGGCATCCTCAACGAGACGCTGGTGGTGTTGATGGGCGAGTTCGGCCGCACCGTTGGCGGGCTTACCGGGCAGTCCGGGCGCGATCACTATGCGCAGCAGTTCGCCATGTTCGCCGGGGCGGGCGTCCGCGGCGGGCGCGCCATCGGATCCACAGACTCCACCGGCGCGCGCACGGAAGAGACCGGCTGGTCCCGCGATCGCGACATCCGCCCGGAAGATGTGGAGACCACGATCTACTCGGCCATGGGCATCGACTATACGACGGTGCGGTACGATGATCCATTCGGGCGCGGTTTCTACTATGTACCGGAGTCCGATCAGGACTTGTACGGTCCCATCAATGAGTTGTGGGGCTAGAAGTTCGGTAGGGTGCGGCGGCGGCGATTGTGAAAAGCTATCGAAAAGAACTGTGGTTCGATGTCAAGGGGCGGCGCGGCTTTTTGAACATCACCCCACAGGTGAACGAGTGCCTGCGCGAATCCGGCGTGCGGGAAGGCCTGGCGCTGGTGAACGCGATGCACATCACCGCGTCGGTGTTCATCAACGATGACGAGAGTGGGCTGCATCATGACTATGACGTCTGGCTCGAGAAACTCGCTCCGCACGAACCGGTCTCCGGCTACCATCACAACCGGACGGGCGAAGACAACGCCGACGCCCACATGAAGCGCCAAGTGATGGGGCGCGAGGTGGTGGTGGCGATCACCGGCGGACGGCTCGACTTCGGCCCCTGGGAGCAGATCTTCTACGGCGAGTTCGACGGCAACCGGCGCAAGCGCGTGCTGGTGAAGATCATCGGCGAGTAGCGGCAGTCTTCTTTTTCCTGCCGGCGTCCTTGGGCGGCAGCGTGGAGGCGAAAGCCACGCCGCGCCCCACCCAAGCCTTCAACTGGCGCGCCGTGGCGACGCCTTCCGCGGCCACATACACCATGCCTTTCATCGGGCGTCCCGTGAAATCCATCGGCCGGGCGTGCGGCTGCGCCAGCGCCTCATCGGCGGCTTCGGGGCCCACGCGGACCATGAGATCTTCACCGACAATCCCGCAGCACATGTGGCCGTCGAGCAGAAATGCCAAGCCTCCGAACATCTTCTTTTCCACCAGGGAAGGATGCGCGCCCAGGATGGCCCGCACGCGGCCGCCGAGTTGTTCACTGTAAGCCATCGCGATGCGGTTTCAACCGGCGGGTGCGGTGAGCCTGGGAATGAAGCCCGGATCCAGGCACGGATCCTTCGTCTCCACCCGCCACTGATGCAGGGCGGTCTTCATCCTCTTCTCGACGCCGGCGATCTCCCTCTTGCCTGCGAGGTTGTTGAACTCGATCGGGTCGTCCCGCAGATCGTAGAGCTCGAACTCGGGCGGATCGGCGAAGGTGTCGAAGGCGCGGCGCACCGGCGTTCCGTCATAGGCGGCGGCGCGGGACCACTCGTAGGCGTGATCGCCGTCGATACCCGTGGATGGCTTCGCCTTTCCGGCGAGCAAATTGTGGATCAGCTTGTAACGGTCGTCCCGAATCGCACGGCGTGGATACACCGGCCGAGATCCATGCATGTGGAACTCGCCGGCCAGGTAGCGGCGGCCGCGCGCGCCGGGGTTGCGCACCTGCGGGCGGAGCGAACGGCCGTGGAGTTCGAGCGGCGCAGCGACGCCGGCGGCGTCGTAGATGGTGGGGGCGATGTCGACGGTGGAGACCATGGCGTCGCTCACGCCGGTCTTCGATACGCCGGGCCACCGGACCAGGAACGGGATGCGCAATCCGGATTCGTAACAGGTGGTCTTGCCGCGGGCAAACGGAGGGCCGTGATCGCCGATGAAGATGACCAGCGTGTTGTCGGCTTTGCCCGTTTTGTCGAGCTCGGCCATCAGCATGCCGACGCCGTCGTCGAGCCGCTTGATGGCGTTGTAGTAGTTGGCGGTTCGCACGCGCTGGCCTTCGGTGTCGATCTGCTGGAACGGGAATAGCGTCTTGGGACCGGGCTTGATCGGGCTCGCGGGAAGGCCGTCCACTTGCGGAGGGAAGTACCATTCCGACGCGGTGGGCGAATCGCGAAACGCGTGCGGATCGGAGTAGTTCACCATCAGGAAAAACGGATCTGCGCCCCCGCCTTTCCAGAACTCGGCAGCGCGCGCGGCCACGTCGCGGACCTTGCGCGTGTTGGCGCTGTTGGTGGCCCGCACGTCAAACGGGAAGGTGTCTTCGGGCGCCACGTGCAGTTTGCCGATGATGCCGGTTCGGTAGCCGGCGCGCTTCAGCACAGAGGGAATGGTGGCCTTGTAGAGGTGCTGGTGGAGTTTGTGGCCGGTGTTCACCAGGCCGTACTGGCCGTTGGAGTGCGGGTAAAGGCCGGTGAACATGCCGCTGCGCGAGGGGCTGCAGGACGCCTGTACGACGTAGGCGGTGCGGAAGCGGACGCCGGAGCCGGCCAAGCGGTCCATGTGCGGCGTCTGGATGAGTGTTTCGCCGTAGCTGCTCATCTGCAGACCGAGATCGTCGGCGGTGATGAATAGGACGTTCGGGCGGGATCTCGACTGCGCGCCCAGGCGCCGTGCGATCAGCGGCGCCGCGGCCAGGAAGCTGCGTCGTTGCATTGCCCTTGCATGATACAGCAGGAGGCCGCGCGATTTGTAGTATGGTCTTACGAAGGCTCGCGATGGTGCCGCGGAAGGGGATTGAGAGGGACAAAGACGGTATGAAACGAATGCTGAAGTTCGTGCTGCTGCCGCTGCTGGCGATTGTGGCGGCTGGCGCGGTTTATGTCGCCACGCATAAGCCGGCGCAGCGGCCGGTGACGGACCTCGTGATCGCGCGGACGCCGGAGCGGCTGGCGCGCGGGGAATATCTGGCCCGCAATGTGAGTGCATGTCTGCACTGCCATACGGATCGCGAAGAGGGCGCGCGCAATCATCCCGCGAAGGGGCCGGAGGGCGCGGGCGGGCACTGCTTCACTCCGGAAATGGGCTTTCCCGGACATGTTTGCGCGGCCAACATTACATCGAGCAAGACGGCGGGCATCGGCGCCTGGAGCGACGACGAGATTCTGCGCGCGATCCGCGAAGGGGTGAGCAAAGACGGAAGGGCGCTGTTTCCGATCATGCCGTATTCGGCGTATCGATCGTTGCCCGATGAAGACGCGTACGCGATTGTCGCTTATTTGCGGACGCTCGCGCCGGAGGAGAGCAAGACGCCGCCGGCGAAGATCGACTTCCCGGTGAGCTTCTTTATCGAGCGGGTTCCGCGGCCGGTGACTGAACCGGTTGCGCCGGTTGCGCCGTCGGATCCGCTCGCCTACGGAAAGCATATGGCGACCATTGCCGGATGCAGCACCTGCCACGGAGAAGACTTTTCCGGCGGAGAGGAATTTCCACTGCGGCAGGGTGTGGTGCGGGCTTCCAACATCACGCCCGGCACCGACCTGGTGCCCGAAGAGGCGGATGCATTCGTGCGAATCTTTCATGCCTATGCCAACGGCGAGCTGCCGCCGGGCGTTTCCGCCTCTGACCACACCGTGATGCCCTGGAACGTCTACGCCGGGATGAGGGAGGACGATCTTCGAGCGATCCACGCCTATCTGCGCAGCCTTCCCGCGGTGAAGAAACAGGTGCAGACCTACGGCGCGGCCGAGGGCAAGTAGGTCTGCTTATTTGCGGTAGTCGAGCGGAGGGCCGTTCGTTTCGGGAATGCGCGACCGGTAGACTACGCCTGCGCGGCGCTTCTCGAACGCGGCGCGCGCGAGTTCCACCTCGCGCGGATCGGCAACCAGGCCGAGCGTGGCCAGGGCGAGCGTCTTGGCGGCGACGAGCATTCCCTTTCGCCCGATGCTCGACCCGGCGCACGCCGTCGATTGCCAACTGTGTCCAGGCGTGCCGGGAACGTAGGTGGCGGCGGTGAACTGCGCCGATGGCAGCAACCAACTGATGTCGCCCGAATCGGTGGATGCGCCGGGTCCGCGCGAACCGCTCGAGGGTTGGATATCGGATTGGCTGCCCAGGGGGAGGGCGGCCGCAACGTCGAACGTCGTTCGCAGTTTCTCCGCGAAGGCGCGCTCATCGGCATCGTAGGTGACGCCGCCGGCTTCGCGAAGGCTGCGGTCCAGCATTGCCGTGAGCGCGTCGTTGGGGAGAATGTCCCACACCGAGCTCACCAGTTCGGTTTCGACTTCGGTTTCGGTGGCGAGCGCGGCGGCTTCGGCGCATCGCAATACACGCGTCCAGATCGCGTCGAGTGCGGTCATGTGCGGATGGCGCGCGTAGAGATAGACCTGGGCCAGATCCGGCACGATGTTGGGCGCGGCGCCGCCCTTGGTAATCACGTAGTGCAGCCGCGTTTCCTGCGGGACATGCTCGCGGAGGAGTTCGACGGCGTGGTTCATCAGCATGACGCCGTCGAGAGCGGATCGTCCCTTTTCAGGCGCCGACGCCGCGTGCGAAGCCGTGCCGCGAAACGTGAACTTGGCGCTGATATTGGCGAGGCTCGAATCGAGCGAGGCGCGATTGGCGTCACCGGGGTGCCAAGTCAAAGTAACGTCGGTGCCTTCGAACACACCGGCGCGCGCCATGTAGATTTTGCCGCCGCCGCCTTCCTCGGCGGGCGTCCCGTAGACGCGGATGGCGCCGTCGAGCCCGGACGCGGACATGTGATCCTTGGCGGCGATGGCGGCAAACACCACCGCGGCGCCGAACAGGTTGTGCCCGCAGCCATGGCCGGCGCTATGGGCCACGGCCTCAGCGCGCGGTTTGCGTTCGGCGAGCCCCGCCTGCTGCGAAAGCCCGGGCAGGGCGTCGAACTCGGCCAGGAGCCCGACGACGGGCTTGCCCGTGCCGCGCTTCCATTCCGCGAGGAACGCGGTGGGCATCCCGCCGATATTGGCTCGAACTTCGAACCCGGCCGCGGTAAGCTCCTGCTGCAGCAGCGCCGAACTGCGATGCTCCTGGTAGCCGACCTCGGCGAACTCCCAGATGCGGCGGGAGAGGTCGCCGTAATGCATGGCGGTGTCGTCCATACGGCGCAGAATCTGGTCTCGCGCCGTTCCGGGCAACTGCGCCGGCGCGCTCGCCGCCGCCCCAAGAAGTAGGATCAGATACGGAAGCACATCCATATGGTAAAAGAGGAACCATGTCCAGAAACGGGTCCAAGAACGGTTTTTCGCGGCGCGGACTGATCGCCGCCACCGGCGTGGCGGCGGCGCAGGCGCAAACGGGCCGCCAGCCTGTGGTGGTCAATCCGGCCCCGCAGGTAGCCTTGCAGCGGGCGCAAGGCACGCCCATCCGCATTGTGACGATGTACAAGTTCGAGCCGCATGAGGTGGAGCAGATCCGCAATGCGGCGGCCGGCGCGAACGTGGAGATCATCATCGCGCAGTCGCGCGAGGAGTACCGGCGGCGTCTGCGCGACGCGGAGGTGGTCTACGGCGGGATGAGCGGAGCCGATCTGGACTTTGCGCCGGGCCTCAAGTGGGTCCAGTCCGGCGGCGCGGGCGTGGAGAACATGGATGACAAATTTCGCGCGAGCCCCATCGTAATGACGAACTACGCGGGTGTTTTCGCGCCGGGCATATCGGAGACGGCGATGGGGCTTTTGCTGGCGCTATCGCGCGGGTTGGTGCGCCACTACCTGCCGCAGTTCTACCTTAAGAAGACGATGGCGCCGGTGGGGACGCCCAAGTCCGACGATCATGTCGAGCTGGTGGGCCGCACGATGGGCATCGTCGGCATGGGCGGCATCGGCACGGCAATCGCCAAACGCGCCTACTACGGGTTCGACATGCGGATCATTGGCATCGATCCGAAACCGATGCGGAAGCCGCATTTCGTCGACGAGCTGCACCCACCGAGTTACTTCGCCAAGATGGTTCCGCAGGTGGACGTACTCGTCGCCGCCGCGCCGCATACGAAACAGACCGAACGCATGTTCAACGAGCAGGTGTTCCGCTCGATGAAGAGGACAGCTTACTTCCTGGCCATGTCGCGCGGCAAGCTCTACGACGAGAACGCCCTGGTGAAAGTGCTCAAGGAGCATCGGATCGCGGGCGCGGGCCTCGACGTGTTTCCCACCGAGCCGGTGCCGCCCAACCACCCGATATTTGAGTGCGACAACGTGATCATGTCGGCGCATACCTCGGGCTGGAGTCCGGACCGTCAGGTGCGGCTGATCGAGTTATTCGCGGAGAACGTCCGGCGCTATGCCGCCGGGGAACCGCTGATGAATGTTGTGGATAAACCAAAGGGGTACTAATGAGAAAGTTACTCGCGGTGGGCGGCCTTGTTGCCGCGCTGGCGGTTGGGCAGACGGTTTGGGCGCCGAAGGGGCAGCCGGCGGTCTACAAGGGTCCGCACAAGCCGCACACGAAATTGAAGGAAGTGAAGGCGAAGCACGCCGGGCACAAGTCCTGGCGCGATGTGGTGGTGGATGACGGCGTGCTGCACAGCGAATATGTGCAGGCGGCGCCGGGCGAGGGAGTGAAGCGGGCGCTGCATCCGGACACGCGCGCGTGGTGGGTGGTGCTGTCGGGCGAGGTGCAGTTCGATATCGAGACGGTGGAGCCGTTCACGGCACGGAAAGGCTCGATGGTGCAGGTCCCGATGCAGACGTTTTTTTCCTGGCGGGTGACGGGGACGGATCCGGCGGTGATGTTCGAGACCAATATCGCCGGTGCGAAGACGCTCTATGAAAGCGACATGGCGCCGCCCAAAGCGCCTGGTTTTGACTGGGTGCGCGTACGGTTCAACAATCGCCGCATCGCGCAATGGGAGCACAACAACAAGGCGCACACGACGTTCGAAGAGGTAGCCGAGAAGTTGGAGAAGGGCACCGTCCGGGGCACGCAGTATATCGTACAGGACGATCGCGGAACGGCGAACTTCATCTACGGGTACAACTCGAAGCTACCTCCGCTCGATGAGAAGAACAAAGGGCACTATCATCCGGAGTCCGCCGAGTACTGGCTGATCCTGAAGGGGCTGATCCGGTATCCGATCGAGAAGGTGGGCGTGGTGATCGCCGAAGAGGGCGATGTGGTCTATGTGCCGCCGTTCACCTGGCATGCGCCGCGGTGGTGGGGCGAGGGAGCGTCGTGCCGGTTGGCGATGAACGGGTATCCTTACATTTCACACCTGTTCGATGGGAGCGTGGGACAGCACTGAGTTATCGGGCTACCGGTCCAGAAGTTGCCCGGTGGAATAGGAGTAGCCGGCCAGAGAGCGCTGGTACTCGGCTGCCGCCAGGGCCAGCCGGATGGAGGCGTCCAGGGTGGCCTGCTCGCGGAGGTTCAGAATAAACAGCGTCCCCTCGCCGAGGTCGAAGCGGGCGCGCTCAGCGTCTTCGAGTTCGCGGCTCACGCGGACCTCGTCTCCCAACACGCGCACCTTGTCGTGGGCGGCGCGGACGGCGGAAACCGCGTCGCGCACCTCGGCCGCGATCTGATCCTTGAGATAAGCTTCGCGCTGCTCGAGCTGCCGGCGTTTGGCCAGCGCCGCGCCTTCTTTACCGCGGGCGGAGCGGTTCTGAAACGGGAACTCGAAGGCGATCCCGGCCTTCAGTTCCTCGGGACCGCGGCGGACGGCGGGGTCCGTACCGCGGTCGGAGGTGAAACCAGCCAGAACGTCGACAGCGGGCTTGGCGGCGTTGCGGGCGAGGCTGACGTCAATGCCGAGCTGGTCAATCTGCGCGCGCAGGCGTCCTACTTCGGGACGGCGGGCCAGTGCCTGGGCGAGCCCGGCGGTGAGCAGGCTGTCGGTGACGGGCTCGGTTTGGGGAAAGGCCGGGGGGACGCGGTCGGGGCCTGCGATCATCGATTGGCCGCTCGCGTCGCGCAGGTACAGCGAAAGTTCGATTCCGGTCTGCTGGAACACTCGTTCGGAATCGATGAGAGCGGATTGGCGCTGCAGGATGGCGCGGCGGTTATCCACTGCGTCAATGGCGGGGAGCTGGCCCTCACGGACGCCTTCTTCGAGCAGCTTCTGGCGTGCTTCGGCGATTGCGAGCACGTCGCGCGTCACGGCCAGACGCCGTCCGGCGGCCACCCAGTTCCAGTAGCGCGCGATGCCTGCCTGCAGCAGGATGAGGCGCTGTTGATCCACCGAGTAATCGGCCAGGGAGCGCCCGATGCGGGCGCGGGCCAGTTCGCCGCGGCGGGAATCGATCTCGCGGTCTCGCAGAAGGGGCAGTTTGATGCCGGACCGCCACTCGCCGAGCGACCGCGTGTCGAGCTTGCCGTCGTAGGGGGCGAAGGTTCCTTCGCCGAGGCGGTATCCGCTATAGACCGAGGCGCCCTGCCAGGCGAGCGGCTGCTCCACCCAGGTATCCAGGCGGCGGTTGGAGTAGTAACCGAACGAATCCGAGTCAAACCGCGAGCGAATGGTGGTATCGAACTTGCCCTGGGCGGCGAGGATGTCGTTCTCGGCGATGTCGCGCTCCCCGAGGGCGGCGAGCAGCAGAGGATGGTGGCGGCGGATCGAGTCGACGACTTCTTCCACCAGCAGCGGCTGCGCGCCGGCGCACAGGGCTCCGAAGAGCGTGGCGGAAAGGAGCCTTCTCATTTGCTCCCCTTGACTGCCGGTTGCGGGCCTGGCGCCAGAGAAGGTGCGGCGGCAACCACGGGCGGGAAGCCGTTGAACTGCCGCCAAACCTCGAAGCCGAGACGGACGGTATTGAGCAGCACCCAGCCCTTGGCGCGCACACCCTGGCGGAGATACCGGCTATCGGGCCAGGGGTGATCATCGGGATCGGGCTCGACGAGCAGCCGGAACTTGCCCTTGCCGTCGTCTGTTGAATCGACCAACCGGACCACGCCGCCGAAGGTGCCCACCGCCACCGAGGGCCATCCGACGAACTGGATCGCAGGCCACCCTTCGAACTGCAGGCGCACCTTGCGGCCGGCGGCGATGAGCGGCATGTCATTGCCGTCCACCCACAACTCGGCCACCGGCGCGCTGACGTCTGGCACGATCGATGCGATTTCTTCGCCGTTTTTCACCACCGCGCTGCCGGGCTGGGCCGTGAGCCGGAAGATGGTTCCATCGACGGGCGCAACGACGGTTTGGGTGGACTGGCGATTCAAACGGACCTCCACCGGCTGCAGAGACTGGCGCGCCGAGGCCGCCTCGCTGCGCGCCGATTCGCGGGAAGCGCGGGCGTCGCGCACCATGGCGGTACCGGTGTTGAGGGTGCGGGCGCGTTCGAGCTCGACGGTCCGCTGCACGTTCCGCGCCTCGTTGAGCTGGGCTTCGGCGCGGCGCAGCTCGGCGGCGGCGGTGTTCTGGTCCGCTTCGGCGACTTCGAGCTGACGCTTGGAGACGAGCCCTTTCGGGAACAGTGACTTGTGACGGTCGAGGTTCTGCGTGGCGACGGTGAGCTTGGCGGTGGCGGCGTCGATGGTTTGCTCGGCGGCGCGGATGCGGTCCCGCGATTGCTGGATGCGGAAGTCGGCGGCGGCGAGTTCGTTCTTGATGGACTGCTCCATCTCTTCGATACGCTCTTCGAGGTGACGTTCGCGTTCGCCGATGGCGCGGATCCGGTCCATGACGGCGGTGCGCTCCATTTGGAGACGCGCGGGAAGGGTGGGGTCGAGGTCGGCCATCTCGGCGACGGGGTCGCCTTTGCGGACACGGCTCCCTTCGACGACGTGCCATTTCACGATGCGGCCTTCGACAGGCGCGTCAATGGTCTGCTGGCGCTCCATGGGCGCGAAGGCGACCATCTTGCCCGTGCCCGGCAGGGATTGCTGCCAGGGGACGAATCCCATGGCGGTGCATCCGGCCATGGCGCAGAAGGTGAGGATGGCGGCCACGCGCGGCCAATGCCCGGTGCCGCCTACCTGTTGGATGGCGGGGAGGACGTAGCGGCGCGAGTGAGAGGAATGTGCGTTCATGCTTGCTCCTGTTGCGCGGTGGACGCATCGTCGAGCAGTGTCCCGCCGCTCAAGCCGTAGACCCGATCGAACAGAGGCCAGAGCTCGGCGCGTTCGGTGGCAGCCACCAGCGTCCAAGGGGCCTCGGGATCAAACAGGGCACGGACCAGATGGCCATCCAGGCGGAGGTCGTCGATGCTGTCCAGAGTCTCGTCCACCAGCAGCAGTTTCGGCTTCTGAAAGATGGCGCGGGCGAAGCTGAGCCGCATGGCCTGGGTGGAGGCCAGCGGACGGCCGCTGGGCACCAGCATTGTATCCCAGCCTTGCGGCAGGGCGAGCACGGCATCGAGCAAGCCAGCCTGCTGCAGGGCATCGCGGATCTGGTCCGTGGAGGCGGGCAGACCGAGCGCGATGTTTTCGGCGATGGTTCCGGGGAAGATCTCGGGGCCGCGGATGAGCATGACGTCGCTGCGCAGGTCTTCGAGTGGCAGATGCCGATAGTCGAGGCCATTGAGTTCAATGGAGCCATGGCTTGGGTCACGGAGGCCGAACAGCAGATCGAGCAGGGTGCTCTTGCCGGCTGCGTTTCTGCCATGGACGGCGACTTTGGAAGCGCTGGGCGCGGAGAAGGAGGCGTTGGACAACACCGGCGCCGAGTCCGGGTAGGAGAAGGAAAGTCCGGAGACCTGGAGGGCGGCTGGGGCGTTCTGCGAGGCTGCGGGGCGGGCGTCCCCGGAGGGCTCAAGCGGCAGATCGGTGAGGTGGGACAGTTTGTCGAGGGCGGCCTGGAGGTCGTAGAAGGTCTCGAGGGACTTGCCGAACTTGGCGAAGCTGCCCACCGCGAGACTGACGACAAGTTCGGCGGCCACAAGCTGCCCGAGGGTGAGCTCGCCGGCGATGACGAGATAGCCGCCGATGCCGAGCAAACTGGCGAGCGCAACCGCCTGGAGGAGCTGGGTTCCGGCGATCTGGCGGAGCAGCACGCGGAAATGGCGGCGGCGATTGGCGAGGTAGCCGAGAACGAGCTGATTGGCGCGGTCCACAGCCATCCGCGAGCCGGTGCGGGAGCGGAGCGTGACGCTATGGCGGGCTACTTCTTCCAGCCACGCGAGCACTTCATATTTCGAGCGCGATTCCTCTATACTGGTGCGGACGGCGCCGCGTCCGAGGACCGCGATGACGAACACGATGGCGCCCACGAGGCCAAAGTCGAACACGAGGAGATAGGGATGGTAGGCGGCGAGCAGCATCACGCCGGCGAGGGTCTGCATGACCAGGGTTAGGCCATCCACCACGAGGATGGAAGCGCTTTTCTGGACGGTGGCGACGTCGAGGAAGCGGTTCACCAGTTCCGGGGCGTGTTCGCGATCGAGCGCTTCGACGCGGAAGCGGAGAAGGCTATCGAGCACCTCCGACGCCTGGCGGGCGAAGATGCGCTGCTGGACCCTTTCGAGCACAATCGAGCGCAGGACGGTGAGCAGGGCGGAAATGGTGAGCGCCGCGGTGACGAGAATGGTGAGGACGGCCACCGGCTGGAGCACGGCGCCGAAGGCGACGGTGTTCACGAGCGCCTGCACGGCCACCGGCAGCGCGAGAGAGAGCACGCCGGTGGCGATCGAGTAGACCACGGCGACGGCGAGGCCGCCGCGCTCGGAGCGGATCAACTCGAGGGTACGGCGCAGCGCGCCCGTATCGTGCGTCATGTGATTCACGATTACCAATATACGACATCGAGGTCGTGTTTTTCAAGTCCGGTCTTGTAATTCGTACCTTCCCGGTCGTATACTGCAATAGAATATGACCGGCTGGACTTTTCTCACTAACCATGCCCACGTCTTTTTGTGCCTGGCGGGTGATCCGGAGATGCGGCTCCGCGACGTAGCCGCGCGTGTGGGCATCACCGAGCGCGCGGCGCAGCGCATTGTGGCCGATCTCGATGCGGAGGGTTACATCTCCACCGAACGGGTTGGGCGGCGGAATCACTACGTGGTTCATCCGGAGCGTCCGCTGCGGCATCCCGTGGAAGGGCATCGAGCGGCCGGGACGCTGCTCGACATGCTGATCCCGGCGCGGCGGAAGCCGAAGCGGCGATAGGCGCGGAACGTGTGTGCCTCATTCAACGTCCCGTTTAGACACGGGCAGTTAGGGTTACGCGAAACGGGATGCCGTGATAGGCTAGGTAGCCTCAACCCCCATGCGACCCACGCGCACCCGTCACGTCGTGCTCTGGCTCACCGTCGCCGCGTACATGATCACCTATATGGACCGCGTGGTGATCTCGGCCGCGGTGCCGTCGATTCAGCAGGAGTTCGGGTTCGACAAGATCACGATGAGCTGGATTTTGGGGGCGTTCCGGTGGGGATACGCGTTCTTCCAGATCCCGGGCGGGTGGCTCGGGGACTTGATCGGTCCGCGCAAGGCGTTGAGCTTGATCGTGATCTGGTGGAGTGTGTTCACGTGCGTGACGACTTCGGCGTGGAGCGCGGTGTCGATGGCGGCGGCAAGGTTCCTGTTCGGCGTTGGAGAGGCGGGAGCGTTTCCGATCGCGACCCGGTCCCTGTCGCGATGGATGCTGCCGACCGAGCGCGGATACGCGCAGGGGATCACGCATGCGGGTTCGCGGCTGGGCGCGGCTCTGACACCGCCGATCGTGGTGATGCTGATCGCCGGGTACGGATGGCGGACTCCCTTCTGGCTGTTCGGGTCGTTGGGTTTGGTTTGGGCGGCGGTGTGGTACTTCTACTATCGCGACTCTCCGGGTGAGCATGCGAGCGTCAACGAGGCCGAACTCGAGTTGATTCACTCGTCACTGGGAGGTCCCCGGCCGCGGGGGCGGCTTACGGTGCCGTGGAAGCGGATTCTGGCGAGTCCGACGCTGTGGGTGCTTTCCTCGATGTATTTCTGTTACGGGTACTGCCTGGCCGTGTATCTCGACTGGTTCCCGACCTATCTGAAAGAACACCGCGGCATGAACCTGAAAGAGATGGGCTTCTATGCCATGCTGCCTCTACTGGCGGGATTTTTCGGCGACATGGCAGGCGGTTGGACCTCGGACCGGCTCGCGCAGCGCAGCGGCGATCTGCGGTACGCGCGGAGGGTCTGCGGCGTCGCGGGTTTCACGCTGGCGGCGGCGGGAATCATCCCGGCCACGTTGACCACCGATCCGTCGTTGTGCGTGGTTCTGACATGCTTCGCGTTTTTTGGGCTGGAGTTCACGGTGGGGGTGAGTTGGGCGGTGCCACTCGACATCGGAGGGGACTTCGCCGGGTCTGTCTCGGCGGTGATGAACACGTGCGGTAACATAGGTGGGGCGATCTCGTCGACCGTGCTCGGCTACCTGGCGCAGAGCTACGGATGGAACATCCCGTTCCTCGTGGCGGCTGTGTTATGCGCGGCGGGGGCGGTTCTGTTTTCGAGAATCGATGCGTCGCGGAAGATCTTTTCCGGAGTAGAGAGCCATGCGAATTGATCCGAACAAATGCGTTGCCTGTGGAAATTGCACGTACGTATGCCCGATGGGGGCGATTTACGTCGATCCGGTGATGAAGCGCGCCACGGTGGATCGGGACGAGTGCGTGGAGTGTTATTCCTGCTTCAACGGCTTGAGCCAAGAGCACCTCAATCCGACGATGGTGCGCACGGTGCGCAAGGTGTTCCAGATGTTCCGGGTCCGGTTCGACCCTGAGCCGGATGTGTGCCCGACGTCCGCGTTCACGCCGGAAGACCTCACGTGGCCGCGCATCGTGCGGCGGGCTTTTTCAGACCCGCGTGTTCCGCATGAATCGACGGGAGTGGAGGGGCGCGGCACCGAGGAAGTGAAGACGAACGACGTAAGCGGGCGCGTGGGGATCGGCGAGGTGGGCTTCACGATCGAGTTCGGGCGTCCGGGCGTTGGCGTGCGCTTTCACGAGATCCAGAAGATGACGGTGCGATTGACGCGCGCCGGGGTGCCGTTCGAGAAGAAGAATCCGATCACGACATTGTTGAAAGAGGACGGATCGGGCGAGATCCGCGACGATATCCTCAATGAGAAGATCATGTCGGCGATTGTGGAGATCAAGGTGCCGCTGGACCGTGTGGAAGAGATCGTCGCGATGGTGAAGGAAGTGGAGGCCGAGGTGGATACGGTGGTCTGCCTGGGCGTGGGGGTCCGGTGCGATGACAACGGCGAGGAAAACATCGTGCGCCCGATCCTGGAGCGCCTTGGATATCAGCCGCAGCGGGCCAAGACGAATATCGGGCTGGGCCGGATCACCAACCAGTTGGCAGCGGCGACGAAACAGCAGGAACCGGTAGGCTCACGTTAGGAGGCGCCCAATGACGAACACATTGCATCGCTACGGTAATTCCGAGAGCTTTCAGGACGACTTCGTGGTGTTCGCGATCGCCTGCCGCGGCAAGAACGACGAAGAGGCGCTCGAAAAGCAGCGCCAATTCCTGCGGATGGCGATTCCGTTCGGCCCCGTGAATCTGGGCGACGCGCGCAAGGGCGGCTCCGTGCGGCCATCAAAGAATCTGAACCCTTTGAATCATTGGAACCGCGATTCCACGCCCGATCTAGAGGCCGTGGTCAACGAACTGGCTCACATCACGACGGTGGCGGCCGTGTTCGATTCCCTCGAGAAGGCGGAGAACTTCGTGAAGGCAGTGAAGGAAGCCGACCTGGGGCTCTCGATCAACATATCGACGTCGATTGAAGGCGCGGATCAGTGCTGTCACTTCGCCGGAATCGAGCGCCACTCGGTGGGGTACTCGCTGGGATTCGAGGGGAAGACAGAGAAGCTGCCGAACTCGCAGGTGTTGACGCTGATGACGATGTGCGGCCACGGGATGGTGGCGTCTTCGCTGGCGAAGAAAATGATCGACTGGGTGAAAGAAGGCCGCCGGACGCCGGAAGAGGCGGCGACGTATTTGCAGCGGTTCTGTTCGTGCGGGGTGTTCAACCCGGCGCGAGCGGCGCGGGTGCTCGAGGACGCGCGTCACCGGACCAAGTAGGCAGGGCTGGCGGTGAGGGATTCGAACTTCGAGGACTCCTTGGAAATCTGAAAGCTACGTATTCTGCGAATTAACGCAGCGCATAGAGCGCAAGAACCGCTCACTTCGTTACGATCCTATTGCGACCGGCGCCAGCCTGATTCGTAGCCGTCTGGAGTACAGCGGCAGTACAATGGACACGGGAGGCAAACCGGAATGGCTCTGGCATCACCCGACCAGCCGCGCGATCGTCGCTTTCAGCTTCGTGCCACGGCGGCGGAAGAGACCCTGATCAAAGTTGCAGCCGAGCGCGAGGGCGTCAGCGTGACGGACTTCATCATGCGGAGCGCCCGTGAGAAAGCCGAACAGGCATTGTCGGACCAGACGCGATTCGTGATAGACGATAAGCAATGGAAGACATTCCTGGCGGCTCTGGATCGGCCCCCGCGGGACAAGCCACGCCTTCGCCGCCTATTCCGGGAGCCTCATGTCGCCCAGCGGCAGAGCAGTTAATCCGGAATTCGTCATCGAGAAGCTTCGTCGCGAGCACGATCTGGCCCAGTTCGACTGCGGCAATGCGGCGCTCAACTCCTGGCTGGAAAAGTATGCGTGGACGAACCAGCAGGCAGACTCAGCCAAGACATATGTGGCGCTGGCTGAGGACCGCGTGGCTGGCTACTATTCCCTGACAACAGGGGCCGTTCACAAACACGAAAGCCCCGCGCGGATTGCGAAAGGGCTCGCCGACCATCCAATCGGGATCGTCTTGCTGGCGCGGTTGGGGGTGGACAAAACGCAGCAAGGCAAAGGGCTCGGCAAGGCGCTCCTGTTCGACGCATTGACGCGGATCGAGCAGGCAGCGGATATCGTCGGCGTGCGCGCGGTGATGGTCCACGCCATTGATGAGACGGCCCGGCGGTTCTACGAACACTTCGAATTCGAGCAGTCGCCGGTAGATCCGTTCCAATTGCTCCTGCTCCTCAAGGATCTCCGAGGAGCGATTCGGGGTGGCTAGACAACATCCTCCGTGCCACCAGACTGCCGTCGTGCCACGCGACCCCAGTGTTGTGCAACTTCTCGTCGGTGAAGTTCGGCCGGACGTGACAGGCGGCGCCGTTGCCTTTGCGTCGGAAGATCCGGAGGCCGAGTTGCTGTTCGGCGGTGAGCGTGCCGCGGTCGCCACTCACGTAGCGGCCGTAGGGGTGAGTCGCCGGAGAGGATGCTGCGAACATACGAGCCTAGGGCGTTTGCGATTCCGTTCGAACCTGGCTCTCCGCGACATGGCTCCGGCCCTTTGACCTCCGCAGCCTTTCGATGGAACGGTGTGGGGTCCGCGGAAGCTGCCCTACAGCGCGGTTTGCTCGGTCCACACACCGAATTGCTCGCGGAGCGCGTCGCAGATCTCGCCGACGGTGGCGTAGGCGCGCACGCAGTCGATGATGAGCGGCATGGTGTTGACGGTGCCCGCGGCGCCTTGGCGTAGCGCGTCGATCGAGCGCCGCACGGCCCCGGCGTCGCGGCGCTTCCGGAGTGCCGCCAGCTTTTTCACCTGACGTTGCCCGGCGGTCTCGCCGATTTGCAGCAGATCGATCGGCTCTTCGTCTTCCTGCTGGAAGGCGTTCACGCCGACGATCACCCGTTCGCCCTCCTCCACCTGCTTCTGATAGCGGTAGCTGGCGTCGGCGATCTCGGCTTGCGGGAAGCCGCGTTCGAGGGCCGGTACCATGCCGCCCATGTCGTCGATGCGGCGGATGTAGTCGAGCGCCTCGGCCTCCACGCGATCGGTGAGCTGCTCCACAAAGTAGCTCCCACCCAGTGGATCCGGCGTGCCGGTGATTCCGCATTCGTACGCAAGAATCTGTTGCGTGCGCAGCGCGAGGGTGACGGCCTGTTCGGAAGGCAGGGCGTAGGCTTCGTCGAGGGAATTGGTGTGCAGGGACTGACAGCCGCCGAGCACCGCGGCGAGCGCCTGCATGGTGGTGCGGATCACGTTGTTGTAGGGCTGCTGCCAGGTGAGGGAACAACCGGCGGTTTGGGCGTGGAAACGCAACTTCCAGGACCTTTCTTCCTTGGCCCCAAAACGGTCTCGCATGATGTGGGCCCACATGCGCCGGGCGGCGCGGAACTTGGCGATTTCCTCGAAGAAATCGTTGTGCGAATTGAAGAAGAAACTGAGGCGCCCGGCGAAGGCGTCGACGTCCAGTCCGCGGGCGAGGACATCGTCGACATACTCGATGCCATCGCGCAAAGTGAAGGCGAGTTCCTGCACGGCGGTGGAACCGGCCTCGCGAATGTGATAGCCGGAGATGGAGATTGGATTGAATCGCGGCGCCTGCTCCGCGCCGAACACGATCGAATCGGTAACCAGGCGCATCGAGGGGCGCGGGGGATAAATGTACTCCTTCTGGGCGCTGTACTCCTTGAGGATGTCGTTCTGGAGCGTGCCGTTGAGCCGATCCCACGCGACGCCCTGTTTTTCGGCGACCACGAGATACATGGCCCAGAGGATCGAGGCCGGGGAGTTGATCGTCATCGACACGCTGACGCGATCGAGCGGAATCTCGGCGAGCAGCGTCTCCATGTCTTCCAGCGAGGAAATCGCCACGCCGCACTTGCCCACCTCGCCGAGCGATTGCGGATGATCGGAATCGTAGCCCATGAGCGTGGGCAGATCGAAGGCAACCGAGAGTCCGGTTTGCCCTTGGCCGAGGAGATAGCGATAGCGGCGGTTGGTCTCCTCAGGGGTGCCGAAACCGGAGAACTGCCGCATCGTCCATAGCCGTCCGCGGTACATGGTGGCGTGGATGCCGCGTGTGTACGGAAACTCGCCCGGCGGCGGTTCCGGTGGCCGGCCAGACGGGAAGTAGCAGGGCTCCACGGGAATTCCGGAGAGGGTTTCCACGGGCGGCTCGAGTTTCTTCGTCATCGCTCACCAACATCATCCCACTCCGCGCCGCTTGCCGAGCGGCCGTGCCATCCTGGTAGAGAACCAAATGGCGGACCCCACCTATCACGACCCTCACGTGGCCCTGAACCGCATCTACACCAAGCGCGGCGACAGCGGCGACACGTCACTGGTGGGCGGCCAGCGCGTGGCCAAGGATGCTCTTCGCATCGAGTGCTACGGCACGGTGGATGAGCTGAACGCGTTCCTGGGGATGGCGCGGGAATCGGCGCTGGCCGCGCCGGGGACGGTGGCGTTGGCGGCGATTCTGCTTCGTGTGCAGCATGAGTTGTTCAACCTCGGGTCCATCCTCGCCACGCTGCCGGCCGATGTGCATCCGAAGCAGCCGCGCGTGACCGAAGCGGAAGTGGTCCAGCTCGAGACCGAGATCGACGCGATGAACGACGAACTGACACCTCTGCGGTCATTCGTGCTTCCCGGTGGTTCGCGCCTCAATGCGGAGCTCCACGCCGCGCGGACGATATGCCGCCGCGCCGAACGGATCGCGGTGGCTTTGGCGCGGGCCGAGGAAGTGCCCGGCGAAGCGATCCGCTACCTGAACCGGCTGTCGGACGCCCTGTTCGTATTCAGCCGCTGGGCGGTGAAGGCGGTGGGCGGCGACGAAGTGCTGTGGGAACCGAACAAGGCCGCCAGCGGCGCCGCCGGCTAAGCCCGGCAGATCCGTTGTGGCGGCGAAACCTTGTCCGCCTCGCGGCTTGAGGTACGATCATCAAGAACCTCACCATGCGAATTGCCACATTGCTTCTGTTCACCGGTTTCACGCTGCAAGCACAAAATGGCGCCGTAGCCGGCCGTTTCCACGTTGAACATCCGACGCTGCTCAATCTCGGATTCGAGTGGACGATCGAAGGCGACGCGAACCGGAACGCGGTGGTCGACGTCCGCTTCCGCAAGGCCGGCGACTCGACATGGCGCCCCGGATTGCCGCTGCTGCGCGTCGGGGGCGAGCGCGTATACAGGGATCGCGAGAGCATGACCTATACGGTGCCGGAAGGCTTCGCGGGCAGCATCCTGAACCTGGAGCCGGCCACCAGCTACGAATGTGAATTCACGCTGCGCGATCCGGACGGCGTGAGCGGACAGGCGCAGCAGCGCGTCACGGTGGCCACACGGAGCGAACCGAAGCCCTACGCCGGCGGACGCGTTCTGCATGTCTACCCGCCGGACCATCAGGGTCCGCGGGAAGAGCCGAGCTTCATCGGGATCAAGGCCGCCTATTACGGCGAGGGCCGCGGTGACTGGACCGCGGTGCGAATGAAGAAGGCCCAGCCGGGCGACACCATTCTGGTGCACGCGGGTTTGTACCGGCCGGAACGGCTGAACTATGTGGATCCTTTGAGCGCGCCGTTCACCGGATCGTGGTCACTATCGCTGAAGGGAACAGCCGAGAAGCCGATCACGATCAAGGGGGCGGGCGACGGCGAAGCGATCTGTGTATTCCGGTCGAAGTGGTCCACCGATTCCGCCGGGAAGCGGTCCACGATTCCGGTAGGAAGCGGTCCAGCGTTCCGCCGCGAAGCGGTCCACTTTCCGGCCCCGACCGGAATGACGGACCGTTAACCGGAACGGTGGACCACTTACCGGAACACTGAACCGGTTGACCGGAATGGATCGGCCCAGGAGGGCTGGCGCGGGTAATCCACCAAAGGCGGTGGTCTCCTGATCGAGAAAGGAGATCACGTGCCGGAAAGAAGATTACCGATGCGCAAGATCAAAGAAGTCCTCCGGCTTCACCATGAAGCCCAACTCAGCGAACGCCAGATCGCCGGCGTTTGTCATATCGGCAAAGGCACCGTCCAGCGGTACCTGGAACGGGCCGCAGCCGCAACCTCACCTGGCCTTTGCCGGATCCCCTCGACGACACCCAACTGGAGCAGCTATTGTTCCCATCGCAGCCGGCCACTGCGCCGGACCAACCTAGGCCAAAACCCGACTTCATCCATATCCACAAGGAGCTGAAATCGAATCGCAACGTCACCCTGCAACTGGTTTGGGAGGAGTTCAAGGAACAGAATCCGGACGGCGTCAACTACAGTTGGTTCTGCGAACAATATCGCGAATGGGCCCGGCATCTCGGCGTGGTGATGCGGCAGGAACACCGCGCCGGCGAGAAGATTTTCGTCGACCACGCCGGCGACACCGTCGGCGTACTCGATCCGGCTACCGGCCAGACACGCCACGCCTACCTATTCGTGGCCGTGCTCGGCGCCAGTAACTACACCTACGCCGAAGCCACTTGGACGCGCAGCCTGCCCGACTGGATCGCCTCTCACACGCGAATGCTCACCTTCTTCGGCGGAGTCACAAAGCTGCTCGTTCCCGATCAGTGGAAGGCCGGAGTCAGTAAACCCTGTTACTGGGATCCGGCGAAATGCGACCGCCAACTATAGCAGTGACTATGACGGCTTCCGTCCCAACCGCAACGTGAGCAAGCAGTATGCCTGGCTTGCTCCGGCGCCGGGAAAAACCGCCTACGATGCGGACCAATCCGACTGGCGGAACTTTGCAACGCTCGCCGAGTTCCAGAAGGCGACGGGGCAAGAGGCGCACGGCGTGGAGGTGGACTACGACATCTTCGAGAACCTCACGCCGCCGGACCCGGCCCACCGTCATCGCGTCTACCATGCGATGGACCTGAACTTCCGGTTGAAAGCGAACTCGAAGGCGATCGACGCCGGCGTGGTCCTGCCGACGATCAACGACGGGTTTACGGGAAAGGCGCCGGACCTGGGCGCGCTCGAGCATGGGCGAGCGGAGCCGCATTACGGTCCGCGATGGATTACCTGGCAGCCGTTTTACCGGTGAGCCCCAGCCGCCGCCGGCTCTTCAGTTCGTCAAGACCTTGCTGCCCTTGATGTTGACCATCGAGGCGGACTTGATGTCGATCGTGCTTCCGCCGGAGATCGTCACGCTTCCGTTGCCCTTCAAGACTACGGACGCGGTGCCGCTCGAAATCGAGGCCTCGGTCCTGCCGTTGAGGTTGACTTTGCCCGTGGCCGACACCTGGAAGTTGCCACCGCAGTTGATGACCGCATTGGAAGTGTCGACCGCGATGCCGGTGTCCGCCCTCACGGCGAGCGTGGTCGCGGTCCGCACTGCGATACGGCCCGCGGCGGCCACTGACAAATCCTTCGCGGTAATAACTACGTCGCCGGTGGGTTTCACCTCCACCGCGCTCTGGAGAGCCGCGACGAGCTTGCCGAGATTTGCCACCTCGATTGCCAATTTCTCCACCACTCCGGCTGTTTTGCCATCGTTGATATTGGCCTTGATGTTCAGTTCGCGGATTTCGAGCGGCATGTAGCCTCCTTGGGGATTGTGACGTTTACCCCGGCAAGGGTAGGCGATCCAGGAAGGCCATGTCAACAGGCCTTGGCGACGGCAGCCTTGGGCGGCTCCGGAAGGGACTCCGCGGCGAGCCGATGCCGTGCGCGCAGGATTTCGGCGACGCTCCAGGCTTGGGCGAAGCAGCCGCGCGGGGTATGCGGCGCCGCGGCGTCGGCGATCTCGGAGATCTGTCCGAGGCCCGCATCGCAGAGATGATCGCGAAACGCGTCGAGGCACTCGCGGGCGAAGACGGGATCGCCGCCGGTGCGGAGCCAAGCGTCGACAAACGGCCCGATCAGCCAGGGCCAAACGGTGCCCTGATGATAGGCGGAATCGCGCTCCCAAACGCCGCCTTCGTAGCGGGGGCGATAGGAGGGGTCGCGCTCGGGGAGGGTGCGGAGGCCCATGGGCGTGAGCAGTTGGCGGCGGACGGCCTCCACCACGCTGCGGGCGGGGCCGGGATCGAGCATCGAATGGGGGAGGCTGACGGCGATGATCTGGTTGGGCCGCAGTGTGAAATCCCGCTCATTACCTTCCACTACGTCGGCCAGATAGCCGGCGCCCGAGTTCCAGAACACCTTGTTGAAACTGTCGCGGGCGTTGTCGGCGGTGGAACGGCACAGCGAGGCGAATTCCGCGTCGCCGGCGCGGATGGAGAGGTCTTCGGCGACGCGAAGTGCGTTGTACCAGAGAGCCTGAATCTCCACGGGGCACCCGGTGCGCGGGGTGACCACCCAATCGTCGATCTTGGCATCCATCCAGGTAAGCTGGACGCCCGGTACGCCGCAACGCAGCAGACCGTCGGCGGTGGCCGCGATGCCGTAGCGCGTGCCGCGCAAGTGCCACTCGACGATGTCGCGCAGCTTGGGGAACAGGCCGAGGACGAAGGCTTCGTCGCGGGTGGATTCGAGGTAGGCGCGTATGGCCTCGAAATACCAGAGAGTGGCGTCGGCGGTGTTGTATTCGGGCGTCTCTCCGGCGTCGGGGAAGCGGTTGGGCAGCATGCCCATGTCGATGTTTTCGGCGAACGCGGCCAGGATGCCGCGAGCGACGCCGTGGCGGCCGGTGGTGAGTGTAAGCCCCGGTAGCGCGATCATGGTGTCGCGCCCCCAATCGGTGAACCAGGGATAGCCGGCGATCACGCTGTAACCGTCGCCGCGGCGAACGATGAACTGGTCCGCGGCGAGCCGCAGTGCGGCGTCGAGGGAATCGACGGCGTCCACGGTGAGATCGCGGCGGCGCCGTTCTTCGCGATCGCGCAAGAGGGGAGCGTCGGCGGCGCGGCGGGCGTTATCGGTGGAGGCGATCACCACGGCGTTGGGGTGCGTTTCGTCGAGATCGTAGTGGAGGACGAAGGGCTGGAAGAGATCCTCTTCGGAATCCAGCCCGCGCTCGCGTTCCATCGCGTATTGAAAATAGAAATACCAATCGCCGGTGACGGTCACCTCGCCATGATGGGCGAAATGCAAAGCGGGGAGGCCGTCGTAGGGGCGAACGGAGACGACGCCGGCGGCGCTGTCGACATGGCGTCGAATCGAGTCATTGGCGCGTGTGATCGAGTGGTAGTCGCGAAAAGCGAGCAGCGGCCGCAACTCGAGATGGGCTCGGCTCGAAGCGCCGCGCAGCGTATATTCGATCACCACGGTGTCCTCGCCGTGAACGAGAAAGAGGCGCTTCTCGAGTTCCACGTTGTCTATGCGCCAGGTGAAGACCGGATAGGGATCGAGCCGAAAGGCGGCGAGGTTGCGATAGCCCCGCGGATGGACGGCGCCGGGATACTCGTTGACACCCAGGTCATGACGCAGCCCGTCGAGCACGAGCGTCTCTTCCATTTTCGACAACAGCAACATGCGCCCACCGGGCGGCTGGAGCGCGGGAGTGAGGAGCCCGTGATAGCGCCGGGTGTTCAGGCCGGCGATGGTGGAACAGGCGAAGCCGCCGAGTCCGTTGGTCTCCAGCCACTCCCGGCGGCGGGCCTGCTCGAGATCCTGGCAGATCGCGGCCCCGAAACTGACGAGTTGTCCGGACATGGGACGTTGTTCCTCCGTGCCTTCTCTGATTGTATATTCGCGCAACGATGGATGGGCCGCCGGCATGACTACTCTCCGCTTTGCTGAAGCATTTTGGCCACCAGACCGGTCCAGCCGGTTTGATGGCTGGCGCCGACGCCGGATCCGTCGTCGCCGTGAAAATACTCGTAGAACAAGACGAGGTCGCGCCAGTGCGGATCGTCACGATAGCGCGGCTGGCCGCCATGCACGGGTCGGGCTCCGGAATCGTCCGGGAGAAAGATGCCGGACAGCCGCCGCGAGAGCTCCGCCGCCACCTGCTCGAGGTTCATCCAGACTCCAGAACCGGTTGGGCATTCGACGAGGAAATCCGGACCGAAGTAGTGATGGAACTTCTGGATGGACTCGATCAGGAGGTAGTTCACCGGGAACCAGATGGGTCCGCGCCAATTGGAGTTGCCGCCGAACAGGCCGGTGCTGGACTCGGCCGGCTCATAGGCCACGGTGTGTTGATGGCCGTTGACGGCGAACACGTAGGGCTGGTCCTTGTGAACGCGGGAAAGGGCACGGACGCCGAACGGAGAGAGGAACTCGCTTTCGTCGAGCATGACACGCAGGACACGGCGCAGTTGATCCGCGCTGACGATGGAAAGCAGGCGCCTTTCCCCGGCGCCAGGCGACTTCATGCACGCGACATTGGCGGTGAGATCCCGCCGGTTGTGAACGAACCAATCCAGACGCCGCCGGAAGCCGGGCAGTTTTTCGAGCAACGCGGGCTCGAGCGTCTCGACGGCGAACAAGGGAATGAGACCGACCATGGAACGCGTTTTTAGGGAGGCATGGCTGCCTCCGGGGAGGTGAAGCAGGTCATAGAAAAACCCGTCGTGCTCATCCCAGAGCGCGGCGTCGCCTTCGCCGAGATGATTGATGGCGTGGGCGATGTAGAGGAAGTGCTCCCAGAACTTACTGGCGACGTCTTCGTAGGTAGGATCTTCCGAAGCAAGTTCGAGCGCGATGGCCAGCAGGTTGAGGCAATACATCGCCATCCAGCCGGTACCGTCGGCCTGTTCGATGTGTCCACCGGTGGGAAGCGGCGCGGAGCGATCGAACACACCGATGTTATCGAGACCGAGAAACCCTCCCTGAAAGACGTTGCGCCCTTCCGTATCCTTACGATTCACCCACCACGTGAAGTTGAGCAGTAACTTATGAAAGATACGTTCCAGGAAGGCGCGGTCACCTTTTCCGCAGCGTTTCTTTTCGATCTTATAGACACGCCAGGCGGCCCAGGCGTGCACGGGCGGATTGACGTCGCCGAAGGCCCACTCGTAGGCCGGGAGCTGCCCGTTGGGGTGCATGTACCACTCCCGCGTCATCAACAGGAGCTGGTCCTTGGCGAACTCGGGATCCACCAGGGCGAGGGGGACGCAATGAAAGGCGAGGTCCCAGGCGGCGTACCAAGGGTATTCCCATTTGTCGGGCATGGAAATGACGTCGGAGTTGTAGAGGTGATTCCACTCCGCGTTCCGGCCGTTGCGGCGCGGCTCGGGCGGCGGGGGGCCGGCCGGGTCGCCAGAGAGCCAATCACGCACCACGTAGTGATAGAACTGCTTGGACCACAGCAGACCGGCGAACGCCTGTCGCATGACGTTTTGAGCGTCCGCGGAGAGATCGGCGGGGATCACCGTCCGGTAGAACTCGCCGGCTTCGCGAACCCGGCGGTCGAAGATCGCGGCGTATTCGGGACCGAGCGCGGCGCTCGAGGGAGGCTGGTCCGACAACCGGAGCAGGACCGTGGCTTCGCCGCCCGGAGGCACTTCGTGCCGATACCAGAGCGCGGCTTTGGTGCCAATATTGGCTGGATTGACCGAGTCCTGGTTGTGAATGACGCGGTCGTGGATGCCGTCCTTGACGAACTGGCCTCCGTCTCCGCCGTACAGACGGCGGAAGTTCGTTTCGTTCTCGGTGAAGAGAGGTTCGGGCTCTTCGGCGAAAGCCAGCCATCGCTTCCCGTATTTGGGTTCGTCGATCTCGATGGAGTGGCCTGCCAGCCACATGGCAGGCTTGGGCGAACCGTGACCCCAGGACCACGTGTTTCGAAACCAGACCGTGGGCAGCAGGTGAATGGTGGCGGCGTCCGGACCTCGATTGGCGGCGGTGATCCGGATCAGGATATCGTCCGGGCTGGCCTTGGCGTACTCGACGGTGACATCGAAGTAGCGATTCTCGTGAAAGACACCGGTGTCGGCGAGCTCATATTCGCGATCGCCGCGGCCGCGACGTTGATTCTCGGCGACCAGCGCAGCGTAGGGGAATTCACGCTGCGGGTATTTGTAGAGGAACTTCATGTAGGAATGGGTCGGCGTGGAGTCCAGATAGTAGTAGCATTCCTTCGCATCTTCCCCATGGTTGCCTTCGTTGCCGGTGAGGCCGAAGATACGCTCCTTCAAGATAGGATCGCGGCCATTCCAAAGGGCAAGGGCGAAGCAGATGCGCTGGTGGCGGTCGCAAATGCCGCCGAGGCCGTCCTCGTTCCACCGGTAGGCCTTGGATCGCGCCCAGTCATGCGGCACATGTTCCCATGCGGTGCCGTGTTCGCTGTAGTCCTCCCGGACGGTTCCCCAGGCGCGCTCGCTCAAGTAAGGTCCCCAGCGGCGCCAGTGGGCGGTGCGCTGTCCGGCTTCGAGTAGTCTTTGTTGTTCGGCGTTCATGTCGTTGTCGTCCGCCTACGGTATCCTGCGCGGGAAGAACGATATTCCCGGCGCGGGCGAAAAAGGAATGGAATAAAGACCGCCTGGCGCAGGATTATCGAGTTGTCGAAAGGAACCCAATGGAAAGACTCAAAGGCAAGAACGCTCTGATCACGGGAGCATCGAGTGGGATCGGACAGGCGATCGCGATCCGTTTCGCGGCCGAGGGCGCCAACGTGGCCATCAACTATCGAAGCGGCGCCGAACAGGCGGAAGCAACGATGGTGATGGCGCAGGCGGCGCGGGTAAACGGAAGCGGGAAAGACATGATCGTGCAAGCCGACGTGTCGCGCGAGGACGAGGTGGAACGCATGGTGTCGAGCGTGGCGGACGCATTCGGCGGTCTCGACATTCTCGTCAACAACGCGGGCATCCAGAAGGCGTGCCCGAGCCATGAGATCGAAGCCGCCGATTTCGATCGCATTCTGGGCGTGAACCTGCGCGGACCGTTTCTTTGCGCCCGCGCGGCGATCCGCCATTTCCTTGGACGGCCCGGCGGCGGCGTGATTCTCAACAACTCGAGCGTGCATGAAATCATCCCGAAGCCGAAGTACCTGAGCTATTCGATCACCAAGGGCGGGATGGAGAATCTGACTAAGTCGCTCGCGCTCGAGTACGCCGACCGCGGCATCCGCGTAAACGCGGTGGGGCCGGGCGCGATTGTCACGCCGATCAACAAGGCGTGGATCGATAACCCGAAGGCGAAGGCGGACGTGGAGAGCCACATCCCGATGTCGCGAGCGGGCGCTCCGGAAGAAATCGCGTCGGTGTTCGCGTTTCTCGCCTCCGACGAGGCATCCTACATCACCGGGCAAACGATCTTTGCGTGCGGCGGGCTGACGCTGTATCCGGAGTTTCGCGTGGCCTGGTCTTCGGGCGAATGAGCGAGGCAACGGCGATGATGCTGGCGGAAAAAACAGTTCTGGTGACGGGCGCCAAAGGCGGGCTAGGCTCCGTGGTGACACGTCTGCTTCTTGGCGAAGGAGCGCGGGTGGTGGGCAGCTCGCGATCGATTCGCGACTCCGACTTCGCGCATCCGCAATTCCTGGCGATCGCGGCCGAACTGCACAGCGCGGCAGCCGCGGAGGCGTTGGTGGAGAATGCTGTGGCGCGCGCCGGCGCTTTGGACGCGGTGGTGCATCTGGTGGGCGGGTTCGAGGCGGGCAGCGGCGAAGAGGTGCTGGCGCGGATGATGGACGTCAATCTCCACTCGGCGTGGCGTCTGTTTCACGCGGCGTTGCCGGTGCTGCGCGGGCGAGGCTCGGGTCGGCTGGTGGCGGTGGCGAGCCGCACCGCGGTGGAGCCAGCCGCCGGGCTTGCGGCCTACACTGCGTCAAAGGCGGCGCTGGTCTCACTGGTGCGGACACTGGCGGTGGAGAACGCCGCGCACGGCATCACCGCGAACGCCGTTCTGCCCGGAACCATCGATACAGCGGTCAATCGCGAAGCCGGTGTGAGCGGACCGGGGGCCAAGGGCGCATGGGTGGGTCCGGAGCAGGTGGCGCAGCTGATCGCGCATCTGGTTTCCGGCCCGGGCGGCGCGATATCGGGAGCGGTGCTTCCCATCTATGGGGAAGCACAATGAGCGGAGAAGCACAATGAGCGCCGCGGACGCGATCGTCACAGCAGCCGGGATCTACGCGGCACTGGGAGTCTGTTTCGCCGTTTGGTTCGTGGCCAAGGGCGTGGACCAAGTGGACCCAGCCGCCCGGGGAACAGGATGGCCGTTTCGACTGACGATCCTCCCCGGCTCGGCGGCCTTGTGGCCGATCCTGCTGCGAAAGGTGAGGCAAGCCCGATGATTCAACCACTGCGCCGGCTGCACTACCGGATTTGGCTGATCCTCGCGATCCTGCTGCCGCTGCTGGTGGCTGCCGCGATTTCCGGGCGGCGGAATACCGACGTGGCGAACTCGAGTCTGGATTGGGAGGCGCAGTAGAGAGCGATGAGCGTGCAATACCAAGCCGTGTTGTGGAATCGCCAGAAGCGGATTTACGACACCGTGTTGGCGGGCGGGATCGCGCTCTACCTGGTGCTTTTTGTGGCGGCGGGCGCCTGGCTGAATCCGGCGGCGACGGCGGAAACGCTGCTGATTCGCGGACTGGCTACGGCGGCGTTTCTGATGCTGCACGTAATTCTGTGTATTGGCCCGCTCTGCCGGTTGGATGCGCGATTCCTGCCGTTGCTCTATAACCGGCGTCATTTGGGCGTTGCGATGTTCCTGGTGGCGCTGGCGCACGGTTCTTTCGCACTGGTGCAGTTCCACGCGCTTGGCGACGTGAACCCGGTGGTGAGCGTGCTCATGAGCGCACCGTCGTTTTCGGCGGCGTTTCAACCGATGGGCCTCGCCGCGCTGGCGATTCTGTTCGCGATGGCGGCCACGAGCCATGATTTCTGGCTGCATACGCTGGGCGCGCGCGCGTGGAAGCCCCTGCATATGGGTGTTTATGGAGCGTACGCGCTGTTGATCGGCCACGTGTCACTGGGGGCGCTGCAATCGGAGACGCACCCGGCGCTGGCCGGAATCACCTTCGCCGGCCTGCTGCTGGTGATCGTGCTCCATTTGGCGGCGGCGGCGAAGGAAAGCCGCGCCGACAACGCCGAGGCGCCCACGGATGGATCGGGCTCGGTGGACGCTGGGGATGTGATGTCGATTCCGGATGGGCGGGCCCGCGTGATCAGCGTGCAAGGCGAGCGGGTGGCGGTGTTTCGTCATCAAGGAGCGGTGTATGCGATGTCGAACGTTTGCCGTCATCAGAACGGGCCGTTGGGGGAAGGCCGCATCGTCGACGGATGCGTGACATGCCCATGGCACGGGTATCAATATGACCCGGGCACGGGCTGTTCCCCGCCGCCCTACAACGATCGCGTCCCGATCTTCGAGACACGGGTGACGCAGGGGCGTGTTTACGTGAATCCGCGTCCGGTGGAGCACGGCGATGCCGCAAAGCAATGACAGCTTCTACGTCGGCTATGCGCCGAAGGCGGGCGCGACGGCGCGACGGTGGATGACGGGCGTGACCCTGCTGCTACTGGCGCTGACGGGCGGGCTGGCGCTTTCGCTCGCGTACCGGCAGAAGCCGTTCGCCGATGCGCGATTCGAGTTCGGCATCCAGACGGAGTTCGCGGGCCGGATCACGATGGAGCCGTATCCGGCGCTGATCGGGCCGCAAGGATCGTGGTGGCTGGTGGCTCCGGGTAAGTTTGGCTTCAACGCCGCGGCTTGGGCCGGCGAGGCGGTGACGCTGAGCGGCGAGCGTGTGGAGCGTGGGGCGGACGCGATGATCCAGGTGCTGCCGGGTTCGGTGCGGCGGAGTGGCGTAGAGCTTCCCGAGGCGAAATGGGAACGGTTGGGGTCGGTGTCGTTGATGGGTGAGGTGGTGGACAGCAAGTGCTTCCTCGGCGTGATGAATCCTGGCGAAGGGGAAGTCCACCGGGGATGCGCGGTCCGTTGTATCAGCGGCGGCGTTCCGCCGGGGCTTCGTGTGAAAGATCGCGACGGGACGGTGCGAATCGTGCTGTTGGCCGGGCCGGGCGGTGAGCCGATGCGAGCCCGCGGGCTCGCATTGGCCGGAGAGGCGGTGCGCGCCGCCGGTGTTCTGTATCGCAGCGGGAATTTGCGGATCATCCACGCGGGTGAAATCGCGAGAGTCAAGGACTAATCAACAGGAGAACTTCGAATGCTACCGCCGCTCAGACGCAGTCGAGCGGGCGCGACGGCACCGGTGTGCCCGCCCGCCGATCCGACAACCCTGGCCCGTGAGATCGGCGCCCTACCCCGGGCCGCGCGCCTCGTCATGGGCAGCGGACTGGAGGCATATCTGGCACGCGCCGCCGACATTCCGGCGGTGCTTGGCGAAATCGGGCGGCTGCGCGAAGTTTCCTTTCGCGCCGTTGGCGAAGGCACGGGCAACTCCCGGGACCTGGATATATTCGACGAACATTATCTGCATCTGTTTCTTTGGAACCCGGCCACGCGGGAGATCGCCGGGGCGTACCGGTTGACGTCGACGCGCGACGCCGTTGCGCGGTACGGCGTCGCGGGGCTGTACACGGCCACGCTTTTCGAATTCGACGAGAACTTTCTCGCGCGGCTGGGGCCGGCGCTCGAACTGGGACGCTCTTTCGTGCGGGCCGAGTATCAACGGAGCTTCGCGCCGCTGCTGCTTTTGTGGAAGGCAATCGGCGTCCACGTGGCGCGCCATCCGGAGGAAAAGACGCTGTTCGGGCCGGTGAGCATCAGCGCGCGCTACCGGCTGGAGTCACGGAGCTTGATGGTGCGATGGCTGGAAGAGTGGGCGTCGTGGCCGGACCTGGGGCGCTTGGTCCGGGAGCGAAACCCGTTCCGGCGCGGCAGTGGGGCGGAAGCGGCCGCCGGCGACGTGGAACAGCTTTCGCGCGTAGTTTCAGGGATGGAGCCCGATGGGGCGGGTGTGCCGGTGCTGCTGCGCCAGTATCTGAAGCTCGGGGGGCGGCTGCTCGGGTTCAACGTGGACCCGGCGTTTTCCGGCGTCGTCGACGGGCTGATCGTGGTGGATCTCACGCGCACCGAGCCGCGTTGGCTGAGCCGGTATTTGGGAATAGAGGAGGCCGCGCGCTTCCTGCAACATCATCGAGGTGCACATGGAAAAATCGAAGTTATTACGCATGCTTAGTTGGGGGCTGCGGACTGTGGCCGCCGTGATCCTCTTGCAGACCCTGTATTTCAAGTTCACGGGCGCACGGGAATCGGTCTACATCTTTTCGACGCTGGGGATGGAGCCATGGGGGCGGATCGGGTCAGGCGTGGCCGAGCTGATTGCATCGGTGCTGTTGCTGGCGCCGCGAACGGCGGTGTACGGCGCGGCGATGTCGCTGGCGGTGATCAGTGGGGCCATTGCGAGCCACCTGACCAAGCTGGGCGTCGCGTTGCCGGCGGTGGGCGATCATGGCGAGCTGTTCGGGCTGGCGGTGGTGGTGTTCGTGTGTTCGGCGGGAACGCTCTATCTGCATCGCCGCGAGGTGGTCGCGTTATTGTGATCGCAGCGTTACGGGGGCCACAGAAGTTCTCTCGCGCAATTGCCCAACACTGCCGGCAACGCAATCCTATTGATGCAAAACCCGTACTATAATCGGGTTGATTAGGCTGAGGTTTCGGTCCCATGGGAGGAGTGGAGTGAGAGGATCTTACGGTTTCTTGGTGTTTTGTGGGGCAGTTTTTTGCCATGCGCAAACCACACCGCTGAATTTTCGCCCGATCGACGCTGACTACAGCACGACGCTCGACCGGATCATCATGATATCGGCGAGCCCGCATCAACTGCATATATTCAATCCAGCGAGCGGGACCGATACCACGCTCGGTTTGCCGAAAGCGCCAACAGCACTCTCTGTCAGCCTGAACGGGCTTCGAGCGGCTGTAGGGCACGACGGGTTGATTACCCTGATCAACCTCGGCACAGCGTCGATCGAAAAGACTCTCGTGGCTCCGGCGGGAATCACCGATATGGTCCTGGCCGCGAATTATGTACATGTCCTCGATTACTATCAGAGCACCTCGATAGAAATCGCCACCGGAGTGCCGAAGACCAGCTACACTTTCGGAGCAGCAGGACTTAGATCGAGACTCCATCCGAACGGCCAAGCGATCTACAGGACAACGGGCTATTCCCCAAACGACCTAGTGAAATACGATGTCTCCACCGGCCCGATCACTGGAGCAGCATCCGACTCGCCTTATCACGGAGACTACCCTATCTGCGGCAAAGTATGGCTCAGCGCGGACGGCACCCGCATCTACAACGAATGCGCAACCGCCCTTCGATCATCGCCGAACCCCACGATCGAAATGCGCTATGCGCTGTCGCTATTTGAAAACTTTGTTCGGGTTGCGTGGTTGGCGGAATCAGCCGCGCTGAAGCGGCTGGCGGTGATTCCGGATACAACATATGCATATCCGCCCTCGACGGAGGGAGACAACCGGGTTTTCCTCATGGATAGTCAGTATCCCAGAGTCCTTGGGCGTTTCCTGCTTCCTTCGTTTGTGTCGGGCGGCAATAACTTCGCCGCCCATGGCAGGTACGTCTTCTTCGACTCCGCATCGTCCGCACTCTATGTGCTGATGCAGGCCGACGGAGCCAGCGGTCTGACAAACGACTTCGCGGTCCAAACCTATTCGATTGCCAATCCGGCGCCATGTTCCGTATCGCTCGGGAGTTCGAGCGTTACATCGATCGGCGAGGGGCAGTACGCAAGCGTAGGAATCACCGCCGCGCCCGGCTGCATCTACCAGGCAGTGTCGAATGTCTCTTGGGTTCACGTTGTTTCCGGGTATGGGAGCGGCAACGGCAGCCTCCAGCTTTTCGTTCGCGCCAACACTGGCAGCGCCCGGAGCGGCAGCGTGACTATCGCGGGACAAACCGTGACGGTGAATCAGGCGGCGGCACCCGCGGTGGTCAGCGCCCTCCGCCGACTACCGTTCAACGTTGTGGACATGGAGTATCATCGGGCAACCGACCGGATGATCCTGGTATCGTCCTCGCCGGACGAGCTGCATATCTACGATCCTTCCTCGAAGACCGACCAAGTTGTACCGCTGAACCGCGCCCCATTGTCTGTCTCCGTGCGCCCCGACGGTTTGGAGGCCGCGGTTGGGCACGACGGCTTCATTTCGAGTGTGAACCTGCAAACAGGCGCGGTGACGGCGCTGATCGATATGCAGACCGATGTCGGAGATATCGTCCTGGCGGGAAACGGGTATGCGTATGCGTTCCCGCGGCGCGATTGGTCTGACATCTATTCGGTGGTGATGGCAACTGGCGTCACCACGCCAAGCTCGGCCATCTACCTTGGAAGAGTGGCCAAACTGAAACCGCCTAACCACCTCTACGTTACGGGCAACTGGACTTCGAAGTGGCTGATCGACGGCGTAGCCGAGCACTCGAGCTTCGGCAATGACTATCCACGATGCGCCAATCATTGGTTCAGCGAAAGCGCCGACTTACTGATGAACGCATGCGGGCAAGTCCACCTTACCGATGACGACCCGGCTCTCGATCTGCGATACTTCGGGAGCTTCCCGGGAAACTTTGGCGCGCAATGGGCCGATCAGTCCGACGCCCGTTCCTCGATCGCAATGATCCCCGCAGTGCCCGGATTCGCCGCCACCGGCAGTGAGGACACGCGCGTCCGCATGTACGGGCAAAAGTTCCTCGAATCCGCGGGTGAGTACGAGCTCCCCCGTTTTCCAGCCGGCGCCACCGATTATGCCAGCCACGGGCGGTATGTCTTCTGGAATAAGGCTGCCGACAAACTATTTGCGATCGTTAAAGCCGACTCCACGGCGAACCTAGCGTCTGATCATGCACTGGTAAGCGTAGGCCCTAGCGCCTGCCCTGTCACGCTCGGCGCTTCCAACGTCAATCTATCGTCCGGACTGAACTTCGGATCCGTAACGGTGTCGGCCGCGGCATCTTGTGTTTGGCTAGCCTCGCCGAGCGCGTCGTGGGTGAAAATAACGGCCGGTGCTTTCAGCTTCGGCAGCGCGACGCTCGCTTTCGAGGTGGCTCCTAATCCCAGCAGTAGCGCACGCACGGCAAGTATCCTGATAGGCGGCCAGACTTTTTCCGTCACACAGGCTGGATCGTGCATTTATACCATCGCACCTGGCTCCAGGAGCGCAACCGCGGCGCAGGCGGTGGGAACGATAGCGGTGACCACCGCCGCGGGATGCACCTGGGCGGTTGGCAACACCGCGCCCTGGATCGGGATCACGTCCGGGTCGTCGGGAATGGGCAACGGCGTTGTCAGCTACTCGATTGCCGCTAACACGGGCACGGCGCGATCGGCTGAGATCTTGATCGCCGACAAGCTGTTCACGGTGAGCCAGGCTGGCACGGGAAGCGCCACGCCCTCGACCTCCGCGCCGAGTCCAGCCTCGGGCTCGGGGACATCCCAAACGTTTTCGTTCGCTTTCGCCGATGCCGACGGAGCGGTGGATCTGGACATCGTCAACGTGTTGATCAGCGATGCGGTGGATGGCCGGAACGCGTGCTACTTGGCCTTCGTCCGATCGACGTCCAGTCTGGTGCTCGTCGACGATGCGGGCCGCGCGGGCGGGCCGTTCGCGGGCACGCTGACGATCCCCGGCGCCGGCACGATCGGCAATAGGCAGTGTACCGTGCTCGGCGCTGGATCGAGCGTGGTCTCCACGGGCAACACCCTAACGCTCAACTTGAATCTGTCTTTCAGCACAACTTTCAGCGGGAACAAGATAATTTACGTAGCGGCCCGTGACGCCGGTTCCCACAACTCCGGCTGGCTTCCCAGAGGTGTCTGGCGAGTCCCCGGCGGCGCTGCGCTGAACTCCGCGATGAGCGTTACGCCGAGCCGGTCCACCGGATTCACGGCGACACTCGATATCTCGTATGCGGACCTCGCGGGCTTCGGCGAATTCGAGATCCTCAACGTGCTCATCAACAGCGCTATCGACGGGCGCAACGCCTGCTACCTTGCTGTCGTGAGGCCCACCCTTTCTCTCGTGATCGTGAACGACGCTGGAGAAGCAGGAGGACCTTTCGCCGGGGGAACGATCATGCCGCCGGGGCCTCCGGTGCCCGGGCCGAGCATCATCGGCAACAGCCAGTGCACCGTTACAATCGCCCAATCGTTATTGACAGATGCCGGAAGCTCACTGAACCTACGTCTTGGCCTGACGTTCCTGTCTCCTTTTTCCGGGAGCCGGGTGATCTACGTGGCCGGCCGGGACCGGGCTGGCAATAATACGGGCTGGCAGGCGATGGGAACGATCGACATTCCCTAGCAATGGCCGCCCGGCACGGGCGCCAACGTCGCGAGCGCGCTTGCAATTCCGTCTTCACCTGAGATAGGAATAATAGGTTCCCCTATGAGCAAACGCACATCCATCGGCTCCTGGGCCTACACGATCGGCCCGTACGCATCCCATCCCGTCGATTTCGACACCGTGCTTACCACGCTGAAGAAGCTCGGTTTCGACGGAGTGGAACTGGGCGGCTTTCCGCCGCATCCGAATCCGGGAAACCCGAACGGTCCGGACGATCAATGGCCGGGCGCGATGCCGGAAAAGTCGCAGCGAGACGAGCTCGCGGCCAAGATGCGCGAGATGGGCATGGCTTTCTCGGGAATTGCCGCCAACTTGTGGGGCGAGAAGCTGATCAATACGGACGACCAATCGAAGTACATCGCGGAGTTCAAGCGGAACTCGGATTTCTGTAAGGACGTGGGGATACAGGGCGTGCGCGTGGACTGCGTACAGCCGCCGACCATCCATCGCGAGATCGACTACGCGACGGCCGCCGATCGCGTGGTGAAGACATGGAAGACGTGCTGCGACATCGCCCGCGACAATGGCCAATATGTGACGTGGGAAGTGGAGCCGGGGTTCGCGTTCAACAAGCCGAGCGACGCCGTGCGCATTCATGACGCGGTGGACAAGCCCAATTTCGGAATCCAGTACGACACATGCCATGGGCAAATGGTGGCCGTGGTGGGGCGCGCCATGAAGGCGGGAAGGAAACGTATCCGAACCAGATCGACTATATCCGGATGCTGGACGGCCGGATCAATCACATCCATCTGATCGACTCCGACAACACGTGCCACAAAGACGCCAACGGCGAGGACGAAACGTCGGCGCATCCGCCGTTCGGGCTCGGGGTGCTCGATTTCGACGAAATCATGCCGGAGTTGATCAAGGCGGCGCGGCTGCCGCATGACTGGTGGACGATCGACCTCTGCTTCTGGCCGGACGCGTGGGCCGCGACGGAAACGTGCAAGACGCATCTGGACGCGCTGATCGCCAAGTACGGGAACTAGCATGAAAGAGCTACGAGTGGCAGTCATCGGGTACGGCTTCATGGGCCGGACCCACTCCAACGCCTATAAACGGCTGACCGATTTTTTCCCCGTGGAGCACCGGCCCGTGCTCAAAGTGGCGTGCGCGCGCAACGAGGATAAGGTGAAGGCCTTCGCCGCGCAGTGGGGCTACGAAAGGATCGAAACCGACTGGCGCAAGGCAGTGACGGCGCCGGACGTGGACCTGATCGACATCTGCACGCCCAACGACACCCATCAGGAGATCGCGCTGGCGGCGGCCAAGGCGGGCAAGATGATCGTGTGCGAGAAACCGCTGGCGCGCGACGTGAAAGAAGCCACTGCGATGGTGAAGGCGGTGGAACGCTACAAGACGCCGAACATGGTCTGGTTCAACTATCGGCGGGTACCCGCGATTGCGCTGGCGAAGCAGTTGATCGACGAAGGCCGGATCGGGCGGCCATTCCATTTCCGGAGCAATTTTCTTCAAGACTGGACGATTTCGCCGGACGTGCCGCAAGGCGGCGCTGGGCTGTGGCGGCTGGACGCCAAAGCGGCGGGGTCCGGAGTAACCGGCGATCTGCTGGCGCACAACATCGACACGGCGATGTGGCTGAACGGCGCGATTACGCGCGTGGTGGCGCGGACGGAAACGTTCGTGAAGAAGCGTGTGCACGCGGTTACGGGCAAGGTGCAGGCGGTGGGCATCGACGATGCGTGTCTCTTCATCGCGGAGTTCGCCAACGGGTCACTGGGGTTGTTCGAATCCACGCGATACGCGCGCGGGCACAAGGCGCTGAAGACGCTGGAACTGAACGGAGAAAAGGGAAGCCTGGCGTTCAATCTCGAAGAGATGGAGTATCTGGACTTCTTCGAGTACAACCTGGGCGACACGGCCGAGACCACGCCGTCGCACTTGCGCGGGTGGCGGCGGATCCACGTGACCAACGGCGAGCATCCTTACATGAACCGGTACTGGGTGCCGGGGTTGGTGATCGGCTACGAGCACACATTCCTGAACGCGATCGCCGATTTCGTGATGGGATTGGAATCGGGGAAAGCGGTGCAGCCCGATTTCCGGAACGCGCTGCAGACGCAAAAGGTGTGCGAGGCGGTATTGAAATCCGGCAAATCAGGACGTTGGGAAAAGACCGGCGTTGCTTTGTAGGGTTTCTTTCTAAAGCGCGATGGAATCGGGCAGCATCACCAGGGAACTGCCCGATTTCACCGCTTGGGTCCTGTCACTGCTTGTTGCGGATCAGTATTGGACCATCGACTTGTTCCGAGTATAGCGAATCGCGACGCTGAGGTCACCCCTGAAGGGAATTCAATTTTTCCGTACCGAGTTCAATCTTTGGCGTTGTAGCGAATCCAAACCGGGCTTGACCACGCGATCTGGCGGTTCTCCTGCACCAGGCGCACATGATAATAAGACTCGCCGCTTCGGGGAGCGCTATCCACATAAGAGAACCGGGCCGAGGATGCGCCGGGGGTGCGCGAATGGATGACGGCGCCGTTGCGAATCAGCTCGAGTTTGACGATGGGCGCGGTGCCGTCGACATCGATTTCCAGGCGCGGTGGGGCGGCCGTGCTCATCTCGGCCCCCATCTTGTGACCCACGCCATCGGCGCCGATGGCTGCAAACCGCACCACGATGTTATCGGTGGCGGCGTAGGTGAGGCGCTGTTTGATGGCGTCGAGAATGGCGCGCGGCGTCAAGGCGGGGGCGTAGACGCAGGCATACGATTGATGCGTGGAGTTGTGATCGGAACTGGCAATGACGCCTAGCTTGCGGCCCTTGGCCCACGCGTTCCACACAAAGCCTTCCTGGTAGCCCGCGCCGCCGCCCGCCTTGGCCGGGGTTTTGGCCTCTTCGTAGGAACCGCGCAGACCCTGGAAAATCTCGACCACCGGTTCGGCCTTGGGGTCGCCGTCTCTCCAGTCGGTGCCGCCGCCTCCGGCCGTGGTGTGCGCGATGGCGATGTCGCCACCCGAGATCAGGGAAGGGTAGAGCCTCTCGGCCCAGCTCTCGTTGCCGGTGAACTCTTCGTCGGAGATCGGCACGGGCTGCAGATCGCGGCGAGTAGAAATGACGTTGCGATGCCCACCGGGAAAGGTGACGGTGCGCTCGTAGCCGAACAAGGTGACGAAGCGGCCGGGGCGGTTGAACATGGTGGCGATCTGGCGTGTGCGCCACCAGTTGTATTTGTAATAGGGCAGGCGCTCGGCGCCGGAATGATCGGTGACGGCGAGAAAGTCCAGCGCGCCGGCGTCGAGGGCGTAGCGGTAGTTGTAGAGGACGTCGCCGTCGGTTTCGCTGTCGGCGGAGAAATCGGAGTGGCGGTGTAGGTCGCCACGCAGCAGGCGCAAGGGTTCGGCGGCGTCCCAACGGACGGCGCGCGCGCGGGCCAGGTAGCTCAGTTCGGCATCGGCCTCGCCGGCCGCGGCGGAGTCCGCGGGGGAAGTGAACTCCCGCATGGAGGCGTCGCTTGCGAGCGCGGCATCGAGCGGGAATTCCGCCAAACGAAGCTGTGAGGTGCGGAAGTGGGGATCCTCATAGCTTCTTCCGTCGGAGGGCCAGACGACGGCGGTGGAACCTGGACCAGCCGCGGCGGCCAGTTGGGCGTAGGCGCCGCCGTCACTGAGCGGAAGCTGGCGGGAAGGCAACCACTGCTTGCCGTCGAAACCGAGGACATGAATGCTGGACATACCGCGAATGGTGTCGTACCAGGGCTGCAAGAAGCGCTCGTCGTCGCCGAACTTCACCAGCAGAGCATGGTCGAGAACCGGGATTCGATGGAGCACCTTGCGGAAGAAGACATAAGGAACGTCGTGGGATCCGATCACCAGGTGCGGATACTCGTGGCGATCGCCCATCCAGGCCGGGACTGCCGAGTCGAGCGGCTGGGCGGGTTCCAGGAGGCGGCCGTTGGCGAAGCGGACGAGGCGGATCCGGCTGTCGTGCCGCACCTGCGTCCCCGGCTTGCCGAGCACGCCCCAATCCTTGCCCCACCGGGGGCCGGCTTCGGCCCATGCGATCCACACGCGATTTTGAGAATCGACGGCGACGGAGGCGTAGGCGTCGCGTGTTGGCGCGCGGGTGATGCGCACAGGCGCTTCCAAACGGCCGCCCCGGAAGGCACGCACGGCGACGTCGTAGTTACCGTCTTCGTAGCTATCCCAGCGTGACCAGACCGCGCGCCGGGAGCGGTGGCGGCGATCGAGGGCGACCAGTCATTGCATCGAGGGCCACGCGCAGCGGAGGGGACCAGCGTCGGCTTTCGAAGCAGGCTGCCATCGCGTCGAGGTTGGTCCCGTGAAACTCCTGCCACACCACCCATGGGCGTCCGGAGGCGTCGCGGGTGGCTTGCGGGAAGAACTGGCGGTCCCCTTGCAGGCGCGACGCGGACGGGGCGCCACCGGTTTGCGGCCGGATCGTAGGCGCGGTCGAGCAGTTGCCAGCCTCCGCCGTTGTATTGGCTCCAGAGTACGAACGAGTCCGTCGCCATCGGCGGCGGATGGCGGCCTTGTAGCGGTCGCCCGAGTCGCGGGGCGTGACTCGCAGTAAAAGGGTCCAGCCGTGGAGCCGTGGCGGCGCGGGCATCAGGGACATACTTCGTGGAATGTGTTCCGTTATACGACAAAGAGATCGCCGGCTGGCGTAGGTGGCAGGCGGGAAAGTCATGCTGGCTCGCCTCGCCTCGTGAGCGCCTGGACGGGCGGCGCGAACACGGCGTTGACGTCGCCACCGAGGAACGGGAGCCGTCCGGCGCGGCGAAGCTCCGCGAGGGCAAACGAGAAATCGCCGTGATTGGTGGACACCGAGATCGTGGAATGCGGGGCGGCGTCGACGCTGACGAAGACGCTGCTGGGGAGGACGGTGCGGGCGTTGGGCAGGGTAGACCGGATGGTGGGTAGGGGGCGCCGGGAGCGCGAAACAGGCGGGTGTGGAAGTCCCAGCCGTCGGCGTCGACGGTGCGGTCCGGCGAGAGAAGTGCCAGCCCCACAGGGAGAGCGCTCTGCCCGCGGTGAGGCTGATCTTGCCGGCCCAATGACGCGGGGCGGGTTCGTTGAGTCCGAATTCCAGCTTGACGACGGCGGTGGCGTGGGGGTCGTCGAGGACGGTTTTCCAGGAAGGCGCCCACTGGGGATCGCCGATGGCGGCGTTTTGGCGTGCGTTTTGCGGTTGGGGGAGCGCGGTTGGCTGAACCACAAGCGCGATGGCCATCGCGAAGATCAGCGCCGGGCGCGAAGGCATCATCGGAGAGGAATCGATCGTGACACGGCTCATTGGTTTTCGTCTCGTTCCGGCTCGAGTTGCTAGCATAACAATCTGCGAAGCAGGCCGCTCAACTGGCCGGCCGGTCAAGCAGACCGGCGACCCATGGCGCTTCATTTGACAAAGCCGGGGCAAAAACAGCGATTATCATTTAGATAGATGTTGCGCAGAACGTTCCTCGCGCAGTTTGCGCTTGCCATGCGGCAGGATCGGCTGGATCACGCGAGCCAGCTATTGAAAGATGCCGCCTCGCAGGGCAGGGTGGGCGCAGCCTCAGCCGCGGTCCAGCACGGCAGCGCCGTGACGCGGTGGGCGGTGGGCAAGGCCAAGCCGGACACGGTGTTCCTGCTGGCGTCGATCACCAAACCCATGACGGCGACAGCGGTCATGATGCTGGCCGATGCGGGCCAGGTGCGTCTGGAGGATCCGGTGAAGCGTTACATCCCGGAGTTTCGCGCCGGGGCGCGCGAGCGTGTGACGGTGCGCCATCTGTTGACGCACACTTCCGGATTGCCGGACATGCTGCCAGAGAATGAAGCTCTGCGGAAACGCCACGCGCCGCTGGCGGACTTTGTGGCGGGCACGTGCCGGACGCCGCTGCTGTTTGAACCCGGGACGCAGGTGAAGTACCAGAGCATGGGGATCCTGCTGGCAGCGGAAATCGTGGAGCGGGTAAGCAAGCAGCCGCTGCGGGCGTTTCTGCGCGAAAGGCTGTTCACCCCACTCGGCATGCAGACGGCGTCGCTTGGGTTAGGCGGACGGCGGGTGGCGGATCTGGCGCAGTGCGAAGTAACGGGAGACGAAGGCTGGAATTGGAACAGCGCGTATTGGCGGGATCTGGGATCGCCGTGGGGCGGCGCGCATGCATCCACGGACGATATACTCCGGCTGCTGGGGTATTTTCTCGACCCGGCCGGGTCGAAACAGATTTTGAAACTGGACACGACCGATGATCGTGAATCAGACGGGCCTGAAAGAGGCATGGGGCTACGGTTGGGTGGTGGGCGGAGCGCGATTCGCGCGCAAGTGCTCGCCGCGGGCGTTCGGCCATTCCGGATCGACGGGCACGCTGGCGTGGGCGGACCCGGAGACCGGCGTGCGGTTCGTGTTGTTGACCACGCGTCCGGCGGCGGAATCGAACAAGACGGTGATCCGGCCGGTGTCGGAAGCGGTGGCCGAGGCGGCGGAGCCGGCGGCATGAAGAGGTGGCTTTGGGCCGCCGTCCTGCTTCCCGCGGGCATGGCGTTCGCGCAGAACAAAACGCCGCATACGATCGAGCAGTTGATGAGTTCGCCGTTTCCGTCCGAACTTACCGCGGCGCCGGCCGGCGGCCACATCGCATGGGTGCGCAACGCCGCCGGGGTGCGGAACATCTGGGTGGCCTCACCAGAGGATTACACGGCCCGCGCATTGACGTCGTACACGGCGGACGACGGGCAGGACATTACCGGTCTTACGTGGGCCGCCGGCGCCGGGGCGATCGTGTACGTGCGAGGCGGCGCAGCCAATCGCGGGGGCGACTTCCCGAATCCCACCAGCGATCCGGCCGGGGCAGAGCAGGAAATCTGGTCCGTGCAGTTGGCGGGTGGTGCGCCGAAAAAGTTGGGCGAAGGCGGGGGCGCGGCGATATCGCCCAAGGACGGGCGGGTGGCCTTTCTGCAAAAGGGACAGATTTGGATTGCGCCACTTGACGGCAGCGCGAAGGCCGAACAGTTGGCAAAGACACGCGGCAAAGCGCAGAAGCTACGATGGTCGCCCGATGGCGCGCGGCTGGCTTTCGTGAGTGACCGTGGCGACCATAGCTTCATCGGCGTTTACGATCCGGCGGCGAAAACGGTGCGGTACCTCGACCCGGGTCTGGCCAAGGACGGGGAACCGGCATGGTCCCCCGACGGGCAGCAGATCGCGTTTCTACGCATTCCGGCTTCCACCGATTCGACCCTGTTCGGGCCGCGGCGGACGGGCGATCCGTGGTCCATTCGGATCGCCGATCCATCCAGCGGGAAAGGGCGGCTGTTGTTTCAGGCCGATCCGGCGCGGGGCAGCGTCTTCCACGGGCTGGAAGGCGAAGACCAGATTTTGTGGGCTTCCACGGGCCACTTGGTGTTTCCCTGGGAGCGTGACGGCTGGACGCACTTGTACTCCATCGCCGCCGGAGGCGAGGACACACCGAGCGCGAAACTACTTACCTTCGGCGACTATGAAGTAGAGCAGGCCGTGCTCACCGGGGTGGACGGCCGCAGAGGTGCCGAGCCTCCAACGCCGATGACCTGGACCGGCGGCATATCTATCGTGTGGCCGCGGCGGGTGGTCCGGTGAATCCGGTGACGACGGGCAAGGGCATCGAATGGTCGCCGGTGATGACGAGCGATGGGAAGGCGGTGGCGTTTCTACGGTCCGACGCCAAGACACCCGCACGGGCGGCCATCCTGTCGGCGTTCGGGGCGCCGCGGGACCTGGCGCCGGCGGAGTTTCCCTCCGATGCGTTGGTGGAGCCGCAGCCGGTAACGCTGGCGGCGGCGGACGGGATGCGCATCCACGCCCAGCTTTTTTTGCCGGCGGGGGCGGCCGGAGAGAAGCATCCGGCGGTGATCTTTTTTCACGGGGGATCGCGCCGGCAGATGCTGCTCGGCTGGCACTACCTGCCCTACTATCACAATGCGTACGCGTTCAATCAATACCTGGCGTCGCGCGGGTACGTGGTGTTGAGCGTGAACTACCGCAGCGGCATCGGATACGGGATGGAGTTTCGCGAGGCGCTCAACTACGGCGCAACCGGGGCGAGCGAGTTCAACGACGTATTGGGGGCCGGACTGTATCTGCAAGGGCGTCCCGAGGTGGACCCGCGCCGTGTGGGTGTGTGGGGTGGATCCTATGGCGGCTATCTGACCGCGTTGGGGCTTTCGCGCGCACCGGATCTATTCGCGGCCGGGGTGGACATCCATGGCGTGCATGACTGGAACGTGGTGATCCGGGGATTCAACCCGGCCTACGATCCGGACAAGCGCGCCGAGTTCGCCAAGACCGCGTTCGCTTCTTCGCCCATGGCGTCTGTGGGGACATGGAAAGCGCCTGTGCTGCTGATCCACGGCGATGACGACCGCAACGTGCCCTTCAGCGAGAGCGTGTCGTTGGCCGAGGCGCTCCGCAAACAGGGCGTGGTTCATGAAGAGCTGGTGTTTCCCGATGAGATTCATGGATTTCTGCTTCATGCGCGATGGCTGGAGGCGTTTCGCGCGGCGTCGGATTTTCTGGACCGGCGGGTGAAGGGCCGCAAGTAGCCGCGTTACAATAGTCGATTCGCTCATGCCGCAGCTTCTCGACGGGAAGACCGTCCTCATCCTTGGAATCGCCAATCGCTGGAGTATCGCTTTCGCCATCGCGCAGGCAGTGAAACGCGAAGGCGCGCGATTGATTGTCACCTACGCCGGGGACCGTTTGAAGAAACCGGTGGAAGAGTTGGCCGCCGAGGTAGGCGCGGACGGCGTGCTCGCCTGCGACGTGACGAAAGACGACGAGATCGCCGCGCTGGCCGAGTCATTGAAGGCCGATGGCGGGAGGGTGGATTTCGTGGTCCACTCGATCGCTTTCGCCAACCGCGAGGATCTGGCGAAGCCGTTCGTCGAAACGTCGCGCGAGGGGTTCGCGCTGGCGCACGACGTGAGCGCGTATTCGCTGGTTGCGCTTTCGCGGGCGCTTGCGCCACTGATGGCGAACGGGGGCTCGATCGTGACGTTGTCCTACCTGGGCGCGGTCCGGGTGGTGCAGAACTACAATGTGATGGGCGTAGCCAAGGCGGCGCTCGAATCTTGCGTGCGGTACCTGGCGGCCGAACTCGGGCCTTCGGGAATCCGGGTGAATGCGATCTCGGCCGGACCGATCAAGACGGCTTCCGCGCGCGGCATCAAGGATTTTTCAAAGGTACTCGATGGGGTGGCGGCGGTGGCTCCGCTGCGCCGCAATACCGAACCGGCCGAAGTGGCCGATACGGCTGTGTTCCTGGGCTCGGATCTGGGGCGGGGCGTCACCGGCAACGTCGTCTACGTGGACGCCGGTTTTCAGGTGATGGGCCTGAGCGCGGGCTAGCTCAGATTGGCTGCCCGTGCAGCATTTTGACGAAGACGGGCATGTAGAGATGCGCGTCATGCCAAGTGCGGCCGCTGACCAGATTGCCATCGAGCACCACGCCTTCGTTGACGAAGGCGCCGCCGGAGAACTCGACGTCGAGCTGGCACTTGGGCACTGTGGCCATGCGGCGTCCGCGGATGACATCGGCGGCCGCCGGCAATTCCGCGCCGTGGCAGACCGAGCAGACGGGTTTACCGGTTTCGAAGAAATGGCGGACGGCGCGTAGCAAATCCTGATCGTACCGGATGTACTCGGGCGCGCGTCCACCGGTGAGGAAGAGTCCCGCGTACTCCGTGGGGTCGACGTCGCGAAAGGCGATCTCGGAGCTCAAATGGTAGCCCGCCGTCTCGCGGGTGATGTCCCAGCCCGGTGGGATCTCATGCAGCACCATCTGGTAGCGCCGCACGTCCGGACCGGCCACGACCACGTGGAAGCCCTCCTCCTTCAAACGGAAATAGGCGTAGAGTGTGTCCATCACTTCGGCGGCATCGCCAATCGGCATCAGAATTTTGCGCATGTTTGGAAGGTCTCCCGAGTGACTATTCTACTGGCTCGCCAGCCCGGCCGGGAGCAGGCCCGCCTGATAGAATCGCGAGTAAGATGAAGCTCGAGCGGCGCACACTGTTGATGGCAGCCGGAGCGCAGGCGTTCGCCGCCGAGCGCAGGATCCGCGTTGCGGTGTACGGGGCCGGGCATGCTCATGCGCGCGCCAAGACGCGCGCCCTTGCCACGATGCCGGAATACGAATTGGCCGGCGTTTGCGAACCGCGCGGGGAGGCCGTTCTTGCCGACGGGGTGTTCGCCGGGATCCCGAGGCTTGCCACCGCGCAGATGCTCGAGGACCGGTCCATCGATCTGATCGCGGTGGAGGCGCGAGTCCAGGAGGGGTTGGGCTACGCGCATCAAGCCGTGGAGGCCGGCAAGCACGTGCATCTGGACAAGCCGCCGGGAGAGGATCTGGAATCGCTGCGCCGGTTGTTCGCCAGTGCCCGTGAAAAGGGCCGGGCGATCCAGATGGGCTATCAGTGGCGCTATCACGCGGCGATGCGCGAGGCGGTCCGGATGGCCAAGACGGGCTTACTGGGTGGCATCTACATGGTGAGGGCCACGATCAACAAACCGCTCTCTCCAGCCGAACGCGAGGAGCTGGCGGCGTTCCCCGGCGGCATGATGTTCGAGCTGGGGTGCCACATGATCGACCGCATCGTGGACGTGCTCGGTGAACCCCGCAGCGCCGCGAGCCGGCTGCGGCACCACGGGCCGGGGAACGACAAGCTGGCCGACAACACCCTCGCGGTGTTCGAGTTCGATCGCGCGTTGGCGGAAGTCTACGTGGCGGCGATGCAGCCCAACGGGAACAGCTACCGGAATTTCGAGATTTTGGGCACGGCCGGGACGGCAGCGGTGAGTCCGTTTGCGCCCGACGGAGCGCTGCACCTGGATCTGGCGCGGGCATCGGCGCCGCATCCGGCCGGGCCCAGCCGACCGAGAGTGGAAGTGCCGGCGGTGGCCGACGCGCATTACCGCGGATGTTTCCTCGAAATGGCCCGGATGATCCGCGGCGGCGAGCCCGAGTATTCGAGCGCGCATGACCTCGCAGTGCATGCCGCGTTGTTGCAGGTGTGCCGACCCGGTTAAGGGCGCTCTGGTACACTGCCCGGATGCTTCGCTTCGTTTTCCTCGCGACCCTGATCCCGTTGGCCGGGCAGGCTGAGTTCCGGGCGGCCGCGGTCAAGATCGACATCACGCCGGACGATTCGCAACCACTGCTCGGCTACGCGGCGCGAAAGTCCACCGGAATTCACGATCGTCTCTATCACCGCATCGCGGCGTTCGACGACGGCACGCTGCAGTTCTTCCTGGCTGCCACCGACATCTGTTTGATTTCGCCTTCGGTTTATGACGATGTCACGCGGGAACTGGAGCGGGAAACGGGCATCAAGCCCCATCAGGTGTGGTGGGCGAACACGCACACGCACTCGGCGCCGGAAGTGGGCCCGCCCGGCCTGGCGCAGGCGTTCATGCCGGATCGCTACAGGCACACCCGTGAGTCCGCCTACACCGATCGCGTGAAGCGGACCTTGATCGACGGCATCAAGGAGGCCCGGACGAAACTGGAGCCGGCGCGGATCTCGATCGGGCAGGGCTTCGCGATGGCGAACATCAACCGAAGAGCGCGGGACGCCGACGGCAGCATCAAACTCGGCTTGAATCCTTACGGCCCGGTGGACCGTCAGATCGGGCTGCTCCGGCTCGAGCGGGCCGACGGAACGCCGCTCGCCGTCGTCGCCAACTACGCCATCCACGGCACCGCGCTCAGCGGCGCGAACCTGCAAATCAGCGGCGACGCGCCGGGCATCGTGGCCTCGTACGTGGAAGAGAGACTGAACACGACGCTGCTTTTCGTGAATGGGGCGGCGGGCAACATAGCCCCGATCTACACGGTGTACCCGGACTTCCGCAGCGCCCACATCAACGAGTTCAAGGTGCTGCTGGGGGACCGCATTCTGGAGGCGCTGTACGCGTTGCCGGCCGCGACGGCGGACGTTCGGCTGCGCACGGCGGAAAAGATCGTGGAGACGCCGCGGAAAGCGACTCTCGGGTGGACCGACGACCTTTCGGCGTACACGCGAAAGACGCCGGACGGTCGCGGGAATCTGGTGAAGCTTCCGGTCCGGTTCCTGAGCATCAATTCCGAAACGATGTTGTGGGCCGCGCCGTTGGAGATGTTTTGTGAGATCGCGATCGGAGTCCGCGAGCAATCGCCGTTCCGCAACACCTTCTACTTCGGCTACACCAACGGCTGGCTGGGCTACCTGCCGACGAAGAAGGCGTTCGGGGAAGGTGGATACGAACCCACGACTTCGCCGTTCACCCGGGAAGCGGAACAGCATTTGACCGAGGCGGTGACGGCGGCGCTCCAAGGATGGCCTGGACGGCCGGAATGAACCCGGGCTAACGTTGACATGGGAGCATCGTCTTTCTATTATGAGTAGTCGAAGCTGAGAGCAGAAAGCTCGCTCCACCCGCTCTAGCCGGGCGTGAGCATCATCGCGAGCATACCTTTATGATCAAAGTGGAAGCCCTGACCAAGCGCTACGCGCGCACGGTTGCCGTCAACAACGTCTCCTTCGAAGTGACCAAGGGGCAAATCGTTGGATTCCTTGGACCGAATGGCGCCGGCAAGACCACGACCATGCGCGTACTCACCGGCTTCCTTCCGCCGACCGAGGGTCGGGCGGAGGTGGCCGGGTTCGACGTAAGCAAAGACCCTCTCGAAGTGAAACGCCGGATCGGCTATCTGCCTGAGACGCCGCCCGTGTATCCGGAAATGGAGGTGATCGAGTACCTTCAGTTCGTGGGCCGGCTGAAGGGCGTGCCGAAGGCCGATCTCAACCGCCGGGCCAACGAGGTGGCGGAGCGGTGCCGCGTGGCCGATGTTCGGACCAAGCTGATCGGGAAGCTATCGAAAGGGTACCGGCAGCGCGTGGGCCTGGCCCAGGCGATCATCCACAATCCGGACGTGCTGATCCTCGACGAACCTACCGCGGGTCTGGACCCGAAGCAGATCATCCAGACGCGCGGGCTCATCAAGGAACTGGCCGGGGAACATACTATTATTCTCAGTACGCACATCCTGCCCGAAGTGGAGCAGACCTGCGAACGGGTCATCATCATCAACAAGGGCAAGGTTGTGGCTACCGACACGGTGGGCAACCTGACGAGCCGGCTTCGGGGCGCTGACTCGGTGGCGTTGGAACTCAAAGCCGGCGATGGCATCAATCCGGCCCAGGTGCAGCAGCGCCTGGAGCAAGTGCCGGGAGTATCCCGGGTTGTTTCGCGCGAGGCTCACGAGGGGCGGCTGCGATTCGAGGTGGAAGGACTGGAAGGGCGTTACGTGCGCCCGGATCTGGCGCGCGCGGTAGTGGAATCGGGCTGGGGCCTGCATGAATTGCAGGGGATGGCGTTCAGTCTCGAAGAGATCTTCCTGCAACTTACGTCCACCGACGCCGCGGCCACGGAAACAGGGGGAGCGCAATGACCAACATTTGGACCATCTGCCGGAAAGAGTTGAAAAGTTACTTCGTGTCGCCGATTGCGTATGGTCTTCTGGCCTTCTTCGCCCTTATCTCCGGCTATATCTTCTACGCGGCCACGGCGTTCTTCGTGCAGCGCGGAATGGAATCGCAGATGATGGGCCGCGGGGGGCCGATGGACGTGAACGAATGGGTAGTGCGGCCGCTGCTGATGAACGTGAGCGTGTTCGGACTCTTCATGATCCCGATGATCACCATGCGCGTGTTCGCCGAGGAGAAGAGGTCCGGCACGATGGAGCTGCTGGCGACGTCTCCGATCACGGATATGGAGATCATTCTGGGGAAATACTTCGCCGCGGTGATCATGTACGCCTGTCTGCTGGGTGTGGCGATGCTGAACCTGGCGATCCTGTTCGCGTATGGGACCCCGGACTGGAAGCCGATCCTGGTGGGTTTTCTGGGTCTACTGCTCCAGGGCGGCTGCCTTCTGGCGATCGGGACTTTCATCTCATCGCTGACGCGAAACCAGATCGTGGCGGGCGTGGCTACGTTCGCGATCTGCCTGCTGCTGTGGATTCTCGATTGGTCCACCGCGTTCAACAATTCCAACGCGGGCAAGGTGCTTGCGTATCTCTCCGTAGTGCAGCACTACGAACCGTTTTCCAAAGGGGTCCTCGATTCCAAGGACGTGATCTTCTATCTCTCGTTCATATTCTTCGGACTGTTTCTGACGGCGCGGTCCATGGAATCTCTGCGGTGGAGGGCGTAAGCGATGGCTGTAGCGGATATCTTCAAAGCCAAGCAGACAAAGTTCGGCGGATATGTGGTGCTGTACACGGCGATCATACTCGCCATGCTGGGCATTCTCAACTTTCTCGCCAATCGCCACAACAAGAGTTTCGATTCCACCGCCAACAAGCGCTTCAGCCTGTCTGACCAGACGACGAAGGTGGTTTCGGGACTCAAGCAGGATGTTGTGGTGCAGTATTTCGACCGCACTTCCGCCTTCGCCAGCGCGGGCGGGGCCAAGGATCTCCTGGACCGGTATAACAACCTTTCTCCGAAGTTGAGCGTGGAATACATCGATCCGGAAAAACAGCCGCAGATTGCGCGGGCCGAGGGAGTGAGGACGCTGGGCACGACCTATGTGAAGGTTGGATCGCGCAGGGAAGAGGCGAAGTCCGTGACGGAAGAGGAAGTCACGGGCGCGCTGGTCCGGGCGCTGAAGGGCGGCAAGCGCACGGTATGCAGCGTGAAGGGCCTCGGCGAACGGGATCTCGAGGGAACGGGCTCCGATGGTTACTCGCAGCTCAAGGAATACCTGGAGCGCAATAACTATCAGACGCGATCGATTTCGCTGCTCGAGAAGGCGGAAATTCCTCCCGATTGCACTATCGTAATGGTGGCAGGTCCGCAGCGCGATTATCCGCAGGCAGCGGTGGACGCGATTCGCAAGAACGTGGAAGAGGGCGGCCGTGCGCTGATCATGCTGGACCCGCCGTTCAAATTCGCGGCTGACGAGACCGATCCCAACGACGCGCTGGCCAAGGTCGCCGCGGACTGGGGCGTCACGCTGAACAAGAACCTGGTGCTCGACATGAGCCCGATCGGGCAGATGTTCGGGCTAGGACCACAAATGCCGCTCGCCAACGAATACGGCACGCACGCGATTGTCCGGGACATGAAGGGCACTGCGTCGGCGATCCCGTTGACGCGTTCGCTCGAAGTGAAGTCCGGCGACAAGACGTCGGTGGAGAAGCTGGTGTCGACAGGATCGAGCGCGATCGCGACCACGCAGTTGAGTTCGCGTGAAGTGGACCCGAACAAGGGAACCAAGGGGCAGTTCACGCTGGCCGCGGCGGGTACTTACAACACGGGCAAGGAAAAGACCCAAGGACGTTTCGTGATAACCGGGTCCGCCGGGTTTGCCTCCAACGGCTTCCTGCGCTTCGGCGGCAACCGCGATTTAACGATGAACATGATGAACTGGCTTTCCGCGGACGAGGATTTGATCTCGATCCGGCCGAAGGATCCGGAAGACCGCCGCATTTCGATGAACGCCAGCCAGATGCGGATGGTTTTCCTCGGCAGCATCATCTTTCTTCCCGTGCTGTTCATGATGTGGGGCGTCAGCGTCTGGTGGAAGAGGAGGTAACCGTCGACGATGCATTTTCGTGGACTCTTGGCCGCCGCCGCCATACTGGGTGTGCTTTCGATCGCGGTTTGGTTTTCCAACAAAGCGGAGAAGGAAAAGGAAGGCAAGCCGGCTCCGGACGCTCCGCCAAAGATAGTCGAAATCCCGACCGACCAAATTCAGAGGGTTGCCATCGCCAAGGATGGCGCCGTCACAATCCTGGAGCGCAACGCCGACGGTAAGTGGGCGCTGACGGCGCCTAAGGCATTCCGCGCCGATCAGGATGCCGCATCGGGCTTGGTGAATACGTTCAATTCCCTTGCGTCGGACCGCCTGGTGGAGGAGAAGGGCGGCAACCCGGCCGATTTCGGTCTCGTCACTCCGTCGCTGGCCGTGACCATCACACGGAAGGACAACAAGGCCACCAAGCTGCTATTGGGCGACGAGACACCCACCGGCGGCGGGGTGTTCGCCAAGCTCGATGGCGACCCTCGTATCTTTACGTTGGCCAGTTTCAACCGCACGAGCATCGATAAGTCATTTGGCGACCTGCAGGACCGGCGGCTGCTCGCCTTCGACGGCGATAAAGTTACGCGGATCGAATTGAGTCTCAAGGGCCAGACCGTCGAGTTCGGCAAGAATGCCCAATCGGAGTGGCAAATCGTGAAGCCGAAGCCGATGCGGGCGGACGGCGCAAGCGTGGACGATGTCGTCCGGCGGCTGCGCGAGGCGAAGATGGATGCGCCCGTGGCCGGCGAAGACACCGCCAAGCAAGTGCAGCAGGCCGCTCGCGATTTCGCCGCCGCGGCGGCTGTAGCCACTGCGCGGGTCACGGACGCTTCCGGCACGCACGTGCTCGAGCTGCGAAAGGCCAAGGACAACACTTACTACGCCAAGGGATCCGCGGTGGAAGGCGTCCATAAGGTTACCGCGGACCTCGGCGATGGCTTGAGTAAGTCCGTGGATGACTTCCGGCAGAAGAAGCTCTTCGACTTCGGCTGGAACGATCTCACGAAGGTGGAAGTCAAGGACAACGGCGTGTCGCGGGTATTCGCCAAGGACAAGGACAAGTGGAAGGAAGGGGCGAAGGAACTCGATTCGACGAGCGTTCAAGCGCTGGTCGACAAATTGCGTGACTTTGCGGCCACGGGCTTCCGCGATTCCGGCGCCGGTGCTCCCATCTTCGAGGCGAGTGTTTCCTGGAGCGAAGGCAAGCGATCCGAGAAGGTGCTCCTGTCGAAATCCGGCGACACCTACTACGCCGTCCGCGACGGCGAACCGGCTGTCTACGAGATCGGCAAGACGGCGTTCGAGGAGCTACAGAGCGCGGCCAAGGACGTAAAGGCTCCGGCGCCTCCAGCCAAAGACGAAAAGAAGAAGAAGTAACGCCGGGCGCCCCGGGCGGCGTCTTCCCTTAGGCCGGCAGATCACCCGCTTGCTATTCTGGGAAGAGGAGCATCACCGCTGAACATGGAACCCCGTGCGTCCCAGTGCGCGCCCGCGTTGGCGGCCCTTGCCGTTTTTGCCGGCGTAGCAGGCTCGGCGCCCACGGACCAGGCTGTTACCGGCCAGTTTGAGAAGAGCGTTCGTCCCCTTCTGCAGCGTTCCTGTTATGGTTGCCACAACAGCAAAGTGAAATCCGGCGACCTGGACTTAGTCGCGTTCAAGACCGTGGACTCCCTTGGCGGGGACCTGGAAGCGTGGGAAAAGGTCGCCACCAAGCTCGCCGATGGCACCATGCCGCCCAAGGGCGTGCCGCGGCCGCCACAGGCGGAGGTCGAGGCAACGTCGAACTGGATCCGCGGTGAAATCAAGCGCATCGAGCTGACCAGCAAACCCGACCCGGGCCGTGTGACGGCGCGCCGGCTGAATCGGGCCGAATACAACAACACGATCCGCGACCTCACGGGACTGGATCTTCGTCCTGCCGAGGATTTCCCCCAAGACGATTCCGGGTACGGTTTCGACAACATCGGCGACGTGCTTTCGCTTTCTCCGGTGCTGCTCGAGAAATACATGAAGGCCGCCGAGACGGTGGTGAAGACGGCATTATCCGGCGCGGGCGAAGTGAAGCCGATGGCGATCCGCGCACAGCCGCCGGGGCGCGAGTTCGAGTTGTTCCCGCAAGCCCGGAGCGACTACGACACCAGCGGCCTTTCGATGCCGAACGCGCTACATGCCATGATGCGGTTCCCGGCCGAAGGCGAGTATGTTTTCAAGGCGGCGCTCGAGGGTCGGCGTCCGACCGGCAGCGAGCCTGTGTATGTCGGGATCTGGGTGGATGGAAAGCAGGTGAGCACGCTCACCATCGACGCGAAGACGGATGGTGCGAGCATCGATCTGTTCGGCGCGCAGGCGGAAACGCGGCTGCGTCTGCCGGCGGGCGAGCACTGGATCGCGGCAACGGTGCTGCGAATCTACGAAGGGCTGCCGTCCGATTACGGTGGACCTAACCCAACCAGGCGTCCGGTTCCGCCGCCGCGCGATCCGATGCGGCGGGTCAAGATTCCGGAGGGCGCCACGCCGGAGGAGATCGAAAAGATCCGCAAGGAGGCCATCCGGCGCGCGCAACTATTCCGCGTGCCGGCCAATCGAGTGTGGGTGCACTGGGTGGAAGCGCTCGGGCCCTATGACTCGAAGATCGAGCCGCCGATCGAGAGCCGAAAGCGGATTCTCACGTGTGGGCACGTGGACGGCAAGCATGTGACGTCGTGCGACCGCACGGTGCTGTCGCAATTTGCGCGCCGGGCGTTCCGCCGCACGGTGACGGCTGCCGAACTGCGGCCGTATCTGGAATTGGCAGCCTCGGCGCGCCGCGACGGCGCGGGTTACGAGGAAGCGCTGGGAGTGGCGCTGCAGGCGATCCTGGTGTCGCCGGATTTTCTGTTCCGTATCGAAAAGACGGGGGTTGGGAGCGCCAAGGGTCCGCAGCCGGTGAACAGTTTCGCGCTGGCGTCGCGGCTGTCGTACTTCCTTTGGTCCACCATGCCGGACGATGAATTGCTGCGGGTGGCGGAACAGGGCGGTCTGCGTAAGGCGCCGGTTTTGCAGGCGCAGGTGAAGCGGATGCTGCGCGATCCCAAGGCGTTGTCGATGGTGGAGAACTTCGCCGGGCAGTGGCTGGAATTACGGCGCCTGGAATCGGTGTCGCCGGACCGGGAGAAGTTCGAGTTCGACGAGTACCTGCGGATGTCGATGCGGAAGGAAACCGAGCTTTTCTTCGCGAATCTGATGAGAGAGGATCGAAGCATCCTCGAATTGCTCAATGGCCGGTACTCGTTTTTGAACCAGAAGATGGCGGAGTTTTATGGCGTGAAGGGTGTGACCGGGCCGGAGTTCCGGCGAGTGGAATTCGACGCCACGGTGCCGCGCAGCGGAGTGCTGACGCAGGCCAGCGTGATGACGGTGTCTTCCTACGCCACGCGAACCTCGCCGGTGCTGCGCGGCAAATGGATCCTCGAGAACCTGTTGAACGAACCGATCCCACCGCCGCCGCCGAACGTCCCGCTGCTCGAAGAAGCCACCATCGGGGCCGCGGCGTCGCTGCGCAAGCAGATGGAGCAGCACCGCACGAATCCGGCGTGCGCATCCTGCCACGCCAAGATGGACCCGATCGGATTCGGGTTTGAGAACTTCAACGCGATCGGCCAATGGCGGGACAAAGACGGCAAGTTCGAGATTGACCCTTCGGGGACGCTGCCGGACGGGCGCAATTTCAAGGGTCCTGAAGACTTGAAAGCCCTGCTGATGGGCGACAAGGACCGGTTCACCGAAGCGATGACCGATAAGATGCTCACTTACGCGCTGGGCCGGGGCCTGGAACGGTATGACCGGCGAACGATCCGCGAGATCGCCGGCCGTGTGGCCGCCAACGAATACCGGTTTTCGAGCCTGGTGATGGAGATCGTGAAGAGCCTGCCGTTTCAGATGACAAGGGAAGATCACGCGAGCGAGGAGGGCAAGACGAAAATATGACCGTCATCACGGGAAAACATCTTCCGCGAAGAACGTTCTTGCGCGGCGTGGGGGCCGCCATCGGGCTGCCGCTGCTCGACGCGATGCGCCCCGCGTTCGCGGGTCCGGCGCTGCCGAAGGCGCCGGTGCGGTTGGCCTTCACCTACATCCCCAACGGCGTCACGTTCAAGGACTGGAAGCCGGCCACCACCGGCGCCGACTACGAGTTCACGAGGATCCTGAAGCCGCTCGAGCCGTTCCGGAAAGACATCCTGGTTCTGTCGGGGCTCGATCATCACAATGCGAACGCGCTCGGCGACGGCGGCGGGGACCATGCCCGCGCGGGCGCGTGCTTCCTCACCGGAGTGCATCCGAAGAAGACGGCCGGGGCCGATATTCAGGCGGGCGTGTCGGTGGATCAGATCGCGGCGAAGGGGTTGGGGAACGCAACGCGGGTGGCGTCGCTCGAGCTGGGCTGCGAAGACTCGCGGACCGTGGGCGGCTGCGATTCGGGCTATAGCTGTGCGTACACAAACAGCATTTCCTGGCGCGGTCCGCAGACGCCGATGCCGCCCGAGACCAATCCGCGGATCGTTTTCGAGCGGCTGTTCGGCGACGACGATTTCAGCGCGAGTCCGGAGGCACGGGCACGGCGGGCGGCTCAGAAGAAGAGCATACTCGACCTGGTGAACAGCCGGACGCAAAAGCTGGCGGGCGAATTGGGCGCCGCGGACCGGCGGAAGATCGACGAGTATTTGACTGCCGTCCGGGAACTCGAGATGCGGATTGACCGCGCGGAGAAGGACCAGAACGGCTTCCGGCCCGATATCGAAAAGCCGGCCGGGGTTCCGGTGGCTTTCGCGGATTACATCAAGCTGATGTTCGACCTGCAGGTGCTGGCGTTTCAGGCCGATGCCACGCGCGTCACCACGCTGCTTTATGGCCGGGAAGCGAGCGTCCGGACCTATCCGGAAATCGGGGTGCCGGATCCGCACCATCCTCTGTCGCACCACCGCGACCTGCCGGAGAACGTCGAGAAGATCACGCAGATCAACACGCACCACACCAGCCTGTTCGCGTACTTTCTGGAGAAGCTCCGTTCGACGCCCGATGGCGACGGTTCTCTGCTCGACCATTCGATGATCGTTTACGGCAGCGCCATCTGCGACGGCAACAAGCACTCGCATGAGAACCTGCCGCTGCTTTTGGCCGGGCGCGGGGATGGAAGCATCCAGTCCGGCCGGCATATACAATACCCGGAAGGCACGCCGATGACGAACCTGTTCCTCACGCTGCTCGATCGCATGAAGATCCCGAGCGAAAAGTTGGGCGACAGCACCGGACGTCTGGAACACTTGACGGACTTATAGAGCCATGATCAAACGCACAGTCCTGTGGGCGGTGGCGGCCGCCGCGCTGGTTCACGCCGCCGGAAAAGACGCGCCGTCTTCGAGCGCGAGCTACAACATTCCGTTGTGGGAAGGAAAAGTGCCGCTGGCGGTGGGGGACGGTCCGCTGGACAAGCCGTTCCTGACGGTCTTTCTTCCCGATCCGGGCAAAGCCGATGGGTCGGCGGTGGTGATCGCGCCGGGCGGCTCCAACATCATGTTGATGTATGGCGCCGAGGGCATGGACATCGCCGAGCGCTACAACGAGTGGGGTTCCACGGCGTTCGTCTTGACGTACCGGTTGTCGCCGCGCTACAACAACGACGCGCGCGTGCTCGACGGCAATCGCGCCATTCAGGTGGTGCGAGCGCGGGCCGCGGAGATGAAGCTCGATCCGGCGCGCATCGGATTCATCGGATTCTCAGCGGGCTCGAGCATGGGCCGGTCCGTGGTGGCGGCGGCCACCGCGGGAGACGCGAATGCGTCCGATCCGGTGAGCCGGGTGAGTTCGCGTCCGGACTATCTGGGCATGATCTATTCGGCCGGGCGCGGCACGCCGACCGAGCAGTTGAAGGACTTTCCGCCGACGTTCTTGTGCGCGGCGCAGTTTGACCGCGGACCGTCGCTCGGCTCCGCGCAACTGTTCGCGGAGTTGACCAAGGCGGGCGCGATCGCGGAACTGCATCTGTACCAGAAGGGGCGTCACGGTTTTGGAAGCGGCTTCGGCACCAGCGATTTCGGGACGTGGATGCCGGCCCTGCGGCATTTTCTGGAAGAAGGCGGGTTCTTGAAGAAATGAAGATCGCGTGGATGCTGATGGCGGCGGCGGCCGTGTTGAGCGCGGCCGAGCCCAAGGCCGGGGCGGTGGTGAACGACGGTTACGGCGACTTTGTCTATGTACCATCGGGCGCCTTCAAGATGGGCGACAACAACGGGGATGGGGAAGCGCGGGAGCGGCCGGTGCATCTGGTGGAACTGGATGGGTTCTACATCGGCAAGTACGAAGTAAGCAACGGGGATTGGCGTAAGTTTCGCGACGATCCCGGCTACGACGACCCGAAGTATTGGCCTGGCGGGCGTCCGGTACCGAAGGATCAGATTCCCTACTGGAGCGATCCGCGCAACCACGGCGGCGGGACTCCCGGCAGTGACCCGTATCCGGTGCTGGGAGTGAATTGGGACGCCGCCACCGCCTATTGCAACTGGCTGAGCGCGAAGACCGGCAAGAAGTATCGCCTGCCCACCGAGGCGGAATGGGAGAAGGCGGCGCGCGGGACTGACCAGCGCCGGTATCCGTGGAAGGGCAGCGAGATCGACCATGACCACGCGACCTATGTGAAAGACGCCAATTTCGTGACTGCCACGCGGGTGGGCGCGCATGAGAAGGGCGTATCCCCTTACGGCGCCTATGACATGGCGGGCAACGTGATGGAGTGGTGCCAGGATTGGTATGGCCGCGGCTACTATTCGGTGTCGCCGAAGAAGAATCCGCAGGGGCCGGCTTCCGGCGCGTATCGCGTGATGCGGGGAGGCACGTTCTTCGAGGATGCATTCGACCTGCGCACCTATCGCCGTTCAGCGGCGTGGCCGTCATTCCAGGCTTACCGGATGGTGGGCTTTCGCCCGGCGCGTGAGCCGTAGGAAAATCGAAGAACATGACCAAGACTCAGCTTCACTACGAACTGGATCGGCCACTGGACGAGACGCTCATGGAGCGCGTGGCCGACGCGCATCGGCTTTTCGGCATGCTGCGCGTGCAGCCGGTGGAATCGCCGGGCGGCGAATGGAACAAATTGGTGGTGGACTATGACGCGTCGCGCCTGACGCTGGCCCAAGTGGAAGCGGCGCTGCATCGCGCCGGCCTCGCCGCGAGACGGAAAGCGTAAGGCCGGCGTAGCGATGGAAGCGTTTCTCAACGCGGCCCGCACCGGCGATCTGGAACAACTGAAACGGCTGCTCGACGCGGGCGCGGACGTGCTGAATGCGCGCAACGAGTTGGGGCAAAGCGCCATTCTGCTGGCGCGCTACCATCGCCAGCAGGCCGCTGTGGATTTTCTGCTGGCGCGGCGTCCGGACCTGACACTGCACGAAGCCTGCGCGGTGGGGCATGCGGAACGGGTTCGCGAAGTGGTTGGGCGTGTGGGATCCGGCGCGCCGGAAATCGACGCGCATTCCAAGGACGGATTCACTCCGCTGGCGCTGGCCTGTTTTTTCGGACAGCAGGAGATCGCGGCCTATCTGGTGGATCAAGGGGCGAACGTCAATCTGGCCGCCACCAACCCGATGAAGGTGGCTCCACTGCACGCGGCTGTGGCGTCGCGGCATTTCTGGATCGCGCAAATGCTGGTGGCCAACGGCGCCAACGTCAACCAGACGCAGCAGAACGGATTTACGCCGCTGCACGCGGCGGCGATGAACGGCGATGAACCGTGCGTGCGGCTGCTGCTCGAAAACAACGCCGATCGCACCGCACGGTCCGACACGAGCCAGACGGCGCTCGATATGGCGCTGCTGAAGGGGCACGCGGCGGTGGCGGACCTGCTGGACCCGCCCGAGGCCCCTCCGGGAGAGTAACCCGCATAGCTCCTACTTGAACCGGACCGTCTGCAAATAGTCGAGCGTCAAAGGCACCTGCAGATCGACGGCGGGGCTCTCATCCTCAATGTAGTAGCGCTTCACGCCCGCTTTGGCCGCGGCGGCCAGCAGCCGGGCGAAGTCGATGGCGCCGGAGCCGACGACGACGCTGTTTTCGTCCGGGGACTTGCCGGTGGTCAATCCGGTGGGCGCACCCTTGGCGATGTCCTTCAGGTGCACGAGCGCGAAACGCCGGGGAAAGCGTTCGAGGTAGCGGATGGGATCGCCGCCGCCGTGCGCCACCCAGAACGGATCCATTTCGAATTCCACCAGCGCTGGATCGGTCTCGGCGAGCATGACGTCGAACAGGGTGCCGTCGCCTTCTTTCACGAATTCGAATCCGTGCGGATGGTATCCGAAGCGGAGTCCGGCGGCCCGCAGTTGAGCGCCCCAGCGATTGAAATCGGCGGCGGCCTTGCGTGCCACTGGGAGCGTCAGGTCGCCTTTGCGCGGAATACCGGCGGTGAGCACGTAGGCGGCGCCGAGCGCTTTGGCGTCGGCGATCACGCCGTCGAGGTCCTTGTCGAACCGCGCGTAGCCGGTGATGTAGCTCGAACAGGTGAGGCCGCTGGCATCGAGAATGGCCCGGAACTCGGGGCGGTTCGGCCGTAGAAGCTGGCCGTCGACATCGAGGTGAAACCCATGGCGCGAATCTTGAGGGTCTAACAGGTCCTTGCCCAGGTCCGCCGGTAGCTCCAGAGTTCCATGCTGAGCGGACCTTGGAACGATCCCTTCCGCGCCGTGCCGTTGTTCAGCCATGCGTCGACGCGCGGCGTTTCCCAGGTGTATGGCTTGCCAAGAACGTCCAGGTCTCCGTCGCCATCGAGATCGCCGAGGCGGCCTTCATGCCAGCCGTGGCCGGTGGTAAACACCGTCTTCTTGAACCCGCCCTTTCCGTTGCCGTAGAGGATCCAGGACTGGGCTTCGGGGCGATCCACTTTGGGACCATTGGTCCACTTGGCCATTTCAGCGGCGAAGATGTCGAGCTTACCATCGCCGTCGATGTCACCGACGTCGAGGGTATGGCCGTGGATCAACTCCTGTCCCAGGAGGTCGCGGCCCTTCCAGCACGATGGGTCAGTCGGGTTGCCGGCGCATTCGTAGAAGGTGAGAGGTCCGCTGCCGTCGCCGGGTCCGATCACGATCTGGGCGTTTTTGCCTTTCTTGAACCTGCCGCCCTTGATCCTGCCACCGGTGGCGCCCACCTTCACGGGGCGGAATTGATTCCCGCCTTCGTGTTTGAACCAGTAGTTGCCGGCGAGCAGATCCAGTTTGCCGTCGCCATCGATATCGACGGCGTCCACGCCCTCGGCATAGGAGGCGGCCTTTTGCTCGCCCTCGCCGGCCTGACCGGAGAAGATCGCCTCGGCGGGCCATGGGCCAGAGTCTTTTGGGTTAACGGGTATGCCGGCGAGAAACAAGGCCTTGGCGCGCTGGTTCCAGTAGGCCAATTGCGGCCGGCCCGTCCCTTTGAAGTCCGCGAAAATCTGGTCGTGGTGCTGCTTGGCGCCTCCGTCCTTGATCGAGCGGCGTCGCCAGGGGACGGCGGGGTCAAAGTGGGGCGCGGGGTTCTCCCACCAATAAAGATTCGTCCCCTTGGCGTCGTCGCCGAACACGACGTCCAGATCGCCGTCGCCATCGATGTCGTAGGAAGCGCCGCCGGCTTCCAGGGTGAGGAAATCGGGATCGATCACGTACTGCATCCAGCCGTCGCCAGTGCGGCGAAACCAGACCAGGGCCGGCGCTTTGACGCGAAAGCAGATCAAGAAATCCTGGGACCCGTTCTTGTCGAGATCGGCCACCAGGACGCCGGTTTGCTGATGAGAGCCGGCCGGCACGGGGAGTTCTCCCTTTGTGCTGGAGAGATGAGTCCAGCGGATATCGGCCGCTGGCGCATGGAAGGCGGGCCACAGCGTGCAGGCGAGGATCAGGCGCGCGGGGAGTCGATTCGGCATGGTTCGCAGTGATATTATCACCAATCACGATGTTGGAAAGCCGTCGCCTACTGCTTCTGCTCGTGCTCGCGGCGCCGGCACCGGCCGTGGCGGCCGATCCGGAAATCGTGATGCATGAAGGGCAGCGGAGCTTCCGGGTGAAGACGAAGTCGGCGACATGGATCTTCCACGCTGAGGGCGCGGGCTTCGCGTCGCTCATCGATCGCGACGGCAAGGATTGGATCAGCTACCGTCCGGGTAATCGGGCCGCGGGCGAATTCCGCGGCATCCCGAACCTGGGTACGGTGGCGCATCCGGGCTACGAGGGAGAGAAGGGCTCGAGGACCGTGGCGGAACGGAAGTGGCGGGGCGTTCGCCTGCGCTCCACCAGCCGCGACGGGCTTTGGGCCACGACCTGGGACTTTCGCCGTGACTTCGCCCGGCTAACGGTCGACAAGGCGGGCGGGCCCTATTGGGTTCTCTATGAGGGAACGCCGGGGGGCAAGCTAGACGTCGAGACCGGATATTGGGGGCTCGGCGACGGAGTCCGCCGGTCTATGAAAGACACCTGGAACGCCGACATCGAAGGCCAGGAATGGGTCTACTTCGGTGACGAGCGGAGTCCGCGTGTGCTGTTCCTGGTCAATCATCAGGATGATCGGGCGAACGACCAGTTCTGGCAAATGGAAGAGAGCATGACCGTTTGGGGCTTCGGGCGCCAGTATCGGTGCTGCGGCAGGTACATGGAGGCGGCGCCGGCGAAGTTCACAGTGGGGTTCGTGGAAAGTACGGATTTCGCGAAGATCAAGAAGGCTGTGGAGAGGGCCGCGCGTGCGCGTTGAACAACTCGAGGCGAAGGCTCTGGAGATCCGCCGATCGATCATCGAGATGGTGTATCGGGCGCAATCGGGCCACATCGGCGGCAGCCTGGGCGCCACGGAATTGCTGGTGGCGTTGTACTACCAGGCGATGCGTCACGATCCGCGGCAACCCAAGTGGGATCTGCGAGACCGGTTCATCCTGTCGAAAGGGCATTGCACGCCGGTGCTCTACGCGGTGCTGGCCGATTGCGGCTACTTCCCGCGGCCTGACCTCGCGACGTTTCGTAGGCCGGGGTCGCACCTGCAAGGCCACCCATACGCGGCAAAGACGCCGGGGGTGGACGCATCCACGGGCACTCTCGGCCTGGGGATTTCCACCGGCGTGGGCATGGCCCTGGCGGCGAAACTTCGCGGGCAGAAGCATCGCGTGTTCATTTTGTGCGGCGACGGGGAGATCCAGGAAGGCCAGGACTGGGAGGCGGCGATGTTCGCCAACAAGTACAAGATCGACAACGTGATCGCGTTCGTGGACCGGAACCGCCTGCAGACGGACGGGGACACGGAGCGGGTGATGCCGCTCGATCCGCTCGCGCCGAAATGGGAAGCGTTCGGATGGCGCACCGAGGAGATCGATGGGCACGACTTCCCTTCGATTCTGGGGGCGATCGAGCGGGCCTCGACATCCCTGGGCCAGCCCACGATGATCATCGCGCGGACCACCAAGGGCAAGGGGGTGCCGTTCATGGAAAACGACAACCATTGGCATGGAGCTCCGCCCACCGAAGTTCAGTACCGCCGCGCCATGGAGGCTCTGGGTGAGTGAAGCGGCCGTCGAGTACAAACAGACCCGGCAAGGGTACGTGGACGCATTGATCGCCCTGGCGGCCGAGGATCCGCGGGTGCTGGTGCTCGACGCCGACGTAGCCAAGGCCAGCAAGACTTGCGACTTCGAACAGGCGTTTCCGGACCGCTTCTTCAACTGCGGCATTCAGGAACAGAACATGATGTCGGTGGCGGCCGGGCTCGCGATCGAGGGCTTTCTCCCGTTTGCCACCACCTTCGGCGTGTTTGCCGCGTGCCGCGCCGCGGATCAGGTGCGAAACTCGATCGCGTATCCGAAGCTGAACGTGAAGATCGGCGCGACGCACTGCGGCGTCACCACGGGGGGAGACGGGGCGTCGCATCAGGCGAATGAGGACATCGCGATCCTGCGGGCGATTCCGAACATGACCATCCTCGTGCCGGGCGACTACGAAGAGGCGCGCCTGGCCACCCTCGCGGCGGCAGCCTTCGTGGGGCCCGCCTACATCCGTGCGGGGCGCGACAACTACCGTGTGGTTCTGGAACTGCACGGCCGTTTCGAGATCGGTAAGGCCAAAGTGCTGCGTCCGGTGGGGGAATGGACGATCGTCTCCACCGGGATCCTGACGGCCGAGGCACTGGAAGCCGCCGGCATCCTGGAAGAAGAAGGAATCCACGCTGGAGTGATCCACATGCCCACGATCAAGCCGCTGGACCGGGACTGTCTGTTGGCGGCCGCGCGCGGCAGCCGGGGCTTTGTCACCGTGGAGGAGCATTCGATTCTCGGAGGCCTGGGCGAGGCGGTGTGCGGCGTTCTGGCGGAAGAAATGCCGCGCCCGGTGGCGCGCATCGGCATGCGCGACACGGCGGACGAACTGCTCACCAAGTTCGGGTTGCGGGCGGTGAATATCGTCGAAAGCGTAAGGAGACTCGCAGCGCGATGAGGGCCATCGTAAAGACCACGGCGGAGCCAAGCGGATTGGCGCTCCTTGACTGGAAGGAACCCGTTCCGGAGCCGGGCCAAGTGAAGATGAAGGTGACGGGGGCCGGGATCTGCGGCACCGATATCCACATCATCCGGGGAACGTGGATCAGCCGCCCTCCCGTAGTGCTGGGTCATGAATGGTGCGGCGAGATTGTGGAAACGGGCGCGGGCGTAACGCATCTCAAACCCGGCGATCGCGTAACGGCGTCGAACCCGGCGCGCACGTGCGGCCACTGCTACTACTGCACTGCGGGCAATCCGTTCCATTGCGCGGACCGTGTTTCGGCGGGCTACATGATCGATGGCGCACTGCAGTCCATGATGGCTCCGCGACGCAGCATGGCTCGAGGTGACCCGCGACGTCCGCAAGGCTCTTCCCTGACACCCGCCCGCTAACGCCGGCTCGACTCTTGCGACGTTAACCGCGGCACCCCCTCCAGGCCCATCGTCTTCAGGATCTCCTGGAACCTCGGCTCCCCATGCAGATGTTCGTATGCCGGATCCACGGCCACCAGCATCAGATTCACATTCCGGATCCGGACGGCTTCTTCCAGTTCGTCCAATGCCCCCGAATCGTCGCCGAGCGCGGCGCGCCAATCGGCCCTCCGCCAGCAGTAGATCCGCCGGTCGCGCCAACTTCCCGTCACTTCCAGCAGCTTGCGAAGGCCCGCTTCGCCGCCGCCCTCGGCCACCGCTTGCCCCACCGCGCCCGCATGGTCGCGATACCGCGCGGCCACCTGCGAACGGACGCCCTCATCGATTCGTCCCAATCGCAATTGCGCCCGGCTCCGGTAATCCCACGCATCCACGCGCTTGCGGTCGAGCGCGATAGCGCTATCGGCGGCGGCGATGGCCTCCTCGTAGCGCCGGCTGACATACAGTATGCCCGCGCGCACCGCGCGCGGACCGGGCTCGAACGGGTGCAACTCCACCGCCCGGTCAACCGCCCTGAGAGCCTCCCTCGTCCTTCCCGTTGCCGCCAGCAGATACGCGTAAGAGGTGAGCACGGCGGGTTTGTCCGGTTCGAGTTCGAGCGACCGCCGGTAGTGCTCCTTCGCACCCTCCCATTCCCAGGCGTGATAGTAGAGCAGAAACGCCAACGTGCCGTGGCATGGCCCGCATCGCGGATCGAGTTCCACGCTCTTCCTCGCCGCGTCGATGGCCGCGGTCTGATGGGTCTCGGCGTCGTTCAGGCGGTGCAGCGAAAAAGCCATCTCATTGTAGATCCGTCCGTTTCGCGGTTCGATCTCGAGGGCGCGCTTGAACGCCGCAACGGCGCGGGCGTGTTCGCCCGAATCCGACAGTTCGCGGCCCCGTGCCACGATGCTCTCGGCGGACTCCCGCTGCGCCATCCGCTGCCATCCCGTCCACCCGGCCCATCCCGCCACCGCCGCCATCAGGATTCCAGCGGCTGCCCGGCGGGCGGGCGTCCACCATGGCGCCGGCGCCTCCACCCCGCAAGCGGCCGCCGGCACCGCCAATCGATAGCCGCGCCGCGGGATCGTTTCCAGGTACTCGGTGTCCGGATCGTGCTCGGCCAGCGCCTTCCGCACCTGCGAGATGCACTTGTTCAGGCTCGTCTCGTCCACGATCGCCCCCGGCCACAACTGCTGGTGGAGCGATTCACGGTCCACAATTTGCCCGCCTGCCTCCACCAGTATGCGTAGCACCTCGAATTGGCGGAATCCGAGTGCAACCGTCTCCCCTCCGGCGCGAGCCTGCCGCCGAGCGAGGTCTAACGTGAAAACGCCAAGACGATAGGCAGACATCGTTCCCTCATCCGACAGCCCTGATTCTATCACCGGGGTTCGGATGCGGGCCCGGCGTTCCTGGGACGAGCTTCGGATCCAGGCGGCTCACGAAACGGCTCCACGGAAATGCGCTGATAACACACTTCCAGTACATCCAGGTATTCCGTGCAGCCAGGCGCTTGGAGTACAACGCTGTCGCCCGCTGCGGACTTCAACAACGCGCGCCCCAGTGGCGACACCCAACTGATGTGGTTGCGGTCGAGATCCACTTCATCGGTGCCCACGATGCTCACCACTCGTTCTACTCCCGCGGCATTGGCATAGCGCACGGTCGCGCCGAAGTATGCTCTGGTGGCCGCCTGCCCCGTTCTCGGAGTTTCCGGGTTCACCACTTCGGCAGCTTCGATTCGCTTGCTGAGAAATCGAATCCGCCCATCGATCTGGCGCAGCCTTCGCTTGCCGTACCGATAGTCCGCGTTTTCACTCCGATCGCCGTTGCTGGCGGCCCATGCCACTACCTCCGTCACCGCCGGGCGCTCCCTGGTAAGCAGAAACCGGTGCTCATCTTGGAGCCGCTGCAGACCGCCCGGAGTGATGTAGTTCTTGACTTGCGTCGCCGGCTCGTCCGCTTTCGGCTTTCTCGTAAACCCTTTTCGCATCTCGTTATACGTTCAGGATCGCGCCTCCGTAAACCTACAGATGCCCCGTGAATCCGGACGGCAAAGCGGCTTCAAGATTGATTGGCTCTCCGGTGATCGGATGATGGAATCTCAGATACTGGGCGTGCAGGAAATACCCTCCATCGCCGGGGAGGCCGGGGAGATTTTCAAGAGGCTGGCCGGTGGAGCCGTACAGCGGATCGCCTGCCAGCGGATGGCCGATCGATGCCAGATGGATTCTGATTTGGTGGGGACGGCCCGAATGGAGACTAACCTCGAAGGTTGTGGTGCTGGTGGTGCGTGAGATCGCCTTTGCCAATGACTTCGACGGCTTGCCGCCTGGACTGGCGGCCCACACGGAACCGATGAGCGGATGCGGTACCAGGCCGATCGGTGTGCGGATTTCGTAGGTGTCGTGCAGCGCACACCCTTGAGCCAGCGCCCTGTAGATTTTTTGAATTCTGGGCGTGTTCCAGTGTGCGAATAGATAAGCGGCCGCCTGCCTTGTCTTGGCGAACAGGACGATGCCCGTGGTGGCTCGGCCCAACCGGTGGACAGGGTTTGCGTCTGGGGTTCGCTTCTGCACCAGGCGCAGCAGGGTGTTGTCCATGAAGCCGCCGCCAGGGAGGGTCGCGAGGCCGCTGGGTTTGTTGACGGCCAACAGATGGGGGTCTTCAAACAGGACTTCGAAGTGCCGAGGGGAGTCTGGTTCCGTCCAAGGCGGACGGTTCCAAACCAGGGCTTGACCTGTAGTCACCGATTCGCTTCCGCAGGCGGTGACGCCGTTGAGGGTCACTTCGCCCCTGTCCAGTTTTTGTTGCCAGGCTTGTGGAGTGGAGTGGGGGTAGAGGCTCGCCAGGTGGCAGAGCAGGGTCTGTCCATGGCACTTCCTGCTGATGACTGTCGCATAGGCGTAGCCTCGGTTGACCATGTAGTTTGAGTGTAAGCGATCGGGCTCGCCCGCCCCGCGCCCAGCGCCCACCTACCGGACCCGCACCGGAACCAGCGGACCCTCCGGCCACAACCGCCGGTTCACCTCAATCTCGCCTTTCCACAACCAGTCGTTGGCCTCCGGCTCCGGTTGCGGATCGCTAAAAAAACATTGCAAATCGGGATCGAGCGCCCGCTGGATCATCTCATCGGTGAACAGCCGCCCCTCCGGCTCATGGAACACGCAAAGGTATTCCTGTTTGTACCAGTGCTCGCCCAGCGCGTGATACTCCTCCCGGAGAAATTCCTCGGAAATCCGCGGACACTCGGTCGCCTTCACCCGCACCCGCAGCCACGTCTCTTCCAAACCCGGCCGGTCTTTCTTGTCCCAGATGTGCCAGAAGAATCCGCGCTGCCCGAACGGCGTCGAGAGCAGCATCATCGTACCCGGACGCCCATGCCGCGGCACCGCCATCATCGGACGCAGCGCCCGGTACAACTCATCCCGTACCCGCGCCGCCTCATCCACGATCAACAAATCCACCGACGAGAACCCGCGCACCGAAGACTCCACCGCAGGCACCCCCACAATCCGCGACCCGTTCTCCAGCCGCAGCGACACCGCGTTGAACGCATCGGCCCGCACCCGCGTCTCTGTCCGCTCGAAAATATCCGCCATCTTCCGCAGCAGCTCCGCCGTCTGCCGCAGCGTTGGACTCACCGCCACCACCATGGACCCCGGCACGAACAGCGCCTGATGCACCGCCCGCGCCGCCGTCGTCGTCGACTTCCCCCACTGCCGGCAACAGTTCAACAGGATCCGCCGGCTCGCGGAACCAAGGATCGCCACCTGCTGCTCATCCGGCTCGAATTCGAGCACGGACCGCGCCCAACCCACAGGATCGAGCGCCCACTTCAGGTTCGATGCCAGATTCGCCATCTCACAGCCCCTCCAGCACCCGGACCACCGCCGCCCGCGCTTCCGGATACTCCCCCAGCGCGTCGACGATGGCATTCCGCACACGCACCCACTCCGCGCTCATCTCGACCGGTTCGGCCCGCGGAGCCCGAGCCTGCGCCGTCGCCGCCAGCCGCTGCTGCCCCAGCATCCCCGCCATCCCCCGAAAATCCGCCGCACGGTGCATCGTCCGCCGGCAAAGTGCCTCTGTCATCGTGTCCCCCATACCGCCCTGAACCTACCGCGAGGGTCGCCGGCACACGCAAACTCGGCTTTCGTCGAATTCCGCGAAGTCTATGCAAAAACGGGGGATCCCGGTACAAAAGATTCTCGAGAGTGAAGGTGAAATCGCCTCCCTCGTTATCCTGGCTGGAGGTCTGATCCATACTCAGTAGTACGGATCCTATGTCATACTCAAAAGTATGAAAGTCGGAGAACGAGGCCAAGTCACCATCCCAAAGCCCATTCGCGACCAGTTCGGCATCGGCCCGGACACGGAAGTCGAATTCCACGTCGAAGCAGGATCCATCATCCTACGCCGAACTCCCCGCAAGCTCGATCTCGACCAGTGGAAAGGCCACTGCCGCAAGTCCTTCGCCCAACTGGGCTACGCTTCCGTCGACGAATTTATTGAAGACGTTCGCGGACGCTGATCGCCCGATAGCCGATGATTACCGCGATCGACACCAACATCCTACTCGACATCCTCATCCCGAACGACGCCTTCTGCGAAGCCTCCGCGCAGTCTGTCCTGCAATCCGCTTCCTGCGGGCCGCTTCTGATTTGCGACATCGTTTACGCCGAACTATGCGTCCACTTCGAGCGCAGGGATGAGTGCGATCGGTTCCTCGCCTCAACCGGAATTCTCGTACAGTCTCTGTCGCCCGACGCCTTGTTCGCTGCCAGCCGCGCTTGGCGCACCTATCGGAAACAGGGAGGCGCCCGAGCCCACATCCTCCCGGATTTCTTCGTCGCCGCCCACGCCCAGCGCCAGGCAACGCGTCTCCTGTCGCGCGACCGCGGCTTCTACCGGAAGTTCTTTCCGCAGCTTTCGTTGCTCGACCCGTCGCAAGCATCACACTAAGGAGCCTCGAAACATGCGGTCTCACCCTTTTCGCCTCGACGCAGCCAGGTAGGGCCAGAAGCTTCACCTTGCGGCGGACTTCAGTCCGCGCCCCGTGAGGTACGCAAACTTCAGTTTGCTCGGGCTTTCAGCCTCGAAACACATCTGCGCCTCGACAAAACCCGGTCGCCCGTGCGGGTGTCAAACTCGCCCTCCAGTCCCTGCGCAGTCGCCGATCCGGGGGATCTCGAACAAGTTGAACCTGGACGGAAAGTGTGGCAGGCAGGTAAGTGCGTGGCGGATAACAGGCAGACGACCATGGACCGCGACCCATGAAGTCCGGCGATGGTCGGCTGGCACACCGGCGGCTAAGGAGAACACGCGATGAGGGACCGGGAACACGCACACCGTTTGATTGACCGCATGCCCGAGACTCAGCTTTCCGGCCTGGTTCAGTTTTTGGAAACCATCGTCGATCCGGTGGCGGCAGCGTTACGCAACGCGCCACCCGACGACTAGCCCGAGACCGCCGACGAAAAGGCCGCCGTCGCCGAAGCCAGGACCTGGCTCGAGCAGAACGGCGGCAAGGGTATTCCTCACGCCGAGGCCATGCGGCGGCTGGGACTCGAATAGTGGAGATCGCCTGGACCGAGGGCCGCCTTGGTCGACTTGGCCGGTCTCGATAGGGGCATCGCCCGCCGCGTCAAGCAGTCCCTCGAGCGCTTCGCCGAAACCGCCGCTGGCGACGTCACGCGCCCTGCAAGGCATCGACCCGCCCGAGTTCCGTCTCCGCGTCGGCGACTATCGCGTACGCTTCCACACCGACGGCGAGTCCATCACCATCCTCCGCGTCCGCAACCGCCGCGAAGCCTACGGCTAAGGAGCTGTGCGCCAACGTGCACCACGACAGCACTTTCTGTTTCAGAGGTCATCCCCATCGCACCAACCGCTTGACCCCCGATTTTCGAGCCTTGATGCGCAGCCCTTCATGGTTCACTCGCTGCCCGTGTCTAAAGTAGCGCAGGCCATGTTGCGAGCGTCATAAATCGTCCCCTCCGGAATTTCGCGCCTGTCCTCCAGAGTCTCGAATCGCCCCTGGGAAACTCTCGGAGTTCCGAACTTCGCCTGACCCGCCCAATCCAACGCCCGCAGACCTACCGCGAGCGCATCTGTTCCGCGCGTCTGCGGGGCTTGGTGGATCGCGCCGCGATCGCCGCCGAGGGCGCGCCGGTGGAGGAGCGCCACCTGTTGCAGGCGCTCGAGAGCGCGGGCGGGCAGGATCGGCCGATGATGGAGCGCGTCGATTGGGACGATGTGGTGCTGCCGGAGCGCGTCGCCGAGGACCTGCGAACGCTGATCCGGTTGCTGGAGCCGGGGGTGGCGGAACGCCTGTCACTGCCGGCGCCGACGGGACTGATCCTGACGGGCGCGCCGGGGACCGGGAAGACTCTCACCGCCCGGCTGATCGCGTCGCAATCGCGGCGGAGCTTCTACGCGGTGACGCCGGGCGATGTGTTGTCGGGCGCGGTGGGCGGGTCCGTGAAGCGGCTGAGCGAGATCTTCGCGCGGGCGAAGGAAAACGCGCCATCGATTCTGTTCTTCGATGAGATGGACGGGCTGTTTCCGGGCGTGCGGGGGCCGGTGGGGCAGCATGACGTGCAGCTTGTGGAGCAGGCGTTGATCGAGATCAGCGCGTTGAAGCCGGAGCACAACGTGTTTCTTGTGGGGACGACGAACGACCTGGACCGAGTGGATCCGCGGATTCTGCGGGGCGGGCGGTTCTCGGAGAAGGTGGAGCTTGGGTTGCCGGATGAA
>JAWKHI010000030.1:0-85857 GCA_041394885.1 Bryobacteraceae bacterium | reverse complement strand
AAGGTCTTGAAACCTCTGGTTCGTTCCGGCTGTAGGGCTTCCGCCGGCCAACGCCAGAAGTAGGGTTTTGCGAAACACATCTACAGCGTCAGTCATCCTCGGTAGCGTGTCATAGTTGAGAGAGACGACTTCGAGTTCTTGCTGATTAAGCTATCGAGCCCCTCTGTCGGTCACCCCGTTCGCGCGCTTCTCATTACGAGCCTGTGTCGCCAACTCTAGTGAACGCGTTGTACTATATACAGACACAATGGAATATACACTAGGACCAGCCATCGCAGTCGAAAAAGCTTAGGATCTAGACTATCAGGGAAGTACTGTTCATGTAGTCGAATGACGGTCGGAACTACACGCATCGCAGGAAAACTGTCCAATTGTCGTTGTGGACCTAGACGCTCATTGACACGACGTAACATACGGAAATAGAGAACGCTGGAATACACAAGAGTAGCTAGAGCGCAACCGAAGGCGACACTAAGCGCTAGGATGGTACGAGTCGTAATCATCGGCATGCCTTCCAAGACGCAATGAAGCTCAGGTCCATCGGCGTCACAAAAGGAAGGCCGGTCCCGGCAACATTTCCGAGCTGCGCCAGAAGAACGTACTGTGTTTGATTGACCGTCAAGGCGCCGGGCAACGCCGTATATCCAAGCCCTACACTCGCTCCAATCAGGGAGACGCCGCTTGTTGGGAAAAGATCAGCTTGCCCTGCGGAGGAAACCGCCCCGAGCGCTCCCCCGCTCAATCCAGCACCAAACGAGAGGCTTCCTCCGACGAATCCTCCCAAGTAGCCTGAATTGTCGGCCCCCAATCCTCCACCGTCATGAGAAAAGATGAAACCGGAAAATAGGCCGGCAGTGCCTCCAAGAGTCGCGCCCAGTTGTACGCCGCCTGAACCGAAGAGCGACACGTTCCCCGACTGGTAGTTAATCACAATTTCGAGGCTGGCGACGTCACCAGAGATCCCACCCGCACTTCCGGTAACGCCATACGCCCTACCGATAGGCAGGACTGGACAAAAATGCTCCTTAAACCACTCGCGAAGGTCTGTTGGCCCAAAACTAGTCTGCTCTATCGAGGGTTCAAGCGGCGCCTCAAGAGTATTGTTTAAACTCAGGCGCCTTAGTTCCAGCAAGGATGCCGCACTAGGAACGCTGACAACGTGAGAGCCGAATGAATTATCGCAGCTGTACTCGGCTGGTCCCTGGCCGTCGTCGGTATACAAACCGTCCCCAAGTGAGACGCAATAGAGGCCTCGTGGGTCCACCGAACGAACTGGGTCTCCAAACACATAGGAGTATCTATTCCAGGATGCCGGCCCGTCTACGGATCGCGATCCTCGATACGGATCCGCCGTCAAAAACCGGCCCCGATTCGAGTAATAATACCGCTGGTCCGCATAATGCAACCCCGTCGACGAGTCCTGATCATGCGTCCCAAACCGGCCACCCTGCTCCCCATAAGGCTTCGCCCCAGCCCCGCCGCCCAAGTGATCGTCCACCCCCACGCTCCCCTCCCCGACCCGCCGCAAACCCACATACCGGTTCCATCGCCCCGGAGTCCCCGCAATCACCGGAGACAGTAACATCCCCGGCGTGTTCGAATTCTCCTCCCAATTCACCTCCATCTCCGACGCCACCCGCCCATTCAACCCGATAAAGTAATACCGCTCCACCGTCGACGTCCGCTTGAACACACGCCGGTTATCCGGACCATACCGGTACTCCTCGCCCGACGCGTCCCACTTCAATAACCGGTTCTCGATATCGTAAGCACTCGTCGACCCATTCAGTTGATTCCCATTCGCGTCGAAACTAACGCCAGTAAGCCGATTCGTCCCCGGATCCACACCATAACTCGACGCACCCATCTGCGTAAGATTGCCCCACCCATCGTACGCATACGCCGTCGACCAAGGAGCAGACCCGCCCGTCTTCACCGCCGACGTAAGCCTCTGCAGCGAGTCATATTGATACACCACCGTCTCCCCGCTCACCGCATTCACCAACTGCGTGATCTTCCCGTTGTTCTGCGTCGTCGAGTACGTGTAGTTCAAATCCACCGCCCCGTTCCCGCCCCCGGCGCCCGCCGAAATCCGCGTCAATTGCCCAAGAATGTTATACTCCCGCGACTCGGTCTGCGTCACCGTCGCCCCGCCGTTCCCATGGTGCTTCATTTGGGTCATGGCTCCATGGGCATTGTACAGCATCGCCGAAATCAGCGTCTTCGTCTGCCCGCCCAGCGTCTCCGTCACACCCGTCATCCGCGCCATGCTGTCGAACTGGTAGTTCACCGTCGGACCATCCGTCGTCACCGGCGTATGCCCGATCCACTTCTTCTTCGACGGGTACTTCATCCACACCACCCGACCCTCTCCATCGTAGGACCACTTTACGTCCGCCGATGGACGCAGCAACTGAACCGCTTCCGCTCCACCAGCCCCGCCTGCGTGTACGAGTACATTTCCTTCTGATCATGCGTCCCGAACCGCCCACCCTGCTCCCAATAAGGCTTCGCTGCAGCCCCGCCACCCAAATGATCTTTTTGATTCTTGCGTACTCCGTTTGCGTCCGACACGCCAAGTTACTGTACGGTCTCTGGGCGTTGTGCTCTGTTCATTTCTCGGTGCTCGCGTGTACCCGTCAACCCTTTCCCTATGTAACTACAGCCCTAACGGTTTGGAGCAATGGTCACACGGTACAGGACATCGCCCTGAGAAGCTTGGCTTGACTCTCCGCGCCGCTGGCTCACGCAGACCAGCCCATTCCCCAAACGTCTGATTCGCGGCATCAATTTCGATTCCAATATCTCTTTCCAGGGGCCCATGGGCGATTTTGTGACCCACGCAGTGCCATTGAGGTCAAGCGCGAGTATGCCGCCCCGCAACGGATACGCAACCGTGAATCGCCCCGAAGTCTAGCCACGCGCAGAGTGCCTTGCGGCTCCTTCCAGGCCACGATCGAGTTCCGGTACAGGACGTAATCTTGATTTCCTTCAGTCCAGCAGGAGGTCGGAACGTCATCGGTAATCATGCCCTGGGTCATGTTGCCGGTCACGCCCACCAAGCGCCAGCGCGTCCGGAAGGATGGCTTCGGAACGCCGCTTTACCGTTGGTTACCAGACAGAGGCCATCTTCCGTCCTCCTAAAAGCGTAGGCACGATGGCCTCCTAGTTCACGATACACCTCCCTCCAACTCCGCCCTCCGTCCGCGGTCTCTTGCACAACCATGTCTTCCCAGCAGTCATACGAGGCAGCACTGCCGCACTTCCGGCGCTGCGGTCTTCCGGCAACCAAGATGCGTCTTCGAGGCCGGGAAAGACCCAGACTGGCTGCAGCGATTCCGCATCGAGATTTGCCGGAAATTCGGGACCGGCATGCCAAGTCACTCCGCGGTTTTCACTAAGGAGCAACGCGCCCCCAAAATCCCGCCAGACAACAACGGCCGCTCGTGTCGAGTCGACAATCTGCATCGACACCACTCGCCATGGCACTGCATCGACAAGTGTCCATGTGCGTCCGCCATCAGCCGTTCGCCAGCACAGTCGATCCTCATTGCCTGATACGCGCTCCAGGCCGATTCCCTTTTGCTGGTCAAAGAAGTCAACCATTGCGTGGCTGCGGCTCCGGTGGTTCTTTCTGCGTGAGCGCCGTAACAAAATAGCGGACCTCTCCTTCCGCCGAATGCAACAGGGCGATAGCCAAAATACTGACGGCCAGGAGACAGAGGCTACGGTAGAGTCGCACTCATTCTCCCCAATTGACAACCCGAACGCAGCGGTTCGCGATAGCGAAGTCTCCATCGCGCCATCTGTGAAAGTTGGTTGATCCTGAACGATCGCCTCCAGTACTTACGACCACCGAAATCAAACCCAGTTGATGTCCATTGCTTTCCCTCGGAGAAGACCCCTAACAGCCACTGTGAGCCGTTCGCATTCAGCCGAACCTGCCGTTGAGGTTCTTGATAACTCTATCAACCTCCGTCCTTCCTGTACCCACTGAAACCGGCTTGAGTTGCTCGCGATCTCCGAAATGTTCTTGCCTTCGCCTTCGCCCGGTTGTTCAGTACGACATACATCAAAGTGTTTTCCATTACGACCGAATTGTATGAGATCGCGCCGCCTGAGAGGGCTCTCCGCGCTCGTCGTCTACGCGATACTGTCGGTGCCCGATGTACGGGTAAGAATTCTTCCCATTATCACGGCCACAGCGTCCTTGTCGTCTGCTCCGGACGTATCATAAACTTGCTTGGCAGCACAGAGCATCTTCGTCTTCGACGCAAGGCTCGAACTAGATGTGGCCGGAAGGATCGTCAGCGCCGGAGATTGTACTCGTAAGCTAACAAAGTTTCCGATCCTGATGCTGCAGGCCGATCCACCATTCCCTCCGCCTCCACCGCCACCGACCTCGCCGCTAGGGTCGAGAATGGGGCCATATTCGCCCTCTGGGTCCACAAACCCAGCACCGGATCCCCACCCACAGCTATTGCTCGGTTCCACGACCCCGATCCGAAGGCCCCCCACTGCCTCGATAAGGATCTCGCCGTCGCAACCGGCACCCTGATCGAAAGAAGAGATGACGCAGTCCGCATATTAAAGTCTGTTCGTCCGATCGCAGGTCCTGGCCCCATCACCCCTGGGCTCCCATCGTCTGGCCTCCGCCCGGCCGGCGATCGTCCACCCTTTACGCCCTTCAATGAATGCCGCACTGCAGGCAACGAAGCCTTATCGCCCTTGAGTCCCGCAATCGCCCTGGTAAAGATCTGGTACTTAACCTTCCGAATACTTTTATCTTTGATATCTACTATCAAACCTGACGGTGATATCAGCTCACCAGGCTGATACCGAGCGAATACGCTGCTGGTTATTCTCCGGAATGGTGGCATCCTGCCTGATACCCTATTACAATCACTATCGACAACGTTACTGTCAATTCATTCAGTTGATTCCCATTCGCGTCGAAACTAACGCCAGTAAGCCGGTTAGTCCCCGGATCCACACCGTAACTCGACGCTCCCATCTGCGTAAGATTGCCCCACCCATCGTACGCATACGCCGTCGACCAAGGAGCAGACCCGCCCGTCTTCACCGCCGACGTAAGCCTCGCAGCGTATCATATTGATAGGTCACCGTCTCCCCGCTCACCGCATTCACCAACTGCGTATTCCTGTTAATCGCGTCGACGAGTACGTATAGTTCAAATCAACCGCCCCGTTCCCGCCCCCGGCGCCCGCCGAAATCCGCGTCAATTGCCCAAGAATGTTGTACTCCCGCGACTCGGTCTGCGTCACCGTCGCCCCGCCGTTGCCGTGATGCTTCATCTCGTCATGGCTCCATGGGCATTGTACAGCATCGCCGAAATCAGCGTCTTCGTCTGCCCGCCCAGCGTCTCCGTCACACCCGTCATCCGCGCCATGCTGTCGAACTGGTAGTTCACCGTCGGACCATCCGTCGTCACCGGCGTATGCCCGATCCACTTCTTCTCCGACGGGTACTTCATCCACACCACACGCCCCTCCCCGTCGTAGGACCACTGCATGTCCGCCGCATCGCTGTTGGACCACGACAGCCCCACGTACGGCCGCAACAACTGGAACCGCTTCCGTTCCACCAACCCCGCTGCCGTGTACGAGTACATCTCCTTCACCGTCCGCGTGATCGTCGTCCCGCTGTATGGCTCCGGTGCGCAGATCGAATACTCCGTCACCGCCAGCCGTCCCGCCAGGTTCACCGGATTGAACAGCGTCGTCACCGTTCCCTCGAATGGATTCGAGTCATAATACATCTTCGTCTGACAGGTGTCCTCCGCCCCGCCCGACGTTGGATACCGCCGGATCGTCGTTACTCGCTGGTAGCTGTCGTATTCGTACGCCACCTTCTGATTCTTCGCGTCGATCCGGTAGTTCAACGTGCCGTCCCCGTTGTAGTTGTAAGTTCGCGTGCCCGTCTCCGGGTTGATCTCGCTCGTCATCCATCCGTTCGCGTCATAATTGAACGTCCGCGTCTGCGTGTAACTCCCGCTGCCATACGGACGCGGCATCGACACACCCGTCAGCTTCCCCGTTCCGTTGTAAGTATAAGTCGTCACGTAATCCGCCCCGCCCAACGGATTCGGCTCGTTCACCTGCACCAGTTCCCCCGTCGCCGCCATCGTGAACTTCTTCCACTTGCTCGCCGCATCGGTCACCTTCACCGTGTTCCCCTCGTACACGTACCCCGTCGTCCCCATGCCGCTCGGCAGCACCACCGACGTTGTCCGCCCCAGTTGATCGTAGTTGTAAGTGGTCCAGTAGACCGTTCCCCCCGGTGCATACGGCTGGCTCACTCGCTTCACTTTCCCCATCGGTGTGCACGCGCACGCCGCATACTCGGTGTCCACCGTCGACACCACCGTGATCGACCCAGTCAGGCCCCCCGTCCCCGTCTCCACCTTCACCGGCCGCCCGAACCCGTCCATCGTCGTCCGCACCACGCGCCCGCTCGTCACCGCCCTCGTCTGCCTCGCCGCGTCGTCGTAGGCGAACTGCGTCAATGACCCCATCGGAGACCACTTCTGCGTCGGCCTCGCATACGCGTCATAGCTGTAGCTCGACGTTGCTCCGTTCGGTCCCGCGTCCTGTGTCAACCCCAGGAACGTATTCCAGTTCATCGTGTGCTGGAGGCTCCCGTTGCCATTCACCGTCATCGTTCCTGGTACCGCGTTGTTCTGCGCCGGCGTCGCCGACACCGTGCGCGTCCCCTGCTGCGCCACGATCGTCAACCCCGTGATGTCGTAGTTGAACGTCGTCGACAGTCCCCCATACTGCCACTGCCCCGTCGCGTTTCCGCGTATGTTCATCCCGGCCCCGTAGTTCGCCGTATCGTGTTGCCGCAGTCCGGTCCGCGATGTCAGCGAGAACGTGTCGTAGGTGTTGAACGCAATCGGTTGCGCCGATCCGCCCGCCGGGGTCACAGACGCCGAATACAGGCGATTCCGGATATATCGATCCAAGTAGGACTGCACATTGTAGTAGACCATGTCGTAAGTTCTGGCCACCGCCAGGGATCCGCTGCATGACCCATATCCGTAAACCTGCCGCTGCGTCAGGTTGCCGTACGTGTCCAGAACCTGCGTCACCTTCGTGCAGATCTGGTAGGCCTGACCCGGGTCCACCGTCGTCAACTCCGTTCCCACGTACGGCCGCCCTGCCGGATCCACCGCCCACGTGTATTGGCTCCGGTTGAGCGGATTCGAAGCCCCGTTCGCGCCCACGTCCAATTGCGTCGCCAACCCCACATACGCCGACGCCGTGTTCGTCTCGAACGTCCACTTCCGTTCCGCCGTCGCCGCCGTCATCGTCAACTTCGTCCACAGGTGAATGCTCCGCCCCGCGTCCCCGGAGTCGTCATAGGAGAACTGGAACAGGTCCGCCGCCGCGCCTGGCACTTTCACGAACCACCGCTGGTTCACCTCGCGCAGCATTCGGGAGCCCGTGTAGGTGAAGTTGCGGTACGCCCAATCGATATAGCCCAGGTATGGGTATGTCACCCGTGTCAACTCGCCCGCCCCGTTGGACCCATAGGCGAAGGTATGCTTCAGATTTACGCCGTTCTTTGTAATGTCGGTCAACATCCGCGCGGAGCCGTACGATGTGGCCGTAAACGGGTCCTTCAGCGTCACGGCGCCGTAGGTGAATGTGTAATTCTCCCCATCGGTCAACTCTGAGCTGATCCCAGTCAGGTGCGGCAGTGTCTCGCCGGAGTACGTCGTGTAATTGAAGACATAGGAGCGGTACTTCTGCGGTACGCAGCACAGTTGCGCCCGTACGTCCTCGATCTCGGAGATTCGGCTGCTCGAACCGCCAACCGGTGCGTTCACCCCGGAGTAGTAGTTCAGTAGAATCTGATTCCCGTTGCTGTCTTCCATCACCGTCGGGTACCGTGTTCCGGAGTCCCGCTCGTTTCCTTGGGAGATCGTGTACATCAACCAGAAGCTGCCGTCGTTGAAGTAGAGCCGGTTCTGGTTGCTGTCGTAGGTGACGTACGTTTCTTTCGACGTCCAGACACCGCTGCTTTGTTGATCCAACCGGTACTCCGCGCCCGTGTTGTCGGTGAAGACCCAATGGTCCATCTCGTAGTAGTTCTTCCAGAATGGCGTCACGCTCCCAGCCAGAACGCGCCATCCGTATCCGTATCCCGCGTCCTGGCCCAGTTTCCACGTAACGCCGTTGTACCGCCGCCAGTTCTGCGAGTTGTAGTTCAGAGAGATTCCCACCGCCATCCCATTTCTGCCCTGCGCCGTGATCAACGGCAGGGTGAAGTTCAGGTTGCCGGAACGCGTATCGATGTTCTCTCCGTTCGCGCCCCAGTAGCTTCCCGTCGGCCGGATGCCTGTCCGCCTTGGATCCACGGACCCGGCCGGCGCCGCCGTCACCGTCACCTCCGTCGCCGCTCCCACGTTCCAGTGGTAATCCATCGGCGTGATGCTGTACACGTACGTCGTCCCGGGACTCACGTTCCGGTCGGCCAGTTCCGGTGTTCGCGGTTGCCCCACGAAATCCCAGGTGCTGCTGCCGGAGAGTCTCCGGTACACCCAGTAGTACGGAATGCCGACGCCCGAGCCCGCCGGATTGTCGGTCGGCTCGGTCCATTGCAGGTCGATCTCGTTGGAGAGCGGCAGCACTGCGATCGATTGGGCGCTGATCGTCTGCGGCGCTTGCGTGTCTTTCTCACCCAACCGAACCAGGTCGAACCCGTTCGCCGCCGGCGCCCCGGTCACCGCCAGGCCCGGATTGCCACTCGTGATCGCGCTGTCGATCGCCAGGAGCACGGAGGTCCCGTCCAGAAACGTGTTCAGCTTTCCGTTGCTATACACGGTCCGCATCTCCACGTAGTCATGGCATCCCACTGCCGCTGTAACCAGCGTCGTCACCGAGCCCCCGGACCGCCGGTTCGCCACCAGCGTCGCCGTGCAACTGATCGGGCTCACCACCGGGTTCACCATCTCTACCGAATAATACGTTCCGGTTGAAGGCGAGGTTTTGGCATCTTGCGACGCGCGGATCAGGTGAGAGTAAGTTCCCCCGGATTGCGTCAGTCGGACCAGCGTGACGATCTCGTATTCGCCCGGCGATGTCGGCGGACCGTTCTTCGCCACCAACGCCCCGCCGTTCCCGGACCCTGTGAGAGTGCCGCCGGCCGACAAGGTCCCGTTCTGCTGCCAATAACCGGTGTCGATCGCTCCATCGAACGTATCCACCTTGTAGTAGCTGTAGATCGCACGGACATCGCTCGCGGTCCACATCCCGGCCCCGATGAGCGCCGTTGCCGTCAAAATCGCCAACCGCTTGATCCGCATGGTTTTCTCCCCATCCGCGCGCATTACCCTGGTCCACACTACGTCCGCTGATTCGAATCGCCTTAACGTCCCGGCCGCGCCGCCGCATCCGGGCGGCCCTCCGCCCCCTGCAGCACAAACCGGTCCAGATCGAAATCGCGCCGCTTTCCACGGAACTCCGCTTCGATATCTTCCTTGCGTGCCTTACCCTTGTCGAACCGTTTGACGTCCGCGCGGTTCGCAAACGCCGCCAGAGCCCCGGTCAAGGACTGCCGGTCCCGCGCTACCACCTCCACCAGCGCCGTCTTCCCGTCGTCGCTTTCCTCGAATCGCATGCTCATCACTCCGTCCGGCAAAGCCTGGCCCGGCCGAGGCATCACCAAGGGACGGCGCGGATCTTCCCCACTGCCTGACCCCACCATTGGGACCACCACCAGCACCCGCTCACCCCAATTCAATGGGCTCACAGCAGGTTGCGCCCGGGCCATCACACCCGACATCGTCCAACTCAGCACGCACACCAATACGGCGTTGTGCACTTTCATGGTTTTGGGACCTCCGAATTTAGCGGTAGAACCAACTCGATTAGATATGTTTTAGCCAACATACGCCTCCCCCTGAATCGCTGTCAAGAAAAAAAGAACAGGGTCCCTTACAATTAATCCGAAATAAACCATAACTCCGAGATATCCTGGAATGGGTGTGGCGTTCGATCGCACAGGATCTGGCGCTACTTCTCCAACATCGGCGTTTAGCAAGCGAGTCCAGCCGCGACACTGGCCGGAAAACATGCTCGATACGTCTCCGTTCCGAGAGCCTGCCTATCGTCCACTCCCACTCCACCAAGACCCGTCACAAACAGCAAGAAATCGATAACTCACTCATCCCAAACCACTTCCACGATGCGATTTTGCCCGCGCCCATCCCCGCCCCCATACCTTCATGAACGGAGGCAACAATGTCGAAACGCAACAAAGCGCGCTTCTCCCTCGCACGAATGAAGGCCGCCTGGATCAACGGCGCGAAGTCCCCCGGTCCTTCCACCCCCAACGCCAAAAACAAAATTGCCTGCAACGCCCTCAAGCACGGCCTCACCGCCAAAACCGTCCTCCTGCCCGGTGAGAACCCAGACCTCCTCCGCACTCTCGCCGATTCCTACCTCGCCATCCACCAACCCGCCGACGACGCCGAATTCCTCCTCGTCGAAGAGATGGTCGCCGCCAAGTGGAAGCTTCGCCGCTCCTGGTCCACCGAAAACTCCCTCCTCCAGGACGAAATGGGCAGCCAAAGCTCCAAAATCGCCGCCGAGTTCGAAGACCCCAAAGCCGACCTCATCCACGCCAAAGCCTTCCGCGAACTCGCCGACACCTCCAAGTCCCTCGCCCTCGTCTACCGCCAGCAGGCCCGCTACGCCCGCGAACATGACCGCGCCCTCGATCAACTCCGCTTCACCCAAACGCTGCGCAAAGAGCGGGAAGCCGACGCAGCCACCATCGATCCATCCACCCGCGCCGTCGAAAATGGACATACCCCCATGAATCCACCCCAATGCGCCGGCAATAACTCCAATCAAACCAATGGCGAGGAGATCGAAAGTCGAAAAACGCAAAACAACCCCAAGCCCTCGGATATTTACCCCCCCGTGGGGGTGCAAGCGCCCGCTGATGACGGACCTCAGCCCGCCCTCGCAATGGACGAGTAACCCGCCATGCCACCCACCTTTCTCGAACTCACCGCCAACTACCGCCGCCGCGCGCAATCCGCCGGCACCCAAATCAAGCCCGCGGACCCCAAAAGCGGCATCTCCTATGAACTCTGGAACCAGTTCCAAGCCGCCGTCACAGACGCGTTGATTCCCTACAAAGAACCACGCGAAAAGGTGATTCAGGCCGTCATTGAACTCCAGGACAAGTTAGGATTCGCCATATGAAATTCCTCCATAGGGCAGACCCCGTTGCCTTCGCGCAACAGGTTCTCCACTTCCAGCCAGACCCGCACCAGGCCAAGGTTCTCGACCCCTCCATCCGTCGCGGGCTCCTCAATTGCTCCCGCCAATGGGGAAAATCCACCATTACGTCCATACGTGCCGTCCACCACGCCTTCTTCAAGGAGAACTCTCTCACCCTCGTCCTCGCGCCCACGGAACGCCAGTCCGCTGAACTCGTCCGCAAGTGCCGTCAGTGGCTCGCCATGCTCGACATCAAACCCCGCACCGACGGCTCTAACAAAACTTCTCTCCTGCTCCCCAACGGCGCCCGCATCGTCGGGCTCCCTGGCCGCGAAGACAATATTCGCGGCTTCTCCTCCGTCTCGCTCCTGCTGATCGATGAGGCTGCCCGCGTCCCGGACGAGCTCTACCACTCCGTCCGCCCCATGATCGCCGCCGCCGGCGAAACCGCCTCCATCTGGCTCCTCTCCACCCCAAAGGGCAAACGGGGATTCTTCTACGACGAGTTCGCCAACCCCGCCAGCACCTTCGCCGCCGTCACTGTCCCTGCTTCCCAATGCCCTCGCATTGCTCCCGAATTCCTCGAGCAGGAGCGAATTTCCCTCCCCGAACACATCTTCGCCCAGGAGTACATGTGCCAGTTCTCGCAATCGGCCGCCGGTCTCTTCAACGACAACGACATTGAGGCCTCTCTCCGCGACGAACTCCCGCCCATGTTCCCGCACAACGATCCTTTTCCGCCCCTGCAAATCGTCCCACCCTGCAACACTCTGTTTCCCTATCCCTACCAGGCCTTCTTCGTCGGCGTCGATGTCGGACAGCGGCAGGACTTCACCGCCATCGCCATCCTCGAACTCCTCACCGTCTTCACCGAGGAAGTCGACCGTGTCACTTTCGAACGAAAAACGCGGTCCCACTTCCGCCTCCGCCACGTCGATCGCGTCCCTCTGAATACCGAGTTCGAGGCCATCGTCGACTACCTCGTCCGCCTTGTCTCCCGCCAGGATCTCGCCGAGCGCACCAACGTCGTCATTGACGCCACCGGCGTCGGAGCCCCCATCTATGAGATGTTCCGCAAGCGATATCCGCCCGTTCGCGAATCTCTCCGTCTCGTGATCACCGGCGGTAACGAAGCCTATAAGGAGCACGGCAAGCCCCACTGGACCGTTCCCCGTCGCGATCTCCTCTACGGCGTCGAGAACCTGCTCCGCAACCGCCAGCTCGACATCGCCACCAGCACCCCGCACAGCAAGACCCTCATTCGCGAACTCTCGCTCATCGAACGGAACTTCACCGATGCCGGCCGTGAAGTCCTCGCCTCCTCATGCTCCGCCGCCCACGACGATCTCGTCTTCGCCCTCGCCCTCGCCGTCTGGCGCGCTCGCCGCCACACGGCCCCCACCGCCGTTCCGCCTGACGCGTTTCGCTACCTCACCAATCCACAAATTCCCGGCCTCGCCCCCCCATAGCCCTGCGGTGGTCACGCAATCGCTTTCCCTCCGAAAACGGCTGGGCACGTTCTCCGCGCCCCAAAAAACGCTTCCATTCGGTGCCCCCGGCAAGTATACTCGGAAGCACGAAAAAGCGGCGCCCTTCACCTTTGAGAGCGCCCCTGGGTAGAACCTGCGTAACGGACGAAAGGAATCAACTATGCGACTTGCAAGCGAGCATATGGAAGTTGTCACCACGATCGCCGGATCGGAAACGCTCTCTGCGGTGCTGGACCGCAAGGGTCGGAGCGTGTTTTTCGTGGAACCCGGTTCTACCGTTTTCGAGGCGATTGAACGCATGGCCGAACGCCACGTCGGCGCCTTGCTGGTCATGGACGGCGATGCCCTCGTGGGCGTAATCTCCGAGCGCGATTACGCCCGCAAAGTGATCCTCCAGGGAAAAATGTCCCGGGAGACTCGCGTCGACGCCATCATGAGCAGGCCCGTGATCTCCGCCGCGCCCGGCATGTCGGTCGGCGATGGGCTCCGCCTCATGACCGAAAAGCGCGTCCGTCACCTCCCCATCGTCAATCCCGATTCCGGCGCCGTCGAAGGTATCGTCTCCATCGGCGATCTCGTCCGCTCCGTCATGTCGGCCCAGGCCCAGCGCCTGCAGCAGTTGACCAGCTACATCGCCGGAAGCTATCCGGCCTGACGGCTCAACCCGGGGCGGCCCGCCCCGTCTGTTGTATTCTGCTGAATAATGCGGCGACGCGATCTCTTGACGGCTGCGGCGGGCTCACTGCTGCGCACGGGAAAGGCTGAAAAGCCCACCCGGCCCAACATCCTGTTCATCCTCATGGACGACATGGCCCAGCGGGCCCTCAGTTCATTTGGGAACCCGCTCGTAAAGACGCCGCACATCGATCGCCTCGCCAGCGAAGGCGTCCGCTTCACCGATGCCTATGTCACGCCGCAATGCACTCCCACACGGGCCACGCTGCTCACTGGCCAGTACACGGCGCGCAATCGCATGTGGCACGTCATCCCCTGGTACGGGTACCCATGGGCCCGGCTTCGCGAGCCCCCTTTTCGCGAAAGCCTCACGCGCGACGAGTTCTTGCTGCCCAAGGGCCTCGCCGCCGCCGGTTACTCCACCGCCTGCATCGGCAAGTGGCACCTCACCAATAACGCGGACGGCAACTACAACGGGCTAAAGAACGGTGCACCCTACGGGTTCGATGTCGTCACCAAGCCTCCGCCGGGACCGGACGAGTTGCGCACCGGAGACAAAGGCGTCCGACGGCTCACTGACGAGGCCATCGATTTCATCGAACGGAACCGCAAGGGACCTTTCTTTTGCTACTTGCCGCACCATACCATCCACGGCCCGGTGACGGCCCCAGATGCGATCGTCCGGAAATACCGCGACGCCGGCGCCCCCGCCGAAGGCTTGCACAACGCCACCTATCTCGCCGCCATCGAGTACATGGACACCTGCATCGGACGGCTGCTCGGCGCCCTCGACGATATGAAGCTCGCCGGCTCAACCGCCGTGGTCTTTCTTACCGACAACGGCGGCGTCTTCGAAGCCCTGGACCCCAAGCCCGTTCACGCCGGCAACGCTTGGCGGCTCCAGGTGCAGCGCCGCGAGTTCGCCAACACGCCGTTGCGCGCCGGCAAAGGGTCCGGCTACGAAGGCGGAAGCCGGGTCCCGATGATCGTGCGATGGCCGGGTGTAACCAAACCCGGAGCCGTGTCGCGAACCCCGGTCCACGCGGTGGATATCATGCCCACCTTCTTCGAGATGGCCGGTGCCAAGGCCCCCCCGGGCCACATACAGGACGGCGTCTCCATTGCCCCGCTGCTGCGCGGAGGCCGCATCGCGCGCCGCGCGCTCTTTGGATACACGCCCTTCTATGAACTGCGTTGGGCCGTGACGCCGAGCGCCCAGGTGCGCGACGGCAAGTATAAGCTCATCGAGTCGTTCGGTGACTGGCGTCGATGACCGGAACGAGTGCCGCAACGTCGCGGCATCGGCTGAACCGGTGCCGACCAGGTCGACATTGAGAACGACAACCGTTCTGGCGCTGCCTTCAGCAACAGGAAGCAGCAGCCCACGCTCGATCCGGTCGTGAGCTGAGGTGTCGGTCCCAACCCCGGCAGCGATCCGCGCTGCTCGACGAAACATTGTCAAGCCCGGCCCGTGACGTCGAGCAGATACAACTGCCGCCCGCCCGCATGGGCCGAGTCGATCACGACCTTCTTTCCGTCGGGGCTGAACCGCGGGTGCGTGTCGCACCGCCACTCACCCGTATACTCGCGCGGCGAATGGAAGCTCCCCAGCGGATGACGTGTCCCGCTCCGCGTATCGTAAAGATAGACGTGCTGCAGACGGTCCTTGTCCGGGTAGGTATCGTTGAGAATCCAACGGTTCCCCGGTAAGTAAGTACAGTGCCCGTTGACGGGCATGACTGACGGACCCACTACTTCCACTTGCTCGGTGCGGTCCCGATACAGATAGAACTTGTCTCCGTGCGACGGATGCCACGCCCACGCCAGGATGTGTTGCGGGTCCCGCCAGATGAAGTGCGACGTCTTGCCGTGCGGGTCCAGAATGTAAGGATCCTTGCCATCGGCCCCTACCGTGAACATCCGCGTGGAGAAACTCTTGCCCTCTTTGTCGCCCCGCCAGCGATGCAGAAAGATCACCCGCTTGGCGTCCGGCGAGACCAGCAAATGATTCACCCAATGCTTGGCGTTGTTCGAGAAGCCGCCCGGAAAAGGTATACGCGCGGCGTCCGCCAACGATACGATCAGCCGCTTCTTGCCCGTGGCGAGGTCGACTCTCCATACCCCTGTGTCGTCCGGGACCGCGCGCGCTCCATTGGGATCGGGAACCCCCGCATAGCCGTAACCGGGACGGCAATCGTTCAGCCGCCGGAAGTCGCAAGACACGCCCCACTTGGCGTCCGGGCTGAGCGCGTACACCGGCGTTCCGATGGTCCGCGTGCGGCCGGTGCGAACGTTGGCGATCCGGCAGACGAAGTCCTCGCCTTCGCGATCGTTCCAGAGAACCTCATCCTTGGAACCAGGCAGCCACTGCAGCATGCATCCCTGTTGCCAGTTCCAGGCCCGCGTCTCGCCGAGCGCGGTCCATCGGTCGTTGTCTCCGGTGTCGATCATGCCGAGCCGGATCACATCGCTGGCGCTGGGTGACCGGTGTTCGAAATCCACCTCCATGCCGAGCACGTAACGGCTCGACGGATCGAACTGCAGTTTGTCGTAGTATCCGAACCAGTGGTGCTTGGGTCCGCGAGTCAAGGCGCGCACAGGCGCCGGCTCTCCTCGCAATGAGGCCGCGGCAAGCGACGCTAGAAAGTGGCGGCGGTGCATCCTGCCCAATTCTATCGCGGGGTGGCGGCCAGCATTAGCCGCACGTCCATGACGTTCGTGCGCGTGGGTCCGGTCTTGATCAGATCGCCCAACGCTTCGAAGAAGTGGTACGAGTCATTGCGTGCGAGCGATCCGGCTGCATCCAAGCCCAACTGCGCCGCGCGAGCAACCGTGTGCGGACCAGCAATGGCGCCGGCGGCATCGGTCGGCCCGTCGGTGCCGTCGGTGCCTCCGCTCAGCGCCACGATGCCGTCCCATCCGGCAAGGTCGATGGCTGCCGCCAGTGCGAACTCCTGATTGCGGCCGCCCAGTCCTTCGCCATGGATCGTCACCGTCGTTTCCCCGCCCGAGATCACACAGGCCGGCGTCCGCAGCGGCCTGCCGTTGAGGCGAATCTCCTTCGCGATCGCGGCATGCATCCGCGCCACGTCGCGAGTTTCGCCCTCGATCATCGTGGAGAGAATGATCGTCCGGTAACCGAGCGCCTTCGCCTTCTCCGCGGCCGCATCCACGGCCAGGCGATTGCTGCCCACGATGAGATTCTGCGTCCTGGCGAAAACAGGGTCGCCTGGCTTGGGAGTTTCCGCGATCACGCCGGCGGCGCCCTGCTTCAGCCGTTCCTTCACCGTTGCGGGAACGCGATCCACAAGGGAGTACTTCTCGAGGATGCTCAGGGTGTCGGCATACGTGGCCGGATCCGGCACCGTCGGCCCCGATCCGATCGAGGCCATCGAGTCTCCGATCACGTCGCTCAGCATCAGAGTGATCATCGTCGCGGGCGCGGCGAGCCGCGCCAGTTGGCCGCCCTTGAACGCCGAGATATGTTTACGGATGGCGTTGATCTCGTGAATGTCCGCCCCGCAGTCAAGCAGCAGCCGCGTTGTGAGTTGCTTGTCCGCAAGAGTGATTGGCGGCGCGGGCGACGGCGTCAGCGCTGACGCGCCGCCAGAGATGAGGAACAAGACGATGTCGTCCGCATCGGCCTGTTCCGCGATGGCGGCGATCCGCCGTGCGCCTTCCACGCCCGCTTCGTCCGGAACCGGGTGTCCCGCCTCATGAATCGCGATCCGCTTCAGCGGCGCGCCATGCCCGTACTTGGTGCAGATTACACCGCCGGTGATTCGCCGGCCGAGAATCTTCTCCACCGCCTGCGCCATCGCCGCCGATGCTTTGCCCGCGCCCGCGACGTAAATGTTGCGCACGCGGCGCAACGGATACGAACGGCGTCCGGCGTGGAGCCGGTCGCCTTCGAGGCGCAGGAAACGGCGGACCGCGACACCCGGATCGGCGGCATCGAGCGCCGCTCGAAATATGGCGAGCGCATCCCGCCGCAGCTTGGGTTCCGATGTAGCGGGAGAGGGCATCAGAACAGCGGCAGTGCCAGTATCTGCTCCACGGCAACCCGCGGGTCGTCCGAGGTGATATCAATCCGATAGTCAGCCCGCCCATAGGAAAGGCGGCGGGCTTGGAAGAGGTTCTCGAAGCGCTCCGGATCGCGCGCCAATGGCCGATGATCCTGCCCTTCGATCCGTTCTCGGATCAACGCGAACGGCGCATCCAGCCACACCGAAACGCCATTGTCTTCGACCACATCCTGGTTCTTCTCTTCGACGAACGCGCCGCCGCCGAGCGAAAGAACCGTTGGCCGCCCTGACTGTACCGTGCGCACACGCGAACGCAATGCTTCGTGTTCCAGGCGGCGGAACTCCGTTTCCCCCGTAGACTCGAAGATCTCGCTGATGCGCCGTCCCGCGGCGAGTTCGATGTCCTCGTCCAGATCGGCGAAGGTCCAGCCGAGTTCGTCGGCAAGCAGGGTGCCAACCGTCGTCTTTCCGCAGCCCATGAATCCGACGAGGTAGATGCAGGGAGTGCGGATGAGACGCGTGTTCATCGCTGGTCCCTAATACTGTATCAACTCGCGCCGGACCGCCGGGCTGCTTAGGCGCCGGAAGGCGGGTGCGTAAGGCCGTCGAGGTCCAGGCCCTGATAGATCTTGCCCAGAATGTAGTCGGCAAGCGGCGGGCAAAAATAAGCCACCGCGATAAGAACGCGTCCCGTCGCGGGCGTAATCACCGTGCGGGCGTCGCGCTCGATGCCGCGCACCACGGCGGCGGCGCATTGTTCGGCGGAGATCGCCATCCGCTTCATGCGCCAAAGCCGGTCCGGCGGGCGCCCTGCCAGGGCGTTGTCCTGGAACTCGGTCTTGACGTAGCCCGGGCAGACGGTGAGACATCCAATGCCGTAGGGCTTCATTTCGATGCGCAACGCGTCGGTCAACGCGCAAACCGCAAACTTCGATGCGGTGTAATTGGTGAACCAGGGCAGAGCGATCTTGCCGGCGATGGAGCTGACATTGACGATCTTGCCTCCGCCGGTTTTTCGCATCAACGGCACCGCAAGCTGGATCATCTCGATCACGGAAAACAGGTTCAATTCCCACACGCGGCGGACCTCGGTCATATCCGCTCGCCAGGCCGGCACGTACATCCCGACGCCTGCGTTGTTGATCAGCACATCGAGACGTCCGTAACGCTCGACCGTGGCGTCGATCGCCCGCTGACGGTCGTCCGGCTTGGTGACGTCGCCCGCGACGGCCACCGCGTCGCACGCTTGGGCGACGGCCTGGAGCCGGTCCGCCGACCGCGCCAGCAGCGTCAGCCGGGCGCCGCGCTGGTGAAGCAGCCGGGCGAGCGCGGCACCGATTCCGCCCGAGGCGCCGGTGATGAGAATGACTTTGCCCTGAAGGTTCATGTGTCTGGATCTTGACCCGAAGCGAGTGCCCGGCGTTTCGAAGCGATAATGGTAGCATGCAAGACGACTTGCTGCCATTGTTTCCATTGGCAGTCGTTCTGTTACCGAGCAGTGAACTTCCGCTGCACATTTTCGAGGACAGGTACAAGGAAATGATCGCGACCGTGAGGCGCGATCAGCGTGAGTTCGGCGTCGTGCTGGCGTCGGGCGAAGGAATCGCGTCCACGGGGTGCACCGCGAGGATCGGACAGGTGGTGAAAGAATACGAGGACGGCCGCCTGGACATCATCACCGTTGGCCAGCGGCGGTTCACAATTCGCGCCTTGGACCAGGAGATGGAGTACCTGCGCGGAGAGGTGGATTTCTTCGATGACGACGAGGTAGCGGCACCGCCCGATCTGCGCCAACGCGCGGTGCGGCTTTGCGCCAACCTGCAAGGCGGCGCCGAGCCCGAGACGGTGTTTGACCCCGACGATCCGCAGCTCAGCTTTCAACTCGCCCGCCGGATCGACGATCTGGCTTTGCGTCAGCAACTGCTGATGAGCCGTTCCGAGGCGCAGCGGCTGCAGCGTCTGGTGGAGTTTTTGCCGGCCTACTCGGAGCGCGTGCGGCAGAGCGAACGGCTGCGGGAGTTGGCGCCCAAGAACGGGCACGGCAAACTGCCGCGTGGGCTGGAGGAGGACTAGCTTGGCGGACGGCGGGCTCTCGTTGTGGATTGACGCGGACGACACGCTGTGGGAGAACAACATCTACTTCGAACGGGCCTTCGATGCCTTCGCGGACTACCTGCGGCACTCCACGCATTCCGCGGCCGAGGTGCGCGCGATTCTCGACGAGATCGAGCACGTGAACAATCGCATCCACGGCTACGGCGCGGCCAACTTCGCGAGGAACCTGGAGCAGTGCTTCGAAAAGCTGAGCGAGCGCGGGGTGACTAATGAAGACAGGCTGCACATCCGTCAATTGGGTGAGGATCTGGCGCGTCACCCGATCCAACTGATCGAGGGCGTCGGCGAGACGCTGGCCTACCTTTCGGAGCGGCATGAACTGATGCTGTGCACCAAGGGTCAGCCGGAGGAACAGCAAGCCAAGATTGACCGCAGCGGTCTTGCCGGGCACTTCGATCACATTCGAATCGTGCGGGAGAAAGACACGGCGTGTTACTGTAACTTACTCATTGAACGCGATCTGGATGGCGACCGATGCTGGATGATCGGCAACTCACCGAAATCCGACATACATCCACCACTCGCGGCAGGCATCGGCGCGGTATATATTCCGCACGAGCATACCTGGCATTTGGAGAAGGCGGAAATTCCAGCCGATCATGAGCGGCTGATGGTGCTCGAGCGCTTCACCGATTTGCGGCTTCACTTCTGAGCGGGGGCGGCCGCCGGCTTCGGAGGCGTCCATTCCATCACCGCGCCTTGGGCGCGCAGCTTTTTCGAGAGCGCGGCGGCGTCGATATCCTGCACAGCGGCATTGGCGTCGATGGCCATTTTCGCGGCCACGCCCGCGGCTTGCCCCATGATCATATAGACTGGCTCCATACGCAGCGTCGAGTAAGTGACGTGGCTCGAAGATACGCAAACCGGGACGAGCAAGTTCCGAGCCTGTTTCTTCTTCGGAAGCAGCACACCGTAGGGAATCTGATAGGGCTGCACCGCCACTTCCATATTGCCTTCGTTCTGCACGGTCCCGTCGGGCTGGGCGAAGCGGAAGACGTTATGCGAATCGCTGTTGTAGGATCCCATGCCGATCGGGTTGGGCTTGGCGCGTTCGGTTTGGATATCACCCTGGGTCATCACGAAATCACCTACCATGCGCCGCGCTTCGCGAACATAGAGTTGATGAGGCCAGTGATTGGTATCGACGAACTCGTCGCTCGAGAGCCCCCATTGGCTCACTTCGGCGCGGAGCGGCTCCGGAACGCGGGAGTCGGTGGAAAGGAAGAAGAACAAGCCGGCCGTGTAGTTGATGTGATCCTGCCAGACGCGAGCGCGGGCGTTGTAGTCGCCGGCGGGATAGGACCAACTGGCGTTGATGAAGTCCGTCGAAACAGGACCCCGATTGTTGATATCCGTCTTGCGGTTGGGAAGCGGGGAGACAATGAAAAGATCTTTCATTACAGGCAGCCGCTGACGATTCTTCTGAAAGGCCTGGATGTAGTGCAGCAGCAACGCGAACTGAGCGGGATCGTAGCTGCGGGGCTGACTGATCGTGATGCGATTGCGGGGGTCGTCAGTAAGACACAGGCGGAAGTTATAGGCTTGCACCTTGTTGTCGGCGGTTCCGATGGCGCCTCTCGGACCGGGAAGAATGCCCGGGAGGAGTTGCCCGGGCGCGGCCGCCGCGGGGACTGGGAAGTCGAACTGATGATTGCGATCCTTGGGGCGAATCCCGGCTAGAGATTCGCCGTACCGGGCGGCGCCTTCGCGCCCGATGGTGAAAGAGACCCCGGCTTGGGCGAGTAAGTCACCTTCGTAGGTGGCGTCCATGAAGATGCGCGCCTCGAAGGATACGCCGTTTTCAAAATAGACCTCCCGAATGACGCCGCGGCGCTTTCGCACGCCGGTATCGGGACGGAGACGATGCCCGAAGAAGACTTTGACTTTGGCTTCGGCCGCCATTTCCTTGAGAACGAGTTCGGCGACGTGGGGCTCAAAGTACCAGGTGATGGGCTCGTCATACTTCTTGCCGACGCGTTGGTAGAACTCGAGCGACAGACCGCCGATGGTTTCCTTCTTCCCGTGGTCGGTATGGCCGAGACCGCCGGACGTCATGCCGCCCAAGTGCTGGCCGGGTTCAGCCAAGGCGACGGAGAGGCCCTCGCGCGCGGCGGCGACAGCCGCGATCACACCCCCGGCGGTGGCGCCGTAGATCACAACGTCGAACCGGTTGGGGGCAACGTCCTGAGCGCGGGCCGGGCAGGAGAGCGCGGCGGCGAGGCACAAGGGAAGAAGGGCTCTCATCGGGCGGCGACCTCGGCTTTCCACGCCTGAATGCGGGTGCTCAGTTCGTCGACGACGTTGGGATGGAGACGCCGCAGGTTGGTGGTTTCCCCGGGGTCGGCGGCCAAGTCCGAAAGGAACATCGCATCGTCGCCGGTGAGAGGTTTTCGCGTCTCTGGAGTGCGCCCGTACTCGTTTCCGTTGAGGACGAGCTTCCAGTTGCCTTTTCGTGCGGCGAGTTGGCCGTTGTTATCCCAGAAGATGACGTCATGCGGCGAGGACGCGCTGGATGTGGCGACGGGCAGTATGTTCGCGCCATCGATTTTGTGACCCGCGGGAAGCGCGACTCCGGCCGCGGCGCAGGCGGTGGGAAGGATGTCCATGGTCATGACGGTTTCGCCGATCGTGCGGCCCGATGGAATGCGCGAAGGCCAGCTCATGATGCCGGGAACGTGCATGCCGCCATCGAAGAGCGAGAACTTAAAGCCGCGATAGGGCTTATTGTCTCCGGCGGTGGCGGGCTGCTGTTCAAGGCCAGCGCGGGGTTCCGTGGTCGCTCCGTTATCGGCGATGGAGAAGATGAGCGTGTTTTCAAGGATGTTGTGCTGTGTGAGGGTGGACCGAATGCGGCCTACGGCATCGTCAACGGCGGAAAGCATGGCCGCGTAGGTTCGGCGTTCCGGCGCCAGATTCGGGAAGCGGTTCCGGTAGCGGGCAGGCGCGTGCATGGGGTAGTGGGGTGCGTTGAAGGTGACGGTGAGGAAGAAGGGATCGGTCCAGTTCCGGCGGATAAAAGAAGATGCTTCGGCTCCGATGCGATCCGTGAGATACTCGCCGTCTTCGAAAATCTCGTCGCGATCGCGGAACAGCGAATGGAAGTTGACGGTGCGTCCGCGCGCGGTCTCGCCCCAATAGTATCGGTGCGAATAGAAATCGACGCAACCTGGAAGGAATCCGTAGAAATAGTCGAAACCGTGGGCATTGGGTGTGGTTTCAGGAGTGTCGCCGAGATGCCATTTCCCGATAAGCCCGGTGCGGTAACCCGCGCCCTTCAGCAGGCGGGCGGTGGTGATCTGGTCTTGCTTCAGTGCAGCTCCATTGCCGGGAATGCCGGCGCGGACGGGATAACGGCCGGTCATGAGGGCGCCACGGGCAGGGGCGCAGACAGGAGCGTTGGAATACCAGTTGGTGAAACGAGCCCCGTTGGCGGCGAGCGCGTCGATGTTGGGGGTGCGGAGGTCCTGCGCCCCGTAGCAGCCGAGGTCATGCGCGCCCTGGTCGTCGGTCATCAGAACGATGATGTTGGGACGGGCGGGGGATTGGGCGAGGGCAGGAACAGCGGCGGTCGCGGAGAGGAAATGACGGCGGGAAAGTGGCATGGCGTTCGCTCTTGATTTTGCCAGATGGAAGGCGTCAATCGGGCGTCGTGGTTACTGTGACGGTACCAGTGGCGCTCTTGCCGCCTTTGTCGACCGCGCGAACACGCAGGGTGTTGACGCCGGCGGGCAGGCCCCGGAACGTGAACTCGTAAGGAGGATCGCGATCCACATGCACCAAGCGCTCCTCCAGCAAGAATTCGACGCGATCGAGTTGGCCCTCGCGGTCCGTAGCCACGGCGACGGCCTCGAGCGCACTTCCGGAGGACGATCCAAATGCGGGCGTAACGAACCGGACGTTGGGCGCGGTGTTCCCATCGTTGCGCTGTGCGTACATCCACTCGCGGAAACCAGGCAGCCGTTGGGTCTCGGCCTGCGCCCCACCGTGGCCAACCCCCTGAAAGATCGAGAACCTAGGGTTCACGCCGGTGACGGAGGGCAGAGCTCCTCTATGGTCGCCGTTCGCCGCCCGGAGGGCGGCCACCGTGCCGGCCATGGCGGCCGAGCGCGGATCATCGGCGCCTATGGTTGCCCAGACTGGAGTGTGTCTCACCGGCTCCACGTCGAGTTCCCGCGCGGGAAAGGCCTGCGGATTGGCGGCGGCGAAGAAGCCAGGCCGGGTTTGCAGGTAGTTCCAGGCTCCGGCGGCTCCCATGGAGAAGCCCTGCAAATAGATCCGCTTGGCATCGACGGGGAACTCGCGCATCAAGCTGTCGACGATGGCGAACACGGCCTGCCGGCGGTCCTCGGAAGTCCAGCCGCCTCGGCCACCGGCGGGAGCTACGAGAATCGTCGGCTCCAGTTGCCGGTCACGGTCGTAGCCGTGCCAGAACTGGAGGTTGCTCTCGCGCAGAATCCTCTCGTGAGTCACGCACTCGGCGCAGGAGCCGTGGAGAAATAGCAGGAGCGGGATGGGCTTAGCGGGGTCGAGAGCGTGGGGTATGTAGACGACATAGGGCAAGCGCTCTCCGGCTGCAGTAGTCTGTTCGCGGTTCTGGAACTCCGGCGGCGCACCGCGAGCGGCAGCAGCGAAGGCAGCGGCGAGGGCGAGCGTAATTAGGAAAGTGGGCATGGCGCTGATCGGCTCACCGAGATCGAGGCTCGGGTTGCCATGCAGTGAGTGTACATCGGACCTCGAGATGGCCGATGGGCGGCGTACAATGGCTGCCATGGGATCCCTCATCCGCCGCCGCGATTTCGCCGCAGCCACGGTGGCCGCGCCGGCTTTCGCCTTTCAGGCCCGACGCAAGCGCATCGCGTGCATCTCCTCCACTTATCACGTCCGCTCACACTCGGATAACTTCATCACGCGATTTCTCGAAGGCTACTGGGTGCACGAGAAGTTCTACGAGCCGCCTTTCGAGGTGGCGTCCCTCTACATGGACCAGATTCATCCGGGCGATATCGGCCAGCGTCTCTCGACGGCGTACGGATTCCCGGTAACCAAAAGCATCGGGGACGCGCTGACGCTCGGGACTGGCAAACTCGCCGTGGACGGCGTGGTGATCGTGTGCGAGCACGGCGACTATCCGCACAATGATCGTAACCAGCAGCTTTATCCGCGCTACGAATTCTTCGAGCAAGTGGTGGATGTTTTCCGGCAAAGCGGGCGCTCCTGTCCGGTGTTCACGGACAAGCATCTTTCTTATGACTGGACCAAGGCAAAGCGGATGTACGATTGGTCTCGCGAATTGAAGTTTCCGCTGATGGCAGGGTCCTCGGTACCGGTAACGTTCCGCCGGCCGGCAGCGGACCCGGCGTTGGGCGCGCCGATCGAGTCGGCGCTTTCGGTGGGCGGCGGATGGGTGGCCGACGGCGGCATTTTTCATATCCTCGAGACGCTCCAGGCCTTCGCCGAGCGGCGACGCGGCGGGGAGACCGGCGTTCGCGCGGTACAGATGCTGCGCGACGACGCGGTATGGAAGGCGGCGGAGAAGGGGCTGTGGCCCAGGGACCTGCTGGATGCCGCGCTCTCACGCGGGGAAAAGGTGGAGCCGGGGCGGCCAGAGGATGTGCGGAATCCGGTGTTGAACCTGGTGGAGTATCGCGACGGGTTTCGTGCCGCGGCGCTGGCGCTCGGCGGTAAAGTGAGCGAGTATCTGGCGGCATGGCGGGAGCGGGGACGGGCGGAGCCTTACTCGACGCTTTGTTACATACCGATTGAGAACTCGAATAACTTCAGCTATCTGGTGCATGGGATTACGCGGATGATCGAGACGGGTGATCCGCCGGTGGATGTCCGGCGGACCTTGTTGGTGACGGGCGCACTGGCGGCGCTCATGGAATCGGGCGCAGAGGGCGGACGGCGCATCGAGACGCCGCATTTGAACGTGGCATACAAGGCGCCGCCGCGATCGTGGTTCGCGCCGGGAGTGGGATCATGATCGAAGCCAAGAGCGATCGTTTCTGGGATCTGGTTCCGCGCGACGCGGCGGTGACGAAAGTGGTTTCCGGCTTTCAGTTCACCGAGGGCCCGGTATTTTCCCGGCGGGGATATCTGCTGTTCAGCGATCTGCGGGCCGGACGCATTCACAAATGGGAGCGCGGCAAGCTCAGCACGCTGCGAGAGCAGAGCAACGGGGCCAACGGATTGACGTTCGATCACCAGGGCCGGCTGCTTGCCTGCGAGCAGGATCGGGTGACGCGGACCGAAAAGAATGGTTCGATCACGGTGCTGGCGGGGCAGGACCTGGGCAAACCGAATGACCTGGTGTACTCGATTGACGGCAGCGTCTATTTCAGCGACCTGCCGAAGTCCCGCGTGTACCGGATCGGGCGCAACGGGAAGGCGGAGGTGGTTGCCGGAGACTGTGTGGCGCCCAATGGGGTGGCGCTGTCATCGAATCAGCAATTGCTCTACGTCGCGGACGCGAAGAGCCGCAAGGTACGCGTCTACCGGGTTGCGGGTGACGGATCGCTCGAGGCCGGGCGCGATTTCGCGGAGACTCGGTGCGACGGGCTCAAGACCGATGAGGGTGGGAATGTTTGGGTGGCGGGATCGGGCGGAATCTGGGTGTTTTCGGCCCAGGGAGAGCATCTGGGGACGATCGGCACACCGGAGCAGCCGAGCAATTGCGCTTGGGGGGCGGGATTCCGGGGGCTTTACATTACGGCACAGACGTCGGTGTATCTGGCGCCGTCGCGCGTTGGGGGCACGCGGACTTTCTAGCCGCCACAGGTGCTGCCGTGAGATCAGTTATTCGCCCACCTGGATCACGAGGTTCTGCGCATTGCGGACGCCATCCACTACCAGTTCGATGGAGTGCTCGCCGGGGGGCAGGGGCGGAATCACGGCGTTGATCTGATAAAGGCCGATGGTGTTGCCGAGCATGCCGGCGAAGCCGACATCGGCGGTGACGCCGCCGATGTGGAGTTCAAACGGCAGGGCGAGGCGGGCCAGTTGGGGATTCACGGCGCCGGCCTTGGTGGGGGGATCGGTGGGTCCACAGCCAAGTGCGAATACGATGACGGTTTCACCGGGACGGGCAGGGCGGAAGTTGAGTCCTTGAATCATGCCGGGGCGGCCGACAAAGGAACGAAAGTCGGCGGCCTGCGCGACGACGTGCTGGCTGTCGCCGACGAGGAAGGGCGCGGCGGTATGGAGAGTAGGCGAGACGCGAGAGCGGTCCGCCATGCCGATGTTGGAGGCCACCCCATCGCGGAAGACCTGAATCTGCACGGGGCCGGCGGCGTCGTCCTCAGGGGCGTTGATGTTGATCTGTCCAGGACTGATGAAGAAGATGAAAGCGGGCTTTCCGTTGACGGTGACGCGGACGCCGTCGAGTTCTGTGGGGGCATTGGCGCCGTTGAAGTCCGCCCCGGTCCAGGTACGGGTTGAATTGGCGAGGTTGCTGCCGAAGATTTCCAGGTACATGTTGGAGGAGAAGCCGGTTTTTCCGAGGAAGGCGGGGACGCCGGCGGTTTCCGAGCGGATGGCGGGCGGGGCGGGCGGAGTGACTTTGCGTATACGGCGATTGTTGGAGTCTGCGATGTAGAGGTTGCCGCCGGCGTCGAGGGCAATGCCGGCAGGTGCGTTGAGGCGTGCTGAAATCGCAGGGCCGTCGTCGCCGGCGAAGCCTGCCTGGCCGATGCCCGCGTAGGTGGTGACGGTACCATCGGGGCCAACCCGGCGGATGCGGTCTCCACTGAAGCTGGCGATGAAGAGGTTGTTCATGCTGTCGACGGCGATGCCGGAGATGCGGCCGAAACCGGCGGCGGTGGCCGGGCCGCCATCGCCGTTGTCGCCGCTGGCGCCGGAACCGGCCACGGTGGCGACGATCTGATCGCGGTCAATGCGGCGGACGCGGCGGTTGCCGCCTGTCAAGCCCAGGGCGGTGCCGTCGTTGGTGAAGAAGAGATTGCCATCGCGATCGAGGGCGAGCCAGCCGGGGTCGATGTCGGCGAGCAGAGCAGGACCGCCGTCACCGGCGAAGCCGCGGCGTCCGGTGCCGGCGATGGTGGCGATGGCGCCATCGGGAGCAACGCGGCGAATGCGCTCATTGCCGCTATCGACGAAGATGAGGTTGCCGGCCGGATCGAGGAGAAGGTCGGCGGGGGCGTTGATCTGCGCAGCGCTGGCCGGGCCGTTGTCGCCGGAGAAGCCGGCGCGGCCGGTGCCGGCGAATGTGGTGATGATGCCGTTGCGGATTCTGCGAATGCGGTGGTTGCCGGCGTCGGCGAAGTAGATGTCGCCGGCAGCGTCGACGGCGATGCCGAAGGGCTGATTGAGGCGGGCGGAGGCGGCCGGTCCGCCATCTCCGGAGAAACCCTGGGTACCGGTGCCGGCAATGGTTGCGGTGGCGCCGAGGCGGTCCACGCGGTAGATGACGTCGTTGCCCCGTTCGGTGACGTACTGATTGCCGGCGGCGTCGATGGCGACGTCGTAGGGAGTGCGCCAGGTTGTGTTCCCCGCGGAGGAGCTGATGGTTTGCCCGGGCAGGAAGGCCGCGCAGGCGGCGAACACGAGCGCTGCGCGCGGTGTGGTCATGGAGCTGAGTTTCCTCATGAAATGGAATTTATGAGGAGTATAGGGCCAAGTCAGGAAGCGGCCAAGAGGGTTGGGGTTAACCGGGATCTTAACCTTTCGCGGAAACCCGAGAGTTTGCCAGGGGCTTGCATCCGGAGCGCCACGGTGATAAAAGTACGTTCATCTGCGTGGTTTTGATTTATATAAATCAATGGTAAGGGTTATTGGGGCAGGCCCGCGGATAGAAAGAGGTTAGTCGCCATGCGTGTTCGAATCGCACTGCTTTTGGCGGTTGCGGCAGCGCCCGCGGCCGCGCAGACGACGTTCGCCAGCATCACCGGAGCGGTTGTCGATTCCGCTGGAGCCGCGGTGCCGGGCGCGACGATCGAGGCCACTCACGTGGCGAGCAACTACCTGTACAGGACGGAGTCCAACGCGACGGGAACGTACACGATCGCACAGTTGCGGGAAGGCGTGTATACGCTCCGCGTGCGCTCGGGGGGATTTCAGGAGTACGTGGCCCAGGACATACAACTGGCGTCGCGGGAGCAGCGGCGGATCGATGTGCAACTGCAGGTGGGCACGGTGGAGACCAAGATCGAAGTCAGCGCGGGCGCGACGCTGATCGAGACCGAGACCGCGCGGATCGGAGACTCCAAGAACGCGACGCAACTGAAGTCCCTGCCGCTGAACACGCGGTCTTTGTACAATTTTCTGGCGCTCACGCCAGGTGTGCTGGCGGCGGGCGGGCAGGCGACGCGGCGATTCGCGGGAAGCCGGGTGAACCAATCGGAGCAGTCGATCGATGGGATCACGGTGAGCAATGGCTACGACGGAACGCAGATCAGCCCGCTGGTGAGCTACATCGAGAGCTACGAAGAGGTCCGTGTGGACATGGCCAACAACAGCGCCGATATCGGGAGCGTGGGTCAGGTGACGGTGATTTCGAAGTCCGGATCGAACGACGTGCATGGCGTCGCGTTCGACTACTATTCGACGCCTTGGTTCCGCGCCCGCAATCCGTTCGCGGCGCAGCGCGGGACGGGGGTGACGCACCAGCCGGGGGTGAGCCTGAGCGGACCGGTGGTGATTCCGCATCTGTACAACGGCAAGAACAAGACATTCTTCTTCTTTTCGTTTGAAACATCGCGAGGCAGTTCTGTCTTGCAGCTGTTGAACCCGACGGTACCGCTGGCGCCGTGGCGATCGGGCGATTTTTCGTCGCTGGCGTCCAACATCAACGTCCGGGATCCGTTCGGGGGGAACCAGCCGTTCCCGGGGCGCCGCATCCCGGCCTCGCGTCTGAACGCGGTTTCGCAACGCATCCAGGACCGTTTTTACCCGCTGCCGCAGGATGCGTCGGCCACGACGCTGCGTGCGCGCAACTACACCGAGCAGAAGCAGCGTCCGTACGATCCCAACACGTACTACACGGTCCGGGGCGATCACCGGTTTTCGGAAAAGTCGTTCTTCTTCGCGCGGTGGACGTTTGACCGGTCTCATTCCCGCGCGTTCGAAGGGAACCTTCCGACGATCGGGCGGCGGTGGCAGACGCGCGACACGCGGGCGATCAGTGCGTCGTACACCCATCAGATCACGCCGACGCTGATCTTTGAATCGCGGTATGGGTTTGCTTTCAACGACAATCCGCGCAACGGCCCGATCATGGGACGCGAGATCATCGCCGAGCTGGGCATCACGGGATTGGTGGACAATCTGCCCGACATCAATGGCCTTCCCAATATCGGCTTTCAGGGGCTGGCGCTGACCGGGTTGGCGCAAACGCAGTGGCGGCATCCTGGATTCAAGAACTTCCAGCATCAATGGCAGGAGCACGTGAACTGGTTCCGCGGAAAACACTCGCTCAAAGCGGGCGTGATCCTGGGCCAGGTGAATTTCCAGGACAGCCAGGCGCCGGCGGCGTTGTTCGGGCAGTTCCGTTTCTCGAACCGCTTCACCGGGTTCCCGTATGCGGATTTTCTTTTGGGCATCCCGACGACGGCACAGCGGGCGTTTCCACAACTGCATATCGACCGGACGCGCTGGGCCTACGATCTGTTCGTGACCGACGACTACAAGATGTTGCCGAACCTGACGGTGAACATCGGCATGCGGTACGAACTCCATCCGTCTTGGACCGAGTCCCAAAACCGGCAATCGGTGTTCGACATCGGGCGCGGCGCAATCGTGGTGCCGGATGGCGCACTCGATCAAATCAGCCCGTTGATGCCGCGCAACTATGTCGACATCATCGAGGCGAGCCAAGCCGGGCTTCCGGGCGGCCGTCTGATCCGCGCGGATCGGAACAACTTCGCGCCGCGGTTGGGCATCGCATGGCGTCCGTTGGGCCCGAACACGGTGTTCCGGGCCGGCTACGGCATCTTCTATGACGTGGTTCCGAGGGCTGAAAGCGCGGGCGGAGCGCCATTCGTGATCAATGAGCCGACGTTCACGAATCCGGCCAACAACCCGACAGTGATTTTCCCACAGGCGTTTCCGTCGACAGGCACGGCGGGTCCGCGGACGGTGGGTCTGCCGGCGGCGATCCGAGCGGATCTGCGCAACGCGTATTCGATGCAGTACAACGCGACGGTGGAACATCAGCGCTGGAACACTGGATTCCGGCTTTCCTACATCGGCACTAACACGCGGCAGGGGGAATGGGGTTACAACTTCAATCAGCCGGCGGCGAACGGGCAGGCGTTTATCGACAAGGCGCGGCCGTTCCCGAACTATCCGGCGATCACCTACATCACCAACGGCGCGGGCCACCAGTATCATTCGATGACGATCGAAGCCGAACGGCGTTTCGCACGCGGGCTCGCGTATCAGTTTTCATATGTGCTGGCGCGCGATATCGGCGATCTGGACCGCGGGGCCCAGCCGGAAGACGCGCACAACCGGCTCCGGGAACGCGCCGTGTGGCACGACATGCCGACGCATCGGGCCACTGGCAACCTCATCGCGCAGCTTCCGTTCGGGCGCGGCAAACGGTATGCGTCCAACATAAGCCGGGCCGCCAACTTGCTCGTTGGCGGATGGGAAACCAGCTTCATTTACAGTTTCTACTCCGGGCAGCGAGTTACTCCACTGTGGACGGGCCCGGATCCGGTGGGGATCGCGTTCACCTCGAGCCGCACGGCGCCCACGGTCACCATCCGGGCCGATCATCTGCGGAACGCGAATCTACCGTCGAACCAACAGTCCGTGGATCGCTGGTTTGACACATCCGCCTTCGGTCCGGTGCCGGCGGGGCGCTTCGGCACCTCAGCCAAGAACGTGATCATCGGGCCGGACTCGCGCGTATGGCACCTGGGGCTGTACAAGTACTTCCCAATTAGCGACCGGTTCCAGCTGCGATGGGAGCTTACCGCGGCAAACGCATTCAATCATCCGAACTATTCCAACCCGGCGAGTAATCTGTCGCAGGCGGCTTCGTTCGGCGTCATCAGCGGCGTGGGCGGGGTCTCCGAACTGGACCAATCGGGAGCGCGTACGTTCCGGACCGGCATCCGGGCGGAGTGGTAGTGCCGGCGGGCCCGGCGTCGTCACGATAATGGTCCCGCCCATTAAACTAGGGATATGCGGCCTGTCGCGATCGCCGGTATCGGGAAGACTCCGTTTGGCGCCTTTCCCGGGGAAACCATCCGTTCGCTTGCGGTGACGGCGTCGGCGAAATGCCTCGCGGCCGCCGGGCTATCCGCGTCGGCGGTGGAAGCTTTTTATCTCGGCAATTTCGCTGGACCGTCGTTCGTCGGCCAAAACCATCTCGCACCTTACATCGCGGCGGAAGCCGGAATGACGGGCATTCCGGCCACGCGATTCGAGGCAGCCTGCGCCTCGTCGGGCGCAGCGTTCTTCCATGCGTGGATGGGCGTCGCGTCGGGCATGTATGACACGGTGCTGGTGACGGGCGTCGAAAAGATGACGTCGCAGACGACACCGAAAGTGACGGAGATCCTTGCCGGGGCGGGCGATCTGGGGGGCGAGATTCGGGCCGGCGCCACGTTTCCCGCGCTGTTTGCGATGATCGCGCGCCGCCATATGTACGAATACGGCACAACGCGAGAGCACATGGCGGCGGTGGCGGTTAAGAATCACCACAACGGCGCACTGAATCCGGACGCGCACATGCGCAAGGAGATCACGATCGAGAAGGCGCTGGCGGGCAAACCGGTGTCGGAGCCGCTGACTGTCTATGACTGCTCTCTGGTGAGCGATGGGGCGGCTTCCGTGCTGCTCACCACGCTCGAACGCGCCCGAGACCTCACCCCCCCACTCATCGTGGTGCGCGGCATCGCGCAGACTTCTGACCACGTGGCGCTCGATCAGAAAGAGACCATCACCACCTTTCCGGCGGTGCGGATGGCGGGCGAGAAGGCCTATGCGATGGCGGGCGCCGCACCGGTCGACATCGACGTTGCCGAACTGCATGACTGCTTCACCATCGCCGAGATCGTCGCCATCGAGGATCTGGGCTTCGTAAAGAAGGGTGAGGGTGGACCCTATTCGGCCGCGGGCCACACGTCGCTTCATGGCGAGCGCCCGGTGAATACATCCGGCGGGTTGAAGGCCAAGGGGCATCCGGTGGGGGCAACCGGCGTGGCGCAGATCTGCGATCTGGTTCTCCAGCTTCGCGGACAAGCCGGCGAACGGCAGGTGGGGCGTCACCGGCTGGGGCTGGCGCAGAATCTCGGTGGGTCCGGGGCGACCTGCGTGGTGACGATTCTGGAGGCGGCATGAGCAACCGCGGCGTGGTGTATACCGAGACGGTGGTGCATTCGGCGCCCGAGCAATTTGTGAACGAAGCGCCTTACCAAATCGCGATTGTGGCCCTTGCCGAAGGCGGTAAGCTCACGGGACGCATCCGCGGGGAAACGGTCCATATCGGCGATGCGGTAGAATTCATCGAGCGGGTGGACGGCATTCCGTATTTCGCGAAAGCAGATTAGGGAGAGACAATTCAATGAAGCTTGCCGGGCGCATGGACCGGATCCTGGTGGAGACCGCGTTCGAGGTATTGGTGAAGGCGCGAAAGCTCGAGGCGCAGGGAAAAAGCATAGTCCATTTGCAAATCGGCGAGCCGGATTTCGACACGCCGAAGCACGTGCGCGAGGCCGGGAAGCAAGCGCTCGACGAAGGCTGGACGCACTACGGGCCCACGCAGGGTCTGCCGGATTTGCGCGAGGCCATCGCGCAATATGTGTCGCGGACGCGGGGGATCGATCGCGGTCCCGAGCACGTCTGCGTGACACCCGGCGGCAAGCCGATCATCTTCTTTCCAATGATGGCGCTGCTCGAGGAAGGCGACGAAGTCATCTATCCCAACCCGGCCTTCCCGATCTACGAATCGATGATCGTGTATCACGGCGCGGTTCCGGTGGCGATGCCGTTGGTGGAAGAGCGCGGGTTTTCGTTCGATCTGGATCTGTTTGAATCGAAGCTGTCGAACAAGACGAAGATGGTGGTGCTTAACTCGCCAGCCAATCCGACAGGCGGCCTGATCCCGGCGGCCGACATCAAGAAGATCGCGGAGATGCTGCGCGATCGCGACGTCGTGGTGCTCTCGGACGAAATCTATTCGCGCATCTGCTATGGGGACAAGCCAGTGTCGATCGCGGCTGAGCCCGGGATGCTCGACAAGACGATCATCCTCGACGGATTCTCCAAGACTTACGCGATGACGGGATGGCGTCTCGGCTACGGCGTGATGCCGGAGTGGTTGGTGTCGGCGGTGAACAAGCTGATGGTGAACTCGAACTCGTGCACGGCGAGCTTCACGCAGAAGGCGGGCGTGGCGGCTCTGAACGGTCCGCAAGACGACGCCGAGGAGATGGTGGCCGAGTTCAAGAAGCGCCGGGATGCGTTCGTGGCTGGGTTGAACACGATTCCAGGATTCCGGTGCGCGCTACCGGAGGGTGCATTTTACGCGTTTCCGAATGTGAAGGGGACGGGGATTCCGTCGAATGAGCTGGCGGAGCGGCTGTTGAACGAAGCCGGCGTGGCTTGTCTGGACGGGTCGGCGTTTGGCAAGTACGGCGAGGGGTATCTCCGGTTCAGCTATGCGAATTCGCTGGAGAATCTGATGGAGGCGGTGGAGCGGATCCGGAAGTTTTTGGCGGCGCGGTAACCGCGGGCGCCAATTCACATCAGGATGTTGTTCAGCGGCTGAATGGGCGGCGGGATATTTTTCTCGCCGAGCATCTCGCGAAGATCGATTTCGATGGCGCGGCTCATAGACGTGATCGGCACGTCGTTTGGACCACCCTCGAACGGATTCTCGGAACTCTCCCCGATCTTATCCATCGTGTGGAACACCCACGCGATCATCACGCTGACCGGTATGGTTAGCCACACGAAGGGGTCGCCGGCCTTCTGGAATTCCGGCAGCAAGCCAAGCGGGACGAGCACGATGAACAACCATATGAAGAAGAGGTTCAGCGTCGCGTATTGGCGAGGGTAGGGAAAGTTTTTGATGCGTTCGCACTTGCCTTGTGCTTCGAGCAACGACGCGAGCGCACGTTCGAGTTCGACGTGCCTGATTTCGCCCTGAAGGCCAGGCTCGGCGTTCCGCCGCAGATCGCCGGACTGGAGATGAATCAAGTGCGCGGCGCGGTTGGTGCGGGCGAGCACGTAGGAGTGTTCCGCAGCGTCGAGTAGCGGTGTCAGTTCCGCTTCCATGGAACCGTCCCACTCGTCGACACTGTATTTGCGGCGATATTCGCGATTGTGAGCCAGCCGCATGTTCTCCCAGGAGCGCGGCTGGCGCAATTGGTAACGCAGCGCGGTCAGCCAGGCGAGATGGCGATAGTAGATCCGTTGCCGGGCGGAGTTGTCCGGGATGAAATCGTGGACGAGAACCGCGAAGGTCCGGCTGCTGTTGACGATCGCGCCCCAAACTTGGCGCGCTTCCCAAAGACGGCCGTAGGAGGCGTTGTTCTTGAAGCCGGTGATGAACGCCACCGCCCCTCCCACGATCGCAATCGGGGGCCAGGACAAGGTGAGCCACCGGCAATCGGCGAGCGCGTACAGGGCCGTGGGGACGGCGGCCACGAGCAGGAAAACCGCGGTTTCCCGGCGCGTCCAGGCGATCACCTCACGGAGGGAATAGTGGCGTCCGGAATGCATGGCAACTCAAAATGCATGGCAACTCAAGCGGAACCTCGACGCGGACGGAGGCCCCTCACTCCGGCTTCGCCGCGACCAGCCCTTGAAGATCCACCGCCGGACCTGGAGCCACTGGCACACTGAGCGTCACGTTGATGTTCTTGCACGTGTTCGCCGAGCAGGCCTGACCGCGAATGGCCACTGTGGCGGGGCCGGCGGCGGTGCGTTTCACCTTAGCGGCAAACAGCGACACGTCTTCAAAACCCCACGTGTACCAGCGGAGGTCCGGCTTGGAGAGATCGTGCGGGGGCGACTGCATCCAACCGCCGGTGACTTCGAGGCCGGCGGACACCTTGAACGACGTGGGCTGATCGATGCCGAGCGACATCTTTCCGGCGAGCTTCTCCTTGGCGCGAATCTCGTTGTCGATGGCATAGGTGTGCCAGGGCTTTTCGTGACGCGCTTCTACGACGAGCCAGTCGCCGGCGACGCGAGCGCGATAAGTGACGCAGACGCTATCGTCGTGGGTCACCTCGGCGGGCGCGGACCAGTTTTCCGCGGCCGGCGCCGCGGCGGCCACGATCAGAAGCGCGGGAACGAGAATCAGGTATTTGCTCATTTGCGGAAGCTCATGCGGAAGGTCTTGAGCGGCATTTCGATCCGCTCTGTGCCACGCAGCACACCGAGCGTCATCGAATCGCCGGCCCTTTTGTGGATCTTGATGTACAGGTCCGCGGTGTTGGCGACGGGGTCTGTTTCAACACCGTCGACGCCGAACACGATGTCGCCTTTTTGGAGCTCGTGCGACTTCATTGCCTGGGCGAAGCGGTCAATATAGGTCACCTCGCTCGCGAAGCCGCCGGGCTTCAGACCGCGGGCGGTTTTTTCCTCGCTGGAAAGCGGGCGCGAATCGAAGTAGGTGCGCGGGTCGACGCTCGACTGGCGCCAGCGCGTATCGGTGACCCACCACCGTATGGGCAACTGCACGGTGAGTTCGGCGTTTTCGCCGTTCCGGGCCACGGTGAACTTCGCGGAGGCGGCGTCGCGGGGCGTCTGGTCGTAGGCGTGCTGCAGGTCGCCGAATGTATAGACAGTCTGGCCGTTGACGGCGGTAACAGTGTCGCCGGACTTCATGCCGGCGGCGGCGGCGGGGCCGGTGGCTTCCTTGACCACCAGACCTCTGGGGACGTCGAGTTCGATGCCGATGGTGCGGATGTCAGGCGAGCGCCACAGGTGTTTCGGCTTGTCGAGCGTGCCATCGAGCTCGCGATGCATGTTCTGGTAGTCGCCGATGAGGTGACATTCGACGCAGGCGTTACGGGCGAAAGTGCGCTCCACCAGAAGCGGATACTCGCGGGCGAAGACGGGTTTGGGGCGCGGCGGAGCGGGGAGCTTGCCCTCCTTGTGGAGCTCATGCAGTTCGAGGCCTTTCTTCAGGGCGAGTTCGATGCTCGCCAGGTTGAGGTAACCGTCGGCGGACCGCGAGTCGCGTCCACCATACCGCATGTAGATCTGCTCGTCTGCGTTGAGGATGTAGAAGTAGAGCGTGTTGTTGCGATCGTGCTCGAACAGGCCGATGTCGATGTCGTCCATGCGGATTATTCGCACGCAGACGTACTGGCTCATCAGCTCACCGCGGGAAGAGGATTTCGGCGACAGCACAACCTGTGCGTCGAATACGCGTCCGGCCGTTCAAGGCTCGCAGCGAAACTCTAGGAAGATGGGCTTCCCGGTCCGCTTGGCCTCCGCGATCGCGTCTTTGTAGTTGGACAACCACTGGATCCCCTCTTCCTGGGCGTGGACACCGGGCAGGGAAGGGAGCAAGGCAGCCGCCGCAATGAGAAGCCCGGCCGCGGCCGGAAAACACAGTTTTCGCATGGGTTTTGCTGCTTGTTATGGTACCAGAGGCTTGTCGAAGGTTACCGTGGAGTCTGCCCCGAAGCGCTGGTACTGCTCGTACTTGATGGACATGCGCTGGCGGATGGAGCCGCTCGAGAAATGGAGCACGTCATCGGAGTGGGTGTGGACGGGGAACCAGTGCTTGCCATCTACTTTCTCGCGGAAGGTCGTGAAAGCCGGGAACAGGTTCTCCTCCTTGCGGGATAGAATCTGGGGAACCGCGCGGCCGGAGCTCTTGACGACGCCGAAGTCGCGCTTATCCACCCAGAACATGCCTTCGAACAGGCGCATGCCTTGGTGGGTCTGGCGGGGCTTGACTTCGAGCAGCCAGCAATCGATGCCATCGGCGGCTTCTTCGCCGCGGAACCTGGTCTCGTAAAGCCACAACTGGTCCGCGGTGAACAGGAAGGGTTGCACTTCGCGGATGTCGCGGAAGTCCTCTTCGGTGAGGCGGAGGCGGGCGAGCGCCATCCAGGGTTTGCCGCGGAGTTGTTCGGTCCGTTCGCCGGCAGGGGAAAAGATGACCTCGCGTTCCTCGCGATACTGGCCGGCGACGAGGCCGTTCTTGCCCATCTCCTCGATCAGGACGGTCTGGCGGTAGGCGTAGTGAGAGCGGGCCTCCATGGCTTCGGCCTCTGTTTGGGCGACGAGGCGGGCGAGATTGGCCGGCTGCGCGCGGGCGGAATGGGTAGCGTGGGTTAAGCTGAAACCGATGGCCACCGCGCAGACGATCCGCTTCCGCAATCTGGTGGCGGTGCTGTGGGTGGTGGGCTCCATCGCTGCCTACTTCTATTCTGGAACGAAATCGATTCCGGCGGCGGTGGCGATCCCGGTTGGGGCGGCGTTTTTGGTGGAGTTGTCTTTCTACTTCTCCATGGGGCGGGCGTGGTGGGCGCATCCGGGGATGCTGGCCGGATCCGCGCTGGTTTCCTATCTGATCTACTCGATCCCGACGGGGGTGTTCGCCTGGAAGGGTCTGCTGCTGATCACAGGGCTGGTGGCGCTGGCGGTGGTCTGGCTGCCGCTGCTGCCGCGCTGGCTCGACTTCGGGTTCCTGGCCTTCATGGGCGGGGTGTATCTGTTCAAGGCGATCACCCAACCGTACGTGGAGCCGCTCGAGACGCGCATCGGCGTGGCGGCGCTGGCGCAACTGATGTGGTTCCGGGTGGGGATCGCGTCGGTGCTGGCGAATCGGCGGGATGACCGGATTGGGTTCGGGTTCGTTCCGGGGCTGCGCGAATGGAAGAGCGGGTTGCGGCATTTCCTGTTGCTGGCGCCGGTGGCGGCGGCAGTGATCTACGCGATCGGATTTGCGGAGATCCGCGTGGCGCCCGGGTACTGGTGGAAGGCGCCGGCGACGTTCTTCGGCATTCTTTGGGTGGTGGCGCTGGGCGAAGAGACGTTCTTCCGGGGAATCCTGCTGCAGCGGCTACGGGACCGGTTTGCCGCGCCGGTAGCGATCGCAGTGTCGAGCGTGGCATTCGGGGCGGTGCATCTATGGTTCGGGAACGCGTTTCCGAATTGGAAGCATGCGCTGGTGGCGACGGTGTTGGGGGTGTTCTGCGCGCGAGCGTATCTGGAGGGTCCGGGGATCCGGGCCGCGATGGTGACGCACGCGCTGGCGGCGACGGTCTGGAAGACGTTCTTGCGGTAGCGCGGGTGCTGTTGCGGCGACTCCCCTTGTATTCCCAGGGAAGCCGTGGTATTCTCCCCTTGGAACACATAGGGAAGCGCATACCAGGGGAGGAACGCACGCATGGAACACACCTCACTCGAACTGCTCCGCGGCACTCTCGACGTCATCATTCTGAAGGCGCTCGTCTGGGGGCCGATGCACGGATACGGCATCACGAAGTTGATCCGCCGGCAGACCGACGATGCCCTGCTGGTGGAAGAAGGCACGTTGTATCCGGCGTTGTGGCGGTTGGAGAACAAGGGCTTCGTGGAGGCCGAGTGGGGCGTGTCGGAGAATAACCGGAAAGCGAAGTTCTATAGCCTTACGGAGCTGGGGCGGCGACAGCTGCAACTGGAGACGAAACGATGGGAGGCCTACGCGGCGGCGGTTGGCAAGATGTTGGGGGCGGTGCGTCCGCCGTTGGCGGAGGAGGGCTGACGCCATGGATCCGATTCCACGGTGGCGGCGGTATGCGAGGCTGACCGGCCCCAACGCGGGCGCCGACGTGGACGAAGAGCTGCGATTCCACATTCAGGCCAAGATCGACGATCTGGTGGGGCAAGGAATGGACCCCGCGGAGGCGCGCCGCGAGGCCGAACGGCAATTCGGCGACCTCGAGACCGTGCGGGCGACGGGGCTTCGTCTGGGGCAGGAAAGGGAGCGGCGTATGGAATGGAAAGACTATTGGGCAGGGTGGCGGCAGGACGTCCGCTACGGGATGCGCACGCTACGGCGGGATCGATCTTACGCGATCATCACGATTCTGGTGCTGGCCATCGGCATCGGCACCAACACCGCCGTGTTCAGCGTCCTGAACGCGGTGCTGCTGCGTCCGCTTCCATTCGCGCAGCCGGACCAATTGGTTTGGTTCACCTCGGCCCGCGATTCGATCCAGTCAGGAAAAGCCGCCGGCGGGCTCTCTTGGGTTACATACACCGTGGCGGCGTTTGAGGAGTTCGAGCGCAACAACCGGTCTTTCCAGCAAGTCACCAGTTACAATCCCTTCTTCGGCAACAGTGAATACACGCTTCGGGGCGCCGGGGAGCCGCAACCGGTGAACGGCGTGATGGTGGCCGGCAATTTCTTCCAGACGCTCGGGCTCCAGCCGGTAAAGGGGCGCCTGTTCACCGAGGAAGAATGCCAGCGGGGCGGGCGTCCCGCGATGCTGCTCAGTCACGGTTTCTGGCAGCGCCACTTCAACGGAGACCCGGAAATCGTGGGGAAGAACTTCGCCATCGGCAAGGAGTCCGTCACCGTGGTGGGAGTTCTGCCGCCGTCGTTTGACTTCGGCTCCGTGTTCTCACCGGGCTTTCGCGTGGATATCTACGTCCCGCTCATTTACGATGTCGTCCGGAACTGGGGCAACACGCTCGCCGTGGTGGGCCGCCTGAAGCCCACCGCGACGATTGCATCCGCGCAGGCCGAGGCGGACGTGCTCTTCCCGCAATTCAAAGCCGCGCACAAGGAGTGGTGGGGAGATTACACCTCATCTCTTTCCGCATTGCGCGAATACGTTTCGGGGAAGCTGCGCAGGCCGCTGTTGGTGCTGTGGTCCGCGGTGGGCCTGATCATGCTGATCGTGTGCGTCAACCTGAGCAATCTGTTGCTGGCGCGCGCCGCCGCCCGGTCCAAGGAATTCGCCATCCGCGGCGCGCTGGGCGCGGGTCGCGGCAGGCTGTTCCGGCAATTGCTGGCCGAGAATCTGGTTCTCACCGCGGCGGGCGCGACCGGCGGACTGGCGCTGGCGATCGGGCTGACCAGGTACCTGGCGCATCAGGAATCGCTGGCCCTCCCCCTGCTCAGCAGCGTCCGCGTGGATGGCCCGGCGCTGTGGTGGATGCTCGCGATGGCGGCCGCATGGATGCTGGTGTTCGCGATCGTCGCCGGGTTCCGCATATCGGCGACGAAGATCCAGAATGCGTTAAAGGATACCGGGCCGGGCATGAGCGCCGGCCGCGGGCAGGAACGCATGCGGAGCGTGCTGGTGGTGTCGGAGGTGGCCCTGGCGTGTGTCCTGGTGGTGGGCGCGGGCCTTTTGCTGCGCAGCTTCCTCCACGTGATGGATGTCGACCTCGGCTTCGACCCGAGCCACGCCGCGGTCATCCGGATCGACTATGACGACTCGGGCGACGCCAGCCGCCGCGGCGCGATACTCCAGGAAACCATACGCCGGATCGAAGAGATTCCGGGCGTCGAGCGCGCCGGCATCACGGACATGCTGCCCCTGGGACGCAATCGGAGCTGGGGCCTCGCCGCGAAGGGCGTCAGCTACCAGGATGGGGAAGACCGCAGCGCGCTGGTTCGTATCGTCACCCCCGGGTATCTCGAAGCCATGGGCATTCGCCTTCAAAAGGGCCGCGACTTCACATGGCGCGACACCGCCGAGGGCGAACGCGCCGTCATCATAAACGAAACCGCCGCGCGGCGGTTCTGGCACGGCCAGGATGCCCTCGGCCGGCTCGCCCAACAGGGCAGGAACGAAGTCCGTGTCGTCGGAGTCGTTGCCGATCTGCGTCAGCATAGTCTCGAGCAGGACGCGAGCCCCGAAATGTTTCTCCCCGCCACGCAGGCCTATCCGGAAGGCGCGGAACTGGTTATCCGATCCCGGCTGGACAACGATGCGCTGGCTCCGGCAGTAATGTCCACGCTCCGCGGCTTCAACCCCGGGCAGCCCGCGGCTCCACTGCGGCCCGTCCGCGGTATCGTGGATCTCTCCGTATCGCCGCGCCGCTTCTTTGTGCTGCTGGTGACCGGCTTCGCCGCTATCGGACTGCTACTCGCCGCGATCGGCATCTACGGCGTGATTTCCTACTCGGTGGCCCTGCGCCGGCAGGAGATCGGGATCCGCATGGCGTTGGGGGCAAGCGGCGCGCAGGTCCAATTGGACGTCGTCGGCAGGGCGCTGCGGCTGGCGCTCACCGGCATGGTGCTAGGAGGCTTGGGGTCATTGGCGGCATCGAGCGCAATCTCGGCGCTGCTCTACGGCACCGAGCCTACCGACACGGCTACCTTCGCCGCCATGGTGTCGTTAATCGCCGCGATCGCGGCCGTGGCCGGATACCTGCCGGCGCGGAAAGCATCGCGGATCGATCCCTGGAGAGTGATCCGGAGCGCTTGAGGCTGCGTCTGTGTAGGCCTCAGGCCGAGTACTGGCGATGCCGCGCGGCGGACCGGTAAAGCAACGCCGACGCACCCGCCAGAAGAGCGAACAGCACCGCCGACGCGGTGAGGATCACGTCGTTGGTGAGGAGTGAGGTCAGGGCAGCCCGCCAGCCATCCGGCCCGAACTTGGCCGCCAGTATCAACGCGAGCAGGAAAGCCAGAAAGCCGGTACGGAGCCGCTGGCGGGCCACATCGGGCGAATAGGAGTGCAGTGTGATCCAGGCTCCGGCGGCCGCGCCGAAGATGGCGAAGCCCAAGGCGAGCAGCAGCAGGCCGCCAATGACGGGGGGGTCGGGATAGAGAAAATACGGCGCATCGATCTCGCGGTTGCTCGCCACGGTGCGGATCACCATCAGGAGAACGGCGGAGGCGAATCCGAATCCGGCGGCGATGGCGATGTGGCGGCCGAGGGTGGCGCGGGGTAGTACGCGACCGGCGCCCGCGCTCACAGCGTCACAGATCACGGGGGCCTCAAACAGCACCGCCATGGCGGCGAAGGCGACCATGAGGTGAGGGTCGAAGAACGCCGCGCCGATCAGCCGCGGCAGCAGTGCGCCGAGACCGAACAGGGCGGCCAGCCAAGCAACGATTCGCCGAACCTCCATGTACCAGTTAGAATGTCACAGTATGAAGCGACAATATACCGGTCTGGTGTTAATGACGGCGGCGATTGCGGGATTCGGGTTCCAGGCGGCGCGCAAACCGGCGGGCCCGGTGGATCCGTTGATCGCCGGATTCCGGAAAACGACGGTGGCCTCGGTGGCCGACGCCGTGGATCAGGTGGTGGGGCGGCGGGGGTTCCTTTCCCACGACATGCGTCCGCGGACGCTCGACGGCGCGCGGGCTGCGTTCGTAGGGCGCGCCAAAACGGCGTTCATGCGTCCGGCGACGGCCGAGCAGGCGACACCGGCGCTGAGCGCGAAGCATTCGGTGGCGATGATCGACGAAGCGCAGCCGGGCGACGTGGGGGTGCTGGTGATCGAAAACGGGCTGGACGTGGCGGGATTGGGAGGGCTGATGGCGACGGCGGCGACGGCGCGCGGGGTGGCCGGGGTGATCATCGACGGAGGTGTGCGGGACGTGGGTGAGGTACGGTCACTGGGCTTGCCGGTGTTTGCCCGGAGCGTAGTACCGTCGAGTTCAGTGGGACGGTACGCGACGGTGGATAAGGACATCCCTGTGGAGTGCGCGGGGGTGAGGATTGCGCCGGGGGACTTGATTGTGGCGGGCGAGGACGGCGTGGTCGCGGTGCCCGCGGCGCAGGCGATGGAGGTTTTGAAGAAGGCGCAGGAGATCGACGAGAGGGAGTCGAAGATGGTGCCTCTGATCAAACAGTTGAAAGCACTGACAAAAGCAATCGAACGGTTTAACCGGATTTGACCTGAGGGCAACCCGCGGAGGATTTGGGCGTTCTGAGGAGACGCCTAAGTGCGGGTAAGGCAATTTCGCAAGAGGGGAGGCTCTAAGCCTTTGTTTTGCTGACGCCGATAAGTGGGTATATGCGAGAGAGACGCACAGAACCCCGGCTGCTATGCGCGGACTTAGTGGAATTGGAGTGGAGAGACAAATCGGGACGCCGGAAGCGTGCGGTAGCGAACCTGGAAGACATCTCGCTTTCGGGGGCTTGCTTGCAGATGGAAGTCTCGATCCCGCTACAGACCACTGTTAAAATCAGCTATGCGACAGGAGAGTTGATCGGCGTGGTGCGGTACTGCGTCTATCGGGAGATCGGGTATTTTCTGGGGGTGCAATTCGGGGATGGCGTGCGGTGGTCGCAGCGTGCTTTCCGGCCGCTGCATCTGTTCGACCCGCGGCGATTGATGACGCGAAAGTCGAGCGGGGGCCAAAAGTCGGCTGAGGCGTAGGCTCACCGGAATCCGAGCCGGCGGGAAGCCCGGTCAGGAAGCCCATGGGGCGCGGGCTTAAACTGGTCGGGTATGGTCTCTGTTCTTTCTGGAAAAACGGCTCTGGTCACCGGCGCGAGCAAAGGGGTGGGGCGTGGAATCGCGCTCGAGCTCGCGCGCCAAGGCTGCGACGTTGCCGTCAACTACCACACCGATCAGACGGGCGCGGAGCGCACCATCGCCGATATCGCGGCCATGGGGCGCCGCGCCATTCCAATTCAGGCGAATGTGGGCCAACGCGCCGACGTCGACCGGCTGTTCGAGGAGACGCTCGAGGCGCTCGGGCAGCTCGACATCCTGGTGAACAACGCGGGCGTCCAGACCTGGAAGGCGCTACTCGACCTCGAAGAAGCCGATTGGGACCGGGTGATCGAGACCAATCTCAAGGGCTGCTTCCTGTGCACGCAGTTGGCAGCGCGGCAGATGCGCGCCCAGGGCGGCGGCGCGATCGTCAACATAGGTTCCGGGTGCAACAAGTTGGCTTTCCCGCATCTGGTGGACTACACCGCCAGCAAGGGCGGCATCGAGATGTTCACCAAGGTGGCGGCCTGCGAGTTGGGCCAGTATGGGATTCGGGTGAACTGCGTGGCGCCGGGAGCGATCGAGATCGAGCGCACCAAGGACGAAGCCGGCGATTACGCGGGGACATGGGCTTCGGTGACTCCGCTCGGCCGGGTGGGCCTGCCCGAGGACGTGGCGCGGGCGGTGGTGTTCTTCTGCAGCCCGATGGCGGACTTCGTCACCGGGCAGACACTGTGGGTGGATGGCGGATTATTCTCCAAGCCGCACTGGCCCTATTGATCGTTCCAGCCGAATGACCAAAGTAGGCCGAACGGCCAACCGAGAGGAGCTATAGTCGAAAAGTGATTCGAAGTGCGATCGTTCCGGTGGCGGGGGCCGGCACACGGCTGTTGCCAGCCACCAAATCCCAGCCCAAAGAGATGCTTCCAGTGGCGCGGAAGCCGATTGTTCAATATGTCGCCGAGGAGCTGGTTGCCAATGGCGTGCGGGACATCCTTTACGTCACCGGGCGTGGCAAATCCTCCATCGAGAATCACTTCGACGCCGATCCCGAGTTGTCGCGGATGCTGCGCGATGCCAACAAGGCGGATCTGCTGCAGGAGATTCACTTCGAAGATCTGGCCGCCAACTTCTTTTACACGAGGCAGCGGTTTCAGCGCGGGCTGGGCGACGCGGTGCTGTGCGGGGAGAATTTCGCCGGCGAGCAGCCGTTCGTGCTGGCCCTGGGCGACTCGATCATCGGGCTGAACGGACAATCGAAGAGCGTGTCACGGATGGTGGAACTGTTTGAAACCAAACGCGCCAGTTGCGTGATCGCGGTGGAAGAGGTACCGGAAGACGAGACCTCCTCCTACGGCATCGTGAGCCCGGCCGACATCAACGGGGACGTGATCCGGGTGCGCGATCTGATCGAAAAGCCGCGTCCGGAAGAGGCGCCGAGCAATCTGGCGATCGCCGGACGATACGTTCTTTCGCCGCTGATCTTCGACCTCATCCGGCGCCTGCCGCCGGGCAAGAACGGTGAGATCCAGTTGACCGACGCGATGCGGGTGCTGTGCGAGGAAGGCCGGCGTGTGCTGGCGGTGAAACTACCCCCGAACGAAAAGCGGTACGACATCGGCAACTTTCCGAGCTACTACGAGACATTCGTCGAGTTCGCACTGGCCGACCCGATCCACGGCGCGGCTCTGAAGAAACGGCTGCGTGAGCTGCTGCGGGACTGACTCAACGATTCGGCGGCACCTGGAACTCCTTGACGAACTCGGCGGGAAGGTCGATGCCCAGGCCGGGTGAATCGGGTGTGGTCCAATAGTCCAGACGTCCTTCCCAGCCGTCGCGGAACAGCTTGGGATAGAGTGTCACATCCTTGTTCCCCTCCTCCATGATGGTGAAGTTCGGGATCGACGCAGCCACGTGAATGGACGCGGCGGTGCATACGGGTCCATTGGGATTGTGGGGCGCCACGGTGACGAAATGCGCGTCGGCCATGGCGGCGATCTTTTTCATCGCCGTGATGCCGCCGGCGCGGGCGGCGTCGGGCTGGAGGATACGGGCGGCCTGTTTGGCAAGGGTTTCGCGGTAGGCGAAGTGTCCTTGCAGACCTTCGCCGGTGGCGATGGGGATATTGGTGGACGCCTGGAGCGCAGCCATCGCGTCGACGTTTTCCGGAGGCACGGGCTCTTCCAGAAAGAAGATGTCGAACGGTTCGAGCATCTTCACGATCCGGCCCGCCGAGGCCATGTTGAACTTGCCGTGAGCCTCCACGCAGATGTCGAAGGAGGGGCCTGCCCGGCGGATGCCGTCGATCATGGCGCGAACCTCATTGAGGGTGGCGGTGGGCAATTGCCGGTCCGGACCGGGATAGGCTCCGAAGGGGTCATACTTTCCGGCGCGAGCGCCTTGCGCGATGAGCTGTTTGGTCTTTTCGAAATAGGCTTCCGCGGTGCGGGGGATGTTGCCCCAACGATAGCTGGTGTAAATGGGGAGGCGGGCGTGAATCTTGCCGCCCAGTAGCTGATAGACCGGAACGTCGAGTTTCTTCGCCACCAGGTCCCAAAGTGCGATGTCGATGGCGCTGATGGCGGCGTAGAGCGTTCCTCCGAGCGAGTTCTCCTCGCGGATGTACATCCGCCGCCAAAGCGCTTCGATATCCCAGGCGGAGGCGCCGGTGACGAGCGACTGGGCAAGTGAGCGAATCTGCGCCACCACCGGGGCGACGTTGGGCGGAGTGGTCCCCTCACCCCACCCGTGCAGCCCGTCGGCGGTTTCCACGCGGCAGCAAACGATATCGGAGCGGGGCCCGAGCCGGAACACGAAGGGCTCGACGCGCCGTATCTCCAGCGGACCGCGCGCCCATGCGCGGAGCGGGATTGGCGCGGCAGCGGCGGCAGCGAGCAATCGGCGTCGGGTGAGCATAGCGACAGCATACTCGAATCGCAGGCGCGGGGCGGCTTATTTGATACAAGATTAAGAAGACATGAAGAGACTTGGAGTCTGGCTCGTTCTGGCTTCCATTCCGGGGTGGGCCGTAATCAGGGTGCCGGACGAGGTGAAGCAGGGAGACACGCTGCGGGTGATCGTCGAGCACGCGCGGGAAGGACTGCGCACGAGTTTCGCCGGGCGTACGGTGAGGATCTTCCGCCAGCCGGATGGCAGCGGCCTGGGATTCGTTCCCGTGCCGGTGTCTCAGCGGCCCGGGCGGCTGGCGGTGAAGTTGATCGACGAATCGGGAGGGCTCCTCGAGTCGGCGGCAGTGACGGTGGTGGACGCCCAGTTTCTCACGCAAAACATCCGCGCCACTCAGTCAATGAAAGCGCTGACGGCGGAGCCGGGCGAGTTGGCGGCCATCTCGCGGCTGTTCCGGACGGCGTCGGACGAGCGGAGTTGGGCCGAACCGTTCGTCGCGCCCACCGGCGCGTGCGCGAATTCGCCGTTCGGAGTGCAGCGGCTGCACAACGGGAAGCGAACCGGCGCCTATCACAAGGGCTTGGATCTGCATTCCCAGCGCGGGACACCGGTGCGGGCCACCGCGGCAGGAGTGGTTCGGATTTCGCGCATGTACCGGCTGCATGGCGGGACCATCGGGATCGATCACGGGCAGGGAGTGACGTCGCTCTACATTCATTTGTCGAAGCTGATTGCGGCGGATGGAGCGCGGGTGGAGGCGGGCGACGTGGTGGGCGAAGTGGGCTCGACCGGGTTCAGCACCGGGCCGCATCTGCACTGGCAGGTGGCGGTGAACGGGTTGCCGGTGAATCCACTGCAGTGGGTTCCGTCGATCAAACCGTGCTCAGTTCCGGCACGGCGGGGGAAACGGGCCAAGGGCTCGCCGCGTCGATGATGATGTCGATAATGAGAGTGATGCGTATGAGAAACCGAATGCACATCGCGCTGCCATGCGCGCTCCTGCTGCTCGAAGCGGTTGGCCTCGCCGCGGGGCCGAGCTACGAATATAAACTCCTCGCCACGTCGAAGACGTCGACGATGGAAAAGGAGATGAACGAAGCCGCGGCCGAGGGGTATGTCTTCAGCGGCGTCATGGGCGGAGAAACGGCGGCCGGCGGTAACGAAGTAGTGGTGGTGATGCGGCGGGCATCGGAGAAGGCGGCCAACCGGAAGTACAAGCTGCTGGCGACGTCGAAGACCTCGACGATGGAGAAGGAAATGCGAGCGGCCGGCGATGAGGGATACGCCTACCTCGGGCAGACAGTGTTCCAGTCCATGTTCGGAGGCCGTGAGGTGGCGGTGATCATGGAGCGGGATCCGGAGTCGGCGGTTCGACGGGAGTACCGGCTGCAGGCCACGTCGCGGACCTCGACCATGGAGAAGGAATTGAACGAGGCGGGCGCGGACGGCTTCCGGCTTTTGGGGATCACGGTTTCCAAGACCAAGTTCGGCGGAAACGAACTGGTGAGTATCCTCGGCCGCGATCCACAATAGCGGTTCGAGGGGGCAACGAAAAAATGGCGGCAGAGCGATCCTCCCTTAGCTCTGCCGCCAACGGGCGCCCTCTCTCTCCTTGGGCGAAGTCACGCCGCTCGATCGGGCGTCAGGTTATTCCGGGGGTTTGAAACCCCAGGACCCGTCGCCGTAGGCGATGCGCGTCAAACCGGCGGCCAGGGCCACTTGGGTCATTTCCGCGATGCTGCCGACTTCGAGCTTCTTGACGATAATCTTCCGGTAAGTGCGGATCGTTTCCAGGCTGAGATCCAGGCTGGCCGCGATTTCGCGGCTACGCCTGCCTTCGGCAACCAGGGTTAGCACCTGGCGCTCCCGCGGCGTAAGCCGCTGAACGGGGTTTTTGCTGCTGACTCTCGCGTTGGCATTGCCGGCCGTGAACGCTTTGAGCAAGCCGTGACTGGCCGACGGGCTCCAGTAGCTGCCGCCTTGGGCCACGGCGCGGACCGCCCGCACGAGTTCGTTGCCGGCGCTGCGCTTGGACACGAAGCCCTTGGCGCCGGACCGGATGGCTTGGCCCACCGAGGCTTCGTCGTCCCACATCGACAGAATGAGAACTCGCGTCCTCGGATTGCTCTGCGCGAGAGCGGCAATCAAATCGGGCGGGCCAGGTGGCGGCAACCGAAGTTCGGTCACCACCACCTCGGGCGGCCTTTTTCCACAAATCTCGAGTGCGGCGGCGCCCGATGCGGCGTCGCCGACAACGCGGAAACCATCGGTGCGCTCGAGAATGGACTGTACGCCTTCCCGGACGATGGTGTGCGGATCTACCAGAACAACGTCAAACTTCATCGTTTCCTTCCATCAAAGTTTCGCCGTTAACCAACGCGAGCAGTTCGCGCGAAGCACGGAATTTCGCGACTTTCTTCGGTGCGATTGGGAGTGGTCCTCCCGTTCGCGGATTGCGCCCCACGCGCGCGTCCCTCCCGTGGGGGAAAAACGATCCAAAGCGACGGATTTCGACCCGGTCGCCGTGCTGAATGGCACGAGTGATGCTGGACAGTATCGTTTCCAGTACCACTTCAGCCGTCGAATAGCTGATATTGCAACCGGAGACTAGATCCGCAACAAGGTCAGTTCTGGTGAGCGTTCTCGTTTTGTTATCTTGTTTGCTCATTGCTTGGGCCTGGGTGTTTGTTACTCTTAACGGCGTGAGAGACATCGGACAACAGACATTAAACTTTGTTAATCTAACATCTCGACCCATTGTGATAGCCTGAACAAGGCCGGAAGTTGGCCCCCCAATGGCCCGCAACGACCAAGACGCCCAACGCATCCGGGAGATCGATTCGGCGCTCCAAGCGCTTTATCCGGAGTTGCGCCGCCGGGCGGAAATGGTGATGCGGGGGGAGCGTTCCTGGCATACCCTTCAACCCACCGCACTTGTGCATGAAGCGATTCTGCGTTTGATGGGCGACGGTACGCAGGCGTGGACCAATGAGCGTGAGTTTCTCTTGCGCGCCTGTCATCAGATGGGCAACGTTCTGATCGACTATGCGCGCCGCCGTAACGCCGCCAAGAGGGGCAGCGGCCAGTTTCTCGAGGAGCTCAACGACAACTGCCATGGCAGTCCATCCAAGATTGACCGGTTGATTGCGCTGGCCGAAGCCTTGGAAGGCCTCCGGGCGGTGGACCCGCGTGCCGAACGGGTGGCGGTGCTGCGGTTCTTGATGGACCTCACCGAACAGGAAACCGCGGAAGTACTCGAGATATCAATCAAGACAGTGGCCCGGGACTGGAAATTCGCACGGGCCTGGCTGCGCCGCGCCTTGGCGCCATTACGACAATGACGCCCGAGCAGGTACGCGGAAAGACGGCGAAGGCGCTGTTTCTGGCCGCCGTCCAGCTTCCACCCGAGGAGCGGGAGGCGTTTCTGCAACCCACCGCCGAGCGCGACCCGGATCTGGCTCGCGAAGTGCGCGAATTGCTGAGCTACGACGAGGGGTCCGACGACATTCTGGATCAGTCGATCCTCGCGTCGCTCGAGATCGAGGCAGAGCCCGAGCGCCTGGAATTGCCCGAGGGAACCCTGCTCGCGGGCCGTTACCGCATCGAGGGTCCGCTCGGATCGGGTGCATCCTCGGACGTCTATCGGGGCCGCGACGAATTGCTGGCGGGCAAGAAGGTGGCCGTCAAGCTGCTGCGCCATCAGGCGGGCGGCGCGGCGTTTTTTCGCGAAATGGAGGCGCTTGCCCGCATCAACAACCCGGGGATTATGCAAGTGCTGGACCTGGGAGACACCGGCGACGGCCATTCCTTCCTGGTCACCGAGTTCACTCCGGGACGCACGTTGCGCTCGGTGCTGTCGCTGCAGGCGCTTCCGCATGACCGCGTGTTGCGTCTGGTGCGGCAAGTGGGCCTGGCGCTTTCCGCGGCCCACGCCCAGGGCGTGTCTCACTTGGATCTGAAGCCGGAAAACATTCTGGTGGTGGACTTCGGGTCCCCGGAAGAGCGGATCCGGATCATTGACTTCGGTTTGGCCGGGATCGTGGATGCGCCACGCCGGGGAGCTGTGGGCGGCTCACCGGCGTACATGGCGCCAGAGCAGGCGGGAGGCCAGGGCGGCCCGGCGGCGGATCAGTACTCGTTGGCGGCGGTGGCCGTGGAAATGCTGGCTGGCCGTCCTCCGGGGCTGCAACGTTCGGTGCACGCACTGTTTGAGAACAACTGCCCGTCGGTGCCGGCGGCGGCGGTGGGGGTGCTCGCCCGGGCCCTATCGCCAAACCCGGCGGCTCGCTTTGCGAGCACCGGGGAGTTCCTCAGCGCCTTTAGCGCGGGGATGGATGCTCCGCCGAAGCGAGTTCCGAGGTGGCTGGCGGTGTCGGTGGCAGCGGTGTGCGCGCTTGCGGTCGGAGTCGGCGCCGGTCTGCTGTGGCGTCCGCCAGCGACGCAACCGGAAGAGTTCCTCCCGTTGCTGCGCGTGGACGGACAGGCGCTTTCAGCGAGCATCTCTCCCGACGGGGAGACGGTCTACTATGTGCTGCACGGCACCGGTAACGGCGACATCTACTCGGCCAGATCCGGCGCGACGCCGGTGAGGCTGACCCGGCATGACGCGGCCGAACTCAGCCCGGCGTGTTCGCCGGATGGAAAGCGAATCGCATTTCTGCGTCACGCCGGCGGGGATGTGCGGGCGATCCTGGTGATGGCGGCCGCCGGAGGCCCCACCACGCCAGTGGCGGAAGGCCAGTTCGCCGATGTCACGTGGGCGCCCGACAACCGGAGGCTGGTGGTAACGCAAACCGTCGAGGACGGCGTGAGAACGAAATTGACGGTGATCGATACTGTGACCCGCCAGTGGCGGGACCTGACAGCGCCGGGCAAGGGTTCTCGCGACCTCCATCCGACGGTAGCCCGCGACGGCAGCGGCGTAGCCTTCGTCCGGCGGGGAGCATTTGGAACCGCGGCGGCGTACGTGCTCGACCTCAACCCCGGCCTCGAGCCGTCCGGGGAGCCGCGAGAGTTGGTGCGGGGCATAGACCCGGCGGCGGCTCTCGCCTGGGCCCCCGATAGCCGGGAGGTCATCGTGCCGCTTGGTCCGGACATGCTCGAGACGCTCTGGAGGGTGCCGAGGGGCGGGGGGCCGGCTGTGGAGATCACCTCCGCCGGGCGGACGGCCCATCATCCGATGGTGCCCGCGGGGCGAGACGCGCTCGCGTTTGTGCGCTCTACGCCGGTGGCGACCCTTTGGCGTCTCGATCTGGATTCTCCAGGCGGCGCTGCCACCGGCGGAGCGGCGATTTATCCCTCTCTCGCGCGCAACGAACTTCCCAGTCTGGCTCAGGACCGGAAGCCTCCCGCGCTCGCATTCAGCGCCAGGCGTGCTCGCCAGGGACTGCCGCTGTGGGCCGGCGTTTTGAGTGACTCCGCGGCTGGCGGGCAGGACGCAGCCGCCCGCCCGATGCAGGCGCCGTCCGCGCTCACCGTCTTTCTGCATATGTGTTGGGCCGGGCAAGGGAGGTATGTGGTATCCGGGTTAACGTCCGAGAGCCAGTTTTCGGCTTACCTCGTTGGCCCCAATGGGGACCAGCAACGGCTGGACGATGTGGATGGACCTGTGTTCTGGATTTCGCCCGAGCGCGGCCAGAGGCTTATTTTGTTCGGCTCCGAGCGCAACGGTGAGCGTCAGATCTGGGTCCGGCCCGGGAGCCGCGCGGCGTTTGCACTGACACGCGGTGGAGGCGACTTCGGCCTTCCTTCGCCCGATCTGTCTACGGTCTACTACTCGAAGGCCCCCGACGCTTTGTGGCGGATTCCGTTCGGCGGCGGCGAAGAGTCCCTGTTCCTGCGGGGGATGGCCGGTGTGCGCGATTTCACCATCGGCCGAACCGGCATCTACTACCTGAGCCGGCAGCAGCCGCCCAGGATCCGCCTGCGCCGGTTCGACGACGGGCGGGACGTGGAGATTCATCGGCTAGACCGGTCCGCGGCGAGAGGTTTGGCGGTGTCGGCCGACGAGCGGACGATCATCTACAGCCAGAACGAGCCTGTAACCACCGAGATCTCCCTGGTCGACAACTTTCGTTAAATTCGCTAGCTGCCGTGGGGGCGCCGCTGGGCCGCCGGGTCACCGGGCGAGCAGCTGCGGAACTGCAAGCGCGACAGGACTGCCGGCGGAGGGCGCGTCCGGCTTCGCCGCTCCAAAATAACCCTGCTCGGTGAGAGTCCGGTAGATGTGGCCGGCGACGCCGGAGGCCACCGGACCGTTGATGGGCCTTCCACCGGTGAGCAGCACCACCACGGCGAGCGGGTTTTGTTCAGCCTCGTTGAAGGATCCGAACCAGCCGAGGTGGGTGGGGCTGGCGGTGTCGGTGCAGGTGCCGGTCTTACCGTAGATAGTGGCCTGCTGGTTGTAGCCGGCGCGGCGCGCCGTCCCCTGTTCGACGGCGGCCATGAGGCCGGGTTTCAGGTCCCCGAGCCAGCCGCTGATATCGAGGTGGCGCTTGGCTCGTGGCACGAAGTTGTCGAGATCGGCGCGGCTGCGCGGGTACTGCAGATGGTACAGCGTTCCCCCGTTTGCCAGCGTGCCGAGGGCGGCGGCCAACTGCAGAGGGGTGAGCGAGATGCCGTGTCCGAAGCTGGACATCATACCGACGCCGTCCGAGGGAGGCTGCCGGGGCAGCGTGCCGCCTTTCTCCGCCGGATCTTCGAGCAGGGAAGGCTCACCCAGCCCGAGCAGGCGTGCGTAGTAGAGTACACGGTCAAAACCGAGCTTTTGTCCCAGCCGGGCAAAGTACGGATTGTCGGACTTGGCTAGAGCCTCGGTGAGGTTGCGGCTCAACGTGCGGGTGATCGCGACAGGCGTATCCCGGTCGATGAGGCCTTCGTTGAGCCCGGCGAGACCCACGAAAATCTTGACGGTGGAGCAGGGAGTATAGCCCCTTGCGAGCGCCGTCTTCTGGTTGACGATGGTCAGGACCCGGCCTGACTTGGCGTCAACGGCCACGACAGTGCCATTGAGGGGGCCGAGCGCTTCGACGGCGGCGCGGCGGACCACAAGATCTTCGCCGTCGATGTGATCGCCCATGGTCGAATCGGCGTAGGTGGGCGATTTCCAGGGATCGACCACGCGGCGGGACTTGCGGCGGCGTACCGACGCCGACCGGCTGCGGCTCTTGGAGGAGGTCCTGCGGCGCGAAGCCGAGGTTTTCGACGGAGTTCGTTTCCGGCTGGCGGTCTTGGATCGGGACGAAGGTTTCCTGGCCGTCGAGGCCTTTGATTTGGCTGTCGATTTCGACGACGGGCGTTTGGCCGCTGAAGACCGCTTCGGCGCGGGCTTTTTCGAGCTGGTCCGGGACGAGGTGGTTGTCTTGGACTTTGGTTTCGAGGCGGTCTTGGAGCGCGACCGAGCGGCCGCGAATACGCCGGCTGGGGAAAGCACCCAAGCCAGAGCGACTACGAGCGTAATCAGTCGGAATCTCATGTCGTTGGTGGGATGGGCAAGGAACAGCGCATTAGTCTTTGCGAAACCGCGCCACCAAAACCCGAAAACCTCACGGCACCCATTCTACTCAATAGGCCTCCGCGAAAACAGTTTAGGGGTTCCAATGACCGGCAACGATCTTAAATGGGGCCAGAGCGTAGCAGCGAGCCTCCCTTTGCCTTATCGGAATACAACGAGCGAAGCAATAGGGCGGCCACCCGTCTGGCAGAGGTGGGTTTCCCGAGTATACCACCATCGATTACCGATGTACAGAGCATTTCAGGCCGAGGCGTACCGGATTCCGGTGGCGCGAACGGGGGGATGCGTCCGCCAGCAGATGCGGAAATCGGGATCCGATGCGCAGCCGGGTCTTGTTTGTTGACAATTCAGGTGACCTATGGCAGTATTCCTCACGCGGGTAACTCCGAAAAACTGGTGCACCCGATCCCCCCGTCGCGTTCCCGGAGGAAGGTGCGGCGGCTAGTTCCAGCCGAGAGAGAGGCGATTCTGGCCGGTTTCTTCAGTCAAATTTTCGTTCCAGTGCTCGGAGGCGCCGGCTTGGGCGGGCTCGCAACCCTGTACTGGATGCGGCGGGCGGGTTCCCAGCCGGCAAAGGACAAGGAACTTCGCGAGTTGAGAAGTCAAATCGAGGTCTTTCGGGCTGTGTTAGCGGAGAAAACCGATTTGATCCATGCGGAACGGGAAACTTCCACGAAATTCCTGCGTGAGCGGGACGCGGCGCTAAGCCAACTGGCCGAAGCTGGGAGGCAGCGCGCGGCGCAGGGCGCGCATCTGGACGGGGCGCTGCGCCGGGTGGCGGAGCTGGACAATGAACGAACGGCACTGGAAAGGAAACTCGAAAACGCGATGAGTGAAGTCTGGCGTTTGGATGAGGAGAGAGCGTCTCTGGCCGCGCGTCTGGAAGAAGCGTTTCGCGCCGTCCAAAGCGCGGCGGCGTCGGCGGACCAGTTGGACAGGGAACTGAGGCAGGCGCGAGAGACTGTGGCCTGTTTGGACCAGGACAAAGTGAGCCTATCGAGCCGGCTCGAACAGGCTTTGGCGAAGGCAGCCGATTTACAGCGGGAGCGCGGCTCGCTCGCGACGGAACTCCAGGACGCCGCACGGCTGGCCCTGGCCTCAGACGGAGAAATGACCTCGTTGCGGGCCGAACTCGCCATGGCTCGAGAGCGGGCCGGGCAGTTGGGGGCGGCCGAAGCCGAGCGATCGGCGGAGTTGGAGGAGGCCCGGTCGCGCATCGCGTCGCTCGAAGCGGAGCGCGCCGCCGAGCAGGAGTCCTCGGCCGGCCTACTGAGCGAAGCGCGGACCCGCATCGCCTCGCTCGAAGAACGGGCGGCGGAGTTGGAGGAGGCCCGGTCGCGCATCGCCTCGCTTGAAGCGGAGCGCCTCGCCGAGGAAGAGTCCTCGGCCGCCGAGTTGAACGAAGCGCGAACCCGTATCGCTTCGCTCGAAGAACGGGCGGCGGAGTTGGAGGAGGCCCGGTCGCGCATCGCCTCGCTCGAAGCGGAGCGCCTCGCCGAGCAAGAGTCCTCGGCCGCCGAGTTGAACGAAGCGCGGACCCGTATCGCCTCGCTCGAAGCGGAGCGCCTCGCCGAGGAAGAGTCCTCGGTCGCGCACGAGCTGAACGAAGCGCGGACCCGTATCGCTTCGCTCGAAGAACGGGCGGCGGAGTTGAACGAGGCCCGGTCGCGCATCGCCTCGCTCGAAGCGGAGCGCCCGCCGAGCAAGAGTCCTCGGCCGCCGAGCGCTGGAACGAAGCGCGGACCTGCTCGCCTCGCTCGAAGCGGGCGCGCCCGCCGAGCAAGAGTCCTCGGCCGCCGAGCTGAACGAAGCGCGAACCCGTATCGCTTCGCTCGAAGAACGGGCGGCGGAGTTGGAGGGCCCGGTCGCGCATCGCCTCGCTCGAAGCGGAGCGCCCGAGCAGAGTCCTCGGCCGCCGAGCTGAACGAAGCGCGAACCCGTATCGCTTCGCTCGAAGAACGGGCGGCGGAGTTGGAGAGGCCCGGTCGCGCATCGCCTCGCTCGAAGCGGGCGCGCCGCCGAGCAACAGTCCTCGGCCGCCGAGCTGAACGAAGCGCGAACCCGTATCGCTTCGCTCGAAGAACGGGCGGCGGAGTTGGAGGAGGCCCGGTCGCGCATCGCTTCGCTCGAAGTGGAGCGCGCCGCCGAGCAGGAGTCCTCGGCCGCCGAGCTGAACGAAGCGCGGACCTGTATCGCTTCGCTCGAAGAACGGGCGGCGGAGTTAGAGGAGGCCCGGTCGCGCATCGCCTCGCTCGAAGCGGAGCGCGCCGCCGAGCAACAGTCCTCGGCCGACGAGCTGAACGAAGCGCGGACCTGTATCGCTTCGCTCGAAGAACGGGCGGCGGAGTTGGAGGAGGCCCGGTCGCGCATCGCTTCGCTCGAAGCGGAGGCGCCCGCCGAGCAAGAGTCCTCGGCCGCCGAGCTGAACGAAGCGCGAACCCGTATCGCTTCGCTCGAAGAACGGGCGGCGGAGTTGGAGGAGGCCCGGTCGCGCATCGCTTCGCTCGAAGTGGAGCGCGCCGCCGAGCAGGAGTCCTCGGCCGCCGAGCTGAACGAAGCGCGGACCCGTATCGCTTCGCTCGAAACAGAGCACGCGGCCGAGCGGGCCACCCTCACAACCCAACTCGAACAGGCTCAATCACGCAGTGCCGCGGTCGAGCGTGAGCGGTTGGCCCTGGCCTCCTACCTGCAGCGGGCGTTCGCTTCGGCGCGCCAATTGACCGCCGCGCTCGACGAGGGCCGCACCCTGCTGCCGGCCCAGTTGGGCGCGCGCGGCTTTGGCGAGCCGGAGCCGGTGGCATTGGCTGGTTCCGGCGAGATGCCGCGCCCGGTCCTGCCTCGGCTGTCTTTGGAGAAGACCCCCGCGGAGATGCCCCGTGTGCCAACCGAGTCCGCCTTGGAACGCCTGCCCGCGGTCCGCTTTCAGTTCTGGTGCCCCGGCGCCGATTCGGTTTCGGTGGCGGGCGATTTCAATCGCTGGGACGCCGAGACGCATCCGCTCACCGGTAGGGGGGACGGATGGTGGTCCGGTGAAATCGAAGGCGTCCAGGGAGGGCAGCACTATCGCTTCTGCGTCCGTCGCGGGGACCGGGTGGATCTCTACGCGGATCCCTACGGGCGCGAGTTCGGCAAGGATGGCAGTTCGGTCTTGCCGGGTCCGCTCCCTGAGCCAGGAGCCTTTGAACGGCCGGCGCTCGCCGAGATGGTGCTCTATCAATTGGACACCGGTGGTTTTTCAGGAGGGGCGGAAGAGGGCCGCGTGATCGGCGATGTGGTGGAGCGGCTGGCCGCGCTGCGCGAAATCGGGATCAATGGGATCTCCCTGCTTCCCTCGCCTGCTCCCGGATGGGGCTATCGGGCCGGACGTCCGTTCGAGACCGGAAACGAGTACGGCGGCGCGGCCGAGATCCGCGGACTGGTGGATGCGGCGCACGGCATGGGTATGGCGATCTTCCTCGACGTCGAATATCATCGCGTCGCCGACGCGGGGCCGGCGGGCTTGCGGGCGATCGGAGCGGGGCCGGACCGGCCGGGCGGGATCTTTTGCTATGACGACGGCCGCGGGGAGACGCCGTCCGGCGCCTGGACGCGTCCCGACTACGGGCGGCCGGAGGTCAGACGCTACTTCTCCCAGAACGCCCTTTACTGGCTGCGCGACCTGGGCTTTGACGGACTTCGTCTGGATCGCACCGGTCTGATGCAGTGGATCGATCCAGCCGGAGAAGAGCGGCTGCCCGAAGGCAGGGAATTACTGGCGGAGATCGCCGCCGCAGTGGCCGCGGAAGCACCCGGATGCTGGCTCATCGCCGAGGACCGGCTGGACGACGCGTCGATCACGCGGCCGGCGGAGGAGGGCGGGCTCGGCTTCGACGCGCAGTGGGATTCGCGGTTTGCGCGGCTGGCCAGAGCGTCGGTGGGATGCGGGACGGACGGAGGCGCGTCGGCCGTGGACATGGCGAGCGAAGCGATTGGCCGCCGGCTGGGAGGCAGACCGATGGCGCGTGTCGTCTACACCGAGTCCCATGTCGAGGCTGGCGTGATGGGTGCGCGTGTTCCCCAGGCGGCCGATCCGGGAAATCCGGAGAGCCGGGAAGCGCGAAAGAAATCGACGCTCGCGGCGATGCTCGCCTTCACCAGTCCCGGGATTCCGATGCTGCTCCAGGGTCAGGAGACGCTCGAAGCGGAACCGTATGTGCCGGGCGCCGCGCTCCGCTGGGACAGAGGCCGGCCGTTGGACGGAGTCGCGTTGCTTTATCGCGACTTGATCCATTTGCGCCGCAATGCCGCGGGGGAAACGGCGGGGTTGACGGGGGAGCACGTCGAGGTTCATCATCGCGACACCGACTCGGGCGTGGTGGCGTGGCGGCGATGGTTGCACGCCGGCGTGGGAGACGACGTGATCGTGGTGGGTAACTTTTCGGCGACGCCGCGGCCCGCGCAGGAGATCGGTGTACCGGGGCCGGGGCTGTGGGAGGTCCGGTTCAACAGTGACTCGTCTTTCTACGGCGCCGACAACGGTGACTTCCTGGCTCCGGCCGCTCCGGCCAGGGCCGAACCACTCGACGGGATGCCATACCGGATCACGGTGGGGGTGGATGCCTGGTCCGGCCTGATCCTTTCCCAGTCGGCGGCGGGCTGAGGCCGGGCGGGCGCGCGGCGGTTGCGGTTAAAAACCGTCGAGCAGGTGGCCCAACTTCTCTTTTTTCGTGGTGAGGTAGCGCGCGGCGGAGGCGACGTCGGGTTGGCAGGGGACGCGTTCCACCACGCGGACGCCGGCCTGTTCGAGCGCCTGGATCTTTCCCGGATTGTTCGACAGAAGGCGGACCTCGGTCACGCCCAGATGGCGCAGGATGGCGGCGGGGAGTTCGTAATCACGGAGATCGGCTTCGAAGCCGAGCGCCTGATTGGCCTCGACGGTGTCGGCCCCCTGGTCCTGGAGTTGGTAGGCGCGGATCTTGTTGGCGAGCCCGATGCCGCGGCCCTCTTTGTTCTCGTAGATGACCAGCCCGCGACCCTCCTCACCGATTTTGGCGAGTGCGAGTTCCAGTTGGGCCCGGCAGTCACAGCGCAAAGAGTGGAAGACGTCGCCAGTGAGGCATTGGGAGTGAATGCGGACCAAGGGGGGAGCGCCGGCGATGTCGCCCATGAGCACCGCGATGGCTTCGTCAGGAGCCCCGGAGGAGACGGGAACGGACTCGAACGCGAAGATGCGGAAATCGCCGAAGCGCGTTGGGAAGGAGGCTTCGGCGGCGAGAGTAACGGAGCTATGAGACTGCGGCAAAGAAGATTTTTCTATTATAGCGGCTGCGCGCGTCCAACCAACCGGCATGGACCGTGGTAACCGGTACCGTTTCGTGTCCACCGGTACGATTGTTCGATAGCCTCATTAGCGGGTCCGCCTGCAAGCTGGTTCCATGAAGGGACCAACATGTTGGCGGAATCGAGTGGCGGCAGTCATATTTGCCTCTGCGATCACGGCGCTGGCACCCGTGGCAAACGCCTCGTTCATCCTGGATCCCATCCAGCCGACCATTGGCGGATCCGGACTCGGGTCACAGAACACCATTCTCACCATTCACGACAACGATGGCACCGAGTCGGGGTGCGTGGCCTGGAACGGAGCAGCGGACGTTTTGGGATCTACCGTATGCGGCGGTTCCGGATCCCAGACCAATGAGCAGAGCGGAAGCTCGCAGACCCAGACCATCCCCGTCTCGGCCGGCGGGTGGCTGAGCTCCATCGATATCGGAGTCATCTTCAACGCATCGGAGCCTTCGAGCGACGCCATCGACCTGCTGGATCTGGTTCTGTATGTGTTTGACGCGGATGGGACGTTGCGGTGGAATTCCGGGCCGTTCTCGCCTGTGAACTTTGCGTCGGTGGATCCCGGGGTGGGCAACGCCGGGTTCCTGTTCACCTTGGACGCCGCGCAGCAGTTGGACCTCGATACGACAGTGGGAACGTTCGTGCCGGATATGCGTTTCGGCCTTTCGGCTTCGGTGTCGGATGCGCAGGGAGGTCTCGAGACGTTTTTCATCGCGGACCTGCGGCGGTCTGACCCTCCTCCGCCACCTCCGCCGGGTCCTGTCCCTGAGCCGGCGACGTGGATGCTGCTCGGAGCAGGGCTGATCGCGGCCGGGTGCATACGCCGGCGGCGGGCGTAACAGTCTGCCCGCGCGAGCCCGCGGCCTGCCCGCGAGATAGTGCCGCGAGTATGATGAGAGGGACCGGCAAAGCCACGCATGTCCGAGCAGCCTCTCGTCAATCTCTTCGTCAAGCTGGCCGTATCGGCGTCACTCGCGTCGATCCTGGTGCGGTTCCGGTTTTTCAAACGGCTGTTGATGACCGAAGAGCGGTCGCTCAGCCAGCGATTGTCACTCGGATTTTCCATCGCAGCGGTGTTCGGGGGCGCGGTGGCGGTGCGTGTGATCACAGGCACCTACCAGGGCGCCGACGTGGGATTGGAAGGATCTTTCATCGCGGGCTTGGTGGGTGGATACGTGCCCGGCCTGATCTGCGGCACGGTGGTATCGCTCGCGCCGATGCTCGGCGGCGAGTTGCTCACGATGCCGCTGTTTGCCGCGGCCGGGGTGCTAGGCGGACTGGTGCGCGACGTGGCGCCGGATCCGGAAGCCATCTATTCGATTTCGCCTTTTCCGGACCGCAATCTCTACCGCGCGATCCGCTACTGGCGGGACGATGGGCGGACGTGGTTCCACGCGTTTCTCTTTCTGACGATTCCGCTGGTGGAGTTTCTGCGTTTCGCCGGTTCCCGCATCTTCGGCGACAAGGCGATTTTCGCGCTGTATCCCGATGCCGGCGACGGTCTAGTGGCGCAAACGCTCGTGTGGGTGGCGTCTCTGTTCGCGGTGCTGCTTCCTATCAAGATCTGGGCCAATGCACGCACGGAATTGAAGCTGGCGGATCAGTTGCGTCTGCTGCAGGAGGCGCGGCTGCGAGCGTTGATGAGCCAGATCAACCCGCATTTTCTGTTCAACACGCTCAATTCGGTAGCCTCGCTGGTGCGAACGAATCCGGATCAGGCGCGCGTGGTGATCCACAAACTTTCGAGCATCCTGAGACGGCTGATGCGAAAGCATGATAACTTTACAAGTTTGCGCGACGAGTTGGCGTTTATCGACGACTACCTATCGATCGAGATCGTCCGGTTCGGCGACAAGCTGACGTTTCACAAGGACGTGGAACCGGAGACGTTGGACGCGATGGTTCCGAGCATGCTGTTGCAGCCGATTGTGGAAAATAGTCTGAAGCATGGTTTGGCCGCCAAAATCGAGGGAGGCTCAATCCGGTTGCGTGTGTGGCGCGCCGCGGGACGGCTGCATCTCGAGGTGGCCGACGATGGGGTCGGCATCGCGGAGGCGAACCTTGCTAAGCTGTTCGAACAGGGCATCGGCGTGAGCAACGTGAACGAACGGCTCAAAGTGCTCTTCGGCAACGACTACAAAATGTGGATTGATTCCAAACAGGGAGAAGGCACACGGACGGGGATCGAGATTCCGGGCTCATGGCCCGGTCTTGCGCGGGCGTCTTGAGCCAGTCATCAATGAACACCCTTCTGCGTAACCTTGATACGGAAGTTGTCTCTCTTCAACGAGAGGGCATTCCGCGGACCATCGCGGCAAAAACGCGCCGCGTATATGACATGGTTTCCGCGGTCTATCCGCTATCGACGCACTTTTTCCATTCCAAAGCCCACAAGCTGGTGCTCGATATGGCCCGCATCGAAAACGGAATGCGTGTACTCGAGATCGCCACCGGGTCGGGTGAAATGTTCCGGCGCCTGGTTCAGAAAAACCGGTCCGGCGAGACGGTCGGCCTGGACCTGTCGCCGCGCATGGCCGCCCGTACCTTTCAACAGGTTCGGCGCGAGTTTCCGTCGGCGCGCGCCCATTGCCATGCCGTGGACGCGCGTCATCTGCCGTTTCGCGATGAAACCTTCAACGCGGTGGTGAGCTGCTATCTGCTCGAACTGCTTTCGAAGGACGACATCTTCCGCACGCTGCGCGAAGTGCATCGCGTGCTCCGGCCGGGCGGTACATTCACCGTGGTGCTCATCGGCCAAAGCGGCGAGGGATTCAACCAGCTCTACAAAGTGGCGGCCACCGTCGCGCCCGCTTTCTGGGGCAAGCAGGTGGAGCAACGCGTACCCGATTGGATGCGCACCTGCCGCTTCCAGCTCGACCAGGAACGGCACGTGGTGCAGACAGGCTACCCGTCCCGCGTAGTATCGGCCACGCGGCTATAGGCCCCGTGCTCTCGCCGGCCAGAACCCCGCCGGCATGCGGGTAATGGTACATTCAGGACCCTGAAATCGCCTCTGCTGGGTTTTCTCGACTCCTCCCGCAATCAGGGCGCTCGGCGCCATCTCTACGATTAGTCTGGCCATTTAAACATTTTTGTACTATTCTGTTTTCTGGCTGATTCGATAGAAATCAGCAGAACGGAATGCGCATGTTCCTCCCCCGCTTGTGCATCCCGCCGCCGGCGTTTTCCGCGCTGGCGGCGGCCGCATTGTTCGCAGCCACCGCGCCCGGATCTCACGGCACGGGGTGGCGCCCCTCCGGCCCCTTCGGCGGGCCCGTCGAGGTGGTCGCCGCCGATCCCCAATCTCCCGGACGCTTCCTCGCCGGCTCACCCGACGGCCTTTTGTCGATCACCACCGATGGCGGCGACCATTGGAGGCCGGTCCGCTTTCCCGGCGAAATGGCGTCCGCGCTGCATGCGATCTATTTCGATCAGGGCCGCGTCTATGCCGCCGTGTCGCCGGATTCGCCCGGCGGCCCCGGCTTGTACCGCTCTGACGATGTCGGCGAGACCTGGCGCCCGCAGCCACATTTTCGCGGCAATCCCGTTTGGGCAATCACCGGCAGCCCGTCGGAGGAGGGCGTCTTGGCCGCGGGCGCGGGCGACGGCGTCTACCTGAGCCGCGATCATGGCGAGACCTGGCGGCGCATCTCACCGGAGAGCAACGCCGAGCTGAGCCCCGTGGTTTCGCTCGCCTTTGACCCCAACGACTCCGCCATCCTCTACGCCGGCACCACCCACCTGCCGTGGAAGACCAGCGACGGCGGCAAGTCCTGGCGGTCCATCCACAAAGGTCTGCTCGATGACTCCGACGTGTTCAGCATTCACGTGGACCCGGCGCAGCCTGCGAGTGTCCTGCTGAGCGCATGCAGTGGCATTTACCGCAGCGCCGACGCCGGAGCGAACTGGACGAAAATGCGCGGCTCGGCCGACGCTTCGTATCGAACCTATGTGATGACCCGCGATCCGGGCAATCCGTCCCGGCTGTTGGCCGGAACCTCGCACGGGCTCCTTCGTTCCACCGACGGCGGCCGCACCTGGGCGACGGTGCTCGCCGGCGCCGCGAAATCGGTGATCTTCGATCCTGCCGATCCCACGCGCATCTTCGCCGCCACCACCGATCGGGGCCTGTTCCGCAGCGCCGACAGCGGAGTTACGTTTCAGCCGGTGGATAGCGGCCGGGTAAGCCGCCACTTTCATTCGCTGGTGGCCTCGGGAGGCCGCATCTACGCGGGCGGGTACGATCGGGTCACGCCGCTATTTTCTAGCATCGACGGGGGCGACCATTGGAACGCCGCCGTGGCGCGAGTCCCCGCGGTGCGCGCTCCCGCGCCACTCCCATCCAAGCGCGCACGCACCAGGCGTGGCAAATCCCGCGGCAAGGCCGCGGCGCGAAAAGCAGCGGCCAGGCCCGCCCCGGATACTTCCCTGCAAGCGGGATTTCTGTTCGCAGCGGCCGCCCCCGATCAACCGGACCTCGTGTACGCCGCGACCACGAGCGCGCTGCGGCGGTCCGCCGACGGTGGAAGAACGTGGACCACGGTGCGCGGACCGGGCTCCGGCGGAATGGTCACGGCGCTTCTGGTTCGCCGCGGAATTACACCCGTGCCGGCCCCGCCCATTCCCGCCGCCTCCACGGCAAAACAGCCGCGCAGCACGAAGCGCAGCTCCAAACGGGGACGGCGCGCCCGCTCACGGAAACCGGCGCCGCCCGCCGCCGTCAAGCCGGCGCCACCCGCGGCGCCCGGACTCGAGATCTGGCTGGCTACCACCGCCGGGCTGTACCGCGGCAACGCGGAGGGGACCGTTTGGCATAAGATCGCCTCCGGCGGAGGATCTGGCCTGGGCGTATCCGGAATCCGTCGGATCGTCGAAGACGGCGGCCGGCTGTTCGTCCTCGGACGCGACGGCGCCGCCTGGTCCATGGACGAAGGGACCACGTGGTCCGCGTTGCGCGCTCCGGTCGAAGGCGCCGAGTGGAATGGGGTCGCCGCATTCGAATCGGTGATTCTCGCCGCCACATCGCACGGGCTGTTTCGCTCCGTCGACGACGGCATGGAGTGGACCCCCGTGGCCGGCCCCATCAACAGTGACTCGGTGAGCACCGTGTTGTTCCATCGATTGCGGCCCGGAGTCGCCTTTGCCGCGCAGTTCGGCTCTATTTTCGTTTCGCACGACGCGGGCCGGACATGGACCGTGCTCGGCGGCGAACTCAGCACCAACTCCATCCACACGCTCACCCTGCTGCCGGAGCGTCCCGACCGCGTCTACGCGCTGGTCGCCGGCCGGGGGATCTACTACGCCCATTGGGAGACCTCGAAATGAACCGACGCCACGCTGTATCTATTCTGCTCACTGGGATGCTTGCCCCCGTTTCGGTCGCCTGGGGGCAGGCGAACTTCTGGAAGCCCGATGTGGGCGTGTTCGCCGGAACGCAGGACTTCAAGCATTGGCGCAACCGGATTGCGGCGCCAGGCAGCGACATGGTCGGCGGCGGCCTTTTCGGCGCGCGCGTTGGTTGGGACCTGAGCCGCCGTTGGGGATTCGAAACCTCCTACACCTACGCCGTGAACAATCTCCGGCTGTTCCCCGTGCCTGCCGGCCAGTTGACCTCCACCGGCCCGGACTCGATCGGCTATGGCGCGCGCAATCATCATCTCGCTGTGAATCCCTTGTTCCACTTTTTGGACCGCAACGCCCGCATCCGGCCCTATGTCACCGCCGGCCTCGGCATTCTTTGGTTCGAACCTACCAGCGAGGCGCAGCGGTCCGCCCAATCGCCGCAAGCCCCCGTGGGCGCGAGCGTGCTCGACGGCCGCTACGGACCGGCCTTCAACTGGGGCGGCGGACTCAAGTTCAATCTCACACGGATGTTCGAAATGCGCGTGGACGCGCGGAACATCATCTCGCAAGCGCCGCACTTCGCCTTGCCGGCGTCTCCATTGAGCCCGGGCGGTGTATACATTGCGCGCCGCGGGGCGCAAAGCGGCTTCCAGATCACGGGCGGCGTCGGCGTCCGGACACGAGGCGGGGAATGGATCAAGTCCGCCGACCGGCAGATCAGCGTGATGATCGAAGGCGATCGTTCGACGTTGGCTTCCGGCGCGCGGCGCGATCTGGTTGCCCGCACGAACCTGCCGCCGGATACGCCGGTGAAGTTCACCTGGTCCGTGGACGGCCAGTCCATGGACACGGCAGGACCCAATTTTACGTTTTCTAGCGGAGCGCCCGGCGCGCACAAGATCTGCGTCAGCGCCACCGCGAAGGATTACTCCACCGGCTCCGATTGCGCCAACATCGTGGTGACGGGATCGGCGGCATCGAAGTTCAACGTGAGTCTGAGCGCCAATCCGGAGCAGACCGCGCCCGGCCAATCGAGCAAGATCACCGCGACTACCGATCTGCCGGCCGGTGTCACGCCCACCTACGAATGGACCGTGAACGGCGATCGCCAGAGCGAGACCGGACCAATCTTCACATTCGATTCGGCGGGCCGCGCCCCGGGTGTGTATGAGATCTGCGCGCGCGTAACGGCGCCCGGCTACGCGGAAAGTCGTCAGTGCACCAAGGTGGAGATCCGCGATTGCGGCGAGCCGGCGGTGCGGGCGGCTGGCGCGGCCACGCAGGAAATCTTCTCCAGCGAGAGCGCGACCTTGCTTTTCCAGACGCAGCCCAACGCCTGCGGCGCCACGCCGAAGTTGAGCTATCGCACCACGGAAGGTACGGTCACGCCCACCAATGGCGGCGTGCTGTTCAACTCCAACGGCGTCGGCTTCAACATGAGTGACCGGTCCCGCTTGCAGCGCAAGACGGTGACCGTGACCGCCACCGCCACCGATGACCAGGGCCGGACGGCCACGGCGCAATCCACCGTTGTCGTGAAACTGGCTCCCGTGGCGCAGCGGCTCGACGACGTGATCTTCGCGGCGGGCGATACTCGCGTCAACAACTGCGGCAAGCGTCTGCTCCTCGAGTTGGTGGCTCCGAAACTGCAGCAGGATCCGAGAGCGAAGGTGGTGTTGGTAGGCCACATGGATGCCAACGAATCCAGGGCTTCTTCGCGAGGACGGCGCCGATCGCGCGCCGCCGTCGCGCTCGATCGCGAGCGCGTGTTGAACGCGGCCGCGGTGATCAGCGCGGGGTCCGGCATCTGTCCGGCTATGGAACTCAATCGGGTGCTGGTAGGCTTTGCAGGCACGGGCCAGAAATCGAAGACGATGCCCGCCTTCTGCGGCACCAGCACCGAGCGCCGCGGCAGCCGCGTGTCTGCCACCGATCCACGCGCGCCCTTCCGCCGCGTGGAAGTCTGGATCGTCCCCGAAGGCGCGGCCATGCCGGCCGACGCCGGAACGGTGAGCGCGGCGCCAGCGAGCGCGATTCAAGCCAAAGGATGCCCGAAGTAGCGGACGCCCGGGAGGATCCAAGCCCGTACACGGAAGCGGCTCGCCCGGATTCTTTGCCACGCGTCCCCAGCCGAATATAATCGTGTCGTGACGCCTTTGCGATTGCTCGCGCTCGGATCGGCTGCCATCGCTTGGCATGGCGCCGCATTGCCTGGCGCCTGGGCGCAGACGCCGCGCGCGGAAACGGCCGCCAATTCGAACGACTTCTTCGAGTCGAAAATCCGCCCCATCCTCGCCACCCGCTGCTACTCCTGCCACAGTGCGAGCTCGAAGATGCGCTTCGCCAACCTGTTGCTCGATTCGCGCGAGGCAATGCTGCGTGGCGGCGATCATGGTCCCGTCGTCGAGCCCGGGTCCCCGGAAGCGAGCAGGCTGCTGCAGGCGGTAAAGTATCAGGGTCTGCGGATGCCCCCGGCGGCGAAGCTGCCTGACGCCGAGATCGCGGACCTCGAAAGATGGATCCGAATCGGCGCACCCTGGCCGGCTGAGCGTAGCACGGCCACCGCCTCTGCCAAGGCCGGCGGCGCCCGGAAACCGCATTGGTCCTGGCAGCCGTTGCGGCGGGACTTTCCACCCGGCTCCTCCATCGATGCGTTTGCCCGCACTGCGCTGGCCCGAAGCGGCATCGCGGCGAATCCGGAAGCCAACCGCCGGGCCCTCATCCGCCGCGTCTCCTATGACGTCACTGGCCTGCCGCCGTCCGCATCCGCCATCGACGCTTTCGAGGCCGATGCCGATCCGCGCGCCTACGAACGCCTGGTCGACGGGCTTCTCGCTTCGCCTCGATTCGGCGAACGCTGGGGACGCCATTGGCTGGACCTGGCTCGATTCTCCGATGCCGGCTTCAACAACGTCCGCTTCCTTACGCCTTCACCTATCGCGACTGGGTGATCGGCGCCTTCAACGCCGACATGCCCTATGACCGTTTCGTGGTGAGGCAACTCGCGGCGGACCAGTTGGAAGAAGGGTCCGCCCACCTGCCCGCGCTCGGCTTTCTTTCGCTTGGCTTCAACACGCCGCGGCTCACCAACCAGCCCGACAACGTCGACGACCGCATCGACACCGTGACCCGCACCTTTCTCGGGCTCACGGTGAGTTGCGCGCGCTGCCACGATCACAAGTACGATCCCATCCCCACGCGCGACTACTACTCGCTCTATGGTGTTTTCGCGAACACGCACTCTCCCGCCGATCCGGCGCCCGCCGCGCCCCCCGGCCCCGCCTCTCCGCTTGACCGCTACTATCTTCCACGCCTGGCCACGCGCCTCGCCGCCATCGACGGCTACAAGCGCGAGCGCCTCGCTGAGATCGCCGCCGAGGCGCGCCAGCCCGAGACCGTCGCCAAGTACCTGCGCACGGCGTGGGAAGCCCGCGGCATGACGAACCCACAGGTGGAGAACCTCTCCAAGGAGAGGAATCTCAACCTGCGCATCCTGCAGCGCTGGCGCGCATGGACGGCCGGAGACCGGACCCTGTCGGGGGCCCAACAATTGGACGACGCCACCCTGGACGCCATCGTCCGCCGCCTCGCCGATTCCGGCTTTCTGGAAACGCCGGCCGCTCCACCGTCACTGCCGCTCGAGGATTTCATCCACGTACTCACCGAAGGCGACTTCAATACCACCAATAATCTCCGCTGGAAGCGAGATCGCGTTTTTGCCGACTATGCCTATCGCGGCGCGCTCCTGGGAGCACCCCCGCGCGCGATGCAGGTGGCCGACAATGCGCGGATCGTGCCGGCGCACGTGTTCATTCGTGGCAATCCGAACGACCCCGGGGCCGAGGTTCCACCGCAATTTCTGTCCGTGATCGGCGGGAAACAACCGGCGCGGTTCACCCACGGGGCCGGACGTCTGGATCTCGCGCGCGCCATTGTCGACCCATCGAATCCACTCACAGCGCGCGTGTGGGTGAATCGCGTCTGGATGCATCTGTTCGGCGAAGGTCTCACGCGATCGGCCTCCGATTTCGGCACGCGCGGCGATGAGCCTTCCCATCCCGCCATGCTAGACTTTCTCGCCGATTCGCTCATGCGCGACGACTGGTCAACCAAGAAGCTCATCCGCCGCATCGTGCTTTCGGACGCGTATCGCCGCTCCTCGAGCGACAATGCCGCGGCACGGGCCATCGATCCTGACAACCGGCTCCTGTGGCGTCACAACCGCCGCCGGCTCGATTTCGAAGCTCTGCGAGACTCGATGCTGGTGGCCGCCGGGCGCCTCGACGAACGTATCGGCGGACCGTCATTTTCCCTGGAATCGCTGCCCGCCGATCCGCGCCGCACCATGTACGCGTTCGTCGAGCGGGAACGCGCGCAGGCGCTGCTCAAGGCGTTCGACTATGCCGATCCCGAGCGGCACACCGAGCAGCGCGACAACACGACCGTGCCGCAGCAGTCGCTATTCCTGATGAACAGCGAGTTCGTGGCCGAACAGGCAAGGCGCCTTTCTGAGCGGTCGCCCGGCATCGGCGAGATGTTCCGGCACGCGCTCGGACGCCTGCCTTCGGAGGCCGAGCGCGCGGCATTCGCGGTTTCAGAACCGTGCGCCTCTGCTCCCGGCGCCGCGCCGCCATGGCGATACGGGTACGGCGAGTTCGATGCCGCCGCCGGACGCGTAGCCGCTTTCACGCCGTTCGAGTTCTTCGTCGAGGACACATGGCAGGCGGCATCGCTGCTGCCGCATCCCGACTCGGGCGTTGCCTCACTCACCGCAACCGGCGGCGCGCCCGGCCCCGATGCACGCCACGCCGTTATCCGCCGTTGGGTTGCGCCGTCGGGCGGAACCGTCGATATCGCGGGGTCTCTTTCCCATCCCGTGGATCAGTTCGTGCGGCGCTTCGGGTTGACCGACGGCATTCGCGCGCGGATCGTCCACTCTCGGCTGGGTGTGCTCGGCGAGTGGACTTTCGGCCCGCCGGAGCCGGTCACAGCAGGCGAGAGCAGCGAGGCAGCCAAGAAGGCCCGCAAGGTGGAAACCGCCGTCGCCGGCGTCGAGGTGCGCGCCGGTGATACCATCGACTTCGCCGTCGACGCGATCGAAGACGCCGAAGAGGATCGCTTCACCTGGAGCCCGTCCATCACGGCGGTGGGCGGCGATTCGAAGTGGAAGGCTGCCGCCGATTTCGCCGGACCGCCGCTGGAGCCGCGCTGCCCGCGGTCGCAACTGGCGCAAGTGCTGCTGATGTCGAACGAGTTTGCGTTTGTGGATTGATAGGCCAATGACGAGAAGGGAATTATTGCAACGATCGGGAATGGGGCTGCCTTGGCTGGCGTTGCCGGCGATGGCGCCGGAGGCATTCGCCACGCCCGGTCCGCTCTCGGCGAAGTCGCCGCCGCTTCCCGCGCGTGCCAAGCGCATCGTCCATTTCTTCATGAACGGTGGGCCGTCGCAGGTGGATACGCTCGACCCCAAACCGGCTCTCGCCACCTACGCCGGACGCGCCATTCCGATTCACCTGCGCACGGAGCGCAAGACCGGTGCGGCGTACCCGTCGCCTTTCGCCTTTCGCAAACACGGCCAAAGCGGTATCGAGATCAGTGAGATCTTCCCGAATATCGCCTCCATGGCGGACGAGTTGTGCGTGATCCGTTCCATGCACACCGAGGTTCCCAATCATGAGCCGTCGCTGATGATGATGAACTGCGGCACGGTGACGCAAGTCCGGCCCAGCTTCGGCAGCTGGGTGACCTATGGACTGGGCACCGAGAACCAGAACCTGCCGGGTTTCATCGCGCTGTGCCCGGGTGGGCTGCCGGTGCGCGGCACCCACAACTGGCGCTCGGCGTTCCTGCCCGGCGCCTATCAAGGGACGCACATCGACACGCGAGAGACCAGACCCGAGCGGCTGATCGAGAACATTCGCGCCTCGCAGGGGCGCGATGCGCAACGCCGGCAACTCGATCTTCTGGCCGCGATGAACCGTCGTCACAGTGAGGATCGCGCCGGCGACGCCAATCTCGAGTCCCGGATACAGTCGTTCGAACTCGCCTACCGGATGCAGATGGAAGCCGCGGATGTGTTCGATCTCTCCCGCGAACCCGCGTCGATCCGGGAGATGTACGGCGATACCCAATATGGCAGGCAGGCGCTCATCGCGCGCAGGCTCATCGAACGCGGCGTCCGCTTCGTGCAGGTGTGGCACGGCGCGGGCCAGCCGTGGGATGCGCACAACAACGTCAAGGAGAATCACACGCGGCTGGCGGCCGAGTGCGACCGGCCCATCGGCGCGTTTCTGCGGGACTGCAAGCAGCGCGGTCTGCTCGACGACACGCTCGTGATCTGGGGCGGCGAGTTCGGCCGTACACCCACGGTGGAACTGGCCGCGTTCGGATCGAACCTGAACGGAGACAACGGCCGCGATCACAACTCCTACGGGTTCTCGATGTGGGTGGCCGGCGGCGGAATGAAGCGCGGACACGTCCACGGCGCAACCGACGATTTCGGATTCCGCGCCGAACAGGATCGTGTCCACGTTCACGATTTGCATGCGACCCTGCTGCGCTTGATGGGATTCGATCATGAGAAGTTCACCTACCGGTACGCCGGGCGGGACTTCCGGTTGACCGACGTGCACGGCCGGGTGGTGGAAGAGATTCTCGCTTGAGCCTACCGGCGACAGACTCCCACCCAGCCGCCCGCTACGCATCGATCGACGCCTACCGCGGCTTGATCATGATCCTGATGGCGATCGATCATTCGAGCGCCTTCATTGCACGCCAGCACGGCAGCGAATTCTGGGCCGGCGCGATGAGCGCCTACGACGCCGCCTTCCCGTTTCTCACTCGCTGGATCACGCACTTATGCGCTCCTGGCTTCTTTTTTCTGATGGGCGCCGGCGTCTACTGGTTTGGAGCTTCCCGCCGCCAGTCCGGATGGACAGAGGCCGCTGTCATCCGCCGCACCGTGGGCCGGGGCGCGGCACTGCTCCTGATCGCACAGATTCTGGAAACGCCGCTGATGGTTTTGCAGTCACAGATGAAGGCGCCCGCGGTGAGTCTCAGCCGGATCGCGGCCCCACCGCCCAACGATGGCAGCTCCCTGTATTGGGCCTTGATCACCCTCTCGGGGCTCGGGCTTGTCCTCATCGCCTGCGGATTGCTGCTGCGGCTCGCGCCCTGGACGTGGCTCCTCACCGCCGCGTTGAGCGTGTTCGCCACCAATACGCTATTGCCGGCTTCGGGCGCGATCGGCCCCATGTGGCACGCCATCCTGTTAGCGCCGGGAATTTCTCAACACTTACTCGTCGTTTACCCGGTCATCCCATGGCTGGGCGTCGCCGCGGCGGGTATGTTCTTCGGTTACTGGTGGCGGCGGGATCCGGTCCGGGCCGCCAGCCGCGTTCCTATCGTCGGCGCTATCTTTTTGCTAAGTGCCATCGCACTGCGAGCCGTGGGCGGATGGGGTAACATACGCGCGCCTCGCGACGCCGGATGGATCGAATTTCTCAACAATGTGAAGTACCCGCCGTCACTGGTCTTCTGGACGATGGCGGTGGGTATCGGCTTGCTGTTGGTGGCCATTCTGATCCGGTTGCCGAGGCAGTGGACCTCGGTCCGCTCGCCGTTGATCGTGTTCGGCCAGACACCGCTGTTTTTCTACCTGGCCCACTTCTACCTGCTCACCATTTGCGGACTGGTGTTGTTCCGAGAGCCGGGGTCGCTCGAGATGGCGTACCTCGTCTGGGCCTGTGTACTGGTTGCTTTGTATCCGGTCTGTGTGTGGTACCGCGGCTTCAAGATGACGAAGCCGAAGGAATCTCTCTGGCGGATGTTCTGACGCGTATCCATCAGGTTGTTCGTCTGCCTGTCGTCGACGGTGGCGGGCAGTTCCACGTCGCCGCGGCCCCGCATACGGTGAGGCTTCGCCTCCGGCGCTGTCGGCGAGGAACCATTGGGTGCGAAATACCGGTTCCGAACAGCAGCCGGACGACCTGCTCACCCTCGGGGCGGAGGTCGATCAGGCAACGCTAAGGGAGCGTGATCGCTCCAGCCGCCTGCCAACCGGAGCTTTTGGACACGCTGTCCCGCGCCGCGGCGTCGATGATCCGCTGGCCCGCGAGGCCGCCGCTGAACGTCATCGGCAAGTTCGGCGTCAAGCGGTTTCCCACCTTGCGCGCGGCGTCCATCGGCGAATGGCGATACCGTACTTTTATGCCCAGTAAGCGCGATGTAGACTAAGGCGGATTGCTTTCCTCTTCATGCCACGTCTCGCATTCCTACTCCTCACCGTCACCTGTTTCGCCCGCGCCGCCAACCCCGACCTGATCGTGGTCGGAGCCGGTATCGCCGGACTCTCCGCCGCCCTCGAAGGCGCGCGCGCCGGCCTCGAGGTCACCGTGATCGAGCAGAACTCGGTGCCCGGCGGCCACGCCGTCATTTCCTCCGGCGGCCTGTCGCTGATCGGCACGCCGCTCCAGGAGCGGTTGAAGATCGTCGACACACCCGAGATCGCCTTCCGCGATTTCATGTCGTGGGGCGAAGACGCCAAGGAGGAATGGGTCCGCTACTACGTTCGCAATTCGAAAACCGAGATTCACGACTGGATGACCGCGCTCGGCACCGAATTCCTGTTTGCCTCGGTGAACGGCGCCGGCAACAGCGTCGCGCGTTTTCATTCGCCGCGAGGGCAGGGCTTGGGCCTCGTGATTCCCGTGTATCGCGAGATCCTCCGCCAGGGCGGCGTCACGTTTCTGCTCAACCACCGCGTGACTGCCCTGCAGGTGCGCGACGGCAGGGTCACCGGTGTGGAAGCCAGCAACCTCCGCACCGGCAAGGCAACGAAGCTTTCCGGCGGCGCGGTTCTCCTCAGCACCGGCGGCTTCGGCGCCCAACTGGACCTTGTCCGCGCAAACTGGCCCGAAGGCGTTCCCGTGCCTGAAAGGGTGCTCGCCGGCGGAGGATTCTTCGCCTTCGGCAGTGGTATGGATCTGGCTGGCCAGGCCGGCGGCGTTTCCGCGAATCTCGATCACCAGTGGAATTACGCCAGCGGATTGCCCGATCCGTTCGATCCCAAAGGCGAGCGTGGCTTCTTCGTTTCCTCGTCCGCCGCCATCTGGGTAAACGCCCAGGGCAAACGCTTTGTTCATGAGCAGCACGAGCCCAAGGCCACCATCCCCGTCATCGCGGCGCAGCAGCCCGCCCGCTTCTGGGCCGTGTTCGACGCCGAAGGACGCAAGAGCTTTCGTGTGATTCACGCCGGCTTTTCGCAGGACCGGCTGGATGCCCTGTTCGAGGCGCCTGACTTCATCCTCCGCGCCGATTCGATCGAACAACTCGCCGCGCGCGTCGATCTGCCCAAAGATGCGCTGCAAGCCACCATCGAACGCTACAACGCCATGGTTGGAGCCGGCGACGACACCGATTTTCATCGCTTTGGCCCGAAAGTGAAGGTCCGCGGCTCATTGGCCGCGCCGCTCCGCAAGATCGCCGAACCGCCGTTCTACGCCGCCCCGATGTTCATCCTCATCCGCAAAAGCATGGGCGGCATCCAGGTGGACCTCGCCACGCGCGTGCTCGGCCACGACGGCAAACCCATACCCGGACTCCTTGCCGCCGGCGAGGCGACCGGCTTCGGCGGGCTCAACGGCAAAAACGGCATGGAGGGCACCTTCCTCGGCCCTTGCATCCTGATGGGCCGCATCGCCGCGCAGACCGTCGCGGCGTCGTTGAAAGTGAAACCCGCCGCGCCGCCCCCGGCGGGCAAGATCGTGCGCACCGCGCCGCCGGCCGTGAATCCAAAAGCCGCGGCCGCCTGCCGCGGCTGTCACGACGTCGGCAAACTGATCGCGGCCAAGCGTCCGGGATATTGGCATTTCGAGGTCGCGCACAAACTGGTGCTCGATCGGGATTGGAACTGCACCGGATGCCATGCCGAAATGGCCCCGTTCCGGCCGGCGTCGCACAAGATTGACCGTGAACTGCAAACCGCCGTGTGCCAGCACTGTCACATGAATCCGCCGATCGCGCGCCGCACGGCTCCAGCGGAGTAGTGGCACTCCGCTGGCGCGTCTCACCCTGACTCCAACGAACCGGTTCGCGAGATCGACACGTACGTCTGCATAAACGTACCGGTACCCGCGTAGTCTCCGGTTTGTAACGCAATTGTCACATTATTGTAATATTGTTCCATGCGTCAGCCGCGTGTGGCCGCTTCAATCTCCCTGGCACTCCTCGTACAGGCGTGTTCCAATTCTTCCGCGACCGTTTCCCCCAACCCTCCGGCAGAGGCGGCGATAGTGCAACCGCCGGGCGTTGCTGTCACCACCGTCGGCTACGATCTGCTCTCGCGCGAGGTCGTTTTGCCGGGCGAGTTCCGGGCCTATCAGGAAGCTGACCTCCACGCCAAAGTCGCCGGCTTCCTAAAAGAGATCCATGTCGACGCCGGATCCCGTGTTCAGCGGGGCCAGACCATTGCCCTGCTCGAGGTTCCCGAACTCGAAGCCGAGCTTGCGCAATCGGCGGCGGACCGTAACCGCGTCGAAGCCGACCTCGTCCGCGCCAACGCCCAACTCCAACGGGCCGAAGCTCAGTTGGAACTGACCCGGACCGTCACCGCTCGCCTCCGTGGCGTCGACGAGAAAGAGCCTGGCCTCATCGCCCGCCAGGAGATCGACGAAGCTGCTGCCCGTGAGAAGAATGCCGCCGCTGAAGTGGCCGCCGCCAGAGCTTCCATCGCTGCCGTAGCCCATCAGATCGACGCAGCCAAGGCCGGAGAGCGCAGGACACGCGCCATGGCCGCCTACTCCACCATCACCGCGCCGTTCGCCGGCATCGTGACCAAACGTTACGCGGACCCTGGTGCGCTCATCCAGGCCGGCACCGCATCCCACACGCAGACCACGCCGCTCGTCCACCTCGCGGAACTCGCACGGCTCCGCTTCGTGGCCACCGTTCCGGAAGCAATCGTACCCATGATTCGCAGCGGCTTGGCGGCCGAGATCCACGCTGCCGCGTCCAACCGGATTCTCACCGGCCGCGTGGCGCGCTTCACCGGCAATGTGCAGCTCGAAACGCGAACCATGGAAGTCGAGATCGATGTCCCTAACCCGAGGCAAGACCTGCTGCCCGGAATGTTCGCGGAAGCCAAATTTACGGTCAACAAGAAAGAGCGTGTCCCGGTGGTACCGGTGCAAGCCGTCAGCGTGAGCGGAGGCAACCGATGGGTCTTCGTCGTCAATACCGCCAACGTTCTCGAGCAGCGCACCATCCGGACCGGTATGGAGAACGCCGCCGCGCTCGAAGTGCTCGACGGCCTCTCCGTGGATGACCGTGTCGTCGTCGGCGATCGGAGCCTGCTGAAGGCGGGCCTGCGTGTGGAGCCTCGCGCCACCGGAGCCTCTCACTGATGCCATCGTTTTCGCTACGGCACCCCTACTTCGTAGTGGTATTCGCGCTCATGCTCTGCGTCATCGGCGGCATGGTGGTTTCGCGAATGCCCGTCGACATGTTCCCCAAGCTCGACCTCACAGCGGTGGTCGTCGGCACCTTCTACGCCGGAATGCCGCCCGTGCAGGTCGAGAAAAACATCACTGAGCGCCAGGAGCGTTTCTTCACGCTGGCTCCGGGCATCGAGCACATCGAGTCGCGATCACTCACCGGCGCGGCGATCATCAAGATTTTCTTCCAGCCAGGCACCAATCCCGATTCGGCCACGTCCACCATGACCAATCTCGCCGCCGCGGAAATGCGGCGCATGCCTCCCGGCACGCTGCCTCCCTACGTCCTCCGGTTCGACGCCGCGAGCCTCCCTGTCTGTCTCGTGGCCTTGAAAGCCGACACACTCACCGAAGCGGCCTTACGCGACATCGGCCACTACCGGGTACGCACCCAACTTGCCAAGCTCCCCGGCGCCGCCGTACCGCCGCCGTTCGGCGGACGCTACCGCCAGATCATGATCTACGTCGATCCCGCCAGGCTCGACGCCTATCACCTTAGCGCCATGGACATCGTTCGCGCAGTGAACGACGCCAACGTCGTCATGCCCTCCGGAAACATCCGGATCGGTCCACTCGACTACCCCATCTACTCCAACGCTCAGTTCACCGATCTCCAGGGCGTGGCCGATCTGCCCATCAAACGCAGCGGGTCGGCCATGGTCCGCATCTCCGATGTCGCCGACGTCCGGGACTCGGCGCAGATCCAGTACAACGTGGTCCGCGTCGACGGGCAACCCTCCGTCTACCAGCCTGTTCTACGCCAGGGAGGCGACTCCAACACGATCAGCATCGTCGACTCGGTGCGGCGTGAGATCGGCAACCTCCTCGACGTCCCGTCGGAGCTCACCGCGTCGGTCGTATTCGATCAGTCCCGCTTCATCCGCAATGCGATCACGACCCTCGCCGAAGAGGGCGCCATCGGCTTGGTGCTCACCTCAGTCATGATCCTCCTCTTCCTGGGGAGCTTCCGCGCCACCGCCGCTGTCTTCTTCTCGATTCCGCTCTCCGCCCTCGCGGCCATCATCGCGATCCAGGCCACCGGCGGCTCGATCAATTCGATGACGCTCGGCGGAATCGCACTTGCCTTCTCGCGGCTGATCGACGACTCCGTGGTGGTGCTCGAGAACATATTCCGCCGCATGGACCTCGGCGATGCCCCGGCCGCCGCTGCGCTTAGCGGCGCCAGTGAGGTCGCGCTGCCTGTCCTCGCCTCCACCCTCACCACCGCCGTTGTCTTCTTCCCGGTGGTCTTCCTCCATGGCGTCAGTCGAGACCTCTTCAGCGCCCTCGGCCTCACCGTCGTCCTCGCCTTGATCGCAAGCTACTTCGTTGCCATGACCATCGTGCCTCTGTTCTGCGCCCGTTTCATCACCGCGCCGGCGCACTCCGATCACTCCGCGAAGGGCTGGTTTTTCCACTTCAACCGGGTATTCATTGCCTTCATGACCGTCTACGACCGCACCCTCCGCCTTATTCTCCGCCAGCCCGTCTTCACCGTCGCCGCGCTGCTTTTGCTCTTCGGCGCGAGCCTTGCGATTCTCCCTCTCCTCGGAACGACCTTCTTTCCCCGCACGGACCCCGGCCAGTTCGTCATCAACCTAAAGACCCCGCTCGGGAGCAACCTCGAACTGACCGAGGCGCGCATCGCGCGAGCCGAACAGATCGTCACCGGCATCGTCCCCAGCCAAGATCGGGAACTCATGATCTCCAACATCGGCGTCGTCCCCGATTTCTCCGCTATCTACACCAGCAACTCCGGCCCCCACATGGGTTTTCTGCAGGTGAGCCTCAAGCCCCATCACAAAACCGGCAGCTACGAATACATGGCGCGCGTGCGCGAAAAGCTCCGCGAAGAGATGCCCGAGGTGACCACCTTCTTCCAGTCGGGCGGTATCGTCGATTCCGTCCTCAACTTCGGCATGCCCGCGCCGATCAACGTCCAGGTGAGTGGACCCGACCTCAAGTCCATCTTCGACACCGCCACCGATCTCGCCCGCCGCATCCGCACCCTGCCCGGAGTCACCGAAGTCTACCTCCCCCAGGACATCGCCGCGCCTGCCCTCCAGATCTCGGTCGACCGCCACCGCGCCAGCCTGCTGGGTCTCACCCAGCGCGAAGTAGTGAGCAATGTCATCACCTCCGTGGCCTCGAACCAAATGATCGCGCCCACGTTTTGGACCGACCCCCGCAGCGCTAACGACTACTACCTCACCGTCCAATACCCCGAGCGCCGTATCGCCGCCGTCGATGACCTTGGCCAGATCCCACTTCGTGCCAATGGCCACGGACTCACAACGCTCGACACCGTCGCCGCAATCGACCGCGCCCAATCGGCCACCGAGGTCGCACACTACGGTCTCCGCAAGGTCGCCGACATCTACGTCAACTTCGACACCGAGGACCTCGGCGCCCACGGACGCCGCATCGAAAGCGCCGTCGCGGAAACCAAGCTCCCCACCGGCGTTCGCGTCGATCTCCGTGGTTCTCTCGAGGGCATGCGCTCGTCATTCCGCAGCTTCGGCGCCGGACTGATCCTCGCCGTCGTGCTGCTCTACCTCATCCTCGTCGCACAGTTCCGTTCCTTCCTCGATCCGCTGCTGATCCTGCTCGCCGTCCCCATGGGCTTGATCGGCGTGCTTGTCATGCTTTGGCTCACCGGGACAACGTTGAACGTGCTCACGTTGATGGGCGTCGTCATGATGATGGGCATCGTAGTATCCAACAGCATTCTGCTCGTCGAGTTCACCCATCGCCTCCGCGGTGAAGGCATGGCGATCCTGGACGCGGTCGCGATGGCCGCCCGTGTGCGTCTCCGCCCCATTCTCATGACCTCGCTTGCCACCATCATCGGCCTGATTCCAATGGCGCTCCAACTCGGCACCGGGAGCGAAGCCTACGCGCCGCTGGCACGCACCATTATCGGCGGCATGACTATGTCACTGCTGCTGACCGTCATCATCGTGCCGGCCGCGTATCTTGCCGTCTACTCGCGTCTGGGCCCGAATCGCAATTCCGCATGAGACTCCTCGCAATCCTGCTTCCCGCCGCGCTGGCCGCACAGGGCCAGCCTGAGCCGTTGACGCTCGAACAAGCCGAACAGTTGGCCCTCCGTAGTCATCCCGCCCTCACTGCCGCTCGTCTGTCGGCCGCCGCGGCCGGCACCATTCCCACCCAACTCGGCGCGGCGCGGCTCCCCGTGTTGAATGGTGCGTTGTCCGGCTCGGTGGCCGACCACGGCTCCCGCATCGGCGCCGGAGCGCTCAATGCGTCATCTCTCTTCAGCCGCATCGGCGCCGGCTTCAACCTCAGCCAGCTCCTTTATGACTTCGGCCGCACCCGCAACCTGATCGACGCCGCACGTGACCGCGCCGCGGCAGAAGGCGAGAACATCCGCGCCCGCCGGGCTGAGATCATTCTCACCGTTCGCCAATCCTACTACTCGGCCCTTCTCGCCGCCAAAACCATCGAAGCCACCCGGCAGGCGCTCGAGAGCCGGCGCATACTCTTGCGGCAAGTGTCCGCGTTTGCGGAAAACAACTTAAAGTCAACCCTCGATGTGAGCTTCGCCGAGGTCGGCGTCACCGAAGCCGAACTCGAACTCGATCGCGCTTCCAATGCCTCCCGAACCGCGCAAGCCGAGCTGTCCGCGGCCATGGGACTCGAGCCGGACCGCGAGTGGCTGCTCGCCGATTCCACCGGCCGGCTTCCCGAGGGCGCACCTATCGATCAACTGATCGCGGAAGCTCGCAACGCCCGCCCCGAACTCGCCGTCCTGCGCAGACAGATCGACGCCGCCCGCCACTTCGCCGAGGCCGAAAAACGTCTGGTGATGCCCACTCTGTCTCTGGCTGGAGCAGGAGGCTTCGTCCCGGCCGGCGACCCCCGCCTCAATACCCGTTACGGCGGAATCGGCCTCACCGTCTCGGTCCCCGTGTTCAACGGCAACCTCAACGCCGCCCGCCGCGACGAAGCCTCTCTCCGCGCCCAACTCGCCGAACAGACGTTGCGCGAACGCGAACTCAGCATCGCCCGCGGAGTGAAGCTCGCCTGGATCGAATCAGACAACGCGCTGCGGCGCGTCGCCGCTACCGCACGCTATCGCGACCAGACTGCCAAGGCGCTCCGGCTCGCCCAGTCCCGGTATGACCTCGGACTAAGTTCTATCGTCGAACTCACGCAGGCGCAGACCGCCCGCCTGAGCGCCGATGTCCAGAACGCCGCCGCTCGCTACGAACTCCAGCTCCGGCTCTCCCGCCTCGACTACGAGCTGGGAAGGCTGTAGTCTTCGGCGGGCAGACCATCAGTGCCGTGTGCTCGCGGCCGACTCCACAAACTGCTGGACCTTGAGCCGGTAGCTGACATGAAGCAGGGCCATGAGAGGGAGAACCAGGAGAGACGCCTGCCAGCCGGCATGTTGACCAACCGAGGAGACCACCGCGGCCGCGGCCGCGCCCACAAGGTAGTACGGCAACATCCAGAAGTTACTCCATTGCCAGACGGAGCTGAGCGGCTTGCCGCCGAGCTGGGCGATCATGACGGCAACGATGACACTGTTGACGCCATAGAGAACGGTGGCGGCTACCGCGAAGAATGCCGCCGGGCTGTCAGCCAAGGCCGATTCGAGAGCGAATCGGGATACTCCGAAGGCGGCGGCGCTGCTGATCGCCAGGCTGAAGAAGTTGAACAGCGCCTGGATCGGCAGCGGTTTGCGGACCGGTTTCCAGTAGGCCTGAACGAGCGTCGACAAACCGGCGATGAGCATGGTTTCCGGCAGGCTCAGTTGCGCGATCGCGGCGAGGGTCAGGATGAACCCGAGTGAGATGGCGGTGTCGGTGCGGGGCAGCTTCACCTTGCATGCCGACAGAACGGCGGAGGCTAGCAGGAACGCCGCGAAACGAACGGCGTCGGGAGAGTCCCAAAGACGCATCCCGTAGCCGAGCAGCACCGACCCGAGCAGGATCACCAGCGACAGGTGAATGCGGGCTCGCATAGGCATCCCGGCGGCGGCGTTCTGCTGGTCCGATCCGTCATTCTGGCCCCGGCTCAGACCGTGGAAGAAATGGACCAGATACAGTAGCGGAATCAGAAGTAGCCAAGCTTCCCCCGGTACGCTCGACCCCGGCAGCGGGACAAGACCGATCAGCGTAACGCCGATCAGGAAGTAGATGAACGGTCCGCGGTACCACTCGCGGCAGACCTCGCCGAGCGGCTTGCCCTGCAGCCGGGCGAGAATGCTGGACAGCAGGACGGTGTTGGTGACGAAGTAGCCGGCGGCGGCGGCGGCGAGCGCTGCCGGACCGCTGCCGGTGCCGGAGCCCACGTGGTGAGCCAGGGACCAGGCGGCCGTGGCACTGAGAATCAGGTTGGCAGCGCCGAAACCGATCATGAGCGGCGAGGGCCGTGTGGCCTGGCCGGCGACGGTCGCGAGAAGGCCAGCGACGGCGGCGACGATCATCGTCTCAGGCAGGCTGAGATGCATCGCTGCCAGAAGGACGAAGACGAAGCTCCAGGAATAGGAGCTGGCGATCATCGGCAGCCGCATCTGCCAAACGGAAGTGGCGATGGCGGGGATGAGGAACGCCAGGAAGCGAATCATCGTGGCCGCTGACTGTTCCAGTTCCGCGAGTTCGGGAACCGCAGCCAGGGACAGGATTCCTCCGGCGCCGCTCACAGCGATGGCGTATTGTTTTGCCCGGGGAGGCATGGCAGTTTCTCCTATTGACCGCAAGGGCGGGCTCCTGCCTAGTTCTCCCCTCCTCCTATGAAGCGATTGCTCATGGCGCTGGTGAGGTTGCTGGCGCTCTCGGCGCTCGTACCCCAGATCACGTTATATCCGGACGCTCCGGAACTGGTTCCCCAGATCACGTTGGTGCCCCAGATCACATTGGTGCCCCAAATCACGTTGGTTCCCCAGATCACGTTGGTGCCCCAAATCACGTTGGTTCCCCAGATCACATTGGTGCCCATCACGATCGACGTTTCGCCGGTAATCGAGTTGGATACCACCTGCGGAGACAGCGCGCTGCCGCTGCTGGCCGACGAAAGGCCGGTGTCGTTGAGCGCGGCGTTGACGTCGATGTAGCCGGCGCCGACGGTGAAGATGTCATGGTTGCTCGTGAAAGTCTGCCCCGTCACCGGGTCTGTCACCGACATGGTGGGCGCGAAATCCTTGCGCGAGGTCTTCATCAGGCGAGCCTTCACCTGGTCCGGCGTCAGAGTGGGGAACTTCTGCAACAGAAGCGCCGCCGCACCGCTCACCACCGGGGTGGCCATGCTGGTACCACTCAACCGGAAGTACTTGGAGTTGCCGTTGCCGTTGTCGTTGAATTCGGTCTGCGGCACGATGTTGCCGGGGAATTCCGTGGCTAGGGTCATCGTGTCGGAGGCTTTGAGCGAGAGGATGCGGTTGCCGGGAGCCACGACGTCGGGCTTCAGGAAGTGGTCGATCGCGCTCGGGCCCTTCGAACTGTAGGTGGCGATGACGTCGTCACTCCGCGTCGTTGTGCTCTTGGTGTTGAGCGCGCCGACGGTGATCACGTACGGGCTGTTACCGGGCGAAGTGATGGTGGCGTATCCTTGGTTGCCGAAGCTGTTGTCGCGGCCGAGATTACCCGCCGCCACCACAACCACGATGCCGGCGTCCCAGGCTTCCTTCACCGCCACGCAAAGAGGATCGATGGAGTAGCTCTCAAAGATCGGGCGGCCCACCGACATGTTCAACACACGAATGTTGTAAGTGCTCTTCAACTCGATGGCGCGGTCAATGGCGGCCAGGATCGCGCTCTCATCGGTGGTGCCATCGATTCCGAGCACATGCAGATCGATCAGGTTCACCGCCGGAGCCACTCCGCGGACCCATTTCTTGCTGTTCTTGCTCGTGTTGCCGTTGGCGCCGATGATGCCCGCCACGTGCGTGCCATGGCCGTGAATATCGGCCAGCCCGCCCGAGCCGCTGAAGTTTTCGTGGTAGACCACGCGCGAAGCCGTTCCGGCCGTATTCCGGAGGTCCTCGTGATCGGCAATACCGGAGTCAATCACAGCGACGCCTACGCCGGCGCCGTTCCAGTTCGAGTTCCAGGCCAAGTCGGCGGCGATGCCAGTGGTGGCGTAATCGAGCGACATCCGCACCTTGCGGTCCGGAATGATGTACTCGATATTTGGATTCTTGGCGAGCGCTTCGACGGCGGCCACCGGCAGCGACCGGAAGGCCGCCGTACGGAAGCGCCCGATCTGGCGCTTGTCGGACCCGCCGCGCTGGCGCAGCAGGTTGAGCTTGTTGCTGTCGAGGCTCCCTTTGAAGCGGACGATCACGTCTACTTTCTGATTCTTGGGAAGGTTGTCGAAGTCAATGGAATGCTTGCGCGGCGCCTGAGGCTGGGAGGTGGCGAGGCCAGCAGTGAGGAGGAAGGTGAAAAGGACCAGCATCCCGTGGCGGATGGTGGTGAACAGTTTCGAGGTGGTCATGGCACCCTTTCCAAGGCAGGTCGGGTGCCAGTCGGCGGAAGGCACTAAGTAATTGAATTCACTGATGTTCTGATTGGCCGATTCTACTTGACAGACCGCATTTTGTCATGGAACCCGACACTTTGTCCGGCTGAAGGGGACGGATCAATAGCTGGTCCATGGATGAATCCCCGGGAGGGGGCCGGACTGTTGCGGCCAGTGGGGACCGGGCGTGGTGGCGAACCAAAGTGCGATGGCGGCGGCGAAGACGAGATCGTCGTGTTGGGTTGATTTCTCGGGGGTAATGGCGGCTTCCTGGACGTTGTAGGCGCGGTCCGCCTGGAAGTGCACGCGAAGATTGGCGAGTTCGTGCAGCAGTGTCCGGGCGTGGCGGAGTTTGGACGAGACGGTGAAGCCGCGCTGGACGGCGAGGGTGTGGAGTCTGGACAAGAGCTGGCGGCGGGGGACGTGGTACATGAGGCCCTCCGCGACGGTTTGGTCCCGGAGGTAATGCAGACTCCGGCGAGGAAGGCGCGGAGGTTCTGAGTGCGCAAGAGATCGTAAACGGGGAGGCCGACACCGGTGGCGTCCAGTGCGAGGACGACGTCGGAACGGAGATCCTGACGCGGGGCGAGGGTGACGTTGACGACTTCGCGGACTTTGTCGCAGATGGCGGGGTAGGGCGAGCCGAGGGGGAAGCGGTCCAGATGCGTGATGAGGAGCCGTTCCTGCTGGATGAATTGCCAAGTGACGGGATCGCGATTATCGGTGACGAGCGTGGATTTCTCCAAGACACAGAGTGCGGTGTAGTCACGGCGCTGGCCGAGGTCCAACCCAACGAAGTAGGAAGGAGGGGTGACGATGGCCATGGTCAGTAGGCCCTTCCGGTTTTGACAGGAAACAGGGGTTCGATGTCGTCCGACAGCAGTGCGAGGAGATCGTCCTGGCGGAAAAGGGATTGTTCGTCCTCGACGAACTCGCAGAGATACTCCTGCCGAAACCATAGGTCACCGAGTGTGGCGCGCTCTTCGTCAAGGAAGGACGCGGCGATGCGAGGGCAGTCCGTGGCTTGGACGGTGATCCGGGACCAGTTATCTGGCGGCGTGTTTTCGTCAAAGTGGGCGGCGCCGACCCAGGTGTCGTAGAAGAAGCCGCGTTTGCCGTTGGGCGTGGACATGAGCCAGATGGCGGCTCCAGGCGAGGTGGCCAGAGTGGGGCGGAGGGCGAGATAAAGGGCGTCCGGCACGCGGGAGGCTTCATCTATCAGAAGAAGCGATACGGCGGAGAAGCCGCGGATGGTGGTTTCGTTGCCGGGGAGGCCGATGATGCGGGACTGATTTGGGAGCAGGAGTGAGATTTCGTTGTCACCGTCGCCGCGGGGACGGATGCCGATCATTTCGAGGAAATGAGATCTTTTTCGGAGAAACTCGGCCGACTGGCGCGCGGAGGGGCAGAGGACGAGGATGGTGGCACGCGGGTGAAAGAAGGCGTGGTGGATGGCCTTGGCGGCGGTGGAAGTGGACTTGCCCCATTGGCGGCAGCAGTTGAGGAGCCCGCGCGTGGTGGTGGCGTTGAGGACGCGAGTTTGGTGGGGATCCGGTGAGAAGCCGAGGCGGTTTGTGGCAAACACGGCCGGGTTGACGGCTTCGAGGAAGCAGTCCGCGCGCATGTCAGTTTGTCCTGGCCGCCGGGGGATCTTCCTGGGCGTTGGCGAGTGCGGTGGCGATGGCGTTGCGTGCTTCCGGGTAGGGAAGCAGGGCGGTGAGGATGACGGTTCGGAGTTCGACGAACTCGGACTCGGTCATGTAGCGTTCTGGCGTTGGGGTGTAGGCGAGTGCGGGCTTTTGGACGGAGTCCGGCTGTTGCGGTTGGACGGGCTCCGCGATTGGAGCCGCGGCGGGGGCGGGATTCCTGAAGATGGAGCGCGGGGTGTGG
>JAWKHI010000029.1:0-85945 GCA_041394885.1 Bryobacteraceae bacterium | reverse complement strand
GCGCGATACCGGCGGCAACAATACGAGTTGGCAGGACGTGGGCACCATCACGGTACGCTGACCGGGCGGCGAAATCCGCAGCCAAATCGGCATCCGGGATTTCATGAAAGCCGGCCAAAGGAGCTCTGGCCGTACCGCGCCTCGACCGCCTCGCGGGCGACTGCGTGCTCGGTAGGCGTCAGCAGCATGGCGTAGTCGGGGTTCGGGGATTGCGAGGGCTTTCGGTCATTGGTGTTTCGATCAGCGCGATACGTGGATTCGGGAGCGCGGCGGCGGCACGTTTTGTTTTTCGCTCGAGGCATGCGGGGAGGAGGCTGGATACTCAGGTATCAATGTATCAGCGACGGGTATCAGCGACGGGTATCAGCGACGGGTATCAGCGACGGGTATCAGCGACGGTGGCGGGTATGGGCGAAGTGTCCCACCTCCCATGATCGAAGCCATTCGAAGGTCAACCTGCCCCTAGCCGTGCGGCCGTAGAGAGCCCACGGCCGTTGCCCCAGGCTGCCGGAGGGCCAGCTTTCGCGCGTTGTTGCTGGCGATCGACAATCGCCATCGCAACCGCACTTGGCACCCGTCCACGCAGAACCCTGTCACGCGGAGTTAACATTTCCGAAACCGATTCGTGTTCCCGCGGCTCCTTTCCGCCTGTCTCACTCTTCAGACGGCATCGCAGAAACGCCGTTTGAAAGAACCACACAATGACACGGCTCATGGTCTATTCGCACGACACCTTCGGTTTGGGCAACATCCGGCGGATGCTGGCGCTCAGCCAGCATCTCATCGAACACAGAGACGACCTCTCTATCCTCCTGGTCACCGGCTCTCCGGTGATCCACTCTCTCCGGCTGCCGAAGCGCCTCGACTACATCAAGCTGCCATGCTTGACGAGGACTGGCAGCGAGACCTACAGCGCGAAGACTCTCGGCACCACGATCGATCAGACGCTCCGTCTCCGCTCCCAATTGATCCTGGCGGCCACCGCGGAATTCCGTCCGGATATCATGCTGATCGACAAGAAGCCAGGTGGCATCAAGAATGAACTGGACCAATCGTTGGCCTACGCGCGGCGGAAGAACCGGTCACTGAAGACGGCGCTCATCCTCCGCGACATTCTCGACGAGCCCAGCCGCACCATCGCGGCGTGGGAACGCCAGGGCCAATACGATCGCGTGGCCACGCACTACGACATTGTGCTGGTGATGGGGGAGCGCAGCATTTTCGACCAGACCGAAGAATACCGGTTTCCGCCGGCAGTGGCGGCGAAAACCGTTCACTGCGGCTATCTCGGCCGGTCACCCCGTGAGCAGGATTCCGCGCGGATTCGCGCCGGTTTGGGGGTGAAAACAAACGCGCCGATGGTGCTCGTCACCGCGGGCGGCGGAGAAGACGGCTTCCCCGTGCTCGAATCCTACGCGAACTGCCTGAACGATTCGCGGCTGGCGGGAGTACAAAGCGTAGTGGTGACGGGTCCGGAAATGCCGAACGCACAGCGGGAGCGCCTTACCGCGGCCTTCGCCGCACACCCGAACGTTCATGTGCTTCCGTTCGCCGAGGACCTGTTCTCGATCATGAAGGCCGCCGACGCCGTCGTCTCGATGGGCGGATACAACACGGTCTGTGAACTCCTTTCGCTCCGCAAGCGCGCGGTCGTAATTCCGCGAGCCGAACCGGTGGCAGAGCAATGGATCCGGACGCAGCGGCTGGCGGACCGGGGCCTGTTCTCCACGATTCATCCCAGCGCCCTCACTCCGGCAACCCTTTGTGACGCCGTGGTGCGGGAGTTGAAGTATGTCCGCTCCGGCCGCGGCGGGTTCTATCCGGACATGAACGCGCTCGACCGGATCGCGGACTGGACCGCATCGCAGATCGACGTCGAAAACGGTCTCTTTACCGCCTTGCGTCCGCTGCGAACCACGCTCCTGCCCTGCCTATGAGAATCGCCATGACTGCCACTGAGATCACGAACGAAACAAGGGCCCCGCGATCGGAAGCGGAGGGCGAACCCAAGGTCGCCTACCTGCTCAAGGCTTTCGCGCGTACTTCGGAGACGTTCATCACCAACGAGATCTTTCTGCTCGAATCTCTCGGCCTGCCGCTTCGCGTCTACTCGATGAAAAGGCTGGAGAATCAAAAGCTGCACGGCAACGCACTGCGGATCCGTACGAACGCGCGGTATCTGCCAGAGGCGGAATCACTCGGCGAATCCTCATTTCTTTCGTGGCTGCGAGAAACTCTGCCCCGCTTCGCGGGCGCCCACGCGCAACTATTCGCGAAGCGCCCGTTTGCCTGGCTTGCCTCGTTCGCCGAGTGCATCGGAATGTGCGTTGCCTACCGTGAGCCCGGCAGGCGGATGCCTCGCAAAGTATTCTTCAAGGAATTCCTGCAAGCAGGCGCGGTGGCGCATGACATCGTTGCCAACGCGCCGCACATCCGTCACATCCATGCGCACTTTTGCCACGGAGCAACCACAGTGGCGATGTTCGCGGCACGCATGTCCGGCAGAGGCTTCAGTTTTACCGCCCACGCAAAGGACATCTACCTGAAAGAGCTGAACCCCGGCAAGCTTCTGCGGCGCAAGCTACGGCGGGCGCGGTTCTCGGTCACATGCACCGGAGCGAATCAGCACCATCTGGATCAGTTCCGGCCGGAGAAGGCGCAACTGCACACCATCTATCACGGGCTCGATCTGTCGCTGTTCACTCCGGAGTCCGCCCCTGCTTGCACAGAGGTCCCTCTTCTTCTATCCGTGGGCCGGATCGTCGAGAAGAAGGGCTTTACCGATCTCGTGGACGCGTGCAGCATCCTGCACCGCCGCGGATACCGATTCCAATGCCGCATCGTGGGCGGCGATGGCGACGCGAGCACCGCCGTCCGGGCTCGCATCGCGACCCATCGATTGGAAGGCGTCGTCAAGATGTGCCCACCGGTAACGCAGGAAGAGTTGAAGCGGATCTATCGCGATGCGTCGCTGTTTGTGCTGCCCTGCCAGGTGATGGACAACGGTGACCGCGACGGCATCCCGAACGTGCTCGTCGAAGCCATGGCGATGCGGCTGCCCGTGATCTCCACCTCGATTTCCGGCATACCTGAGCTGATCAAACACGAACACAACGGTCTCCTCGTTACCCAGAGACATCCCGTTCAGCTCGCCGAGGCGATGGCGCGGTTGTTGGATGACAAGCGCCTGGCGGCCCGCCTGAGCCAGGCTGCCCGCAGCACGGTGACCGAGAGCTTCGACGCAAGGCGCAATACCGGGAGGCTGCTGCGGCTGTTCGAGGAGGCGGTTCGATGACGTTCCTGCTGGAACCGTTCGCGGGCATGACAGCGGACGCGCTGCTACAGCACTACCAATCACGGCGAGGCGTGCGCTGTGTGGAAGCCGTCGCGGATCCGTCTCAAACCAGCCGCGCCAAGACCGACGCAATCCTTGGCGGCCGGTTCGAATTCAATGGCGAAGTGATTGAGCCCAGCGCCGGTTTCTGGGTACGGAATGCCAGCCGAGATATCGAGTGGTTCATCCTGCTGCACAAGTTTTACTACGCCGCCGGTCTCGCCGAAGCATTCACCGAGACCGGCGACGAACGCTACTGGCGCAAGTGGGTGGAGTTGACCGACTCCTGGATCGCCGCCGATCCACTCACGCTGCTTCCCAATGATGTCACCGGCCGGCGGGTGCAGAATTGGATCTTTGCGCATCATCGCTTTGTCGCGGAAGCGCGCGCGCCGATCCCCGCGGATTTCCACGCGCGATTTCTTCAATCGCTCCATGCGCAAGTGAGCCATCTCCGTGCTCACCTGACTCCCTCGCGCAATCACCGGACGATCGAACTGTATGCTCTATTCCTGGCGGCGGTCCTGTTTCCGGAGATGCGGGATTCCGCCGCTTGGCTCGATTTCTCACGCCAGGAACTGGCCACGAACGCCGAACGCGATCTGCGGCCCGACGGCGTCCATGTGGAGCAGTCCACGGACTATCACCACCTGGCACTACGCAATTGGCTGGCCGCGCGCCGGTTGGCCCTTCACAACGGTATCGAGATGCCGCCCAGCTTCGACGAATCGCTCCGCCGGGCCCTCGACTTCGCCAAGTGGATACACAAACCCGATGGCGCCATCCCGTCGCTCAGCGATGGCGACTCCGGCTCTTACCTCGAATTGCTCCAGCAGGGCTACGATCTCTACGCCGATGAAGAACTGCTCTACGTGGCCACTGGCGGGACTCGCGGATGTTGCCCCCCGGAGCAGGCAAAGCTGTTTCCCGACGGCGGCTACACGATTCTCCGCAGCGGATGGGGACAGCATGAGCCCTTCGCGAACGAGCGCTACTTGATCTTCGATTGCGGCCCATTGGGCGAAGGCAATCACGGACACCTCGATCTCCTCCACTTCGAAATGGCTGCCTATGGACGTTCGCTCGTGGTCGACCCCGGCCGCTACACCTACCACGAAGGCGATGGCATCAACTGGCGCGTCCGGTTTCGCGGGACTTGTTATCACAACACCGTGACCGTCGATGAACGCAATCAGACCCGCTACGAATTTCACAAGCGCAAGTTCAAGATCCGCGGCCCCGAGCCCGCCTTCCAGCTTCACACTTTCCGCTCGGCTGAGGGATGCGCCTTCCTGCATGGATCCTGCCGGAGCCATGAGTACGACGCATTGCATGAGCGCCGGATCTGGTTTGTCCGCGGCCTTTACTGGGTGATTCGTGACACCCTGACGGCGCCGAATCCGCACATCTACGATTTGCGTTTTCATCTTTCGCCGGAGGCGCAAGGAGTGACGACGGCCCAGGGAGCCACTGCCAGCGCGCCTGGGTTGGTGATCGCCGGGCTGGAAGGCGTCCGCCAAGCGCTCACCGTCGACGACGGATTCGTCTCGCCATCGTACGGACACAAGCTCGCCGCCCCTGTCGTCCGCTTCCGCCAGCAGGCTTCGGATACCGAGTTCGTTTCCGTACTGTATCCGTTTTCAGGGAAGCGTCCCGCAGTGCAGGTTTCGATGGAGGCAGACGCCATAAAGGTATCCGTCGACGGTCGCGTTGACCGGTTGAATCCCGACGGTATCGTCCTTGAATCCACGGGAGCAAGAGATCAGCAATGAATATTCACAACCGGAAATTTCTCGTCACCGGCGGCGCCGGATTCATCGGGAGCCACCTCGTAGACCGGCTCGTCACCGGCGGCTGCGCCCGCGTGGTCGTCATCGACGACTTCAACGACTTCTACGATCCTTCCATCAAGGAACGGAATCTCGCGGCCCATCGCGGCAACCGCAACGTCCGCGTGGTCAAGTGCGACATTCGCGACCACGAGGCTCTTGCCGAGGTGTTCACGGAAGAGAAGTTCGACGCCCTGATTCACCTGGCTGCGCGGGCCGGCGTGCGTCCGTCGCTCGATCAGGCGCGGCTCTACCAGGAAGTGAACCTCGGAGGCACGCTTCTTCTGCTTGACCTTGCCCGCGCCCATGGCATACAGCAGTTCGTGTTCGCGTCGTCCAGCTCCGTCTACGGCCCTCGGGCCCGGCCGCCGTTCACGGAGGAAATGGCGCTCGAACCGATTTCGCCCTACGCCGCCACCAAGGCCGGCGGCGAGATGCTGGCGCACACCTACTCGCACCTTTATGGCATGCGGATCGTGTGCTTGCGATTCTTCACCGTCTACGGCGCGCGTCAGCGGCCGGATCTGGCCATCCACAAGTTCGCCCGCAAGATCGCCAATGGAGAACCGGTCCCGCTGTACGGCGACGGATCCACCGAGCGCGACTATACCTACATCGAAGACATCTTGGACGGACTCGAAGGCGCGATCGGCTACGCGCGAGCTGGCGCCACTCCATTCGAAGTCATCAACCTCGGCGAGTCCCATACGATCTCCCTGAGCCGCCTGGTGTCGCTTCTCGAAGCGGCATTGGGCCGCAAGGCGATCATCGATTGGCGGCCGGCGCAGCCGGGTGATATGCCGCGCACGCACGCCAGCATCGGCAAAGCGCGGAGGCTGCTCGGCTACTCCCCATCCACTCCGGTGGAGGCCGGCATCGGCCGATTCGCCGAATGGTTCAACAGCAATCGAAAGGAGACTCTCATCCATGCCTGAACTCTATTGCCCCAACGGGCTGCTTGCGGAACGGATGCGCAAAGTGGCTCAGGAGCGGCTCTTCGAAGATGTCACCGTATTCGCCTGCCGTATCCTGCAGCAGCGTTTCAAGCCGGGCAAAAGCGGACTGGTCAGCTACACGTTTCAGACAAGCGGGGGAGACCGTATCGCGGCGGTCCGATTCTACGCACCCGGCGGCAGTGCACCGGCGCTCGCAAAGGCGAACGCACAAGGCCAACCGGTGATTCACCTGGCCGAGTTCGAAGCGGTGGCGTGGATCTTTCCGGGTGACCGCAAGCTGCGTTCCCTGCCCATGCTGGCTGACCGTTCCTGGATAACCCAGCGGGGGCGCGCTTTGGGATTGGTGCCCGCGGACCGTCGGCTCGACTACGCGCTTGTACACTACGTCGCTGAACACACCTGCACAGCGTCCCTCACCGACGCCACCACCGGAGACCGCTGGTTCATCAAGACCTACTACGACGGACAAGCAGAGGCCACCGACGCGTGGATGCGAAGGCTACACCGCCAGGGGCTTGGCGCCGCGGAACCGGTGCTCGACCGGGAAGCGAACATGCTCTGGCAACATGGCCTTCCCGGCCGCGCCATCGATGCCGGCGATCGGGGTGAGGTAGCGGCGGCCGCTCGCGCCCTGGCCGCGCTGCATCGATGCTCAATGCCGGAGCTGCCGCACAATGCCATTGCCGGCCGTATCGCGCACGCTCGTACTCTCATAGACGGTCATGACCGGTTGTTCGCCCTCCTCGAGAACTTTCCCTGGGATGCGTCCGGCCGCCCCGCCTCCCCGCTCCATGGAGACCCGCATCCACAGAATTTCCTATTCCACCATGGCGCCGCGTCGCTGATCGATCTCGACAATTTGCGCATAGGCGATCCTCTCGAGGATCTGGGCAGCCTTCTCGGCGGTCTATTTCATCACGGAGCGCCGGACTCGAGCGCGGAAGCATTCGTGGATGCCTATCGCGCCGCGGTGGACTGGGAAGTTCCGGAACAGGCCCTGCGCATGCACACGGCCGCGGCGTTGGTTACCGAACGTGCTTGCCGATGCTTGTCTCGCCGCAAGGCAGATGCCGGCCATCTCGAGTCCATTCTCGATCGCGCGTACGAGTTGGCCTTTGAGCCTCCGCCGGCCGAGTCTCTGCGCCGCTACTTCGAAACGATGCTCGACACCGGCCGTGCCGCGCGCGTGTTGGGCCTGGACCACTGCTCGGTCGCCGATGTTCACTACAAGACGTATTTGAAGCCGCGCTCCTGGCACAAGTCACGCGCCGCGGTGCTCTATCGGCTCAGCGCGGAACCGCGATTCATCCACGTGGAACTTTCGGCGGACGGTGACCGCGTCACTCGCCGATTCCCGGACGATCCGGCATTGCCCTGGCTCGCCGAAATCGCAGCCTCGCCCGATGTAGAGATTCTGAACTATCGTCCCGGTATCCGCTGCACGGCGCGTCACCGCATGGCAGGGCGCGCCGTATACAGCAAGACCTACGCCGACGACCGCGGGGAGCACATCGGGCAGCGCATCGAGGCCATCTCGAACCTACTGGCTCATACCTCGTTCCGTACCGCGCGGCCGTGTGGCTACTCCCGCGCGATCCGCACTTTGTGGCTCGAAGAAGTTCCCGGCCGTCCGCTCATCGACGAGTTGCGGTCACCGGAGCTTTTACCGCTCTTGCGTGAATCGGGAAGGCAACTGGCTCTGGTCCATCACTGCGGCGCCTCCGCCCCGCCACGCGCTACACCAGAAGAACAGTTGGCCGACATCAGAAAGAAACTCCAACGCGTGGTGCAAGCGGCGCCGGGAGCCGCCGGCGACGCGCATCGCATCGTTGAGTGGCTGGAGGAAGCACTCCCTTCCTCGAGCCCGGCGCCTGCCCTGCTGGTTCATGGCGACTTCCACCTGCGCCAGTTGACCGCTCTTGGCGAGCGCGTCGCTTTGTTCGACTTCGACGAAAGCTCCATCGGCGACGCCACGGAAGACTTCGCCCATTTTCACGCGGACCTCCATCTGTACGGCCTCCCCGAGGAGCGCGTCGATGCGTTGATGGCGGAACTGCTCCAGGCGTACGAGTCAGCCGCCGGGCGGCGGGTTCCCCCAGACCGTCTTGCCTGGCACACCGCTGTCCAGCACGCTACGCGCGCCTACCGCGCCTGTCTGCAACTGCGCCCGGATCTCGCCACCCGGACCAAGCAGTGCCTCCACCGAGCCGTTCAAGCCATCGACAGTCAGGAGAGTTTCGCATGAAGCGTGTCTTATTCTATTGCCAGCATGTGCTCGGCATGGGGCATCTGGTACGGAGCCTCGAACTGGTTCGCGCCCTTCGCGGATTCGACGTAACATTCCTCAACGGCGGCGCGCCAGTGGAGGGCTTTCCCATACCGGAAGGTGTCCGCGTGGTGAACCTTCCCGCGATGGCATCGGACTGCGAGTTCCGCGATGTGCATGCGATCAGTGGCGCCGGCATCGAGGCCGTAAAAGAACTACGCTCCAACCGTCTCCTCGCTGAACTCGAGCGTTTCGAACCCCACGCCATCATCCTCGAGTTGTTCCCCTTCGGCCGCCGGAAGTTCGCCTTCGAGATCCTGCCCCTGCTCGATGCCAATCGTCGGAGGCCGCGGCCTGCCTCTGTGATCTCGAGCGTGCGCGACATCCTGGTTAGCAAGCGCGACCAGCAACGTTACGAAGCCCAGACGTCGGATCTCATCGAGCGTTATTTCGATTTGATTCTCGTCCATGCGGACCCGCAATTCCAACGTCTGGAAGAGACCTTTCCGGCTGCCGCCGCCATTCGTTGTCCGATTCGCTATACCGGCTTTGTGGCGCGTCGTCCGAAGAAATTACAGTCACACGCGGGCGTTCGCGAGGTTGTAGCCAGCATCGGAGGGGGCCGCGTGGGATTCGAATTGCTCGAAGCAACCTTGAATGCCGCACCTCTTCTTCCAGCGGACGTTCAAGTGCAGTTGTTCACCGGGCCCTTCCTTCCCGAGGACGAGTTCTCCTCGCTGTGCGAACTAGCCGCGGACAAACCCAACGTACAGGTGGACCGGTTTACGTCCTGCTTCGTCGACCGGCTGGCGCTTGCCTCCGTCTCGGTGAGCATGGCCGGCTACAACACCTGCATGGACATCCTCAGCACGGGGATTCCGGCGTTGGTGTACCCGTTCCGGGGCAACGGTAACCTCGAGCAATCCATGCGAGCCTCCCGGCTGGAGAAACGAGGCGGCGCCGGCGTGCTGGCCACGGCGGACCTCGAGCCTGCCGTGCTCGCCAACAGAATCCGCGGACTGCTGGACGCGCCCGGCGTTCGTGCGGCCGCCGGAGGTGGATTCCGCATGGATGGGGCTCAGGAGTCTGCACGGCTGGTTCGGGAGATGGTCTCGGAATGAACCTCCTCGCGCAAGCCCTCGACGAACGTAAGCGCAGCGGCTCTCCCGTGCGCATCTTCTTTCGTGACGACGACGCAGACCGTGACATCCCGGAGCTGCGGCGGCTGCTAAGCATTTTTTGCTCGCGCACGGCGCCTCTCAACCTTCAGGTGATTCCCGCGACTCTTACCGCCGCCGCTACCGACTTGCTCGCCGGCTGCCCGCGCTTCATCGAAATCAACCAGCACGGCTGGACGCATTGCAATCACGAGGCCAGCGGAAAGAAATGCGAATTCGGCCCCAGCCGCACGCGCCTGCAACAGCTCCACGACATTCGCCGCGGCAAGGCGGCGCTCGACTCGGCATTCCCCGGCCGGTGGCATCCCGTTTTCACTCCGCCCTGGAATCGCTTCACCGCGGATACGATGTCCGCGGTGTCCGAACTCGGCTTTCGGGTGTTTTCCGCCAATGGCGACAACGTTCGATGCGCGCCGCCACTCGTATCCATCCCCATTGCGATTGACGTGTTCCAGTGGAAGCCCTGCCGTGTGGCCAAACCGCTCGAGGAACTACGCGCCGAACTGGCGCGATGGATCCGCAGAGGGGGGCCGACCGGCATCCTGCTGCACCACAAGGCGATGGATGTCACGGCCTTCGCCACTCTCGAGACACTGCTGGACGAACTCCTCCGTCATCCCGACGCCGTGACGCTTCACACCTTCGAAAGCCTATGCCCCGCATGACCAGACTGCGCTCCATCGTCGAGAACCACCTGCGCCGCAACTCCGCGCCGCTGGTTGTGTCCGCGTTGTGCCTCATCGGCTACAGCGTGGGAGAGTTGCTCGCGCCATGGCCGTTGAAACTGATCTTCGATCATATTCTGCTCGATCGCACCGCACCCGCCTGGCTCGCGCCGCTGCTGAGCGGCTACGGGAAGGGCGTGGCCACGATTGTGCTCGCGCTGGCGATCCTGGCCATCGCGGCGTCAAAGGGCATCTGTGCCTACGGGCAGGTTTATCTCAGCGCAGAAGTTGGCTTCGGACTCGTTCACGCGCTCCGCAAAGAACTGTTCGCGCATCTCCAACGGCTATCGCTTTCGTTCCACAACCGCTCCCGCGCCGGCGAGCTACTTACCAAAGTATCGTCGGATACCAACACTCTTCGCGACACATTCACCAGCGCACTTCTGGAGGCTGCCGGCCGGATCTTCACTCTGCTCGGCATGTTCGGAATCCTGTTCTGGCTCAACTGGAAACTCAGTCTTATTGTTTTGGTGACGTTTCCCTTGCTCGGCTTTACGATGCTCACGATCTACCGGCGCACGCGCGTGGCCGCAAGAGCCCAGCGCGATCGCGAGGGAAAACTCGCCGCGCGCATCCACGAATCGCTCGGGTCAGCCGCGTTGGTGCGTGCTTTCGCCCGCGAGAGCCATGAGCAGCGCCTGTTCGATGAGGAGAGCGGCCGTTCGTTTCAGGAAGGCGTTCGCGCGGCCCGAATGGAGGGCGCCGCGGCGCGAACGGTTGAGGTCATCAACGCGGGCGGTGTTTGCGCAACCGTCCTATTCGGATCGCTCATGGCGCTACGCGGCGAGATGACTCCCGGCGATGTCCTCGTTTTCGCTTCCTATCTCGGCGGCATGTACAAGCCGCTCCGCATTCTCGCCAAGATGAGCCTGCAGCTGTCCAAGGCCATGGTGAGCGTGGAGCGCGTGTCATCCATTCTCGAAGAAGATGCGCGAGCCGATAGCGCCGGTTCCATCCGCCCGATACAACTCCACGGCGCGATCACTTTCCGCCACGTCAGCTTTACCTACGAGGGTGGCCGGCGTGCACTGAATGACGTGAGCTTCTCGATCGAGCCTGGCCGCCGTGTGGCTCTCGTCGGCTCCTCCGGCGCCGGCAAATCCACTATCGCCAGCCTCCTGCTTCGCTTCTATGAGCCCTCAGAGGGATGCGTGTCCATCGATGGCGTCAACGCCGCCCGCTACTGCCGTGAAGCGTTGCGGAATCAGATCGGCGTGGTGCTGCAGGATTCGCTCCTATTCGGCGCCTCGATTCGTGACAACATCGCCTACGGCAAGCCCGACGCCACCGCCGGGGAAGTGGAAGCCGCGGCCCGCCAGGCATTCGCGCACTCGTTTATCTGCTCCCTGCCGGATGGCTATGACACCGTCGTCGGCGAACGTGGGTCCACTTTATCGGGAGGCCAGCGGCAGCGGCTCTGCATCGCGCGCGCTCTGATCAAGCCCTGCTCCATTCTTCTCCTCGATGAACCCACGGCGGCTGTGGATCCGGAATCGTCGGCTCTCATCCACGAGGCACTCGAACGTCTCCAAAGCGGCCGCACGACGCTCGTCATTTCGCATCAGTTCTCCAACATGGACCGGTTCGACAAGGTGCTCGTGCTCAAAGATGGTTCGCTGTTGGAGGAGGGCACGCACGCCCAGTTGATGGACAAGGGCGGCTACTACTACGAACTGTACCGGGCGCGCATGATGAGCGAACCGGTGGAGGAAGGAAGATGATCATGCGGTTGACGGTGCTGTTGGTGTGCGCGGTGGCAAACCTCCCCGCGCAGGTTCGCGTGACCGGAGCCGTCCAAGACATCACCGGCGCGCCTGTAGCGGGCGCCGAGGTATCGATGGAGTTGCAGCCGCCCGTGGAGGGCGTCAAACGCGCTCGAACCACCGCCGATGAACGCGGCTTATTCGTCTTCGAAGGTGTCACCAATGGATTCTACAAAGTCCGCGCCAAGGCCACCGGCCTCACCGCGGACTCCGTGAAGCTGACTGTGCAGGATGCGGCGCCGTTGCCCATCACGATGCTGATGCAAGCGGCCCAGCAGGCGACGTCTGTCACAGTGAACGCCAGCCGGAAGGCGGAAGAGTCCCTGGTTACGCTCGACCGCAACTCGGACCAACTGAACTTCGAGGAGAACCTTCTCGAAGGACTGCCCGCGCCGGGTCAGGACATTCTCGGTGTCGTGGCCGGCTTCGCTTCGCCCGCCGCCCAGGGAGCCGAGGGCCTCGACATCGCCGTGGACGGGATGGAGGCTGGCGGCGCCGATCTTCCTCCCGGCTCGATTCGCCGCGTGCGCGTCAACCGCAATCCTTACACCGTCACCAACCGGCGTCCGGGTAGAGCCCGCGTGGATGTCTATACCGAAGAGGGCTCTTTCCGCCGCACGAAGGCCAGCTTCGGCATCTATGCCCGTAACTCCGCGCTGGACAGCCGCAACGCATTCGCCCGAACCAAACCAGACTATACCCGTTACTTGTTCGACGGTAACTTCGGTGGTAACTTCAACGGCGGCCGGATCGCCTACTTCATCAGTGCCGATCGTCTGACCGACAACGGCAACGCCCTGGTGAACGCAGTTACGCTGGCCGGTCCGCTTGTCGACAACGTACCTACGCCGGAGCGACGGACCCACGTGCTTGCGCGCCTGGACACCAAGGCCGGCTCCAGGCACACTCTTCTCGGCACATACTCGATGCGGGATCGCGCCGAAGAGATCCGAGGGACCGGCGGGTTACGGCTCGCCGAGCAGGGATACTCATCCTCGGAACGCGGGCACCGGTTTCAGTTCTCCGATCAGGCTCTGGTCTCCGAGAGCATGTTGAACGACTTCCGCGCCGCCTACGATTTCGAGGACACCGCGGCCGGCGGCGCCGTGGAATCGGCTGCCCTCGTCGTCCACGGCGCCTTCGTCTCCGGCCCTCCGCAACGATACACAACCGGCCGCCAGAACGTTCTGAGAATTCGCGACTCAGCCAACTACTACGCCGGCATGCACGCGCTGAAGTTCGGCGGCGACATCCGGCTCGGCTGGTATCGGGCGCTCGACCGGACGAATTTCGGAGGCACCTATGACTTCGCCGGCCTGGACGCCTTCGCCAATGGCGCACCGTTCCGCTATCGCGTGAACACGGGCGATCCGCGCGTGAGCTTCCGCCAGGACGAAGCCTACGGCTACATCCAGGATGAGATGACGCTATCGCCCACCGTGCAGTTCATGGCGGGCGCCCGCTACGGTTGGCAATCAAACGTGAAGGATCCCTTTGGCGTCGCACCGCGCGTGGCTCTGGCATGGGCGGCGTGGCAGGGCAAAACCGTGGTCCGCATCGGCGCCGGTGTCTTCTATGAGCGAGTGAGTTCGGAACTCGCGCGCCTTAGCCTGCTCTATGACGGCAGCCGGCTTCAAGAATATGTAGTCGCCAATCCAAGCTATCCGCTGCCGCCGCCAGTCGTGAGCGGAAGCCTCCCGCCGAGCATCGTCACCGCGGCGCCGGATCTGCGGCTTCCGTACGTTGCACAAGCGAGCGCCACCGTCGAACAACAGGTATCCAGGTCCGCGCACGTGTCGTTGGAATATCAGCGGCTGCGCGGCCTTCATCTGCTTCGCGCACGAAATGTGAATGCTCCGCTTCCCGGTTCGAATCCATTCTCTGGCGTGCAACGGTTGGCTCCCGGACTGCTGAACGTGAATCAGACAGAGTCTTCCGCCAGCATGCGCAGCGAATCGTGGACTGCCACCTGGCGCGGCAATTTATTCGCGCGCTTCTCCGGCATGGCCCAATACTCCTTGTCAAGATCGTTCGACAACACCAACGGTTCCTTCGAACTTCCGGCCAACAGTTTCGACTACCGTGCCGAATGGGGCCGTGCCAACTACGATCAACGGCATCGGGTGAGTTTCGCCGGCGCCTACGAAATGGATCATGGCTTTCGCGCCGGAGCGTTCGTCACAGCCGCCAGCGGCTTGCCCTACAACATCACAACGGGGCGCGACGACAACAACGATACGGTGAACAACGACCGGCCGACCGGCGTCACCCGCAACACGGGTCTCGGCCCGAACCGGTTTACGATAGACCTGCGCGTCACCCGCAGTTTTCGCGTTCCGCGTTTGCTCGACCGTGGGCAACAGCACTCCTCACGCAACATCGATTTGAATATCGATTTCTTCAATTTGCTGAACAGAGTGAATCCGGTGGAGTACATCGGCGTGCGGACGTCGCCTTTCTTCGGCAGGGCCAACGCCGCCCATTCCCCGCGCACGATCCAGCTTTCGCTCCGGTGGCGGCTCTAACAGGGCCCGAAGTTGCCGGATCGCCAGCCGCTTCACCCCTCGCGCAGGCACTGCATCACTTCGCGATAGAACTCCGGGTGGGACTCCCAGGTCTGAGCGGTGACCATGCGTCCATCGCGCACCGCCTGCCGCGAGTCCCACCGCCCCTTGCTCAGAGCCACCTCGATCCGTACGTGCTCGTAGCAGGTTACCGTGCGGCCCTCGACAATCCCCGCCGCCGCCAGAACCTGAATGCCATGGCAGATGGAGAAGATCCACTTCCCCGCCCCGTCCATCGCCCGCACAATCGAGAGCAGCTTCTCGTTGTGACGAAGATATTCGGGTGCGCGCCCACCGAGAACGAGCAGCGCGTCGAAGCGAGCCGGATCTACATCGTCGAAGCCCACCGACGCGGTTACACCGTAGCCGGGGCGCTCGATGTAGGTCTCCCAGCCCGGTTCGAAATCGTGCATCACCATATGCATCCGCCGCGCGCTGGTAGAGGCGACCACCGCCTCCATGCCCTCTTCCTGGAAGCGATGAATCGCATACCAGGCCTCATAGCCTTCTCCGGCGTCGCCGGTGACGATCAGGATCCGTTTGCTCATCAGTTCCCATGGTACCCGGGAACTTTCTCCGCGACACCGCTGTCTATGCTGGCATGGGAATGAACCTCGGCGGATCCGGCATTAAGGCCGAGATCAACATCACACCGATGATCGACGTCCTACTGGTGCTGATCATCATGTTTCTGGTGATCGTACCGATGAAGCCGGTGGGGCTGCCCTCTCAAGTCCCGCAGCCCTCGCCGGACTCCGCGCCGGCGCCGGTGGATCCCCGCCACATCGTGGTGTTCATCAAGGGCGACGGCCGCCTCGAATTGAATCGACAGCCCGTAGCGGCGGGCGATCTGCACCCGAAACTTCTTTCGATTTTTCAGGGACGCGCGGACGGTGTGATGTTCATCGACGCCGAACCGGCGATCGAGTTCAGCCACGTGGCCCAAGTGATCGACATCGCCCGCGGCGCCGGAGTAACGAACGTGGGGCTCATGCCCGGGGATCGCGCGCGGCAGACGCCCTAGCGGTGGGGGTCAATCCCAGAGTTCGTGGATTGGACCGTACTTGTCCTTCTGAGCATCGGGCACGTACTCGAAGCCGCGGCCCGTGGGATCGTCGCGCCTAACGGTGGTCCAGTCAATTCCCAGAGCCGAGTAGATCGTCGCCTCCACATCTTCCGGACGCACGTCTCGCTGGCGGGACCATCCCGGATCGAGCGTCGCGCTACCAGCCGCGTTCGTGGAGCCGATGGCGCGCCCGCCGCGTACACCGGCGCCGGCCACCAGGAAGGAATGCTGGAGCAGGTGATCCCGGCCTTTTTGCGGATTCAAGTTTCCGGTGGTGCGCCCGAATTCGCCCATCGCCACCACGATGGTCTCGTCGAGAAGTCCATCGGCCCCGAGATCCGCCAACAGCGTACCCAGGCCGTTGTCGAGTTCTCTCGCCCGGGCGAAGTGACCGGCATTGGGCTGCCAGATATTCTCGTGATTGTCCCAGCCGCCTTGGCGAATCTGGATGAATCGTACGCCGGAGCGGGCGCGGAGCATGTTGCGCGCGGCGATGCAGCAGTTGCCGAAAGTAGTGGACCCATACCGCGCCCGTTCGTCCGCTGTGAAGGTGAAGATGTCGTCGATCTTATCGTTGTAGATCAACTGGCGCGCGGCGAGATTGAAAGCCTGTGTCTGGTAGGGAGCCGCGCCGAGCGAGTCCCGTTCGCGGAGGTCGGCGTCCAGTTGGAGCAGGAGGTCGTAACGCCGTCCGAACCGATCCGCTCCCAGCGAATGACGGGAGTTGGTCAAGCCTCCGCCGCCGGGCGTGGTGAAAAACGGTGCATGCGCGGGCGCCAGCCACCCGTTGCCAATCCCGCTCGAGGCATTCATGGAGACGAAACCGGGCAAGGTGGACTCCGCGGTGGTCTTTTCGAGCGACACCACCGATCCGATATGCGGCGCGATCCGCGATGTGGCGGCGGTGGGGTTGCGGCCGATCTGCGCCCACACCTGCGCCAGCACGTGCACGGCGGCCCAGGCACGCCCCGATCGCACGATCGCCAAGGAGCCCAATTGATCGCCCAGCTTCGGCAGTATACCTCGCGGCCATTTGACGCCATTGAATTCGGTGGGCTGGAGTTCCTTCGGCGTCCACGCACCCTCTTTGAGATCGAACGTATCGATCTGGCTGGGGCCGCCCTCCAGCAGAACGAAGATACACTGTCTGGCGGTGTTCCTGGCCGCCACGGCGGCGCGCGTGACCGTCTCACCGCGCAAGATGGGCGCGGCCAGGGGCAAGTGAAAACACCCGGCGAGCGCCGTCGAGGCATGGCGAAACAGGACGCGCCGCGAATAGGCTGGGCGCTGCCAGAATCCCGGCCCGCCCGGCGTCAGTTGGAATCCAAAGCGATCTTTCATGGCAGCTCAGTAGTTGAACAGAAAGTCAGTCTTGTTCACCAAACCCCAGGCAAGATCCTCGATGAACTCGGTGCGCCGGCCGGCGGCCCTGGAGAGGAAGGCGAGCGCCACGGACTTCTCGCGCAAGTCCGGCGTCCGCTGGAGCAGCAGCAGGAAGAGCTCGTCAACCGCTTCGTCATCACTCTCGATCGCAGCGACGGCGCGTAATTTCCCCGACGCGCTCGCACGGAGCCGGTTCACCACCCACGTGTCGTTCATCAAGGCGAGCTGCTGTTGAATGGATCCATCCTGAATACGGAAAAACGAATCGCGATTGCCCCGGAAAAACGGCGTCATGAAGCGGAACGCAGCGCCATCGTTACGGGGCTCGATCGGGTCCGGCAACTGCATGGCCCATGGCGTGGACGGGAGGTCGCGGAGCACGTACGGAGTTTGAATGCCCGTTGCCTGGACGATGGTATCGTGTACCTCCTCGCCCTCCAGCCGCCGTGGAAAATGCCGCGCGAACAAGGGCACGTAATCGAGCTTCCATGTGTCGTCGTATCGCGAACTCAACTGGTAGGCGGAAGACTCCGCGAGTAGCCGGAGAAACTCGCGCAGGTTGAAGTTGCGCGCGGCCAACTCTCCGGCCAGTTTCCGCAGCAACTCCGGGTGTGTGGCTTGCAGGGACCAAGGCTCAGGGGGCGGATTGGCGGGATCGAGCCGCGCCGGGTCCAGCGCATCCACCGGTTCCACCAGCCCGATGGTGAACATTTCGCGCCAAAGGCGGTTGGCGAAATTGATGGCAAACATCGGGTCGTCCACCATCATCCGCGCGAAGGCAGCGCGCAGACCTTGGCCCTCGTCCGGCTTACGGCCGTCGCGGTATTCGGGCGCGAGGATCGGGTTGCCGTCGAATGGTACACGATCGGGCCTGTTCCCGAAATTGGTGCTGAGTGAATAGACGCCACGGTCGGCTTCGGCGACGTTGTAGCTGTTGTAGTAGCGATCGGTGGATGCCACGCGCGGCTTGGCGAAGGTGGTCCGCGCGAAGAACGCGGCCATGCGCTGGGCGTCCAGGCGCGTGGATTGGGCGCCCCAAGCGCTCACCAGATCCAGATGCCGGCGACCGTCATGACATAACAGACAGTCATAGTGCGACATGCCGAGGAAGGTTTGGGCGGTCACCTTCGCCATGCTGTCGTAGGTGTCCTGCACAGGGCCTGTGGCGCTAATTCCGTTGAGGACGAAATTCACACCTCCGGTCTCGGAATCGTAGCTGTTGCCTTGGCCGCCCACGGCCTCGAGGGCCATATCGCGCAGCGATTTGCCGTCGGCCACCGAGGCTACCATCCAAAAGTAGAAGGCGTTCCGGCCTGCGTACTGGCGATCGAAGTTCTGAGGGAAGACCACGTTTTGAAACAGGTCTCCGAGCCACATGGTCCACTTGTCGACGAACTCCTGCGAGTTCAGTAACTCGTGAATGACCGAGGCGCGCTTTTCCGGATTGGAGTCCTCGAGAAACGCCCGTATCCTTTCCGGAGTGGGAGGGCGTCCGGTGAGATCGTAGGAGACGCGGCGGAGAAACACTTCATCGCCGGACAACCGCGCCGATGGAACGCCGAGTTTAGCGAGTTCGCCGAAGATCGCCTCGTCAATGAGATTGATGCGAGGCACGCCAACCGGGTCGACGGTGTGGCCCTGTGCCAAGGTGCGGAGTTTCGGGAATGCGTCCGAGACAGCACGCCGGGCCGACGCCTCGCGGCCGAGGAAGCGTTCCGGTTCAGCGCGGAACGAACAGTCGGCGGCCAGACAGAGTGTTGCCGAAACGATTCCCGTGAAGACCCGCAGAGCGAAGCGCATAAAAGCGGAATGCTTTCATCCTAGCGCAGTGCAATGGCGGCCGCGATTACGGTCTCGGCGGCGGGCTCGCCCCAATCCCCGGGGTCCCCTTCCACCGTGACCGCGAGTGGCTCGATTTCGGCGCGCGACAAGCCTGGGTAGCATTTCGGACACGGGCCGCTCCAATCGCCGCCGATGCGCAGCAACGGGCCATACAAGCGGCAGGCCGCGGTCCGGTGTTCATGCATGGAGCAGGCTTGTGTTTCCGGGTCCTGCACGGGACAGGGCACCCCTTGGGTGCGGGCCCAGAACCAGTCCCGCCACTCTTCATTGCCAGTGAGCAGGCCAGTGGCGGCGTCGCCGGGGAAGTCCATCTTCACCCGATCCCAGGCTTTCCTCGCCCGTTCGCGAATAGCCGCCGCTTGCGCCGGGTCGCTTTGTTCCAGTTGCGCCAGACCGCGATGGAGACGTTCGGCGTCGACGGCGGCGATGGCGAACATCCGGTGGCAGCACTCGCCACATCCGGGTGCGCAGAGGATTCCGCCCTGGGCGCGGCGCTGGGCCTCGGCCGTGGCGTCGTCCAGGATCCGCAATAATGTGGACTCGTCCAAGCTTTCAATTTAGCAGCGATCGGCAAGCCTGCTGCTATCATGAACAAAAGATGGTCCAACGAGAGACGGCGTCCGATCTCGACACCGCCGCCGCGCGCGTCCGCGCCCTCGAAGCGTCGCTCGCGGAAGCCATCCGCGGCAAGGCGGAAGCGATCCGTTTGTCGTTGGTTTGCCTGTTGGCCAAGGGCCACCTGCTGATCGAAGACGTTCCTGGAGTGGGAAAAACGACCCTGGCGCACTCGCTGGCGCGCGCGGTCCGCTGCCAGTTTCACCGGCTCCAATTCACGGCGGACATGCTGCCGGGCGACGTGCTTGGCGTAACGCTCTACAACGCACAGTCCCGCGAGTTCGAATTCAAGCCGGGGCCGATCTTCACCAATTTTTTGCTCGCCGACGAAATCAATCGCGCCACGCCGAAAACGCAAAGCGCGCTGCTCGAAGCGATGAACGAATTGCAGATCACCATCGATGGCAAGTCGTACACGCTCGATCCGCCGTTCATGGTGATCGCCACACAGAATCCGGTGGAGCACCACGGCACGTATCCGCTGCCGGAATCGCAGTTGGACCGGTTCCTGCTTCGCATCGAAATCGGCTATCCGGACTCAGTGAGCGAGCGCCAGATCCTGCGTCAAACCGAAAACTCACGCCCGTCGTGGCTCGAGGGCGGAGTGATCGACGCGCGGGAGATTCTCGACATTCAAGAGCAGGTGAGGCACATACGGGTGGACGAAGCGCTGGTGGACTACATGCTGAGGGTGGTGGAACGCACCCGCTCGCATGAGTCGCTAACGCTCGGCGTGAGCCCGCGCGGCGCGCAAGCGCTCTATCGAGCCACGCAGGCGCTCGCCTTGGTGGAAGGCCGCGACTACGCGATTCCGGACGACGTGAAGCGTCTGGTGATCCCGGTGTTCGCGCATCGTGTGATGGTGAACACACGGCTTGCGATGGCGCAGCGCGGCGCCGGCACCGCGGCTACGATCCTCGGTGACATTCTCACGCTGGTGGACGTACCCTTATAGTTTGCCCTCGTTTCGACAATCACAAATATGAAAACAGCAATTATCGGCCTGCCCATGGTAGGCAAGTCATCCTTGTTCACGATTCTCACGGGCGTCCACGAGCAGGCGAGGATCGGGACCAAGGAGGCGCGTATCGGCATGGCCAAGGTTCCGGACCCCCGTCTGGAGGCGCTGGCGAAAGTGTTTCAGCCTCCGAAGGTGACCTACGCCACGGTGGAGTACCTCGATTTTCCGGCGATCTCCAAGGAAGCTCTTCGCGACCCCAGCTACCTGGCGAGCATGCGAGTGGCGGACGCGTTGGCGCACGTTTTGCGCATTTTCGAAGACGACACGGTGCCGCATGAAAAGACCACGATCGATCCGCTGCGGGATGCCGACGATATCGACGTGGAACTGATTATCAGCGATCTCGCCGTCGTGGAGAAGCGCCTGGAGCGGGTGGAGAAGGACAGGAAAAAGATCAAGGACGCCGAGCTCGACAAAGAACATGAGCTGCTGTTGCACTGCAAACAGATGCTCGAGAACAACGAGGCGCTGCGCGGGCTGGAACTGTCCGCCGAGGATGAAAAGCGGATGCGCGGGTTCCAATTCCTTTCCCAGAAGCCGATGCTCTACGTGCTGAATCTGGGCGAGGAGGACGCACCGCGGCTGAACGAGGTTGAGCAGCAGTTTCGGGATGGCCCGCTCGGCCAGCGCCCCAATACGGCGATCACGGCGGTGTGTGGCAAGATCGAGGCGGAGTTGGCCGAACTCACCGGGGAGGATCGCGACGCGATGACGGCCGAAATCATGGAGAGCTACGGATTGAAGGAGCCCGGCCTGCACCGCTTCATCGAGCGCACCTACGATCTGCTGGGGTTGATGTCGTTTCTGACGGCGGGCGACACCGAGGTGCGCGCCTGGACGATTCCGAAAAACAGCACGGCGGTGAAAGCGGCCGGAGCGATTCACTCGGACTTCGAGAAGAAGTTCATTCGCGCCGAAACGGTGAACTGGAGTGATCTGGTGGAGCACGGCGGCTATGCGGGGCTTCGCGGCAAGCCCTTGTTGCGGCTGGAAGGAAAAGAGTACATTGTCAAGGACGGTGACGTGCTGGTCATCCGTCATGGCTGAGGCGATGCGCGCGATTCTGATTGGTGCACTTCTGATGGCGGTGGCGGCGGTTCCCGTCCAGGCGAAGGGCAAACGGTATCGGCACCCGGTAGGATTCCAGATTCAGTTGCCGGACAGGTGGACGGCGGAACCGGCGCCGGCCGGCGCCACCATTCAGCCTCCCGACGCCAAGGTGGACCCGGGCCGCGAAGACAATCCGGAGGTCTACTGGCTGATGGCGCCAGAGGTGGAGGGCACCACCGAGCAGGAGTACGTGCAGGGCGTGCGTGAAGATCTCAAGGGGTCTCGCATCGCGGTGGAACGGGACGGGGACCTGGAAGGGTTTTCCGAGGCGGGGCGTCCAGGGGTGATTTACACGTTCGATTTCGTTCATCCAACCGATAAGAAGGAGTACCGGATCCGCATCTTCGCGATGCAGCACAACGGCAAGACGCTGCTGCTGATCGCCAAGGGCCAACGCGCGAAGGTGGAGGCACGGGATAAGGTGCTGCGCGAGGTGGCGCGATCGATCGAGTGGAAGAAGTGAGCGGAGAATGGTGCTCGGGATCGGTGGATGATTGTCGATAAGTACCTACGGGTACCATGTTTGCAATTATCGGAATCGTAGTAGTGATTGGCGCCATCATCGGTGGATACCTGATGGAGCACGGGCACCTGGAGGTGCTCTTTCAACCGGCCGAATTGGTAATCATCGGAGGAGCGGCTTTGGGCACGCTGCTGATCGCAAACCCTCTTCCCACGATCATCAAGTTGATGAAGGGCTTGATCGGCGTGATGAAGGGGAGCCGCTTCAAGAAAGACCTATACCTCGAAACGCTCAAGATGATGAACGCGCTGTTCCTGTCGGCGCGCAAAAACGGGGCGACGAAGCTGGAGGCGGACGTGGAAGATCCGCACAAAAGCGACGTATTCAACAAGTTTCCGGGCTTTCTGGCCGACCATCACGCGGTGGACTTTTTTTGCGACACGCTGCGTATGTCGATCTCGGGCCAGATGGATCCGTTTGCGCTCGATCAGATGATGGAGCTGGACATGGAGGTGCACCACCGTGAGTCGCTCGAGCCGATCGGGGCGTTGAGCGCGGTGGCCGATTCCCTCCCCGGATTGGGAATCGTGGCGGCGGTGCTGGGCGTGGTGATCACGATGGGGTCTCTGGGTGGTCCACCGGAAGAAATCGGACACAAGGTGGGCGCGGCGCTGGTGGGCACGTTCCTCGGAATCCTGATGTGCTACGGGTTTCTGGCGCCGCTGGCGTCGAACATGACAAAGATTTCCGACGCCGAATCCGCCTATTACAACGTGCTGCGAGTGGGCGTGATCGCCTACATCCGCGGAAACGCGCCGATCCTGTGCGCGGAGTTTGCGCGGCGAGCGATTCCGCACGAGGTGCGGCCGAACTTCAAGGACATGGAACAGGCGTGCAAGGGCGGCGGCGCGGCCGCCTAGCGGAGAAAAGCCATGGCAGATGAAGTAGCTCCGGTAATCGTCATCAAGAAGAAGAGCGGCCACGGAGGCCATCATGGGGGCGCGTGGAAGGTGGCCTACGCCGACTTCGTCACCGCGATGATGGCCTTTTTCATGGTGATGTGGCTGATGAACTCGACGCCCCAGATCAAGGAGGCGGTGGGTTCCTACTTCAGAGATCCGTCCGGCTCGGGCAAAAAGAGCGGCTCGAGTATGTCAGGCGCCGGGCAAGGGCTGGAGCTGAAGAAAGAGGATCTGTCGAAGCTCAAGGACGAAATCAGTCAGGCCATGAAGCAGATGCCGGAGTTCGATAAGTTGAAGGATCAGGTGTCGATGACGGTGACCGGCGAAGGGCTGCGCATCGAGCTGCTGGAGACCGAGAAGGGTTTGTTCTTTGCCAGCGGCGATCTCCAGCCGTCGGACCAGGGGGAAGAGATGCTGAACTTGCTGGCGCAGCAGTTGGGCGAGCTACCCAACCATATCCTGATTGAGGGACACACCGATGCGCGTCCGTTCAACTCCGCCGACGGCTACACGAACTGGGAGTTGTCGGTGGACCGCGCCAATGCAGCCCGCAAGCTGATGGAGGCGAATGGCCTACGGCAGGGGCAAGTGACGCAGGTGCGCGGTTTCGCGGACCGGCGATTGCGTGTGGAAGAGGATCCCAATGCGGCCAACAATCGCCGGATCTCGGTGATCGTGCGATACCTGGACCCGCCCAAGCCGGATCCCGATGACGATCCACAACCGGTGGCGGCACCGGCACCGGCCGCCGGCGGGCATCACTGACGCAAGACGATTATTATGGGGGAGTGATCCGGTTTACATTCACTCTCCTGGGCTGCGCTTTCCTGTTGGGCGCTTCCGAGCCGTCCGGCTCTATCGATGCGTTCGGTTTGCGCTGGCGGCTGCCAGTGGCGAGCGACTGGAAGCTCGAATCCGTGGACGGCGTTCCTACGCTGCAATTGCTGGTGCCCCGTCCATCGACCAAACCCAGACGTCCGTCGCAGTACGCACTGGCCGAAACGGCGGACTACGCCCAATTGACGCTGGAATTCGAAGCCAAGCAGGAGCCGGCCGCGTTACGCAATCGGCATAACTCGCTCATGATCGTGTACGCCTGGCGCGATGCCGATCACTTCAACTACGCGCACATTTCGGTGGACGCGGCGAGTAAGCAGCCGGTCCACAACGGCATCTTTCACGTGTATGGCGGTGACCGCGTCCGTATCAGTTCCGAACAGGGTCCGGCTGGGTTCACCCACGAGGACTGGCACAAGGTGAAGCTGGTTTACGACGCCAGCACGCACCGCGTGGATGTTTGGGTGGACGGCGCCACATCGCCGTCACTGCAGGGCGTGGATATGAGTCTTGGCGCGGGCAAGTTCGGGATTGGAAGCTTCTTCGACATGGGGAGTTTCCGTAATCTGAAGGTGTCCGGAGTCACGAAATAGAAGCCCGAAAAAACCTTCCAAAGACCCTTGACATAAGCGCTCCCCAGGTGCACACTGTGGCTGAAAGGTTCGGTACAAATGGAACCTCACGAGCCACCGGAGTGGCACGGGGGCAGTGACGTTTACTGAACGGGATAGACTGAAACGGCGCACGGCCTGATCAAAAGGTGCTCCAAAACAGCACCGGCGCTATAAGCGCGTAATGAAGGCGTCCACACGGTTTCAGCCCGAACGGCAAACGCCGCTGCCCCTTCCGTTTTTCTACTTGATGGCGTGGCAATACAAAGTATCCTGATCGCGAATGAACAACTTTCCGTCTGAGATCGCCGGCGGAGCCCAGACGGGCCACTCACTTTTGGCGAATGAGAATCGCGACACTTCCTTGTAGCCGGTGGGCGACGCTTCAATCAGAGCCACCGTTCCTCCTTCGCCGAGAGCATACAGGCGGCCGTCGGCGAAGATCACCGAACCTTTCCCGACGCTGCGGTCCTTCCACAACACCTCTCCGGTTTGGAACTTTAGCGCGGTGAGAATCGCGTTCGAGAATCCATAGAGCGCGTCGCCCACCAGGACGGAACTCGAGTAGTGGTTCATCATGTCGCGGGTGAAATAGACCTCGTCCGCCTTCACGCCGCCGCCATTGGAAGTGAGCTTGAGAGGCGCGGCGCCGGTGCCGTACGCCGATGAGTAGAACACCTGGCCGTCGCGGAAGATCGGTGTGGCGATGTTGGCGGTCCGATTTGCGACATTGTCGTACCGCCAGAGCAGTTCGCCATTATCGGCGCGGACGCTGATGGCGCCCTTGGAGGTGAAGGTAAGCACTTGGCGGGTTTGACCGACGGTGGCGACGATGGCGGAGGAATAGGCGGCACTATCGCTCTGCGACTTCCAGATCACTTTGCCGGTGTTCTTGTTGAGCGCCACAATGGCCGTGCCGGAGCCGCCGGCGTTAAAGATCACGCGCTCCCCGTCAATCAACGGAGATTCGCTGTAGCCCCAATGCGGCACCGATCCGCCGAAATCATTCACGGCGCTCACGGTCCAAAGCTTGGCGCCGGTCCTGGTGTTGAGGCAGGCGAGGGTGCCGTCGGCGGCCAAGGCCCACAAACGGTCCCCTTCCACGGTGGGCACGCCGCGGGGACCGTGACCGCGGCGCTCCCGATACGGTCCGCCGATGGCGGTTTCCCAGAGCTTCTTGCCCGTCGCCGCGTCGAGGGCGACGGTGAACTCAACGTCGCCGCGCTGGCCGAGCGTGTAGACGCGTCCACCCGCTATGGACATGGATGAATAGCCCTCACCGAGACCGGACGCCTTCCAGACGAGTTTGGGTCCGCCTTCCGGCCATTGCGCGAGCAGCCCGGTTTCGGCCGACTTGCCGTCACGGTGCACGCCACGCCACTGGGGCCAATCCGCGGCGCTGAGCGTGAAAGAAAGTGCGAGGACGACACTAAGGTACTTCATTTCTTGACTCCGGCGAGCATCTTTTCGAATCCGGCCTGCGCCGCGGCGACGGTCTTGGCCGGTCCGGTAAGCTTGAAGAACACATTGCCCTGCGGGGCTTCGATGATCGTGCCGATGAGGCGATAGCCCGGCTTGGGCGTCTTCACCGGGGCCATGGGCGCACCGGCCATATAAGTGCCCATGTGTTCGATGGTGGTGAGTTTGAGTCCGTTGGCGGTCCGCGATTTGGGCGCCGGATTGGCGGGCGGGTCCTTGAACTGGCCGAGCCAGCGTTTGATGTTCGCGTCCACACCACCGCCTTGGCCCGGGCCGAAGTAGAACACGGCGCACTCACCGGGCTCGGAATCGCCGGCAGCCGGAGGAACCATATAGGTGGCGGCGCGCATGGGACGCTCCCCCTGGCTCTTCCACGCCGAAGGCGCCGTCCAGGAGATGCCGCCCGCCGATTCGGCCAAAAGCCCGGTGGCCAACAGGAACAGGGATGCGGTGGTCCGAAGGAATGTCATAGTTTCAGTGTAAGCGCCTGCGGTTACGGAGTGACAACGCAGGGAGGTCAGCGCGCCGCGGCCGCGCTGTCATAGACGCGGCGGAGCGCCGCACGGTTAGCCTTCGCCATTTGCGCGGTGCGGTACGGCCAGGGAGTGGCATCGTCGCGGAGATAGGTCCGCTTCATGCGGCCATCGGGAAACAGACGGTCATTGCCGTGCCTGCCGATCAACTGGCACTGAAACAACCCCACGAGAAACGGCTCGGCGAAGGCGGCCGCGACGAAGGCGGCCGCGTCAGCGGTAGCGGCCCGTTCGTCCTTGATCACGCCACGCTCATGCGAGTAGGTGGTATCCAGGCTGAACGGCGTGGCCCAATCCACAATGATCATCGGCTTGCCCGTCACACCATGTTCATACCGGTAGCGTTCCGGCTGAAAGATTTGCCACTCCGGCGGCCGTTGGGGAGGGTGAATCAGGGATTGCGTACAGAACACATCCACGTGGTTGCCGACGGCGCGCAACACCGCATCGGGCGGAAAGCGCAGGACGAATCGTTCGCCCAAAAAGAGATGCCATGGAGCGCCGGCGTTCACCGCCGCCTTCAGGCGAGCGTGCAACTCGTCGGCGGCCAGACCCAGAAATTCGTCATCGGCGCCATGCTCGTGCGGAGCCCTGCCCTCGATCAGCGGCAGTTTGTCGAGCGTCCGCAGTTCACCGAACGAACGGAATGACGTGCCCCACGCACGGTTGAGGCTATCGATTCCCGGATGCTTCTTTTCCAGCCAATCGTGATAGCGGATGCGCCCGGCGGCCAAGGGGGGGAGTTGGCGGTAAAAGTTGACACGCCTCCAATCCCAAACCGGCTCATTCACGGCGGCTGCGCCGATCACCCAGGGATCGCCGGCGAAAGCGCTGCACTGCTGTTTGACCGATTGGTGGAGGGCGCGCTGGAATTCCCAATCGAAGATGTCGTAGCGGAACTTTACGCCGCCGGGCAGGTCTACGTTTTCGATACGAGGCAGGCGGCCGCGCAGGCCGCCGAGGAGCGGATCGTAGGCCTCGCCGGCATTGAGGCCAAGCGAGGCGATGGCTCGTATCAGTGCCTGTTCGGCCATCTTCCGGTCACCGCGAAAGCGCTCCAGCAAGGGTCCGCTTTGGGCCGGGTCCGCCATATATTTGCCGATGTGGTTGGAGCCCAGCGCCACATATCCATGGCCCTCCGGGCTGATGAGCATCCATCGGCCGCCGATCCGTTCGGTTCGGAACAGTCCGGTGGCGCGGCTCCGGATACGCCGGTCTCCGCCAAAGCGGTCATATCCGGCTGGGGCTGCGCGCGCGGCCAATGCCAGCGCACCCAGCGGCAGGGCGCGCCGGCTCACACGGCTCCGGGTGAGCAGATCGTGAAGGCGGCGGCCCGGGGCGTCCCATTCAGAGAGGACCATGATCGTGATTCTCCGTAGATTCGCCGCTCACAGCGTGACCACGGGAATCGCGGCCGCGCCATAGAGCCGGCCCGCTTTGATGGTGGCTACCGGCATCAGGCGGCGATGCACGACGCGCCGCTGGCGCAGGGAGTCTGAGAGTTCAAAGTCGCCCTCGATCATGCGGAAGACGGCGATGTCGCCGACCGAACCTTCGCGGAGGCTGCCGAAACCGTTCAGTGCACCAAAGGTGCGCGCGGGGTTGACCGTGGCCCGGGCGATGACATCCTCGAGCCTCATTCCCAGATGGACGAACTTGGATAGCGTGGTGGCAAGATCGAGCACCGGGCCGTGGACGTTAAATTGATGCACATCGCTCGAAATGGTGCCCGGAAGCAAGTCCTGCCGCAGGGCGGCTTCGGCGGTCGCCCATGCAAAGCTACCCGCCCCGTGGCCGATATCGAGATTGACGCCATTTTGAACCGACCGCAGCACCTCCGGCATGACGCGTCCGCGATCGTCGAGGATGCCCCCGGCTCCGCCGCGAAACGAATGCGTGATAACGTCGCCCTTGCGAAGCAGGTCCAGAATCTTCGGCAGCGTGGAGAAAGATCCTCCGATGTGGACCATCAGTGGGAGGCGGACGGCGTCGGCGGCTTCGCGCGCAAGTTTCAGTGCGTCGAGGTCATGGCGTCCGGCGATGTTTTCGGTGAGCCGGATTTTGACGCCGACGATCGTATCGCGGTTTTGCTCAATGGTCTTGGCGGTGAGTTTGGCGTTGGCAAGCCGAAGGTCAATCAGTTCGCCCCACGGATTGTCGGTGGAAAGCGTGGATTGGCCGACGACCGAGATGTTGAGGAGCGCGTAGACGCGCGTGTCGACGACGTTAATGACGTATTTGCGCAATCCGGGGAAGGTGTGCGCTCCGGCGGAACCGGCGTCGACGACGGTAGTTACGCCCTTAGCGATGCAGTTGGGATCGGCGGGGATGCCGAGCGGGGCGACGCCGTCATAGACATGCACGTGAATGTCGATGAGGCCGGGCGTGACCAGGTAGCCCTTGGCGTCCAACACGTGGGCCGCGTCGGAGGCGGGGATGTTTTCAGCGAGCCGGGCGACCTTGCCGTTGAGCACGGCGACGTCGCGAATGGCGGAAATGCCTTGCCCTGGGCAGATCACATGGCCGCCGCGGATGAGGATGTCATAGCGCGGGCGGATAGCTTGCGCGCTGGATACGGCGAGGGCGGAATGAAACAGGACGGCGCGGCGCGAGTAGGTATTCATGGAAGCCTCGCCAAAACGCGGCCGACGGCGGCCACGGTCTCCGCCACATCGTCCTCGGTATGCGCAACCGAGACGTAGCACCGGCCGTCGGGCAGCAGATAGATGCCCTCGTCAAGCATCTCACGCACATAGGCGGCAAGACGCTCTTTGTTGTTTTCGAGCGTATCCCGATAGTGGCGAAGCTCGGTCCGCTCGGTGAAGTGGAGCGAGAAGGCGGCGCCAAAGCCGCGAACCTGCATGGGGATTCCGAGCCGCAGCGCTTCAGCGGCGATTCCGGCCATGAGCTGACGCCCTAAGTAGTTCGCGCGCCGCAACGCCGCTCCGTCGTCTTCGGTAAGCACGTCGAGGGCGGCGTTGGCGGCGGCGAGCGCCATCGGGTTGCCGTTGAAAGTGCCGCCGAAATTCACGCCGGCGAGCATCTGTTCCATCACGTCGGCGCGGCCGGCGATGGCGCTGAGCGTCATTCCGGCGCCCATGGCCTTGCCAAAAGTAGCGAGGTCCGGCGTGACACCGAAAGCTTGTTGCGCGCCGCCTGGGGCGATGCGAAAGCCAGTAATCACCTCGTCGAAAATCAGAAGGGCGCCGTGCCGCCGCGTGATCGCGCGGAGGGCTTCGAGGTAGCCGGGCTCGGGCATGAGGCAACCACTGTTTGCGAGCACAGGCTCGGTGATCACGGCGGCGATCTCGCTGCCGCGCGCGTCAAAAAGAGCCTCGAGGAAAGCGGCATCGTTCCAAGGCGCGACCACGACGTTGTCGACGGCGTTGGGGACCGCGCCGCGGGACTGCGAAGCCGCCACCGGAGCGCCGGCTGGACCCATGGCGTCCACGGGCGCGCGGTAGCTAATCAGAACCGAGTCAAACCACCCGTGATAGTGACCCTCGAATTTCAAGATGAGATTGCGCTTCGTGAAAGCACGAGCGAGCCGGAACGCGCCCTGAACAGCCTCGCTGCCGCTGGAGGTGAAGGCGATGCGCTCGGCGCAAGGCACAGTCCGTTGGAACTTCTCACCCACTTCGGGTTCCAAGCGATGTTGCGCCCCGTAGGTGTGGACGCCCATGGCCTGCGCCGCGACAGCCTCGCAGACGCGCGGGTGGCGATAACCGAGAATGTTCGGGCCCCAGGCGAGCGCGTAGTCTATGTATTGATTGCCGTCGACGTCGGTGAGCCGGGAGCCGCACCCATCCTCGAAATAGAGGGGGACCGGAAACATGGCCCGGAAGGGGCTGCTGACGCCTCCGACCAGGGATCCGCGGGCGCGAGCCAGCAGTTCGCGCGATTTCTGCCACTTGTCGGACATAGGGTCTGTTGTATCACGCCGGGGCGATCTGGGTTTGTTTTGGCCCAGCAGACCCAGAACGCTTCGACCCCTACCAGAGCAGCTTCAGGCCGAACTGCAGGTTCCTCGGTGTATCGGCGCCGGCGATGCTTCCGAAGTTGTTGGCGCCCACGACGTTGCCGGCCTGGCCGAAGCGTGGAGTGTTGGTGAACTGAAAGGCTTCGAAGCGGAACTGCGCGGTGAATCGCTCCTGGATGCGGAAATTCTTCATCGCCGAGAAGTCCCACCCGAACAGAGATCGCTGGCGCATGGTGTTGCGGCCGAGACTTCCGATCTGATACTGGCCATTCGGTACGAACGCGGCGGTGTTGAAGTCACGCTCGAGAGTGCGCTCGCCGGCGTTGGGGTCCCCGACCACGTTCGGCCGATTGACGACGCCGATCGAACCGGTGTTGGCGGGGTTGCCGGTCACTGTCAGGCTGTAGGGCCTCCCGGACGAAGCAGTGACGATGGAGCCGATGCCCCACCCGCCGACGATGGCGTTGGCGACAGGGTGCATGGATCCGCCGAATTGCTTACCGCGTCCGAAGGGGAGTTCGTAGATGCCGCTGAGGACAAAGCGATGCGGGACGTCCTGGTTGTCGACGGACTTTTCAAGGTTCAGGAAGCGCGTGTCCTGGTAACCGCACCCGGAGGTGTTGCCGGCGGCTGCATTGCCGCAGGTGTCGCCCATCGTTTTGGTCCAGCCATAGGAAGTCAGCAGGGTGAACCCTTGCGAGAAGCGCTTTTCGATCTTGGTAACCCATCCATGATAGGTGGAATTGGCGTTGTTCTTATAACCCTGCACCGGACCGAGCGGCGAACTCACGATCCCAGTCCCTGGAATCTCCGCGCGTAGATACGGACGCTTGGCGTTGATGTTACCTGGGCCGGGGGGTGAGAAGTTGTCCTCGAAGCGCATGAGTAAGTGAACGCCGCGGGAGCCGTTGTACCCTGTTTCAAACAGCCAATCGCGTCCGAGTTCGCGTTGGATATTGAAGTTCCATTGCTGCGCGTAACCCAGGTCCGCACGGCGTTCGTAGGAGACAAAGGTGAGGCCGACGGCCTTTTCGAGTGTGAGAGCGCCGGGGAGTGGGCCATCCTTCAGCAGCACCGCCGGAACCGTGGCGCTGGATGCGATATTGACGCCATAGGCATTGGGAGGGTTCCCGATCAGATACTCGGCATCGCCGAACGGCTCGAGGAAAGTGTAGAAGATACCGTATCCGGCACGGAGCGCGGTCTTGTCAGTGAGCTTGTATGCCAAGCCGACGCGCGGCATCCAGTTGTTCTTATCGGTGTGGAACATGGCGCGGTTGTAGCGATCCTTGCCTTCGGCGCCGGCAAAAATGAGACGCGGGTTGGCGGGATCGGTGTATGTATCGAAGATGCCCATGCGGTCGCGCTTGTCGACGAATGGGAGCACGACTTCGTAGCGCAGGCCCAGGTTGAGCGTCAGCTTGGGCGTCACCTTGTAGTCATCCTGGAGGAAAAAGCCGAGGTTCCACATGCGCAGATCCACTTGAATCGGCGTGTTCCAGGTGTATTGATTGGACATACCGAGGAGGAAGTCCGCCATGCCGTCGGTGGTATAGCGGGCATTGAAGCTATAGCCGCCGATCTGGGTGCGGATGTTGTAAATGTTATTCTGCGAACGAAGCAGGTTGATTCCACCCTTCACGGAGTGGCGGCCGTGGGTCCAGGTAAGGTCGGTGGCGAATTGCCGGTTCTGCGAATCGCGGTCGACAGGGTTGAAGCCGCCGATGCCGAGGGCGCGATAGCCGGTGATCCCCATCGATGAGAAGCCGCCGGGGATGTCCTGATTCCCGCCGGGAATGCCGTACTTGCGATTGAGAAACTCACCGTTGGTCTGTGCCGGGTTGTCGCGCTTGAAAAGGGCGAAATTCCAGGCGCCGCGGATCGATTGAATCAGGTTGGGTGACCATATGTGGTTCCAGGTGGCGCCGGTGTTGTAACCCTCGGTGATGAAATCAAAGCCGCCGCCATAGGCCGGCGGCGGGAGAGCCAGGGAGACCGGGTTTTCGAGGTTCTGCTTGGACAGACGCCAGAAGACGTTGTCGTTGGTGGTGATGTTGGTGTCGATCCGGACATCCCACCGGCTGATGTCCTGGTTGCGGGGCGAGATGTTGACGAAGTTGTTGCCTACGTTTCCGTTCTGAGGCGAAGGATACAAGTTGACCAGCGTGTTGGCTACCGGATCTATCCGCGAGGCGGGTATACGCGCCCCGGGGAACGGAGCGTTGGTGCGCGGGTCCCGGATAGCGCGGTTGCGCTGCGCCAGCAGGTCCGAGAAGTCGCCCGTACGCATGCCGACCGTGGGCAGGGTCGAGGTAATCGTGGAAGACTCGCGGACCTTGGTGCCTTCCCAGTCGGTGAAAAAGAAGAAGCGGTTGCGGCCGTCGACTACCTTGGGGATCTAGACCGGCCCGCCGATGGTGAAGCCATACTGGTTGCGCTTGAACGGCGGTTTGTCGGCATTGGCGGGCGTGAAGAAGTTGCGCGCATCGAGCTTTTCATTGCGCAGGAACTCGAAGACCGAGCCATGGATGTCGTTGGTGCCGCTCTTGGTGGTGACGTTGACGACGGCGCCCATCGCGCGGCCGTATTCGGCTGAATACGCATTGGTCTGGACCTTAAACTCCTGAATCGCGTCGATGGAGGGCTGGACCATTTCCGAACGGCGCTGCGCGCCCGCCAACTCAATACCGTTGTTGTCCACGCCGTCGAGCTGGAAGTTGTTCTGTGACACGCGCATGCCGTTCACGGAGAAGCCCTCCATGCGCGCCCCGGCCAGCGGCTGCACCGTTCCGGCCGAAAGCAGCGCGAGTTGGTTGTAGTTGCGGCCGTTCAGGGGCATCTCGACAATCCGCCGGTTTTCGATCACCTGACCGCGCGAGGCCTCGACGGTGTTCAACTGGGCGACGTTCGCGGTGACCTCGATCTGTTCGGACACGGCCCCCACCTCGAGTGTGAAGTTGAGTTCGGCGCGCTGGTCGGTTTCAAACACCAGGCCGGACCGGGTAACAGTCTTGAAACCGGTGGACTCGATCCGGATCTGGTACTGACCGGGTTGGAGCAGAGCGAAGGTGTAGTAGCCGGATTCGTTGACGCCGGAGGTACGGTCGACGCCGGTGGCGACGTTGGTAATGACAACATTCGCCGTAGGAATGATGGCGCCGGTGGTGTCGGTGACACGTCCGGTGACCGTGGCGGTCTGGGCAAACGAGGGTACGGCGGCGGCGATGACGATGGCGAGTACGATCCCGAAGCGAGCTCTCATGACTGATCTCCTTTAATCCCTGAACAGGCGATTAAAGTTTATCAAACCTTCATGAGGCTGTCGAACGGGACGGGACTGGACGGGTTCGGGGTCTCTCTACCAGATCATCTTCAACCCGAATTGGAGGTTCCTCGGCGTATCGGCACTGGAGATCCGGCCGAAGGCGTTGGACCCGACGACATTGCCCGCCTGCCCGAAGCGAGGCGTGTTGGTGAATTGGAAGGCTTCGAAGCGGAACTGCAACGTGAGCGCTTCAGCGAGACGGAAGTTCTTCATCGCCGAAAAGTCCCAGCCAAACAGGCTCCGTTGGCGCATGGTGTTACGCCCGAGCGCGCCAATCTCGTACCGGTTGTTGGGAACGAAGGCGGCGGTATTGAAGTCACGGTCGAGCGTGCGTTCTCCCGCATCTGGATCGCCAACGACGTTGGGGCGGTTGACGACCCCCACGGAACCGGTATTCGCCGGGTTGCCCTGCACAGTGAGGCTATAGGGGCGTCCGGAGGCCCAAGTGACGATCGAGCCGACGCCCCATCCGCCGGCGATCGCGTTAGCTACCGGGTGCATGGATCCGCCAAATTGCTTGCCGCGTCCGAACGGGAGTTCGTAGATTCCGCTCAGCACGAATCGGTGGGGGACGTGTTGATTGTCGACGGACTTTTCCAGGTTGAGAAAACGAGTGTCCTGATAGCCGCACCCGGACGTGTTGCCGGCGGCGGAGTTTCCGCACGTGTCGCCGATGGTCTTGGTCCAGCCGTAGGATGTCAACAACGTGAAGCCCTGCGAGAAGCGCTTTTCGATCTTGGTAACCCAGCCGTGATAACTCGAGTTGGCATTGTTCTTGTAGCCCTGGACGGGGCCGAGGGGCGAACTGACGATGCCTGTGCCCGGAATTTCCGCTCGCAGATACGTGCGCTTGGCGTTGATGTTGCCGGGGCCGGGCGGCGAGAAGTTATCTTCGAAGCGCATGAGTAGATGAACGCCGCGTGACCCGTTGTAGCCGGTCTCGAAGAGCCAATCGCGGCCAAGTTCGCGCTGGATGTTGAAATTCCACTGCTGTGCGTAACCCAGGTCGCCGCGGCGTTCGTACGACACGAACGTCAGGCCGACAGCCTTTTCGAGCGTGAGCGCTCCGGCCGCCGGGCCATTCTTGAGCAAAACCGCGGGAGTGGTCGCGCTCGAAGCGATGTTGACTCCGTAGGCGTTGGGCGGATTCCCGATCAGGTACTGCGCGTCTCCGAATGGTTCCAGGTAGGTGTAGAAGATGCCGTAGCCGGCACGCAAGGCGGTCTTTTCGGTGAGCTTGTAGGCGAGGCCGACGCGCGGCATCCAGTTGTTCTTGTCGGTGTGGAACATGGCCCGGTTGTAGCGGTCTTTGCCTTCGGCCCCGGCATAGATGAGACGTGGACTGGCAGGGTCCGTGTAGGTATCGAAGATGCCCATACGGTCACGCTTGTCCACGAGGGGCACCACCTCGTAGCGAAGGCCCAGATTGAGGGTGAGACGAGGCGAGATCTTATAGTCGTCCTGACGAAGAAGCCGAGGTTCCACATGCGCAAGTCGACCTGGAGAGGCGTGTTCCAGGTGTACTGATTGGCCATTCCGAGCAGAAAATCGCCCATACCGTCGGTGGTGTAGCGGGCATTGAAGCTGTAGCCGCCAATCTGGGTTCGGATGTTGTAGATATTATTTTGCGAGCGGAGCAAGTTGAAGCCGCCCTTGACGGAGTGGCGGCCGTGGGTCCAGGTGAGATCGCTCGCCAGCTGGCGGTTCTGAGAGTCACGATCAACGGGGTTGAACGCGCCAATGCCGAGGGATCGGTAGCCGGTGATGCCCATGGATGAAAAGCCGCCGGGAATGTCCTGATTGCCGCCGGGGATGCCATATTTCCGATTGAGGAACTCGCCGTTGGTCTGGGCCGGGTTGTCGCGTTTGAACAGCGCCAGGTTCCAGGCGCCGCGAACGGATTGGATCAGGTTCGGGGACCAGATGTGATTCCAGGTGGCGCCAGTGTTATAGCCTTCGGTGATGAAGTCAAAGCCGCCCCCGTAGGCCGGCGGGGGAAGGGCGAGCGAAACAGGATTGTCGAGGTTCTGTTTCGAGAGGCGCCAGAAGACATTGTCGTTGGTGGTGATATTGGTGTCGATGCGGACGTCCCAACGTGTCACGTCCTGATTGCGTGGAGAAATGTTGACGAAGTTGTTGGCGATGTTCCCATTCTGCGGATTGGGATAGAGACCCACCAGGGTGTTCGACACAGGGTCAATGCGAGAAGCGGGAATACGGGCGCCCGGGAACGGAGAATTAGTCTGTGGGTCCCGAATGGCCCGGTTCCGTTGTGCGAGTAGATCGGAGAAGTCACCGGTGCGCATGCCGAGAGTGGGAATCGTGGACGTGATGGTGGAAGATTCGCGGACCTTGGTGCCCTCCCAGTCTGTGAAAAAGAAGAAGCGATTGCGCCCGTCGACGACTTTGGGGATGTAGATGGGGCCACCGATCGTGAAGCCGTACTGATTGCGCTTGAACGGAGGTTTGGCTGTGTTGGCGGGCGTGAAGAAGTTGCGGGCGTCGAGTTTCTCGTTGCGAAGGAACTCGAACGCAGTGCCGTGAATACCATTGGTGCCGCTCTTGGTGGTGACGTTGACCACGGCTCCCATGGCGCGGCCGAATTCCGCCGCGTAGGCATTCGTCTGGACCTTGAATTCCTGAATGGCGTCAATGGAGGGCTGGACCATCTCGGAACGCCGCTGTGCGCCGGCGAGTTCGATGCCGTTGTTATCCACCCCGTCAAGCTGAAAGTTGTTTTGCGAGACTCGCATGCCGTTGACCGAAAAACCCTCCATCCGCGCGCCCGCCAGCGGCTGGACGGTTCCGGCCGACAGCAGCGCGAGCTGATTGTAGTTGCGGCCGTTCAGCGGCATCTCCACGATGCGGCGGTTCTCAATCACTTGGCCGCGAGACGCTTCGACGGTGTTCAACTGAGCGACGTTGGCCGTAACCTCGATCTGTTCGGAAACCGCACCGACCTCCATGGAAAAGTTGAGCTCGGCTCGCTGGTCGGTTTCGAAGACGAGTCCGGAGCGAGTGATCGTCTTGAAGCCGGTTGATTCCACACGGATCTGATAGCGTCCGGGCTGGAGGAGGGCAAAGGTGTAGTAGCCGGACTCGTTGACGGTGGAAGTACGGTCGACCAGCGTGGCGACGTTGGCGATCGTCACCGAGGCCGAGGGGATGATGGCGCCGGAAGCGTCGGTGACGCGGCCGGTCACGGTGGCCGTTTGAGCCCAGAGCGACACGGCGGCAAGGAGCAGTAGCCAAGCGAGCTTCATGTAAACCTCTCTTAATCTGAACAAGCCAGATTAAAGAAAGTTTATCACAAGCCGCCTGCGGCGCCCCTCACGCCAGGATGCCGCGCACCACCTCGCCGGAGATCCCCGTCAACCGGGCGTCCAGCCCCTGATACTTCACCGTCAACCGGAGGTGATCGATGCCGAGCAGGTGCAGCATGGTGGCATGAAAATCATGCACGCTCACCGGATTCTCGACGGCGGCGTAGCCGAGCTCATCCGTCGCTCCATAGGTGATGCCTGGCTTGATCCCTCCGCCCGCCATCATGTAACTGAAGCCCTTGATGTGGTGGTCCCGCCCACTGCCGCCCTGCGACATGGGAGTGCGCCCGAACTCCCCGCCCCAGACCACGAGTGTTTCGTCGAGCATGCCGCGCTCCTTCAGATCGCGGATGAGAGCGGCGGTGGGACGATCGACCTCCTCGGCCTTGAGCGGCATGTTGCCCGCGATGCCGGCGTGATGGTCCCAGTCGCGGTGGTAGAGCTGAATGAACCGCACCCCTCTTTCGGCGAGGCGGCGGGCGAGCAGGCAGTTGGAAGCAAAGCTCCCATCGCCGGGCTTGGCGCCGTAGTCGTCGAGAATCTTCGCCGGCTCCTTGGAAACGTCCATCAATCCCGGCACGCTGGTTTGCATGCGGGCGGCCATTTCATACTGCGCGATTCTCGTCTGGATTTCAGGATCTTCGAGCGCGTCGTACTGAAGCTTGTTGAGGCGGTTGATAGCCCGGATGGAGTCCGCTTGCACGGCATCGCCGATGCCCTCGGGGTTGCGGATGTAGAGAACAGGGTCACCGACGCTGTTGAGCTTCACGCCCTGGAACTTGCTCGGCAGGATACCGGCCGACCATTGCCGCGCGGCGATGGGCTGCATCTGTCCGCCGCGGCCGGAGGACATAAGGACAACGAAACCGGGGAGGTCCTCGGTTTCCGCTCCGAGCCCATAGAGGATCCAGGACCCCATGCTGGGCCGTCCGGTGACGATGGCGCCGGAATTCATCACCGTGTGCGCCGGGTCATGATTGATCTGTTCGGTCCACATGGACCGTACGATGCAGACATCGTCGGCGATCGAGCCCATTTGCGGGAACAGGGTGGTCATCTGTTGTCCGCTTGCGCCGTAGCGCTGGAAGTCAAACTGAGGGCCGAAGCAGACCAGCGGGCGCCCCTGCAATTGGGCGATTTGTTGCCCTTTGGTGAAGGATTCCGGCATCGGCTTGCCGTGCATCTCCTTGAGCTTGGGCTTGGGGTCGAACGTTTCCAGATGCGAGGGGCCGCCGGCCTGATAGAGGAAGATGACCCGTTTGGCTTTGGCGGCGTGATGGAGCGGCTGCACGACACCGGTGGTACCTTTGGCGAGCAGCGTCCGGAGGGCGGCCAGACCGGCCCCGGTGCGCCGCAGGAACGTTCGACGGGCGATTTGGGTATGGAAGTCTGCCATGATCAGTTCCTCGTAATGGTCTCGTGCAGGTTCAGGATCGCGCGGGCGACCGTAATCGAGGCGGCAATATCGGCCGGCTCGCCGTTAACGGCAATGGGATACTCACCGGCGGAAACGAGCTTCCTTGCCTCGGCGGGAGCGGTCTGGTAGCGGTCCAGGTTGTTGCGATACAGTTCGGCGAGTACGCCGGTCTCTTCCGTGGTGGGCGTGCGTCCGACCGCCTGACGGAATCCCCAGGCGATGCGCTCGGCGGGCGATTTGCCGCCCCGAGCCACCATGTTCTGGCCGAACACGCGGGCAGCCTCGACGTAGATCGGATCGTTGAGAAGCACCAGCGATTGCAGGGGCGTGTTGGAGGAGGTGCGGTTCACGGTGCATTCTTCGCGGGTGGGCGCGTCGAAGGCGGCGATGCTCGGGTGCAAAAAGGTCCGCTGCCAGAAGGTGTAGAGACCGCGGCGATACAAGTCCTCACCCCAACTTTCGGAATAGTCGCGGCGGGGGAAATTGAGTGCGACGAGATATCCGCGCGGCTGATACGGTTTCACGCTGGGTCCCCCGAATTTTTCGGCGAGTAGCCCGCTGACGCTGAGGGCGATGTCGCGGACAACTTCCGCTTCCACGCGATAGCGCGACTGGCGGGCGAGCAGACGGTTCTCGGGGTCGGCCTGCAGCGCAGCCGGCGACGGGGACGAGCTTTGGCGGTAGGCATGGCTCATGACGATGGTGCGCACGAGATGGCGCATGTCCCAGGAGTGGGCGCCGGCGGGCTCCCACGAGGGGGTCATGAATTCCGCCGCCAGCCAATCCAGCAGTTCCGGATGCGTGGGCCATTCGCCCTGCGAGCCGAGGTCCTCGAGGACCTTCGAGAGTCCAGTGCCGAAGAGCTGGCGCCATGTGCGATTCGCGTAGGCGCGAGCGGTGAGGGGATTGTTCTTGTCGACGAGCCAATTGGCGAGGTCGAGCCGGGTGGCGCGCTTGCCGCCGGTTTCGAGCTTGCCGAGAAAAGCGGGGATGGCGGGCTGAACGACGTCACCGGATTCGTCCAGGAAATTGCCGCGCGCGAGGATCCGCGTCGGTTCCGGCTCCACCGAAACTGTGGCAACGACGCGCGGAATCTCCTCCCGCAACACAACCCGGTCAGCTTCGGCGCGCATAAGCGCGGCCCAGGCGGGTGTGAGCGCTTCGTGGGTGGAGTCGACCAGGTCTCCGGTCAACTCCCATTGCGCTTCGGTACGATCCTCGGCGGGCGTCTCGATGGCCTTCACCAGTTCGGGCGACATACCGGCCACGGTAGGCTTGGCTTCCCGGTCGGCTACCGGCTGCGCGGCGCGATCCCTGGCGAGGGCGATACGGAAACGTCCGGGCTGAGCGCGGCGGAACTTGGAATCATTGCGCACGACGACCCGAATGACCGAATCGGCGCCCGTGGTGAGGGGATCGGCGAGGTCCAAAGCGAGGAAGGCAGTGCGGAATGTGCGATAGGTAGCCGCGCCCCACGCGGTGTTGGGGTCATCGTCGATGGCTCCCCATGGCGTTAGGCCGGCGTCCCAAAAGGTCATGTTGCTACGGGCGCCGCTGAACCGCAGTTTGGAGTTGCCGGAGAACGCCTCGACGGCCGAGACCACGAGACGGTCTGATCCGCGGGCAAGGCGGGCCCCGGGGAGGCGATCATCGGAAATCACTTCCAACCCGAGCGAAGCCCATACGCCGGCTCCTGGACGGAGGTCGACGATGTAGGCGTCGCGGTCCGGCACCATGCCTTCGGCGACGATCATCCCATTGCCGGGAGCGGCTTCGGAAATTACGCTACCACCGCGATCGAACACGCCCAGGAGGGCCTCGTCGTTATAGATGCGCAGCGTGGCGCCTCCCCGCGAGGTGGCCTTGACCGGACGCTGGACATTCCAATCGAGATCGCCCCGGCGGAAGCGTTCGAGAAGCGCCTTCTCCCACTCGAACGCCTTGGCGGCGCCGAGTTCAACACGCTTGGCGGAGAGGGCCTGACGGGTCTTGGCGAGGTTGGCCGCTATCGATTCCCAGCGTTCCTTTTGCACCGCGTCGGGCAGCATTAACTGATCGCCCCATGCTTTTTCGCCCTGATCGGGCACCAGTCCGGTCTCGCGGATGTCGGCGAAGAAGGCCTTCATGGAGTAAAAGTCCCGCGCCAGGAAAGGATCGAACTTGTGATCGTGGCACTCAGCGCAACCCATGGTGGATCCGAGCCACACCGAACTCAAGGTTCGAACCCGATCGGCGCCGTATTTCGCGAGGTACTCTTTCGGCTGCAAGCCGCCTTCCGCCGACGTGCGAGTGAGTCGATTGAAGGCCGATGCGGTGCGGGTGCGGTCATCGGCATCCGGCAGCAGATCGCCGGCCAGTTGTTCGCGAGTGAATTGGTCGAAAGGAAGATTGTCGCGGATGCTGCGCAGAACGTAATCTCGGAATGGCCACGCGGGGAAGGCATTGTCGCCGTGGAAGCCGCAGGTATCGGCGTAGCGGACCGCATCGAGCCATAGCATCGCCTGTTTTTCCGCGTAGCGATCGGAGGCCATGAGCCGGTTCACCACCTTCGCGTAGGCATCGGAAGCAGTGTCGTTTTCGAATGCCTCAATTTCGGCGGGAGTGGGAGGGATACCGGTCAGATCCAGGGAGACCCGGCGAAGGAGTGTGCGCTTGTCGGCCTCAGGAGCCGGTTCCAGCTTCGTTCCAGCGAGGCGGGCCTGCACGAAGGCGTCGATAGGATTGCGTACGCGATCCTTCCACTTGGCCTCGGGCACCGGGGGCCGCTGCACAGGCTGATAGGCCCAGTGCCCTTCGTAGACGGCGCCTTCCTGGACCCATTGACGAATCGTGTTGCGCTGAGCGGGCGACAGGTCTTTATGCGCAGCCTTGGGCGGCATCAACAGAGCTGGATTTTCACTAAAGATCCGCTTGACGATGAGGCTCGCGCCGGGATCGCCGGGGACGATCGGGGCTGCGCCGTTGCGGCGGGGCTTCACGGCTTCCTCGCGCAGGTCCAGCCGCAGATTCGCCATCCGGGAGTTCTTGTCGGGGCCATGGCAGCGGAAACAGGTGTCGGCCATGATGGGCCGGATGTCGCGATTGAAGCTGATTGCGGCAGAGGCGGCGGGCAGGACGCAAAGGGCGGCAAGGAGGGTGCGAGAAAGGGCCATGGCTATCTACTCACCACTATATATTGGCGAACCGCGTCGAGGACGGTTTACCGTCCCGGCGGCGGGTAGGCTCGCTATGATGGAAGCCTGTCAATGCCGACGCTGTCTTCTCCGCTTTCTAGATCCGCAATCGCCGCGACTTTCGCCCTTGCTGCGGCTTTCGGCGCGGAGCCCTGGCCCCTGGAACGTCTGTTCAGCCGCCCCTACGTGTGGGGGACGTCTCCCTCTGCCTTGCAGTGGTCGCGGACAGGACAGCGTCTGGGCTTCCTTTGGAACGCCGAAGGTCATCGTTTTCTCGATCTCTACGTGTGGGATGCCCGGGGTAAGAATCGAACGCGCGTCACCGATTTGGAGTCCCTCACCGACGAATTCTGGAAGACCGGTGAGCAAAAAGACGATCGCCGCAAAGACTACGTCATGCCCGAGGCGGGATTGAGCTCCTTTACGCTCTCGGCGGACGGCAAGCAAGCCGCCTTCGCTTACAAGGGCGACTTGTTCGTAGCCGACACTTCCAGCGCGAAGCCGTTATTCCGCTTGACCCGGACCAAGATCAGCGAAAGCCGCCCGGCGTTCTCGCCCGACTCGAGCAAACTGGCGTCCATTCGAGGCGGACAAATCGTGGTGCAGGACCTCGGCAGCGGCCAACTTTGGCAGGTGACCGATATCGAGGCGCCGCGCGAGTTGCAGGGCTATGCCTGGTCCCGCGACGGAAAACGAATCTGTTATTGGACCGAGCAGGCGGCGGCGCGGCGGATTCCGCTGCCCAACTACTCGGGCCGGCTGGTGACGGCTTCGCCGTTCGACAGGTCCGTGGCAGGCGACATGCCGCCGGAGACGGGGATCTTCGTGATCTCGTCCCAGGGGGGCGCCCCTGTGGAGATCGGTCTGGGTCCGATCGGAGGTAAGGCGTTTTTCTCGACGCCGGAATGGTCACCGGATTCCAAGCGCATTGCCATCCAGTCCGATGCGGTGAACTCGTCGCGCCAGACGATCCTGGTGGCCGAGGCGTCGACGGGAAAATCGACGGTGGTGGTGGATGAAAAGGATCCGGCGTGGGTGTTTTCGTCTGAATTCGGATGGTCTCCCGACTCCCAATGGCTTTGGTTCACGTCGGAGCGAGACGGCTTCGCCCATCTGTATAAGGTCGCCGCGGGAGGCGGCGACGCCGTCCAGTTGACGCGGGGCCCATTCGAAGTTCGCGGGGAGAGGTTCACGCACGCGCCGCAATGGGTGGGCGAATGGATCTACTTCAGTTCCACCGAGAATGGACCGAGCGAACGCCATTTCTATCGGGTTCGGCCGAATGGGTCCGGCAAGGAGCAGCTTTCAAAAGGACCTGGGCTTCATGACGGCCTGTTACCCGAAGATGGCCGGTACATCGGCTGGATGCGCGCGACGCTCGAACAGCCATTTGATCTTTGGGTGGATGAAACACGGGTGACGACGTCGCCGAAACCGGAATTCGCAGGTCTGCCTTGGCCCCGGACGGAGTTCGTCACCTACCGGTCCCGGCAGGATGGCAAGACGGTTCACGCGAAAATCCTGCTACCGCCCGGGTACTCCCTGGGCGCGAAGGGACAGCAGTGGCCGTGCGTGTTTTTCATTCACGGCGCCGGCTACGCCACCAGCGTTCTGAAGCAGTGGGGGAGCTATCACGACCTGCGGTTCGTCTACAACACATACCTGGCCAACAAGGGCTACGTGGTGTTTGACCTGGACTATCGGGGGTCTAGCGGCTATGGCCGCGACTGGCGGACCGGGGTGTATTTGGACATGGGGGGGCCTGATCTCGAAGACGTGCTGGGCGGGGTGGACTATGTGCGCTCGCTCGGCAACATCGACATGAAGCGTCTGGGAATCTGGGGAGTGAGCTACGGGGGCTTCATGACGAACATGGCGATGTTCCGGTCTCCGGACACGTTCCGGGCGGGATCGAGTTGGGCAGCGGTGAATGACTGGGAGAATTACAACGCGTGGTACACGGGTCAGCGCCTGGGGTCACCGACCGCAAATCCGGAAGCGTATCGGCGCAGCTCGCCAATTCTGTTCTCGAACAACTTGAAGAATCACCTGTTGATCGTTCACGGCATGGTGGATAACAACGTCCTGTTTCAGGATGCGGTGCAGCTCACTGAAAAGCTGATCCGCGAGGGTAAGGACTTTCCCTGCAATATTTATTACCCGCAGTGAGAGCCACGGCTTCGTGCGGGACGAGACATGGATCGACGCCCTCCGCCGCACCACGGAATTGTCTGACCGGTTTCTGGGCAAAAGCACGATGACCCTGCCACGCCTTTATCCCATCTTGGATGTTGGTTTGCTCGAAGCGCGGCGCTGCCCGGTGATCGACGCCGCGCGAGCGCTTCTGAACGCCGGCGTCGAGATCCTCCAATGGCGCTGCAAACAGACAGTGTCGCGGCGCCGTTTCGAGGAGGTGGAACAGGTGGCGGCTCTATGCCGGCGATTCAATGTTCCGCTGATTGTGAATGATCGCGCGGATCTGGCGCTCCTGCTCGAAGCCGGGCTCCACCTGGGGCAAGATGACTTGCCTCCGTCGTTGGCGCGGCGTGTCCTGCCCGACGGCATGATCGGGCTTTCCACGCATAACAAGCGGCAGATCGCGGACAGTTTTGCCGAGCCGGTGGACTACCTGGCGCTGGGACCGATATTTTTGACGTAAACGAAAGAGAAGCCGGACCCGGAGGTTGGGCTCGACAATCTCCGAGGCACTGGCGAAGGACCACGGCTCGACCGCTGGCGGCGATCAGTATCTCGCGGGCGAATGCACTGGCCGTGCCGAAGCCGGGGCCGATTCTGTGGCCGTCATTGGGGGATTTGCTTCCAGCCGGGACGGATCGCGGTCCGGACTCGCGCCGCATGATCGAGGAGAGGGCGCGGGAGTGGCTTCTTCTGTTGCAGTGAATGTATTCCCGTACTTTCTCCGTAGTTCCGTCGATAGTCCCGGAAGAGAGCCGTCCAGGGCCCTTTCCGGAAATATGCGTATCGTTGCCATCCGACGCCTGATCTTGCTCCCGCCTGTGCTTTGGGTTGCTGGTGGTGCTGCGCTGTATGGCGCGCCTGCGGACAGCTCGGCAGCGTCCAGTGCGGCTTCCGCAGCAGCGGCTTCTGGAGCGGCAGCTTCCGGAGCGATGCTACCGGCGATCGCAGCGGTGCTCGCCATCTCGGCGACCGTGTTGTTCGTGCTTCTTTACCGTATGTTGTCGGCGGCCTCGCAGCGTGAGCGGGAAAGCCGGGCCCAGGCGGTCAGCTTAGCCCGGAATGCGACGGCCCAGGCGCTGACCGCGGACCTGCGGTACCAAGCGTTGTTCGAATCCGTTCCGACTCCGCTGTGCCTGGTGGACGCATCTGGACGCTTGACGGCCGCCAACCCGGCCATGGTGTTGCTGTTAGGAGCGGGCTCGGCGGACGAATTGAACGAGCCCGGCGCTCTGGCGGAGCGGATCACCGGCGAGGGCGAATTCGCCCGAACACTCGAGCTGATCAATCAGAACGGCTTGGTGGAGAACCGGACATGGAAACTGCGGGGTGCAGACGAAGAACTCACGGTAACCGTCCACGGGATGCGTCTGTCGGAACCGGAAAGCGGCTATCAATTCGCCTTGAGCGATGTGACCGCGCTACGCCGCGCCGAAACGCAGGTGGTGGACACCAAGTTGCAACTCGAGCAGACGAGGACCAGCGCCGACGCCAAGGTCCGGGATCTGCTGGAACAATCGATGGAGATGGCTGCCGTGCGGGATCGCGCCGTAAGACTGGCGCGGCGGCGGACTGAGATTCTGGCTGGGCTCGGCGATGAACTACAGCGCCAGACGGCGCCGATCGCGAACACGGTCCCCTTGATCCTGAACCGGTTGCCGGAAGGCCAACGGGAAGTGGGCGAACTGCTTTCGTCCTCGGCGCGGGCGCTATCCACAACGATCGACGATCTGCGCGAGTTCTCGCGGATCGAAGGCGGGCAGCTCGAACTCAACAGCATCAACTTCTCGCTGCGGTCGCTCATTGAATCGGTGGCCGACGAACTGGCGGACAAAGCGGAATCGCGGGGCATTGAACTGCTGTGCCTGATACGCCAGGGAGTGCCCGACGCGGTGATCGGAGATCCCGCCCGGTTGCGGCAGATCGTCCTGAATCTGTTGACCAACGCCGTGGAGCATACGCAGGCGGGCGAGGTCTCGATCAACGTCTCGCTGGCTCGCGACGGCGAGGCGGAGGCGACCATTCGCTTCGAGGTGGAAGACAGCGGCGAAGGCATCGACCCAGCGGCCATACCGGGATTGTTCGACCTGGCGCCGAGCCTCGATGCGGTGCGCGGACGCGGCGGACGTTCCGGACGCTTTGGACTGGCGATGTCGCGGCATCTGGTGGAGCGGATGTCGGGCCAGATGGGTGTGGAAAGTGAGCCGGGCCAGGGCACCCTTTTCTGGTTCGCAGTAAGGTTGCGGAAGCTTTTGACGGCAGGAGCCACGGCCGCGGACCTCTCCGTGTTGCGCGGAATGCGGGCCCTGGTGGTGGACGACGCCGCCAGTTGCCGGGGCGTGCTCGCCGAAACCCTACGGAACTGGGGTATGACCGTGGCAACCGCCGAGCAGGCGATGGAGGCGGTGGACCTTTGCCAGAAAGCCGTCGCCGAAGGGAAGCCCTTCCAATTCATCCTGCTGGACTACGAATTGCCGGGGATGAATGGCATCGAGACCGCGGAAGCTCTGCTGGATCTGCAGGTGCCGGGCGGGCTGATCCTGACCATTCCGCCCAGCTTGCGCCATTGGCGCGAGGAACCGTTCCTGCATGGTATTCACGCCGCGCTGAGTAAACCGATCCACGCCGGGGATTTGTACGAGGCGTTGCGCGCGTGTCTGGCTGCGGCGGGCCCACAGACGGGCACCGAAAGCTTGGCCCGGCTGAGCGAGACCGTGACCGGGGCAAGCGGCGGCCCGGCTGAGACTCCAGTGAATGGAGAATCCCCCGCGCAGGAATTCAAACGGGAAGAGCCCGGCCAATTCGCGGCCGATTCCGCGGGCCGCGAACATGCCGTCGCGGAATCCGCCGCGCCGGACGGTGGACGGCTCCAGATCCTGCTTGCAGAGGACAACCTGGTGAACCAGCGGGTGGCGCGGCGCCTGGTGGAGAAGATGGGCTACTCCGTTGAGGTGGTCAACGATGGGCGCCAGGCCGTGGCCGCGGCGCGGGATGGCAACTACGCCTTGATCTTGATGGACTGCCAGATGCCCGAATTGGACGGGCTGGCCGCGACGGCGGAGATACGGCGCCTCCCGGGCGCGGCGCGCAACATACCCATCATCGCGATGACCGCCAATTCGATGCGCGGCGATCGCGAACGATGTCTCGATGCGGGCATGAATGACTACGTCAGCAAGCCGGTGGCCTTCGAGACGCTCAACTCGGTTCTGTCGTACTGGCTAAGCCACGCCAAGGCGGCGTCCGCCAATCTGGCTAGCGCGGAAAGCGCGGCGTCATAGCGGCGGCGGATTCTTTAGTCGTTCACGAGCCCTTCGAACAAGACCGAGGTCAAATAGCGCTCGCCGGAATCGGGCAGGATGACGACGATCGTCTTGCCGGACATCTCCTCTTCCGCGGCCAGACGAAGCGCTGCCGAGGCAGCCGCTCCGCAAGAGATTCCGCACAAGATACCCTCTTCCCGGGCCAGGCGCCGAGCCATCTCGATCGACTCTTCGTTGGTTACCTGCTCCACCCGATCGACCACGCTCAGATCCAGCGTGTCGGGAATGAATCCGGCGCCGATTCCTTGAATCTTGTGCGGCCCCGGCTTGAGTGCCTGTTTCGCGCGGGTCTGCGTGATCACCGGGCTGGCGGCCGGCTCCACGCCCACTGCGAGGATCTTCCGCTTCCGCTCGTGCTTGAAATAACGGGAAATGCCCGTGATCGTACCTCCAGTGCCGATCCCGCTCACCAGCACGTCCATTTTGCCTTCCAGATCGTCCCATATCTCGGGGCCGGTCGTCCGGAAGTGGATTTCCGGGTTGGCCGGATTCTTGAACTGCTGCAGTAGCACATAGCGCTCCGGTTCACTGGCGGCCGCTTGCTCAGCGGCCTGGATGGCTCCTTTCATTCCCAAAGAGCCGTCGGTGAGAACAAGCCGGGCGCCGAAGGCCCGCAGGACTTTACGCCGTTCAATCGACATGGTTTCGGGCATCGTCAGCGTGATCGGGTATCCGCGCGCAGCGGCCACGAAGGCCAGCGCGATCCCGGTGTTGCCGCTGGTCGGCTCGATCAGTTCCTTGCCGGGCTTCAGGGCGCCGCGCTTTTCCGCGTCCCATATCATCGATGAACCGATGCGGCACTTCACCGAATAAGCAGGATTGCGGCCCTCGATCTTGGCGATCACGGTGGCCTTGAGTCCCTGCGTCACCCGATTCAGGCGCACCATCGGGGTACGGCCGATGCTTAGCGAATTATCCTCGTAAATCACGTTCGATTTCTCCCGTTCGTATCAAATATCCCATGTCGGCACGTACTTGGACTGCTTGTCGCGCCATTGCCGCGCCAGTTCGGCGAAGGTGGTTCGGTCCAGTATTTCCGAGACGGCCTGCTCGACGCTCGCCCACATAGGGGCAAAGGGATTCTCGCCGCGTCCCGGACCGGGTCTTTGCCGGCGACCGCCCTCCACGTGGCGCAGCACCTCCCCAACGCTCACCGAATCCGCCGGCCGTGCCAGCAGATAGCCTCCGTCGGCGCCCCGCTTGGATTCGACGAATCCACCCTGCTTGAGGCCGGCCAGAATCAATTCCAGGAATTTCTGCGGAATCTGCTGGCGCTTGGCGATGGCCGCGATTTTCACGGGTTCGCCGGAACGCTGCCCGGCCAGATCCAGGATGGCGCGCAAGGCGTAGTCGCCTTTCACCGAGATGTTCAGGGGTCCCAACCGGCTTCAATCTCCTATTCCCTACTAGAGATTACAAAAATCGTCTTCCGGCGTCAACTCCGTATAGAATGAAGGTCATGTCCAGCCGCCGTCAATTTCTCAGCAGCACCGGAGCCGCCACCTTGTTCACTCTCGCGGGCCCTCGTCCCAAGGTAAGGGCCGCCGCGTCGGTATTGAACGATCAGATCGATCGGCTTCATCGGCTCCGGCATCCGGGGCACCGGGCTCATGGACGACTTCAAGCGGATTCAGGGTCTGCGGTACACGGCCGTCTGCGATCTCTACGATGGTTGTCTGGCGCGCGCCAAAGAGCAGATTAACCCCGACATTGCCACCACCAAGGACTACCGCGCCGTGCTCGACCGCAAGGACATTGACGCAGTCGTCATCGCCACTCCGGACCATCTACACAAGCGCATGGTGCTCGACGCATTGTCGGCCGGCAAACACGTCTACATCGAAAAACCCCTGACGTGGAGCCTGGATGAGGGACCGGAAATCATCGCCGCCGAGAAGGCGGCGAAAAAGCTGCTGATGGTGGGCTCGCAAGGCAAGACGTCGGCATTGACGGCCAAGGCCCGCGAACTGGTGAAATCAGGCGCGCTCGGCCAAGTGACGATGATCCGGATGTCGAACCACCGCAACAATGCACAAGGCGCCTGGAAGTACGAGATTCCACCGGATGCGTCGGGCCGGACGATCGCGTGGAGCAAGTTCCTGGGTGACCGGCCGAATCGCGCATTCGACCCGAAGGTTTTCTTTCAGTGGCGCTGCTGGTGGGAGTTTTCGGGTGGCGTCGCCACCGATCTGTTCGTCCACTTGCTGACTTGGCTCCATGAAGTGATGGACGTGAAGGCCCCCATTTCGGCCGTCTCCCAAGGCGGACTGTACTACTGGAAAGATGGGCGCGACGTGCCGGATGTGCTGAACTCGGTGTTCGAGTACAAAGAGGGCTTCGTGGCCGACATGTATGTTCACCTGGCCAACTCCTATCCACAGGCGAACAATGTGATTCTCGGCACCAAGGCCTCGATGACCTGGGACAACGACACCCTCTACCTCACCCCGGAGCCGGAAGACGAAGGCGTGCAGACCTACGGCACCTTGCAGTGGCCCAAGGCTGCCCGGGAGCGATATTTCTTGTCGAAGGGCTGGACGGCGTCGGGCCGGCCGAAGAAAGGCCTGCCGGCGAAAGAAGTGGAGCAGGTGAAGGTGGAGCGCGGCCCGTCTCACGCCGATTGGTTCGTGATTTCGCTCCGGGACAACAAGCCCAGCCGCGAAACAGCGGAAGAGGGACACCTTGCCGCGGGGGCGGCTCATATCGCCAATCTCTCCTACCGGAAGAACCGGAAGGTCAATTGGGACTGGCAGACGAACCAGATCGTCGAGAGCTGAGCCAATCGAAATAGCTGCGCGCACGCCGACATCGGCCCAGCCGCCGGATGTCCGTGTGGCGCATTGCCCTACTGAGCTTTCCTCACTCGGAGAGCCTTCCGCGGATTGGATTTCCGGATGGCTGGCGCTCGATCCTTGGCTGGTTCGATCACGATTGCCTTCGCCGGCATCTCGCGGGTGTCGCCCCCGGCGGCTTCCTTACCGATCACGTTCCCCAGTGTCAGAAGCGCATCCGGATGCGATAGCTCGATGGATTCCCGCGCGCCGGAAACGGTGACAAGGTTCACGCTGACCGTCCCCGATGCCGGCGACCCTGGGGTGAACAGCGCCAAGGCGAGGTGATACGTTCCGGGCGTGAGCGCCTGGCCGGGGTCGGCGACGATGTTCAGGTTCTCGTTGCCCGTTTCGCCTTCCGAGGCCCAGTCGGCGATCACGCGGTCTTCGTCTCCGATATCGACTGGCGCGCCCCGGCGCACATAGGCATCCACATCCACGGAAGGCACGGCGCTACGAACGCGAACTTCCATCCGGGAAACGCCTTCCGGAACGTTGATCGTGTAGCCCCAGTCGCCCGTGTAGAGTGTGGGTGCGTCGACGGCCGGAAGTGCGAATTTGAGCGGCGCGCCCGGCGTCAGGCGGCGCGGTTCACCCGGAGCGGCGGTGCCAGGGTCGCTGGCGACAACGGTGGCGGTGAGCGATCCGCGCGTTTCCTTGCCTGGCGTGAACAGCGCCAATGCAATGAAGTAGCGGCCCGGTTGCAGGGCCGGACTGGACGTGGGAGTAATGGTGATCACTTCGCTGCCAGTGGGTCCATCGCCGGAAAAGTCGGTGACCACGCTGGCATCGACGACGTCGGGCATCGCGCCGTGGCGGACGAAAAGGTCCACATCGGAATTGGACGTATCGGTATTGAGACGGACTTCTACGCGGGCGGCGTTGTCTGGAACATCGATGTAGTAGCCGAAGCCGCCGACGAACAAAGTGCCACCTTCAATGGCTGGCAGCACAAAGGCCGCCGGGACTCCGGACCGGAGCGGGCGGGGCTCGTCGCCCGCGGTGGGCGGCGGCGGCGCGTCCCCGGTGGTGACGGTGGCGAGCAGAGACGCCTCGATGGACGTGCCGGTGGTGAATACGCCGAGGCTGAAGAAGTAAGCCCCGGCCCGCAACGGCGGATCGCTCGACGCCGTGATGACGATGGTTTCCTCGGCGGCGTTTCCAATCGAGCGATAGTCCGACACCACGCGGCCTGAGGCAACCTGCGGCGCGGAACCGAAGCGGCCGAACAGGTCCAGATCCACGCCGGGAGTGGACGAGGAAAGCTTCACCTCGAGACGAGTGGCGCCTTCCGGAACCTGGATGCGATAGGGGGTTGCAAGCAGAACCGATGTAGCAACCGGGCCGATGGCGATGTCGCGGGACACGCCGGAGGTTAGGTCGACCGTTCCCGCCGGCGCCGGGGCGGTCGTCGATCCCCCGCCGGTGATACGAGCCGTGATCGATCCCGTCACGGTCACCCCGCGAGCAAAAAGCCCGACCCCGATGAAGTACGTCCCGGCGCGAAGTGGCGGCTGGCTCGCCTGATTGATGCTGATCGATTCGCGGCCGTTGGGGCCATCGGAGCGATGGTCGCTGATGACGGCGCCGTCAGCGAGCCCGATGTCTTCGCCAAAGCGGAGGTAGAGATCGGTGTCGAGGTCGGCGTTGTCGTTGGCCAACTCAATCTCGAGCACCCTCGCGCCCTCTGGGACTTGGATGGTGAATCCAAGTTCGCCCCGGAACAACGTTCCGTTGTTGACCGGACCGTAAGAGAATCGGCGGGTCTGGCCTGGGACGAGGGCGTTGCCGGTGGAAGAGGGCGCGGCGGTGACCGTCGCCGAGATCGTTCCGCGGATGGTCGAGTTGGTCGTATAGAGCGCGAGGGTGACGAAGTAGATGCCGGGCTGCAGCGCGGGGCTGCTTTGCGGCGTAATGGAGAGCACTTCGTTACCGGATCGGCCGGGGGAATGGAAATCGGCCACGACGCGGCCGTCCACCACGGCGGGGGCCTGATCGCGGCGCACCCAAAACTCCACTTCGGCGCCGGCGCCCGCGGTCGCAATCCGGAGGTCCAGGCGCGTTCCGCCCTGAGGCACTTCGATCCGAAACCCGCTATTGGTCATCAGGGTGGGCCCGGTAACCGGGCCGATGGAGAATTCGCGCGGCTGCCCGGAAACAAGCGGGGTGCCGCCATTCGGTTGGGGAGAGGGCGTACCACCGGAATTGCCAGGATCGAGAAAACGCTGCAGCGTGGGGAACATATCCCGGAAGCGGCCGTAGTTGGCGGGAAACGGGCGGATCGCGCAGGCCTCGTCTGGTGTTTCCGTTTTTGGACCGGAACTGAGCGCGCCGATGAGAACCCCGGGTTCGCGGAACAGCCCGGAGCCCGACGAGCCCCCCTCGATCAATCCGCCGTCGTAGCGGACCGTGTAGTAGAAATCCGGATTGGCGCCGGCGAGTTGGCGTCCCGTCGCGCCACGGCGCCCGAACGAGAATCGCTTGTAGTCGCCCCGGGGATGATGGATGCCGAAGGCCTCGCCGCCCGGAGCAAGTTCGTCGATGCTCCAGCCGGAAAACTCAGTATCTTCGGGGACCGAGGTCAGTTGCAGCAGCGAGAAATCCCCGCGCGCGACGCCGGAACCGGTGAGATACCGGGCGCCCAGTGTGCGGCGGGCGTCGCGGCGGTTGGCCGGTGGTCCGTTGCACTCCGAGGTTTGGTAGAGAAAGAACGCCTGCACGGATCGGGCGACAATTTCGCTGCTCACGCAATGGTCAGCGGTGAGGAAATAGGGGATGCCGCTTGGGACGCGTGTGTTGAGGACGGTGCCGGAACAAACGAAACTGTTGCCGTCCTCCTCGAATACGAAGTGCGCCACGGATCGAGCGGTGGTGGCCCACTCAGGAAAGCAGGAAACATCAAGATGGCAGGGCGCGGCTTCGGCGCCACGCGGCCCGGCCAGCGGGCCCAGGAGCCGCTCGGCAAGCGCGCCAGGATCCGGCGTTCCGCCGCCCAGAATACCCAATGGCGTTGGCGTGGAGGGCAGCCCAGCCACCGCGCCAGGGAGCAAGTGCGAAAGCGCCGCGACTTCGAACGGCGGCTTGCCGGCGGCCTCCCGGCCCGGTTCCGGTTCGTACTCAACCACAATGGTCTCGGCGAGCACGAAATCGCTCCAGAACTCGCCATCGCCGTAGATGCCGCGCCCGGAGTAGGGGCCGTGCATTTCGCTCTGCTCGCCCGATCCGTCGTGGATCCAGACCCGCCCGCCTCCGGCGTCGAAACCGGTGAAGTGCACGCGCAGTCCAGCCGCGCCCGGCGATTGCGCGGACCATCGCCATAATCGGCTTCCGTTGTCGAGCACGTCCCATCCGGCGGTTTGCATTGCCGCGGTATCAATCGCGCGGTGAACGCCGGCGCGGGTCGCCCGCGAGGCAGGGGCCGGACCGAGATCCCGGGCAGTGAGCGGCGCGAGCCGGAATGCAAAAGGTGCAGCGAGCCGATGCGCGCGCGAAGGCGGCATTTTGCGCGCCGCCGCATCCGGGGCGGGCGCCCCAGCGTGTCGATATGGGCGCACGGTTAGGGTCTGCGCGGCCCCAAGGCCGGCGACCAGCGTGAGTAGGAAGGTGCAACGGATCATTGGGGTGGGGTGGCTCCTCGCGTGGATACTCTTATTGTCGTCTGTTTCCAAAGAAAGTTGACGGTCAGTTTCACCGACGTTCAGAGCCACCACGCCGGATTCACCGCTCGAAGCCGATCCGTGCGAAATTAACAAAGCGCGATAGAATCGAGTTCCATGCTTCGCACCACCTTGCTTGCTTGCGCGTCCGCGTCCGGCGCGCTGCCATTTCTGCTGCTGCTTTCCGGATGCGGGGGCGGAGGGCCATCCCAAACCGACGTCGCAAAACGGGAGAGCGAGTTCGAAGCGATGCTCACCAACGCGACGCTCGAAGGCAAGTTCACCTCCACGCGAAGCGACAAGATCAGCCAGGACAAGTACACCATCGCAAAGGCGTCAAAGATGCCAGGAGGCATATGGCTCATCCAGACGCGCATCCAATATGGCGATCACGACGTTACAGTTCCGGTTCCGGTGAAAGTGCTGTGGGCCGGAGACACGCCCATGATCACACTGACGGACTTGTCGATTCCCGGCATGGGCACTTTCACGGCGCGGGTGATGATGTATCGCGATCACTACGCCGGGCTCTGGTGGAGCGGCAAGGGCCCGGGCGGTGAGATGTTCGGGCGAATCCGGCGTGGGGGCGACGCCGCTACCACCCAGCCGCAACCGAACGAAGGTCCATCCTCAGAAAAACAGCCGTAGACCGAACTGCACCTGCAGCGGGTTGCCCACCTGTGCATTGCTGCGGTCGTAGCTGCCATCGGGGAGACGAAGGCGCTGGAACCGGGGGTCGACGGCAACGGCCTGCCCGGTGCGGGCGTCGATGCCGGCGCCGTAGACACCGCCGAACAGACCGCCGTTGGAGCCGCTGTAGACCACGTTGTCGAGATTGAACAGGTTGAAGAACTCCACCGAAAACTGCAGCCGGCGCGTATCGCCGCCGAGTGGAAAATTCTTCAGGATCCGTAGATCGTCGTTGTAGACCGCGCGATTTCGGAACGAATTCCTCTCCAGCCTCACACCCGGGGCCGACAACGGCCGGTCATTGTTGCTGAACTCCTCGTTGCTGTCGGAGCCCGTCGTGGGATTGATCGGCAGGCCGCTGCGGGCGCGGAATATGCCCGACACGTCGAAGCCGAAAGGCATCGAGTAGACGAAGTAGCTGGTCCACTGGTTGCGGATGTCATTCCTCGAAAAACCGTAATCCTGCCGGAAATTCGAGGGATCGTCGTAGTTGAAACCACCGGCGTCGCGTTCGGTGTCGTCGTCGGAGTAGTTTTGGCTCCAGGTGTAGAAGCCGCCAAATTGGACCTTGCGGACGCGATACTGCGCCGACAGCGTGACGCCCCGGTACATCGAGCGGGCCGAGGAGGCGCGCACGGTGACCGCGCCAAGGTTCGGCAGGGGACGGCGCGCCCCGCTGCGGAGACCGTACACCAGGCGCTGATCGGCCGCGCGGAGCGTGGGCGCGGGGAGATTGTAATCCTGATTCCGCTGCAGATGAACCGTATTCACCAGATTGAACTGCACCCCGGCGAGGAAGTTCGAGACCACTTCGTGGTCCACTCCGATGCCGGCCTGGAAGGCGCGGGGATTGCGGAAGTCACTGGCCGCGGCGGTGACGCCGATTCCGGCGAACGGGTCCCGGGCGTTGCCGCCGAGAGCGAGCGCGGAGGCGCGCTGCACGGTTTCGATGGGAATCACGGGAAGCTGGCCGAGCGGCGTCGCGTTGAGATCCACGCCCACGGCGAGCAGTTGCTGATAGACGCTGCGTCCGTTGACCGGCGCGAGTGTGATGCTTACGTCGCCGGGAGGCAGGCGGAAGTTGTTGGTGGGTCCGGCGAAAACAATCAGTGGAGTGGAGGCGTAGAACAACCCGGAGTGGCCGCGGACGACGGTGCGGCGGGGGCCGGTGGTAGGAGTCCACGCGAAGCCAAATCGCGGCATGACCTGCGCCTTGGAACTGGGGATGAGCGTGGGGTCCACGGTCATGCCGTTGGGAAAGCGGAAATTACGGATCTGACTCACCACGGCATCGTTATTTGCTTCGGCCTTGGGGTTCCACTGGCCCTCCCAACGGAGCCCGAAATCGAGCGTAAGGCGGCCGTTGACTCGCCAGCTATTTTGGGCGTACGCAGCCACCTGATGCATGTTGAATGCGGCTTCCAGATTCCCCAACTGGCGAGAGTATGTGACCGCGGGGTCGTCGAAGCGATTGGCCACCGCGCCGCCCGCGGATAGAATGTCCATAGCCGTGTCGACGTTCGAGCCCGAGATCGAGAATGCGCCGAACTGATTGAAGCCAAAGGTCTGGAACGTTGTGATGTAGTTGTAGTCAAAGCCGGCCTTGAGCGTGTGGGCGCCCTTGGTGAACGACACGGCGTCGTTGAACTGGAACCGCTTATCGTCCTGGACGGTCGGAAGGAAATTGCGCGCGCCGAAGGTGCCGATCACGCTCGAAACCTGCGGTGTCTCCGAATTGGAAAGCCGAGGCCGCGACTCGTAGCTGTATCCGATCCGAAGATCGTTCAGCACCGTCGGCGAAACCAGATGCGTGTACTGGCCGGCGACGTTGTGGATCCGGTCTTTTTCGATACCGTCGTTGGAAAAGGCGCGGTTGGTGAACGGGCTGAGTCCGCCACCCACTGAGACGGCATTGTTCGCCGTTGCGTCGGAGAAGTTGTACCGCAAGGTGAGCCGGTTGCCCTCCGGAGACTGATAATCGGTGCGGGCGGTGAGCGCCATCGCATCGTTGCTCTGTTTGAAGGGCTTCTGTTCGGAGTTGAAGAAATCGAAGGCTTCTCGCGTGTTGGCCGTCGCCGCCCGATTGTTCAACTGCGAGAAAAACACCTGGCGCGGGGTCTTCGACCTCTGTCCCTCCACCGCGCCGAAGAAAAAGAGTTTGTCCGCCGTAATGGGCCCGCCGATGGCCCCGCCATACTGTTGCAGCGTTTCGAGCGAGGCGATCGCCTGCACCGGATCCACTTTTCCCAGCTCTTTGTGGCGAATCTGGTAGAACGCATCGCCGTGAATCGCATTGGTGCCGGACTTGGTGATCGTGTTGAGAACACCGCCGGTCGACCGGCCGTATTCGGCGCTATATCCGGTGGTCACCACCTGGAACTCCTGAATCGCGCTCTGCGGCACGGTGATGATGCTATTGGACCTCTCGCCGCCGCGAATGCCTCCGAAGAAGGGCTGGTTGTAATCAGCGCCATCGAGCATTACGTTGGCGTTGATGCCGCGCTGTCCGGCAAAAGAAAGCTGCCCCCGCTGCGGATCCACTTGGACCGTTGGAGTAAGGAGCGCGAAGTCCTGAAAACGCCTTCCGTTGATAGGGAGGTTGACAATGGCCTTATTGTCGACCGTGGTTGACGGGGCCGGTAATGCCAAGCTCAGCAGCGACGCGCCTACCTCTACCACCGTGGTGGTAGCCTGCACCTGGAGCACAATGTCGGCCCCGATGGAAGTCCCCACGGAGAGTTGCAGCCCCTCCAGACTGCTTTCCGCGAACCCGGGGGCCGTAGCTGTGATCGTGTACGGTCCAGGGTCAAGCAGCACGGCGCGGTACTGGCCGGCCGCGTTGGTGGTGAGTTCACGTTCAAGTCCAGTAGCCGTGTTTTTGATCTTCACCTGCGCGTTTGGGACAAGCGCCTGATTGGCGTCAAAGACCGCGCCGGCGATCTGGCCCTTGTTGGCGTCAGCCTGAGCGTAGAGAATCGAAGCAGCGGCAAGGGTAGGGATGAGAAGAAAATACCGGTTCATTTATGGCTCCTGAAACTTTCTCAGCCAGCTTAGCCAATGGGTGTGAAAATGCGATGACAACCTCCCACAACTGGGGACTATGTTGTCCCGAATTGGGTGGCAATGCCGCTTGCACATTATGTATCCTTAAACGTGCAGGGACTTGGTGTAACACCGGTTCCACAGCGAAACAACCCGCCGTGCCTGCGATGGTGCGGTGTACAACCGAGAGGAGTTCACACACATGTTCGACAAACTCAAGAAGGCCGCCTCCACCGTCGGTGGAGCTATCGGTGATGTCGCTGAAAAGGCGGGCGATGTGGTGGGAGACGCCGCAGGCGCCACCGCGGGCGCCGCGAAGTCCGTATACGAGAAGGGCGCAGACGTGGCGGGCGACGTGGCCTCGGGCGTTGCCGGCGGAGCAGGCGCCGCGTACGACAAGGCCAAGGACCTGGCCGGCGATGCGGCGTCAGGAGCCGGGAAAGCCTACGACAAGGCCAAGGACTTGGCTGGCGACGCAGCCGAGGCAGCCAAGGACAAACTCACTTAGTGTGTTAGCCCGCCGCAGGGGCCGGGTTCCACCACGGAAGGCCGGCCCCTACCGCAACTCGAGCGCGACGGCGCCGGATCCCTCCGCGATTTGGTCCTCGAACTCGCGCAGAATAGTCACAGAGCCTGAGTAGCCGACGACATCGGCGTACCCGCGGACCGAACTTGTGGCGGAGTACTTGTAGTAGCCCAGACCGATCGTTTCTCCGCGTCCCAGGGCGTAGAACAATCTCGTCCCGTTGGCTTCGAGCAACTGCGGCAGCCCGCTATTGTTGGTGACCGTAGGCGCGAACCATGTGTCCGATCCGATTCGATTGCTGATTTCGATATCCAGCACCGGTTCGTCGCTGGACGCCGCGATAGCGCCAGTGAGAGCCTCTCCGAGCGGCGCGCCGGTATCGGGGCGCATGGGACGGATCAGGCGCCACGTCACCGTGGTTCCTTCGGCTCGCGGAACGTTCACTGACTGTGTAGAACCCGCCGCGATGCTGGCAACCGATCGCTCGTTCACCAGAATCGCAACCGGATAGGCGAGGCGGTTGGCGATACGGAGAGCATTGGTGGCGCGCCGGGCATCGACGCGGGCGTAGACATAGTCACGCTTTACCCATTCTCCGCCAATGTAGGACCACAACCGCGCATGGAGCGGTGTACCGTCAAGCGGGATGTCTTTGACGGTAACCTGAGTGGCTTTGCCCGCGCTGTTGCCGTAGATATCGCCGCCGCCGAGCGAGGTTCCAATCTCGAGGCGGTACTCGTCCACCTTGACACCGTTGGCCCACTGGAACAGGACCGAACCGGTCCGGATGACGGAACCGGCCACCGGCGACACGATCGACGCCGCATCCACTTGCGCGCCGTTTTGCGCGATGTAGGTAGTATCCACGGCTTCCCAGCCCGACTCGAGAAGCGTCATCAGGCGAACGTGGACGGGCCTTCCGTCGCGCGGCAGACCGGCCACCGAGACGGAGGTCGCAAGACCGGTGGACCGGCTGGCGATCTCCGCGCCGCCCACTTCGCGCCCAATCAGAATGCGAAATTCCCGGGCTCCGACACCCGAACTCCACCGGAAATTCACCGTGCTGCCGGGAAGCGTATCCCCGGGCCGTGGAAAGGCCATCTGGGCGGCCCGCAGATCCTCGAGCCAGGGCTGGAGCGCATCGTATCCGGCGGTAAGCCGGCCGTAGTAGACCACCAGGCGTGGCGCCTCACAGAGCAAGCGATCCTGCTCTTCGGGAATCGGCGAGTAGGATGGGCCGGCGCTGAGTATACCGACGATCTGCTTGTTTCCATTGAGAAGCGGCGATCCGGAGGACCCGCCCTGCGCCTTGCCCTCCGTCTTGTGAATCGCGTAGAACTTGTCCGCCGGAGCGTATTCGGCCACGAGCACGCCGCCCACCACGATTCCCTCGTCTTTCACGCGCTCGCCGAAGCTGATGCGTTTGAACGTGCCGGCCGGGTGATGGATGCCGGTGACGCGCGCGCCCATCGCAGGCTCTTCCGTGGTCCAGCCGAAATAGTAGACGTTCGAAGGCGCCCCGCTGAGAAGCAGCAGCGAGTAATCGCCCGCGGGGAGATCGTCGCTATCGAGATAGCTGGCGCCGAGGATGTTCTCCACGCGGTTGAAGTCCGGCTCGTTCGCACCGCACGCCGCCGTTTCGTAGAAGAAATTGGCCTGAACCGTGCGCGCCACCTCTTCGCTCGAAACGCAGTGATCGGCGGTAAGGAACAGCGGTTTTCCGGTTCCGCTCCGCGAATTGATCAACGCACCCGAGCAGGCGGAAACCACGTTGTTTTCCACGAACAGAATGCGCGCGACGCCGGATGCCTCCTTCCGCCATTCCGGGTAGCAGCTTACATCCAGATGGCAGGCCGCCACTTCCCTGCCCCCGGTGTTGGCGTTCAGGCTGAGGGTGGACCCGGGATGAGCACTGCCGGCTTTGCCCGATAGCGCGAGCGGGCGCGCGGCCACGGCGTCCGGTACAGCTTCCAGGTCTTCCCACAGATGGCTCAACCCCGTGATCCGGAACGGAAGCGCATCCTCGCGCAGTCCGCTCGCGGGCAGGTACTCCACCTGGACGCTCACCGATGGTGGTGGCGGTCCAGAATTCGCCGTCGCCGTAGAGGCCGCCTCCGGTGAACCGCTGCGCGGCGCCAGGATCGTTGAAGAGATAGACCTGGCCCTCTCCGATCTGAAAGTCCTTGAAGTGTACTCGCACCATCCGCGCCCCGGTGGAGCGCAGCGTGAGCCGCCACAGCCAGCGGCCATCGGGAGTTTGGATCCACTCGCCCGCGGCCATCCCAGCCGGGTCCAGATCGCGCACCGCGCCCACCACCAGACGTCCGTAGTTGGCGGCGGCGCCGGCTTCCACACGATTCTTCGATGGAGCGTCCCGGTCGATGGCGGGCAGCGCGAACTCGGGAGCGGGACCGAGGCCCGCGGCGACACTCGGAACCTCGAGAGCGTAGGCGGCTCGATGGGCCGCGCCCTTCCCGCCGGCGAAGAATTTTCCTTCGACTGAAACCGCCTCCTGGGCGAGGCACAACCCAGCCGAAGCGGCCAGTGCGAATAAGCGGTGGAGTTTCACATCCTATCGTTCGGGCGAGATCCGGAACGATCGAATGGGGAGATCCACCGAGGGGCCCGCGGTAAGAAGTCCTACCTACTCGCGGGGGCCGTCTTACGCCTTACGTGTGAGCGTCGCCGGATCCCACTCGCAAACCTTACGCTCAAAGTAAGAATGGTTACACAGCAGGGCAGGACCGGCGGTCCGTAAACCGAACTCGGCATCCTCGAAGAACGGCTTTGTGCGAACGCACGGCGGCGTAGAAATTTTTGTGATGCTCCAGATGCGGCACATGTTCGCGCGGAGGAGTGTACACATCTTCCTTCTCCGGGCGCATCGCGTCGGCGTTGGGAACCTGTTTCGGGTAGCGGGCGTGGTAGTCCTTCAGGAACTTCTCCTGAACGTCTTTCGGGAACGTGCCGATGGTGTAGCCGGGCTCGGACTCGCGCGGCTTGCGCGCCAAGGTCAGCGTTCCGTACCCAACCGTCATCACGCCCTCGCTACCGACAAACCGCACGCCGAACGACTCTCGGTTCACGCCGCCCGACGCGAAATTGACGCGCAACGCCAGCGTGAATTCCGGGTGCTTCACCGTCTTGGGATAATCGACCAGCGCGATGGTGACATCGGGTACGTCGCGTTCGTCATTCCAAAAACGGATCCCACCGGTGGCGAAAATTCGATTGGGCCCGTCCGATCCGGTCACCACATGCAACCCGGTAAGCAGGTGGACATACAGATCGCCTGCCACTCCGGTGCCGTAGTCCTGGTAGTTGCGCCAGCGGAAGAAGCGCTTGGCGTCGAAGGGCCGCCGCGGAGCATTGGCGATGTAGCGGTCCCAATCGACGCGTTGTGGGTTGGCGTCGGGCGGAATGGAATACTGCCACGCGCCGATGGCGGTGTTGCGATCGAGCCAGGCTTCCACCATGTTCAGGGTTCCGATGGCGCCGGAGGCAAGCAGTTCCTTCGCCTTGTGAAAGACCATGGAACTCGCGTACTGGCTGCCCACCTGAAGAATGCGGCCGGTCTTTTTCTGCGCCGCCACCACTTCATGGCCCTGTTCGATCTTCTGGACCATGGGCTTCTCGCAATAGACGTCCTTTCCGGCGTTCATGGCGTCGATCGAGATACGGGAATGCCAGTGATCCGGGGTGCCGACGATGACAGCGTCCACATCCTTGCGGGCGAGTACTTCGCGATAGTCGCGCGTGGTCTGAATGCCGGCGCCCCAACGCTCCTTGGCGCGCTCGAGCCGACCGTCATAGAGGTCAGCCACGGCGACGAGCTTGACGCCGGGAACCTGTAGTGCGTAAACCGTGTCGCCGGAGCCCATACCGCCCACGCCGATGGTCGCGATTTGAATGGTGTCGTTCGGGGATGGCATTGTCTTATCCTTTGTTGACCACGGTCATCGATTCAGGATCCCAGTACACCGCTCGCTTTTCGAAGTAGCTGACGTTGGAAAGCACCGCCGGACCAGCCGCGCGGAAACCGAAAGTTCCGTCTTCTACTACCGGCTTACGGGACCGGACGGCTTCGATGAAGTTCCGGTGATGGTCCCGGTGATCGCTGTAGCCGGGCGGCGCGAGATACTTTTCCGCGCTCTGCGGCCGCAGCGCATCCGGGTTGGGAGTGACCGGGGGAAACTCCTTCCGGTATTCGGCCAGGAATTGCTCGCGCACATCCTGGGGAAAAGTATCGATGGTGTAGCCGGGTTGACTTTCACGGGGCTGGCGCTCGATGGTGACGCCATTGCCCACCGTCATCACACCTTCGCTGCCGACGAATCGGAAGACATGGCTGCCACCGGAGCCGTCGACGAAATTCACCCGCAGCATGAGAGTGAACTCGGGGTGGCTTTTCGTTTCCGGATAGTCGAACAGCCCGAGCATGACGTCGGCCACATCCCGGCCATCGTCCCAGAACCGCAGCCCGCCAGTGGCATAAATCCGGTTCGGGCCGAGCGCGCCGGTGATGAAATGCATGCCGCTGAACAGGTGGACGAAGAGGTCGCCGGCGACACCGGTGCCGTAGTCGCGGTAGTTGCGCCAGCGGAACAGACGCGTGGCCTCGAATTCGCGCTTCGGAGCGCGGCCGAGGAAGCGGTCCCAATCGACGGTCGCCGGCGAGGCGTCGGGCGGAATGGAATACTGCCAAGCCCCGATGGCCGAGTTGCGATCCCACCATGCTTCGATCATGTTCACCCGGCCGATGGAGCCGGACTGGAACAACTGCCGCGCCTTGTCATAAACGATCGAACTGACGCGCTGGCTGCCCACCTGCAGGATGCGCCCGGTGGTCTTTTCGGCGTCGACCATCGCGCGTCCATCCGAGGCTAGTTGTATCATGGGCTTCTCACAATAGACATCCTTGCCTGCCTGCATGGAGTCAATCGCGATCCGGGAATGCCAATGGTCCGGAGTCGCGATGATGACGGCGTCGACGTCCTTGCGCGCCAGCACCTCGCGATAGTCGCGCGAAACGAACACTTGCTTGCCCCAGCGTTCGCGGACGCGTGTGAGACGGCCTTGATAAACATCGGCCGCGGCCACCAGTTCTACTCCCGGCGTGGCGAGCGAAGACTCGACATCTCCGCTTCCCTGCCCGCCCGCGCCGATGAGCGCGATCTGAACCTTGTCATTGGCGGACCGCGAGGATTGCCCGGCTAATTGCGATGCCAACGCCGCCGCGCCACCGCTGGCTTGAAGGAAATGACGTCTTGTAGTTGCCATTGGGAGAATTCCTGCTGCTATTGTAGCCATTGTGCGGCCACGCCCATCCGAGATCGTAGTCCTCGTCTATTTCGCCTACGCGACGCTAGTGGCTTTGGCGCTACCCCTGGACAACGCGGTGCGGACACGGACGGTGATTCTGAATCTCTCCCTTCTTGCTCTGTACCCGATGCTGATTCGGCGCGATCCCCCCTACGTCCGGGATTGGATTCAGTTGCCGCTCATGCTCCTCGGTTATGAGGAGATGGGCTGGTTCGCCCTGCCGCACGCGGGGATTGAACTGGAGCAGGCGTGGGTGGAGTGGGACCGTATGCTGCTCAATGAATGGCATCTGCGGGCCATCATCGAAGCGTTGGGTCCGGTGGGCCCAGTGATTCTCGAGGTCTCCTACACGCTCGTTTACACCATCGGGACTGCGTGCCTCGCCACCCTCTACAGGCTCGGGCTGCGAAGGCGCGCCGAGGAACTGCTGTTTCCGGTGATGCTGGCTACCTTCGCGGCCTACGCCTTGTTTCCGTTTTTCCCGAGCGAGCCCCCGAGAACGGTATTTCCGAACGAGGATTTGCCAACAATACAGCCTGTTTTTCGTTCTTTCAACCGTTGGCTATTGGGCAATTGGGGAATCCATACCAGCGTATTTCCGAGCGCGCACGTGTCGACGGCGTTTTCCGCGGCGTTCGCCATGAGCCGTTTTCGCGGGCATGTGGGATTGGGATTCCGCATTGGTCTTTTCGCGCTGGCCTCTTGCATCGCGACGTCCACGGTGTACGGGCGGTATCACTACCTGGCCGACGCTGTCGCGGGTTTCGTGCTGGCATTGATGGCTTGGGGCGCGGTAGCCGCGGTGTACCCCGCCGGTAAGCCGCTCAGAAAGTAAAACCTTCCGCGACGGGAATCTGGCCCCGCATCCATTGCGCGGCGTCGAGCAGGGCGGCGAACCGCTCACGGCTGGGCACCGTGCTCCCAAACGGCAGGCACAGACGAAGGCGAATGCCCACATAAAGGCGCCAGAACTGCGCACTCTGCCGCATCAACAGCCATGCAAGATCCGGACCCGACGCATCGTGCAGCGCCAATTCCCGAGCCGCCCTGTGCAGGACACGAAAGTCATGGGCGAGTTCGATGAGGTAAAGCCGCAGAACGTTCCGGCGATGGCGGAGGAAGGTACGCTCGATCTCCGCGCTGTAGCCGCGCTGCGTGCGCAGAAACGCGATATCGGCATCGTCCAGGAGGCGATGCACCGGCCGGTAAGAGGCTATCGTAAAATCGGGCAGCCGGTGCAGTTCCGGCTGGGCGCGCGGCGCCGGCAAACACCGAACACCAACCAGGAGCAGAACCGCCCCAAGCGCGACGAATACCGCCAACGCGGCGGTGAATACGGTCATCAAATCCGATGGCCTCCGATCATTTTGAAGAATAGCTTATACGGCAATCGATCGCAACCGGAATTCTCCGGCAGAAGTCCTCAAATAGGGAGGGTTTACCACACGTTGTCGTGTTTCACTTCCCGGACACCCGCAGCAGAGCCGTGTTGATTTCGTCGAGTTGCCGGATGAGCGCCTCCGCGTCGCGGCGGCTCAATCCGACTGCCGTCACGCGGCCGGCCGCCACGGTTTCAGGAACCAGCGTTCGCCACCAACAGAGGAAGCAACCGGTCTCGATAAACATATAGCCGGCGCTGAGAGCGATGGTCCAGGCGCTGCTGCCGAGGTTGCGGGCAATAAGTACGACGGCTTGCGAGAACAACAGCGTTGTGCTGCCGGCCCAGATCAGAAACGTGTTCCGGCTAACGCGAACGGGAAACCAGGCGAGGAACACCGTCATTGCAAAGACGAGAAAGACGAGGGCGGATACGATGACCCGCTGCACAACGAACATCAGGCGAATCAAGGTGGACTGACGGATCTCTCGGATCGGCGCGTCGGATCCGGCCACTTCCGGCAACACCAGCCCCACCGAGGCGACCAGCGCCACCGCACCGGCCGCGTACACTACCCACTTGCCGAACGAGGCCAAGCCTCCGTGGTCCCGCAGCACCTTTTGGTATATTTCGCGGATCACCATATACTCGGCGATGCAGATGAGAATCGTCGCCGCGAAGTAGTAGTAGGCGTAGGAGTCAGTAAGACGGCCCACCGCGAATGACCCGAGGTTCACAGCCAGATTCAACCCGATCATCGCCGTGAACCAGGGATACTGGCGCCCCACGCCCAACCGCCGCAAGCGGACCAGCAAGGCAGCCAGGGCCGCCACCGACACCAGTTGCAGAATTCGTTCAAGGAGGGCCAGCGTGGTCATACCGGCGGACTCTCAGTGGATCGTTCGCGTTTTCCGGTTCATGTAATCCATGAGAAGGTAACGGCCGAGGTTGTAAGGCGTCGTGAAGTAGGCCTTGCCGCGGCACATCTGCGTCACCTTTTGAACGAACTGAACCAGGCCGTAGTCACTGGCCAACATGAACGTGTTGATCAGTATCCCCTGGCGTTTGCAGCGGCTTACCTCTTCGAGCGTCCGGGTGATCACCAACGGATCGAGCCCGAATGCATTCCGGTAGATGCGCCCATCGTCGAGAGTGAGAGCGGAGGGCTTGCCGTCTGTGATCATGATGATCTGCTTCATGTCCTTCTTCTCACGGGCAAGCAGGCGCTGCGCCACAATGAGACCGTCGCGGGTGTTGGTGTAGTAGGGCCCTACCTCCACACGCGCCAACTCGCCGAGCGGCAACTCCTCCGCTGTATTGTGAAAAAGAACGCAACGCAGGCTGTCGCCCGGATACTGCGTGCGGATCAGATGAGCCAACGCCAGTGCCACCCGCTTGGCCGGCGTGAAGCGGTCCTCTCCATAAAGGATCATGCTGTGGCTGCAATCGAGCATCAGGACCGTGGCGCAGGAGCTCTGATATTCCGACTGGTGCACCTGCAGGTCTTCGTAGTCGATGTTGAGGGGTAGCGAAACTCCCTCGCGCCGCATGGCTGAAAACAACGTCGCGGCGGGATCGAGATTCAGCGTGTCGCCGAACTCGTAGGGCTTGCTGCCGCCGGAAGCTTCCACGCCCGTGGCCAAATCCCGCGTATCGTGGGCGCCGAAGCTCGAGCGGCCGAGCGAGCCGAGAAGATCCTTCAGCGTCTTGAACCCGAGGAAGTCCACTCCCTTGCCGGTGATTTCGAAACGCGGCGAGGCGTCTCTTCCCCCCGCCCCGGCCTCACCGCTCTTCGGATCGGCATTCAGGTACCCTTCGTCCACCAGCTTTTGGGCAAGGCGCTCCACCAATGACTCGAGCTGCTCCCCGGACATCCCTTCCAGTTGTTGACGCATAGCCTCGGCCATTTGCGGGTCAAACAAATCCCCGTTGAGCAGCGCCTGCTCGATGGCCCGCTGGAGCGCTTCGAGGGTGTGTGGATCCCACTCCTGAAAGTCGTAGTCATACGGCTTGAATCCGCTTTGGAGCAGATATTCCGAAAGGGCCCGCAGCAGGTCTTCCGACGATATGCCCAGGTCATCGGGGACGTAGCGGGTATATCGGATTCGCTTCATTACTGATACCGTTTTCGAGGCTCGCGGGTCCGCTCCTCCGGGGGAGCCGCCCGTTTTCTCTCTTCGCCCGCGAAGGTCCACTCTTCGCTGCGAGTGATCCGGTGATGGGCGTAGAGGCCCTCGAGAACAAACTCGCCGGCTGAGGCCCGTGTGGCGTCGGATTCGTTCGCCCCCAGACCCAGGTGCTTCGTCTTTTCAAGCAGGCCTTGAATCTGGCTGAGCTGGGCGAGCACGCCAGCCGAGTCAATGCTTTCATCCATTTGCACCGTGCCGCCGATGTCGAAGTATTGAATGATGGAGTTGAACGTCACCCCGTCCATGCGCTGCGTGAACACCTTGCCCACCGCGGCGCGGACGATCTCGCGCGCCACCGCTTCCCCGCCCTTCAGTTCGCCCTCGTACTCGAGCTCGATCTTGCCGGTGATCGACGGCAGCGCGGCGTAGATGTCGAGCACGCGCGGCACCGCCTCCTGCTCCTGAGCGCGCAACGCCCTGCGCTCGGCGTTGGAGACCACGTTTTCAAGAACGGAAATCGGAAGCCGCTGCGATACGCCACTACGGCGGTCCACCCGTTTGTCCTCGCGCGCGAGAAAGGCGATCTGCTCCACAACCTCCCGAATGTAGCCCGGGATTTCGAGCTTCACCGGAGAATCGCGCCCTGTCCACGACTCCTGGGCGGTGATATCGATCCCATGCTGCAGATCTTCCGGATAGTGAGTGCGCACCTCGCTGCCGATGCGGTCTTTGAGCGGCGTGATGATTTTTCCGCGGGCTGTGTAGTCTTCCGGATTGGCGGTGAACACCAGCAGCAGATCCAGAGGCAGCCGGACCGGGTAGCCTTTGATCTGCACATCGCCTTCCTGCATGATATTGAACAGGCTGACCTGGATTTTGCCAGCCAGATCCGGCAGCTCATTGATCGCGAAAATGCCTCGATTGGCGCGCGGGATCAGCCCATAGTGAACGGTGAGTTCGTCGCCGATGTCGTGGCCACGGCGCGCCGCCTTGATCGGATCCAGATCGCCGATCATGTCGGCGATGGTAACGTCCGGCGTCGCCAGTTTCTCCACGTAGCGCTCATCGGGGGTGAGCCAGGCGATGGGCGTCTTACCGCCCATTTCGTCCACCAGCGTTCGGGCCTGCCGGCTCACCGGCCGGTAGGGGTTGTCACGCAGTTCCGATCCGGCGACTACGGGAATCAAGGGATCCATCAATGTCGTGAGCATCCGGATGAGACGCGTCTTCGCCTGGCCGCGTAAGCCTAACAGGATGAAATTGTGCCTGGATAGGATCGCGTTCACCACCTGAGGCACAACGGTATCCTCGTAGCCGATGACGCCGGGAAATAGAGCATCTCCGCTCTCGAGGCGCCCGAGAAGGTTGTAGCGCAGCTCGTCCTTGACGGAACGTCCGGCCAGTTTCTCCTCGCTGAACTCGCTTCCCTTCAATTCCGCCAGCGTCTGCGGCAAAGCTCGGCGCGAATGGCTCATGCTACAGGCGATGCTAGCACGGAGCGGCGGGGCTCATTTTTTTCGATCCGGTGAGCAGTTTCTGTTTCCTCCTGCGCCAGTGTGGCTAGACGCGGCAGTACCGGCGTCACGAAAAGGAGAAACACGGAACGATGGCAAAGAAGATCGAACTGGCGTTGTTGGCCTTGGCAACCGCATCCGCGCTTTGTGGGCAGAGTGAGCGCGTAGTTGCCACCGGCTTGCTACAGCCACAGAAATTGACGCTGACCCCAGGTGGCAACCTGTTGGTGACGGAATCGGGAGCAGAACTCCACAGCGGACGCGTGTCGCTGGTGACGCGGTCCGGCTCGCGGCGAAGCCTGATCGAAGGCCTGCCCTCGGTGACCTCCGCGGAAGGCGAGGCCAGCGGACCCACCGGCATTGCGATGCGCGGCCGTACCCTCTATGTAGCCATCGGCGGGGGCGACGCCGAAGCAGCGGGCCCACGGCCCGGCACGGCGCTGTTCAACGACAAAGGCACCAGTTCCCCCCTGTTTTCGAGCGTGCTCGTGTTCGAAACGGAAGCCGATGTGGATAATATCACCGGAAGCTTTCGCCTGGACGCGGCCCGCATCGCCGCGCTTGCTCTCGGCGACACCGTGGAACTCGACGAGGGGTCCGGGATCAAGGCTCGTGTCAGCGTACTGGTGAACTTCGCCGATGGTGTTCCCGATGCCAATCGCATTTACCGGTTCGCCAATCCGTGGGGAATCGCGCTCAGCGCCGACGGCGCCACATTGTGGGTGGCCGATGCGTCGCGAGATCTGGTCTGGCAGGTGGATACCCGGACCGGCCGCGCCCGGTTGGCGGCGGCGCTTGCTCCGGGTCGCAATCCAACCCCCGTCGGTCCGCCCGTGATCGATTCGGTGCCCACCGCCGTGCGCCAGTGCGGCGATGAGTTGCTGGTCAGCCAGTTGACCGGTTTCCCGTTCCTGCGCGGTGCGGCCAGCATCCACTCCATCCAGCCGGACCGGACAGTGCGGCCCTACATCGCCAATCTTTCCACCGTTACAGACCTCGCCTGCTCCGGCAGTGGCGACTGTTCGTAGTGGAGATCAGCGGCAACCACTCTCACCAGCCACCCGCCCCGGGCGCTATACGATATACGTCGCCAGGCAGTGGTTGTTTCGGACTCGGTCATGCTGCCGGTCTCGGTGGCCTACGACGAACCGAACGGCGTGGTCTTCGTGCTCGAGTTGACCAGCCGCTGCTCGAGTTCTCCGTCCATAAGATCGACGCTTGCGTGCGTTAGAATCCGGGTTGTGCATGCGACGGTCACTTCGCTGGTAGCAGCCTGGAGAAATGGAAATGAAGACGCCAGGGACCAGCTTTTCGCGGTGGTCTACGACGAACTGCGAAAGCTGGCCAACAGCACCTGCAAAAACGAGCGCCACTGCGACGCCGTGCAGCCGACGGCGCTGGTGGATGAGGCGTATCTGCGCCTGGCCATGAGCGCCGCGCCGGACTGGGAGGGTCGCGTGCATCTGATGGCGGCTTTTGCCGCACCATTCGAAATATTCTCGTGGACATGAGTCGCCGCCGCAGCGCCGGAAAGCGAGGGTCGGCCTGGAGCCGGAAACACTCAGTCCGGCGATGGAGGTGGCCGGCGAAGGCGCGAGTGGATCTGCTGGAACTCGACATGGCCTTGGCCGCCATGGAGGAATTCGATCCGCGCAAGAGCCGCATCATCGAGCTGCGCTACTTCCAGCAGTTTGGATCTGGAAGACACCGCATTAGCTCTGGGAATCTCGGTTTCCACGGTTCGCCGTGAACAGACCGCTGCGCAGGCGTGGCTGATGAAAGAGCTGAAGGGACGCTGAGGCGGCCGGGTTACGATGCCCGGGTTACGATGTTCCGAGTGACCCGCGGCGATGGCAGCAAATCGAGTCGGTCTTCCATGAGCGTTGGCGGTTCGGCGACGGACGGGAAGACTATCTGGAGCGGGCATGCGCGGGAGATGTCGAGCTCCGGGCGGAAGTGGACGCCATGCTCGCCGCGAGTCCGGAAGCATCCGGCGTACTGCGGGCGGCGGTAGGCAGCGGCAGCCAGTTCGATCGGTTCCGGCGAACGGCTGGGGAACTATCATCTGATTCGCGAAATCGGGGCCGGAGGCATGGGGTCGAATGGCTGGCGGAGCGCGCCGACGAGTTCGAGGCCCGCGTCGCGATCAAGATCATCAAGTTGGGCGTCGACAGTCCCGAGGTGGAAGCCCGGTTCCGCCAAGAACGCCAAATCCTGGCCCGGCTGCGGCACCCCAACATCACGCAAGTGCTGGACGGCGAATGTCAGCCGGCCGCCCCTATCTCGTGATGGAGTTCGTCGAGGGCAGCGCATCGTGATTCTACGCGGCTTCGCGCAAATTGGGAGCAGACCGGCTGCGCCTCTTCGCCGTCTGCGCGGCGGTGGAACATGCGCACCGCAACCTGATCGTTCACCGCGACCTCAAGCCGGGGAACATTCTTGTCACACAGGACGGCGATGTAAAGCTGCTCGACTTCGGCATCGCGAAGATCCTGCAGCCTCGCGATTCCGAGGTGACCGTGACCAGCACCGGCGCCGCCATGATGACGCCGGATTACGCCTGTCCGGAGATGATTCGCGGCGACAGTGTGACCACGCTCAGTGACGTCTACGCGTTGGGCGTCGTGTTGTATGTGCTCCTCAGCGGACAGCGGCCGTACGGCCTCACCGGCGCCAGCCTGGCCGAAATCGCACGGGCAGTGACGGGAACGGAGCTGGGCCCAACCGGCGCCGAAGCCGAGGTGGACATGATCGTCGCCATGGCCACCCGCAAGGAGCCGGAGCGGAGGTATTCGTCGGTGGAGGCGCTCGAGGAAGACATCCGGCGCTACCTCGACGGCCGGCCGGTGTCGGCGCGGCCGGATTCGTTCTCGTATCGCGCATCCAAATTCGTGCGGCGAAACCGCGTACCCGTGGCGGCAGTGCTGCTGGCGATGACTGGAATGGCTTCGTTTTCGATCTGGGCCCTCGTCGAACGTAACACCGCGCGGCTGGAGCAGCGGAAGGCCGAACGCGTGTCGGAACTGCTGGTGGATGTGTTTCGCGTGTCTGACCCCCACGAAAGCCGCGGCGAGCGCGTGACCGCGCGCGAGATTCTTGCTCGCGCCACCGAACAGGTGAGCACAAAACTCGGCGACGAGCCGGAAACACAGGCAATGCTTCTCGATGAACTCGGGCAGATCTACTACAACCTGGACGACCCGGCGACTGCCGAACCGCTCCTTCGCCAGGCGACAAAGAAGATGCCGCCCGGCAAGGCCCATGGCAATGCCGTCAATCACCTGGGAATGGCTTTGTTCGCGGCCGGAAAATATGCCGACGCCCTCCCGTTGTTCCAGCAGGCGGAACGGGAGATCCGGCTCGATGGTCCGTCCGCGGAATGGATGTCCACGATTAACAATCAGGGATTGACCCTGCTGCGGCTGGGGCGTCCTCAAGACGCCGTGGGCTTGTTTGAAAAGGCGCTCGACGTCGGCAAACGGGGCGGCGCGGCGGATCAGACCAGTGAGAAAAACAACCTGGCCCTGGCGCTGATGGAAACCGGCGATTCCACGCGCGCCGCGGCCCTGATCCGCGAAGTGCTGGCGACCCGCAAGGCCAGCCTGCCGGCCGGACATCCCATGATCTCGACCGCAATGGCCAATCTTGGACTCGCGCTGCACCGCAGTGGCGACGCACACCAGGCGGAGGAGTACTATCGCGAAGCATTGGCCATTGACAGCAAGGTCTTCGGCGAGGGGAGCAACCCCGTGGCGCTCCGGCTCAGCAACCTCGGCAGCCTCCTCGGCGACATGGGGCGGTGGAGCGAAGGCGAAGCCATGCTGAGCCAAGCCCTCGAGATCCGCCGGCGCACGGCGCACGGCACTTTCTCGGAAGCCACCACGCTCGTGAATCTGGCGCGCGCCCGATGCAATCTCGGGAAACCCGGCGCGGCGTGGCAACTGTTCGACGAGGGGTTGGCGACGTTCAGCCATCTGTTCCCCGCCGGACACTGGCGTCTGCTCATGACGCATGCCTACCGCGCCGAGTGCCTGGCGATCGCCGGCAAGAAGGCCGCCGCGGCACGGGAACTCGAGCCGGCGTACACGGCGTTGCGCTCCCAATTTCGGGACGATGACTACAGGGTCCGCGAGGTGCGTGAGATCTCCGGCCGCATCGCGGAAGGCAACTAGCGCCTCTCCCACCATTTCTCGAGATGCACCGGCTGATACTCATCCATCCGCTGCAAAAGCCGCTCCAGAGAATCATCGATGAGAGCGATGTTCCGGTGCTGCGGTTTGAGAAAGCCCTCTTCGGTGGCGTGATCGAACAGCGCGCGCAACGGCTCCCAGTAGCCGCCGACGTTCCAAAGCCCAACCGGCTTTTCGTGAAATCCCAATTGGCCCCAGCACAGGATCTCACACAATTCGTCCAAGGTTCCGAATGCGCCCGGCAGCGCGAGGAAGGCGTCCGCCAGATCCGCCATCAGCGCCTTTCTCTCATGCATCGAGGCCACCACATGAAGCCGCGAGAGCCCGGTGTGCGCCACCTCCTTGTCCACCAGGGGCTTGGGCATCGCGCCGATCACCTCGCCTCCCGCCTGGAGGGCCGCGTCAGCCAGAGCCCCCATCAGCCCCGTCCGGCCGCCTCCGTAAACCAGTGTCGACCCCGAATGAGCGAGATGGGCGCCGAGCACCCGCGCGGCTTCGAGATATTCCGCCCGCGCTCCCGGAGCCGATCCGCAGAAGACGCACACACGCTTGCGCGTCATAGGATCCCGAACTTGTTGAACGCGTCGCGGGCCGACATGCCGCGTTCGAGCGCCTTCCGCACCGTCTTTTCCCCGCGCGCCTTCTCGATCGCCGCGGTGAACACGGCTTCCTCGGCCTGCCGGGGCACCACACAGACGCCGTCCAGATCGCCGAACACAATATCCCCACTCTCGATGCGGACACCGTTCATTTCAATCGGCACGCGATAAGCGATCACCTTCCCGCGGGGGCCTTGGTCTTGTGCATAGGCGCCGTGAGAAAAGCAGGGGAACCGCAATGCCAAAATCCCGCGCGTGTCGCGCGAATAGCCGTCCATGATCGCGCCCACGGCGCCACAGCGCATAGCCCGTATGCTCATCAATTCTCCCCACAAGGCATAGCGCGGTGAAGCGCCCCCGCACACGTACACCTCGTTCTTCGTCAATCCGTCCAGGGCTTCGAACATGAGGCCGAATCCCGAGTCCTCGAAGCAGTCGGCTTCGAGCACGGTCATGGCGCGACCGATGGTGACCATGGATCGGTCCAGAGGCTGGATGCGCGGAGGCAGAAACTGCCGGCGGAATCCCAGCTTGTCCATCACGTCGCCAACGACGGCGGTGAACAGTTCCTTGCGGGCAAGGGCAAACAGAGAGTCGTCGTTTTTCCAGAGTGCTTTCATGGGTCGGTCGTCAGGCTCGAAAATGCGGGCGCAGGAGTTCCATGATCTGGTCCAGTTCACGGAGGTCCTGCGCGTCCATGGTGACGGCTCGAGAGCGCCGCATCACTACGTTGTTGAATCCCCGCCGGCGTAGGATCTCTTTCTGGATCACGAAACCCACACGGCTTCGAGCACGTCTGAGAGCAGGAACTTGGTGAACAGCTCATGAAACTCCTTCTTTTTGCCCTCCTGAAACCAATCCCATATTTGCGCCTGAATGTCCGCGAATCCCGCGCCGGCCATGGTCCCGCCAGACCCGCGTTCCATCTCGTTGTACAGGTTCATGGCCCCACCGCCAGTGGACGCCGCCAGCGGACGTTTGCGCTCCTTCACCACACGAGAAACATCATGGGCCACGTTGCCAGCCTCCAACTTGAGGATGCGCAGCGTCGGAATCTTGTCCGCCATCCGCAAAAGAAAATCGGTGGACATACCCGGGTTGGAGACCTGGATGCACATAGGGAGCTTGGAAACCGAAGCGATGGAGGTGAAGTAGTCTTCCAGGATCGCCGTGTCGCCAAACCCGTCGAGTGGGCCCAGTGCGTGGATCCCATCCGCCCCTATCTTTTCCGCGTATCGGGCATATTCCATCGCCTCGAATTTGTTGGCGCCGTGAACGCCGATCAGAACCGTTGTGCGGCCCTTCGCCGATGCAACCACGGCCGGCGAGTGGCGCATGCGCTCGTTGTAGGAAAGCGAATTGGACTCGCCGGCCCCGGCGGGCCAGACGACGCCATGCACCCGTCCCCGGCAAAGAAAGTCCGTCTCTTTGCGCAAGGATTCTTCATCGATCGCAAGGTCGTCCTTGAAGGGCGTTTGCATGATAACGAAGATGCCCTCCCATGTCTTGGCTCGGGTTTGCGCCCCGATCGGGAGTTGCTGTGCGAGCGCGGCCGATTGAAGGAACGCGCGCCGGTCTATGAGTGTGCGTGTGAGCATGAATCTCTCTCAGACTACTATGTCGCGGATCACCCGGCCGGCAACGTCGGTGAGGCGAAAGTCGCGGCCCGAATATCGGAAGGTCAACCGGGTGTGGTCGAGCCCTAATTGATGGAGCACGGTGGCATGGATGTCGTGCACGTGAGCGCGATTCTCAACGGCGCGAAAACCGAAATCATCGGTCGCTCCATACGCCAGGCCTCCGCGAAATCCGCCGCCGGCCAGTAGCGTCGTGAAGCCGTAGGGATTGTGATCGCGTCCGTTCTGCACCTTTACGGCCGCGCTGTTTTCTACTGTCGGCGTACGTCCGAATTCGCTCGTAACGATGATCACGGTCTGTTCGAACAGACCGCGGCGCTTGAGGTCGCGAATCAGTGCGGCGATCGGCCGGTCTGACTGCGCGGCCAGTTTGCGATGCACCAGGATGTCGTCGTGGTTGTCCCAGGGCTGGCCGTTCCCGTAAAAGACCTGCACCATGCGAACCCCGCGCTCCACCAGCCGGCGCGCGAGCAGGCACCCACGGGCAAAATCGTTGCCAGCCGCGCCGTATTCTTCCTGGATAGCCTCGGGCTCCCGGCGGACATCGAACGCATCGAGCGCTTCCGTCTGCATCCGGAAAGCCACTTCCATCGATTGCACCGTCGCATCCAATTCCGGATCGTCGTCGTGTCGTGAGGCGTGCAGACGATTGAGGCGGGCCAGCAGGTCGATCTGTTTGCGCTGCCGGGCCGCGGTGTACTCGGCGTTTCTCAGATTCGGGATGAGCTTGTACGGATCCGCCTCGTTGTTGCGGATATGCGTCCCCTGAAACGCCGCCGGCAGGAACGCGGAGTTCCAGAGCGGCGGTCCCACAACCGGCATCCCCGGACACAGCACAACGAATCCAGGCAGGCTCTGATTCTCGGTTCCCAACCCATAGGTGAGCCACGATCCCATCGAGGGCCGCCCTGGCTGGATGTCGCCGCAGTTCATCATCATCAGAGCGGACTCGTGGATCGGGTTATGCGTGTATGTGGATCGCACCACGCAGATGTCGTCGATCAGCGAGCCCACTTCCGGGAAGATCTCGCTAACCTCGACGCCGGACTGCCCGCATCGCCGGAACTCGGAACGGCGAGCGCATGAGGCTGCCCGTGGTGCGCTCGGTCCGCGATTGCCCCCTGGCATCGGCTGCCCATGCCGCTTCTGCAGTTCGGGCTTGGGATCGAACGTGTCCACGTGCGAGAGACCGCCGTTGAGAAACAGAAAGATCACGTGCTTCGCCTTGCCGGGGAAATGGGACCGGCGCGGCGCGAGCGTGTTCTGCGCCTGCAGAGCGGAGAACGCCGTCAGTCCGAATCCGGCGCCGAGTTGGGAAAGTAGGTGGCGGCGGGTAATCATGGCTCAGTCCACAAACAGGAACTCATTGGTGGTGAGAAGCACACGGGCCAACTCCTTCAAGGTGGCCTCACGCAGAAAGTCCTCGGCAAGCTGACGTTCCTGCGCCAAGGGAGCGCGTGCGAAAACCAGCCTGTACGCCTCGCCGGCGGGGTCGCGGGAATTCTCGAGGCGCCCCGCTAGCGCTTCCGACTGCCGCGACAGGAACTCGTTGTTCAGGAAGTACAACCGTTGCAGTGGCACCTGGGTGACGTTGCGTTTTTCCGCCGAGATCGCCGGACTGGGAAAATCGAACAACTCGAGGGTGGGATTCAACCGGAAGCGCGACACGCGGCCATAGACGGTGCGCCGGCGGCAATCGGGTCCGAGTTCCTCCGAAGGTCCGCCTATGGCCGCGTCGAGGGAGCCCGAGGCGGCGAGAATGGAGTCGCGGAGAGACTCGGCATCCAGCCGGCGGCGTTCGTGACGCCAGTACAGCTTGTTTGCCGGGTCCGCGTCGTGACCGGCCGCGTCAATCGCCGACGAGCGCTGATACGTGTCGGTGAGCACGATCTCGCGAATGAGCGCCTTCATGGACCACCGGTTGGCCACGAGACGCGACGCCAGGTAATCCAGCAACTCTGGATGGGTCGGCCTATCCCCGAGACGTCCGAAGTTCGACGGCGAGTTCACGATCCCGCGTCCGAACAAATGAAACCAAACGCGGTTGGCGGCCACGCGAGCCGCCAATGGATGGCTCGCGATGGCCGTGGCGAGTTCAAGACGTCCACTGGACTCGGTCCAAAGCTGGGGAACCGGGCCGCTGAGCACTTCGAGAAACCGGCGCGGCGTTTCATCGCCCAACGTGTACGGATCGCCCCGCTGTGCGATGCGAAGATTGGCGACGCGTGCCTTATCGGCAACGGCGTGCAGGAATGGATAAGGCTCGGGCGCGCCCGCTTCCAACGCGGCCAGCGCGGTCCGCAAATGCTGCAAGTGCAGGCGCTCTTCGGTGGACAGGAATGCCGGCAGTTCCGCCTCCGACGGTCGCAGAACGCCGCCGTCGCGAAACAGGTCCTGCCAGAGCATGAACCGGTCCCGATCCATGGCGCGCACCGCCACGTCGCATCCGGGGCAGAACTCGTCGTAGGTTTCGTAGCCGTTCGGAAGCCTTGTCTTGGCTGCATTCCCCGGCGGACGCGCACGCTCGAGCGCGATCCGTTTCTCCTCGTCGATCGCGGCCTTCTCGACTCTTACTTCCCCGATCAGCCGGGCCAGCGCCGCGGGATCATCGGCGAGCTTGGGAAGGAACGGATGATCGAACTGCGGGCGTGCCAGATAGCGGCGCATCCGTGCAAGCACGTTCCCGTCCCGGTCACGGCCTTCTTCCCGAAGATAGCCCTCCACTGCGCCGCTGAGGCGCGCGCTCACACGATCCTGCGCGGCACGCACGAACTCACTGATTTCCTTCTTTTTGGCGGCCATGAGGCTGCGGTGTCGTTCCTGTGCATGCACCACGGTTTCGGCAGCCAGCGGTATCTCGCGATACTCGGTGCTGGCGAAAACGCCGCCCAGGCCATAGTAATCCCGCGTGGTGATGGGATCGAACTTATGATCGTGGCATCGGGCGCAAGCGGCGGTAAGGCCCAGGAATCCGCGCGTCACCACGTCGATACGGTCATGACGCTCGTCCGCCCGCGCCTGCGGCGGCGGCGAAACCGTGTACTGCCACGGACCGAGGCCAAGGAACCCGAGCGCGGGGCGCAGGTCAAAACCAGGATCGGACGGCATCTGATCGGCGGCCAGTTGCGCCTTCAAGAAAACGTCGTACGGAAGATCCCGATTCCATGCATCGATCACCCAGTCCCGATACCGCCAGGCGTTGGGGTAGCGCTCCTGGCTGAGGCCAAGCACGTCGTCTTCGCCGTAACGCGCCACGTCAAGCCAAAATCGTCCCCAACGCTCGCCGAATTGCCGCGATGCAAGAAGCCTTTCCACCAATGCGGCCGTATCCTGGTTTCGCTCGTAGTGCTCCACCTCGGCCGGCGTAGGCGGCAGACCGGTAAGGTCGATCGACAACCTCCGGATGAGCGCACGCGGGCTGGCAGGGGCCACCGGCTTGATCGAATCGCGCTCGAGCTTGTCCAGGATATAGGCATCGATGGGAGTACGCGCCCGGCCGGAAGGAGACGGTACACGCCCCGCCGGGGCCAAGGGCCGAAAAGCCCACCACGCCCGCTGCTCCCCGGTGATCTTGCCGGTGGTCCGCACCAGTTGCGCTTTGGGCCAAGGCGCGCCCGCCCTCACCCACGCTTCCAGATTCGCGATTTCAGCCTCGGCCAGTGGATCGCCGGGCGGCATCTGCAAGTCCGCGGACCGTCGAACCGCGCGTACAAAGAGGCTTGCCGCGGCATCTCCGGGCACCAGCGCTGCTCCACGCCGCCCCCCGGTCAGGAAGCCCTCGCGCGAGTCCAGACGCAGCCCGGATACCTTCGCATCGCCGTGGCAGCCGATGCAGCGCGCTGCCAGCAGAGGGCGAATGTTCTCTTCGAAAAAAGCGTTCGGATCGGCAGCGGCCGCCAATAGGAACAGGGCCAGCATCCTGCTACAAAGTATATTTGATACTTCCTATCGACGAAGTGATGGGCCGCATCCGGAACGCTCTCCGTGAAGGTCCCAACGTGGTGATCGAAGCTCCACCGGGCGCGGGAAAAACCACCCGCGTCCCACCGGCTCTGCTCGAGTTCGGCGACGTCATCGTGCTGGAGCCTCGCCGCCTCGCCGCCAGGCTCGCCGCCCGCCGTGTGGCCGCGGAACGAAATGAGCGGGTCGGCGAAACCGTCGGCTATCAGGTACGCTTCGAGGATGTAAGTTCGCCGCGCACACGAATCCGCTTTCAAACCGAAGGCGTGCTGACTCGACGGCTGTTGTCGGACCCGGACCTGTCTGGCGTCGCCGTGGTGGTGCTCGACGAATTCCACGAGCGCCACCTCGACGGCGACTTCGCGTTGGCCCTCCTTCGCCGGCTCCAGCAACGGCGCGCGTTGAAGCTGGTTGTGATGTCGGCGACGCTCGCGGGCGATGCCGTGGCGGGCTACCTGGACAACTGCCCGGTCGTTCGCTCCGAGGGACGCCTATATCCCATCGACATCGCCCATTCGCCGCACAGCACGGCTCCCGTTGAGGAACAGGTCCGGGACGCTCTCACCACTCTGGCGAACGATGGGCTCTCCGGGGATGTGCTGGTCTTTCTGCCCGGCGCCGCGGAAATTCGCCGCTCTCTACGGGCATGCGAAGCCATCGGCGCCAGATTCGGCATGGATCTGGTGGCCCTGCACGGGGATCTTTCGCCGGAAGAGCAAGACCGCGCCGTGACGCCGGGATCGCGCCGGAAAGCCATCTTTTCCACCAATGTCGCCGAAAGCTCGGTCACGATCGAAGGTGTCACCGCGGTGATCGATTCCGGTCTGGTCCGCGTGGCGCGTGACTCGCCTTGGACCGGCATGGCCTCGCTGACCCTGTCTCGAATCAGCAAAGCGTCCGCGCAGCAACGCGCGGGCCGTGCGGGACGAACGGCTCCAGGCCGCGCGATCCGCCTCTACCCGCTGGAAGACTTCGTGCGCCGGGCCGAAGCGGACCCTCCCGAAATCAGCCGCCGCGAACTGGCCGGTCTGCTTCTCGATCTGCACTCCATGGGGCTGGGCGTCGCGGACGTGCCGTGGTTCCACTCTCCGCCGGAAGCCGCCGTCGCCACAGCCGAAAGGTTATTGGACCGCCTGGGTGCGAAGCACCGGTATCGAGAACTGGCCCGGTTCCCGGTGCATCCCCGCTTGAGCGTGCTGCTATCGGAAGCCGGGCGCGAGGCAGCTCCCTTGGCCGCCGCGCTCGCCAATGGAGAACGCGTAGAATCTACCGACGCGCTCGCCATCTCGGACCGCGATCTCAGCCCCGGCGCGCGTCAACTCGCCGATCGATTCCGGCGGTCGGCGGGGCCCGGCAAAGGCACACCGCTCGCGCAGGCCGTGTTGAAGGCGTTTCCGGATCGCGTGGCTCGCCGCCGCGACGGAAACGAGTTGCTACTGTGCGGTGGAGGGTCCGCGGTGTTACGCCCCGGAACGCACTGGAAGGAGCGTTTTTTGGTCGCGCTGGACGCGGAAGAGCGCCGCGACTCTACCTCCGCCCCGCAGCCCCTGGTGAGACTGGCGATGCCCATCGAGCCGGAGTGGCTGCTCGATTTCTTTCCGGAAATGGTTTCGGAAACCGACACGCTGGAGTGGAATCGATCCGGCGAGAGAGTCGAGGCCGTCAGCCAGCTCTACTACGAGCGGCTGGTGATGGAGGAGTCCAGGAGTGGCGCCGTCGACCCCGAACAGGCGGCGAAGCTATTGGCCCGAAAAGCGATGGAGGCCGGTGTGGAACGCTTCGTGGACCCCGCCGCCTTTCAGGCGTTTCTTGCCCGGCGGCATTTCGCCGCGCGCCATTCCAACATCCCCGAACCGGATGTGGAACAGGCCCTCACGGCGGCATGCCGTGGCCTGCGCAGCTTCGCCGAATTGAAGCAGGCGGACCTCCTCGCTCTGATGAACGCGTCTCTCGATCCGCCGCAGCGGCGGGCATTGGCCGAAGTGGCTCCCGAGCGCATCGCGCTGCCGGGCGGCCGCAATGCGCGCATTCAGTACTCCAAGGACAAAGATCCCTGGGTGGCGTCGCGATTGCAGGATTTCTTCGGCTTGCGCGAAACGCCAACCGTCGCTCGCGGCGCCGTGCCGCTGGTGTGTCATCTGCTGGCGCCCAACCAGCGCCCCGTGCAGACCACCACGGATCTCGCCGGCTTCTGGGAGCGGCTCTATCCGCGGGTGCGCAAAGAACTCATGCGGCGTTACCCGAGACACGCGTGGCCGGAGAAAGTGTGAGTCGGGAAAATGCAAGAATCGAGGAATGCGACTTGCATTTCTTCTATTGGCGGCCCTTCCGGTGCTGGCGCAGCGCGAGGCCTGGACCCAGCCCTACCCCGCCTACACGATCGCCGGAAACCTGCACTACGTAGGCACGGCGGATCTTGCCTGCTACCTCATTACGACCCCCGACGGCCATATCCTGATCAACACCGGCGTGGATGGATCGGTGCCGATGATCCGCAAGAGCATGGCTGACCTCGGCTTCAAGATGGAAGACATCCGGATTTTGCTAACGATGCAGGCGCACTTTGACCATACCGCCGGGCTGGCCGAGATTGCGCGCCTCAGCGGGGCCAAGATGTACGCCACCGAACGCGACGCGCCTTCCCTAGAGGACGGCGGCTTCAGTGACCCGGCATTCGGAGGCAGGCAAACCTTCGAACCGGTCAAAGTGAGCCGGCGGCTGAAGGACGGCGACTCCGTCAAACTGGGCGGATCGGCACTGAAGGTGATTCTGATGCCCGGACACACCAAAGGCAGTGTCGGCTACTCCTTGGAAGTGGAAACCGGAGGGCGGAAGGAGACGGTGTGGATCGTCAACATGCCTTCGGTGGTGATGCCCCTGGTTGGCAACACCAAATATCCGGACATCGTGGCAGACTACCGGAAGACCTTCGCCCTTCTGAAGACGATTCATCCTCGTATCTGGGTGGCCGGGCACGGATCGCAATACGACATGCTGGCCAAGCACAAGGCAGGTTCATTTGCCGATCCGGAAGGATTTGTGCAAGCCGTGAGCCGAAGCGAAACGGCTTTCAAGGAGCGGCTGGCGAGCGAGGGCGGGAAGTAGCTTCGCTTCCTGCGCGAGATTCGAGCAGCCGGTTCAGGATGTCGGCAATCTCGAACACCGCCCGGTTTTCAATCGCGGCCGCGCGCGCCCGGTAGGCGTCCAGACGCCCGGGCTCGAGCAGCGCTTCGACGGCTGCAACGATTTCTTTCCAATCCCGCACCACCAGCCCAAGCTCGTTTTCCACCAACCATTCCGCGTTGTAGCGCTCCTGCGGCAGCGTGGAACGGTTCTTGTCGCAGATCACGGGAAGCTTCATCGCCAGCGCCTCCGAGATGCTGCCCGGACCCGGTTTGCCGATCAGAAAATCCGACATCTGCATGAATCGGGGCACATCGGTAGTGAAACCTTGCACGTGAACCGGGAACGGTAGCCGCAACGCGCGTAGCTGCTCTCCAATGGCCTCGTTGCGGCCATACATGAGGATCAACTGCAGGCGGAGCCCGGCACCGGCGAGCCGTTCTGCGATCTCGATCATGGCCCGCGAACCTTCGCCGCCGAACAACACGAGCGCCGTCGGCAGGTCCGGATCGAGTTCGAGAGCTCCCGTTCCGCGCGGCGGTCGATCGGCGCCACATGGTAGAAGCTGGGCCAGAATCATTCCCGATACTCGAAACAACGTTTCCGCGGTATGGCCGTATGACCGTGCTTGGGCCACAGCTTTGTCGGTCCCGCACACCACATACTGTTTCTGGCGCTCCAGCCATACGCGCGGCGGGATGTCGGCGAAGTCGGTGAGCACGGTTACACAATGGCGCCTGGATCGAGCGATCGATCGCCTGACGCAATGACTTGTTGAAGTGCGGGATCAGCGAAACCACCAGCGCCGGCGGATCCTGTGCCCAGAACCGCGCCAGCATCCGGACCTGGATCGGACGCAGCAGCCACAGAAAGAAATGCATCCCCGGCATCAGATAGACCGCGGCCGCCGTCCACCCCTTCTTCAGCAGAAGATTGTAGATGTCCTCCACCCCGTACCCGAAAAGCCGCTTGAAGAAGTCAATCGATCCCAGAATGTCGTTGATGTTGACCAGACGGACGGCCCACGGCCGCCCTTGGCTCTCGATCACCGTCTTGAGGGCCGTGGCGGCGCTTTTGTGGCCGCCGCCAGCCTCCACGTAAAATAGGTCGATCCTCGTCAAATCCGGTTCGCGATCCGTTTGGCCAGCACGGTCCAAGCCGACCATTGTAGCCGGTCAGGAACGCGCTAGGCGTTCTTGTGCACCAAGCGGCGGAGACGTTCCGGATTGAACACCCGCACCGAGCCGCGCCCCAGATGCACCAGTCCCTGGCGCTCCAATTGATTCAAGGCGGTGGACGTGGTTTCGCGGCTCGCGCCCACCAATTGCGCCAGTTCGCTCTGCGTCAACGGAATCACCGCGTCGCCCTCCGCGCACGGCGGAAACGCGTCCGCCAAATCCGCCAGGAGCAACATGAGCCGATGCCGGATGCGAAAAAACGAGATCATCTGAATCCGGCGTTCCACCTCATCCACACGCTGCTCGAGTTGGTGCGTCACCCAATTCCACAGCTCCGGCTGACGCTTGGACCGTTGCACGAAATCGAGTCCCGAGACCTCATATACCAGCGTTTCGGTCAACGCCACCGCGGTGGCGTCGCGATACCCGTCCCCGCGCAGCAGGCGGTCGCCAATCAAATCGCCGGATCGCGCGAGCCGGGTCACTACCTCGCGGCCGTCGACTGCGGCACTGAGACGGATGACACCGCTACCGATCACGTAAATAAACGACGCTGCGTCGTTTTGCTCGAAGAGGACATCGCCTCGAAGCAGCGTTTTGGTGGAACACCAACCGCTGAAGTGCGCAGGCTCAGGGGCGGGCGCGAGGGGTTGCAATACAGCAGCCGACACTTGGGCACCTCCGGGAAGTGCCAACTAGTTTAGCACCTATTCCGTGGGATTCCGCAACGTCCGCGCAAATGCGCCCGCGGTTCCGAAGCTGTCTCCAAGATCCTCCCCCAAAGAGCGGCGTATCTTCTGCAATTCCGATATGTAGAAGTCGAGAGCAGGGGCAATCGAGTCACGATTGGTGGCGAGAATATCGGACCATAAACCGTCGTATCCGCTCATCGCCAATCGCGTCATGTCCACGATGCCGGAACCCGCGCCGATTCGCGCCGTCTCCGCGCCAAGGCGGCGGTCGAGCGTAAGCGCGAGCGCGGTGGATGCCACTTGCGCGAGGTGAGAGGTGAGCGCCACCAGACGGTCATGCTCGTCAGGACGGATCGGCACGATCCGCGCGCCGAAAGCCGTGAGCCAATCGCACAATTCGGTTACCGCCTCGAGCGACTTGTCGGCTTCCTTGGAAAACGTCAGGAAGTAAGTCTTGCCGCTGAACAGGTCCGCGTCCGCCGCGCTGCTGCCGCGGGTTTCCTTGCCCGCCATTGGATGCCCGCCGACGAAAACTCCCCGCTTCAGTCGAGAGCCAGCCTCCATGATCTTACTTTTGGTGCTGCCCGCATCGCTGACCAGCGCGCCGGGACGCAGGTATGGATCGAGTTGGCCCAGAGCCGCGATGATCTTGGAAATCGAACTCGACAGGTAGACGAAATCAGCGCGTCCGGCGGCTTCCTCCAGGCTTACCGCTTCGTCGATCACCCCCGCCGCCACGGCTTCGCTCGCATACTCGGCGCGGCTCACTCCCAGAATCGTCCCTCGGAAACCGGCGCGCGAACGAAGCGCGCGGGCGAACGATCCGCCAATCAGCCCCACCCCGACAATCGCCACGGTTTCTATCATCGAGGAGGCATCACAAGGTGCGGCCAAGCGCGGGCGCGATATCCCGCAGCCGCCTGGCTAGTTCGTTGTATTGGGCCGGGCTCAAGGCATGTCCCCCGTCGGCGCGCGCGTGGTCAGGGTCCGGATGCAGTTCGAGAACGAGCCCGTGCGCCCCCGCCGCCACCGCCGCCAGCGCCATCGGGATCGCCTTGTCGCGCCTTCCGGTGCCGCGGCAGGGATCGGCCAGCACCGGCAGGTGTGACCATTTTCGGATCGCCGGAATCGCCCCGATGTCCATCGTATGCGAGGTATGGCTCTCAAACGTGCGAATACCGCTCTCGCACAGCATCACCTCGTAGTTGCCGGCGGTGAGCACGTATTCGGCGGAAAGCAGCAACTCCTCGAGTGTCGCCGAAACGCCCCGCTTTATTACCACCGGCTTGCCCAATCCGCGAATCGCCGCGAGCAGCCGGAAGTTCTGCATGTTCCTCGACGCCACTTGGATGATGCCGGCATAGTTGGCCACCGTCGACGCGTGAGCGGGGTCGGCCGCCTCAGCCAACACGGTCAGTCCGTGTGCGTCCGCGGCTTCCCGCAGCAGCGCGAGGGACGCTTCCGGACACTCGGAATCGGGCAAGGCCGGGTGCAAAGGATCGCAGCATCCGCGTAGAATTTTTCCACCCGCCGAGGCCACGGTTTCGGCGACCCGCTGGATCTGATCGGAGCTCTCGATCACCGACGGACCGGCCATCAGGACAATCGCGTCCCCTCCGATTTCGGCCCCGCCGGCGGTGATCCGCGTACCGCCCGGGCGGAACTGCCGGTTGGCGAGCTTGAAGGGCGATTCGATCCGGTGACAGATCTTGACGCCAGGCAGCGCTTCGAGCGCCGCCGAATCCACGCGCTCCTCGCCGCCCACACCGCCAATCACGGTATGGGTCTGCCCGGTGGACCGATGCACAGTGAACTCCAGATCGATCATCCGGTCTATGATGTTCTGGATCTGCTCCTCGGTCGCTCCCTCCTCCATCACCACGATCATGACGCGCCCTCGCCGCCCGCGCCCTGAATCCGCGCGGCCATTCGATCCCGCTGCAAGGTCCGCATTTCGTCCATGATGCGCTCATAAATCCGGCGCACCGAGGCCGACGGGAGTGGTCCGCCGTTGGATCCTGTGACGTTGGCGTATACCAGTTCTTCGCGCTTGGGCTCGTACACCCGCATCGCGATTTGCTGCTTCACTTCGCCGATCACTTCCACCACACGCGCGCGCTGGTTCAGTAGCTCCACGATTTGCCGGTCCACAACATCGATCTGCTTGCGGCAATGATCGAGCGCGGCCTCTGCTTCTTCAATCGA
>JAWKHI010000028.1:0-87030 GCA_041394885.1 Bryobacteraceae bacterium | reverse complement strand
ACGATGAAGCCGGACCCGGTGCCTTGCCGCCGCTGACGCGGAGCGGGACCCTCGCGCATGCCTTCCGGCAGTCGGTCCCCAAAGAAACGGCGGAACAGGTCAAGCCCCTGCTCATCGCCTTCCTCGGCTGGCGGACGCGGCCCGCGGCGCTGCGCGGTGGTTCGTTCCTGCTTGCCCGTGTACTCGGTGCTGACATGAACCACGGCGGGCTCCATCTTCTTGACCAGTTGCGTGAAGTCGTTGCCGAGTTGAGTGGGCGAAGGAATGTTGAGAGGAGTGGCGTCGGTGGCGTTTCCGCTTCTCTCGGCGCGAACTCCGGTGTTCACCAGGGTCCCGATCACGATGCCGACGGCCAGGGTGGCCAACATCAGGGTGAGGGACAGAACTTTTTGTTGCTTCATTTTGTCAACCCAGGTCATAACAAGTGGATCTCCCAATAAGATTCTAGCGGTTTCACTCGATTGGATGCCGAACAGGACTAGAAGGTTTCCATTCCACCCCGATCACGCCGGCCAATATCAGAAAAGCGCCGGCCAGCGATCGGCCTCCCAATATTTCGCCATCCACCCAATAAGACGTCAACGCGGCCGATACCGGTTCCAACGAGAATATCAACGCGGCGCGAGTGGCCGTGGTGTGCTGCTGCGCCCAGGCCTGCACCGTAAAGGCTAACGCGGTGCATAGAACCGACGTCACCGCGACGGCGGCGATCAGGCGCGGGGACCAACGCACGGTCACCGGCTCCGCCCACCAGAACGTAGCCAGCGCAAGAGCGGCCACCGTGGCCAACTGGATCACCGACAGGCGCGCCAAATCGGCCTTCGGCGCATAGGCTCCCAATACAAGGATGTGGCAGGCGAAGGCAAACGCGCAGCCCACCGTCAGCAGGTCGCCGTGTGAAAAACCCCCACGGTCGAATGGGGACGTCAGCAAACCGGTGCCGAGTAGTGCCGTTGCGACGCCCAAACCTTCCATCCATCGTGGTACAGACTGATAGACGAAGATCCCGAGCAAAGGTACCATCACCACGCACAGCGCCGTGAGGAACGCGGAATGGGTGGGCGTGGTGGCACGGAGGCCAGCCGTCTGAAGCAGGTAGGCCGCGGCGAGACAACACCCGGCCAGCAGGCCGCCGCGCAGGGTGGGTTTCGCCGAATTCGACGCGAACAGAGAACGGCGGAAGATGGCCGCCAGCAGCAGCGCGCCGATTGTAAAACGCAGCGCCAGAAAGGCGATCGTGGAGACGTCGGCCAACGCGTCCTTCACCAGCGTGAAGGTCGTTCCCCAAACAACGGTGACGCCCACCAGCGAAAGTTCAGCCCAGCGAGACCTGGAAACCACGGCAAGCCGTTATTGTACGATGGCTGCTATGACATCCCGGCGAGATTTGCTGGTCACCATCGGTGCCCTGCCCGCGCTGGCGCAGCAGGCGCCGAAGAAACCGAAAGCCTTCCGGGAGGACGAAATGTCTCTGATCCGCGATCTGGCGGAAACCATCATCCCCCGCACCGACACTCCGGGAGCGGCCGATGCCGGCGTCGAATGGCATATCGACGGCGCGCTGGCCGGGCGGAAAAACGAATTGGCCCGGTTCCGGAAAGGGCTGGCCGCGGCGGCGCGGGAACAAAAGCGCGGCAAGGATCTCACGGCCATCCTCACGGCGCTCCAAGCCAGGAAAGACCCGTTTTTCCGCCAGTTGAAGGATCTCACCATCGACGGCTACTACACCTCCAAAGAGGGCTTGAGCCAGGAACTGGGCTGGCATGGGCTGACGCCCATGGCGGAGTTCGAAGGATGCACCCATCCCGAACATCAGCTCCGGAAAAAGGCGTAACGCGATGCAAGTGATCGATTCCGCGAAAGTGCATGACGTGATCGTGGTGGGTAGCGGCGCCGCCGGCGGAATGACCGCCTGGAACCTCACCCGCCAGGGCATCAACGTACTGATGGTGGACGCCGGTGAGAAATTCCGCCGCGCCAGCTTCTGGACCCATGTGAAACCCTGGGAGTGGAAAGAGCGGCTCGAGCGCGGACAACGTCCGCCGCAGTTTCGGCTCGACGACAAAGAGCAGCCTTACACCTGGGAAAAGGATCGCTTCTTCGATCTGTATCGCGTCTGGGGCCGCGGCGGCAAGACCAATGTGTGGGGCCGCGTCTCGCTGCGCTATTCCGATCTCGATTTCGCCTCGGCGGAACGCGACGGATGGGAAGTCCCGTGGCCGATCCGCTACAAGGACCTTGGACCGTACTACGACAAAGTGGACCAGTTGATCGGAGTGTGCGGCGGCGACGACGATCAGGATTCCCTGCCCGGAAGCCGCTATCACCTGCCGCCACCGGCGCCCCGGTGCGGCGAACAACTGCTGCGCAAGGCCGGCGCGGCGATCGGCGTCGACATCGTGGCCGGCCGGCGCGCCGTGCTGACGCAGAATCACAACGGCCGGATGAAGTGCCACTTCTGCGGGGCTTGCGGACGCGGGTGCGACATCAGCGCTTTCTTCAATGCATCGGACTACCTGATCCAGACCACGGCTCTGAAAACCGGCAAACTGGAAGTGCTGGACAATGCCGTGGTGGCGCGGGTAACGGTGGATAAAGAAGGACGCGCCGATGGCGTGCAGTACTTTGACCGCAACACAGGCACGGAGCGGCGCGTGCGCGGCAAGGTGGTGGTGGTGGCCGCCTCCTGCGTGGATTCGACACGCATCCTGCTGAACTCGAAATCGAAGCAGCATCCCAATGGAATCGGCAATTCGAGCGACGTCATCGGGCGGTATCTCGTCGAGCAGGTGCGCTTCCATATGTACGGCCTGATGCCGGAGTTGATGGGCGGCAAGGTGTACAACGACGACGGCATCTCCGGCGCGCATATCTACATGCCGCGCTTCAACCACCGCCGCGCATCGGTGCGCGGCGGACCTCTCCAGCGCGACTACTTGCGCGGCTTCGGCATGCAATTCTGGGGCGGGGGCGCACAGTCGAACGCGAGCTTCGCCAAGGCGGTGGATGGCTTTGGGGCCGATTTCAAGAAGGGCGTGAAGCGGCGGTATCCGGCGCTGGTGGCGCTGCATCCATACGGCGAGGTGCTGCCGTACAAGCACAACCGGATCACGGTGGACGGAACGCCAAAGGATCGCTACGGAGTGCCGATCGCGAAGATCGAATACCGGATCGGCGAAAACGAACGCAAGATGACCGAGGAGATGTACGATACCGCCGAAGCGATCCTCCGTTCGGCCAAAGCCGAGATCCTGCCGTTCCAGCGCGGCTGGCTCGACGTGGCCGGCGCGGCGATCCACGAGCATGGCACCTGCCGCATGGGCGCCGATCCGAAGCGGAGCGCGCTGAACGGGTTCTGCCAGATGCACGAGGTGAAGAACGTATTTGTGGTGGACGGCGCGGCATTCCCCACCGCGAGCGAAAAGAACCCGACGATTACGATCCTCGCACTGGCTTGGCGGGCTTCTGACTATCTCGCTCAACAGGCCAAGAGCGGCTCTCTGTAGCCGGCAGCCAAACCGCGGCCGCGGTCGCCAGCAGAAAGACTGCGGCGGTCAGCAGGTTCGGATAGATCGCCCAACCCTGATAGCGCGGAATGTGCGAAGTGTCGCCAGCCCACCACGACGCTTCCGGCAACACGAAGGGCACGAAAAACAACGGGGCCCAGAATGACGCTGCAATCGCGCCGGCAACGCGGATGGCGACAACCGGTTCGGCGGAACGGCGCCAGAGCAGCCACCAAGCGGCCGACGACGAACCAGTCAAAAAGAACAGCAGCAGCGCCCCGTGGAATTTGGCATGCGGGTGCCAGGCAGGGTTGAGGAGATGGTTGGGGCTCCAGTCGAGAACGAACGACGAGACCACGCCGGCCAGGAGGATTAGAGTAAGCAGAATGCGCGCCGCGGCAATGCGATTCATAGTGTCCATACGGACCCCGGGTGGCATCCATTACAATTAGCGTTTCTTCTGGAGCATCCGCCTTTGACATTGACCACGCTCGACTGGCTCGTCGTCGCCGCCTACTTCGCGATCAACCTCGCGATCGGACTCTACTATCGAAGCCGGGCCGGGGCGTCGCTCGAAGACTACTTTCTCTCGGGCCGCAATATCCCCTGGTGGCTGGCGGGAACGTCGATGGTGGCGACCACGTTCGCCGCCGACACGCCGCTAGCGGTGACGGGCCTCGTCGCGCGGGGCGGCATCGCCGGCAACTGGCTGTGGTGGAACTTTCTGGCCGGCGGACTGCTCACCGTCTTCTTCTACGCGCGGCTGTGGCGGCGCTGCGGGGTGATGACCGACATCGAATTTACCGAGATCCGGTACACGGGGCGCCCGGCGGCGTTTCTGCGGGGCTTCCGGGCGATCTATCTGTCGATCCCGATCGGCTGCATCGTGCTCGGCTGGGTGAACCTGGCGATGGTAAAGATCCTGATGCTGACGCTGGGCGTCGACAAAACCACGGCGCTGCTGGTGGTGATGGGGTTGATCGCGTTCACGTCGATGATCTCGGCGATGGCGGGACTGTGGGGTGTACTCGTGACCGATGTGCTGCAGTTCGCCGTGAAGCTGGGCATGGTGATCGTGCTCGCCTTCGCCAGCGTGGATGCAGTGGGCGGCATCGGCGCGATGAAGGAAAAGCTCGCCGCCATGGGCCGCGGAGCCGCGCTCGATTTCGCGCCGGACTTCAACTCCGCGCTAACGCCGTTCCTGACGTTTTGTGTTTATATCGGGATGCTGTGGTGGTCGACATGGTATCCGGGTTCGGAACCGGGCGGCGGCGGATTCGTCGCGCAGCGCATGTTGTGCGCCAAGGACGAGCGTCACTCGATGCTGGCGACGCTGTGGTTCAACCTGGCGCACTTCGCGATCCGGCCATGGCCGTGGATCCTCACCGCGTTGGCGGTGGTGATTCTGTATCCGAACCTGGAGGATCCCGAATCCGGCTATGTGCGGATCATGATCGACCATCTGCCGCCCTACTTTCGGGGCTTGATGTTCGCGGGTTTCCTGGCGGCGTTCATGTCCACCAATTCTACGCAGCTCAATTGGGGCGCGGCATACCTGGTGAACGATTTCTACAAACGGTTCCTGCGGCCGGAGGCCACCGAACGCCAATACGTCACGGCGTCACAAATCGCGACGGTGATGCTCACGCTGGTTTCGGCGGTGATTACGCTCTACATCGAATCGGTGAGCGGGGCGTGGAAACTGCTGATGGCCACCGGCGCCGGCACCGGAGGGGTGCTGCTGGCGCGTTGGTATTGGTGGCGTGTCAACGCGTGGAGCGAGGTGACCGCGATGACAGTGTCGTTCCTGGTGTCGCTGGCGCTGCAAACGGCGGGCGGCCTCAATAGCGACGACCCGCGGCAGTTTGCGTGGCTAATGATACTGACGACGGCGGCAAGCACGGTTTGTTGGGTGGCGGTGACGCTCATGACCAAGCCCGAGCCGGACGCACTGCTCGACCGCTTCTATCGCCAGACGCGGCCCGGCTTCGGCTGGGGCCCGGTGGCGGCGCGGGCGGCCGGCGTGACGGTGGACAACAACACCGGCGAAAATGTCGTCAACTGGATCGCGGGGTGCGCGTTGATTTATGGCGCGCTGTTCGGCGCCGGAAAGCTGATCTTCGGAGAGATCGCGGCCGGGCTCGCGATGACGGCGGTGGCGGCATGCGCGGGGGCGCTGCTCTATCGCAACCTGTCGCGCCGCGGCTGGGGCGGGGTGCTCTAAGCGGCTCTCCGCCGGGGAAAGTCACACGTCACACTCCCGTCACGCCAACTTCATTCTGGCGCTGTAATCGGCCGGTACGATTGAGCTTCGGCAATCCCCACAAGGAGTATTTTTTGAAGCTCAATCTACCTTTTTTCCTGCTTCTCAGTGCAACGATGGCGTTGGCGCAATTCGATTCAGCCGCTGTTCTCGGAACGGTTCGGGACTCTACTGGCGCCACCGTGGCCGAGGCCGGGGTCCATCTGGAGAGCCTCGGCACCGGAGTGACGGTATCGACAACCAGCGATGCCGAAGGAAACTATCAGTTCCTCAATATCCGCATTGGACAATACAGGGTCAGCGCCGCGAAGAGCGGTTTTAAGACAGCGAACTCGGATACCTTCGCCGTAACCGTGGCCGCGCGGCAGCGTGTGGATCTGAACCTGCAAGTCGGCGAAATCACCGAGACCGTAACCGTGACCGAGGCCGCCGCGCTGCTCGAAACCGATACCAGTTCCCGCAGTACAGTGGTCGGAAACAAGCAGATCGTCGACCTGCCGCTCAACGGGCGGTCTTACGCGGATCTGACCCTGTTGGTGCCCGGCACCACGCAGGCGCTGCGCGGCTCGCTGGCCGGCCGCGACGCGTCTTATCACGTCAACGGGCTCCGGAGTTCGTACAACAACTTTACTCTCGACGGAATCGAGAACAACGCCTACGGCACGTCGAACCAGGGCTTTTCGAACCAGGTGGTCCAGCTATCGCCGGACGCGGTTGGCGAATTCCGGGTAACCACGAATAACTTCTCAGCCGAATACGGGCGTGCCGGAGGAGCGGTGATCAACGCATCGCTCCGCAGCGGCACTAATGACTTTCACGTGACGCTCTGGGAGTTCCTGCGGAACACGAAATTGAACGCGCAAGGATTCTTCAAGCCGCAGTTCGGCAAACCGGTTCTGATACAGAATCAGTTCGGAGCAGCGGTGGGCGGCCGGATCATCCGCAATAAGACGTTCTTTTTCGCCGACTACGAAGGGTTCCGGCGCACGGAGAAGTCGCTCCGGTTCGCCGATCTTCCGACGGCGGATTTGCGCGCGGGCCAGTTGGGCGTAGCTCTCGTGGACCCATTCTCCGGCCAGCCGTTCTCGGGAACCGCAGTACCCGCGAGCCGGATCACGCCGTTCGCGAGCCGTGTATTGGCTGACCTCCCCGCGCCGAACCGCCCGGGCTCGGGAGCGCTGGGCGTGGGCCTCAATTACGAGAGCCTGCCCGCGCAGACAACGCCGGACAACAAGGGAGACATCAAGGTCGACCATTACTTCACCAGCCGGCTGAACGCCTTCTTCCGGTACAGCCGCCGCGAGACCAATGCGTTCGCACCTCCGAATATTCCTGGACCATCGGGCGGCGGCGGCAACGGCAACACCTTCGTCTACAACAAATCGTACGCCGGCGCGGCTACGTACTCGCTGTCGGCGATATCCTTGCTCGAATTTCGTTTTGGCGTCACGCTGACCGACGCTGGAAAGACACCGGTGAACGCCGCCGAGCCGCATATCGAAGAGACTTATGGCATTCGTGGCATTCCGAAGGACCCGCGGATCGGTGGCGGCCTCAACACCCAGGGCATCAACGGGTTCACCGAGTTGGGCCGGCAATCGAGCAATCCGCAGTTCCAGAATCCGACAGTGGTGAACCCGCGGTTCAACTACTCACACATTCTCGGCCGTCACAGCCTGAAGACCGGCTATGAGTATCAGGCAATCAACACGGAGATCAACGATCTTGCGCCGGTCTACGGGCGTCACGCCTACGCCGGGGCGTTCTCGCGCCCGGCGGGCGCGGCGGCGAGCAACGCGTACAACTTCGCGGACTTTCTGCTGGGCGCGCCGAGCACGGTGGAGAAGAGCACGTTCGTCGTTCTCGACTATCGCCAGCGGATGCACTTCTTTTATCTGCAGGACGATTTCAAAGTCAACCAGAAGCTGACGTTAAACCTGGGAGCGCGCTACGAGTTCGCCACTCCACAATGGGACGCGATGAATCGGATCGGCAACTATGACCCTTCCACCAACAGCCTGCTGTTCGCCAAGGACGGATCGATCTACGACCGCTCCCTGATCGATCCGGACCGCAATAACTTTGCGCCGCGCATCGGGCTGGCCTATCAGTTATCCCCGAAGACTGTGGTGCGCTCGGGCTATGGTGTGTCTTACGTCCATTTCAATCGCATGGGGGCGAAAACCTGCTGGGATTCACCGGACCGTTCGTTTTCCGGGTGACACGGAATCAGGTCGCGCCCGGTGTGGCGCGCGGAGGGCAGCCGTTGTGCCAGCCCGGCCAGAGCTTTCTCACCTGCTTCCTGCGGACCGAGGACGGCTTCCCGGCTCAGTTCAGCGACGCCTCCAACTACAACCCGTCTGTGAGCCGGGTGAATTACATTCCACGGGACACCCGCACGGGCTATGTCCAGAGCTGGCATCTGACGGTGCAGCGGCAACTGGGCAAGGATCTGTCTTTCGAAGCAGCGTACGTGGGAAACCGGGGAACCAAGCAATTGATCCTTTCCGACTTCAATCAGGCGCGGCCGAACAACCTCGGAGAGGCCCTGAGCCGTGACGCCCGCCGTCCGATTCCCGGATTCGTGGAGATCCAGGTTGCCTTCAGCGCGGGCAATTCGTTCTATCATTCCCTGCAGACCAAGCTGGAGAAGCGTTTCTCGGACGGCATCTACCTGTTGAACTCGTTCACGTGGTCCAAGGCGATCGACAACGCATCGGGGCACTTGGAAACCTTCAATGGCGATAACTCCCGAGTCAACTTCTATGGCCTGGGCAACGAGCGGGCGCTGTCGAGCTATGACGTGCCGGTGAACAACGTGACGTCGCTGATCTGGGACCTGCCTTATGGCCGTGGACGGCGCTGGGGGGCTTCGATGAACTCCTGGCTCAACGCGGTGGCGGGCGGCTGGCGGACAACGCTGATCAACAACATGCGGAGCGGGAATGCGATCAATCTGACCTACTCGCCGAACTCGGCGTTTCAGGTGGGCAATGCCACACACCGTCCGAACTTACTCGGCGAATTCCAGAGCTCGACGAAAGATATCGACAATTACTTCATCGCCGGGAACGTACAGATCCCCACCGACGTTCGGTTCCCGTTCGGCAATGCAGGCCGTAACATAGGGCGGAGCCATGCGTACTTCCAGACCGACCTCGGGTTGTTCAAAGAGTTCGCATTGCCTAGGGAGGGATCGCGACTGGAGTTCCGGGCGGAGTTCTTCAACCTGTTCAACCACTCGAACTTCCTGGCAGCGAATTCGAACCGGTCCAGCTCGAGCTTCGGGCGAATATCGGGGACGTTCCCGGCGCGTCAGATTCAGTTTGCGCTGAAGCTGTACTACTGAGAAGCCCGGACTGATTTTCCGGACAGGCGGGCGTGACTGCGCCCGCCTGTTTTTTTTCGGATCGAAGAATGGCTTTGGATTGGGTTTGTTTTGTGGCGCAGTCCGTTGTAGGACAAGAACAAATTGGGTTTGCTCCCTCAAACAACGACACGAGAGGGCGGAGGCCGCGGTGGCAGTCCGCCGTCTCCCGTCATTGTATCCATCGTGTCCACTAACGGACCGCGATCGTCGTGCGAATCTGGGTAGGATTCTGCGGATTCGTGCTCGGAATATCGTTAAAGACGACGGCGACGATGACCGCGTTGCTGGGCGCGGTGGTGATGGGGACGCGGACGTTGATCTGCCAGACGCCGACCAGTCCGGGCGCGAGGCCGGAATACAAAATGTCGCTCGGATCCACGAATTGGGAGCCGATGATCACGCGCGGGAGGCCGTTGGTGGGCACAGCGCCCGAGGGTGGCGTGCCGTCGGGCGGGGCGCCTTCCACTTTTCCAGGACCGGTGCCGAACAGGGTGATGACCTTGCCGCGTTCAATCGCCGAAAGGCCCGTGCCGGATCCGTTGATAGTGCCATCCTCGTTGATAGCCGCCAGTTGCCCGGTGCCGGTGGAATTGAGCGTGAACAGGCCCGGGGAAGCGACGTCCATGTTGACGAAAGTGGCGGCCACGACACGGCCTGTGGAGGGCTGCTGGACCAGGACTTCCGCGGCGCCGTTGCTGGAAGTGTCTTTGGGGACGAGGAAGTTGATCTGGAAGGGAGAAACGAAGTAGATGGGCGAGGGGCGCTGGTCGACGAGAACCTCGAGATCTTCGATGACGGTGGGAATGGGCACCGGATTGGGAAGTTCATTGAAGACGCGAGTCAAATCGGTGAAGCTGTAGTTGAACTGGCGGCTCTGCAGGGTTGCGACCATCCCGGGAGTGACACGAGGCAGGTAGTTGGCGCCGTTGACGACAACGGTGGTGGGATAGTGGACGGCGATGCGATTGAGGCCGTCGGCGATGTAGAGGTTGCCGAAGGCGTCGAGAGTGAGGGCGACAGGCCCACCGGCGGGCACGGAAAAGTCAGAGGCATCGCCGCCGATGGTGAGATCGTCGAAGCGGCGGTAGCGGAGGGCTTCATTCGCGGCGCGGTTGGCGACCCAGATCTCTCCGGTAACCTTGCTGACGAAGACGCCGACGGGAGTACGCACGCCGCGCTGGAGGCTGAAGGCCGGGTTGGGATCGGTTCCGGCGAGGGGGGCGCGGCTATAGATCTGGATGCGGTTGTTCCCGCTGTCGGCGACATAGAGACGATCATCGGTATCGGTGGCGATGTGGGTGGGCGCGTTGAGGCGATTGGGGGCCGTACCGGAGGCGGCGGTATTGAAGTCCGGCTGGCCAAAGGCGCGCTCGGCGGCCATGCCGGTAGTGAAGGGGGGATTGAACAATAGGACCCGGTTGTGAGCATTGTCGGCCACGAGGAGGCTGCCCTCGACCGAGAAGGCGATGCCGTAGGGAGCGGCCATCGTGCGCGCGGAGGCGTCGGTCTGGCGACTGGTGAAGCTGGCCTGGCCCAGAACAAGATCGGCGCGCTTGGGTGTTTCCTGCTGGGCAAAGGGATCGGGAAAACGGAGGACGCGGCCGTTGCCGGTGTCGGAGACCCAGAGGGCGCCTTGGGCGTCGACGGCGACGCCGCTGGGGAAAGAGAGGCCGATGTTGCTGGGGGTGGTGGCTTCCCCGGTGGGGAAAGTGCGGTTGGCGCGGAAGAAATCCGGCTGGCCGATGACGATATCGGCACGGTCACCGCCACGGGCTTTGAGCGCATTGGAGAAGCCGAGGACACGGTGATTGGACGGATCGGCGACGTACATGCGAGGCGGGTTAACGCGATTGTCGAACACGACGCCCGCGGCGAGGGCGGAGGGACCGTTGAACTGGAACTCGCGGCCGTCGATGAGGTTGCGGGAGTTGAACTCGAAACCGACCTGGCCGAGGACGCGCTTGGCGCCATAGACGCCGCCGCGGGCGACGGGAGGGCCGGTGGAGATATCGCCCATGACGATAAGACGATGGTTGCCAGTGTCGGCGATAAAAGTCTCGCCGTTGGCAAAGACGGCGCCTATGGGGTTGAGGAGGGTGGAGTCAGTGGGTTCGGCGAGGCCACGATTGGGGAGGGTCTGGGTTTGCTGGAAGGCATCCTGGCCGATGACGGCCTTCGCCGTGGGGGAGAACTGCGAAGCCTCGGCGGGCCATTGATCGAAAGGATCGTAGCGGAGGATGCGATTGGCGGGAGTATCGATGACGAACGGGATGTTTCCGATGGTGAAGACGCCCTCGGCGCCGGCGGGACGATTGCCGGTGGTGATGATGCCGACGGTGTTCTCATTGATACCGGGGGGAAGGGGCTGACCCTGTGCGGGGGGAGGCTGGATGCCCATGATGCGCGCGGCGTCCATGCCGGAAACGAAGGGAGGGGCGTAGACGAGCACGCGGTTGAGGAGATCGCACACGAAGAGCCGGCCGGCCTGATCAAACGCAAGTCCGGAGGGTGTGTTCATGCCGCTTTTGGTGATGCGAACCTGGGCCTGAACGGAGGCAGGGAGAACGGTGGTGGTGAGGAAATCCGGCTGTCCGAGAACGAGGGTGGCGGCGGGTCCGTTGCTGGCGCCGGCGCCGAGGGAACTGGCGGAATAACGGAGGACACGGTGATTGCCGGCGTCGCTGACCCAAAGGTTGCCTTGGGCGTCAAAGGCGAGCGAGGCGCGGAAGAATGTGTTTCCGTTGGAGAGGAAAAGCGAGCGTTCGGAGCGGCCGCCCTGATTGGGAGCGCGGGAGGAAAACGACGGCTGGCCGATGACGAGATCGGCGAGTTTGACCTCATCGGGCTGGGAAAAGGGACGGGAGTATCGGACGATGCGGTTGTTGCCGAGGTCCGCGACGTAGAGATTCCCGGAAGGATCGACAGCGACGGAGGAGGGCGCAAACAGGCCGCTGGTGAAAGCGGTTCCGGGCCCGAGACTCAAGGTAGCTTCGCGGGAGCGTTGTCCGACGACGATGTCGGCGGGGGCGCCGTTGTCGAAAGAAGCAGCATCGCGCCATGCGAGAACGCGATTGTTGCCCAGATCGGCCACGTAGAGGAAGCGGTTGCCATCGGAGGTGTCGACGGCGACGGCACTAGGATTATTGAATTCGCGACCCTCAACAAGATTGGGCTGATTGCTCACCGCGACGACACTGAGGTGGCCGAGCGAACGGGAGTTCTGCCGGTTGAGTTGAATTTGCGCGGCGGCGGAGGCGGAGAAAAGAATGGCAAGGGTAGCCGCAAGAGCGGAATGAAGTATTTTCATGGTTTATCGTCGTGGAGGTTCTAGTACCTAAATGACAAAATAGCACGCTTGGGGGCTCCAGATTCAACCCGCGCGGAGGGAACAAGTTTTCGTATTCGAGTGAGGCGGACGATGAACGGGAGCAAGAGCGTGGATCGGTCCGGCGGCGGCAGCGATCGCGCCCGGCAACAGGGGGAGAAGGACTTCTGGCGCTGTTGCACGCGGGGGGGTTTGGAGTGATACGCTGGGAGTTGCCGCCCGATCGCCCCGCGGTTGCCGCCGTCAGTTATCTCAACACCGTCCCCCTGATCTGGGGATTCCTCCACAGCCATTTGCGCACTTCCGTGGATCTGCAGTTGTGCGTGCCTTCCGAGTGCGCGCGTAGACTGGCGGATGGGCGCGCCGATTTGGGACTGGTGCCAGTGGCGGAGATGGCTCGGCAGAAGCTGCGTGCCATTCCAGGACTAGGCATCGCCTGCCGCGGCGCGGTGCGGAGCATTCTGCTGTTGTGCCGGACGGCGCCGGAGCGGGTAAGGCGGGTGGCGGCGGATTCCGGATCGCGGACATCGGTGGTGTTGGCGCGGGCGATCCTGCGGCGGCGCTACGGAGTGGACCCGAGAATGGTGGAGATGAATCCGGACCCGGAAGCGATGCTGGCCGAAGCGGACGCGGCGCTGCTGATCGGGGACGCGGCGCTGCGTGTGGACCCGGCTGCCTACGGCAGCGGGGCGCTGGATCTGGGGACGGAGTGGGAGGCGCTGACCGGGCAGCCGATGGTGTTCGCGCAGTGGGCGGGAAGACCGGAGCGGATGGAGGCGCTGCTCGCCGCCGGCGGGGGCCGGCAGTTCGAGGAGTCACTCGAATACGGACTGGCGCACATGGACGACATTGTGGCGGCGGAGGCGGAGGCGCGCGGATTTCGTCCGGAGTTGGTGCGGGAGTATCTGACGCGTCATATCGTGTTCCGGGTGGGGGAAGCCGAGGAGCGGGGGCTGCGCCGCTTCCTCGAGTTCATGGCGGAAGACGAACGTTGAGGTCTCTCGGCCCCCCCCGGCCTTTCGGCCTAGGATCGGCGGCGGGATAGAGGTTGCGCCCCGTGGCAATGGCGTTGGCAAGTTGGGCCTTCACTCAGGGCGCAGCGGTGGCTCGCGGAGCCGCTTGAAGACGTAGGCCGGGTAGACCTGCGTGACGATCTGTTTGCGGCCATCGGGGCCGCGCTCCTCGTTCTGGAGGGCGTAGGGAGTGGAGGAGACAAGTTCCCAGCCTTGGCGGGCGGCCTCCTGGAGTTCCCATTCCTCGACCTGACGGTAGCGGGCGGGGGCTATTTCGCGCGGGAAGACGGTGCGGACTTCCCATTCGGGATAACGGAAACGCTGGGTGGAGCGGGTTCGGGTTTGGGTTCTTTCCGGCTGGGGTCTTTCGGTTTGGGCCAGCGCGAAAAAAGCGAGGGCACCCGCGCAGAAAATGAGCAACGCGGGACGGTTGCCGGCGATTGCGAATGGCATGCGCATACCGGGTTGACGAAGGCCGGCGCCGATGCGTGGAAAGGAGTGGACAAGGCGGGCCTGAATCGTGCTAAGAAAGAAGAGACTGGCGCAGAGAAAGCACACATATGGTGAGAACTGAATTCGTACTCGACTCGTGGAAGGCGGTGCGCCGGGACACGGCGCAGGCCCTGTTGGATATGCCGGCGGATCAACTCGATTTCCGTCCGTCACCGGACCTGATGACGTTCCGGGAGATCGCGGTTCATATCCTGAACGCGGGGCACGCGTTGGCGGCGATGCTGCTCGACGGCGTGGACGATATGACGGGGGCGGATTTTCGAAGCCGGATGCGGACGTATTTTTTCGAGGGCGCGGAGGCGATGGGAGCCGGTGAACTGTCGGGTTTGCTCGAGCGGGCGATCGAAGACGACTGCCGTGCACTGGGCGAGCGGGGCTCGGAATTTCATGCCGGGATGATTACGAAGTTCGACGGGACGAAGCTGACGCGGCTGGAAATGGTCCAGTTCACGAAGGAACACGAGATGACGCACCGGTCGCAGATGTTCCTGTATTTGCGGCTGCAGGGAGTGGTGGCGCCGACGTCCCGGCCGCGGATGGGAAAAAAAAATGGCTGGGGCGGAAAAAACCAGTTGCAATCGCCGTTGGGTTTTGTATAAAGGAATCTTACGCAGTAGAGCAGGGGAAAACGGGCGATGCAGCGCCCAAGGTTAGAAAATCAAAAATCGCGCCGGCCGCCGCCCGATGGGGATCGCGGGGCGCCAGTGATGGAGGTTGAACAAATGGTTACGTGTCCGGCGTGTAACGCCGATTTCGATGTGGATGAAACAGAACTGGACGAAGGCGACACGATCTCGTGCGACGAATGCGGCTCCACGTTGCGGGTGGCGAGCCTGGATCCGATCGAACTCGAAGGGGAAGACGACCTCGACGATGAGGATGACGACGAAGACGAGGACGATTTCGACGAGGACGACGAAGACGAGGACGAAGATGACGACGAAGAGGAGGACTGGTAGGGCCGGACTTGGCGCGCGCTGGAAGGTGAGGCTTCCGGCGCGGGCGGCCGAACATGCACTCGAGACGATTTTGCACGCTGCTACTGGGAATCTGGATCGCCGGATCGGTTCTAGTGGCGTGGGTAGCAACGAATAATCTCAAGACGGTGGAGCCGCACGCCCGGTCAACGGTGCGGCGGGTGGAAGAGAAGGTGCACAGGGCGGGCGGCGCCGAGCGTGTGAGCGCGCTCTTGAAGTACCATTCGGCGGAGTTGAACCGGGACTACTTCGAGGGCTGGGAACTGTTCCAATTGGGGATGGGATTGTTGCTGGGGTTGGTGTTGTTGTTTGCCACCAACGGCAACAAGGTGGTGCTGGGCGCGTGGGCGCTGATGTATTTGATGGTGGTGGTGCAGCATCTGGCGTTGACGCCGCGGATCATCGACGTGGGCCGCGGGCTGGATCTGGCGGGGATGGATGAATTCCTCGATGAGCGGCGGATATTTTCCCGGCTGCATGCGGCGTATGGGTGGACCGAAATCACCAAGGGAGTTGGAGCCTTGGTTCTCGGGCTGCGGCTGCTGTGGAGCAGCAAACCGGCGTCAGGACGCCGGCGCAGACGGCGCGATCTCGATGAGGTCAATGACGCCGATCACAGCCATGTCAATGGGTGAGTTGGGGCGGCCGACGCTGGTCATGGCGGAGAAGCCTTCCGTGACCAGGAGTACACGGTCTCCAACGCCGGCATCGACCGAATCAAGGGCGACGACGGCATTGCCGCGATCGGAGCCGTCGAGTTCGAGAGGCTGGACGAGCAGGATCTTCTGACCCTCGTGGCTCGCATGCTTCTGCGTGGCGACCACTTCCCCGATGACGCGGCCGATCAGCATGGCTTGGCCGATCCGGCGCTTCGCCGGGCTGGGCGTTCGACATGGAGGCTGTCGATGATGCCGACGACGGTGTGGTCGGTAGGCACCTCGGCGGGGAGGAAGGGAAAGCTCGACTCCTTGCCGCGGCACCAATAAACCAGTTCGCCCGCGCCGGCGCCGACGGCATCGGCGCAAATGACGATTCTGCCGGTGTCGGCGAGTTCCGGGGTGACGGGCTGAATGAGCAGAAGGCGCTGGCCTTCCAGGTGCGGGTGCTTGACGGTGGCCCATACGCGGCCAATGACGCGGCCCAGTTGCATGGGATCAGCGCTGCTTTCCGGATCCCGCCTTGGATGCCGTGGAGCCGGAGTCCGGCGGGGGATCATCGAGACTGAGACTATCGACGATGCCAATAATGCTGGTATCGACAGGACTATCCTTGCAGCCTTCGGCCATGCGGGCGGAACTGCCGCTGACGGCGATGACGAGTTCGCGATAGCCGGCGCTGACCGTGTCAACGGCGATGACGTAGCTGCCTTCGTTCCCGCCGAGGGGGCTGACGGGCTGGAGGATGAGAAGCTTACGGCCTTCCAGGCGCGGATCTTTGCGTGTCGCCACGACCGTTCCCACCACACGCGCCAGGATCATGGCCGCGTGCTACTTCCCGTTGCCTTGGGCCTTGCCGATGGGCAGGACATCCTCGAGACTGGGATGGGGGCGTGGGATGACGTGCACCGAAATCAGTTCTCCGACGCGGCGGGCGGCCGCGGCGCCGGCATCGGTAGCGGCGCGAACGGCGGCGACATCGCCCCGAACGAGAGCCGTCACATAACCCGAACCGATTTTCTCCCAACCAACCAAGTTCACCTTGGCGGCTTTCACCATCGCGTCGGAGGCCTCAATCATGGCCACCAGACCGCGAGTTTCGATCATACCGAGTGCTTCGCCCATCTATATCTCCAAATCTCAGACTGTAGCAGATCCGTCCGTGGCCGGTTCAGGCGCCTCCGCGCGCGCGGACGGCCTCGTCGACCAGTGCGATCAATTCTTCCCGCGTGACTTCGAACTTCTGGGGTCCCGGCGCCAAGGAGCAGGATCGATCTTCCGCGGTGGAGGGACAGCCGGGCTCGCCGGCGACCTTGGCCTTGATGCCGTAGCGGGTGCGGGAGTCGAGCAGTTTGTCGACTTCGACACTCGGAAGAACGTTGGCGCCACCGAGCAGTTCCGCCACCAGCGCGATGCGGGCGAAGTGCTCGACGGTTTCCATCTTGAAGAAAGCTTTCCAGACATCGTCGCCATAGCAGACGGCTCCGTGGTTGGCCATCAGGAGCGCATCGTACTTGGGGATGAGGGGGAGCATGGGCTCAGTGAGCGCGGGAGTGCCGGGGAGACCATACGAGACGAGCGGGACACAACCGAGGCCGATGACCACTTCCGGCAGAAGCGCGTCGGTGAGGGCTCGTCCGGCGGTGGCGAAGCCGGTGGAAACGGGCGGATGGGCGTGGACGACGGCGCGGATATCGGGGCGGAGGTCGTAGACGGTGAGATGCATGGCGATCTCGGAGGTGCGTTCCTTGCGGCCTTCGATCTTGTGCCCTTGCGATCGCAGACGATGGATCGTCGACATGCATCATGCCTTTGCTTTGACGCCGGTGGGTGGCCTGAGGACACGGCCTTCGTCAAGACGGATAGAGATATTGCCGTCGTTGGCGGCGACCCACCCTTTCTGGTAGACGAGGCGGCCAATCTGAACGATATCCTCGCGTAATTCGCGCTCGCTCTTGTTCATCCGGAACCTTTGATTGTAGCAGGAGATGGGTGGTTTCGATGGGTTGATTCCCCAGGCGGGCCGATTCCTCAGGAGGGGGCTTCACTCCATCCGCGACGACTCGCACGGATCGATTCGCGGCCCGCCATGGCGGCAGCCCGGCGGCGCACAACGCGACGACCCCCACCGGCACCACCACGCCGGGCAACGTCAATCCATCGAACGGCCGCACCCGGTGGAGCAGTTCGCGAATGGCGCGCGTGACGGCGGCAGTATCGCAACAATGGCCCGCCCGCTCGACCCGAGCGCCAGCCGGATTCCAAATTCCCGCGTCCGCCGCGCGGTGAGATAGGTGAGCGTGCCATGGATACCCAACGCCGCCAGCAGCACCGACACTGCGCCGAATAGCGCCAGCAGGAACAGGACGAACCGCGTGTCGCCGATCGAATCCGAGACAGAGAGGCTCATGGGCCGAATGTCGAACGCCGGCCAGTCATCCCGGGCGCGCCCACCGCGCGCTCGAGCCCGGCAGCCATGGCCGCCGCGGATAGGCGCGTTTTGATCACCAGCGACGTCTCGATCGAGGGCATGATGAAATGCGGAATGTCGTCATCCCGCACCCGCGTGGCTTCGGATGGCGGCCGTCACCCTGACCACTTCGAGATCGCGGCGCCAGGGCGACCCGATCGTACTGGATACTCCATTCGCCACCGTCGAGGCGCGGGGGCGTTGCGGGGTGGTGGATAATAATGCGAGTGGATAAACGCCGCATGTGCCCGCACTGCAGGGCCTTTGTAACAACCAGCGACAAGGTTTGCCCGTATTGCGATGCGGCGATCGGACCGCGGGCAATCGATGTCCGCAAACCGGACGATATCGCCGGGGGGTTGATTCCTCATGCGCGATTCGTGACGATGCTGCTGATGGTGGTGAACTCGGGGCTGTTCGCGGCAACGGTAATCTACAGCATGAATCGCGGCAACAGCGGCGCGGTGACGAACGTGGATCCGTTGACGCTGGTGCTATTCGGCGGGAAGTTCACACGGCTGATCTTCGGCAACGGAGAGTACTGGCGGCTGGTGACGGCGGGGTTTCTGCATGCCGGGATCATCCATTTCGGAATGAATTCCTGGGTGCTGTACGATCTGGGCGCGAACGTGGAGGAGGCATTCGGATCCGCGCGGATGATCGCGATCTACTTCGTGTCGACGGTGCTGGGATTTCTGGCGAGTTCATGGTGGTCACAAGCGCCGTCCGTAGGAGCGTCGGCGGGGCTGTTCGGATTGATCGGAGCGATGATCGCGTATGGCATGCAGCATCAGACGCTGATGGGACAGATGATCAAGACGCACTACTCGCGGTGGGCGATGTACGGACTGATCATCGGGCTGCTGGGCTTTCTACCGATCGACAACGCGGCGCATATCGGCGGACTGGCGGGAGGATTCGGGGTGGCGTGGCTGGCAGGCGTGCCGATGTCGGCCCATCCGCGCGAACTTACCTGGACTTATATCAGCTACTTGTGCGTGGGGCTGACGCTGGTTTCGTTCGTGATGGCCGGGCTGCGATTCGTGGCGGCGACTTCGGGGGGGTAGGAGGCGGGGGGGGGTAGGAGGCGGGGGGAGTAGGAGGCGGGAGTCAGGGAAAGGAGCGGCAGACTGCGATGACGAGATGGCTGGTGGCCGGAATCGGCGACATCACGACGAAGCGAGTAATTCCGGCGATCGAGGCGGAAGGCCGGAGCGAGTTTGCGGGTGTGGTGACGCGCGATCCGGCGAAGGCGTCTGGTTACGATTGCGCGGTTTGGACCGACTTTTCCGAGGCGGTGCGCGATCCCGGGATCGATGCGGTCTACGTGGGCACACCGGTGGCGATGCATGCGCCACAGACGATCGAGGCACTGCGGGCGGGCAAGCACGTGCTGTGTGAGAAGCCGATGGCACTCAGCCACGCCGAAGCAACGACGATGCAGGCGGCGGCGGCGGAGACAGGGCGCGTGCTGGGGATCGCGTATTACCGGCGGATGTATCCGAAAGTGCGCCGGGCGATGGAGCTGTTGCGAAGAGGAGCGATCGGGCAGCCCGTGCTGGCTGAAATCAATTGCCATAGCTGGCGGCCGGGCGAGGATGGATTGCGGGGATGGCTGCTCGATCCGGCGATGTCTGGCGGGGGACCGCTCTTTGACATCGGAAGCCACCGGATCGACATTTTGAATTTTCTATTTGGGAAGCCGGAGCGCGTGACGGGTTTGGTTTCGAACGTGGTGCATGCAATGGCGGTGGAGGACGCAGCCACGGTGCTGATCGACTACGAGTGCGGGGTGCGCGGGGTAGTGGACGTACGATGGCACTCGCGGGTGAATCGCGATGATTTCCGGATCGTGGGGACCGAGGGAGCGCTGGAATTGTCGCCGCTGAGCGGGCCGGGCCTGCGTTTCCCAGGGGGCGAAGAATCGATGGCGTGCCACACGAACGTCCACTACCCTTGCGTGGAAAACTTCGTGGATGCGCTGGAAGGAAAGGCTCCGCTGGCGGCAACCGGAGCCACCTCGGTGTGGACCGATTGGGTGACCGAGCGCGCGGTGCGGGCGAGCGCGGCGGCCGCTAGCGGGTTAGGTCAACGGTGACGGTCTGGTTGGCCTCGATCTTGATTTTCTGCTCGTGGGTTTTGCCGGAGGTGGAAACGATTTTGAGGTCGTAGTCGCCGGGGGGTAGCAGGAGGCGCTGGGTTCCGCCATTGAATTCGTCGGCATGGCCCATGTATTTTCCGTTGATATAAACGGCGGAAAACTTTTCTGAATCGACGGTGCGCAAGCTTCCGAACGGAGGCTGGGGCACGGGCAGCTTCTTGAGGGTCTGGGAGAGAGTGGTGGTTTTTCCGGCTGTGACGGTGACTTTTCCGGACCACTCTTCGTAGCGGGGCTCAACGAGCCGGACCTCATGTTCACCGGGCTCAACGGCGTATTTGCGAGCAAACCCGAGGTTGCCGGCGGGGCCCAGATACTTGCCGTCGAGAAACACTCCGGCGCGTCCCGGGTTTACTTTAGTTTTGAGGTAGCTCTGTTGCGCGAACAACGACGCGGTCGAGAGTAGTAACAGAAGCGGCAGGGAAAATCGGAACAATGAATATAACCTCCAATTTGCGGATCCTCGAGCGGTTCCGTTCTTATGTTATCGTACTGGCCCTCATCCTTCCGGGGAGGTGCCTGTGGGGGCAGGGTTGCAGCTACACGGTTGCTCCGACGGCGGTGCAGGCGCCGGCGGGGGAGACGGTTGGAACGATCGATATCCGGGCGCAGCCGACTTCTTGCACCTGGGCGTCAGTAAGCAACACGAGTTGGATCACGATCTCGTTCGGTGGGGTGCCGGGCAATCCATCCACGGGGAACGGGACGACGGGCTACCGGATTCAAGCGAACCGGGACGCGGCGCCCCGCACGGGCACGCTGACGGTGGCGGGACAGACGGTGCGGATTACCCAGGCGGGCGCGAACTGTCCGCTGACATTGACGCCGGCCGCCATTGTGGCGAGCCCGGCGGGAGCCAGCGGGTCTTTTCGCGTACAGACCACGTGCAACTGGACGGCGAGCCCGCAAGACGAATGGATCCGGGTGACGACGGGACAATCGGGCACGGGAAACGGATCGGTGTTCTACACGGTGGCGGCGAACAATACGGGGGCGCCGCGATCGGGGGCGATCCGGGTGGGGTCGACCTTGTTCGCGGTGAGCCAGGCGGCAACCAACTGCGCGGTGACGCTGGATCCGCCGCTGGTGAACGTGGCGGCGGCAGGCGGGAACGGAACGGTGCGCGTGAACGCCAACTGCACGTGGATGGCGGAATCGCAGACGCCGTGGATCCGGATCACGGGATCGTCCACCGGGGCTGCGAACGGGCAGGTAGCGTTCACGGCGGACGCGAACAATTCGCTGCAATCGCGATCGGGGATCGTGCAGATCGGGAACCAGACATTGACTGTGGTGCAGGCGGCGGCGACGTGCGTGATCGGGGTGAATCCGGAGATCGTGAATCTGCCGGCCGCGGGCGGAGATGCTTCCATCGCGGTGACGTCGACCTGCGCATGGACAGCGTCCGCCGTGGACGGGTGGATCCGGGTGCTCACGGGGTTGACGGGCAACGGGAACGGAACGGTGACCATCGGCGCGGGGGCGAACACGGGCGATGCGCGGAGCGGGGCGGTGCGAATCGGAACGCAAAGCGTGGCGGTTCGGCAGGCGGGCGGGGCGTGCCAGATCACATTGAGCCCATCGTCGGGTGACGTGGCGTCGCGGGGAGGCGGCGGGACCGTGTTGGTGGCGGGCGGGTCCGATTGTTCGTGGTCCGTCGCGGCGCCGGATTGGATCGAAGTGACCCCGGGCGCGGGGACTGGAGGCGCTGTGCTCCGGTACACGGCGCAGGCGAATCTGACGGGCGCGGCGCGAACGGGATTGATCGCCGTGGCCGGGCAAAGCTACACAGTGCGTCAGGCGGCGGCGGCTCCGGCGTTCACGGCGGCGGGCGTGGTGAACGCGGCGAGTTTCACGGCGGGGGCGGTGTCGCCGGGGCTCATCGTGACGATATTCGGAACCGAACTGGGTCCGGATGAGATCGCGCTTGCCGAGTTGAACGAATCGGGGACGGGGTTGGCTACGGCGATCGGGGGCACGCGTGTGTTGTTCGACGGCGTGGCGTCACCGGTCATCTACGCGGTGGAGGGCCAGGTAAGCGTCGTGGTTCCGTTCGAGGTACCGGTGGGCGGGACGTCGACGATGACGATCGAGGCGCGTGGAGCACGGTCACGCGGGCTGGCGATTCCGGTGATGGCGGCATCGCCGGGGCTATTCACACTGGCGCAGAGTGGCGTGGGCGCGGCGGCGGTGCGAAATCAGGACAACACGGTGAACACGGGACTGAATCCGGCGGAGGCAGGATCGGTGGTCCAGATCTTCGCGACCGGCGGGGGGCTGATGGATCCGCAGCCTGAGACGGGAGAACTGGTGCAGGGGATCGCGCGATTGACGCTGCCGGTGACGGTGGAGATCGGGGGGCGTCCGGCTGAGGTATTGTATGCGGGCGCGGCGCCGGGGCTGGTGGGCGGCGTGGTGCAGGTGAACGCACGGGTGCCGGCCGAAACGCTGAGCGGAGGCGCCGTTCCGCTAGTGGTGAGGATCGGCGAGTTCCCGAGCCAGGCGGCAGTTACGATCGCGGTGCGGTGAAGGAACTACTACTGCACCCAGATCGGGCTGCCCCAGGCGATCTGGCCGTCCTTCTGGCGGACGCGCACATAGTAGAAACTGGTGGCGGCCGGAGTGGCAGGGTCTGACCAGTCAAAGGCGGCGGTGCTGCCGGTAACCGTGGCGGCGTAGACGCGCTGGTTATCCTTGACGATTTCCACGTCGCCGAGCGGGCCAGTGCCTTCGACCCGGACGCGGAAGCGCGGAGCTCCGGAGACATCGGCGTCGGCGCCCATGACATATTCCCGCGTGCCGTCGATGAGGCGGAAGTCAAGGACAATGTTGTCGGTTGCGCCGTAAGTCCGGCGCTGGCGGATCGCGTCCACCAGGGCCTGGCGATTGTTGGCGGGCGCGAGGATCATCGAGTAGGCCGTGTGGACACCGAGGTGGTCCGAACTGGCCTGGACGCCGAGCCGGTAACCTTTCTTCCAGGCGTTGGAGACGAAGCCGTCTGGGCGGTAGCCGCCGGGCTGCTTGGCGCGATTGGTCTTGTCGGCGGCGCGCCAGCAGTCGGCGCATTCATAGTTAGTCCGGTCAGACTGGTAGATTTCGACGACGGGCTCGACCTCGGGGTCATAGTCACGCCAGTCCGTTCCCATATCGGTAGCGGATGTGTGGGGCATGGCGAGACCTTTGTACTTACGCAGATAGCCGAACAGGCGTTCCGCGCCCTGCCGGCGGTTGGCGGAGTTATCGGCCCACTCGTAGTGTTGGACGTCTAGCACGGGCGCGCCGCGATAAGGAAAGACGATATTACGATGTCCGTTCGGATAGGTAGCCGAGCGTTCGTAGGCGAACAGGGGTACGAAGGCGGACCCGACGCGGAAGATATCGCAGAACTTCTGGCTGCGCCACCAGTCGTATTCGTCTTCGACGCCGAAGTTATGCTCGGTGATGGCGAGAAAGTCCATGGAGGCGGCGTCGATGGCGTAGCGGTAGGTATCTTCGGTGGAGCCGTCGCTGTAACCATCCCAGGAGATTTCGGTGTGGCGATGCATGTCACCGCGATAGATGCGCAACGTTTCGGCGCCGATCTGATACGTATAGGAGCGCATGCGGCTGACGTCGGCGGATTCGTTGGTGTGTACGGTGGCCGGCTGCGCATCGGGCTTGCCGTAGGCGGCGAGTTGGTGATCGGCGGAGGCGGCGGCCCCATAAGCGAAACGGCCGGCAAACACATCCGGCAAGGTGTTGATCATGTCGCGGAAACCGCGGCGGTCAGTGGGCCAGGCAGCATGAACGATGCCCTGAGCGTCGACGGCGGTTGCGATGCGCATATCGTTGCGGCCGGTGGAGTAAGGCACGAGCGTCATGTTCGACCACTTGGCGCCGTCCCAAGTGGACGTATAGATTTCCCAGAGAGCTTGATGGGAGGGCGTACGCGGATAGACGTTGTGCTGCTGGGGCGTGCGTTTGCGGAAGAAAGCATGGATAGCGCCGGAGCCGTCGGCGACCAGATGAGGGTACTCGTAGTAGTTGAACTTATCGGGTGGGAGAGACTTTTCAAGCTGAGTGACAGGTTCGCGCATTTGCCTGCCATCCCAGACAGCGATGCGAATATTACGCGATTGATAGAGCCCGGTAGCGGGGGCTTTGATGTCATAGTAAAAACCCCAGTCTTTACCCCAGTTGACACCGGATTCGTGCCAGGCGATCCATACGCGATCCTGCTTATCGACAGTGACGGAGGGATAGGCTTCAAACAAGGGAGTTGTGGCCACGGCAACGGAACGGTGCCAGACGTTACTCGCCATGGTGCGGAGATGGATGTCGTAGCCGTTGGGGCCATATTGATCCCAGGCCACGTGGAGGAATCCGTTGGAGCCGACGGCGATGGAGGGCTCCCAGCAGTTGGGCGCTCCGGGGTCGGAGACTCGGGTGGAGTCAGACCAGCCTTCACCGGCGCTATAGCTTTTGTGCAGAATGGCGGCGCGATTATCGCGCCATCCCTGCCACACGAGGTGGAGGCGGCCCGCGGAATCGGTGGCCAGGCGGTGATGGACGTCGGGCTGGGATTCCGTGGTGAGGCGGGCGACCGAGGACCAGGCGTTACCGTCGTAGGAGCGCGCGTAGAGGTCCCAGTTGTCGTCGCGGCGCTCGGACCACACGACCCAGACTTTACCTTCGCTATCCTGGGCGACGGCGGTGCGGTAGATGTCGCCCGGTCGGGTAGTTACTTTGTGGAGGGTGAGGCGGCCACCGGAAAGCTGTTCCGCGAATACATCGTCCTGGTCCGGCTTGAAGGCCTGGTAGGCGACCCATCGGGAGTTATCGCGCGCGATGGCGATGGAAGGAGCGTCGTTATCGGTGAGGCGTCCGCTGGTCTCGCCCGAGCGGCCGATCAAGGCCGGGTGGGGAGCCGCTCGACGACAACGCGGCCGCCATTGAATGACCGGTAGTGGTCACGAAGCGAGAAGCGGTAGTTACCTTGCGCTGTGTTCAACTGAACTTCGGCGGATTCGGGACCCTTGACGTAGACGAACAATCGCGGCGAGAGAATATTGGGGCCGGGCGAATCGATATAGAGGTCCGAGTCATGCGGACGCTTGGGAAAAAGAAAGGCCTTGCGGGTAGAGACGGTGAAGCGATTGGGCGGATCGACAATATCGTCGATCCGCATTTCGTAGCCGGTGAGCTTGACGAGTTCGCCGTTGATCACTTCGACGGAACCGTCCCATTTTGTTTCGGCGGTATCGGTAGCGCCGAGACGGACGGCGAAGAGGGCGTCCGCGCCGGGAGGCGGATTCTGGAGCGTGGTGGTAGTGGCGGACTGGCTGAGCAAGTAGGCCGTCGCGGCCAACAGAACGATTCCGACGGCTATTTTAGACCGCATGCTGCCTGGCCACCTTTTCGTTGATTTCGATCCCTAAGCCGGGGCGGTCCGAGAGCGCCATGCGGCCTTTGTCGAACGATTCCGGGGGATAGATGAGATCGGCGCGCCAGGGCACTTCGCCGAAGCCGAGTTCGAGGATGAGGAAATTGGGCATCGCGGCGCAGACGTGGGCGGCGGCGGCGTTGCCGACCGGACTGGCTGGACCATGCGGCGCGCAGGTAAGCCCAGCGCCGTCGGCCATGGCGGCGATTTTGTGGAGTTCACGCATGCCGCCGCAGTACTTGACGTCGGGCATGACGATGTCGACGGCTTCGCCTTTGATGTACGGATGAAAGCCTTGCACGCCGTAGAGCGATTCGCCGCCGGCGGTCTGCATGGGGGCCTGGCGATTGATCTCGGCGAGGTTGCCGATGCCGCGGCAGACCTCTTCCCACCAGAAGAGACGGAGGGGCGTAAGGCGGCGGGTGACGTCGAGCCCTTCTTCGAGATTGAAGTTACTGTGGCCATCGACGAGGAGGTCGCGATCGGGCCCGAGCACCTTGCGGACGGCCGCGATGCAATCGATACCGAGTTGGATGGCGGCGGAGCGTTTCTCCGGGGGCGATTTGGGGAGCCCGTCGAACGACGCCATCTTGACGGCATCGAAGCCGGCCTTGACGGCCGGGTCCGCCAAGGCGGCGAAACCATCGGGGCTCCGGTCCACCGTGGCGCGATTGATGTTGGCGTAATGGCGGATGTTGTCGTGAATCTTGCCGCCGAACAACGCCCAGCAAGGCACATCGAGGATTTTTCCCTGCAAGTCATGCATGGCCTGTTCGAAGGCGGAGAAGGCCACTTGGCCGGGGCGCCCGTCCTTGGCGGCGGCGGCCATGGAATCGCGGCGATAGTTTTCGATATCGAAGGGGGTGCGGCCCTTGAGGCCCGCGAACAAGCGGTCAAGGACCAGGGCGGTGCGCTCGTCATTGCCATGAGAAGCGTCGCCGATGCCGGTGATGCCCTTGTTCGTCTTCACGCGGACGAGTTGCCAATTGCCGCGATGGTTCACTTTCACGCGGATCAGCTCATAGGATTCGATCTTGTGATCGCGCACGGATGCCGCCAGAGGGATGGCGCCGAGCGCGGTGAGGAAGTGCCTGCGATTGATCATTGCTCTACCAGTTTGTAATAGATCCGTCCGGCCTGCGATAGAGGGGGATGGGCTGCGCGAATTTAGTTACTTCCGCGGTCATCTTCACTTTGGAGGAATCGAAGTCGACGCCGAGCCCGGGCCGTTCATTGGGCCACATCTTGCCGTCTCGAAAGTCAAAGGCTTTGGGGAGATAGTCCGGCAGCGTAATGCCGTTGCCGGTCATCTCCATCAACGCCGGTCCGGCGAAGGCGGCGCAGACGTGGACGCATGCGGTTTCGGCGACGGGTCCGGTGAAATGGGGCACCAAGCCGACGTAGTGGGTCTCACAGAGTGCGGCGAGTTTGAGCATTTCGGTGATTCCGCCGACGTTGGGAATAGTGACACGGGAATAATCGATCAGGCGCTGCTCGATGAGTTCGTTGATATCCCAACGGTCACCGAACTGCTCGCCGACGGCGATGGGGACTTTGACGAGCGGGCGGAGTTGTTTGTAGACGCCGGGGTTCTCACTGCGGACGAGGTCTTCGCAGAAGAGAGGCTCGAGGGGTTCGAGGAGAGTGGAGAGGCGGACGGCGTCGGGAAGGTCCAGGCGGGTGTGATAGTCGATGGCCCAATCGCCGTCGGGCCCGACGCCGGCCCGGATTTCGCGGCAGTGTTCATGGGTGCGGTGCACCTGGACGCGTGAGTTGAACTCGGCTTTGTCGGCGCCCCCGGTGACACCGGTGCGATAGGCGCGGAAGCCGTCTTTGATGCAGGCGGCGGCGGACTCGCGCACGGAACCTTTGTTGGGATAGCCGGTGGCGTAGCATTCGACAAAATCGCGCGAGCGTCCGCCGATTAGCTGCCAGACGGGGACGCCGAGGGCCTTGCCTTTGATGTCCCACAGAGCCATGTCGAGCGCGCCCAGGCCGTGGAGCTTTTCGCGGCCGGGCGGATAGAAGTAGGCGCGGTACATGTACTGCCAGAGATGATCGATGCGTGTGGGGTCCTGCCCGATGAGCAGGCCGGCGGTCTGCTCGATCATGTCGCGGGTGCCGCCTTCGCCGATGCCCGTGATACCGGCGTCCGTCTCGACGGTGACGATGTGAAAGGACTGGTTGAAGATGGGACGGGTGATGGGGGACTCGTAGTAGCGAACCCGGGTGATCTTCATCTTTTTGAGTTCGGCGCGAGCGCGGGAGAGAAGCCCGGTTGCGCCGGCGAGACCGGCGTGGAGGAGGGAGCGGCGGGAAAGCATCAACGGGTAGCGTATCAATTTTTGTCAGGGGAAGGGGCTCTAACGCCGCCCCTTCCCCTGGACCCCTTCCTGGCTTGCTTTTCGTTGTCGTGGGGGTTTCTTGCTCGATTGTTGCTGGATCTGGGTTCCACCCATCCTTGGGCTCCTTGGCTTGGTTGGACCCCTTCCTGGCTTGCTTTTCGTTGTCGTGGGGGTTTCTTGCTCGATTGTTGCTGGTTCTGGGTTCCACCCTCCTTGGGCTCCTTGGCTTGGATCCGGCGGGGTCAGGCTTTGACCGCTAGGATGGCGTCGACGACGGATCCGGTTCTTTTGCCTTCGACGGTGGCGAAACCAGATTGTTCGAGTAGCTCGGCGTACTGGGTGAAGCTGCGCTCGCGGCCTTCGGTGCAGATCAGCATGTTGAGTGATTGCATGTGGGCGTGGACGGGTCCGGACATGTCTTCGGCCAGGAGTTTCTCGGCGATGAGGAGCGCGCCTCCAGAGGGGAGAGCGGCGCAAATTTTGGCCAACAGCGCTTGGATTTTGTCCTCGCTCCAATCGTGGAGAATGCGGCCTAGGGAGTACAGATCCGCGGGCGGAAGAGGATCTGTGAAGAAGTCTCCTTCCATTGCCTGGACGGGGGTGCCGGCGATAAATTCGCGCGTGAACTCGATGACGGGGGGAAGGTCAAACACAGCGGTTTCCATTTCCGGATAGCGCTCGGCGGCGGCGATGGGGAGATGCCCGGTGGCTCCGCCGAGGTCGACGAGTTTGCGGAAACGGGACAGATCGAACGCGGCGACCACGGCGGGACTGGAGAGCACGCCAAAGCCGTGCATGCCAAGCAGGAACTCGCGCTTGGATTCCGGGGTCCGGTAGAAATGGGAGAAGAGGGGACCATCCAAGCCGAAGGCCTGTTTCCAGCGGTGGGAGCCCTCGCGGACGGCGTCTTCGAGATGGCCCCACATCTGGTAGAGAACGTCGTTGGAATAGAGGATGTAGCCGGTCATGGTGTACGGGCTGTCTCGGCGGAGGTAGGCTTGGGCGGCGGGGACGTTGGCGTATGCGTCGCCGTCGCGGCTGAGCAGCCCGAGCGAAACACAGGCGTCGAGGAGGCGCTCGAGCGTATCGAGATCCTCGCCATCGCGGCGCAGCAGCGAGGCGGGTTTGGGCCCATCGCCCAGACGATCAAACACGCCCATGGAGACGGCGGCGAACATGGTCTTGGATCGGCGGAAGGCTTCGATGAGGTCGAGGACGGCGGCAGGGTCCGGCGGGTTGGCGGGGGAAGGCGCGGGCAATTCGGACATGAATCGCAGTATGGCACGGGCAGGTGTCATAATGTCGATCTAAGACCGTGCACCAGCACAAGCTTGAATTTTCAGCCGCGGCCAATCCGCGGGAAGACCGTTTGGAACGGATCCGCTACTTCGGCTTCTCTGCCGTGGTGGGCGTATTGCTACTCCTCAATCTGACGGGCGTGTTTCGATATATCTTCGGAATCGACACGGCCGCCATCCTGACGGTGATCGCGGGCTACCGCACTTTCTACAACGCGATCAACGGGCTGCTGGAGCGGACGATATCGGCGGACCTGGCGATCTGCATCGCCGTGATCGCGGCGCTATCGGTGGGCGAGTATCTGGCCGCGGCCGAAGCGATGTTCATTATGCTGATCGGCGAGGGGCTGGAGGGGTACGCAGCCAAACGCACGTCGACGGCGATCACGCGCTTCGTGGAGCAGATGCCTCGCCGGGCGCGAGTGCTGAAGGATGACGAAGAGATCGAAGTGGACGTATCGCGTCTGCTCCAAGGCGACACGATCGTGGTGCGCGCGGGCGAGCGCATCGCGGCCGACGGGACGGTGGCGCAGGGAACGTCGGCGGTGGACGAATCCACGATCACGGGCGAGTCTCTGCCGCGCGACAAGGATCTTGGCGACGAAGTATTTTCGGGCACGCTGAACGGACACGGGCTGCTGCACGTGCGGGTGACGCGGGCGGGCGAAGACACGACACTGGCGCGCGTGATCCGGCTGGTGGAGCAGGCGAGAGAACGCCGGGCTCCGGTGGAGCGTCTGGCGGACCAGTGGGCGAAGTACTTCGTTCCGCTGCTGCTGCTGGCGGGCGCGGGCACCTACTACTTCACGCGGGACTGGCTGCGGACGGTGGCGGTGCTGATCGTAGGCTGCCCGTGCGCGCTGATATTGGCCACGCCGACGGCGATGGTTGCGGCGATCGGCGGACTGGCGCGGCGGGGCATCCTGGTGCGCGGGGGAACGATTCTTCAGGAAGCCGCGAAGATCGATACGATCGTTTTCGATAAGACGGGCACCGTGACCGAGGGCCGCTTCGAGATTTTGAAGATCGTGGCGCCGGAGGAGACGAAAAACCAGGTGTTGGCGCTGGCGGCGGCGGCGGAGTCCGGATCTGACCATGTGCTGGCGCGGGTGATTGTGGACGCGGCGCGGGAGCGTGGGTTGGCGATTCCGGCGGTGGAATCGGCGCGAATCCTGCCGGGCCGCGGCGCCGAAGCGATGCACGACGGACGGGAACTGCGCGCCGGCAACGCGGCCTATCTCGCCGAGCATGGGATCGAAGGTACGGCGGCCATCCTGGAAGAAGCGGACCGGTTGGGCGCGACGGTGGTGCTGGTGGCCGAGGCTCGGACGCTGCTGGGCGGGATCTTACTGCGGGATCGCATCCGACCGGGCCTGCATGACGCCACGCACGATTTGGAAGACCTCGACATCGGGCATCAGGTGATGCTGACCGGGGACAGGCGGCGTCCAGCGGAGGTGATCGCGCGCGAGGCGGGCATCCCGAACGTGGAAGCGGAACTGCTGCCGGAGCAGAAGCTGGAGCGGATCCGGCAATGGATCTCGCAGGGCCGGCGGGTGGCGATGGTGGGCGATGGCGTCAACGACGCGCCGGCATTGGCGGCGGCACACGTGGGCATCGCGGTGAGCGGGGCAAGCGACATCACGGCCGAAGCGGCGGATGTGGTGTACATGGGGCATTCGCTCGACAAGCTGCCGAAGCTGTTCGAGGTGTCGCGGCGCGCGGTTTCGACGGCATGGCAAAACATCGTCGTGTTCGCGGGAATCGTGAACGTAGTGGCGATCGGGCTCGCATCGACGGGAGTGATGGGACCGCTCGGCGCTGCGTTCACGCACCAAATCGCGTCGTTTCTGGTGATGCTGAATTCGCTGCGCTTGCTGGCGGTGGAAAAGCCCGCGCGGGAGCGGCGGTGGGGACGCTGGATGACGGCGATCGAACGGCGGGCGAAGCTGTGGCTTTCGCGGCTCGAGCCGCGGGAGTGGCTGCACGAGGTTTGGGAAAACAGGCAGCGCTACTACCGGCCGGCGGCAATCGCGGCGGGCGTGCTGTTGGTGTTGAACGGATTCTACGTGGTGAGGCCGGAGGAAGTGGCGGTGATCGAACGGTTTGGGCGCAAGGTGCTGCCGCACGGCGAACCAGGGTTGCACTATAAGATGCCATGGCCGATGGAGAAGCTGACGCGCATCCAGGCGCGGAAAGTGCGGGTGGCGGAGATCGGCTTCCGTTCCGCGGCGGGCGCGGCAGAGGCGGAACCGGCCGCGTATGAGTGGAACGTGCAGCATCGGGGAGGGCGGTTTCAGCGGCGTCCGGAAGAGTCTCTGATGGTATCGGGGGATCAGAACATGACGGAGCTGACGGCCACGGTTCATTACCGGCTCTCGGCGCCGGACGATTTTCTGTTCCGGCAAATGGATGGAGAAACGACGGTGCGCGTGGCCACCGAATCCGTTCTGCAAGCGGTGATTACCACGACTCTGCTTGACGAGGCGTTAACGACGAATCGCCGCGACATCGAAGCGCGGGCGAAGAAGATGCTGCAGGAACGCCTGGATCGGTACGGAACCGGTGTGGAAGTGATCAACGTGAAGCTGCTGGACGTGCATCCGTCGCTCGAGGTGGTGGATGCCTTCCGTGACGTTTCGGGGGCATTCGAGGAAAAAAACCGTCTGATCAACGAAGCGGAAGGGTATCGCAATGAGCGGATCGCGCTGGCGCGCGGCAACGGCGAGGCGAGCAAGCTGGCGGCGGAGGGGTATTCGCTGGGGAGGAAGAACCGTTCCTCCGGGGATGCGTCGCGATTCACGCAGGCCGAGGCGGCATTCCGGGCCAACCCGGGGGTAACGGAAAAGCGCCTGTATCTGGAGACGATGGAGCAGGTGCTGCCGGGGCGCCGGAAGTTGATCGTGGACGCGACGCGGAACCGGCGGCACCTGATGTTGATGGAAGACGGGGTGGAATTGGGGGCTGCGATGGCGCCGGCGGCGATGGGTCCGGCGATGCCGCCGGTCCCGATCGAGGATCGCGAGTAGGTACGATGCATCAGGATTCACACGCACATCATCACGGACACGACCATGGTCATCATCATGGGCACGATCATGGTCATGACGGGGGCCACGACGACCCTCCCGAGCAAAGGGAACCGCGTCCGCCGCGCGATTGGAGCCGGTACCGTCCGCTGTTGTGGATTCTGGCGGGTGTTTGGCTGGTGTACGCGACGTTTTTCTCGGTACGCGAAACCGAGTTCGTCCTGGTGACGCAGTTCGGCAGGCCGCTCTATACGGTGACCGACGCGGGCCTGCATCTGAAATGGCCATTCCAAAACTCGACTTACTTTGACCGGCGGCTGCGGATCTACAATCCGCGGCCGAGCGAGTTCCTGACGCGCGACAAGAAGAATCTGGTGATCGAAAGCTACGTGGCGTGGAAGATCGAAGACCCGAAGCGGTTCGTGGAATCGGTGGGAGACGACGTGGCAGCGGAGATGCGGCTGCATGACATCGTATGGTCCGGCTTGGCGGCGGCGCTGGGAACGCACGATTTGGAGACGATCATTTCGGCGAATCCGGAGGCCGTGAAGGCGGGGCAGATGATGGACAATCTCTCTGAGATAACCGACAAGCGGGCGCTCGCGGAATACGGGATCAAAGTGATCGACGTGCGGCTGAAGCGGATCAACCTGCCGGAACAGAATAAGCAAAGCGTGTTCGCGCGGATGCGGGCCGAGCGCGAGAGGATCGCGCGGCAGTATCGGGCCGAGGGCGAGGAACAAGCACTATCGATTCGGGCCGAAGCGGACCGGAAGGCGGAGGAGATCCGGTCCGAGGCGTACAAGCAAGCCGAGCAGGTGAAGGGCGAGGGCGACGCGGAATCGACGCGCGTGTACAGCCAGGCTTACTCGCGCAATCCGCGATTCTACAAGCTGCTGCGGACGCTCGAATCGTACAAGAAGATCTTCGACGACAAGACGACGGCCATCCTGAGTTCGGATTCGGAGTTGATGCGAGTATTGATGCGCGGCGAGAACGCTCAATGACCCTGCTGCTCGATACAGCCGCCGAGAAACCGAAAGCCGCGTTGGCGGCGCTCGCCAACGGCGAGTGGGACCGGCGGCATGTTTGGGGAGCGCTGCTGTTGCTGTGGCTGGCCAGCGGGATCTACATCGTGCCCGCGGATCAGCAAGCGGTGGTGACGCGATTCGGAAAAGTGGTGGAGAAGCGCGTACTGCCTGGCATTCACTTCTCACTGCCGTGGCCGGTGGACCGGGTAACGAAACTGAAGGTGCGGCAGACGCAGCGGCTGGTGGTGGGCGGAGGCGTATCCGATGCGGTGCTGGGACGGATGCAGCCGCAGGCGTCGCAATTTCTCACTGGAGACCAGAACATCATTCATCTGCGCGTGGTGGTGCAGTATTCGGTGGGCGAACCGGAGAAGTATCTGTTCACGGCGGTGGACATTCCGGCAACGGTGATCGCGGCGGTGGAGGCGGAATTGTCGCGGCGGATTGCGCATCGCAATGTGGATGCGGTGCTGACGACGGAGAAGGTGGCGATTCAGGAAGAGGTCCGCGCGGCGGCGCAGAGAGTGCTGCTGGACTACGACGCGGGAGTGCAAGTGGCAAACGTGAACATCGAATCGGCCGTGCCGCCGCCGGAAGCGCGGGATGCGTTCAACGACGTGGCCAGCGCGCGGGCGGACTCATCGCGGATTGTGAACGAAGCGCAGGGCTACGCCAACGACGTGATTCCGAAAGCGCGCGGCGAGGCACAGCAGATGCTCGAATCGGCGCAGGGCTACCGGCAAACGAAAATCAACGAGGCGCTGGGCGACGCGTCGCGGTTCACGCAAGTGGCCGCCGAGTATGGACGCGCGGAAGCGGTGAACGGACGCCGCCTGTACGCGGAGACGCTCGAGATCATCCTGCCGCGGATCCGGAAGATGTTCGTGGACAGCCGGGGCAATCTGGACTTGACGATTGTGCGGAAGGGCGATCCGGGTCCGTCGGCGACACAGAAGAAATGACCAGGCAGCAGAAGGCGCGGACGCTGACAATCGCGCTGATGATCGCCGTCGGCGCGTTCGTGGCGGCCAAACAATCAGGCTGGACGCCCAGTACGGGCAAGGTGGCGGATCTGCTTCCGGCCGCGCAACCGAAGCAGGATCCAACGCCGCAGGACGCGATCTACGCGATGCTCGACGCGGCTCGCGAAGGGAACGTGCCGCGGTATCTTTCCCACTACACGGGGCAAATGGAAGCGTCTCTGCGGCAGGCGGTGGCCGAACAGGGGGAGTCCGCATTCGGGAAGTATCTGGCGGAGACGAATGCGCCGATCAAGGGAATCGCGATCAACGAGCCGCAAGTGCTGACCGACCGGGAAGTGAAGGCGCGGGTGGAGTACGTGTATCAGGACCGTAACGAGATTCAAATTTTTTACCTGGAGAAACAGGGTAAGGATTGGAGGATCGCGCGGCTGGATACGGCCGAACGAATCAAGACGCTGATCCCCTACGGCACGCCAGTCCAGTAAGCTGGTTTCGATATGAATCTTCCGGAGATCACCCGGCGGGGCTTCGTCGCTCTGTGGGTTCCCGCCGCGGTTGTGGCGGCCGAAGATCGCGATACGCCGCCGCGCGAAGCGATCCTCACCGGGGCCGATGCCGCGCCCGCCGCGTCGATTGCGCTGCGAGCGGGCCCGGTGACGTGCCTGTTCGATCCCGACATCGCGTTCCTGCGGTACATCCGATACGGCGACACGGAACTGCTGCGCGGGCTGTACGCCGCGGTGCGGGACCAGGGATGGGGGACGGTGACACCGCGCGTCCACAACATCGTGAGCGAGTCCCGGGCGGATTCGTTCCGGCTCACCTTCGATGTGGAATGCGTACAGGACGACATCGACTTTCCCTGGCAGGGCGTGATTACCGGTTCCGCCGACGGCACGGTGCGATTCGAGTTTCAGGGCCGGGCGCGTTCGACGTTTCTGAAGAACCGGCTGGGATTCGCGGTGTTGCATCCGATCGCGGAATGCGCGGGGAAGCCTTGCGTGGTGGAGAAGACGAGCGGACTGAAGGAAGAGGGCCGGTTCCCTTCCGAGGTTGCGCCGCACCAGCCATTTCTCGAGATGCGCGCGATCACACATGAGGCGTCGCCGGGTGTGAACGTGGAGGTGCGGTTCGAGGGCGATACGTTCGAGATGGAAGACCATCGCAACTGGACCGATTACAACTACAAGACCTATTGCACGCCGCTCGAACGTCCGTTCCCGGTGGAGGTGCAGCGGGGGCAGGAGATCCGCCAGGCGGTGACGGTGAGGCTGAAGGGGGCGCCCGCCCCTGCGATCGTGAAGGCTCGTCCGGAAGTGGAGATCGCGGTGGCTGGCCACGTGATGACGAGTCTGCCGGCGATCGGGTTGGGTGTGGCGACGGGCGAGGATCCGCTCAGCCGGGATCAGGCGAAGATGCTGGCGGCGGCCGGTTTTCGTCATTTGCGCGCGGACGTGCGGCTGTTCGACCCGGGTTGGCGAAAGGATTGGGACCGTGCCCGGGCTGACGCGCTGGCGATGGGCGTGCCGCTCGAGGCGGCATTGCATGTGAGCAATGACGCAGCGGCGGAGTTGGGACAGTTCGCGGCGGGTGCATCGGCGGATGTTTCGCGATGGATCGTGTTCCATCGGGACGAAGCGTCGACAAGCGCACGATGGGTACAGTTGGCGCGGCGGCATTTACGCGGCGGGGCGGTAGGAGCGGGAACGAACTTGTTCTTCACGGAATTGAATCGCGGACGGCCGGAGATGGCGTCTCTCGATTTTGCGTGCTACTCGCTGAATCCGCAGGTGCATGCGTTCGACGACTTGTCTCTGGTGGAAAACCTGGAAGGGCAGGCGGCGACGGTGAAAACGGCACGGACGTTCGTGGGCGGAAAACCGATCGCGGTAACGCCGGTGACGCTACGTCCGCGAGTGGCGGGCAAGGCGTCGCCGGACCGGCGGCAGCGATCGCTGTTCGGCGCGGCATGGACGCTGGGGAGCGTGAAGTACCTGTCAGAGGGAGGTGTGGGAAGCGTGACCTACTATCAGACGCATGGGCCGGAGGGCCTGATGAACAACGGCGAGGCCTATCCGCTGTATCACGTTTTGGCGGACGTGGCGGGTTTCGGAGGGAGTCGCGTTTACCGCGTGGATTCCAGCGATCCGCTGCGGGCGTGCGCGATGGCGGTGGAGAGCCGCGGACAGAAGCGGATGCTGATCGCCAACCTGACGCCGCACTCGCGCGTGGTAACGGTGGATTCGAGTTGGCTCGGTGGGCGGGCGATGCGGGCAGCGATGCACGAGCACAACTACATGGATGCGGCGCGACAGCCGGAGAAGTTTCGAACGGCGCGGGGGGCGGCGATGGAGGCAGCCGGTGACCGGTATCGGCTGGCGATGCTGCCATATTCGGTGGCGCGGCTGGACGCGGTGAGGATGGGGCGATGAGGCGGCGCGCGTTTCTTGCAGCGGCTGCCGGCGCGGCGGCTGGCGCGGACTCCGAGGTTCTGCAAGTGGATGTGTGGCGGGCGGGCGAAGACGGCTATCACTCGTATCGAATCCCCGCCCTGCTCCGGACGCGACGGGGCACGCTGCTCGCCTTTTGCGAAGCGAGAAAGAACAGCCGGTCTGACGCCGGCGATATCGATCTGGTAGTGAAGCGGAGCCGCGATGGAGGCCGGACGTGGTCCGGACAACAGTTGGTCGCAGATCAGGGTCCGAACACGATCGGCAATCCATGTCCGGTTGAGGACCGGCGGACTGGCACGATCTGGCTGCCGCTGACGGCGAATCCGGGCAATCTGACCGAGCGGGAAATCGAGCGCGATTCGTCCCGAGGAACGCGCACGGTGTGGATGACGCATTCCGACGACGACGGACGGACGTGGGCGGAGCCGAGCGAGATTACAGCGTCGACGAAGGAAGCCACCTGGGGATGGTACGCCACCGGACCGGGCAACGCGATCCAGATGCGATCGGGCCGGATGGTAGTGCCGTGCGACCATCGCCGTTTCGGAACGCAAGAGCGGCACTCGCACACCATCTATTCCGACGACCGGGGAAAGACGTGGCGGCTGGGCGGCAGCGCGCAGACGGAGACGAACGAGTGCGCGGTAGTGGAATTGAACGACGGATCGCTGTTGTTGAATATGCGGAGCTACCATGGGCGAAACCGGCGGGCTCTGGCGCGTTCCACCGACGGAGGACTGACGTGGACCGATGCTGGGTTTGACGAGGCGCTGATCGAGCCGGTGTGCCAGGCGAGCCTGATTCGCTACGACAAGGGGCATCTGTTGTTTTCCAACCCCGCGTCGAAGAAGCGGGAGACGATGACGGTGCGGGCAAGCAAGGATGAAGGACGGTCATGGACATCGTCGTTGGTGCTGCATGCGGGACCGGCGGCGTACTCGTCGCTCGCGGTGCTGGATGGAAAGCGGATCGGGTGTCTGTATGAGCGCGGCGCGGCATCGGCGTATGAGACAATCGCGTTTGCCCGATTTGGGCTGAAAGCCTTGCGATAGCATGTCAAACCCCTGGATCGATTATTTGAAGACGGTGGACACACCGACGCTGGCGAACGCGATCGAGTTGCTGGAGGTTCGTCCGCGGCAGGAAGGGTTCACGCCGCTTTCGGTGCGATGCGTGTTTCCGGAGTTCGGACGGATGGCGGCGTACGCGGTGACGGCGCAGGCGGAATCGATCACCAAGACAGGTCCGTTGGATCTTTCGCTGTTCATGGATTTGTACCGGGCAGTGGAAGCGGCGCCGAAGCCGGCGGTGGTTGTGATCCAGGAGATCGGCGGCCATCGCGACTATGCGGTGCATTGCGGCGAGGTGATGGCGACGATATTTCAGCGTCTTGGCGCGGTGGGCCTGGTGAGCGATTGCGCGGTTCGCGACATCCCGGAGGTGCGTGCGCTCGGGTTCCACTATTTCGCGCGCGGCATTGCCGCGTCGCACGGCAACTTCCGGATCGTGCGGACGGGGGTTCCGGTGCAGGTGGAGGGAATGGCAGTGCATCCCGGCGATCTGCTGCACGGCGATGAGAATGGGTTGCTGCAAGTGCCGGCGGGGATCGCGGAGACGCTGCCGGGGAAAGTGGATCTGATCCGGGCGCGCGAGGGGCGGTTGATGGAATATGTGCGGAGCGCGGAGTTCCGGCTGGACGCGCTGCACGGGAAAATGGTCGAGTAGGCAGGGGCGGGCCGTGGTACACTGATAGCTGGCTCTCGGGCTGATTCCCAATGGTTATTCTTCTGACGACGGTTTACATTATCGTTTGCCTGTTCCTGATCGTAGTGGTGCTTCTGCAGAGCGGCAAAGCCGCGGATTTGGCGGGCGCTTTCGGCGGGATGGGCTCGCAGACGGCGTTCGGTCCGCGCGGAGCCGCGACGGCGCTTTCGCGGGCCACCACGGCAGCGGCGGCGCTGTTCATGATCCTGTCGATTGCCTTGTCGATTGTGGGAACGAGAACGCGAGGCGGTGAAGCGACGGTGCTCGATTCGCAGAAGACGGTGCAGCAATCGGATCAGAAGGCAGGCGACCAGAAGGGTCCGGCTCCGACGATGACGATCACGCCGGAGGGCGGCGATCCGTCGCAATCGGTGACGGTGCCGTTGCCGAGTCCGGAAGAGGGTGGCGGAGGCGGAGCGAAGGTTCAGTTGCCGCTTCCGGGGCAGGCTCCGGGGTCAGCGCCGGCAGGGGCTCCGAAGTCCGGAGAGAAGAAGTAGAGTTTCGATTTGCGGAGATGGCGGAATTGGCAGACGCACTAGCTTGAGGTGCTAGCGGGTAACACCGTGGGGGTTCAAGTCCCCCTCTCCGCACCAGATATTCCCCTCTGGATCAAACTGATTCAGAGGGGATTTTCGTTTGTACCCCAATCGTGGACAATCCAATCGTCCCCACAGGATATGCCTATCCTCTCAGCCGCTCTATGTTGGACGAGCAGTAATCCAGAAAAAGCTGTACGGGCCGGGGCGGGTGCCTCCGAGTCATATAGTACGCCGCCAAATCAACCTCCGGAAAGTGCCAGTTCGGAAGGATCGATACCAATTGCCCGTTGGCCAACTCCCGCTCGCACAGGATTGAGGGCATCTCAGCGATTCCCATTCCGGTCTTGGCTGCCGATAGTACACCGGCGTAGTCATTGATCGCCATCGCTAGCGTCACCGGCACGCGCTGCGTTTCGCCATTTCGAGCCAATGTCCAGGTCACCTCGCCAAACCATTTGTTGAAACCCACGAGACGATGTTTGTGCAGATCCTGAGGCCGCCGCGGCTTCTTACCCTCTGCCAGATAGGCCGGTGAGGCCACCAGCACGTGGCGATATCGGATCAGCCGGCGAAATACCAGACTACTTTCCGCTTGTGGCCCGACTCGCAGCGAAACATCGACTTCATCGTTGACCATGTCCAGGTGGCGGTCCGTGACAAGCACGTTGGCCTGGACCTTTGGGTATTGCTCCAGAAAGCCCCTCAAGAGGGGCACAACCAAGACATCGGAGAGACTTGGCGGCGCGGCAAGCCGGAGGGTCCCCAGCACCTCTGCCTCGCGCTGCCTCAGCGCGGCAGTGGCCTCATCCATAGCATCGAGGATTTGCCGGCAGTGCGGCTGAATCTCGCGGCCAGCCTCAGTCGCCCTCACCGTGCAGGGTCGTGCGTTCAAGCAGCCGGATGCCCAAACTGCGCTCCAGGGCCCGAATCTTCCGGGTCAGTGTTGACGGAGGATCGCAAGCGCGGCGAGCAGCCTCCCGAGAATCCGCCATGCTGGAGGACCCGTGCGAACAGGGCCATGGCATTCCAGGTCGAGCGCAAGTTCATACCCAACAGTTTCGCAACGATGGCCTCGTCTTTCGACGGGTTGTTTGGGTTTAGGCTCGCGGTTGATTAGTGGCGAACAGGTAGCGGTGGATTTTTCAAGAACCGCTTTCCTTGCGGAAAACGAACAACTCGTTGTTGCCCTCGAGACCTCGTTGGCCGCCAGGATCTGGGCCGTCCGCGGAACTGGTGCGCGCCCAGGCCCAATCCCCAGCCATAAGTCTCGTGGATGTCAAACCGGACGTTCAGCTTGATCGTGGCGAACACCTGCTCGTAGTAAGCGCGGACCGCGTTTCGACCGATCAACGCCGAACTGTGCTGCGACATGAACACAGGATCGGTCCCGTAGGGCTGAGAATCGTATCAGTGTCGTTGCCGTTCAGGAATACCTCGTGCATGTCTTGAGAACAGATTCGATTGTATTGCTCATCATCAGAACCTCCTTGAGTTCTGATGTCAGTTTGGAGCATTTGCATTCATGGAACAGAATAAGACACTATTGGAATTTACTAGTGCAGTATTGGAATTATCATGGGAGTCAGGCTAGAGGGATCCAGGATTTGTAGGCAGGCGGCCGAGTCCCGCAAACAGCCGTAGTCGCCCTTACCCACGGGTAGTGCGCGCAAGCAGCCGGATGCCCAGACTGCTGGCGATTTCTCCGGCTCCAGCCGTAGACAAAGGGGGATGCCCGGCGGGGTGCTCAGAGCACCGAGAATCCGCCATGCGGGAACCGCCGTGCGAAGCAGGCCATGCATGCTTAACCTGAAAGGATGCCGCCTGGATTCCGCAGTTACCGCCATCTGATTGCGCTGCCCACCCACAGCGCCCGCCCAACCCATCACACCCGCGGCGATCGAGGGCGCCGCCGCCGACACTTCCTCTGGCTTACCTATGGCCGCGACTATCATGCGCAGCGGTATGTGGATCGAAGATAACACCGTCGAACGTGAAGCGGCTGCAGTAATGGGTGTTCGCCACCGGCGGCAGAACCGGGGTCTGCAGGCGACGCCTCTGCTCTACAAAGGCGTCCTGTACCTGTCGGCGGATGGATCGCGGGTGTTCGCCATTGACGCGCGGACAGGGGCGCGAGTGAGTTGATCCCAAGCCACCGGCAGAGCCGAGCGCGTTTACTGCTGTGGCACCATCAACAGGGGCGTGGCGCTGCTCGGAGATCTCGTGTACGTGGGCACGCTCGATTCGCGGCTCGTCGCGCTCCATCGGGAGACCGGCGAAGTGGCGTGGGAGGCGCAGGTGGACGACTGGCGGCAGGGCTATTCGATCACAGGCGCACCGTTAGCCTTGAAAGATATGGTGCTCACCGGTGTGGCGGGAGGCGAGTTCGGGATTCGCGGCTTCGTGAAGGCGTTTGACGCGGTGACTGGCAAGCCGCGGTGGACCACCTACACGGTCCCCGGCCCGGGCGAACCGGGCAATGAGACATGGCCGGGCGATACATGGAAGAACGGCGGCGGGCCGACATGGACCACGGGCACCTACGATCCGCAACTGAACCTCGTCTACTGGAACACGGGCAACGCGGCTCCGTGGAATTGCCACGTCCGCAAGGGCGATAACAAGTGGACGGCGTCGACAATCGCAATGAACGCCGATACGGGCAAGATCGACTGGGGCTATCAGTACACGCCCTGGGATTGCTGGGATTACGACGCGGTGAGCACGCCGGTGCTGGCCGACGTCCGGATGGGCGCGCGCGGCCTGGTCAAGGCGCTGTTTCATCACGACAAGAACGGTTTCTTCTACGCGCTCGACCGCACCAACGGAAAGTTCCTCTACGGCGAACCGATCGTGCCGGGCATCACCTGGGCGTTCGGACTGGACCCGGAGACGGGGCGGCCGAAGGTGAATCCGGCGATGATTGCGACCACGGGCGGCCCCGAAGTGGGTCCCATCGTTCCGAGCCTCGAAGGCTCGATCGACTGGCAGCCGCTCGCCTACAATCCGCGGCTGCAGTATCTCTACTTCATGTCGAACCAGTGGGCGATGGGGTATAAGTTTTGGGAGGAAGGCAAGTTTCCGCGGCCTACCAACGGCGAGTGGTATCTGGGGGCCGACTACCAGCAGTATCTGACCAGTGAGAAACCCGGCAACTTCGTCGCGTTCGACGTGGTGAAGCGGAAGGTTGTCTGGCGTTCCATCAGTCCGGCGCCTTTTTGGGCGGGCGCGGTTGCTACGTCGAGCGGGCTGGTTTTCACGGGCGACATGCGCGGCTACTTCATGGCGCTCGACGCGCGCACGGGCAAGACGCTTTGGCAGTTCCAGACGGGCTCTGGGATCATCGGCAGCCCGATCACCTATCAGTTGGACGGCGTGCAGTATGTAGCCGTGCCCTCGGGCGGAATCGGCGGCGACATGACCTTCTATTACCAGGAGCCGAAGAGCCGGCAACCCTATGGGTGTTCGCGCTCGACGGAGGGACGGAGGGCAATGTGCAAACGGGATCGAACCTGGTAACCATCCAAGGGAGGCTGCCACGCGTGGGCAGCCGGGGTCGACCCTGGGCAGGCGTGTGCTCGCCGGGTACGGGTATCCGGCCACCGAGGGCGGCCAGCCGATTGCGAGTGACGAACCGCCGCCGCAACCGACAAGCGCGCCGCAGGACGGCCAGGGCGCGCCGGCGGAGGAGGCAAATCCGCTGTTGGGCGACGCGGCTGCCATCGCCGCGGGCGAGCAGGTCTACCGTGCGCGCTGTTTCGGATGTCATATGGCGAACGGAGGAAGCGGGCCGCGAATCTTCCGTTCCCGGCTGGGCACGGGCGTTTTTCTTGACGCCGTCCGAAAGGGCCGCAAAGGGACGGCTATGCCGGCATTCAGCGAGTTGCTGACGCAGGAGCAAGTGCGTCAGGTGCACGCGTTCGTAATGTCTCGCGACCGCCTGTGATCGAAGTTACTCGATGATGGACGAGTAGACCAGGGCGGCGAAACGTTCGCGCAGCTTGAGAGGGCTCGGCGTCAACTGGACCATCAGGACACCGACCAACTCTTCGGCGGGATCGATCCAAAATACGGTGCCCTGCGATCCACCCCAATAGTAAGTGCCCTTGGAGTAAGGCAATCCGGAAGCGCCGGGATCGGTGACGACGGCCATCCCGAGCCCGAAGCGGGTGCCGGGCGTGGTGAACGAGGCGATGTCTCCGATGTGGTTCTGTGCCATCCAGGCGATGGTGCGGGGCGAGAGGAGGCGCTTGCCGGAGGCTTGGCCGCCGTTGGCGAGCATCTGAGAGAAGCGCCAATAGTCGGCGGCGGTGGAGTAGAGTCCGCTGGCTCCGCCGATAAAGGTTTTGGCCTTGGCCGCTTCCGGCGGCACACGGGAGAGGGAATCGGGGTCGTCTTTCTTGTTCACCACGAGGATGGCGCGGCGGTTGTTCTTGGAATCGGGCGGCCAGTAGTGGGTGTCGTCCATGCCGAGCGGAGTGAGAATACGGTCCTGCACGAAGCGGTCCAGGGGGACGCCGGAAACCTTCTCGACGAGGTATCCGAGAACATCGTGCGAGTCGCCGTAGAGGAACGCCGAGCCGGGCTGGTGACGGAGCGGCAGCTTGGCGAAGTCGCTCATGTAGGCCGCAAGGGTGGGAAAGGCGAAGGTTTCGGCCCGGCTGCGAGGATCGTAGACGCCGGAGGTGTGATTGAACAGATCCCGCACCGTGATGCCCTTGGCGGGGGCTCGCAGGACGCCGGGACTGACTTCGACGCGCTGTTGGCGGAACTCGGGAAGGTATTGCGCGATGGGGTCATTGAGTGTGATACGGCCTTCCTCGAGCAGCATCAAGGCGGCGGCGACGGTGATGGGCTTGGTCATGGAGGCCAGGTCAAACAGGGCGTCGATGGGCATGGGGTCGGCTACGGTCAATCCGCGACTGCCGAAGGCTTTGTGCTGGACCACCTTGCCGCGGCGGGCGACGAGGGTGACGAAGCCGGCGGCTTGTTTGCGAGCGACAACGTCATCGAGCCAAACGCCGATCCGATCGAGGCGCTGAGCCGACATCCCGACGGACTCGGGCGTATCGAGGGGCACGCGGGACGCCGCGAAGAGCAAAGCGGTTCCAGCGGCGAGGAGGATAGCAGTACGTAGTGCGGCGCGCATAGCTATTGACTGTATCACCACGATTGAAGCGGGTTCTGCGCAACGGCCACTAGTCAGTACTAGGACTCGAGGTTCATTGAGGTACGCAGGGACACCTCCTAAGGTGGACATGCGACATGGGCTTCCTAGTTCCAGAACGGAGCCTTGCTCGATGGCTGGGACTGATCCCGCCGTTGATTGGAATGGCGGCGTTGGGTGCGGTGCATCTGGCGGCGCCGCTAGGGCCTCCGCAAGCGGGTCTACTGGCATCGGTGGCCGCGCCCAGCCACATCGAAAGCAGCCAACCGGCGCTCACATTTCTTTATCTTGCCGCGAGCCGTATGTTCGGATTGAACGAAACCGCCGTGCACGCGCTGGAACTGGCGATTCTGGCCGCGATGGCGGGGTTCATGGCGGTGACGCTAACACGCCATCTGCGGCATCAATGGGTAGCGGTGCTGGCGCCGTTGGCGACCGCGGGCGTGTACTATCAATTCGTCCCGTTTCAGGATTTGGCGCAGTCCGGGATGATGGCGTGCGCTCCCCTCTATGCTTGTCTTTGGCTGGCGACAGCCTATTGGAGCTCGCCGCCGCGCCGCGTGGCGGGGCACTTCTTCTCTGGCGTAGCCGGCGCGGTAGCCGCGCTGTTCCATCCTCTGATGGGAGCGATTCCACTAATGATCTGGATCATCGAAACGGCATTGGCGCGGTTGCGGGACCACAATCGAGTGAGTTGCATTCTTTCGCAGCGTCTGCTGCCTGCGTTGGTGGGGTTTATCGGTCCGGTGGCGGCCGTGCGGAGTTTTTCGCAGTGGGACCTGAGTTCGCTGCCAGCGCCCGCGGGGACGCCGGACCTGGATCGTTACGCCGTTCTGACAGCCGCGCCGTGGGTGCTGTTGGGATTGGTGGCGATCGCTCGCATGCGGGACCGAATCTGGGCGCATCCCTTCTGGCTGATGGTGGCGGCATGGGCCGCGATCGCACCGGTGACGCAGGCAGTCTCGATCTGGGCGGCCGCGACACCATTCGGACTGCTGTCGCTGGCGGGAATCGACGAGGCGATGGTGCTGCTGAAGAGCCGGGGATTGTCGGCGCGCGTTGCCACGGCGGTGGTGCTTCCGGCGGCGTTGCTCGCGCCGATGCCGGCGATGGCGGTGTGGGTGGCCAAGGCGCGCTCCGTGCCGGAAGGGGTGCTGCTACTGGATCCGGAGCAATCCCGCCAGCATCGAGTGGCTACCGATAGCGACTACGATTACGCCTGGAGGGACACGCGTTTTCTGACCAAGCCGGATGCGGGCACCGGAACGATACTGATCTGCGGCGGACCGTTTCACTATCTGGCCATTCGGGATTTTGCCCCGAGACGTGCGATGTGGCTGGAAGCTCTGCCGCCAGAGCGGGAAGCGCCGGGATGGGTGCGGCTGCGGGACGAATTGCGCGCAAAGCGGCCCGCGTACTTGTTTTTGGACCAAACGTCGCGGGCGCGCTTCCTGCGGGACACGTCGCCGGACAGGGCGTGGTTCGACGGTCACTACGAGTTGATGCAGCAGAGCTCGGCGGGGGCGTGGTATCGACCGATTGCGTCGGTGTCGGACATGTCGCGGGTATACCGGACTCCTTAGCTTCGCGCGCGTGTCCGGTTTCCGGCCGCCGCACCGGGCACTACGAACACAGCACGTCTTTATCCACGTTGCCGCCTGACAGAATAATGCCCACGCGTCCCTTCGCACGGATCTTTCCGGTCAGCACCGCCGCCGCCGCCACAGCCCCACTCGGCTCCACCAATATCTTCATCCGCAGCAGCAGAAACATCATCGCCGCCCGAATCTCCTCATCGCTCACCAGCACGATCTCTTCCACCTCGCGCTGGATCACCGGAAACGTCAGTTCGCCCGGCATCTGCGTTCGTAGCCCATCGGCGATGGTGGCCGGCGGCGGAATCCCGATCCGTTTCCCTGCCCGCATTGAAAGGTACGTGTCATCACCATCGGCGGGCTCCACGCCGAACACATGCATCCGGGGACGTAGCGCCCGAGCCGCGGTGGCGCACCCCGAGATCAGCCCGCCGCCACCCACGCAGACAACCAGCGCATCCAGATCCGGCACCGCTTCCAGCAGTTCCACCGCCGTGGTCCCCTGCCCCGCCATCACCGCCGGATGATCGAACGGCGGCACGATCGCGGCGCCGGTTTCAGCCGCAATCCGTTTCCCGATTTCCACGCGGTCTTCTTTCAGCCGGTCAAACAGAACCACGGTCGCTCCGTACCCCCGTGTCGCCGCGAGCTTCGACTTCGGTGCGTCGGCCGGCATCACGATCGTCGCCGGGATGCCAGCGTCTCTCGCCGCGATCGCCACCGCCTGCGCGTGATTCCCCGATGAGAACGTCACCACGCCGTGAGCCCGCTCCTCCGGCGTCAGCGAGCGGATGGCATTCGACGCGCCCCGGATCTTGAACGCCCCGCCGCGCTGGAAATTCTCGCACTTGAAATAGGCCTCGAATCCAGTCTGGGTATTGAAGGTCCGCGACGTCAGCACCGGCGTGTGATGGATCACGTCCTCGATCCGCTCAGCGGCGGCGACAATGGCTCCGATGTCGATCGACACCTAGCGCACCTTGTCCACAACCACGATCGTGTCCACGTCGTCCCGCGGGCAGACGCAGCAGCATCCCACCATCCACCTTCTTCAGATCCACCTTGGCTCCCGTCAGCAATCGGGCGTTCGTAACCGGACCGAGGTCGGGCAGCGCCAGCAAATCGTCGCGCCAATCGAGCACGTGGATATACACGCGATCCGCGGTCTGCGTTGTTACTCCCCACGGCCTCGGAGTAACCGGACCGCCGCGGGTGCCATACACCGACGCCCCATTCTTCGACGTCCATTCCCCAATCTGGCGCAGCCTCTCCACGAACTCCGGCTGAATAGTGCCATCGGGCCTCGGGCCGATATTCAGCAGAAAATTCGCCCCGTAGCCCGCCGCCCGAACCAGGTAGTGAATCAACTCACGGGTGGATTTGAAGCGTTTGTCGCTCGCGTTGAACCCCCACGCCCGGTTGATGGTGTCGCAAGTCTCGAGCGGCAGCTTGCCGATCCCGGCGTCGCCGCTGAAGCCTGCCTGATTCTGCCCGGGCAGGTCTTTCTCGAACATCTGGAAATCCTCGCCCGGAAACGGTGTCTTGTGATGATTGCTGCCCACCATCGCGCCCGGCTGCAGTTTGTGGATCAGCGAGTACGTTTTGCTCAGCCGCCATTCCGCTTGCGGCTTGTCCCACATGCCGTCAAACCAGATGCCGCCCACTTCGCCGTAGTTGGTGAGCAGTTCGGTCAACTGGGCGTCCATGAAGTCGAGGTACTTGTTGAAGTCCCCGGATTCGGGCCGCCCCGACGCGAGCCCCGTCCGTCCGCGCGGAAAGTAGTCGGGATGATGCCAGTCCAGTTGCGAATGATAGAAGAACAGCTTGATCCCTTGCTTGCGGCACTCCTCCGCCAGCATCTTCAACGGATCTTTCTTGTAAGGAGTCCCATCCACAATGTTCCACTTTGTCTGCTTGGTGCCCCACATCGCGAACCCGTCGTGATGCTTGCTCGTGATCGTGATGTACCGCATTCCCGCCGCCTTGGCCAACGACACCCATTGCGCCGCATTGAAGCCGGTGGGATTGAAGCGCGCCGCCAGTGGTTCGTAATCGGCGATCGAGATCTTCTTGTTGTTCATCACCCACTCGCCGTCGCCCAGCACGCTGTAAACGCCCCAGTGGATGAATAACCCGAACCGGGCGTTCTGGAACCACTCCCGGGTCTTCAGATTCTCCGCGGACGGCGTGTAGTCTCCCTGCGCCAGCAACGTAGCCGCGGAGACCAACATGGTCAGAAGTACTTTGCTCATGGCTACCTCTCGTCCCTAGTATCCCGCCTTCTTGTCCACAAGGTTCAGCAGTTCCTCGCCGGCTGCGTAGCGCCCGAAATTCTCGATGAATTTCTCCATCGATTGGTCGATCCATCCCGGAGTGTGGTCCGCGCTGTGCGGCGAAAGCAGAACATTGTCCAATGACCAGAATGCGTGCCCTTCGACGAGCGGCTCCTTCTCGAACACGTCCAGAGCCGCGCCGCGGATCCGCCGCTGACGGAGCGCCTCCACCAGCGCCATCTCGTCCACTACCGGACCGCGGCCCACGTTCATGAAAATCGCCGACGGCTTCATCGCGTCGATCTCCCGCCGCCCCACCATCCCCCGTGTTTCCGGCGTGAGCGGAGAGCAAACGGCTACGAAATCGGATCCGGCCATCATGTCGCGGAGCCCCGCCGGACCGAAAGCGCGGTCCACCAGCGGGTCCCCGTCGCATAATTCCGGACGCCTCCGGTGCGCCCATACTTTCATGCCGAACGCCTTGGCCAACCGGGCGCATTCCCTGCCGATGCTGCCGTAGCTGACGATCCCCATGGTCTTGCCATACAGTTCGTCCACGTCCATGCTCACCCAACGGCTGGCCACCTGCTGCCGCCGCATATCGCTCACTTTCTTATCGAAATACAAGGCTCCCAAAATCACGAATTCGGCCAACGAACGGCTGAAGACCCCGCGGGCGTTGGTCAACGGCAATGGACTCGCCACCAGTTCCGGAAACAACGTATTCTCCACACCGGCCGACATAGAGTGGACCCATTTCAGCTTGGGCGCCATCAGGAACACTTCACGAAACACCGCCAGCGGCTGCATGCAGTTGAGCAGCACATCCGCCTCCGGCGCGCGCTCGGCGAACATCTCGGGCCGGTTGCCCACCACGATATTGGTGTCCTCCGGCAGTTTCGAGAGCAACTTCAGAAAGCCTGCTTCCGGCTTCGACAAAACGAGTATGGAATGTGGCATTGGTCGAACTAGACAGTGTACCGCCGATGGCCCTGGCCCGCAGCCTTGCGCACTGCTCAAAGTTCTGCGAGCAACCGCTCCAGATAGCCGCCCGCCGCGGCATCCCCCTCCCGAGGCGCCCAAGTCGCGAATTCCTTGTCCGACGCCGGATCCCATGGCCCGGGCTTCACCTCGTAACACACGGCAACCTCAGAAAGTGCGGCCACCGTGTGCCACACGCCCGGAGTCAGGTCTATGCCCCACGCCGGTTCGCCGGGACCGATACGGTGTCGCTCGTGGATCGAGCCGTCCTCACGGAAAACCACAGCCACCATGCTGCCTTCCAGTACGAGAAAGCTCTCCGCTTTCGGCGGGTGCAGATGCCGGTGCGGCGCCACATAGCTACCGCGAAGAAACACATTCAGAAAGCGGTGTGGGTTGTCGCCGGGTCCTGTGTGGAAATTATGGTTCATCCGCCTGCGCGGCGACCGGCGCGCGGCCTCGGTGACGGACGCGATCAGTTCCGGAGTGATCAACTGCGGGGACACGCCTTATTCTATAATCCGCGCATGACCGAAGCCGAACTCTATCCATTCCTGCAACGCCACAAACTCGCCGTGATCGGGTCCGTGTCCGAGGCCGGCCGCCCCCAATCGGCGCTGGTTGGAATCGCGGTCACCCAGCGCCTGGAAATCGTCTTCGACACCGTCACCACCAGCCGCAAGTATCCGAATCTGATCGCTAAGCCGGATTGCAGCTTCACCATCGCCTGGGACGGCGCGCAAACCGTCCAATACGAGGGCCTGGCCGAGGAAATTCGTCCGCCCGATCTGGCCGCGTATCAGCGAATTTATTTCCAAGCCTGGCCCGATGGGCCGAATCGGCTGAGTTGGCCCGGCATCGTCTACTTCGTCGTGAGACCGGTCTGGATTCGGTACAGCGATTTCGCCGTCGAACCAGCGCTCGTGCGAGAATTCCACTTCGATCCGGCCTAAAACTCGAATCGAAGCCCGAACCGGAACGTCCGGCCATCGTTTAACGTATTGTTGATCTGCCCGAAACTCGGCGACGCCAATTCCTTGGTCGGATCCGCGAACTGCGCCGTGTTGAAAAAGTTGATCGACTCGGCCCGAAACGTCAGCTTGTTGTCGCCCGAAACCACGAACGTTCGCGCCAGCGCCGCATTCACATTCGCGATGCGGCCCTTCCGGAACGTGTTGCGTCCCAGGCTTCCCGCCATTTCCCCCGGCCGGATAAATGCGAACGCCGACCGTGGCAGCAAACTTTGCGCCGTATCCGGATGCCCGATCGTACGGCCGAGAACCGCCGTATCCAGCAGATTCGGACGGTCCCCGCGCGCCCCGTCCACGTTGCCGAACCCGGGCGCGTCTGACCCGGACTCCACGGTGAACGGCGTCCCCGGCTTCGCCAGTACAACGCCCGACAACTCCCACCCGCCCAGCCAACGGCCCACGGAATCGCGCCCCCGCGGAGTCTCGTAGTGGAACTGGCCCAGAAATGCATGCGGCTGATCGAAGTTGCTCAGGGCCTTCGTATCCTTGTAAACGTCGGACTCGGTTTGGCTCACCGCGACGCGCGCGTCCGGGCCCGACGCCGTATTGGCGTAGTCGGTGCCCAAATCGATCGCCTTGCTGAACCAATACGAAACCGAAAAATTCACCCCCCTCCACCGCGGCGCCACAAGCGACGCCCGGCCCGCGTCATAATATCCACGCGATCCGTTGAGCACGTAGAGATGCTCGTAACGGTTCGGGTTTGCCCGGCGCTCGTTGATGGTGGCGCTGATCAGCGGGATGCCCTCCACCACCTGCCCGCGATTCAGAAACCACGTCATGATCAGCTTGTTCGAACGGCTGCCGGCGTATCCCAGTTGCAGCTTCCACTGCGGAGCCACCTCGGCTTCCCAACTGAAGTTGTATTGATGCGAATACGGCGTCGCCAGATCCCGCGAGATCTCCACCAGACTCGACGGGCCATTCGGATCCAATTCCTCGAATCGCCGGCCGCCCAACGGATCGGCCAGATTCGGTTGGTTGATCACGATGCGCAGACTGTTCGGTGCGTTCAAACGATCCTGCCCGTAGGTGACGGGAAAGATCTCGCCATAGTGGAGCCCGTAAGCCCCCCGCAAAACGCCCCACTTCCCCGGCATTCGCTGCGCGAACCCGAATGATGGCGCAAAGTTGTTGAGGTCGGAATCCAGCTGCAGGTTGCTCCGTCCGGTCACGTCGTGCGGACGCGTCCACGCCTCATATCGCAGCGAGAATTGCAGGGTGAGCGACGATGTCGCCTGCCACCGGTCTCCGGCGAAGATCGCGCTATCCCAATTGCGGAAGCCGCGGTAGGTAGTGCCGAGGGCTTGAATCAACTGGCTCGGTGTCCCCATCCGCAGGTTGGTGATCGCGTCGCGCCCGAAATCGTTCCGGAAGGACAGGATTCCCCGGTGGCCATCGGTCTCTTCGCCGTTGTACTGCAGACGAGTCCACCCGCCGCCGAAACTCAGCCGGTGCCGCCCACGCAGGTGCGCCACCGATACCGCGCCCCGGTAGCGGTTCTGCGCCCGGTCAATCGGGATGATCGGCGACGGACCGATCGAGCTGAGCGCATTGCTCGAACTGATGGACCCGTAGGGCGCCGCCGGCTGCAGCAGCGATCCCAATCGATCGAACCCAACCGATGCGTCCATCGTCGTCATAGCCGACCATGCCCGATTCCACGTGATCCGCGCCGTGTGAGACTTCGTGTCGGTGTCCGGATTCTGCCCGGCCACAAACTGGAACGCATCCACGCTCTGCGCCGTGAAACCATACCGCAGCGTGATGCGGTCCCTCGTCCCCATTCGCTGGTCGAGTTGGATACCGGCGGCGTCCGTATCGATCTGCTGCGGCGAGTTGGTGTTCAGCGCCCGGTCGGCGATATCGGTGCGATTGGGAAGCTCGGCCGGATATGCCGCGAGATAATTCTCGACGATCGGCCGCAATTGAGGATCGCTGGTCAGCGGCGTTCGCTCCGATAACAGCGGCACCAGCACATTCCCGTTCACCACGCCGCGCTGCTTGTTTTGCGATCCGTTCATCGAAAGCGACGCACCCTTCCACAACGACGTATTCACCGTGAATCCGTAGTTGTTTTCGCGCGCCGGCCGGACATCGCCCACCTGGAAGAACGATCGCGCGCTAAAGATGCTGTTGTTGTGATTCAGGAACAAAGACCCATGCACCGACGCGGCCGGCGACGCGGCGGCGTGAACCGGAGCCGCGGGCCGGGCCCCCAGTTCCGCGCCGAAATACCGGCGGTCGGCCTGAAACTCGCCCACAATGGTGGCGGTGGCCCCCAGGCGAATATTCATCTCCTTCACCGCGTTGTTGTCCACCAGATTGAACTGCACGTTTTCGTTGCGGCGGCTCTCCCCGCGATTGGTGTCGGTCTGGCCCAACAGGTTGAGTGAGGTGCGCTGCTGCGCGGGAGCGCTGTCTCCGCCTGCTTCTGTCCGCGCCGGCTTGGCTTCCGGAGTTGGTGGAGCCGCGGATGGCGTCTGGGCAGACCCTGCCAGAGCCAGCAGGGAAACGAGGAGTAGCGTCACAATGCGATCTCTCTAGAGTAACGCGGCCCGCTTCGCGTTTAGTAATCTCAAACAATGACCTCCCGCCGGAACTTCCTTGGCGCCGCCCTGCTTCCCGCATTGGCTCCCGCCGCCACAAACCCGCCCAACGTCGTTCTCGTTATGACCGATGACCAGGGCTACGGCGATCTGGCCTGCCACGGCAATCCCTCTATCCACACGCCCGCCATCGACAAGTTGCATTCGGAATCGGTCCGGCTCACCAACTATCACGTCAGCCCCACCTGCGCTCCCACGCGCTCCGCCTTGCTCACCGGCCGGTACACCAACGTCACCGGCGCATGGCACACCATCATGGGACGCTCCCTCCTCCATCCGCGCGAAGTCACCCTCGCCGATTGCTTCCGCGCCTCCGGGTACCGCACCGGCATCTTCGGCAAATGGCATCTCGGCGACAATCATCCCTGCCGTCCGCAGGACCGCGGCTTCGACGAAGTGCTCGTCCACGGCGGAGGCGGTGTCTGGCAGACCCCGGATTTCTTCGGTAACGACTATGCCGACGACACCTACTTCCACAACGGCCGCCCCGAACGGTACAAAGGCTTCTGCACCGACGTCTGGTTCGACAACGCGATGCGCTTCATGGGCGACGCCAGCGCAAAGCGGTCGCCGTTTTTCTGCTACATCCCCACCAATGCCCCGCACGGCCCCATGTGGGCCCCGGAACGCTACTCCCAGCGGCACACCTCTACCAAGGGCCTCCGCGACCCCGGCTTCTACGGCATGATCGAGAACATCGACGACAATGTCGCCCGCCTCCGCGCCTGGCTCGACAAACAGGGTCTTTCGGAAAACACCATCCTCATCTTCACCACCGACAACGGAACCGCCGCCGGCGCCAATGTCTTCAACGCCGGCATGCGCGGAGCCAAAGGCTCGCCCTACGAAGGCGGCCATCGGGTGCCATTCTTCCTTCGGTGGCCCAAGGGCGGCCTCGGCGGCGGCCGCGACATCGACAAGCTCACTGCCCACGTCGACATCACTCCCACCCTCATCGATCTCTGCTCCCTCAAGCGCCCGAAAGGCCCCGAACTGCATGGCCGCTCGCTGAAGCCGCTGCTTGCCGGCTCCGCCAGCGCCTGGCCGGACCGCACGATCGTCACCGATTCCCAGAGGCTCGACAATCTCGTCAAATGGCGGCAGGCCGCTGTCATGACCGATCGTTGGCGGCTCGTCAATCCCAGCCCCGACGGCGACCTCGCCAAGCTCGAGCTTTACGACATCCGCAAAGACCCTGGACAGAAGACCGACGTCGCGGCCCAACAGCCGCAAACCACCGCCCGCCTCACCGCCGCCTACGACGACTGGTGGAAGCTCGTATCGGCTCACGCCGGCGAATACGTCCGTATCGGCCTCGGGCACCCCACCGCCAATCCGGTGCGCCTCACCTGTCATGACTGGCACGGGGAAGGCTCCGAGCGCACCTGGAACCAGCGCGGCATCCGCCAGGCGCCGGAAGCCAACGGATTCTGGGCCGTCGACGTCACCCGCCCCGGCAAATACCGATTCGAGTTGCGCCGGTGGCCCGAGGAGGTGGATCTCCCCATCAATGCTCCGTATAAAGACCCTTCGCCCAACCGCGAAACGGCTCCCGGCAAGGCCATCGCCGCTGTGAAAGCGAGGATCCGGATCGGAGCCGCCGATCGGACCACCTCCGTGAAGGCCGGCGACAAAGCGGCCGTATTCGAACTCGATCTTCAGAAAGGCCCCGCCGAGTTGCAAACCTGGTTGATCGAAGAGGGCGGCGCCGAGCGCGGCGCTTACTTCACCTACGTCCGCAAGCTCGACTGACCGCTAGATCGCCGTCCGGCCCCCCAGGCGTCAGCATTGACGCGCCCGCCCGGAATGTGTAATTATTCAGTCTATTGAATAAAAATTCACTGGCGTCCGCGCGCATGCGTTCCGTCCGGGCCAACCCGCCCGTTCCCCGGATCGCCGCCGGTGACTTGCGCCGTGATCAGGACCTCACCGTCGACGAGCTCCGCCAGCTTCTTGACCTCGCCCACGACATCAAGAAATACCCCGAGCGCTACCGCACCGCGCTCGCCGGCAAATACGCCGCGCTCCTGTTCGAGAAGCCCTCTCTCCGCACCCGCTTCACCTTCGAACTCGCCATGCAGCAGTTGGGCGGGGGCGCCGCCACCCAAATCGGCCCCATCGGCGAACGCGAGCCCGTAGCCGATGTGGCGCGCAACCTCGACGGCTGGGTCGACGCCATCGTAGCTCGCACCTTCGATCAGCAGACCGTCGACGATCTCGCCGAATGGGCAAAGGCCCCGGTGGTAAACGCCCTCAGCGATCTCTATCACCCCTGTCAGGCCCTCGCGGACTTCCAGACTCTCGAGGAGTGCTTCGGCAAATTGAAGGGCCTCAAGCTGGCCTTTGTCGGCGATGGCAATAACGTCGCCCATTCCCTCATGCTCACCGCCGCGCAGACCGAAGTGCAGTTCGCGCTTGCTCATCCGGAAGGCTACGCCCCCGATGACGACATCGTCCGCGAAGCCAGGTCTCTCGGCGGCAACATCAAAATCACACCCGACGCCGAAGAGGCAGTCCGCGGCGCCGACGCCGTCTACACCGACGTCTGGGCCAGCATGGGCCAGGAGCATGAGGCCTACGAACGCATGGTCCACTTCGAGCCCTACCGGGTCGACACCGCCCTCATGAAGAAGGCCAAAAAAACAGCCGTGTTTCTTCATTGCCTCCCCGCCAAGCGCGGACAAGAGGTAACCGCGGACGTGGTCGAGTCCCGCCAGTCGGTTGTCTTTCAACAGGCGGCCAACCGCCTTCACGCGCAAAAAGCGCTTCTGCTGATGTTATTGGGGAACAACGCAATTCTATGAAAGTCGCACTTGCTTACTCGGGTGGTCTCGATACCTCCATCATCATTCCGTGGCTCAAGGAACACTACGACTGTGAAGTTGTCGCCGTTTGCGGCGACATCGGCCAGGGCGGCGAGGAACTCAAGGGCCTCGCCAAGAAGGCCCGCAAGACCGGCGCCTCGGAAGTCTACATCGAAGACATGCGCGAGGAGTTCGTCACGGACTATCTTTGGAAGCTCGTCCGCTCCGGCGGCATCTATGAGCACAAGTACCTGCTCGGCACCTCCATCGCCCGGCCGCTGCTGGCCAAGAAGCAGGTGGAAGTCGCCCTGGCCACGGGTTGCGAAGCCGTCGCCCACGGATGCACCGGCAAGGGCAACGATCAGGTTCGCTTCGAGCTCACCTACAAGGCCCTCGCTCCGCATCTGTCCGTCATCGCGCCTTGGCGGGACTGGGACATCAGGAGCCGCGAAGACGCCATTGCCTACGCCGAAGCTCATAACGTCCCCATCGCCCAGACCACCCGCAAGATCTACTCCCGGGACCGCAACATCTGGCATATCTCCCACGAAGGCGGCGCTCTCGAAGATCCCGCCAACGCGCCCCCCGACGATGTCTGGATGCTTTCCTCCCACCCGTGGGAAGCGCCCGACAAGCCCGGCTTCGTAACCGTCAACTTCGAAAAGGGCTCCCCGGTCGGGCTCGATGGCAAACCCCTCAGCGGCGTCAAACTCCTCGAGAAGCTGAATCAGATCGGCGGCAAGCACGGCGTCGGCCGCATCGATCTCGTGGAGAACCGGTTCGTCGGCATGAAGTCCCGCGGTTGCTATGAAACTCCCGGCGGCGCCATTCTCATGGCCGCCTTCCGCGAACTGGAAGCCCTCACGCTCGACAAAGCCACGCTCCACTACAAGCAGAAGCTCGCGCTGGACTACGCCGAGATGGTCTACAACGGCCTGTGGTTCACCCCCCTCCGCGAGGCTCTGGACGGCTTCTTCTCCGCCGTCAGCGAATCCGCGACCGGCGACGTGAAGATGCGCATGTACAAGGGCAACCTCGACGTGATGAGCCGCACTTCGCCCAATTCTCTCTACGCGCACGATATCGCCAGCTTCACCATGGGCGCCGAGTACGACCAGAAAGACGCCCTCGGGTTCATCAACCTGATCGGCCTTCCGCTCAAGATCCGCGCCCTCCGGCAGCAGAATCAGAAGAGCAGAAACAAATCATGAAGCTGTGGGGCGGCCGTTTCGAAACCGGACCCTCGGAGGTCTTCGAGCGCTTCTCCGGCTCTCTCCACTTCGATAAGCGCCTCCTGGCCGCCGACGTGCAAGGTTCGCAGGCCTTTGCCCGCGCCCTCGAGCGCGTCGGCATCCTGACCGCGGAAGAGCGCGAGCATCTGGTCCGCGCTTTCGACGAGATTTTTCAGGGAGCGTCCGCCGATCCGCATTTCTTCGACGGTGCCTCCGATGAAGACGTCCACACTCTCGTCATCCGCAAGCTCAAGGAAAAGACCGGCGTTCTCGCCGACAAGATTCACACCGGCCGCAGCCGCAATGAGCAAGTCTCGGTGGACACGCGTCTATGGCTGCGCGGGGAAATCGAGCGCACGCAGGGGCTGGTGGTGGCCCTGCTCGACGCTCTCCTCGCGCTGGCCGCCAAGTATCCCTCGGCCGTCATTCCCGGCTACACGCACCTGCGCCGCGCGCAGGCCGTGCTGTGGCCTCACTACCTGCTGGCCTATTTCGAGATGTTCGCCCGCGACTGGGAACGGCTCGATCAGGCCCGCACCCGCGTCAACGTCCTTCCGCTCGGCTCCGGCGCCCTGGCCGGCTCCGGCTTTCATTTTGACCGCGACGCCATCGCCCGCGACCTCGGCTTTGCTTCCGTCACCCGCAACAGCATGGACGTTTCCGCCGACCGCGACTTCGTCCTCGACTACCTCTACGCCGCCTCCGTCATCATGATCCACCTCAGCCGCCTCGCGGAAGACTGGATCCTTTACTCGAGCGAGGAGTTCGGTTGGATGGAACTCGCCGATGGCGTCACCAGCGGATCTTCCTTGATGCCGCAGAAGAAGAACCCCGATTCACTCGAACTCATTCGCGGCAAATGCGGACGCGTCATCGGCTCCCTCAATTCGCTTCTGGTCACCATGAAGGGCCTTCCGATGACGTATAACCGCGACATGCAGGAAGACAAGGAACCCCTGTTCGACGCTGTCGACCAGACCGCCATGTCGCTCGAGATGGCCCGCGTGGTCGTCGAAGCCGTCACGCTGCACGAGTACGTCCCCGCCGAAGCCGCCGAGCGAAGTTGGGTCGTCGCCACAGACCTTGCCGAGGCGCTTGCCCGTTCGGGCGTGCCCTTTCACCAGGCCCACCAGATCGTCGGCCGGCTGGTTCTCCATAGCGTCCAGGAGGGTCGCGCGCCGTCCAGTTGGACCGGCGAACAGCTGGCTGCCTTCGCGCCCGAGTTCACTCCGGACATGGCCGCCTTGCTCGATCCGGCCGAAGGCATGAAGACGCGCGAGATCCGCGGCGGCACCGGTCCGGGGGCGGTGGCGGCCGCGCTCGCGTTGGCCTCCGAAAGGCTTCAGTCCTTACGTCGATGAACACCCAGTTTCGCCAGGCCCAGATTCTCCGTATCGTCAATCGCAAACGCGTTCACACGCAGGAGGAACTGGTGCAGGAACTGGCGCGGGTGGGTATTCAAACTACGCAGGTGACGCTGTCCCGCGACATCCGTAAACTCGGCTTGGCAAAGACGTCGGAAGGCTATATGGCGCCCCGCGCCCTCACCGCGCCATCGGCCGGCGCAGCCGCGATGGTCCGCGAATTTCTCCAGGAAATCCGCCTCGCCCAAAACCTCGTGGTGCTCAAGACCCCACCCGGCAAAGCCAACGCCCTCGCCGTGGAGCTTGATCGTGAGGCTTGGCGAGAGGTGGTAGGCACCATCGCCGGCGACGATACCATCCTCATCGTCACGCCCGACAACGCGGCGGCGCTGGCACTGCGAAAAAAACTGAGCGCCTTGCTGACATGACCGGCGCCGAAATGGAATCGGAAGCCTCACTAGACGCCTTCCTGCGCGGCTTCGAAGACGGATCCTATCCGTCCACCGAGTGGACCCACGAGGCCCACATCGTCATGGCCACCGCCTACCTCGCCGCGCTTCCCATCGAAGACGCCACCGCGCACATCCGCGGCAGGATTCCCGCCTACAACCTGGCCCAAGGCGGCCAGAATACAGACACCTCCGGCTATCACGAAACGCTCACGATCTTCTGGATCCGCATCCTCGCCGATTGGCTCACTGGCCGTACCGAATCCAGCCGCCTGGAGAAGGTCCGCGCCGCCGCCGCCGAGTTTGGCCAACAGCGTAAGCTGCACGAGGGCTATTGGAGCTTCGACGTCGTGAAATCGGTGGAGGCGCGCCGCATCTGGGTGCCACCCGATCGCATGCCGTGCCCCTAGCCTGGCTTCACAAGCCATTCAAAAGAAATTGAAAAACAGGCTGTGCCTGGTTGTACACCTGGAAGTGCTGTGTTGGAGGCGCGGGCGGGAATCGAACCCGCGAGTAAAGGTTTTGCAGACCTCTGCCTTACCACTTGGCTACCGCGCCGGTGGAGGACGTCTCTAGCGAGATTAGCGCGATTCAGACGCTTCGGTCAAACCCGGGCTTGCCGCAAGGCAGGCGCCGACCGCTGGATTTTTCCGATCGCCGCCGCGATCTCATCCATGTCGCTCCGCGCTCCCAGCAGCATCGTCTGCGTGAACCAAACCGCTTCTTCGCACAACCGGTCATTCACAGGGCATTGGGTCCGCTCTTTCCACTCCGCGAGCGTCTTTTCCGGAAACAAACGCCGGTACGCCTTCGACGCTAACATGCTCTCGAGAAACGGCTGCTTGTTGAGCGGCGTATACCCCGCCGATGCCTTGATTCCCTCCGCCGCCAGCGCCTTCAGGAACACCGCCCGGTCCACCCCGGCAAACTGCTGCTTGTCATAGCGGAACATGAACAGGTGCCAGGCGGATCGTGTGCAGCCGGCATAGTTGCGCACCGGCCGTATCCCCGGAATCTGCTCGAGGAGCTTGGTCAAATAAAGCGCGTTTTCGTGCCGCGCCGCCGACTGCTGTTCCAGACGCGTCATCTGTGCATTCAACAGCGCCCCCTGGAACTCGGTCAGACGGAGATTGGCGCCGCTTTGCAGATACTGAAAATCGTAGGACGCCGTCCGCGGAGCGCGCCCGTTGTTGTGGAACGCATGGCACCGGTCGTACAGATTCCGATCCGCCGTGGCCACCGCGCCGCCCTCCCCTGAGTTGAGGTTCTTCGACGCCTGGAAGCTGAAGCATCCTGCATCGCCCCACGCGCCGAGCTTCCGGCCCCGCCATTCGCCCATGTGCGCCTGGCAGGCATCCTCGATCACTCCGACACCGCGCTGCTTCGCCACGCCCAGAATAGCGTCCAAGTCTGCCGCGCCGCCCGCCATGTGCACCGGAACGATGGCCGACGTGCGATCGCTGATCTGCGCCCCCACGCGCGCCGGGTCGATCTGAAACGAGTCCATGTCGGTATCGGCGAATACCGGCAGCGCGTAGTGCAGCAACACGACATTGACGGTGGCCACGAAGGTATAGGGCGGAACGATCACTTCATCGCCCGGCTGCACCCCCAGCGCGTGCAGCGCCGTGAACAAAGCGCTCGTCCCGTTGGCGGTGGCCAGGACGTGCGGAACGCCGAGCAAACGCGCATAACTCGCCTCGAATTTCTCCACTTGCACCGCCCGATTCCATCGTCCGCTCCGCAGCACGCCCGTCAGGGCGGCCTCCTCGGTTTGATCCCACCGCGGCCAGCTTGCCCAACCAGCCTTACGAACGGGCGTCCCGCCCAGCATCGCCAACGTATCCTTCGGCGCAGCCGGGGCATGCGCAGCCAGGGACGCGGCGGCAGTAGCCCGCACAAAATGACGGCGTTTCATTTTTCGAGGTCTCCTTTGGGCATGGTACCCTTCTCTGTCTGGCGATGCACACCCCTCTTCAACTGCTCCAGCAACGGATCGTCCATTGCGAACTCTGTCCCCGCCTCAGGGACCACTGCCGCGCCGTCGCGCAAACCAAACGCCGCGCCTATCGGGACTGGACCTATTGGGGGCGCCCCGTCCCCTCGTTCGGCGATCCCCAGGCGCGCGTTCACGTTCTCGGTCTCGCTCCCGGCGCGCATGGAGCCAATCGCACCGGACGCATGTTCACCGGCGACTCTTCGGGCGACTTCCTCTATGCCGCCCTTCATGCCACCGGTTTCGCCTCCCAGCCTGATGCCACTCATAAAGACGATGGCCTCCAGTTGCACGGCCTCTACATTTCGGCGTCCGCCCATTGCGCTCCGCCGGACAACAAACCACTGCCGGAGGAACTGCGCCGGTGCCGGCCCTATCTCGAACGGGAGATCGATCTGCTCCCAGACGTCCGCGTGGTAGTGGCGCTCGGGCGCATCGCCTTCGACACCTACCTCGGAATCCTCAAAGACCGCGGCCTCATCGCCTCTCGCGCACCATTCGTGTTCGGACACGGCGCCCTCCACCGCACCGCGGACAATATGCCCGTTCTCATTAGCTGCTACCATCCGAGCCAGCAAAATACGTCCACCGGCCGGTTGACGCAAGACATGCTGCGGGCCGTGTTCCGCCGCGCCCGCGAATTGTCACTTGTGAACAAATAAATCCCTCGTTCGTTTTCCGTTCCACGGACTTCGCCCGCATGGTCCTAGCCCGTGATGACACACCCTCATCGTTTTCCACCCATCCCCAAGGGTCCACGCGCGGCCCTGGCTGCCATTCTGCTGGTCGCCGTACCAGCGTTTGCCCAGCATTACTCTAACGACATAACCCCTCCCGGCACCGACGCTGCCAAGTTGCACGGTGCATCCGGCCGCAGGCAGGCCGGCGGAGGCCGAAACAGTCACGCCTACTACTTGAGCAACAATGCCCTGTCGGCGGTGGATCTCCATCCCGCCTCCGGCTACTACAGCTCCATGGCGACGTCCACCGATGGCGTCCAACAGTGCGGCTACGCCGGATCCTCGCTCGGAGGCATCCATGCCATGAAGTGGTCCGGGTCTTCCTCTTCGTATGTGGATCTCCACCCGAGCGGCTTCAATTTCTCCTACTGCACCGGTGTCGACAACGGGCAGCAGAGCGGTTTCGCCGAACAGCAGACTTACGCGGTCACAAAATCACACGCCATTCTATGGTCCGGATCTTCCGCCGGTGTCGACCTACACCCGTTGGGATACGTCTTCTCGCGCGCCATGGCGCTGCGCGGCGGGGAGCAGGTGGGCTACGGATCCTCACTCGCCTATCCTTACGGCGATTCGCTCGGGTATCACTCCACCAGCCGCGCCCTCCGTTGGAACGGCACCGCGGCCAGTGCGGTCAGTCTCCATCCAGCCGGCTTCGATGCCTCCGAGGCACTCGCCACCAATGGTGTCCAGCAGGGTGGCTGGGGTTACATCGCCCTCGGAACGTCGCACCTGCATGCGCTCCTGTGGTCAGGCACCGCCGAAAGCGTCGTCGATCTGCATCCTTCCGGCTACACAGATTCCAAGGTGTACGGAATGAACGCCACCCAGCAGGTTGGCGAAGGCTGGGTCGGCGCTCCCGGAGCGTTGGGCTCGGTGCGCCACGCCCTGGTATGGTCCAACACGGCCGGAAGCGTGGTGGACCTCAATCAATACCTACCCGCCGGATACACCCACGCCGTCGCCACCGGCATCGATGAGGATGGCAACGTGGTGGGCTATGCGTACAACACCTTCCTCCAGGGCATGGGCGTCGGCCCGGACACCATCGCGATGGTCTGGGCAAAGGGTCAGCCGTCGGCATCGGCGCTGGCTTCGTTGACGCTCAACTCCTCCAACGTGGAACCCGGCGCCTCCGTTCAAGTCACGGCGACGCTCGCCGGTCCGGCTCCGGCCGGCGGTGTCACGCTCACTTTCCTGAGCACCAACCCCGGCGCCCTGCCCACGCCCGCATCGGTCACCATCGCCTCTGGACAAAGCTCCGCTACTTTCGCGACACCGGCGCCTGGTACCGGCCTCACGGTCCCGACCAGTGTCAAGCTGTTCGCCACCGACGGCGTGGTGAGCAAGGTGGCCCCACTGACGATCACGCCCGTCGTGCGGCTCTCCGCGGTGTCGGCGAACGCGGTGGAAGGCGGCTTCCCCACAACCGGTACCGTTTCCCTGAGCATTCCCGCGCAGGCCGGCGGCGCCGTCGTCACGCTCACCAGCGGCAACCCGGCGTTATTCCAGCCGCCGGCCTCGGTCGTGATTCCGCAAGGAACCACATCCCGCAGCTTTTCCGCCACCACGTCGAGCGTCACCGCTTCGACGACGGTTCCGTTGACGGCGGTCATGGACGGGACCACCCTCAACACGAGCGTCACTCTCAGCCCGGCGCCTGTGGTCACCGCGCAGGCGGTCTCGGCCCCGGCCAGCGTGGTGGGCGGACAGGCTTTCACGTTCCAAGTCCAGTTGAGCACCTTCGTGAGAGATCAGGCGGGAGCCACCGTGACCCTCAATAGCGGCAATGCGGCCGTGGCTGTGCCGGCTTCGGTATTTATTCCGAAGGGCTCTTCCACTGCCTCCGTCAACGCCACCACCACGGTGGTACCCGGCTCTCGGGGCGTTTCCCTCCGCGCCTCGTACAACGGATCGCAGGCCACCTCCACCATACAGGTGGATCCGCTGCCGAGCGTCACCATTATCTCCGCCGTGTACAAGCCGGACACTCAGATGCTGAAGGTGGACGCAAGCACGAGCCTGCCCAACAGCACGCTCACCTACGGGACCAACGGACTGCCCTTCGGTACCATGCAACTCGAAGCCGGCCTCTACCAGGGTTCGATTGTTTTGGCAACGGCCCCGGCGACCGTCACCGTCTGGAATTCGGTGGGCGGCGAAGCCACCATGCCGGTGACCATTTCCGTCAGCGGCGGCGGTGGCAGCGGCGGTGGAGGCGGTGGCGGTGGCAGCACCTCCACCTTCAAGCTCTCGGTGAGCCGCCGCGGCAAAGGCACCGTCGTGAGCACCCCATCCGGCATCGGCTGCGGACTCACTTCCGGGGGATGCTCGGAGTCCTTCGCCTCCGGAACCGCCGTCACCTTGACCGCGACTCCCGATCCGGGTTCCGCGTGGAAAGGCTGGTCCGGAGCCTGCTCCGGCACAGCGCCTACCTGCACGGTAACGATGACCGCGGACCAATCCGTCGAGGCCAATTTCAAGTAGCGCTGTCAGCCTGCTTGTTGCAGCCGCGGATACCGGGAACTTCCGGTATCCGCGGCTTTTTTTTCCAGCAGGGCCGATGCGGGCTTAGAGAAACAGGTCCTTGAACCGGTCGAGCAGCCCCTTCTCCTGCGGCTCGTTTTCCGCCGGAAGCAGTTCCCGCAGTTGCTCGAGCAGTTTCCGCTGATCGCGCGAGAGCTTGGTCGGCGTCCGGACTTCGAGATGCACCAGCAAGTCCCCACGCCCCTTGCCATTGATGTTCGGCACGCCCAGCCCGCGCAACCGGATCTCGTCACCGGCTTGCGCCCCTTCCGGCACCTTCACCCGCTGCAGACCGTCGAAGGTCAGCAAGTCGATATCGGCTCCCAGCGACGCCTGCGCCATGTTCACCGGCATCAGGCAATGCAGGTCTGTTTCGTGACGCTTGAAGATCGCGTGGTCCTTCACCCGGAGCACCACATACAAGTCGCCGGCACGGCTCCCCGGCGGCCCCGGGTTGCCTTCGCCGTTCAGCTTCAGCCGCGTTCCCGTATCCACGCCCGCCGGCACCGTTACTTTGATCTTGCGCTCGGTCCGCCGGGCCCCTTCCCCGCGGCATTGCGTGCACGGCCGCCGGATCAATTGCCCCCGGCCGCCGCACTGGCCGCAGGTGCGCCGGATCGAAAGAAACGCCTGTTGGAACACCACCTCGCCGCGCCCCCGGCAAGTGGGGCAAACCGTCAAGCCGTCGTTCGGCTCCGCGCCGGACCCCGTACACCGCTGGCACAACTCCATGCGAGGCACCTGGATCTCGATGCTCGTTCCGCGAATCGCATCCTCGAATTCGATGGCCAGATCGTACCGGACGTCCTCGCCGCGCTGCGGCCCCCGATTCCGGTTCCCCCGGCCCTGATTACCGAACAGGTCTCCGAATCCGAACAGGTCTCCGAGAATGTCGCTAAAGTCAGTGAACACGGACGGGTCGAAGCCCGGTTGCCCGGCCGCCCCGCCCACGCCCTGATGGCCGAACCGATCGTAGGCCGCCCGTTTCTGCGGATCGCTCAGGACACTGTAGGCTTCCGCGGCTTCCTTGAATTTTTCTTCCGCCGCATGATCGCCCGGATTGCGATCCGGGTGGAACTTCAACGCCATCTTCCGGTACGCCGCCTTCAAGGCGGCGTCGTCGACGGCCCGCTCCACCCCGAGTATTTCGTAATAGTCGCGCTGAGTCACGGATTGACAGCCACCTTGACCATCGCCGGACGCAGCAGCCGCCCCTTGAACCGGTATGCGCACTGATACTCTTCGAGGATGGTCTGATCGGCGACCCCGCTCACGCTTTCCTTCTGAATCGCGTTGTGCAGGTTCGGATCGAAGCGCTGCCCTTGAGACTCCACCTTCTCCAAGCCGAGCTTCACCAAGGCCTCCGTCAGCCGCTGGTGGATCAACTCCACGCCGCGGGCGTAGTCCCGGACCGGGCCCTCTTCCTCCGGCGCCAGCCGCAGGCCGCGGTCGAAATCGTCAAGGATCGGCAGCAGCGCCCGCACCGCATCTTCGCTCGCGTAGTCCCGCATTTCCGCCTTCTCGCGTTCCACGCGCCGGCGGTAGTTATCGAAGTCGGCTTGACGGCGCAGCAGCAGGTCCTGCAATTCGGCCCGTTCCGCGATCAGCATTTCCCGCTCCGCCGCCCAGGTCTCGGCGCTACCGCCGGACGAGCTTACCGGATCGTCCACTGCTCCCGGACTTTCCTCCGTTATGTTGTCTTGCTGCATGGTTTGTTTCTAAAGACTGGTACCACTTTCTCTTTCGTTAGTTCCGGCGCCCGCTCAGGACGCCAGGCTGCCGAAGGCGCGGCCCACGTGAAGCACGGCCGACATCGCCCGCTGGTAATCCATTCGCATCGGCCCAAGCACGGCGAATTTCGCCGACAACCCACCCGGCGCATCCACCTGGATGCCAATCAGCGCCATCTCCCCCATGCTCGGGTGCTCGGCCTCGAGCCCGATGCGCACCTCCACTTCGCCGCCCGGCTGCTCGAGAAAACTGTCGAGCAACTGCACCACCCGCTTCTTCTCTTCCAACGCTAAAAACAAATCTTTCAGGCGCTCCTTGGTGAGGCGCAGCTCGAAATCCACCAGGTTCGCCGCCCCCTCCATCCGCACCTCAGGCTCCAGTTCCACATCCAGCAGCCCCTTGGCCTGCAGCAGCACCAGGCGCCGCAGGATGCCGTCGTAGGCCGCGCTCTCGGCTTCCAGACGCCGGCGGAGTTCCAAGCGCGCCTCTTCGATCACCCAACCCGCGAAATGAGCGTTGATGTAATTCCGGATCGAATCGAGTTCGTCCTGGCGCAGCGTTTCGTCGAGTTGCACCACGTGGTTCCGCACCAGCCGGTCCTGCGTCACCACAACCATCAGGATGCGCCGGTCCCCCAGGCCCACTAGTTGCACCTGTTCGATCGTCTGCTTCTCAGCCGGAATCGCCGCCGTCAGTGCCACCCCTTGCGTCATCTGCATCAACAGGTGGGAACAGCACGCGATGCGCCGCTCCACTGAGCCTGCTTCATGCAGCGCGTCGCGGATCCGGCCTACCTCGAGCTTCTGCACCCGGCGCTCCGGGATCGTCCCGACGAAAGCCTGAAATGCCTTCCCCGTCGGAAGGCGGCCCGCCGAGGTGTGCGGCTGGTGCAGATAACCCTCATGATCCAGTTCGGCCATGATTCCACGAATCGAAGCCGGACTCAGCCCGTGCCAGCTTTGCCGCGAGACGTCCCCCGACGCCACCGGCTGCCCGGACTCGATGTAGGCCCGCACGATCGAGCACAGGATTCGTTGATTGCGCACGGAGAGTCGAGGCCCCTGGGTGAGTGACCCGGGCCGGGAACGATCCTCCTTCGAATGCACGCTTCTAGCCATCCGCGTTCACCTAGACCTTACATTATTGTAGGAAAGCTGCAAAAGGCGGGTCAAGGCCGGGGCAAACCCCGCCGCACGGCTTCCCCGCCCTTCGCGGACCGAACTTCACCGTTCCCCGCGATACAATACGGCGATGACCCCACAAGAAAAAGCAGAGAGCCTCGGCATTGTTTTCACGGCTGCCACGCCCGGCTATCTCAACCTGTGCGTGCGCTCCGGCAATCAACTGATCACCTCCGGACACGTCAGCGGCCGCAAAGGAAAGTTAGGCGATTCCGTCACCACCCAGGAGGGATACGAAGCCGCCAAGGACTGCGCCACCCGGATTCTCGTTTCGGTGTGGAACGCTCACGGCACACTCAACGGCTTACGCGTCCTGAAGGTCCTCGGATGCGTCAACTCCGCCCCCGATTTCATCGAACAGCATTTGGTGATCAACGGCGCCAGTGACTTGCTGCACGAAATCTTCGGCAAGGATGGCGACGGTTACCATGCCCGCAGTGCACTCGGATTCGCATCCCTGCCCACCGGAGTGGCCGTCGAAGTAGAGGCCATCTTCGAGATCAAATAAACACCGCCATCCGCCCCGGGCGGAGTCAGCCATCGCCGGACGGCTACCCCTTCGGCTTGTTCCGCCGCTGCTCCGCCCAATAACGGCGCATACGCTCCGAGACCTGAAGGCGCTCCTCCTCGTTCATCCCCTTTCGTCCGCGCTGCGCTCCTGCCGGGCGCCCCGCGAATACGGCCTCGAGACAATCGATGGCCTGCTCGATCCGCCGCTTTTCCTCCATGAGTTCATTGATGGTTTTTTGTAAGTCCATGGGCTTGGCCCATGTTAGGCAAAGCATGGCCCGAAGTCCATAGATATAAAGAGCTTAGCGTACCGGAATTCGACTTTATCTGTACTAATCGGTAAGAGGATAGCCCGAAGTGTGAGAGATATTACTCTCGGCCTGTTCCGGTATTCAATCAACCGCAATCGGCAGCCATCTATTTCTGGCCTAGTTTCTTTTTGACTTCCGCCGCCCGCTTGTGGTCCGGAGCCATCGCAAGAAACTGCTGGTAAGTCTCCCGGGCCTTGTCCCGCCGCTCGAGTTTTTCGTAGGTCTCAGCCAGACGAAGAAACGCATCGGCGAAGGCCGGATTCCATCGCGTCGCCTCCACATAGCGCAGCGCTGCCGCGGCATAGCTGCCCTTTTTGTAGTAGAAGTTGCCGACCGTCATTTCCTTCTGCGCCTGCAGCGGGTTGAACGCATATTCCTTTTCGGCCAGGGAAGCGTCTTCCTCGGGTGGCTCCTCGGGCGTCAGTTCGGGAGGAGGAGCCTTCTCCTTCTCCTTTTCTTTCGCTTGTTCCTGCTGCTTCGCGTCCTTGCCCTCGGGCCGATCCCCAGCGATGCCGGCCATCGCGAGCGCGGCGAGCAGCAGCAGCCGCGACATTGTCATGAGGTGCCCGCGTGTCACAATTAAATTGTACCGGATGGGATCCGGCAGCCTCCCATGGATCATCGCGACCCTCCCGTGGACCTTCGAGACAAAGCCGCGCAACTGCCGCTCGCCCCGGGCGTCTACCTATACAAAGACGCCGCCGGAACCGTCCTCTACGTCGGCAAGGCCAAGATTCTCCGCCACCGGGTTCGCAGCTATTTCAACGAAGACCGCCTTGCCGATTCCCGCACCGGCACCCTCATCGCCGAAGCCCGGGACATCGGCTACATCCTCGTCGACAACGAAAAGGAAGCGCTCGCCCTTGAAAACAACCTTATCAAGGAGTACAAGCCCCGGTTCAATGTCCTGCTGCGGGATGACAAGACCTATCCCTACATCCGCCTTACCCACGAAAAATATCCGCGCGTTTACGTAACCCGCCGCCTCCAAAAAGGCCAGACTTACTTCGGCCCCTACTTTCCCGGCAACCTGGCCCACCGCTTGGTGGACTTTGTCCACCGCAGCTTCCAGGTGCCTTCCTGCCGCGTCGATTTGGACCGGAAGCATCCCCAACCCTGCCTCGAGTATCACATCCACCGCTGCCTGGGTCCGTGCGTCGAAGGTCTTACCACCGATGACGCCTACGCCTCCGCCGTCCGCGATGTGAAGCTGTTTCTCGAAGGCAGGAATCGCGACCTCGCGCGGCAGTTGCGCGCCCGTATGCAGGAGGCCTCCGAGAAGCTCGAGTTCGAACGCGCCGCCGCCCTCCGGGACCTGCTGGCCACCGTCGAAGAGCTGGAAGAAAAGCAGAAAATGGCGGCTGCCTCCGGCGACAACACCGACATTCTTGCCGTCTATGCCGAACCCCCACTGGTGGCCGCCAATCTGTTTCACCTGCGCAACGGTCGCATCGTGGACCGCCGTGATTTCTTTTGGGAAGACCAGCACGAGTTCGATGCCGCCGAATTCGCCGCCGCCCTGCTGAAGCAGATCTACCTCGAAAGCCGCTACCTCCCCGATCAGGTCCACGTCCCCGCCGATTTCGAGGAACGCGAACTGCTCGAGGAATTGTTCACGGAAAAGCGCGGTCGCAAGGTGCGCATCGTCACGCCACAGCGCGGCGAAAAGAAACATATGCTCGCGCTGGTGGAAACCAATGCCCGGCACAGTTTTGAACAGCGCTTCCGCGTCCGCGCCCAAGCCGGTCCGGCCCTGGTGGCAGCCGTGCGCGAGGCACTCTCGCTCACCGCCGATCCCGAGCGGATCGAATGTTTCGATATCTCGCACCTTCAGGGAACTGACACCGTGGCCAGCATGGTCGTCTGGGAAAACGGGCGGATGAAGAAGTCCGACTATCGCAAGTTCATCATTCGCACCCATGACCGCAATGACGACTTCGCCTCCATGCACGAAGTGGTCACCCGCCGCTACGGCAAGATCAAGGAGACCGGCGCCGCGATGCCCTCGCTGATTCTGATCGACGGCGGTCTCGGCCAGTTGCACGCCGCCGCGGCTGCGCTCGACGAGTTGGGGATTCTCAACCAGCCGCTCGCCTCCATCGCCAAACGCGAGGAGATTATCTACGTCCACGGACAGGAAGAAGAACCCGTCGCCCTGGACCGCTACTCGCCCGTACTCCACGTGATCCAAACCATTCGCGACGAAGCACACCGCTTCGCCGTGACGTTTCACCGCCAACGCCGTGGATCCAAGCGCCTGGAAAGTGAGTTGACGGCCATTCCAGGTATCGGTCCGCGGACGGTGAAGAAACTGCTGCTCGGCATGGGCAGCGTCGACGATGTCAAGGCCGCCACCGAGGAGTCCCTCTCCTCGGTGGTGGGCGCCGCCAACGCCCGCCGCATCCGGCAGCATTTCGCCGCCGCTCCGGAATTGCCGTAAAATGGCCGGGTGGCGCCGATCCTCCTTCTACTATTGACCGCTGGTATCGTGTTCGGGCAGTCGCGGGCGGACGCGCCGGCAACCATGCTGAGCTTTCAGGCCGCGAACGATTTTGCCCTCACCGCCAGCCCATGGGCTCCCGCGTGGCGAGGTTTGCCCGGCGTCGAGACGTCCAATGACCGCTATGGCAAGCCGGTGGATGGCGCGCGCACTGCGATCCGCTCACGGTGGACCGAAACCAATCTCTATTTCCTGTTCGTCAGCGATTTCCAGCAGATGAACCTCCGCGACAATCCCGTCCGGATCAGCGAGACCTGGGGCATCTGGGATAACGATGTCGTCGAGGTGTTCATCGGCAGCGATCTCGAACGCATCGGTCTCTACAAGGAGTTCGAAGTGACCCCGCAGGAGGAATGGGTGGATCTCGATGTCGATCGCGCCCGCAAAGGTAGAGAGGTGGACTGGCTCTGGAACTCGGGTATCGAGGCGCGCAGTTTCATCGATCAGGAGCAGAAGCGCTGGTATTGCGAAATCCGGATCCCCTGGGCTTCCATCGATTCCCGTCCCGTCAAAGCCGGCAATGAGCTCCGCCTGAACCTCTACCGGATCGAGGGCCGCAACCCCGATCGCCGCTACATCGCCTGGCGCCCGGTCAACAACCCTTCGTATCACACGCCGGAAGCCTTCGGGCGGTTGCGCCTCCACTGAGCCGATCCTCATACTCCGCTGTTTTGGTCCGATGAGAGCAATAAAAGGACCAGATGCAGCACAAGGCGATGCACTGTTTGGCATGCGGGAGCCTCATCCCGCTATGGCGGCGGTTCCAAGGCCATTGGTACTGCTCGGAAGTCGAATACAGGCTCCACACCGGACAACGGCACGTGCGAAGCCTCGATTTCCGCCGCGATCTCAACCCCATGCGCTGCTCCTGTTGCCGACGCCCGATCCCCCTACTCCGCCGCGTCTTCGCGATGGCCTGCTGTTCCCATGCCTGCACCCGGAACATGCGGTTCATCCGGGGAAACCCGGCCGCGGCGATGACTCTGCGATCCCAGGACGGCGAGCCAACCGGGCGTGCCCGGCTAACTCGCGCCGCTTTCGCCGCGCTCCTGCTGGGTGGCGTGGGGCTCGGCCGCCGGTTCGGCCTCGGCTCGATGCTGGCGTGGAGCCCCGCCAAACAGGCCTCGCACGATGTTTCGTTCGCCAACTGGATACGATACACCGAGCTGCGTGAAGAAATCCGCGATTGGTCCGGACCCGGACCGGGCGCCATCCCCTGGCGCATCGAAAGCGGATGGATGCAGCCGATCGGCACCTTGCTCTACCAGCAAGTCCCTCAGGCTCTCACCGGAGTCCTCTCGCTCCGCTTCTCGCTCGCCGATGACGGGGTCGCCCGCATTCTGCTGGGGGTGGACCGCCGCGCCGCCAACCTGCATATGCTCGAAGTCGTCAGTTCGAATGCCTGGCTCACCCTGCGCGCGTTTCGCTTGGCTTCGGGCGCCCGCACTCCCATCGCCGGCGATCTGCGCATGGAGAGGCTCAATCGCAGCCTCCACGATCTCCGCGTCCAGTTCAACGGCCAGGCCATTCACGCTACCCTCAACAACCACCCGGCCCAGTGGTCCAACCTCCACCTCCGCCCCGGCCGAGTCGGGCTCGCCGGCTCACCCGATGATCGCTTCCGCGTCTATCAGGCCCGCCTCTCCCTCGACGCTTGACCGCGAAGTTTGATTCACCGCCCCGCCATGCCACAATAACGGCTTGCCGTCTTGGGCCCAGTATCTGGGGTGGGAATTGTCTTTGGCAGCCGCGTGCTGGCAACTCTCGCCCCGCTCGCTCCCCGCCCTCGAACGCTCCGCCTTCGCCATCGCCCTCAATCTTTGCTTCGCCAGCCTCCTCGCTTCCGCGCTCTCGTTCGCAGGCTGGAATTCCCCCGCCGCCTACCTGACCATCGCCACCGCGCTCGCCGTCTACGCCCTGTCGCGGCGCGATTGGACTCTCGGCGATCCCTCGGCCCCCGGCGCGCTCGCCGCCGCTTTCCTCGCCCTCCTCACCGCCGCCACCATTCGGCCACTCGAAGAAGTCGACTCCCTCTACAACCTGAGCTACGTCGTCGATTGGGCAGCCAATGCCGCCACTCCGTATTGGAACGCCTACGAGTATCCGGCCTTTTGGGAATTGACTTACCTTCCGGCCATGATCCTCGCCAAGAGCGCCGGCGTCTTCTGGCTGCAATCGCTGAAACCCGTCGTGCTTCTCGGATGCGTCCTCCTGCTGTTGGCCCGCGAACTCGGCGCCACGCGGCGGCTCGCGATTCCTGCCGTCGCTGCGCTGCTCGCCTTCCCCCACCTCTGGCTCATCCCGTCCGGTGTCTCCACCATCAAGAACGACATGATCGCCGCCGCCGGACAAGCCCTCGCTGCCTGGCTTGCCGTCCGGGCCTGGAACGGCGGCCGCGACACGCTCATTCATCCGGTCAATGCCGCATGGGTCGCCATGGCCGCCATTTTCCTTTCCGCCAAGGCGCTCGGACTCATCCTGCTGTGCGCCGCCTTCGCCGCCATGACGATCTGGGTTCGCGACACCCGTATGTGGCGCGCCGCCGCCTGGGCCTTCGCCGCCTGGATGCTCGCCGCCGGACACTTCTTCGTGCGCAAGGTCTGGATCCACGGCAATCCCTTCTATCCCTTTGAGGCGCGCTTGGGACCCCTGGTGCTGCCGGGAACCGCGGATCTGTCGAGCACCTCCATCCGCGCCAGCGTGGGCGACCCGAGACTGTGGCGTCTGCTGTTCGCCCCCGAATCGGGAGTCTCTCCGCTCGGCGTGCTGTTTCCACTCGTCGTCGCGGCCATCGTGGTGGGCTCGCTGGCCGTCGTCACCCGCGCGATCATTCGCCGCCGGTGGTGCGCCGGCACCGGAATGGCATTGGTCCAGTTGGTGTGCTGGGGCACCTATGTCGTTCTGCCTTACAGCGCCAGCGCGGCGCCGGGTGACCTGCATTTCCTCCGCCACGATCTCAACAGTGTGCGCTACGTCCAGGGCGCGCTTTTGGCCGCCGAACTCTATATCGCCATCCGGCTGTGGCAGTCGTTCCCGAGTCTGCGCTGGGCTATCGCTGGACTCATGACGCTCCAGGCGGCCAGCCGTGTGTGGCTGATCGCCCGCCGCGCCCCCGATGCCGATTGGCTGGAGCCGCGCCATATATGCGTGGCCTCGGTCGCCGCCGGATGCAGGCCGGGATTCCACGCGGGCGCTTGCGTGTCGCGATCGGTGCCTGCATCCCGCTCCCGGCCGCGATGCTCGCCGCTTCTACCGCCTCCGCGAGTCCAAACAGCTCGCCTACTTTCCCTGCCGCTCTCTGCGCCTGTCTGGAAGCCGCTGGCTTCGCCGCGCCGCCAACCACGGTCTACTACATCGTCGGCGACGTCTACAGCCAGCAGCCTTGCGGGCGGTTCCTGGTGCACGGGCGGCGTCTTCAACACCGCGTGGCGGCGGGCCTGGCGCGTCCGCATCCGCCGGGGCCCAATATGTCGTGGATGAGGATGGCGCGGCTGCTGCGCCGCCAAGGAAGCTTCCACCTGAATACAGCCTCCTGGTCGACGATGCCGCCGGATCGTTATGGCGCAAGTAAACGGGCGCTGAGGCGGTTACACTGAATACTTTGCGCCGCGAACCCGACTTCGAAGAACGTCCCCTCGAGCTGCTCACATCGCCAAAAAGTTGAAAGACGCGCTGGCCCTCGAGGAATTCTCACAGCCTTCTCGTGGATTACGCCGTGGATGACATCGACACCGGTGGGCTGATCTTTCGCAGCCAACGCGCCGGAGCGTTTCATGTGGAAGAGCCGAAGCTCGAATCCGCCGCCGAACTTGCGGGGACGCGGATATCGCCCCCAGCCGGATCATGAAAGTAGCCTGTAGGCGGCGAAATCAGGGCCCAGCCGTTAGGCCTGCTCGCTAGACCGAACACCACGATGTTACTGACGTAGATGTCCTGCGCGATGGTCAACTGCGTCTTCGGATCGGTAAGCAGATCGAGTTCAGCTCGAGCAGCCACCCTCGAATAATCCGATCGCTCCGGTCTTCATGCCACGAACAGGACGTTGGCCGTGCGGCCGCCTGCAAGCGAAGAGACGAACCTCCACGGGGTCATTCAATTCGACCGTCGTAGGCCCTCCCCGTGTTTTGCCCCTCTTTGGCTTCGTTCGGTTTCACCAGCCTGGCCCGGTGGCGTAGACCAGACCGTCTGCCCGGAAGCGCCGGATTCTCCTCCGTCACCAGACCTTCATTGGCGCAGTACAGCGCCTATGTGGTCGCCGTCATGATCACCCGATCCTCCCTCGCGCGACGACGCCGAATACTCCAGGCCGTTGCCCTGGCCCCGCACTCGTGCACGAAGCCGGTACGGGTGAATGACCCAGCCGCGAATGCCTCCACTTCCGGATCCCGGGATTGATCAGTTCGATCAGCTGGTCCCGCACGCTCGAGCGTGTCGCCTTCCCACGAGCGTGTGGCGAATACTCGCGGTCCCTGGATGCGTACCGTCGCGATATTACTGGCCGCGGTCGATCCGTCCACCGATACCGTCCCGGCGAACGCGCTGCCGTGGTATACGATCCCGGGCCGGGGATCGGCCGCGCCCCCGCGGCAGAAGATGCCGGGATTCTGCGGGATCACCGGAACCGATACCGCCGTCGCCGCCGACACGCTGCCATCGTCGGCTCGCGTGCGGACCACCGCGTTGATGCTCTGCGCATCCAGCACCTCCCACGGCACCTGCGCACGGATCTTGCGGGCGACATCAGCAGCGGAGCCCGTATGCCATCGAAGTAAACCTGGACGCCAGCCAATTCTGTGGGCAGTTCCATCGCGTCAGCCGGAGCGCTGCCGTACCCGTCGACAAGCCCTCGCCGAAAAGGGACACCAGAGTGCCCGGCGCGATCTGGGCCGCATCCTGCCCGCCCTGCAAAGTCGCGCTCGACGTGGCCGCCACCAGGCTCGCCGCGTTGTCACCCTCGATGGTCACCGAGATCGCCACCGTATTCCCTTCGCTGCCCGATACGCGCGCCGTCAGAATGATCGCCGCGCGAGCCACGTTCGGTGTCGCGAACGCCAGCGGATCGCCCGCGCCCGCGTTGATCACTTCGACCACGCCCTGAACCACCTGCTCGAACGACTGCTCCCGCTGCACCGTGTAGCTGTATTCCACCTCGCCGATCTTCACCTTCACGATCTGCCCCCGGCTCACCTGACCGCTGAAGGTCACCGCGCCCACCGCGAACACCTCGCGCGATCGCCGCGTTGCGCACGCGCCCGTGTTGGGCACCTTGCGCTCGGAAGCGGTGAAGATCATCACGCGCCACTTCGAACGGATCGCTCACGTACAAATTCTTGCCGTCGAAGGCCAGCGATTGCGGCGTACGCACGGCGCCCGAACTGGCCACCCCGTTCGGATCCGCGCTATCGGAGATCAGGTTCACCCGCTCGAAGATCTGTCCCAGCACCGCGTCCATTCCTGTTCACCGCTTCTCTAAGAAGCGTATTGTAGATCATCACCCGGACCAGGCCGCCGCCGTCGGCCACGAACAGCATTGCCCGCCGATCAAGGCGAAACGGGAAACTCGGAGCGTCGACTCGCAAAAGCCGGATACGTGTTGTTGCCATCTGCGTCCTGCCCGTTGGGCTCGCACAGAGCCTGTACGTTGTTGACCGGCCGCTGGTAGTCCGGCTGGCCGAGCACCAGATCCGGCGGAGCCTGATTCTGCGTCGGAACCGAGTTCCAGATCAGCACGCGGTTGTTGCCCAAGTCCGTTACCACCAGATGCGATCCGTCGCTGGTGATGAGACCGGCGTACGGAAATCATTCCCCTTCGGTGGAAGTCCGTCTTGGTCAGATCGGTCTGCACCGCGGTTTCGAAGTTGGGCGCGCCCAACACCACACTCGCCGCCGCGCCGTTCGACGTCGGAACCGAGTTGAAAATCAGCACGCGGTTGTTGCCCGTATCGGCCACGAACAGCTTGCCCTGGAGCCACACCCCCGCGGTCCGCGCATCGTGTTGTTCCCCGGCGTTCCACCGCGTCCCCCGTTCACCAACACGGACTGAAGTCCGGCTGGCCCACCACCACATCCATTACGGCATCGTTGACCTGGGGAATCGTATTCCAGATAAGGACCCGGTTGTGGTCCGTGTCGGCCACCACCAGACGCACCGTCGGTGGCCACGCCGAGAGGCGTACGCATCGTCTTCCGACGGCGCCTCCGCAGTTCCGCCCTTGTCGAAATCCGCTTGGCCCAGAACCACCGTCGCCTCACCCACGCACACGTTGCATCGGCGGGTCTGCGGCAGTTCACCCGGCTTCGGGCAGCGCCGTCGACAGATTCTTATAAAGGAGAACGCGATGGTTGATCGGAGAAGCGCCCAGGCCGGTTCGCATCCACCACAACCAGCATGTCCCCGCCATAGGCCACGCCCCACCGCGCCCAGCAGCGTTTGCGACGCACCCACGTCCTGGCGCGGTGAACGTGCGCTGTCCGATAACCAACCGGGCGGGCTTGGCCTGTTGTGAATGTTTCGGCCGCGTTCAAGCCCGGGGAGAAAAACCAGCGAGCTTACTGTCAAGAGAGAGAGGATGACGTACTTCATCGTGGACTGGATACAATCCGGCCGCTAAGTGGCCGGACAGACTCCCGACCGTGGCCCTCGCGTCCGCGAATTTCTCAGTATACCAAGCTCCCCGACGCATTCGTCTCTTCGGGTTTCAACCGCCGCACCCTTGCCAGCCTCTGCCGAAGTTTACACCAACAGCAGTCTGAAGAAAGCGATATGATATGGACCATCGAAGAACCATGCGGTGGATCTCTATCTCGGTGCTCTGCGCGGCGGGTCTTCCCTTCCCGCGGCGCCGTCTCCGTCCGATGTGGAGTACTTTGAGAGCAGATCCGCCCCCTTGCTGGCGGAGCGTTGTTATTCCTGCCATAGCGCCAGCGTGAAGTCACCTTCGCCAATACTCTGCGCCTCGATTCCGCCGCCGGGCTGCGCAAAGGTACGGACGCTTACCCCGTGATCGTCGCCGCATGACGTTGCCGGGAGCAAACTCTTGCGGGCCGTCCGGCGAACTCGCGCAACCCATGCCGCTGTCGGGCAAGTTGACTGGCCCGCAGATTCGCGCGCTGGAGGCCTGGTGGCGGCCGAGGCGGCGCTTCCGGCCGAAACCGGATGCCGTCCCGCTTTCCACCGGCGGATTCAACCCGGAACAGCGCGTCGCAGCCATTGGCCTGGCAGCCCGTGCAGTCCGTAACACCGTTTAAGAAATGGCGACGCCGCTTGGCCCTACTCGTCCTGTCAGACAATTTCCTTCTGGCCAAAATGGAAGCCGCGGGCATCCGGCCGGCGCCGGAGGCAGACAAACTTACACTCCTGCGCCGCCTCTCCTATGACCTCACGGGGCTCCCCCCGTCGCCCCGGCAGATCCGCGAGTTCGCCGCTGACCACGCCACCGATGCCTATCCCCGTATGGTCGACCGGTTGCTCGATTCACCCCGCTTCGGCGAGCGCATGGCCCGCCGTTGGATGGACCTCGTCCGCTACTCCGAGTCCCACGGCTCGGAAGGCGATCCCGATACACCGCAGGCCTGGCAATACCGCGACTACCTTATCCGTGCCTTCAACGCCGACGTCCCCTACGACCAGTTGATCCGGGAGCATCTGGCCGGCGATCTGCTTCCAGCACCGCGGATCAATCAGCAGGACCGAATCAACGAGTCCATCCTCGGAGCTGCCCACTTGCGCATGGTCGAACACGGCTTCCAACCCGTCGATCCCTGGGAAGACCGCGTCAAATGGACCGACAACCAAATCGACGTCTTCTCCAAGACATTCCAAGGCCTCACCATCTCCTGCGCCCGCTGCCATGACCATAAGTTCGACGCCATCAGCCAGCGCGACTACTACGCCCTGTTCGGCGTCTTCGCCGGTGCGCGGCCCACGCAGGTGGAAATCGACGATCCCGCGCTGCTGAACGCGCATCGCGGCGAGCTGACCCGCAAGAAATCCGAAATCAGGCACGCCCTCGCCAAGGACTGGCTGGCTGCCTCAGCGAGTCTCCCCCCACAGGCCTTGTCCGATCTGGCCGCCATGATGGACCAGGCGCGCACCCTTCCAGAAGCCAAGGCCTTCAACAAGGCCAACTTCACCAAGGCTTGGGACTTGCGCCAAGACTTCAACGCCTGGATCGGACACGGGACCGGCCTGCCCGCCAAGGCCTCTCAGCCAGGCGAATTCTGGATCCTTCCGGAAGGCGACCGCGTCCTTAACGGGCTTTATCCAGGAGGGGTCTACACCAACTTACTCTCCAACAAACAGGGCGGCGTGATGATGTCTCCCCGCTTCAAGATAGAAACAGATTCGATCAGTCTCAGACTGCTCGGTGGTAATTTCAGTTTCGCCCAGCTCATCGTTGAAAACTACGCCGTGCCAAGAGGCGGAATCTATCATCTGCGGTTTAGTCCCAAAAAGGATGAGATGGGCTGGGCGCGCTGGGACGCGACGTTTTGGAAAGGCTTCACCGGCTATATCGAATTCGCCACTCTCGACGACGTCACGCACTTCATTCCGGATGCGGAAACCCAGGCCATGAAGCCCCGCCCGCAACCCAAGAGAGACGGGCGCTCCTGGATCGGCGGACAGCAGGTTGTCTTCCATGACAACGAACTCACGCCCAAGGAAGAACTCAGCCCCGCGAGCTACCTCCTGCGCGAAAAGGCAGCGCCCAGCGACGCTCCACGGCTCGCACGCATCGCCATCGCCGATTGGGAGGCCGGGTCGGCCGAAGCGGACCAGGTGGCCTTCCTCGACTTTCTAGTCCGCCGCGGCTACCTCGCCCATTCACTCACCGGCCTGCCCACCGCGGCGCCTCTGGTGGAGGCTTACCGCCGCATCGAGGCGGAGTTGCCCGTCGCCCATCGCGCGCCAGGAGTCATCGACGAAGCGCCGCCACCGCAGCGGTTGCTCGTCCGCGGCAGCCATAAGAACTTCGGGGATCCCGTTCCCCAGCGCTACCTGGCCGCTCTCGGCGCATCCCCCTACCGGGATGTCCGGCTGGCCCGCCTGCATCTTGCCGATCAGGTGGCCGACCCGCGGAATCCCCTCACCGCCCGTGTGATGGTCAACCGTGTCTGGCAGTATCTGTTCCGCCGTGGCATCGTCGCGAGTGTCGATAACTTCGGAAAGTTAGGCGACGTCCCGTCCCACCCCGAGTTGTTGGACTGGCTCGCGCAACGTTTCGTCGACGACGGATGGTCCATCAAGAAACTGGTGCGTCTGTTGGCGAACTCGCGCGCCTATCGCATGGCCAGTACCGTCGACAGCGACGCCCAACGCGTCGACCCCGCCAATCGGCTCTACTCCCATCAGACGATCCGCCGTTTGGAATCCGAAGAGGTCCGCGACGGCATCCTCGCCGCTTCCGGAGAACTCGACAGGTCCATGTTCGGCCCCTCCGTCGATGTCTACTACGCGCACGATACCGGCGCCACCAAGGGCGACAAACCGAAAGGCCCACTCGATGGAAATGGACGGCGCAGCGTCTATCTCGAGATCCGGCGCAATGCCACCAATCCGTTTCTCGAGGTGTTTGACTTTCCAAAACCAGCGTCCACCCGCGGCCAGCGCGATGTCACCAATACTCCCGCTCAGCCGCTCGCCCTGCTCAATAGCCCTTTCGTGATTGACCAGAGCAAGAAGTGGGCGCACCGCCTGGAAGAGATCCCCGAACCCCAATCTCGCGTGAAAGAGGTGTTTCTTCGCACGTTAGGACGCGAGCCCGCTGGTCCGGAGCGGGACCGTGTGCTTACCTATATCGGCTCCGCGGCAGGCGACCCCTGGCAGGACCTCGTTCATTCGATCTTCAACCTGAAGGAGTTCCTGTATGTCCGGTAAACGCGCACCTTCTCGCCGGGAATTGCTCACCAGGGCCTCCAACGGCTTCGGGCTGCTGGCTCTGGCCGGGTTACTCGCGGAAGACCGCGCCGCGGCCCAGGCCAAGCCTCATTTTCCGCCCAAGGTCCGCAACGTGATCTTCTGCTATATGTCGGGCGGAGTTTCCCACATTGACTCGTTTGACCCCAAGCCGCGACTCGCCAGGGAAGCCGGCCAGCCCATGCCCGTTCCGATCGACCGCACGATGTTCAACCAGAACGGGAACATCATGCCCTGCCCCTGGGAGTTTCAAAACTACGGCGAAAGCGGTATCCCAGTGAGCGGCCTGTTCCCCCACATGGGCTCCATCGCCGACGAGATCTGCGTTATCCGCTCCATGACCGTCAAGTTCATGGAACACGCCCAAGCCAACTTCTACTTCCATTCCGGCCAGCCGTTCACCGGCTTTCCCACGCTTGGAGCATGGACCACCTACGGCTTGGGAAGCTCGTCCCGCAATCTCCCCGGCTTTGTCGTGCTCGGCAGCGGCGAGATCCCCCTTGGCGGAATCAACGTCTACGGCAACGGATTTCTCCCCGCCCTCCATCAGGGTTCCTTCGTCTATCCGGAGCGCCCCGAACCGCTGCAGGACATCACCCCGAAAGAGTCCGATGCCGCCCAGCGCCGCCGCTTGGATTTCGTCGCAGCCATGGATCGCGGCTTCCTCGAGTCAGCCAATCATGACACGCAGGTCGAAGCAGCCATCCAGAACTACGAGATCGCCTACCGCATGCAGCGGGCCGTGCCGGAGCTATGCGACCTCGCCGGAGAGTCGCCCGCCACAAAGAAGTTATACTGCCTGGATTCGGAGATCCCCGGCAAAGCGGCATACGGGCGTCAATGTCTGCTGGCAAGGCGCCTGATCGAACGCGGTGTCCGCTTCGTCGAACTTACCATCGTTCCCCCGAAAGGCCTTGGCGGCGGTAACTCCTGGGATCAGCACAACAAACTGAAAGTGAATCACGCCGCCAACGCGATTCACGTCGACGAGCCCATCGCCGCGTTGGTCAAGGATCTCAAGGCCCGTGGCTTGCTCGACGAAACCCTCGTCATCTGGTCTGGTGAATTCGGCCGGACTCCATTCGTGCAGGGCAAGGACGGGCGCGATCACAACCCATCCGGATTCTCACTCTGGCTGGCAGGTGGCGGGCTGAAGAAGGGCCTTATCTTCGGCCAGACCGATGAGTACGGATACCGCGCGGTCGAGAACATCTTAACCATCCACGATCTTCACGCAACAATCCTGCACTTACTCGGCATCAACCACGAAAGGCTCACGTTTCGCTTCGGTGGACGCGATTTCCGCCTTACAGACGTCCACGGCCAGGTGATCCGGCCCATTCTCGCCTGAGCTTCTACCTTTCTATTCCGCGCGCAGTAACCACACCTCGGACACCTGCACCGCACGTCCGTTTCCGCCTGCGCCAGGGCGGCGCTGGAACTCGAGGTCCAACTTACCGTCGGCCGTCGCCTCCGCCGGGATTGCAAATTCGACCGGCCCGGCCGGACGCTCCTTCTTGCGCCAGGAATGGACTTCGTATTTCCCATCGGCCATCAAGCGAAACTCCCACGGGCTATCTTCGCCCGCGTACACAATCCGGATCCGATAACTTCCCGTTGGATCGAGGTGCTCATATCTCATCCGGATCGGAGCATCGTCCCTGGACTCCGCATTGGTCAGCCACTCCATGGGCCACTCCGCGGACCCCTTTGCCCCCGTGTGCAATGCGGCAAGCGGATTCACCAGATTCGCCGGATCATCCGCATAAGGAATCGCCGACACCAAATGCGGCTGGGAGCCAGGTTGGCCCAGGTTGTCGTAGAAGCCACCCGGGCCGGGGTTGGCCCGCTCCAGTAGCCCCGCGATCGCGGCGAGCCGGTCCTTTTCATCGCTCATCGCGCGAATTTCCGCGAAGCGCTTGAGCAGCCACGCTCGATTGTTGAGCGGTGTATCGATCAAGTCCAGGTTCGCGCCGCGCCCTACCGCGATCGCTTTATACCAATCCACGCTCAGTTGCATCCGGATCGATTGGAACAAAGCCTCCGCCAACTCGAACGTCCGGGCGCGCCATTGCGGAGCCGTCCGATGCGTCAGGGCACGATCGAGCGCCACTTCCGCCTCTCGCATAGCCACCGTTGACCCGATGCTCCCCGCCTCCCGCAAGCGGTCTCGCGCCTGCTGCTCCAGTTGCGTCTCATAGATCAGCCGGGCCCGCACATACGCGTCGTAGTGTGCCCGATACTGCGCTTGCTGGAAGCGCCAGTTCGCCGAAACTGCCGGCAGCGCATCCCGATCCATATGCTCGAACTGCCCGAGCGTTTGATATACACTCTCGTTGGCAAGGAGCGGACCGCGCCAGTTCCGCTCGAGCGCGAGAAGGCCCTGCGCAAATCCCTCCGCGTACCGCGCCCCGATGAAAAACCGCCCGTAGTCGCGCAAGATGGCCGTAACGTCCGCCTCCGGATCCCAGCCCAGGCCGCTCCAGACGAACTTATTGACGTCGTCGTTACATCCCTCCGAATAAGTAATGAAGCCTACCGTATGGCGGTTCGTGTGGCGGAAGATGGCAGCCTCATCCAGCGGACGCGGATTGATCGGCTCACGATTCAACGTCAGTTGATATGCGGGGTCCCAATCAGGCACCGGATACTGACACCGTAGAGAGTGCGTGATGTCCGGATAGTGACGAATCGGGTACCGCGCCGGAACCTGTTTTCGCAATTCCGCGAGCGGCACGCGGATCTGCGGCCCGAACACCACTCCGTTCAGCCACGCGGGTCCCTCCCGGAGGATGCCGTAAAATTCCTCGAGCCACGCCGTCGAGAAGCCCTGCGGAGCCACCCACATCTGCGCCTTGGGATGAAAGCGGCGCAGCGAGGCCGCCTGCTTCTCGAGCATCGGCATCAAGAACTTCGGCTGCGTGTGGCCGGGATCGCCACCGGGAACGAACACCGCGTCGATGCGAGGCAGCTTTCGAAAGACCTGTTCCCATTCTTTCAATGCGAAATCCACCCATTCGGACTTGGCGTAGTCGGGATCGAGGGCCGGATACCAGATCCAAACATCAAGACCATACTCGTCGCAGATCCTGGACATCCCGATCATCGTCTCCATCTTCGGGAGCGGGAAATGAGGACTGTCGTCGGCATCGTCGGATCGCGGCGGAATCAATTCAATCGCGTTCGTCCCAAAAATCGCCAACTCGCGGATGTATTGTTCCCATTGCGTCAGCGTCCACCCGTCGTAGGAATTGGTCTTCGGACGATATCCGAGTTGATGTCCCCGGATCGCAACCTTGGGCGAGGTGGTGACTGTCAACCGGTCCGGCGCCGTCACCCTCCCCCGGCTGCACTCCAGAATACGCAGCAGGTGACCGATGCCGAACAGGATCCCGCGCGAATCGTTGCCCTCGACTCGTACACTCGGGCCGTCGATCCGCAGCGTATAACCTTCCGCGGGCCCACTGCCCTTCGCGATTGCGATCGACGCCGCACTGTTGCCCTGCGCCGCCACCGGCCACCGCACCTGAGTACGCTTTTCCACCTCTTCCACCAAAACGGACACGGCCTTCTTCTCACGCGCATTCAACGTAGCGGGCGCCAGCACCGTCGCGCCCGTCAACTCAGCCGCTCGCGCCCCGGCAACGCAAAGACAAAGCAGTACAAGCAGTCGCATGGCTATTTCGGGAAGATCGTATCCAGTTCGGCCAGCGTCGGCTGCCGCCCGTATTCGCACAGCTCGAAAGACTCGGTGTTCTTGATCGACGCCGCTTTATCCTTCCCGTACCGCCGCTCCAACGTCTGCCGCGCCGCATCGGTCAACCGCTGCACCCGCATCCTGGAAAGGTATTGCTTCCGCGCCGCCGGATCTTTCGGAACCTCCTGCAAACGATGCGCCACCCAAGGCAGCCACTCATAGAATTGCGAAACATGGGCGTCCATCGCGTTGATCTTCGCGTCCCACACGTCATCCAGATTCACCACCACGTCCGGCCGGAACGGCGCGGGCTTCTGAAATCCGTCCTGGTAGTACAGGAACACCGGATTGTCGTGCAGCGCCGGCACCTCAGACATGAAGTTCGGAACCACCACCATATAGGCCGCATCCTGCACCAGCACGCCGGTGTAGCGATGATCCGGGTGATAGTCGTTCGGCCGCGGCGCGATCACCAAGTCGGCCTTCCACCCACGGATCGCGCGGATGACCTGCTTGCGCACTTCGAGCGAGGGCACCAATTCCGCATCGTGGTTGTTCAGCACCTCGTACTCGGCGATCCCCAGCCGCCGCGCCGACTCCTGCGTCTCGTTGAATCGTCTCCGCGCCAGTTCGCCGCCAGACATCTCGTGATGCCCTACGTCGCCGTTGGTCACGGACACGAATTTCACCGCGTGTCCGGCTTTGGCGAACTTGTGCGCCGTGCCTCCGAATTTGATGTCACAGTCGTCGGGATGCGCCCCGAACGCAATGATGCGGAGCTTGCGGTCCTGCGCGCTCAGTAACAAGGGCAGGGCCAAAATGGTCAGCAGAAGGTACGTCTTCATGGCAGTGTGTCCGGTTACCTAGAATATCAAGAGAGGCTCGATGCGAACTGGGTTTTTTCTCCTTATCTCCCTTTGGGCTGGGTGCGCCGCCGCCCAGGAGTACGCTCGCGAACGCTTGCCAGACCTGTTGACTTGGGACGAACTGCGAGTCCTCGGCGAGCAGGATCCTCCGCCCCCGGAACTCGCCGCCAAAGCGGCAGCCCTCTCCAAGACGCCTTTCGTCAATAACGAGGCGTGGTTTCGCGGCGTAAGAGCGTCCGGCGTCGATGCGCCCCGCCTCGGCCGCTCGCTCCGCTTGATGCTCTGGAATGTGGAGCGCGGCCTGCGTCTGGACGAGATCACGACGATGTACACGGACACAAAGAAGTTCCTGGCCAACGCCGACCTCGAGGACGCCGTGCAGGGCGCCGAACTCGCGGACCACATCGCCGCACTCCGCAAGGCCGACATCGTCATCCTCAACGAACTCGATTGGGGACTGAAGCGGACCGGATACCGCGAAGTCGTCCGCGAACTCGGCGCCGCGCTCGACATGAATTGGGCCTACGCCGTCGAGTTTTTTGAAGTGGACCCGGTGCGCTTGGGCACCGAGAAATTCGCCGGTCTGGACGACACCGAAGCCGAGGAGAGCGCGCGCCTTCGCGCCGAACTCGTCGTGGACCAGGCCCGGTACAAAGGGCTCCATGGCACAGCCATCCTCTCGCGCTATCCGATTCGCGAGGCTACGGCCCGGCCGTTCAACACGATTGGCTACGACTGGTACGGTGCGGAGAAAGACAAAGTCTCACGCGTGGAAAAAGGAAAGCGGCTTGCCAGTGAGAAGCTATTTCTTGAAACCATCCTCAGGGAGATTCGCCGCGGCGGCCGCACCGTGCTCACGGTGACGCTCGACGTTCCGGATGCGCCCGGCGGATCCATCACCGTCGTAGCGCCTCATTTGGAGAACCGCTGCAAGCCGGCGAAGAGGCTCGAGCAGTTCAGGGAACTGATGGCGCACCTCAAGGGAGCGGCCAATACCGTCGTCGTCGCCGGCGATTTGAATACCTCCATGACAGACGCCCAGCCCACCACGCTTCGCCGCGAATTCTACAAACGCGTTGGCAGCGCTGAGTTTTGGGCCACTCGCGGCCTCAAGTGGGCTACCGGCCTGGGGCTCGCCTACGACATCGTGGCCGGTGGCGTGAATACCCTCAAGAACCTCAATGACCCCACGGCGAAACACATCCCCATCGTGGCTCCGAACCCGGAAGCGGAACTGTTTGAATATCTGGAGAAGGTTCGCTTCGACGACGGCGGCCGGTTTGACTTTCGCGGTGACCGTACCCGCTCCGGAGGCCGCGATGGAACTCTAGCCAATTCCAACCAGCGCGCCGAAAAAGGTTTCGTGCCCACCTATTCCCTCACCAGAACCTACGGGCCCATCGGCCAGTTCAAGCTCGACTGGTTCTTTGTCAAGGTCCCTGCGGGCAACGGATTTCGCTTCGCGCCCCATTTCCCGCGCACCTACCAAAAACTGAATCATTCCTACGCGGATCGTCTTTCAGACCACAGCCCGATCACCGTCGATCTGCCTTTCAATGAACCTACACTTTGAAACGGCAAAAGGCGGGGCCGGACTTTCTGTCTGGCCCCGCCTTGGCAACCGAAACCCTACTACTGAGTGATCCCCAGCACCCGATAAGTGAGACTGACATTGTCTACATAGAAGATCGTCCCATTGCCAGCGTCCTCAGTAGACTCGAACTCCACCCGAATGTGCTGGCCCTTGGTTTGTATCACACTCGCTACCGTCTTCCGATAAGCCCGCCAGAAGAAGCTCTTGTGCGTGTCCACGGTACCGGTGACCGTTTCCACCGCTTGAATGATTTGGTTGCTCGTGTTCTTAATACGCACGCGCAGCCTGTCTCCTGCGTCAGGCGCCGCCATCGGGTCCACCCGAACTCGATATGAGAGAGTGGCCGCAACCGCATTCCCCGGCAGGTACACCTGCTGCCGGACGAACTGCGTGTGGGCAACACCAGTGCCTCCCATTCGCACGAAACGATTCCCCAGAAATGACCGGTAGTACTGCGCTTCCCCATTGTTCTGTCCGAACACGACCCCTGCGTTGTAAGCCCAAGATGCGCTCCCCGATTCGAAGCTCGAATTCTGAATCAGTTGATTCACCTCCGTCAGTCGAAACGTCTTTGTCGCCGTGGACCCTACTTTCACGCTATTGAGATTGTAGATATCCGCGCGCACCGAATAGTCGGCATTGAGCACGAAGTCCGATGCCTGCCGCGCCATGAGGTACGGAGCGTGTCCGATCGGTATCGCCTGGCCGTTGATCACCAGATCCACTCGCTTGATCGATGCGGCGGCGATTCCCTCGAATCCGTCCACCCGGATGACCACAGACCCTTCTCCGGAATCGGCCTCGACCACCAGATTCGCCGAGGCCGGCACGGACGCCACCAGACT